>CAYPLP010000002.1:155000-741125 GCA_964411635.1 uncultured Gemmatimonadaceae bacterium
GCGGGAAGCGGGAAGCGGGAAGCGGGAAGCGGGAAGCGGGAAGCGGGAAGCGGGAAGCGGGACGCGGGAAGCGGGACGCGCATAACCCCGGGGGTTGGCAGTCCCGCCCTAATTCGCGTTCAGAACCCCGCGCAATGACCCCGAACCCGCGTCGGGCAGAAGACGAACCTCGAATCGCCCCCCAGCCCTGCGGAGGCTCTCCAGCACACCCACCCCAGGCTCGTCACCGGCCAGGCTTCCCGTGCCACGAACCTGTACATATGAACCGCGCAGCTCCAGCTCCGAAGCCAGGACCACCTCCCTACCCGGCGAAACCACCAGAACCAGTGAGCTGAACGTTGTGGTCGACGCGTTCCGGACGATCAGACGGTACTCGAATCGGCGTGAATCACGAAAGTCGAGTTCCAGGGAGCCCTGAGGCAGATCAGCCCTTATCCCTTGCTCCCCCGAAAAAAGTTCAGCCCGAAAACTGGAAGGAGCACGCGTGCCGGAAGGCACCATCAGAAGACCGGTCGTGAACGGCGCCGGCCGGGGGATCGAGCCACATGCACCCAGCAAAATACCGCACACGAAACCAGCGACGTATCTGCGCATACCTGGGGGAGACACTACCCCGGAGTGACCGGCTGCGCCAGTCATCGGACGACTCCCCTGCCCTCACCCCGGGCCCCGGGTGGGATCATTGGCGCCGCTCCCGGGAAATCCGCTCCCCCTCTTCCAGGCGCCACCTCTCTATGCGGGCGTGGTCCCCCGACAGGAGGACTTCCGGGACCGCATGACCGCGATAAACCGGAGGACGCGTATAACTGGGCGCGCTCAGTTCACGATCGAAGAACGAATCACCCTCGGCGCTGGCCCGATCGGACATCGCGCCGGGAAGAAGGCGGACAGTGGCATCCACCACGGCAAGCGCCGCAGGCTCGCCCCCACTCAGGACGAAGTCACCAAGGGAGATCTCCTCGGTTGCAAGGTGATCCGCTACCCGCTGGTCGACGTCCTTGTAGTGTCCGCACAGGAGAGTCAGGTCTGCACCCTGGGCGAACCTTCTGGCATCATCTTGGCAGAATGTCCGTCCCCGCGGCGACAGGAGCACGATGGGGCCAGCTGGCGCAATATCCTCCACCGCCTCGAAGAACGGATCGGGCTTCATGACCATGCCGGCGCCACCGCCATAGGGATAGTCGTCCACCGTGCGGTGGCGATCGTGAGTGAAGTCTCGCAGGTCCACGACGCGGTATTCAACGACACCAGCAGCTGCCGCCCGCGCCGGGATGGATAGCGAGAGCGGCCCGCGGAAGTACTCCGGGAAGATGGTCACCAAGTTGATGCGCAGGGTCACTGCCATCCCCCCTGATACCGGATGTCGCACGACGCGTTCGCGGTTGGCCCGAAAGCGGCCCGTGGAATCATGGCCCAACCACCGACCAATGGCGGCCCACCCCTCACAGCAGCCCCTCAGGTGGAGAGATCACGATCTCCCGGTTTTCGGCGTCCAGCCGGCTCACGAACTCCTCCCGGTATGGAATGAGGACCGTTCCGCCTTCGGTTCGTGTCACCTCGAACAGGAGGTCATGGGGGAGTTCATAGTACGCCGTAACCGTGCCGATGGCATCACCATTTTCCCGCACCGCCAGCAAACCAATGAGATCGCCCGGCGTCCCTCTCGCGGAGTCCGGCTCCGGGAGTTCCTGCCGAGGCAGCAGGAGCCCGAGTCCGCGCAACGAGTCTGCCACGTCACGCTCAGCGATCTCTTCGAACCTGACCCTTAGTCCGTCCTGAAACGGCTCGGCCCACACGACGTGCAACTCCGTGGTGCCGAATCCTCCCCCGGACCGGTCGGATTCACCCAACAGTCTGCGTCCCGGAACGAATATCAGTTCGGGGGAATCCGCCAGGATCTGCACCACAACCACGCCGTGTACACCGTGAGAGCGGCGCACGCGGCCAACCAGCACGAGCGCCGGGACCTCGTCCGGCATGGCGACCTCCGATGTCCTGCCTACTCGGCCTCAGGCGCGGGGAGCGGAACGGCTGCAGCCTGCAGCTTTTTCGCCAGGCGTGCTTCGTGACGCGTCTTCAACACACCGGCGCGACGCAGGAGGGAACGAACGGTGTCCGACGGGAGCGCACCGTTGTCCAGCCAGTGATGGGCGCGGTCGACGTTCACATCGAGGTTGGCGTCCGCCTGACGAGGATGGTAGTGGCCGATGATCTCTATGAAGCGGCCATCCCGGGGCATGGTGCTTTCAGCGACCACGATGCGGTAGTGTGGCTGCTTCTTGCGGCCGACGCGACGGAGACGAATGCGAACTGCCATGATTGTTTTCCTCAGTCAAGCGGTTGGTACTGCGTATCCGGGCTCTTCGCGCCACCGGGATTTCCGGCGCGCACCCGTGATGCGGGAAGGGGGGAGCGGAAGCACGGTGTCATGCGATTCCTCCCCATCTCCCCGGCCTGCCGCCAGCGGCGGCCTTCTTCATCATCTTCTGCATCTCCCGGAACTGGTCCAGGAGCCGGTTCACCTCATTTATGGGACGACCCGCACCCCTGGCGATCCGCGCGCGGCGTGAGCCGTTGATGATCCCTGGCGTCTTGCGCTCCGCCGGCGTCATGCTCAGCACGATGGCCTCCACATGCCGCATCCGCTTCGGGTCGGTGTTCGCCTGCTTCAGCATCTTCGCGTTCACCCCGGGGAGCATCTTCAGCAACCCCTCCAGAGGCCCCAGCTTCTGCATCTGCTTCATGGCCGTCAGGAAGTCCTGCAGATCCACTCCTTCCTTCCGCACCTTCTTCTCCAGCTTTTTCGCCTCGGCGGCATCGAAGGCTTCCTGGGCCTTCTCCACCAGCGAGACGATATCACCCATCTGGAGGATCCGGCCGGCCATTCTCTCGGGGTGGAACTCCTCCAGCGCCTCGGGCTTCTCACCCACCCCGACATACTTGATGGGCTTCCTGGTGGTGCCGTAGATCGACAGCGCGGCGCCTCCGCGGGCATCACCATCCATCTTGGTGAGCACCACTCCCGTGACACCCAGGGCGTCGTTGAAACCCTGCGCTATCCTCACGGCGTCCTGTCCCGTCATGCCGTCCGCGACCAGGAGTATCTCGTCGGGATGCACCTCATCCCGCAGGCGGACGAGTTCCGCCATCATCTGGTCGTCGATCTGCAGTCGTCCCGCCGTATCCAGCAGGACGACGCGATCCCGGGCTCTCCTGGCTTCCTCGATTCCGGCGCGGGCTATCCTCACCACATCCTTCGTGGAGCGATCAGCATGCACGGGCACATCCAGTGACTGCCCCAGAGTCTCGAGCTGATCTATCGCAGCCGGGCGATAGACGTCGGCCGCCACCAGCCGGGTGGGACGTCCCTCATTCTTCAGCCGGCGGGCCAGCTTGGCGGCAGTGGTCGTCTTTCCGGAACCCTGCAGCCCCACCAGCATGATGATGGTCGGGGGAACGCTGCTGAACCGGATACCTTCGCGACGCTCGCCCAGCATGGAGGTAAGCTCGTCATGCACGATCTTGACGAGCTGCTGGGCCGGCTGGACGGTCTTGATGGCGGACAGTCCGACCGCTTTCTTCTCGACATTCTCCAGAAAGGTCCGCGTGAGCTGGAAGGACACGTCAGCCTCCAGCAGGACGCGACGCATTTCCCGCAGCCCGTCCTTGATGTCTGACTCGGTCAGTACACCACGGCTGCGGAGCTTCGAGAAGACGCCGGAAACCTTGTCCGAAAGCTCATCGAACATAGCCGTTTACATTAACCGGAGCGGGGCCGAACTGCCAGATCCTGAATGCGGGAAGCGGGAAGGGGGAAGCGGGAAGTGGGGATGAAGGTGATAGTTACTTTGCAGCCGATACTGACTCGAGCGTACTTGCGGCTGGCCGGGTGGGCGGTGGTCTGCTGAAGGCGCGATAACCTCTGAAGCTCCACATGCCTCGTATTCAACGCCGCGACGAGATTCTGGGCGCCGAGTTGCCCCCGACGCTCCCGCTCATGGCCCTGCGGTCCACGATCGTGTATCCGCTGGGCACGATCGCGGTTCAAATGGGCGCACCCGAGAATCTCGCCCTCCTGCGGGACAACGAGGATTCGGGATTGGTCGTGGGACTGGTTGTGGCCGGTGGCGAAGCGGATGAGGCGCTGGACGCCGAGAAGTTCGTCGGGCGAGTGGGAGTGGCCGCCCGGGTGCACGAACGCATCAACCTCCCGGGTGACACGGTCCAGATCACTCTGCAGGGACTTCGCCGGATAACCATCGAATCCATCCAGCGCACTGAGCCCTACCTGGTCGCTTCCGTCAAGCCGGCCCGGGAGACACCGGCGGACCCTTCGGACCTGGACGACCTGGTGGCTCGCATCGTGGCAGCCGCTGAAACACTGGCGAACCTCATCGATCGCATACCTGACGAGGTCCCGCAGATCCTGAAGATGAACGTCTCCGACCCGGGCAGGTTTGCGGACCTGGCGGCGACCAACATGAACTTCCGGATCGCGGACAAGGACGAAGTGCTGCAGCGGCTGGACGTCGGTCAGCGCCTGAGCTTCATCCTGTCACGCCTGGAGCGGGAAGTGGGCCGCGCCCGGGTCATGGAAGACGTGAAGCGCACGACCGAGGTGAAGATCGAGCAGCATCAGCGGGAGTTCTACCTGCGCCAGCAGTTGCGCGCCATCCAGACGGAGCTGGGCGAGACCGATCCGGGCGAAAAAGAGGCCGTGGAGATCCTGAAGAAGATCGACGAAGCGAATCTCCCCGAGCGCGTTGGCCAGGAAGCCCGTCGCGAAGTGGAGCGGCTCCGCATGCTCTCGCCGGCTTCATCCGAGTACCAGGTGATCCGGACCTATCTCGACTGGATTCTGGCGCTCCCCTGGAGCCGCAAGACAGGCAGTGAGGAGATAGAGCTGAAGGCGGTGGAAGACGCGCTGGACGGGCGACACTATGGCCTCAAGGAGGCCAAGGAGCGGATCATCGAGTACCTGGCCGTCCGAAAGCTTCGCGGCGGTGATCCGCACGGGCCCATTCTCTGCTTCGTCGGCCCACCGGGAACCGGAAAGACATCGTTGGGTGCGGCCATCGCGAAATCGATCGGGCGCGGCTTCTATCGCATAGCCGTGGGTGGGGTACGGGACGAGGCGGAAATCCGCGGTCACCGGCGAACCTACGTGGGCGCCATGCCCGGGTTGCTGATCCAGGCGCTGCGTCGCGTGGGCGTGCGCGATCCGGTCATGATGATCGACGAAATCGACAAGATGGCCGGCGGCGGCGCATCCGGTGACCCCACGGCCGCGATGCTCGAGGTGCTGGATCCGGCACAGAACCACGACTTCGTGGATCACTACCTGAATCTGCAGTTCGACCTCTCCTCGGTGCTCTTTATCTGCACTGCCAACAATCTCTTCGACATTCCGGCTCCGCTCCGGGACCGCATGGAAGTCATCCGGATCGCGGGCTACACGGTCGAGGAAAAGGTGGAAATCGCCTGGCGGTATCTCATTCCACAGTTGCTCGAAGAACACGGGATAACGGACAAGGACATCCAGTTCACGGACGAGGTGCTGGGCTTCATCTCCAACCGATACTCCCGTGAGGCGGGCCTGCGCAACTTCGAACGCAACGTGGCTTCGCTCATGAGAAAGAGGGCCCGTGCCAAGGCCGAAGGAGAAGAGGGAGCCTGGGTAATCGACAACGAGAAGGTGGAGGAAGTCCTCGGCACTCCCAGGTATCAGGCGGAAGAGGCGGAGCAGGATCCCGAAGTTGGCGCCGTAACCGGACTGGCCTGGACATCGACCGGCGGTGACATCATGACCATCGAGGCCCTCCGCATGCCGGGCACTGGAAAGCTGACGGTGACGGGTCAGCTGGGTGATGTGATGCGCGAATCGGTGGACGCGGCGTATTCCTTCGTCCGGTCGCGCTCCATGGCCCTTGGTGCCGCGGAGAAGGAGTTCAAGGAAACCGACCTGCACATTCACTTCCCGGCGGGCTCGGTGCCCAAGGATGGCCCCAGCGCAGGTGTGGCGGTGACGCTGGCCATAGCGAGCGTGCTCTCCCGGCGCCCGGTCCGCCGCGACCTGGCCATGACAGGTGAAGTCACCCTGAGAGGGAAGGTGCTGGAGATCGGTGGCGTAAAGGAAAAGACCCTGGCCGCCTATCGAGCGGGCCTGCGGGAAGTCCTTCTCCCCAAGGGGAATCAGAAGGATCTGCGTGACATTCCGGACGAAGTGAAGGAACACATGGTGTTTACGTTCGTGGGCACCATGGATGACGTTATCCGCCATGCCCTCCTGCCCCGTCCGGAGTACGCCGACCAAACGGTCGCCGATGTGGACGCGCGCAAGACACCACCATCAGGCAGACCGGTAATCGAGGTCCATCCCGGCTCAGCGCCTCCGGCCTGACGCGGGAGTGACGGGGAGACCCACCCTGGGACCAAGGGAACTCAGAGCCACTCTGGCGGCGATCCAACCACTCTGGCGGCGATCCACAGGACCGTCAGGCGCAGCCCGCTGAAGTGACCTTTTCGCTATGCCTCCCGCCAACCCTTCTTCAGGCGCGCCAGGGCGTCCCTTGCAGGTGTGAATCCCCGATCGATCCTGAGGGCAGCCTCGTACGCGCGCTGGGCCTTTATGGAGTCGCCGCGGCGTTCGGCTATGCAGCCGAGGTGATAGTAGCCCGGTGCCAGGGAGGGATCGTCAGGCGGAGATGCCTCCTGCAGCCATATGTTCAGGGCCGCTTCGCCCCGATCGAGCTGCTCTCCGCTCTCGGACGCCGCCCGCCCCACCAGAAACCGGACGGCTGGTCGCGTGGGCGCGAGTCGCCCGGCCTCATCTATCATCACCCAGGCCAGCGACCACTCTTTCATCGTCAGGCGCAGCTCCGCCAGTTCCAGACGCGGTACGACACTGTCCGGAAACTGCCGGGTGAGTTCTTCGAGGACAGCCACGACGGCGACGGTGTCGTGTTCCGCGCGGGAAATGGTTGCGAACGCCAGACCGCCCCGGTAGGGATCGAGCCGCCGAATGACATCGGCCTGCTCCCGCGCCCGGCTGACGCTGCCACCGAACATGCCTGGTGCGGCCAGGTAGTAGCGCAGCAGCCCCTCGCGCGCCGGTATGTAGCTGGAGTCGATCGCGATCGCCCTCTCGAACTCAGCCCTGGTTCGTCGCGCCAGCCCCGGCTTGCGAAAAATGTTGGCCCTCTGCGTCTGTTCGCCGGTGGCCCGCCCGAACCAGAAGTGATAGATCGCGACACCGGGGCTGGCCTGCGTTGCACGCTCGAACGCCGCTCCCGCCTTACCCCAGTCACCGGCCACGAGACCCTGACACCCCTCCAGGAACCATCTGGCCGATCCGGAATCCGATGAGAGCCGTGCGGTCAGAACCTGCAAGGTGGAGGGACGGGGGTCGGCAACCGCGGCGTCGCAGATCCGTTCCAGTTCCCGCGCGAGAACTTCCTCGCCAGGCTCCTGCGCGCTCAGCAGGGTGGCAGTCAGGGTGGCCAGCAGCAGCATATGCTTTACCGGTATCGAACGCTTCCCTCTTCCCACTTTCCTCTTCCCGCGTTCTCCATGTCCGCAAGGAACACGATCTCCCTGCTGCTCACAATGGCAGCGCTGGCCCTCCTGATACCGGGCCTGACACAGCCGGTACTGACCATTTCCGTTTCCATCGACATGCTGGGTTTGAAACAGGAAATCTTTCATCAGACGCAAAGCGTGCTGCAGGCCGCGCGGTCGCTGCATGAATCCGGCTATGACTTCGTCGCTGGCCTGATTCTCGTCTTCAGTGTCACCGTCCCTTTCCTGAAGGCCCTGGCGCACGTCACAGTCCTTGCCCTGCGCAATGACAGGGCGCGTTACCGCTTGTTTCTGGCGGTACGCTCCCTGAGCAAGTGGGCCATGGCTGATGTCTTCGCCGTCGGCGTCTTCATCGCGATGCTGGCCGCCAGAGGTACGGACAACCTGGACGGGATCCCCGGCAGCGGCTTCTACTACTTTGCGTCGTACTGTCTGGTATCCAACCTCGCGTTTCAGTTCCTGAAGATTGCCCCCGTGACGGAAACCTGACGCGACAATCGTCCATCTTGCGTCGGGATGCCGGTCTCACTTCGTTCCGGAAGTATCCTGGGGCGCCACGACCACGAAGTTCACGGTGTCCGCCACGAACGGCTGGAGAGGTACGTGTGCCGGATCCGCGGGTACCGCAATGATCCGGTGCGCTCCGGGCAACACATTCGCCCAGTGGTACTCGCTCTGCCCCAGCCCCAGGTGGATGATGTTGGGAACGCCGGCTGGAATGGCATCTTCGGTCGACGGGAGGTCGGTGTCGAGATAAAGGTGATGGTGCGCGGTACCGGCCCGGCCCTCGGTGACCGGAGCCAGCTCGATCCCGCTGATCCCCAGCATCACGTGCACGGCATTCCCGGTGACCGTATCGCCCTCTGCAGGGCTGTCGATGGTGACCGTCACAGCGGCCTTGGGCTCGCTGCTGCACGCAGTACCCAGAGTGGCCAGGAGAACGAGCAGACGGGAAACGGGACGGGACATGTAACCTCCAGTAATCGCAGGGTGCCGGTTTCATCGGGAGACCGGTGCGACGCAACCTACGACCATGGCTCAGGATGGTCCAGAACCATCGGGGAGACAACCCCCCTGAATCGACGCGTGATGGAGCTGGTCCGGACCGCCGACGCGGGCGGATGAGCGCCATGAGAATCAGAACGCCTTGCCGATCAGATACAGGAGCATGCCCGCCAGACCACCCACGAGGGTTCCGTTGATCCGGATGAATTGCAGATCCCGGCCGATGGCGAGTTCGATACGCCGCGACGTGGCCACCGGATCCCAGCGCTTCACCGTGGTGGCGATGAGTTCACCCACTTCGTCCTGGTAGCGTTCGATCACGGCGATGGCCGCCTCCACGATCCACCTGTCGATCTTCTCCATCAATTCCGGGTCCGAGAGGACCGCCTGCCCCACGCCCCTCAGCCCGCGCTCGATGGCTTCGGTGTTCACCTCGTCAGGCGACTCCGCATAACGCGACAACGCGGCCTTGGCATCCCGCCAGATGGCACCCGAAAGCTGCCGCACAGCCTGCGCGCTCAAGACCTCCTCCTTGATCTTCTCGGCACGGAGGATCACGTCCGGCGACGCCTGCAGGCGGACGATGAAATCGTCGATGGCGGCGTCGAATCTGAGGCGCAGGGGATGCTCGGGATTCGACTCCACATCCCGCATGGTGGCCTCGAGCGCCTCGACGATCCGCTTCGTGATCCTGTCGTCCACCGCTCCCGGCACCCACCACGGTGTCTCCCTGTCCACCCGTTCACGAATGAGATCCTGATTCTCGGACAGACCCTTCGCGGTGAGCCGGATGACCTGGTCGAGCAGCGCCTGGTGCCGGTTGTCCGCGGTTAGCAGCGCCAGAAACCGCCCTATCAGGGGGGCCACGGGTGTCTGTCGCACACGACCCATGATGGCATTCCCGATCAGGGCATCCACATCGTCATCCCGCAGCACGCTGGCCCCCGCCGAGACTCCCCGGGCAACCTGACGCGCTACCGTTCGCGCTGACTCCGGCTCCATCAGCCAGCCCGCCAGTCGCTCCGCGGGACGGAGAGTTGCCAGTCGCATGGCGATGACTTCCCTGTTGAGGAAGTTGCGCTGCACGAAAAGGCCCAACGTGATTCCCACCCGGTCCTTTCTCGCCGGAATGATGGCCGTGTGGGGAATCGGAAGCCCCATGGGATGACGGAAGAGTGCAGTAACCGCAAACCAGTCGGCCAGGGCACCCACCATGGACGCTTCAGCGGTGGCAACTACGATGGCGAGCCATGGATGACGGTCCACCAGCAGCTTCGCCACCACGAATACGATGGTGGCCAGTATCAGGAGGCCGGTCGCCCAGGCTTTCATGCGCCACAGCGCACGCTCCCGTTCGGCCTCGTCGCCGGGGCGCGTGCTGAGAGGTTGCGAGAACGGGACGGTAGCGGGCGTGTTAGCTGAAGCCGGTCGCGCCGGGCCCGCCCTCGTCGTACCCGACCCCCCGCTCACACTACTCCCGGAGAGTGATACGGGAGAAGTCCGTCAGGAGCGGGGAGACCCCGGACGGCACATCCACGAACAGCACCACCGGACGTTTCCGGGCGTCACCCAACGAGAGCATGAACGTGCGATCTTCCGTCCTGTACGTACGCCTCGTCTGGGTACCCGAACCGGAGCGGATCGCATTGAAGCGATTGGCGAGTGCCGTTTCCATCAGATCGAAGAACTCGGCGGCATCGATCGGAGAATCCCACACGGTGACCCACACGAGACCGTCACCCCTGGAGGTCTCCACCAACTGGTAGCGATCGCCATCCCACCCGGCGGCTCCCCGCACCGCCGCGGACTGGTCCCTGAGGTACTCGAAGAGCAGGACGCGAGTCTCGAACTCACCCAGATCGTTCTCGTACACCGCCGAGCCCGACGAGGGCTCGGGCAACTCGACGGTCGTGGGATCGTCCCGCGACTGAAAGTACCGATCGGGGTGCATCAACTGCTCCGTGGAGGTCGGCATCTCATCGAAGATCGACCGTCCCGGCCGCTCCTCCCGGTAACGGCGCATGAACTCCGCACCGGTCAGGTAGGGGAAGATCAGGGTCTCCTGCAGGATGGTCGGCGCCGAAGCAAAGATGGGCATCGAGCCCTGGGATTCACGGATCAACTGGCGGACGCGGTCCCAGCCACCCGGGATGGCCGCGGTGTTGTCTCCTCCGATCATGGAGCGGATCTGCTCCAGCGTCGCCTGCCCCTCGATGACCGATTGCCCTGCAGTCAGACGGTCGTTGTCGCTCCGGGCATTCTGCAGCGAGTCCAGATTGAAGTACTGATCCTGCAGCGCGTGAACCAGTTCATGCGAGATGGTTATGCCAGTGATCGTCTTGTCTCCTCCCTCCACGACGAACAGGACCTTCCGGGCGGGATCGTAGTACCCCGCTACCTGCTCGGTGAGGAGATCGAGCATGAACCTTCGCAGATCCATTCCGGCAGGAATCAGACCGAAGAGTTTGTAGACGCGCTCCACACCGGACAGTTCGCTCTGGGGCATGTCCTCTTCGAAACGCCGCTCCAGGAAGGCGCGAACGGAATCACGCGGCTGCGCTTCGAGACGCGGTGGCGTCTTGAAGGTGAGCCCGGTTGCCTTCTCGATTTTGGGGATGGCATCCCTCACTCGCCGGGCATAAGGACCGCTTTGGCCGTTGTCGTCCCCGCCACAGGCGAGCATCCCCATCGCAACGACGCCTATGGCCGCCCATGGGCGACACCACCGGGCAGAACGTCTCCAACTCACGCCGCCCATGTGACCTCCCTGCCGGTGGCGACCGCTACGACCCGCGCCACATCGATTCCTCTCACCACGATTCCTTCCTGCATCAGGGTCTCCGACAGCTCCGTCTCCACTGCCCCCAGCGTGGCCGGGATTGCCCTTTCCTCCGGCGGCGCCGCAGCAGGCTCACCGGCCACTTCCGACGATATGGGTGCCGATGCCCTGACCGGTTCCGGCCGTCTTGGCGGACCCAGTATGATGGACTCCAGTTCTGCTCCGAACTGAGCCAGCGCAGCAAAGCCACTGTCGATCGGATCCGCCGCCGGCATCGATACGCGCTCCGGCACGGCCTGGTGGGCGCGGGCAGCCGACTGGCGCAGAAGATCGCGGCGCCGGCGGATCAACTCCTCCGCCCGGGCTGAGTACCGGGCGACGGCATGCGTATGGGCGCACGCTTCGTCCAGAGCATCGATGGCACGATCGGGGCGACGCCGGTCGTTGAGATGGGCGTCCGTGAGATCGACCGCGGCCCGCAACGATTCCTCCGAGATGACCACGTTGTGATGCCGTTCCAGACGGTGCTGCCTCGCGCGGAGCACACCAAGCGTCTCCTCCGAGGAAAGCTCGCGCACCGTAACACGCTGGAAACGGCGCTCCAGTGCCGGATCGCCGCGGATCCACCGGTCGTACTCCTCGTCGGTGGTGGCGCCAATCACGCGAAAATCTCCCCTGACGAGGGCGGGCTTCAACATGTTGGCAGCATCCATCGCGACACCCATGGCGGTTCCCTGCCCTATGAGGTTGTGGAGTTCGTCGACGAACAGCACGACATCAGGCCGGGAACTGGTCTCCTCCACCAGGGCACGGATCCGATCCTCGTACTGGCCACGGTAAGTGGTCCCGGCCAGGAGCGCGACATGATCGACGGCGAGCAGCCGGGTATGGCGCAGCGACAGCGGGACATCCCCACTGATCAGTCTCTGAGCCAGTCCTTCAGCAATGGCGGTCTTCCCCACACCCGCGGGCCCCACCAGGGCCGCGTTGTTCTTCCCCTGGCGCAACAGAATGTCGATGACCCGCGAGATCTCCCCGACACGCGCCTGCACCGGCTCCAGCCGACCGGCCTGCGCGTCCAGCGTCAGATCGCGCGTAAACCTCGACAGAATACCCGCAATGGGCCGCGATTCGTCTTCTTCCGTCACGATACAGGCATCAGAAGGATCAGATACCAATCCAGGAGCCGTTGACCGACAACCAATGTCAGCAGCGCAGCAGGCGCAAGGAATACTCCAAACGGCACCAGGGGCATGCCGGGTTTCAATCTCGCCAGTGGGAGCTCGATCTGGGGGTCACCTCCGCCTCGTCCCCCTCGCAGCCGAATCCACGGGTACACCACCAGAATGAACGTCACCGCCCCGATCCCCGCAGCCAGGAAGACCACCATCAGAGCACGAGCCGGGCCGAGTGCTGCTCCCACCACCGCCATGAGAGTCACGTCTCCGAAACCCATGGCCTCGCGCTTCAGCACGACCTCACCCAGCCAGCCAACTATCGCAATCGCGCCGGCGCCCGTACAGGCCCCGACCACCGCCTCCCATGGCATGGCGAACGGAGACAGCTCCCCCACGAATCCGCTGTACAGGCTGGTCGCAAGAACGAAAACGAGACCAAAGACCGTGAAGCCATCAGGAATCAGATAGTGGCGGGCATCGGTAATCGCGATCCCCAGCAGCGTAGTTCCGAAAACCGCGACACGAAGCGCCGTGAAGCCGGGACCGTATGCCCAAATGGAGATGGCCCAACCGAGTGCCACGATGAGTTCCACGATGGGATACTCGGGTGATATCCGTTCGTGACACGCCCGGCAACGACCACGCAGCCACAGCCAGCCCAGGACTGGCACGTTGTCGTGCCACTCGATGGGTGTGCCGCAGCGGGGGCATCGCGAGGCCGGTCGGACCACCGACAGGTCGTGCGGCCATCGGGCGATGCAGACGTTCAGGAATGAACCGACTGCCGCGCCGGCGACGAAGGCAAGCGCCAGGACTGGCCAGGTAATCACGGTCGAAGTGCGTGCAGCAGGATCCCCGCCGCCACCGCAACATTCAGGGACTCCACCGATCCGCTCAACGGGAGCGAAACAATACGGTCGGCTGCCGCCCTCACGGGAACCGACAGGCCGCTGCCCTCATTCCCGACCGCCAGCGCCAAGCGGGCTGGTCGACCGGAACCGATCTCCTCGCCACGCGTGTCCGCCGCCCAGAGCGGCACCTGATGGTCACGCAGGAACGCGGTTAGCTCTTCCCAGGAGGCGTGGAAGGCGGGATGACGGAAGTGTGTGCCCATTGCGCTTCGGACGACTTTGGCATTCCACAGGTCAACCGTGCCGGGCAGAGCCACCGTTGCGTCGGCGCCAAGTGCCGCGGCGGTGCGCACCAGTGTTCCAACGTTGCCCGGATCCTGCACGCTGTCGAGAACCAGCAACCGCAGAGGGGAGCGTTCACCCAGTCCCGCAAGACCCCTTACGGGAACCCGCGCCATCGCCAGAACGCCTTGGGGTGAATCGGTCTCGGCAGCACTCCGGAAATCGCGGTCGTCCACGGCCACCACGGGCCAGCCTCGCCCGGTCATGGATGCAATCAGCTCCGCCCCCCTCGACGATTCTCCCAGCCGGGGAGCAGTCAGCGCGCCCACGACCTCCAGCGGAGACCGGAGGAGTTCCTCCACCGAACGGATACCTTCCACGACGAAAAGGCCATCCCGCTCGCGGGCCTTGCGACGCCGCAGATCACGGGCGAGGGAAAGAAGTCGCAACCTGGATGGATGGAAGGGGAATGGTGTTCCACTGAAATATGCCTTGTGTAGGGTGTCCCCGTGTGCCGCGTGTCACCGTGAGTGACGTTCTCCGTGCGCCGGACCACCGATCGGCGGTGTACCGCAGCACGACCCGGAGCCGTGTGGTTGCGAATCGAAGGGACAGTCGTGCGAGTGAGGGAGATGCTCACCCGATACTCATCCCCATCCACCTTCCAGATCATTCTCCATGCTGACGCGACGCCTCACTCCGCTGGCCGGTGCCTTCCTTGGTCTGCTCTCCCTGACCCTGCCCGCCGCTGCGCAACGGCCCGTGCTGGTCGGTTTCGGCGGTGGCCAAAGTTATCCGACAGGGGATTTCGGGCTCGACAACAGGCCGGGCATGAATATCGGCGGGTTCCTTCAGTACAGGCCTGGAGGCGCGCTCATGGGTGTACGCGGTGAGCTGTCGTATCACCGGAACGACATGAAGGAGGCGCTCCTCTCTGAACTGGGCGCGGATCCCTCGACCACCGGGTACTGGAGCACGCTGTACATGGGCGTGGCAGGGGTGATGGAGGTCATGCCGAAAGGGGGCCTGATCGGCTGGTACCTCGTGGCAGGTGGCGGGCTGTATCAGATCAAGCCGACCATTTCCCAAGCGGGTGTGGAGATGAGCCTTTCTGAAACCAAACCGGGCTTCAACGCCGGTGCCGGCATGCGAATCCGCATGGGAGGGGCGAGTGTGTTCCTGGAGGGGCGCTATCACGGCGTGAAGCTGGACGACACGAACTACACGTTCATGCCGGTCGCGATCGGCCTGGCCTTTTGAACCGGGAAGCGGGAAGCGGGAAGCGGGAAGCGGGGAGCAAGAAGAGGCGGCGGATCAGGGAGCGGCGGGAGACCTAGAGGAAGTGGGGAGAGTACGGATGAACCGGGTCACCAGGCGTCGGAACGAATCCCCTATGCTCCTGGCTGCGGCCAGGACCTCGTCGTGGCCTGCTGATTCTTCCGCGAGCCCCGCCGCGTAGTTCGTTATGCAGCTCACCCCGGCAACGGTCATTCCCAGCGAGCGTGCCACGATCACCTCGTGCACCGTTGACATGCCCACGGCATCGCCGCCCATCGCCATCAGCATCCGCACTTCCGCACGGGTTTCATAGCCGGGCCCCAGGACCCCACAATAGACACCCTCGCCGAGCAGGATGCCACCGGATGCTGCCGCCTCGTGCAGGAGTGAACGCAGGCTGGGTTCATACGGGTCGGACATCTCCGGAAAGCGATCGGCACCTTCAGCGACGGGTCCGGTGAGTGGGTTCCGCCATGACAGGTTGATCTGATCCCGAATGACCATCAGACGACCCGGTGGCAGATATGCCCGCAGCGAACCCGCCGCATTGGTCACCAGCAGCCTTGGCACACCCAGTGCGTGGAGTACCCTCACCGGAAAGGCGGACACCGCCGGGTCGTACCCCTCGTACACGTGGGAACGCCCCGAAAGCACCACTACACTCCGCCCGCCCAGGCTACCCGCGATGAGTCTTCCTTCGTGTCCCTGTACCAACGGTTGGAAGAAACCCGGAAGCGCATCGTAAGGCAGGCTGCGAGCCTGCCTCATTCGCGGCACGATGGTTCCCAGCCCTGATCCCAGGATGACACCCAGTACCGGCTGCTTCAATGCCAGTTCATCACGGATACGTGCTGCAACCATTCCCACGTCCGGCAGTACCTCGTCATTCATGTGTCCGTGACGGCCGCGGGTGAATGCTCCAGGAGAGCGCAGGCGATCCCACGTCACGGATTCCATCCGTGGCGGGCACTCCCCTTGAATGGGAAACCGGCGAGAAAAATCCATTGACCAGGTGGGTCTCCTCCCCAAGCTTGCAACAGACAGGTTCCCCTGCCAACGACTTCTGAGAGACGATTACTTCCGTGCCCGCTGGCCTATTCCCGACACCCTCCCCGACAGCTTCGGTCCCTGACACAGGGCCGAGGATCGACGCCGGCTGCTGGCGGCATTCTCCATGACGGGAACCGCAGCGAAGATTCTGGACTTTCCCCGCGGGACCGCGCGCGCTCAGGAAGCGGTGCGACTGGCGGCGATCGATATCGGGTCCAATTCCGTCCGACAGATCGTTGCCGATGTCTCCGCGGACGGCAAGATCCGGATAGTCGACGAGATGAAGGCGGCACCCCGGCTTGGAACAGGTTTGGCCGGTACCGGCCGACTCTCCGAAGCGTCCATGGCTGAGGCGCTGGAAGCGCTGGGACGGATGGCCACGCTGGCTCGCCAGCTTGGCGCTGTGCGAATTCACGCTGTGGCCACCAGTGCGGTACGCGACGCGGGAAACCGCAGGGAGTTTCTGAGGCTCGTTCGGGAAACCACAGGGCTCCGGGTCCGCCTTCTCCAGGGCGAGGACGAGGCGCGGCTGTCCTTTCGGTCCGCCCTGGCCCACTTCGACCTCGGACTGAGGCGGGCTGTCGTGATGGACATAGGGGGTGGATCGCTGGAACTGGCCATGAGTGCCGATGGCGTGGTGGAGCGCCTCGTTTCCCTCCCGTTCGGCGCCATCCGACTGACCGAGGAGTTTCTGGGGGAACGTCCGGGACGGAAGCGCATCCGCCGGTTGCGCACGGCGTTGCGAGACAGACTTCGAAGAGTGCTTCCCGTTCGGGACTGGCGCGGCGCGTTGCTGATCGGTTCGGGTGGCACCTTCACCAACCTGGGAGCCATCCACCTGGCCGGCCGGGGTCTCCCTTTCATGGGTCGGGTGCACGGTACCGTGGTGGCACGGGAGGAGATCGAACACCTCATCGACCTGATGCTGTCGATGACCAGGCAGGAACGAACCACGATCCCCGGCCTCAACCCGGAGCGCGCTGACATCATCCTGGCTGGACTCTGTGTCGCAGCGGAGACCATGGCCCGGATCGAGGCCGGGAACCTGACGGTTTCGGGTTATGGAATTCGTGAAGGTCTCCTGCTGGAGAGTGCCCGGGTCGCTTCCACAACGGCTGATCCTGGCGAAGCACGCGATCGCTCCATACGACACCTGGCGGCACAGTGCCACTATGACCAGAGGCACGCCGAGCATGTCCGCAAACTGGCGCTCCAGCTCTTCGACGCAATGGGACGCCGCCTCGATCTGGGGCCGGACGATCGGGCAATCCTGGCGGACGCCGCGTTGCTGCACGATATCGGCTACCACATAGGGCATGTCAGTCATCACAAGCACTCCTACCACCTGATTGTCCATGCGGAGTTGCTGGGCATTCGGCCGGAAGAGCAAATGATGGTTGCCCGCGTCGCGCGATATCACCGTGGCGCCGAACCTCGCCGAAGACACCCGGAACTGGCCGGTCTGGATCGCGCCGCCCGCCGTCGTGTCCGTCGACTGTCAGCCTTGCTTCGGGTGGCTGATGGCCTGGACCGCGGCCATGCCGGCGCGGTCCAGGCGGTGAGGGTACGCTGGCTGCAACGCGCTGTTCGACTCTCGGTGGTACCGGGCCACCAGGCGGGATCAGTCCGGCTGGAACTCTGGGGCGCGGAACGCAAGTCCGGACTGCTGGCTCGCGTGGCGGGAAGGGACGTCGAGTTGATCGGACCGGACGGCCGGGTCTATTCCGCCGTCTGACGCACTGATCCGACAGGTTGATCCGTCACTCGAGTCCCGGGCTCCGCCGGACCCGGCGGCGTCGCCCATTCGTTGGAATGCGTCCGTGATCATGGGGCTCGGGCGTGGGAGAAAGGGTTACTGCCCGGAAGTCCTGTGTGAGATAGCGGGACTCGGTGCGGTCCAGCCCCCACGGATCGCGTTGCAGGATCCGATGTGCGCCTATGTCATCGTCGGTCACCGGTCGCCGCTGTGACCAGGTTCCGTCAGGACCAAGGTCCCAACCCTGGCGACCGTCGGCCAGGTAGGTAGCGAGGAGCGTGGACAGACGGTGGTGCAACCCCTGGTCCAGAATGGGCGTGACGACCTCCACACGTCGTTCCAGGTTCCTCGGCATCCAGTCCGCCGAGCCCATGAAGTACTCCTCGTCGCCACCATTCCGGAAATAGTAGAGCCGGGAATGCTCCAGGAACCGGCCGATGATGGATACGACACGGATTCGATCGCTGATGCCGGCGATGCCCGGGCGCAGGCAGCAGATCCCCCGGACGATCAGATCCACGTCCACACCGGCCTGCGAGGCCTCGTACAGTGCTGCGATCACGGCAGGCGATTGCAGTGCGTTCATCTTGGCAATGATCCTCGCCGGCCGGCCCGCGCGCGCATGTTCCACCTCGCGTCCGATCAGGTCGAGGAACCGCCCTTTCATGGTCGCGGGTGCCACGAGGAGCTGGCGGTAGTCCCGCTGCCGGGAGAAGCCGGTGAGGAGGTTGAATACCTCACTCACGTCGGCCCCGATGTCGGGATGGCTCGTGAACAGACCGAAGTCGGTGTAGAGTCGCGCGGTGCGCGAGTTGTAGTTCCCGGTTCCGATATGCACATAGCGGCGGATTCCATCCGGTTCCCGGCGCACCACCAGCGCGGTCTTGGCGTGGGTCTTGAGTCCGGGCAGACCGTAGGCGACATGCACACCGTAACTCTCCAGCGTTCGCGCCCAGTTGATGTTGTTGACCTCATCGAATCGCGCCTGGAGCTCCACGAGTACCGCGACCTGCTTGCCTCGCTGCGCTGCCTCGGTCAGTGCCCGCACGATGGCGGTATCGCCGGAGGTCCGGTACAGCGTGACCTTGATGGCCAGGACGTTGTCGTCCTCAGCCGCCGTATCGAAGAACTTCTCCACGGTCGCGCCGAAACTCTCGAAGGGGTGATGCACCAGCAGGTCGCGCTCCCGGATGATGTCGAAGATCGAGCGCTCGGGGTCGCGAACCTCAGGTGGTGAAACCGGCCCAAACGGTTGGTCCCGAAGGTCCGGAATCTCCAGGGAACCCAGTGACATCAGATCCCCCAACTCGAGCAGCGGCCCCGTTTCGAAGACATCGCGCTCCGTGAGCGTTACCACGGTCGGGTCTGTCGTTTCGCGCAGCTCATCGAGAAGCAACGTCTGGACCTGGGACGGCATCCCCGATTGCACTTCGAGGCGGACCACTTCACCGAACCGTCTCTGGAAGATCTGTTCTTCGATCACCGCGAGGAGATCTTCGGGCTCATCCGCCGCGGACAGCTCGAGATCGGAGTTCCGGGTGATCCGGAACATGTGCGACCCCAGTACACGCATCCCCGGGAAGAGACGCGGCAGGTGCGCGCTTATCAGCGCCTCCAGCGGAATGAATGTGTTTGGCCGACCAACCGGCACCCATCTTGGCAGGCTGCGCGGGACCTTTACGCGCGCAAAGTGCTCCACCTGGCGGGCATCGTCGCGTACCTGTACTGCCAGGGAAAGCGAAAGGTTGGAGATATAAGGGAATGGGTGTCCCTGGTCGACCGCGAGTGGAGTCAGGACCGGGAAGACCTCCGCCTCGAAGTAGCCGTCCAGGGACGCGCGCTCCCCGGGAGCGAGGTCCTCGATGGTCACCAGGTGGACACCAGCCGCGCTGAGCGCGGGGAGGAGTCGTTCGTGAAGGCAGGCACGGAAACGCTCCAGCTGGGCACGGACCATCCGGTCTATTTCATCGAGTTGCTGCTGCGGTGTCAGCCCATCCGGAGTAGCCTGCACCACGCCCGCCGCCACCTGCCGGCGGATGGCCGCCACCCGCACCATGTAGAACTCATCCAGATTGGTGCAGTAGATGGCCAGGAACTTGAGCCTTTCGAGGAGAGGGGTTCGTTCATCCTCTGCTTCGTGGAGCACCCGGCTGTTGAACTCCAGCCACGACAGTTCGCGGTTGAGGAGGAACGTTGGTCCGGGAGTGGAGTCAGCCATGTCGTGGCGGGACAACCCGCAGCAGCTTTGTGATCTCTCGGGTGATGGGTTCCACGCCTGAATTATTGTCGTCCGGGCGCGGTCCTGAAACCACCCTGCTGGTCGACCGGAGTCCACGGTGATCACAGGTGGGTGTTGACAGGAGCAGGCGCGCCCTTCCGGAACCGTGACGGCAAGGCGGCGGGACCGCCAACGCCGACGACTACGGCAACGCTCACCCTTCCCAGTGGGTCAGCTCAGGCTCGGACCATCTCCAGCATCCACAGAAAGATCGCGGCCGCAAACGCGGAGGCGGGAATGGTGAGGACCCAGGCCCAGACGATTCTTCCGGCGACACCCCAGCGAACGGCTGACAGTCGCGTGGTTGCTCCCACTCCCACGATGGCTCCCGTAATGGTGTGGGTGGTACTCACCGGGATTCCGAAGCGCGTGGCGATGAGGATGGCGATGGACCCTCCGGTCTCCGCGGCACAACCACCGACCGGACGGAGCCGGGTTATCCGGCTGCCCATGGTGTGGACGATGCGCCACCCGCCGAAAAGGGTGCCCAGCGCGATGGCGCTGTACGCTCCCAGCTCCACCCAGAGCGGTATCGTGTTGCTGTCCACGATGTGGAGGTGTCTCAGCCAGCCCTGTTCCGCCGCGAAGGTCCCCTGCGATGCCAGGAGGAGACCCATGATGATCCCCATGGTCTTCTGGGCGTCATTGGCGCCGTGTGACAGGGAGAACAGCGCCGCGCTGGCCAGTTGTACGCGCCGGAAGATGGCGTCCACCTTTGCCGGGCTGGTCCGCCGGAACACCCAGTAGAAGAGAACCATCAGCCCAAATCCTGCCGCCATCCCGATGAACGGAGACGCCACGATGAAAATCAGTGTCTTCGTCCAGCCGGATGGGATGATGGCGCTCCAGCCGGCCTTGGCTACAGCGGCTCCGGCATATCCCCCCACCAGCGCATGCGATGAGGAACTGGGGAGACCGTACCACCACGTGATCAGGTTCCAGGTAATCGCACCCAGGAGCCCCCCCAGAATGACGTTCGGGGTGACGATGGAGACATCGATCATCCCCTTTCCAACGGTCTTGGCGACGGCCGTGCCCACGGTGAAGGCTGCCAGAAAGTTGAAGAAGGCGGCCCACGCAACGGCGGCGAGAGGACTGAGGACACGCGTCCCCACCACCGTGGCTATCGAGTTGGCGGAATCGTGGAACCCGTTGATGAAATCGAAGAAGAATGCCACCGCGACGATTGCTACGATGTACGTCGCCACGGCGCCTACGAGTTCTTGAGAGAGATGCTTTCCAGGAGTATCGCCGCCGTCTTGCAGCGGTCGACAGCCTCTTCCAGCGTGTCGAAGACTTCCTTCCACTTGATCACATCGAGCGGATCGGGCTGACCGCGGAACAGGTCCCGGATGGCTTCGGCGTACAGCAGGTCACCCTGCTCCTCGAGACGCTTCACTTCCAGGGAGTGTCGTGCCACCGCCCGCCGATCCTTTACCTCCCGGACGGACTGCTCCAGTACCGCCACGGTTTCCTGCAGCACTCCGGCCAGCTGCTCCGCATGGGGACGTGACTCGCGCAACTGAAACATGGTCGCCCGTCGCGCGGTGCCATCGATGAGATCGACGACGGTGTCCAGTTCCTGGGTCAGGCGGTAGATGTCCTCGCGGTCCAGAGGAGTCACGAAACTGCGATCGAGACGTGTGGCCACGTCATGAGTGACCGCATCTGCTTCGTGCTCCACGGCCTTGATGGCGGCGGCAAAATGGTCCCGCCGATCGGGCTCGGCGAACATGCTGCGCAGCAGAGCCGCTGCGGTCTTCGTCTTCGAGGCGAGAGCATTGAAGAGCGCGAAAAAGCCCTCGTCGCGGGGAATCAGCGGCACAAGCGATCAATTGGGGGTGGCACGGCCTGCGGACACACGGAACCGCGATCTGCTGGGAGTGGAAAGTTCCTGCCCGGGATCGGTACTTCGTTCCGTCCCTCGGTCGCGCGCGAAAAATACCCGGAAAAATCACGCCTTCGCAACGCACATTTCTCACTCTCGCCATTGCGACCAACCCACTTGCGCACCGGGGGGACCTACAGTCCGACCGGTGGGTTCACCACACCACTGGCGTTGCTCAGGGCCAGTCTGCGGCGATGGAGGTTCTCATCGAGGAAAAGTCGAATGAGGAGCACCCCACACACAAATCCCCCCACGTGCGCCCAGACGGCCACTCCGCCGGAGACATCGGGCCTCATGGTCCCCAGTTCCGGGAGGCCACTGATCACCTGCCACATGAACCACCAGAGCAGGACGGCCCATGCCGGGACCCGGAAAATCTTGAAGAAGATGATGAAGATGAAAAGCATCCTGACACGCACTCGGGGATAGAGCAGCAGGTATGCCCCCATCACCCCGGAAATCGCCCCTGACGCACCCACCGTAGGCACTGGTGACGTGGGATTCACAGCGACATGGACAGCCGCGGCGACCAGACCGCAGATGAGATAGAAGACCAGGAAGCGCAAACGCCCCACACTGTCTTCGATGTTGTTGCCGAATACCCAGAAGAACCAAAGGTTGCCCAGGATGTGCATCCAGCTCCCGTGGAGGAACATGGATGTGAGGGGCGTGAAGACGTTCACCGGCTCGCTGCCAACCACACAGGCAAGACCGTCCCCCAGCGGCACCGAGGTTCCCGCCACCGCGGCATGAGTGACCTCGCCCGGCACCAGCCCCAGATTGCACACCGAGGTCGCCAACACCCGGGGGTCGAGGCCTGCGTCCTGCACGAAAACCCAGACCGCCAGGGTGGCCGCAATGATGGTGTACGTCATCCAGGGCGTCCGGAGAGTGGGATTCTCGTCGGATAGTGGAATCATCGCAGGCTCGGGTGGATGGCAGTGCGACTGGCGCTCCCAGCCGATGGACAAGAAGCGGCGTGGTTCGGGGGGCCACAAGGTGCGTCCGGGAGCTGGCAGACAAGAGTTTGGGTGAGGTCGACGCCGTCAGAGACCCTGGCCCCGGCCTCCCATTGCTGCTTCCAGCTCCTCTTGGCAGAGCGACACGTCAAAATGACATACTCTTGCGGCCCATCCATTGCTTATCGCCGTGGTGGATTCGCGGCGTCCGGGCCCCCGGCGTCCTGACTCCGCCTGATCGACATTCACCCGGCCGCCGTGGCGGCCCGCAACCTGAGAAGCGAGATGGCAGAAAAGGTTATCGGCATTGACCTGGGTACCACCAACTCAGTCGTCGCGGTACTCGAAGCCGGCGACCCGGTGGTGATTCCCAACTCGGAGGGCGGTCGCACTACTCCGTCCGTGGTTGGGTTCACCAAGGACGGTGAAAGGCTGGTTGGGCAGATCGCCAAGCGCCAGGCGGTCACCAACCCCGGCAACACCGTCTTCTCGATCAAGCGGTTCATGGGCCGCCGGGTAGCCGAGATCCCCGACGAGATCAAGCGCGTCCCTTACAAGGTGGTCGCGGGTCCCAACGACCTGGCGTCCGTCGAGGTCCTGGGGAAACGGTATACCCCACCCGAGATCTCCGCGATGATCCTGCAGAAGATGAAGCAGACCGCGGAGGACTACCTCGGACACACGGTCAGCAAGGCCGTCGTGACGGTTCCCGCCTACTTCAATGACGCGCAGCGCCAGGCGACAAAGGATGCCGGAAAGGTCGCGGGACTCGAAGTCCTCCGCATCATCAACGAGCCCACCGCCGCGGCGTTGGCCTACGGACTGGACAAGAAGGGTAAGGATGAGAAGGTGGCGGTGTTCGACCTGGGTGGCGGCACCTACGACATCTCCATTCTCGAACTCTACGACGTGGAAGGCACGCGTCAGTTCGAGGTGAAGGCCACGAACGGCGACACGCACCTGGGCGGTGACGATTTCGACCAGCGGATCATCGAGTGGCTCGTCGCGGAGTTCAAGCGCGACCAGGCCATCGACCTCTCCAAGGATCCCATGGCACTTCAGCGCCTGAAGGAAGCCGCCGAGAAGGCCAAGATGGAACTCTCCACGACGCAGACCACGGACGTCAACCTGCCGTTCATCACGGCGGATCAGTCCGGTCCCAAGCATCTCAACTACTCGCTCACCCGGGCGAAGTTCGAGCAGCTCGTGGACGATCTGATCAAGCGAACCATCCCGCCGATGCAGCAGGCGCTGAAGGACGCCGGTATGGATCCCAAGGAGATCGACGAGGTGATCCTCGTGGGTGGTTCCACCCGGATTCCGAAGATCCAGCAGATCGTGAAGGAGTTCTTCGGCAAGGAGCCGAACCGAAGCGTCAACCCGGATGAAGTGGTGGGAATCGGTGCCGCCATCCAGGGGGCGGTTCTGACGGGTGAGCAGAAGGATGTCCTCCTTCTCGACGTGACACCGCTCTCTCTCGGGATCGAAACCCTGGGTGGGGTCACTACGGTCCTCATCCCCAGGAACACGACGATCCCCACCCGGAAAGCCGAGACTTTCTCCACCGCGGATGACAACCAGACCACGGTGGAGATCCACGTCCTGCAGGGTGAGCGGGAGATGGCACGCGACAACCGCACCATCGGGAAGTTCACCTTGACGGGTATTCCGCCCGCCCCTCGTGGCATGCCGCAGGTCGAAGTCACATTCGACATCGACGCCAACGGCATCCTGCACGTCTCCGCGAAGGACAAGGCCACCGGCAAGGAGCAGAAGATCCGGATCGAGGCGTCGAGTGGACTCAACAAGGACGAAATCGACCGCATGGTCCGTGACGCCGAGAAGAACGCCGCGGATGACAAGAAGCGTCGTGAGGACATCGACGCGCGGAATCGCCTCGATGGGCTGGCGTACGAGGTGGAGAAGAATGCCAAGGAGTGGTCCGACCGCCTGAATCCGGACCTGAAGTCGCGGCTGGACGGCGCCGTGGAGCGCGCTCGCAAGGCGCACCGCGGGGACGACATGGCGGAGATCAAGGCCGCCATGGAAGAACTCTCCACGGCATATCAGGAAGCCGGCCGGTCCCTCTACTCACAGGGACAGGAAGCCGGCGCAGCCCCTGGCGCCGAGTCCGCCACACCGGAAACGGGATCCGCGCAAGGATCGTCAGACGGTACGTCCAAGCCGGACGATGTCGTCGAAGCCGACTACGAAATCGTGGATGACAAGAAATAACGGCCCGGAAGTCGTCTGATCACGGGGAGCGCCGGGAGCCTGCTGCCGGCGCTCCCCGTGTCAGATGGCTCCACGGAATATCCGACCGCGGCCGAAGGAAACCTGAGCACTCCCGCGGTGTGACTACTCTTGCAGGAATTGCCCCAAAGGAACCCAGGGGCGTTCATGTTCCCGCAAGGTACCCGCGCATAGCTTCATACGCAGAACCCATCAGAGAGCAGCCCATGAAGTCCTCTCCCATCACACGTCTCACCTTTGGCGGCGCACTCCTGGTCGCTTTCCTCGGTGGTCTGATCTTTGCCTCGGGCCTGGATCTGACGCGCTCCAGCTGGGCGCAGTCGCGGACCACTTCGGTATCCGACATCGCTCCAATCGTCCCGGCATCGGTCACCGACCTCAACACTGCCTTTACCACCATCGTGGAGCACGTAAGGCCGGCGGTCGTATCCATACACGCGGCCCGCACTCAGCGCCCGGCGCAGCAGCAGCGCAATCGGCAGAACCCTCCATCCATTGAAGACTTCTTCGGACCGTTCGGACAGCAGGCTCCGCCCCAGGAAGCATCGGGATCGGGGTTCATCGTCAGCCAGGATGGCTACATCCTGACCAACAATCACGTAGTCCAGGGATTCGACCGGCTGGAAGTGACCCTCACGGACCGCCGCACGTTTCCCGCGCGCGTCATCGGCCGGGATGAGACCACCGACGTTGCGGTCATCAAGATCGACACCACCGGTCTCCCCTTCGCCGTTCTGGGAGACGACAATGCGTCCAAGGTCGGCGAGTTCGTCATAGCCATCGGAAACCCCCTGGGACTGGACTTCACGGTCACGCAGGGAATCGTCTCCGCGAAGGGACGCGGCCGCACCGATGTCAACGTGAACCGCAACAGCTGGGCAATAACCGATTTCATCCAGACGGACGCTGCCATCAACCCAGGCAATTCCGGTGGCCCCCTGGTCAACATCCGCGGTGAGGTCATTGGCATCAACACCGCCATCGCCAGCCAGACGGGAACCTACGCCGGCTACGGATTCGCCATCCCCATTACCCTCGCGAAGCAGGTCCTGGACGACTTCATCCAGCACGGGCGCATCCGGCGTGCCGTTCTGGGAATCTCCATCAACGATGTCCAGGCCGAAGATGCCGCTGTCGCGGGTCTGAAGGAAATCACCGGTGTGCTGGTCGAGCCCTGGAGCGCCGAAAACGCCAACTCTCCGGCCCGCCGCGCTGGTATCGAACCAGGCGACGTGATCGTGAAGGCTGACGGCAAGCCGGCTGACCGGGTCAGCACGCTGCAACGGATAATCCGGTCGCACGAGCCTGGTGAGACGGTCTCCCTGGAAGTCATGCGCTACGGTACCCGCAAGACCTTCAACGTGCGGCTCGGCGAACAGGCCGACAGCACCACCCGTGTAGTTTCGGACACCAGGGCCCGGCCCGAAACAATGGAGTCCGGCAGCAGCAGCGAAAAACTCGGAATCACGGTGGAACCAATCACCGACCAGCAGGCCGACCAGGCGGGAATCTCTGATGAGAACCGCGGATTGCGCGTTGTCGAAGTGGATCCGAACGGACCCTCGCGCGATCGCCTGCTGCAGTCCGACATCATCGTGTCAGTCATCAACCCCGGTCCGCGGAAACGCCTGCTGACTTCGGCGGACCTGCGCGAAGTCCTCAGCTCGGTCAAGGACGGCAGCTACCTGAGCCTCACCGTTTACAACATGCAGCTCCAGCAGCGCCGCATCGTGAACATCCGCGTAGGCAAGTAGCCTCACGCCCGGTCCCGGACCTGGGGACATGAGAAGGCCCCGCGGTTCCCGCGGGGCCTTCTCATTTTCCCATCGCTCCCTGATCCCGCTTCTTTCAGCGCGGGAAGCACTCATCCAGAAGGGCCACTCCGCGATCGATATCTTCTTCATCGATCACCAGCGGCGGTGCCAGCCTCAGAACGCTCCGTCCACAGGTCAGGAGCAAGAGACCTCTCTGGAACGCTGTCTGAACGACGGCTCGAGCCGTGTCTCCATCCGGCTCCTTCGAGGTGCGGCTCTTCACCAGCTCCACCCCGACCATCAGACCACGTCCCCGAACATCACCGACGGCCTCCTGTCGCTCCGCCAACTTCCGAACGGCACCGATCAGATGCGCGCCGAGTCGCTCGGCGTTGGCCATCAACCCTCCCTCCACCAGATCGAGGGTGGCCAGGGCCGCGGCACAACTGACCGGATTACCGCCGAAAGTCGAACCATGTGCACCACCCTGCCAGTCATCCACGGATTCCCGCGCAATGAATGCGCCAATGGGCATACCGGAACCCAGGCCCTTGGCCGTCAACAGGATGTCAGGCTCGACACCCTCATGCTGACAGGCCCACATCTTCCCGGTACGGCCGACACCACACTGGATTTCATCGAATACCAGCAGGATGCCGTGTCGATCGCAGAGCTCGCGGAGCGAACGCAGGAAGCCGTCCGGCGGGAACAGGTAACCACCCTCTCCCTGGATCGGTTCCACGAAAATCGCGGCGACGTCTGCGGGATCCAGGTGCCGGGTGAAGAGATCTCCCTCGATGCCCGCCATTGTCGCTCTTACCAGCTCAGCATCGGTCATGCCTGCGGGAGCCCGATAGCGATTGGGGTAGTCCACGTGATGAACATCGGGGAGCAGCGGGCCGAAGCCGGAGTGCTGGCGTGCCTTGCTGGACGTGAGGGCAAGGGCGCCCGTGGTCCGACCGTGAAATGCGCCCTTGAAGGCCACTATTGCCGTCCGGCGACGTGCGTGCCGCACTAGTTTGATGGCACCCTCAGTTGCTTCCGTGCCGGAGTTGGTGAGGAAAACACGCTTGGGTGAGGAACCCGGAGCCAGACGCGCCAGCCTCTCGGCCAGCGTCGCCATTCCCTCGAAATAGAAGTCCGACCCGCAGATATGCAGGAATCGCGCTGCTGCCTCCTGCACCGCCTCGACGACCCTGGGGTGCCCGTATCCCGTGCTGGAGACGGCGATTCCACTCATGAAGTCGAGGAATCGGTTGCCGTCGACATCCTCCACCATCACGCCTGCCCCCCGGCTGATCACCAGCGGGTACTCCTTCAGGTACGCATGGGACGTGAATGCGCGATCACGGTCCACGATCGCCTTGGCCTTGGGCCCCGGAAGCGGGGCGGAGATGGAGGGGTAGGAGCGGGGCACAGGAAGCTCTCTTCTGGTTGCTGGTTGCTGGCCGCCGGCGCCGCGGAAAATGTCGGACCTCGCATACCGGGTCCTGACAATGTGGGTGCGCCGGACTGAAAGCTAAGCTGTCGTCCACATTTCCGCGTTCCGGGCCGGGAGCACGCTGGCTCCCGCACGTGGCCGGCCTATTATTCGGCAGCGAGTTGCAGGTCGACGCGGGGGTGGCGGAACTGGTAGACGCGCGGGACTTAGGATCCCGTGGCCTGGCCGTGGGGGTTCGAGTCCCCCCCCTCGCATGCGGGAAGCGGGAAGAGGGAAGCGGGAAGCAAAAAAGGAACGGGCAGCCGGTTGGCTGCCCGTTCCCTTTTCGCCTTTCCCGTTATCCCGCCGTGTCTTACAAGGGCCGGCAGAGCGGCGCCACGAAATCCGCCGGATGTGTGGAGCGCTCGATGTTCGTGACCGGGAAGAAGCACGCCTTCCCATACGCCTCGGCTTCGGGGACCCACTTCCGGGCGCGGATACCGAAACGATGCATGTCCATCAGCCGTTTCCCCTGGTTGAACAGGTTCACGAACCGCTCGTGCTTCAAGATCTCGACCGGTGCCGGCGTTACGCCATCCCAAGGAGACAGGGTGCTGTTGAAAGCCCGAATCTGGTTGATGAAGTTCGTAAAATCGGTCAACTGATTGTTGGCCAGTGCATGCTCTGCACGAATGAGCAGCATTTCCCGTGCGGAAACGATCGTCAGGGGAACAAGGTCACCCTCGCCATTCTGGGCGCCTTTGACACAGCACTCGGTAACATTGGCCTGAAACACCGGATCAACGATGTCATCGACCGGATCCTTGTATTTCACCGAGAGCACCTTGTTACCGGCCCCATTGGGAACGATCCATGAATCGCACATGGTGTCCCGACAGAACGGTGAAGGCGTCCCGGCATCGCTATCCCCAACGCGAAGCTCCAGTCGATTATTGAGGTCGTTCCCCAGCAGTGGTGAGCCGGTCGTCTGGTTCAGAGGAGTGAGCTTGAACTTGTAGTCCGTACCAGCGCCCATCTCGGTCAAAGCCGCAGCAGCATCAGCATCCGCTGCCGCATCGCTGACCAGGGGATTCGAGACTGGAGTAGCCACCGGCGCACCGTTGGCTCCATTCAATTTCGACCAGATGGACTTGCTGAACCGGGCCCGGGCCCGGATGGCCAGCAGTCGCGTCTTCGTATCCTGACGCACACCGGACACCGCCAGTCCGGCGGTTGCCTGAGTGATGGCCGAGTCAAACATGATCGACATGTTCCCTTCGCCGATCGGGGGGCCGGCCTGGGTCTTGTTGGCATCGATGACGAAATCGTCGAACATCTCGCCGATGGCAGTGAATATGATCGCTTCGTAGAGGTATGCCCGGGCCAGATCGTTCTTGACGGTGAGCTCACCGGCCGCGTCGAACGCAGTCAGCCGGGCAACTGCACTCGCAGTAAGCCATCGGGCCTCGGACATCTCCGGGTACGCTGCGTCAGCAAACTCGTTGAACGGATCGGACACTTCCCCCTTGTCGCTGTATGCATAGGCGTCACGGGATCCAACGTACGTGAGTTCGTCCGTCACCGTACCGTACGGTGCCAGAATGGCGGTGAGTGCACGTGTCACCGATGCGCCGGCACCGTTGGCAATGGCCGTGGCGGCGCCCGAGTTCTTCAGAGCGTCCTCCACCACCGCGTTGGGGTTCTTCACATCCAGGATGTTACATCCAGCCAGGGCGAGCACCGTGATCAGACTTCCGGCAACGCCGACCGAGGTCCGGGTGCTCATACCCGCAGTAATCAGGAATCGAGTCATTCGTTGGGTTCCGGTTAGTAGCCAAGTCGGAGCGAGAACGCGACGCGTCGGGCCAGCGGCCATCCCAGGAAGTCAGTCGCCTCCAGGTAGTTGCCTGTCGTCCCGCCGCCGGTGTCGGCACCGATGGCGTTGGATTCCGGGTCCACACCTGTGTAGTTCGTGAAGAGGAAGAGATTGCGGCCGGTGAGCGCGAATGTTGCGTCCCGGGCACCGAACTTCGCGGCCAGGCTGTTGGGTGCATTGTAGACGACCCCGATCTCGCGGAGACGCAGGAAGGAACCGTCTTCGTTCTGATTGAGACCATCATATGGCGAGAGCGCCTTGAGCTTGGTCCACCATATCTTGGCGGCGTCCAGACGCTGCTGCGCGGTACTGGCGGGGTTGCGAATGGTGCTCTCGACGGTCGAAGCTATCAGGTTGTTCGTGCCGATGGCCGGATGAGAATTGCGGAAGGCATCCGTCATGTTGCTGATGGTGAAGTTGCCACCTCTGTACTCGAAGAGGAAGTTCACCTTCCAGGAACGACCGATGTTGAGATTTCCACCAAACGACGTCGTCCAGTCGGGATAGGGTTTGCCAAGGTAGTGGTCGAGGTAATCGCCATCACCGTCTTCGTCGTACCTGATCGGATCGAGGTTCGACATGGTCCGGGCCTGGCTCAGGTACGCCAGCGCTTCGGCTTCGGAGTCCGGCTTCCCATCCTTGTTGCTGTCGAACGGAACCTCACCGGCGTTCAGACAGGTGTACGTGGCTCCCGCTGGCCGTGCGGAACATGCACCTGGGAGCGTCGCACCGAAGAGGGTACCCGGAGCATAGAACTTGTCGGGCTTCCCGTCGCCGTTCGTGTCCGTCGGCGGCATCAGGAACTGCCGGTAACGCGGGTAGCTGCCTCCCACCTTGATCGGCGCAGCACCACCCATGTCGGTGATCTGCTGATAGATGTAGGCCGCGCTCGCGAACGCATCGAACGACCATCCCGGTTTCTGGATCAGGAACGCCGTCACCTTCAAGTCGTGTCCATGGGCATCCAGAACACCGATGTTGGCGAGCTGCAGGTTCGAGAAGCCGCCTGATACGGGGAACTGCTTGGCCACCAAGGCATCCCTTACGGTGCGGTTCCAGTAGGTATAGTCGAACCCGAGGCGGTTATCCCAGAAACCTATCTCCATGCCGCCCTCGTACTCGGTTGATACTTCTGGCTTCAGGTCAGGGTTACCGAGGTTCTGCGGTGCGAGGCCGGCACCAAGTTCGGATGACAGGGGTTCGAAGGTGGTGAACTTGTCGAACGCATCCGGCTGGCGGCCGGACTTCCCGATGGCGCCACGCAACCGGAACGTATTCATACCCAGCGGTGATGACCATGACAACCGGTCCGAAGGCACGATCGACAGGGATAGCTTCGGATAAAAGACGCCCGGCTGATTCTCGCCAAAGGTCGAACTGAAGTCATATCGGCCACCGAGCGTGACGTAAGCAAACTCCTGCCAGCCGAACTGGGCCTGGCCGAAATAACCACCGTTCACGGTCTGTACGAGAGACTCGGTGATATTGGGCTGTGATCCTGAGCCGACGACCTCAAGACCTGGTCCGGGGAAGTTCGCATCGCTGCCGCCCGATTGAATCGTCTTGGCAAAGAAGCCCTGCATACCTCCCACCACATCCGTCTCAAGACCGAGGAGGTTCGTCTTCCAGTTCAGTTTTGCGTCTACGGTGTAACGACGATCGTTACGGGCGTTGATGCTGCGCGCGCCGGTTACGTCGTTACCGGCAAACTGGTCGACGTCATAATGGAAGTAGCGGAACAGGAAGCTGCGGTCATCCGTGGCGTCCACACCGATCGTCGTGGTGGCGGTGACATTTTCCGTTGGTGTGTACGTGGCATCCACCACACCCGTGAATCGGCCGGCCCGGTTTTCCGTGGTGATCTGGGCCGCTTCGCGCACGGTTAGGAAGACGGTATTCCCGAACATGTTACCAGGTCCCGTACAACGTCCTGAACCCGGAGCCACGACCGCTGACTTGTCGCAATTCGCTCTCTCCGGCCTTGCCTCCATTGCCATGGATGTAAGTCCGTAGATGTTGTTGTTGTTCTGCGGGACCTGCTGCAGTGCATCCGCATAACTCAGCCGCAACCCGAGTTTCAGGGAGTTGAACGGTACCAGTCCCATGTTGGTGAGCCCCTGAATGCGTCTCACCTTGTCCACAGTCGGTCCCAGCCATGCCACGTCCATTGGGCCATCTTCGGAGGCGTAACGTCCCGACGCGAAGTAGGTGTATCCAGCAGATCCACCACTCACTGACCCGTTGACGGTGGTACCGGTGCCGACACCCAGCAACTGCCCACTGACGTCCACGCAGAACGGCTTCCACGGCGTGACCGTCTGACCGAAGAACGATCCCAGGCGTGCCGCAGCGGTGTCGGTGGTCGTGAAGCCGCAGTTGGGATCTATCCGACTGATATCGTAGTCCATGGCCGCCTGCTCGGCGTTGAGCGTCCAGCGGGCCGGACTGGTTGTGCCTTTCTTGGTAAAAATCTGAATGACGCCATTAGAGGCCTCGGTACCGTACAGCGTTGCAGCCGCTGCTCCCTTCAGGATTTCGACACGTTCGATCGAGGCCGGATCTATGTCATCCAGCCGGGACGGTCTTCCACCACCACCCGCACCCACATTGCTGCCGAATCCGGCCGACGAGTTGATACGAACCCCGTCCACGAACACGATCGGTTCGTTGGACATCGTCAGCGACGCGTTCCCCCGGATTCGAATCCGCGCTCCCTCCCCGGTGAGCCCCGAGGCTGGAAGGATCGACACCCCCGCTTCACGAGCCTGGAGAAGCTGTGCCGGAGATGTAATTGGGGCAATCGCCGGTGGCTGAATCGTCGCCACCGTGTTCCCGAGCTTCTTCACCTCCACTTGCGCCCCCGTGCCAGTCACCACCACCTGGTCAAGCTGCAGCGCCGAGACTCCCAGCTCTATGTTGAGCGTTGCCGTCTCACCCGCCACGACAGTGACAGTCCTGTCGATCGGTGCAAAGCCGATGAGCCGGACCCGGACTTCGACCTGGCGAGCTGGGGCGCCGGTGATGCGGTATTCTCCCCCGTCATCCGTGACGCTTCCGACAGTCGTGCCCGCCACAAAGACCTGGGCGCCGGACAGCGGGCGACCGGTGCCTTGTTCGGTGACCTTACCTGTGATGGTTCCAGTGGTCTGGGCTGCGCCGTCCGATGCGATCGCGCAAACGAGCGCAGCCGCAGCCAGGAGCACCCTCCGCCAACTGACAATTCTCAGCATGTCGTGCCTCCCACGAGTTTGAATTTCCGGCAGGACGATCACCGATCCAGCTATGCACACCACCAAGCTCCGGGTACGAGCCGGGCAGGGTGCGGCCACTCCATGGACCACAACGATCCGCGTGCGGCCTGTGTGCTCTCCTGCAATGCACTCTAAACGAGACCGCGGAGCGTCAGGCGAAAAGAGCGCGCCCATAATGCGCGGTGAGTTCGGAGGTGTCAATACGTCCGTCGCCTGAGACCGTGCGCCGCTGTCGCAGCATCTTCGCCTGCCGGACGCGGCCTTGCCAGCACTGGTCGGACGAATCCTGACATGCCGCCAATGTACGGCGTGGCTGATCCCGCGGAACCGATGGGTGGAGTGTTTCACTCCTACGGGCTACGATTGGTATCGTGTGGACACCCTCACCAACATCCAGTGAAGCAGATTCCAGGGCGTTTCGACCACTCGAACGGGTGGTGCACCCCGACGGAACCGACGCTTCCGTGTGCCGGGCAATCGTGCACCGCCACGCCCGCACCTTCTCCTGGGCTGGACGCTTTCTGGACCCCACCAGGCGTCGGGGAGCGTGCGCCGTTTACGCGGTCTGCCGGATGGCGGATGACATCGTGGACATCGAGGGGGAATCCAGTCGGGTACGCCTGGCAGCCTTCCAGCGCGAGGTACTCGATGCGCTGAAGACCCCCTCGGCAAGCCCGGTACTGAGGGAATTCGCCTGGGCGACGCATCGCTTCGGCATCCCCCTCTCTGCTCTGGAAGAACTCTTCCATGGCGTAGGGAGTGATCTGACACCGACGGTACCGGATGGCTGGCCCGCACTGCTGGATTACTGTGAAGGTGTGGCCGGGAGCGTCGGCGAAATGATCGCCACCATCTTCGGATTCCACCCAGAGGCAGACAGGACCTCGGTCACAGGGAAGGCTCGCCTGCTCGGTGTCGCCATGCAGCTCACCAACATCCTGCGCGATGTGGGAGAGGACGCCCGCCGGGGCCGCTGCTATCTGCCCGTCGATGAGCTGGCACGGTTCGGACTCGATGTCAGCAGCGTCATGCGGTTCGACGTGCGCGATCGCTGGGAGTCGTGGCAGGCGTTCATGGCCTTCCAGGTGGATCGTGCCCGGTCCCTGTACCGCCAATCGGTGGAGGGAATTCGCTGGCTCCAGCCTGACTCCCGTCGCTGTGCCATCGCCTGTGCTGACGGCTATGCTGGCATCCTGCGCGCCATCGAACGGGCCGAATACGATACTCTTTCAGCCAGAGTAGCAGTGACCCGGGCGGATCGGCTGCGAGTCGCCTGGAATGCCATCCGGCTCCGCCGGCCACTGCTCAGCACACAGGGTGCGGCCCAACCTCAGTTGCATATGGCCGGACCATGAATGGTACCAGACTGGCGAAGACGTTCCTTCTGGGGCATGTGGCCCTCATCGTCTTCTCCGCGGTCGCGATGGTCACCATCCTGGCGGGATCCATGGGGCCATGGGTCGGCACCGAACCGGCGGCCACCGTCATGCGTCTGTCCTTCCGGTTTGCAGGAGCTACCTGCATCGTCCTGGGCACGCTTGCAGTCCTGGCCTTCCTGGCCACGCGACTGGGACTCGTCAGGACGCTCACCCTGCTCCTGGTCGCATCCGGAATCTCTCTGGGAGCCGAGCTGCTGGGAACGTACTCGGGTTTCCCATTCGGTGAGTACACGTATGCCGGCCTGTTGGGCCACCGCATTCTCGGGCTGGTGCCATTCTCGATACCACTCTCCTGGTTCTACATGCTGGTGGGCGCGCTGACCATAGTAGCTCGCCTTGCCCCTGCCCCACCGCGCCCGCGTCCATGGCTCTGGGCCGCAATGGCAGCTCTCCTCATGCTGGCCTGGGACGTGTCAATGGATCCGGCAATGGTCGTTACCGGCCATTGGGCCTGGGGCACCGGCGACGGGTTGCGGGCCGCGGGACTGCCGGAACCCCTGATCTCCTTCTTTACACGGGACGTCTTTTACGGGATGCCGCTGTCCAACTGGTTTGGCTGGGTGCTGACGGCCACGATCGTTGCACGAGCCATGCTGGCACTGGTACCACCGCGGGAGGTACAGGACAAACTGGCGCCGTCCACCCTTCCCATGGTCGTCTATCTCGTCAACGGTTTCATGCCGCTGGCCGTCTGCATGCGTCACGGATTCTGGTGGGCGGCCGCAGTCGGTGGACTGGCCATGACTGTACCGGTCATCCTGGCGCTTCGACGGCGCAGCGAGCCTTCCACGGGAGCCCTCCTCACCGGTACCGCATGAAGGTCGTGGTCATCGGAGCTGGCTTCGGTGGCCTGGCGGCAGCCATCCGCCTGCAGGCCGCGGGGCACCGGGTAACGATAGTGGAGAAGCTGGATCAACCCGGTGGTCGCGCCATCGTCCATCAACGCAACGGGTTCACCTTCGATGCCGGCCCCACGATCATTACAGCACCTCGGTTGCTGGACGAGATCTTCCATCTGGCGGGATCCCGGCTGAATGACTTCGTAACCCTCGTTCCCATCGACCCCTTCTACCGGGTCCGTTTCCCGGATGGTACCGCCGTGGACTGGGGTCAGGACGAAGCGGGGCGCCTGGAGCAAGTCCGACGCATGAGCCCGGATGACGAATCGGGCTACCGCCACTTCGCGGAGCTGTCGCGGCGCATATTCGAAGCAGCGTTTCCGCTCATCGACCGGTCATTCGATGATCCCCGGACGATGATCCGCGCGGTTCCCCAGCTCATCCGGGCACGGGCCTGGCGATCGGTAGGAGCATTGGTGGAGGATCACGTGCGTGACGACCGGCTCCGACAATTGCTCAGCTTTCATCCGCTGCTGATCGGTGGGAATCCCTTTGCCAGCCCCTCCATCTACGCCCTGATACATGAACTCGAACGGCGCTGGGGAGTGTGGTTCGTCCAAGGTGGCACCGGGGCGCTGGTCGCGGCCCTGGCGCGGCTTTTCACCGGCATCGGAGGAACCCTCCGCCTGGGCTCGGAGGTCCAGTCCATCGACGTGGATCCCCGCGCGAGGGCTGCCTGCGGAGTGACGTTGCGCGATGGAGAAGCCATCACGGCGGACACCGTGATCAGCAATGCCGACCCCGTACACACCTACGTTTCTCTCATCTCGCCGCGCTACCGCGCGCGCAATGCGGATGCTCGCATGCAACGCTTTCGGCAGAGCATGTCCCTTTTCGTCCTCTACTTCGGCACCGATCGGCAATACGACGATGTGGCGCACCACGAGATCATCCTGGGGCCGCGGTACCGTGGCCTGTTGAACGACGTCTTTCATCACCGGCGCCTGGCCGACGACTTCTCCATCTACCTCCATCGTCCGACGGCCACCGATCCTTCGCTGGCACCTTCAGGCTGTGACACGTTCTACGCACTCTCACCGGTGCCGAACCTCGGAGGCAATGTCGACTGGTCCTCGGAGGGACCTGCTTATCGTGACCGACTGGTCCACCACCTGGAGACCTGTCTCCTGCCCAATCTTCGACGCCACATCGTGACCGAGTTCCAGGTGGACCCGCGCTGGTTTCGCGACGGGTTGAACAGTCATCTGGGAAGTGCATTCTCGGTGGAGCCGACGCTTACTCAGTCTGCCTGGTTCCGACCTCACGTGCAGAGCGAAGACCTGGCCAACCTGTACCTTGTCGGCGCCGGAACCCACCCGGGTGCCGGCATCCCTGGAGTTCTGAGTTCCGCCAAAATCGTGGCAGGTCTCATCGGAGATGCCGAGCCGTCTTCGCGCCCGGGTCGCGCCGGGACCAAGGCGTCGGTCCCTGGCGCCTGACCGCACCAGGGGACTTCCGCGTTCAGAACCGGAATGCAAAGCCCAGCCAGGGAGCCCAGGCACCGCCGTTCAAAGACCTCAGGAAGGCGAGGTCCACGGTCAGACCTTCTCCGAGAAAGCGAACTCCACCCGAAAATATTCCCTCGGTGCGACCCGAGAGCGGCAGGATCCAATTCTCGGTAATCAGTGAAATTCGACGGGTCGACCTGGTCTGGCCACCGAGCATGATCACGGGATGATTGGCCACCTCGTCACCGGCATAGCCCCATCCCAGGCCGAGGGAGAAGTTGTTGTCCCGATCACCGGTGGTTCCGACACCGTAGAGGATGCCGGCGCTCGCCGGTGCGTCAGCGCTGATGTCGTCCAGGGGCAGCAGGCCTACCAGAGCACCCAGCGCCAGCTTGCCTCCTTCCCGGTCCACCACGGTGTATTTCGGCATCAGGTAGAACAGGGTCTGGTCGAGATCGACGCCGGGGTACCAGAGAAGCCCTCCTCCCAGGGTCAGCCGTTCGGTGAGGCCGGCGGCAAAGGTATGCATTACCAGCCAGGTGTTGGAGTAGTATCCGGTCCCCTTGGCGAGCGGAAAAGCAGTCGACGAGAAAAGCAGCCGGGTGGCGTGCGGATTCTCGAACCAGTAAACACCGTTGCGGATCCGCTGGCGCAGAACCTGCTCGACGCGTTCCACCGAACTGCGTGGCAGCGCTATCGTGCCCGCCTCCAGCGACACCAGCACGCTGTCGCCGGTCAGGCCCAGGATCCGGCCTACGAGCGTGCTGCCGTCCCGCAGATGGACGATGTGTGCAACCGATGTATCACCCAAACTCACGGAATCCAGAGGGATTGCCTGGGCGGATACCCGGCCCGCTCCCACAGTCAAAGCCATCATTACGGCGCAAGTCCATGTAATCGCGCGCACTTGGCGACCTCTCCGTCAACGGGTCAGGGCGTACCAACGATCCTGGTCTGGCGTTTGTTTCCGGCCGACTACCCGACCGGTTAGCTTTCGAGCGCGTCCTGAACCCCCGGACGTCCGCGTGGTTCCCGATTCTGACCCCGACAATGAACCTTCAGGTCACCGAAAAGAAAGTAGAGGGCGTGGAGCGCCTCCTTCAGATAGAAGTTCCAGCCGACGAAGTGCGTCAGGCGGAGGAAAAGGCTGTTCGTCGCCATGCCTCCAGCGCCAGGATCCCCGGTTTCCGACCGGGCAAGGCCCCGGCCGCCATGATCCGGCGGAAGTTCGCCGATGCCATTCGCGCCGAGGCGGTGGATTCGCTGATCCAGGAGGCCTACCAGAAGGTGGTGGCGGATGGCGAGCTGAAGCTGGCGGCACAACCGCACGTGCACGACGTGAAGTTCACGTCCGGTGAACCGCTGATATTCGAGCTCCATCTGGAAGTGCAGCCGCGGGTGGAGCTGCCCCGGACTCAGGGTTTCCGGGTTACCCGAACCCAGCACCCGGTGAGCGAAGAAGCGGTCCAGGAGCAGATCGATGCGCTTCGCGACCACCGCGCCACCTGGGTACCGATGGAGGGGAAGCCTCAGGAGCACGACATGGTCACCGTGGAGCTGGCGACGGCGGAAGACGATGGCACCATTCCCGAAGGAAAGGAATTCCGGATCGCCTTGGGTGGTGGCCAGGCCATACCGGGAATCGAGGAACTCATCATGGGCCTCAACCCGGGTGAAACCACAGAGCGGCCCGTAACCTGGCCGGATGACTTTCCCGATGAGGCGCAGCGATCCAGGTCCAAGGTCGTCCGGGTCACGTTGCGGGAGGTCAAGCGGAAGGAACTCCCTGCACTGGACGATGCCTTTGCACGCGAGGTGGGTGATTTCGACTCGGTGGACGCCCTGCGGAAAACGGTGCGTGAGGATCTGGAAGCGGAGGCGGCACGGGAGGCGGATGCCGAGGTTCGACAGCGCCTGATGGACGAAATCATAGGTGCCAATTCCTTCGATGTACCACCCAGTTGGGTCCGTCAGATGGTGCAGGCGTACATCGAGGCGTACCAGGTCTCGGAAGAGGAACGCGAAAACTTCGCCCAGCGGTTTCATGCCGCCGCGGAGAGGCAGGTTCGCCGCGATCTGGTGATCAGTACCCTGTCGGAACGGGAGAAGCTCGCCGCCTCGGAAAGCGACGTGGATGACAGGATCATGGAATTGGCGACACGCCGCGGAAGCGAACCGGGGCAGTTGTATGCCTCGCTTCAGAAGGCCGGCCGCCTGCCGGAGATCGAACGCGGGATCACCGAAGAAAAGGTCTTCAAGTGGTTGCTGTCCCAGAACACAGTGGAATAGTCTCCGAATGTCATTGGGCAGCGACATCCCGCTGCCTCCCGCTACTCTCAACCGATTGACAATGCCGTCGATCTATCCGCCCTATGTGATCGAGCGCTCCAGCCGGGGCGAGCGCACCTACGACATCTTCAGCCGGCTCCTGATGGACCGGATCGTCTTTCTGGGTACACCCATCAACGACGATGTCGCCAACATCATCATCGCGCAACTGCTGTTCCTGGATGCGGACAATCCAGAGCGCGACATCCACCTTTATGTGAACTCACCGGGCGGACAGGTTTCGGCGGGGCTGGCCATCTATGACACCATGCAGTTTCTCAAGTCGCCGGTGAATACGATCTGCATGGGTCTGGCCGCTTCGATGGGCTCCTTTCTTCTCGCGGCGGGCGTGGCCGGCAAGCGTTCAGCGCTACCCAACTCCCGGATCATGATCCACCAGCCCTCGGGTGGCGCCCAGGGGACCGCGGCGGACATCGAGATCCAGGCCAAGGAAATCCTCTACCTTCGCGCCCGGATGAACGCGCTTTACGCGAAACACACGGGCCGCAACGTGGAGCAGATCGAGCGCGACATGGAGCGGGACTTCTTCATGTCCGCGGAGGAAGCCAAGGAGTACGGCATCATCGACAACATCGTGGCGCACCGGTCCGAAGTGGCGAAGTAACGCGGGAAGCGGGAAGCGGGAAGCGGGAAGCGCCGGGGAAGCGGGAAGCGGGAAGCAGGAAGTGGGAAGCGGGAAGCGGGGGGAAGCGTGGGGGAGGTGGCAAGGGCGTTCGGAAACCCTCCCGGACCCGATTGCTTCCCCGCGTTCCGGTGCGTCTATTAGGAATAGTGAGGGGGGCGGCATCGGACATCCTCCTCCCGTAACCAGGACCAGAGTGGCGGGGAGCGGCACCGGAGCTCCTCCACCCGTAACCGTACCTTCGTCGGCACTACATGTCCCACGACAAGCACCTGCGTTGCTCGTTCTGCGGAAAGTCCAAGGACTCGGTGAGGAAGTTCATCTCCGGACCCTCGGTCTACATCTGCAACGAGTGCATAGCCCTCTGCAACGAAATCCTCGCCGAAGACGAGGAAAAGGAGGTTGCCGAGGCGATTACGCAGGTCCCTACTCCCACGGAAATCAAGGACATACTGGACCAGCACGTGATCGGCCAGGAGCATGCCAAGAAGGCCCTTGCCGTCGCGGTCTACAACCACTACAAGCGCATCAACTCCGGCGGTACGCGGGAGAACGAAGTCGAGCTGGACAAGAGCAACATCCTGCTCATTGGCCCCACGGGGGTGGGCAAGACGTTACTGGCCCAGACTCTGGCCCGGCTCCTGGATGTACCCTTCACGATTGCGGACGCCACCACACTCACCGAAGCCGGCTATGTGGGTGAGGACGTGGAGAACATTCTGGTCCGACTCCTCCAGGCCGGTGACTTCAACGTCGCCGAGTGTGAACGGGGCATCGTCTACATCGACGAGATCGACAAGATCGCCCGGAAGTCCGAGAACCCCAGCATCACACGCGATGTCTCCGGTGAAGGTGTGCAGCAGGCACTCCTGAAGATCCTGGAAGGCACGGTGGCCTCGGTGCCACCACAGGGTGGTCGCAAGCACCCGCAGCAGGAGTACATCCAGATCAACACGAAGGATATCCTGTTCATCTGCGGCGGGGCATTCGACGGTCTGGACAAGATCATCGAAGCGCGCACCGGCAGAAAGCAGATCGGTTTCAGTCGCGAGGATGTCGCCAGCGGACGGGCCCGCAGGGTGGCGACGAACCCGTTCTTCGAAGTCGAACCGGACGATCTGCTGCGCTACGGGTTGATCCCGGAACTGGTGGGCCGCCTGCCGGTGATGGTGGCACTCGAAGCTCTCGACGAGGACGCTCTGGTTCGCATCCTCAAGGAGCCCCGGAACGCGCTCACGAAGCAATACCACAAGCTCTTCGAACTGGAGTCGGTCCGGATCACCTTTGAAGAAGCGGCCCTGCGTGCAGTGGCCGCCAAGGCGCTCAAGCGCGGCACCGGTGCGCGTGGACTGCGGGCGATCCTCGAGGAGATCCTGCTGAACGTCATGTTCGAGCTGCCCAGTCGCGAGGACGTGGTCGAGGTGAAGGTCACCGAGGGCTGCGTCGTGAACGGGGCGCCGCCAATGCTCGAGATCGCTCCCCAGCGGAAGAAGAAGGAAGCCTGACACGCCCGCTCGCGGAGCAGGACTCCGCCAGCAGGAACCTCTTCGGGACGAACGCTGATCGTCCCGCCGGCGGGAGCTTACTTTTCGTACGGGGCCTCTCCACTGCCCTCTGCCTCCCACTCTGACCGCTCTCCGTGCAACTCGTCCGCGATACCGATACCTTCGAGGTGCCCGACCGGCTCCCGGTCGTTCCCCTCCGTGACGTGGTGGTTTTCCCCTATGTCCTGATGCCGCTCCTGATTGGCCGGAGCGCATCTCTGGCCGCAATCGAGGCGGCCGCGGCCACCGAGGATCGATTCCTTGTCCTGGTCTCCCAGCGAAATGCGGAGACGGCCGAGCCTGCAGCTGGCGACCTCTACCGTGTGGGAGTGGTCGTACGGCTGCAGCAGTTGAGCCGGACTCCGAGCGGAAGCCTGCGGGTGCTGGTTGAGGCCATGGGAAGGATCCGCGTCACGCGCTTCTCCACGTCGGGCGGAATGTTGCGGGCCAACATCGTGGCCGCACCGTTTTCGGTGGCACCGCTCGAACCAGAGGATCGCGCCCGTGCCCGTCAGACTCTGGCACGGTTCGAGGAATACGTGGGGCTGCAGCGGCGCATTCCCGCGGAGGTGGTGGCGCTGGCTCAGGCTTCCACGACGGAAGAACGCATGGCCTGCGCCATCGCCGCACACCTCGCCGTTCGCCACGAGGTGCGGCAGCGACTTCTGGAATCACCCACTCTGACCGACCTCGTCTCGGCGCTGGGAGAACTGGTCACCTCCGAGATAGAACTGCTCCGGCTGGAGCGGAAGATCGACGAGGACGTGCGGGGGTCACTTTATCGCAATCAGAGGGAGTTCTACCTGCAGGAGCAACTCAAGGCGATACATCGGGAACTGGGTCAGGAGGAGCTGGACGACCTGGATGCACTGCTGGAGCAGGTCGAGGCGAAAGGACTGCCGGAAGCGTCCCGGAGCCGTGCCGAGCGGGAGCTGCGGAAACTGCGCCGGACTTCGCCGATGTCTCCGGAAGCAACCGTGGGGCGCAACTACATCGACTGGATCCTGGCCCTGCCCTGGAATGAGCGGACGGATGACGTGCTGGACGTGGAGCACGCCCGTCGCGTGCTGGATGAGGATCACTTCGGACTCGAGGAGGTGAAGGACCGCATCCTGGACCACATTGCGGTGCTGGCGCTGGTCGGCAGGCTGGAGGGTCCGATCCTCTGTCTCGTGGGTCCTCCGGGGACCGGAAAGACCTCGCTGGGCAGATCCATCGCACGGGCCCTGGGTCGCCGTTTCGTGCGCATGTCACTGGGTGGGGTGCGTGACGAGGCTGAGATCCGCGGGCATCGCCGGACATATATCGGTTCCATGCCGGGCCGGATCCTGCAGGCGATGCGTCGCGCGGAGGTGGTGAACCCCGTGCTGCTTCTGGACGAGATCGACAAGCTGGGTGCCGATTACCGGGGCGATCCTTCAGCCGCGCTCCTGGAAGTTCTCGACCCGGAGCAGAACAGGACCTTTTCGGATCACTATCTGGAAATCGACTACGATCTCTCGGGCGTGTTCTTCATCACGACGGCGAACTCCATCAACTCCATCCCGGATCCTCTTCGCGACCGGATGGAAATCCTCCGGCTGCCGGGCTATCTGGATCACGAAAAGCACGCCATCGCCAGGCAGTATCTGGTCCCGCGACAATTGGAGCGGGCGGGACTCTCCCGTGACAGCGTGGTACTGACTCCGGGAGTGATCCCTGCAATAGTCCGGCTGTACACTCGGGAGGCGGGGGTCCGCGACCTGGAGCGCAGGGTGGCCCGGTTGTGTCGCAAGCTGGCACGGCGAACGGCCGGCCAGCCTGCCGCCGCGACCGGTGAACCGATGACCGTGACGGAGGCTGACCTGCGCGACATGCTGGGGGTGGCACCATTCGATCCCGATGACAACACCCTGGATGACAAGGTCGGGGTGGCATCCGGACTGGCGTATACGTCGGTCGGTGGCGAGATACTGGAGATCGAGGTGGGCGTGGTTCCGGGACGCGGGCGGTTGCATCTCACCGGGACCCTGGGAGACGTCATGAAGGAGTCTGCCAGTGCCGCACTCAGCTTCGTACGGGGGCGCGCCGGTAACCTGGGAATCGACCCCGAGTTCAATCGCACGCGGGACATTCACCTGCACATTCCGGCGGGCGCCACGCCCAAGGACGGCCCTTCCGCCGGAATCGCCATCGCCACTGCAATGATTTCGGCGCTGACGGGACGTCCGGTGCGCGGGGACACGGCCATGACAGGTGAGATAACGCTTCGTGGCCGGGTACTCGGCATTGGTGGCATCCGGGAGAAGTCGGTGGCGGCGCACCGGGGACGCATCGGTCACGTCATCCTGCCGGCAGCCAATGAACGGGAACTCGAGGAGCTTCCCGCCGACGTTCGGGAAGGGATCCAGTTCCACGCGGTGCGGAACATGGATGATGTCCTTTCGCTGGCGCTGCGGGATCCCGCGCGCGATGCTGCTGCGGCGGCGACCTCGATGTCGGCTCTGCCGCACTGAAGCGGTGGACAGCACGGACCCGCTCGTCGTCAGGCGGCTGGAGTTCCTGGGAGGGATGGCGACTGCCACGGGGTGGCGACCGGATCCTTCCCTCCCCGAGGTGGCGTTCGCCGGAAGATCGAACGTGGGGAAGTCATCCCTGATCAACGTACTCGTCAGGCGGCGTTCGGCTGCGCGGGTCAGTCGTACGCCGGGACGCACACGGGAGATCAACTTCTTTCGAGTCAACGACGACTTCATTCTGGTCGACCTTCCGGGTTACGGATATGCCCGCGTCTCCCGGGAGCAGCGAACCGGTTGGCGCCCACTGATCGAAGGTTACCTCGAGCGGAGCACCACCCTGCGGGGCCTGGTGCTCCTCCTGGATTCGCGGCGCGAACCGGGGGTCGACGACCACGGCATGCTGGATTTCCTTTCCGGGAAGGGAATCCCCACACTCGTGGCCATCACCAAGATGGACAAGTTCAGCGCTGCCGCCGGGGAGAAGCAGGTGAGGGAGATCTCCGCCGCGCTGTCACTCGATCCGGATCAGGTGATTCCGGTCAGCGCCCATACCGGCGCCGGCCGGGACGACCTCGCCGCCGCCATCGTGGCGCTGGTGAAAGGAGAGACCTGACGATGCCACGACGCCTTCGGAACGGAGCGTTCTCCGCCTTCCTGACCCTGATGACGGGGGCATGTCTGGCATCGGGGCCAGCACCCGCGGGCGGTACCACCCCGAACGCAACTTCATCCGATTCCTCACCCCTGCTGGTGCCGGCCGGCTTCGGCTCCCTTCGCCAGGAAGACATCGCCCTCCGAATCCAGCGCCTGGGATTGCAGATCCAGGCCATACCGCTGGACGAAACCATCATCCGGCTGCTCTCGCCCGACAGCTATCGGGCGCTCCGGGAGATGCTGAACAGCCAGAAACCGGCCCTCGACGAACTGACGAAGAGGACCGGGCTGCACGACTTCACCGTGTGGCTGGTCCGGTTTCACGGCATTGAACAGGGTGAGACGATGTTCAGTCCCATGGATTTCAGCATCACCAGTGTCGGACGCGACTTCCGTCCCATCGAGGTCCTTCCGGTCACCCCGGGGTTCGGGGAGCAGCGCCTCCAGCAGCGCGAGGTTCAGGCCGCCCTCTATGTGTTCGATCCCCAGGTGAACGTGAATCAGCCGCTCTCGGTGCAGTACGAATCAGCCCGCAACACGGACTGGGCCGTGGTGCTGACCCGCATAGAACGGGAGCGCGCCATGGTGCGCAGCCGGGCCGGGCTGCGCGAACCTCCGCCTTCACCCGCCTAACGCACCCGCAGCACGTCCTCAACCGGTCCCGCATCTCCATCGCGCAGCATGCGGGCCGCATACTGCAATGCGGTCACCGAACGGGGCCAGGAAAGGCGCCCCTCGGCGTCGGTCACCGTAAGCCACTCCGCACGATCGTGCTCCGAACCGAGACGCGCCTCGGAATCGCCCGGGACGAAGGCCACGAAAACCACGGCCAGTTGAACACTGCTCAGACGGTGCAGGTAGAAGGGCTGACACGTGAGATTGTAGAGTCTTTCCACGGTCAGGCCCGTCTCCTCGAAGACTTCGCGTACCGCCGCATCCTCGGGGTGCTCACCCTCCTCGATCCAGCCATGGACCACCTCCCATGCCCCCGTGCAACGGGTTCCGGACGCACGGCGGAGTACCAGAACGGCGGTCCCATCCCGCGGTGGTCTCCGGAATATCACCACGTCAACCGCGCCGACTTCGAACGCGGTCAGCGACCGGGAAGCCCGCCCCATCCGCTACCGCCTTTCCAGAAGCGCCTTCAAACGGGCGCTGAGAGCCCGTGATCGGAACGGTTTGGCGATGAAGTCGTTCGCTCCGCTCTCGAAAACACGAACTTCCGAGTCCTCATCACCACGCGCGGTCAACACCAGAACCGGAACCCCCGCGGTGGCGGGACGGGCACGCAGGTGACCGAGAACCTGATAGCCGTCGAGACGCGGGAGATTCAGGTCCAGCACGATAACGTCGGGAGCAGACTGGTCCACTTCGTCCAGGGCCTGCACACCATCCTCGGCCTCGACCACGACGTAGCCCTCGCGCTCCAGCAACTCCCGCAGAGCCTGTCGCAAGGGAGCCTCGTCCTCCACCAGAAGGACCGTTCGCGTGCCCTCCGACACCGCCGCTGCATCGCCGTCATCCACCAGCTCCAGAACTTCCGCCGGGAGAAAGCCCGGCGGCCTTACGGCCGGCATCGCCACCGGAGTGTTGGTGCGGACGGCTGATACCGCACGGGGAGTCCGGCGAACCGACCGGGCAGACTCGCGCGCCGACGGCACTTCCAGCACCCGGAGGAGTTCCTCGATGTCCGTCTCACCCGCCAGCGCATGTTCCACACCCGCTTCCCACATGGGCCTCATACCGGCCAGTCGGGCCGCCTCGGCGATACGTTCGGTGGATTCTCCCGCTGAAATGCGTCGCTCCACCTCCGGGTCCGAGACCAGAATCTCCATGACCGCCAATCGCCCGCGATACCCCGTCCCGGAACACTCCGGACACCCGACAGCACGGTGCAAGCCCTCTACACCATCCGGGAACCAGCGCTGGAGCCGCGCCGGAGCAGGTTCGGTAAGCGGCACCCGACAGCGATTGCAGAGCCTTCGCAGCAGCCGCTGTGCGATGACCCCCTTCAGTGCCGCCGCAATCTTGAACGGCTCGATGCCGATGTCGATCAGACGGGCCACCGCACTGGACGCATCGATGGTGTGCAGAGTGGAAAGCACCAGATGCCCGGTCAGCGATGCCTGTGTGGCAATGCCAGCGGTCTCCCGATCCCGGATCTCACCCACCAGTACGACGTCAGGATCCTGGCGCAGGATGGACCGCAGGGCCGCAGCAAAACTCAGCCCTGCGCGCTCGTTGACCTGAACCTGCACGACGCCCTGAAGCTTGTACTCGACCGGATCTTCGACCGTGACGATATTCACACCCCGGTTCTGGATTACCCGCAGGGCGGAATACAGAGTCGTCGTCTTGCCGGAACCCGTCGGCCCCGTCACCAGAACAATGCCTTCCCGGAGGTTGATCAGTGACTGGATTCGTTCGGCCTCCGATTCCGTGAGACCCAGCTTGTCGAGCGAAAGGACCGTGGCGCGGCTGTCGAGTATGCGGATGACGACCTTCTCGCCGGTGGACGCCGGCAGCGTCGAGACGCGCAGGTCGATCTTCACACCATTGACCATCACCCGGGCACGACCATCCTGGGGACGCAGCCGGTCGGCTATGTCCAGCTCGGCCATGATCTTTATGCGGGAGACCAGCGGGATTCCCACCATCCGGGGGAGAACCATTGCCTGTCGCAGGACTCCGTCGATGCGATAGGTGACGATTACGCGTTGTTCCTGCGACTCCAGGTGGATATCCGAAGCGCGTTGCTGGATCCCTTCGGCAATGATGTGATCTACCAGCTTGATGATGGGACGCTCCGAAGCCTTGCTGGCACTGATGTCGGCGTCCTCGGGATAGTCATCCGACAGTTGCTGGACGTCGTACTCCGCCATCCCTTCCAGCAGCGCATCCACTGCACTCTCCGGACGGTACAACTCGTCGGTCCGGTGGCGTATGGCCGTGGGTGACGCAAGGTTCATGCGAATGGTTCGGCCCGCCGCAAATCCCAGGGCACGCTCGGCGTCCAGATCGTGGGGATCCGCCGTGGCAATGTCGAGAATCGAATTCGTTGCCCGGAGCGGGAGGATGGAGTACTTCCGTGCCAGTGCTTCAGGGATCACATCGAGCGCGGATGCCTCCGCCGACGCCAGATCGGCAATCGGCATCCGGAAACGGACCGCGAGCGCACCGAGGATATCGGCATCAGTGGTCATGCCACGCGAAACGGCGGCCTCCCACAGGCTCTCGGAGGCCTCCTGCTGCAGCTTTCCCAGTGTCTCCTGATCGAGGAGAGCCTGGAGCGTCGGCAGCAACCAATCGTCGCGTCGCTGGTGGGCAGGTTCAGCCAGGTTTGTGTACCCCACGCAGGTTGACCGGTTGAAGGTAACGTGAGATCGATAACCGAACCACGCCTCACGGTACACGACCGACATCACCCCTCTGTCACACCGCCGCTCTCAGAGAATCCGCCAGAGGTCGCGCGTCAGGTCCACGCCGAAGCGCCAGCGTCCATCACGCAGCCCCCAGGCGACATCGAAGCGAACTAGATCGAAAAACGAAAGCAGACCGATACCCACGGAGGGCCAGGTTCGAGTTTCACCTCCATCGCCCCGTGAAACCACTACCGATCCGTACATGGCAAGGCGCGCTTCGCCCGGTGTGCGACCCCAGCGCCCCAGCGGGAAAGACGGGAAACCCATGGGAGACTGCCACTCCAGCCGCTGGGCCAACAGCCGGGAGGATCGAAACCCATGAACCTCGTACCCCGGCCCCGTTATCGGCCCACCAGCCAGGATGGAATCCTGCGGCAGGGAACTGCCACTCACGCCTAACATGCTTTCCGAGATCAGACGGTTGCGGCCCACGGGACGCATCCAGCGAACCACTGCCGTCAGCCTCGCGGGGAAGTCCGCCTCCCCGGCGACTTCCCGCCTGCGTACGCGTAACCCAATGTTAGCATTGAAGTTACCACCAAGCCAAGGCCGAGGCAGAACCCCCAGTTCCGAGTCCCAGCGCCAGCCCCATTCCCGCGGAACCTGAAGCACCGGCCGGAAGGATCCCCGTGCCGCCCGCGCATGCACCGGCGTCGAGTCGGACACCTCCCGGGCCAGGGACAGGGAAAACGACATTCCCCGTCCACCGAACGCCTGGTGCACAAATCGCAGCTCACCACCGGCAGCCTCGAAAGGCTCGGTGGCGTCCATGCCGAACTCCTGAGTCGAGAGCGAATTCCGGATTCCGGAAACCTCCGCGACCAGGCTCGCGTCGCGCAGCTCCCGAAACACGCGCAGTTCCACCTTGCTCCCCTTGCCATCCTGCCAGGCAATGGCCGTAGAGCCTCGGGGTATCCGATCGGCGAATCCGTAGCGGCCGAAAATCGAAACGCTGAAGGATCCGGCAATCCTGCGACGCACACCCAGGCCTAGCGACAGGCCCTCCGTGCGATTGACACGCACCAGCTGTGACAACGACGGGGCGAGCACTGCATCGTCCAGTCCGCGCCGCAACGCTCCCTGCGCCACGAGGGTCCGGGCCTGTGCCTGTACCCGCTCGATGTCTTCGGGTGTGGCTGTTGCCAGCTCCGGTGGCACGATGGATCCGGTATTCCCCTCGAACTGGAACCTTGCCCGCCGCTCAGGGGGGGCCAGCTGTATCTCCGGACCGGTAAAGGTCACGGTGGAGCGTCCCTGATTGATGCGATAGCAGCAGATATCCCACGAACCCCGGATGACGCCCCTGACCGGGAAGTCCAGCCAGGTGGCGCTGCGACGTATCTCGATGTCCTGGTGCTGGGGAAGCCAGAATCTTTCTTCGATGAGGGCGTTGCTCAGTACGATGGCCACATCCTCGAGCTGAGGATCGATCAGGGCGGCCCGGGTGAAAGAAAACGCCATTCGGGCCACCTGGGCGTCGTCCCGAGTCAGATAGAGCGCACCAACCGCGGCCGCCTTGCTGGCATCCCTGGGTCTGAACTGCACTTCGTAGACGTCGATGACCCTGCCCGGGATGCTGATCCGGAGGGAGTCCCGGATTGCGAAGTCGTAGGCTGCCTGACCGGCGGGGGAAAGGGGGTGAGGCACATCACGCACTTCGTCACCTTCACCCAGCCGGATCATGGAGGGGAAGTTGTTCTGGACGATCCCCAGGTGGTCGCGGTGATACTGGATGTCAGTGGGAAGCAGAAGCGTGTCGCGCCGCCCCAGGATCAACTGCTTGCTGGAGTCAGGCGCCCGCCAGTAGACTTCCAGCGCGATCTGGTCAGCTTTGACCACCTTGGGCGGGTCCGGGAACCCCTCCCCCGCCTGAGCCAGGAAGGTCAGAGATCCCAGCGCGGTCGCGCTGTAGTCGGCCAGGCCGGTGTCAGCCATCTGCCGCGCGCGCAGGGCCGTGGCCCGGCCCACGAGTTCGGTGGTTCGCGGATCATTCCACGTCTGGGCCAGGGAAGCTGGGGGCGCTGATGCCACCATGACGACAGCAATCAACGCGGTTCGGGCCGCCCGGGAACAAGGCATGTCAGTCAAGCTATCGAAAGCACACGTTGAGAGTGCAGGCAGTCGCGACATATGGTAACGCTGGAACAGTTCCGGCAGATGTCGCGACTGGGTACGCTCGTCCCGGTGTGGCGTGACTTGCTGGTCGATACCGACACCGCGGTCTCCGCGTTCGCCAAGATCCGGCGTGGTCCCTTTGCCTTTCTCCTGGAGTCCGCACCAGCCGGCGGCGAGACGTGGTCCCGCTACACGTTCATGGGTACCGAACCGCGTGCCGCCTGGCGCCTGCACGATGGTCGGGTCGACCTGTGGTCCGCCGGAAACGGATGGACTCCCGGTCCTGAAACCGACGACCCCATAACCGACTTTCAGGAACGACTTCGGGCCGAGCGTCCGGTCGAGGTTCCCGAACTGGGTGCGTTCTGGGCGGGGGCGGTGGGCTACTTCGGGTACGATGTCGTTCGCGCGATCGAGAACCTTCCCTCGCCTCCGCCTCAAGGAATCAACGCACCGGATGCGATCTTCGTCTTCACCCGCACTCTCCTGATTCTCGACAACCTGAAGGGTCTGGCCCGGATAGTGGTCGCAGTCCCGGTGCCGGATGAATGCCCCGAGAACGAACTGGCGAGTCGATTCCATGCGGCGCAGTCGGAGATCGATGAACTGGAAAAGCGACTGGGGACTCCCTCGCCGCTTCGTCCCCTTCCATTCAACAGGACGGCGGCGATCTCCGACGGCGAGTCGCGCTACGAACGGGCCCGCTTCCTCGGCGACGTGGAGCGGATCCGGGAATACATAGCCGCGGGAGACTGCTTTCAGGCTCTCCTGTCACGGCGTATCCGCGTGCCGCACGACTTCGACACCACGGACCTGTACCGGGCCCTGCGGGCGCTCAATCCCTCGCCTTACATGTACCACCTCGTCCTCGACGGCGTGGAACTGGTGGGGAGTTCACCGGAACTCCTGCTGCGGGTTGCGGACGGCCGGGTGACCGTCCGTCCCATCGCGGGCACCAGACCGCGAGGCGCGACACCGGCGGACGACGAGAGGCTGACAAGAGAGCTTCTGGACGACGAGAAGGAACGGGCCGAGCATGTCATGCTCGTGGACCTCGGCCGGAACGACGTCGGGCGGATTGCCCGATATGGAACCGTCAAGGTGACGGATTTCATGACCGTGGAGCGCTACTCCCACGTGCTGCATATCGTGAGCGAAGTGCAGGGCGAGTTGCGCGACGGATGTACCGCCATCGATGCCTTCCGGGCGACTTTCCCGGCTGGCACCATGACCGGAGCGCCGAAGGTACGCGCCATGGAGATCATCGACGAACTCGAGCCGGAGCGGCGCGGGCCATACGCCGGCGCGGTCGGCTACATCGCCGCTGGCGATGCCCGAATGGACCTGGCGATTACCATCCGTACCTGCGTCATCGCCGACGGTGAGGCGTCGATCCAGGCCGGCGCGGGGATCGTGGCGGACTCGGTTCCTGAACGTGAGTGGGAGGAGACTGGCAACAAGGCCAGGGCACTTCTCACCGCGCTCGGTCGGATCCGTCCACCTTCGCGCTAGAGCGAACCGATCAGCGAGGGCATATTCCGGAGAATGCCGTTTCGACTCGTCAGCGCCGATGGGCAGCTCTCGTTCGAGCTGCGACCGGGAATGCCCCTCGTACTGGGGCGTGCCCTCAGCAGTGATCTGCCGGTACTCGACCCGACCGTCTCGCGACGCCATGCGGAACTCACCGTCGAACCCGCCAGTGTTTCGCTCAAGGACCTGGGTTCCTCCAACGGCACGTTCGTGAACGGATCGCGTGTGACTGCGACCGTCCTGAACGCCGGCGACCGGGTCGTGTTCGGCAAGATCCTGTTCGAGTTGCGGGACATGAGTCCGATGCTGGTGGACGACCGCACCGCCGAGACCAAGCGTCGCGCTGCCCGCGCGGGTACGACCGTGATCCGTCAGGTACCGGTGCCGGACGCGGATCTCACGCTGGAACGCGCTCTCCGTGCCAGCGGAGTTCAGCCCGCCATCGCCGACGACAGTGCCACCTCGGTGATATTGCCACCGCACGAGCGAGATCGCATCAAGCTCACGCTTCTGCTCGAAGTCTCCAAGGCGCTGACGCGCGTGGCCAGCGTGGACACCCTCCTCGACAAGATGCTGCAGTTCACGTTCCGGCTGGTGGACGTGGACCAGGCGTCGGTCTTGCTCCTGGACGAGGAGCACCAACTGGTACCCACGCTGGCCCGGGTCCGGAGTGGGGGGGCACCCCACCCGGTTCCCGTTGCGCTGGCGGAGTCCGCTCTGGAACAGAAGTCGGCGCTGCTGTCGGACAACGTGGATGCTGGCGACGGACGGGAGGCACGCTCTTCCGTATGCGCTCCGCTCATCGGCGGCGAAGGGCGTGCTCTCGGCGTGCTCTACGTGGACAGTATCAGCAGCATGCACCGGGTCGACGACGACGACCTGGAACTGCTCGTGGCGTTTGCCGGAATCGGTGCCGTGGCACTGGACAACATCCGGTTTGCTGAACGCAGCCGCCAGGAAGGGATTATCCGAAACAACTTCGAACGCTTCTTCACCCCCATGCTGGCGGCCCGGATCGCCGCTGAACCGGAGATCCTTCGGCTGGGTGGTGAACGACGCGACGTCGCGGTGCTGTTCAGCGATATCCGTGGATTCACTGCCCTTGCGGCAGGATTGACGCCTGACGAGACGGCCAACCTGCTGACGGAATATTTCTCCGAGATGGCCGAGTGCGTATTCCGGCACGGTGGTACTCTGGACAAGTTCATCGGCGACGAGGTGATGGCCCAATGGGGTGCTCCGATCTCGGAAGCGGATGATGCGGACCGTGCCGTGGACGCGGCGGTCGACATGATGGCCGCGCTGGCACGACTCAACGAGAGGTGGCACAGCCAGGGCAGACCGGAACTGCAGGTCGGGATCGGCATCAATTTCGGCGAAGCGTTCGCGGGCTACCTGGGGTCCGAACGACGGCTGGAGTACACCATCATCGGCGACACCGTAAACGCAGCCAAGCGGCTTTGCTCGGCTGCCCTGGGGGGGCAGATACTCATCGCCGAATCGGTGGGGAAGCGACTCACCAGGCCAAGGCGGCTCATCCCGGAGGTGCCCCTTCCGGTATCCGGACGACCGGATCCCATCAGCGTACTGCGGGTCCAGACGTGAGCGCAGCGATGCCGAAGGGTTTTTCACGCTTCCGCGTGGAAAATGCGTACGTCATGGCGCATGAGTCCTGCGTTGACTGGGTCACCAAAGCCATCGAGAGCAGGGGGAGTATCTATTCCTGGGCTGCACAGGAGCCCGACCGGCATGAGCTGGGGGGACGCATACCAGCATGGTCGGTCAGCCCACCGGGGCAGGAAGGGAGGCGGGTGGTCGTGCGGCATTCCCATCACGGAGGCCTTCTGGCGCGGGTGCTGGGCGACCTGTTCCTGCCGCCGACCAGGGCCCCCTGGGAGTTGATCGCGTCACATCTGCTGACCAGCCTGGGAGTCCACACGCCACTGGTCGTGGCAGTGGCGGTATATCGGACCCGATGGCTGCTGCGCCGCTCCGACGTGGTTACCCTGGAACTGCCCGGACGTGATCTGGGGAAGGCGCTCTCCGACACCCCGGATGCCGATGTCCGAAAGGCCTGGGTGGGTTCGGTGGCCGGACTCATCCGGTCACTGACGGCGGTGGGAGCCTGGCATCCGGATCTGAACGTCGGGAATGTGCTCCTGGTGGAAAACGGCGCGAGGCAGTGGGATGCGTTCGTGCTGGACATCGACCGCCTGCAGTTTGCGCCACCGAGCGACCCCAACGTGCGCGACGCCAACCTTGACCGACTGGAGCGGTCGAACAGAAAGCTGCGGTCACGCTCGGGAGCGGGATTCAGCGACGAGGAGCTTCACCAGCTCCGCGAACTGGCCACGGTTCCCGCGTGATTCCGGTACGGCTGGACCGCATCTGTGTCGTGATGATGAGTGCCGTGGGAGACGCAGTCCACGTCCTTCCGGTCATCAACGCGCTGAAGCGGCATAACCCTGCCACACACATTACATGGATACTGCAGCCCGGCCCGGCATCACTGGTCCGCGGACACCGATCGGTGGACGAGATCCTGGTATTCGATCGGAGCCGGGGCCTGGCAGCCTTTCGGGAGATCCGGTCCGCACTGAAGGAGCGCCGGTTCGATCTGGTCATCGCGCTGCAGGTGTATTTCAAGGCTGGACTGGTCACGGCCATGACTCAGGCACCGGTGCGGTTGGGTTTCGACCGGGCCAGAGCGCGTGACTTCAACTGGCTGTTCACGACCCACAGGATTCCGCCCCACGCGGAAGGACAGCACGTTCAGGACCAGTACTTCGAGTTTCTGGATTACCTGGGTGTTCCCAGCGAGCCGGTGGAGTGGGATCTGGGCCCCTGGCCTGCGGAGATCCCCTGGCGCGACGAGTTCTTCAAGCGGCTGGACCGACCTGCAGCTTCCATTGTGGTTGCGACCAGCCGGCCGCAGAAGGACTGGCTTCCAGAACGCTGGGCGGCGGTGTGCGACATGCTGTTCGGCGACTTCGGTCTGCAGCCGATACTGGTAGGAGGCCGGTCAGAGCGGGAGCTGCGCGCCGAGCGTGTCATTCTGGAACGGTCCCGAACCAAACCGGTGTCCGCGCTGGGCAGTGGGCTGCGGAATCTTGTAGGCATTCTGTCCGGATCCGCGTTGGTACTGTCACCCGACACGGGGCCGCTTCATATGGCGGTGGCCCTGGGAAGACCCGTCATCAGCCTGATGGGTTACACCAACCCCCGCCGTACCGGCCCATATCGCCGTTTCCAGGACCTGATAGTGGACGCTTATGGCGACCCGGGCGAGGAGTATTCGATTTCCATGGAGACGCGCCCGGACCGGATGCCCCGGATTACCGTGGACCGGGTTGGGGCGGCAATCGAACGCTGGGCCAGGCGCTACGCCGATCCGGGTCGGGGCCGTGGCTCCGGCGAGGACCGGGATTAATGACCCCCGGGCGGGGCTGTCCAACGTGCGGCGGAGTGCCGGCGTAGAGATGGCCGGCCGTCCCAATCCGGGATGCGCCAACCCTTCAACACCTGGAGTCACCCTTTATGAAGCACGTGCGCGTTCTGGTCGCGGTGCTGGTAGCGATGCTGTTTGTCGCACCCGCGTCGCAGGCCCAGGGCGGGAGCGGCCGCGGACGTGGCAACGCCATCGCGCGGCTGATGGAGAACATCACCCTCAGTGCGGAACAGCAGGCCAAGGTCGATTCAATCGCGTCCAGCTATCGTGAACGGCGTCAGCAGATGATGCAGGAAGCCGGCGGGGGGATGGGAGGAATGGACTCGACCGCCCGGGCGAAGATGATGGAAATGACGAACAGTCAGTACGATGACATCCGCAAGGTCCTCACGGAGGACCAGCAGAAGGTCTTCGATGAGAACCGCAAGAACATGCCTCGCGGGCGGCGGGGCGGGGGAACCGGAGGACGTTAGGCAGCCCTCGGGAATCATGCGTCATGGAGCGCCGCGGCCACCAGCCGCGGCGCTTTGTTCACCGTGCCTCGCTCAACCGACCCGGCAGGTAACTGACTCCCACCTCATCCAGGAGGCCGACGAGCCGACCCAGGGGAAGACCCATGACCGCGAAGTAGTCGCCGTTCACGCGCTCCACGATAACCGCGCCGTATCCCTGTATCCCGTAGGCACCAGCCTTGTCCATCGGCTCATCCGTGGCCACGTACGCGGCGATCTGGTCTTCGTTCAGGTGCCGGAACGTGACCTCTACCGACTCCACACCGGATACCAGTCGTCCGGCGCGCGCCACGGCAACAGCGGTGTGGACTACATGGGTGCGACCGGAAAGCCGCCGCAGTGTGCGAGCCGCCTCCTGGCGGTCGGCCGGTTTTCCCAGAATGTCGCCGTCCAGAACCACGATGGTATCGGACCCGATGACCGTCGCCGCCGGGTAATCTTCCGCTATGGCCAGCGCCTTCCCTCGAGCCAGCCGCTCCACGTGCTGCAGAACGCCCTCGCCTGGCAGGATCCCTTCGTCCAGATCCGCTGGTGCCACCTGGTGCGGGATTCCGATGAGCGTGAGCAGTTCCCGCCGGCGGGGTGACCGCGACGCAAGAATGACGCGGATGTCTCCTGTCATCGCTCCAGCCAAAGAGTCACCGGACCATCGTTGACGAGTTCCACGTCCATCATGGCGCCGAACTCCCCGGACTCGACCACGACCCCCTTCGAACGCAGGGCATCCAGAAACGATTCGTACAGGGGGATTGCCTGCTCGGGCCTGGCCGCGTCGATGAAGCTGGGGCGCCGGCCTTTGTGGGCGTCTCCATAAAGAGTGAACTGGGACACCACCAGCAGCGCACCGCCGACATCGGCCAGACTCAGATTCATCCTGCCGTCGGCATCCGCAAACAGCCGCAGGGAGACGATCTTGTCGGCCATCCATCCGGGCTGGGCGTCCGTGTCGGTGTGCGTGAAACCCACCAGAAGCAGATAGCCGCGCGCGATTCTGCCCGCTGTCCGGGGCGGCTGATCATCCTCACGGATCCGTACTTCGGCACGGGATACACGCTGCACGAGCACTCGCATGCGGGGAAAGTAACAGCGGCCACCCGGACGTGCGCCCCGGAAGTCCAGGCGGGGGTCAGGGTCACGCCTTTACGGCCCGAACGAATGCGGAGAAGACCTTTCCATCAGTGGCGGATACCAGTCCCTCGTCAGGCAGCCCGGCGGCCTCGAGGAGCGAGCGGATGTCATCCGCTGCGTAGACCCGCGTGGGTTCGATCGAGATATCCGTGAAACCGGCAGCGGTGAGTTCGGTGCGATACTCATCTTCGTGAAGGGCACCGGCCACGCATCCGGTCCAGAGCGCCACGCTGCGCCGGACCGGATCAGGCAGGTGTCCCCGAAGGAGGATGTCCGAGACCGCCAGCCGCCCTCCCGGTTTCAGCACCCGGTGAGCCTCCCGGAAGACCCGGGGCTTGTCAGCCGAGAGGTTGATGACACAGTTGGATATGATCACATCGACGGTCCGGGCCGGAAGCGGGATATTCTCGATCTCGCCCCGGAGGAACTCCGCGTTGTCGAGTCCCGAACGACGCTGGTTCTCCCGCGCCAGCTCCAGCATCTCGTCGGTCATGTCCAGCCCGTATGCCTTTCCCGTGGGACCTACGCGCCGGGCCGAGAGGAGCACGTCGATACCACCACCGGAACCCAGATCCAGCACCGTTTCCCCCGGGGACAGCGCCGCCAGCGCCGTGGGATTGCCGCACCCTAACGATGCCATCAGTGCCTCGGCCGGTATCCCGGCTGTTTCGCCGGCCGTGTAGAGGTCCATGGTGATGGGATCCACGACCTCCGACTCGCCGCCACAACAGGTGGTCCCGCAGCCGCAGGTGGGGGACTTCCCGCCGGCAGCGCGGCGCGCCGCTGCGGCATACCGGTCGCGCACCTCCTCCCGGATGGCCTCTCCCCCGGAAGCGGTTGGGGTTCCCGAGATGGTTCCCCTCGACAGCGCCACCGGTTCGCTGCAGCAGTCGCCATCACAGCAGTCTCTCGAGTCACTCATCTTCAGACTCCAGTTGGAGGCACATGAAGAGCGCAGTCGCCGGGCATGCGTGGGAGAACTCGCGGGATCTGCGTATGCCTTCCGGAGCACTCGTCCGGGAGGCGGGCCGAAAGCCGAACCGCGGAAACCAGTCGCCCGCGGTAGTGGTCAGCAGATACAGCGATCGCAGACCCCGGCGCCGCGACCAGGCGATCCTGTCACGGGTAAGCGCGTCTCCCACCGCACGGCCGCGCCAAGCGGGGTCCACTGCCGCCGAGCGCAGCAGCCCATCGGGACCGTGAATCTCGACTCCCGCGACGCCAATGATGGCACCGTCCAGTTCGACTACCGCGAAACCATCTCCGAACTGGTCACGCAATCCGTCGATGGGAAGGTCGGCAGCCACCAGCAGACTCTCCACCCGGTCCACGTCCTCCGGGGTGGCAGTCCGGACAAGCCAGGTCGGATTCATGGGGCGTGGGCGTTCCGCGCTGCCTCGGTGACACAATCGTCGACCTCCGACGGTGGGCAATACACGGTCGGCCGCAATGGCGCCGCGGACCGGGCCGGTGCACGGTCGTTCGCCGCTCTGTCGACGGGGGTGAATCGGGGGCCCGGGATCGCTCTTTTCAGTATGGATTTCAGATTCATGCGAAGCCCCCCTCCCTGGGCGGGCGCATCATTCGAATGCCGCTAGAATGCCGTGGATGCGGCCGCGCAGGGCACGGGCTGTGTCCCGGCGGATGGCATAGTACACCCACTGTCCCACCTTCTCGCTCTCGACAAGTCCCGCCTCGCGAAGGATCCGCAGGTGGTGCGACACCGTGGGCTGTTTCACCGGTACGGCAGCCTCGAGGTCACAGACGCAGACGCGTCCGGCGTTTCGGGCCAGAACATCCAGCAGTTGGAGCCTGACTGGATGGCTCAGCGTCTCGAAGTCGGAGGCGGCAGCGGCTGCTTCGGGATAACTGCGGCTGGGCCGGGCGCCGATGTCGCAGCACCGTTCGCCAAACTTGCGGTCGAGAAGGGGGAGTTCAGAACGCATGGGTCAATTGTAGCGAGTATATCGACAGATGTCAATATACCGCCTCTGGATCTTCGTTCTTCGGCTCTTCGGCTCTTCGGCTCTTCGGCTCTTCGGCCAACGACCCGCTCGGGATCCGGGAAATTCCCGACTCGACTGGTTCCCTCAAGGAACGCCAGGACGAAGGAGCCCGTCGAACCGGGATGCACCCCGATACTCTGGACCCGGGACCGACTCGCGGACCGGGCCGGGACCGTCCTGGCGGGCCGCTATACGGGACACACGGCGGCCCCTACCGGTCCGACTCAGCCTTGGGGGCTCCGTCTGCTCTGGAAGTCCCCGGTCGCCGGCTACTCTACCGTTACGCTCTTTGCCAGGTTGCGGGGCTGATCCACGTTGGACCCGCGCTTCACCGCAACGTAGTAAGCCAGGAGCTGCAGCGGCACGGAAGCCAGAATGGGCATGAGCAAATCGATCGTCTCCGGAATCCGGAACTCGTAGTCGATCTTCCCGGCCAGCGACTCCTCGTCGCGACTGGTAATGGCGATCACCCGACCCTTCCGCGCCTTAACCTCCTGGATGTTCGACGTGATCTTGTCGAACACCGAATCATGCGGCGCAATGAAGACCACCGGCATCATTTCGTCGATGAGCGCAATGGGGCCGTGCTTCATTTCCGCCGCGGGATACCCTTCCGCATGGATGTAGCTGATTTCCTTCAGCTTCAATGCCCCTTCCAGGGCGACCGGGAAGTTGTAGCCGCGACCCAGATAGAGAAAATTGGACGCGCGCTTGAACTCCTCGGCGATCTCCTCGACTTCACTGGCGCGTGACAGAATCTCCTGAATCTGGCCAGGCAGCCGGTGCATCGCCTGGGTGATCTCCCGGCCGCGGAGAATGGACATGTCGCGCAGACGGCCGAGCTTCAGGGTGAACAGGAGCAGCGCGATCACCTGGCTGGTGAACGCCTTGGTCGATGCCACACCGATTTCCGGTCCGGCATGGATATAGATGCCGCCATCGGATTCGCGCGCGATGGTGGAACCTACGACGTTGACTATACCCAGGCTTCGGGCGCCGCGCCGCTTGGCCTCGCGCATTGCCGCCAGCGTGTCCGCCGTCTCACCGGACTGCGATATCACGATGCACAGAGTCCGCTCGTTCACGATGGGATTGCGGTAGCGGAACTCGGATGCGTACTCCACTTCCACCGGTACCCTGGTGAGTTCCTCGATCATGTGCTCACCGATCAACGCGGAGTGCCAGCTCGTGCCGCACGCCGTGATGATGATGTTGTCGAAGGCGAGGAGTTCGTCGTCGGTCAGATTCAGCCCACCCAGCTTGGATGTGCCCTCGTCATCCAGCAGCCGGCCCCGCATCGTATTTTCGATGGTCTGGGGCTGCTCGAAAATCTCCTTGAGCATGAAGTGCGCGAATCCACCGCGTTCGATCTGCCCCAGATCCCAGTCGATGCGGGAAACCTTCTTGGGTACTTCCATGGCATCCAGATCGATGATGCGGTACCCATCCCGATCCAGAACCGCCAGGTCGCCATCGTCCAGATAGACCACCTTCCGGGTATGCGCGAGGATGGCGGAGACGTCGCTGGCGATGAAGTACTCGTTCTCTCCCAGCCCGACCAGGAGGGGACTTCCCTTGCGTGCCGCCACGATCTTGTGCGAGTCGATGCTCGATACCACTGCTATGCCGTACGTGCCTTCCACCTGCCGCAGTGCCTCGATGACCGCATCCTCGAGATTGCCATCGAAGCATTCCTCGATCAGATGCGCCAGAACTTCCGTATCCGTCTCCGATCGGAACACGTAACCCCGGGCTTCCAGCATCTTCCGGAGCACGGTGGCATTCTCGATGATCCCGTTGTGCACCACGGCAACGCTTCCGTCGCCGCTCACCTGCGGGTGCGCATTCACCTGATTGGGAGCGCCGTGGGTGGCCCAGCGGGTGTGAGCTATGCCCGTGGTCCCCACTATGGGGTTCGATGCCAGCATCGCTTCCAACCGGGAGATCTTGCCCGCTTCCTTGACGGTCTCCACGCCCACGCCGTTCATGATCGCCACGCCGGCCGAGTCGTAGCCGCGATACTCGAGGCGCTTGAGGCCCTCGAGCAGCAGGGGAGATGCGTTACGGGGTCCAACGTATCCTACGATTCCACACATGGGTACGAGTCGGTTGGGCTAATGCACAGCCATGGCGTCGAGGGGAACCCGACACCGGGCAATGAGTTCTCTGGCTTCGTTGTCCGTGGGTGCTTCCGCAATGACACGCACTATTGGTTCCGTACCTGAAGGTCGCACATGGACCCATCGGTCGGGCCACGAAAGTCGCAGTCCGTCCTGCCGGTCCTCCTCGGCATCCGGGAAAACAGCACGCAATGCGTCATAAACGCCGCCCAGCGATCCAGCCGGGCGGTCCAGCTTCTCCTTTACTATACGATACTGCGGGAACCGGGCCACAATTTCGGAAATATCCCTTCCCTCATCGGTCAGCAGCTGCAGGATCAGAGCGGCCGCGAGGGGCGCGTCCCTGCCGAGGTGCAGTTCCGGCAGGATGACCCCTCCGTTCCCTTCGCCACCCACCACCGCACCCAGGTCCCGCATCCGTACCGCAACGTTGACCTCGCCTACGGGCGCACGTGAAACCGGGCAACCGAACTCGGACACCATATCATCCAGAATCCGACTGGTGGAAAGATTGGCCACGACCGGACCCGTTCTGCGGCGGAGCACCACTCGGGCGGCCAGCGCCAGGGTGTAGTCCTCGCCGATGGCCCGCCCCTGGTCGTCCACCAGGGCCAGCCGATCCGCATCGGGGTCTGTCACCAGCCCCAGCTTGGCGCCGCTCCTGCGAACCAGATCGGAGAGTTCACCCAGATTCTCCGCGATCGGCTCCGGCGGTCGGTGGAAGAGGCCGTCGGCAGCCAGGTTGATGGCGACTACTTCACACCCCAGCGCTGCGAGGAGGTCCGGGAAAATGGTGGCACCGACTCCGTGACAGGTATCCAGCGCCACCCGGTAGCCCCGGGCCCGTATGGCAGCCTGCTCGATGACGGAAAGGCCGAGGATGCGGTCGATGTGACGCGGAACCGCCTCCTCGTCGCGCACCACACTCCCCAGGCCATCCCAGGCGGCACGGGCAAATCCTCGATCGACGTACGCTCGCATGGCCGCCGCCTCGGAACCATCCAGGAACAGTCCGCTTGGACCGATGAACTTGAGGGCGTTCCATTCGATCGGATTGTGGCTGGCAGTGATGGCCAGCCCACCCGCGGCATGCCGCCGCTCAACCTCCATCTGTATCGTGGGAGTAGGCGCCATGTCGAGATCCACGATCGTGGCTCCCACCGACTGCAGGGCGGCCTGGACTGCCCGGTGAAACATCGGCCCCGAAACGCGGGTGTCCCTCCCCAGAACGATCTCGCGCGAGGTGGCTCGGGCCAGCGACCAGGAGCCGAACCCTGCGGCATATCGGGACACGACTTCCGGCGTCAGCGCTTCTCCGACCCGTCCCCGGATTCCGGAGACACTCACCATCAATCCCTGAAAAGACATTCCCTGTGATTAAAGGTCCGACGGGCAGGACAGGATAGCCGATATCCACAGCCGGCGGCAGCGGGGAGCGACGGACGGAGACTGCGTGTCCGCCAACGGTCTTCCCTCCCCTGTTGGTCAACCCCGGTGCCTGACGCAGTGCGTGGGGACGACGCCGGGACGGGTGTCGGGGTAACCGCACCGGGAAGCCGGAGGCGGGAATCGACCCTCGGTCAGCCCACCTGCGTGTGGCGACCCCGTTTCCCGCAACGCGGTGGCGATTACGCTACATCCGCGAGTCGGCGGATCTCTCCCTGACCGACCAGGTTCAGGAACGCGTCCACCACCTGGGGGTCGAGCTGGGTCCCGCGGCACCGGTGGATCTCGGCGAGGGTGTCTTCCAGGGGGACGCCCGGACGGTACGGCCGGGCGCTGGTCATGGCGTCGAACGTGTCTGCCACTGCCACTATTCGTGCCTCGAAGGGGATGTCGACCGACGCCAGCCCATCCGGGAGTCCCCCACCATCCCAGCGCTCGTGATGGTGCCTGACGATGTTCAGCGCCATGGGACGCTCCTTCAGCAATGGCTTCAGGATCCGCCAGCCAGTCACCGGGTGTTCCATCACATGATGGTATTCCTCGTCGGTCAGGGGACCCGCCTTGTGAAGAATCGCCTCCCGAACACCGATCTTGCCCACATCGTGCACCCGTCCACCCAGCTCGACGTCCCGCACCTCCTGATCCGACATTCCCAGTTCCCGCGCTATCTGCACCGAATAGCGACTGACCCGGATGGAGTGGCCGTGAGTGTAGGGATCCCGGACTTCGAGTGTATCCGCCAGCGACTGTATGGAAGCGAGCAGGAGTTCCTCGATGCGGCGTGCCTGCATCGCCAGTTGCCGCTTGAGGCGCTCGTGATATTCACGGTTCTCCATCATCAGGCGGCGCTTCTCCAGCGCCTGCCTCACGCGAGCCCGGACCTCCTCGATGTGGAACGGTTTGGTCAGATAGTCTGCCGCACCTTCGCCCAGGCACTCGACGGCTACCCGAACGTCCGAAATCGCGGTGATCAGAATGACGGCTGAGTCGGGGTGGTGCTGACGCACATGCCGGAGCAGACCGATCCCATCCATACCAGGCATGTCCAGGTCCGTCAGGACAATTGCGGGGGGCGACACCCGCATGGACTCGGCCGCGATGAGCCCATCCTCTGCTTCTTCGCACTCGAAACCCTCGGCCTGCATCAGTCGGACCAGGAGGAGGCGAAGGTGTGGCTCATCGTCCACGATGAGACACCGCGGTGGCAGGGACCCAGCCACCTGAAGGACGCGTTGCGTACGCGGCACGCTGCTGATCATGCTGTCCATCCCAGCGACGACGACATAGGTCGAAGTATCGGCAGGCAACCGGCGGGGTTTATCTTCCAGACCCACTCACCTGCAGAATCCGATGACCCGGATACTTGATGACGACGCCCCATTCCGGTTGGGCACAAAGGCCGTTCATGCCGGCCAGAGGCCGGATGCCTCAACCGGGGCGATCATGACTCCCATCTACCAGACCTCCACCTACGCCCAGGAGGGTATCGGCCAGAACAAGGGATACGAGTACGCCCGGGGGAAGAATCCGACGCGCCAGGCCCTGGAGCGGAACGTGGCCACGCTGGAGGGAGGGAAACACGGCTTCGCCTTTGGCAGTGGAATGGCCACGATCGATTCGGTCATGAAGCTCTTCAAGGCCGGCGATCATTTCGTCTGTGCGGAAAACCTGTACGGGGGAACTCCCCGCCTGTTCGACCGGATATTGACCAATTTCGGCTACCGCTTCAGTTACGTCGACGCTCGCGATCCCCAGCGGATCCAGGATGCCGTGACCCCGGCAACCCGGGCGGTCATCGTGGAGACTCCGACCAATCCCCTGATGCGGCTCACGGATCTACGGGAAGCCGCCGGAGTCGCGCACCGGGCGGGCGCCCTGCTGATAGTCGACAACACCTTCGCCACGCCGGTCTTCCAGCGGCCATTCGAGTTCGGAGCCGATATCGTCTACCACTCCAGCACCAAGTATCTGAACGGCCACAGTGACATGGTGGGCGGCATCGCGATTCTGCAGGACGATGATCTCGCCGAGCGTCTGCAGTTCATCCTCAATGCCGCGGGAGCAGTGCCGGGTCCGATGGACGCCTGGCTGGTGTTGCGTGGTACCAAGACGCTGCACCTGCGCATGGCGGCCCACGATTCGAATGGTCGACAGGTGGCCGGCTGGTTGGCGGAACGGCTCGGTACCGAGCGCGTCCACTACCCTGGCCTGCCCAGCCACCCGCAGAGAGAACTCGCCCAGCGACAGATGTCAGGCTTTGGTGGAATGCTGTCCGCGGACGTGGGCACCCGTGCCAACGCCGAGCACCTGGTGAGCCGTCTCCGGGTATTCACCCTGGCGGAATCACTGGGTGGGGTGGAAAGCCTGGTCTGTCATCCCGCATCCATGACGCACGCGTCGGTGCCGCCGGAGAAGCGCTCGGCCATAGGCATCGGCGATGGCCTTGTGAGGTTCTCGGTGGGGGTTGAGGATATCGACGATCTGCTGGCTGACCTGGGAGCCGCTTTTACCGGTCTGTCGACATAGGCGCCGACACCGGGGGCCGCGGATTCCCGTAGGTTTCCCAACGGCCCGCCTTCAGGGAACTGAAAACGGTGGTGCGTAGCTCCCAGCCGCTGGCGGGTCCGGAACCTCCACCTTCACGTCCATCCAGACATGCCAGAGCGAAAGAAGCTCACCCAGATCGAATCGACCGCCTGGGAACATCCCGCGGACCGGGCTGCCTTGAATGCGCTCCGTTCCATCCCGGGCTTCGATGTCGTGGTCCGGAAGATCGCCGCATTCTTCGGCGAGAAAGGGGTTCGGCAGCTCTTCCTTGCCAATGCGGTGAAGATCGGGCCGTCACAGCGTCCCCGGCTTTGGGCGCTGTATCAGGAAGTGCTGGACACCATGGACTGGCCCGAGGTCCCCGAACTCTACGTGACGCAGACTCCCCTGGTGAACGCAGCGGCGGTGGGATTCGACAAGCCTTTCATCGTCATCAATTCCGGTCTCCTGGAACTCCTGGATCCGGACGAGGTGCGCGAGATTCTGGGGCATGAGCTGGGTCACATAATGAGCCGGCACACCACGTATACCACGATCGCCGTCATCCTGATGACCATCGGGTTCCAGAACCTGCCCTTCCTCGCCGGTATCGCGATTCTGCCGTTCCAGCTGGCACTGATGGAGTGGTACCGCAAGGCCGAACTCTCTTCCGACCGCGCCGGACTCCTGACCACCCAGGATCCCCGTGTTTCGATGAGTGTCTTCCTGAAAATGGCAGGCGGGCCACAGCGCAATGAAGGCGCGCTCGACGACGCGATCAGCGTGGAAGAGTTCCAGAAGCAGGCCCGCGCGTACGAGACGGAAGGCGACGTGGCCGACAAGGTCTGGCAGGTCATCAACACCGCCTTCCGCACGCATCCGTTCGGAACGGTCCGCGCGGCCGAACTGCAGCGCTGGATCGACAGTGGCGCTTATGACCGGATCGTGGGCGGTGACTATCGCAGGCGCGATGATGCGGCAAGTCCGCCGCTGGCCGCGGACATTCAGGACGCCGCTGGCTACTACGGCGATCAGGCCCGGGAGGCCATGGATACCATTGCCGGCGTGCTTGGCCGGGCGCGTGACGCATTCAACGAAACATTCCGCACGACCAGCAAGCCGGACTGATGCCGAAGATCCTGCTCGTCGGAGGTGGGGGACGCGAGCACGCAATAGCGTGGAAGCTGAAGCGCGACGATCCGTCCGTGGAGTTGCACGCTGCGCCAGGGAATCCGGGGATCGCCGCGCTCGCCACCTGTCACCGCCTTCAGGCGACGGACATCGACGCCATCGTCACACTGGCAATCCAGAGCGGTTTCGACCTGACCGTCATTGGCCCCGAAGCCCCGCTGGCTGCCGGTCTCGCCGACCGCCTCAGGCTGAGACGCCTCCCGGTATTCGGACCATCCCAGGAAGCCGCGCAACTGGAATCTTCCAAGCGATTCGCCAAGGAGTTGATGCTCTCGGCGGGGGTGCCCACCGGCCGGGCCTCGTGGCACTCCGATGCGGCGTCGGCCCTGGCAGCGGTGCACTCCTTTGGGGCACCCGTGGTGGTCAAGGCTTCCGGACTTGCCTCCGGCAAGGGCGTCATCGTCTGCGAGACGCTGGCTGCCGCCGAAGCCGCGGTGCACGACATGCTCGAGGCCCACCGGTTTGGGGCATCCGGAGAGGAAATCCTGATCGAGGAGTTCATGGAGGGTGAAGAGGTATCCATTTTCTTCCTGACGGATGGCGAGGCCTGGCGGGCCCTGCTTCCGGCACAGGACCACAAGCGCCTTCTGGATGGCGACCAGGGACCCAACACCGGCGGGATGGGGGCGTACGCGCCCGTCAGTCTGGTGGATGACGCGCTGGTGCGCCGGATCGGAGAGATCATCGTGGAGCCCACGTTAGGCGCGTTGCGCGAACGCGGCACTCCGTTCCGGGGACTGCTCTATGCCGGATTGATGCTGACGTCCGAAGGCCCCCGGGTCGTGGAGTTCAACTGCCGGTTCGGGGATCCGGAGACGCAGGTGGTACTGCCGCTCCTGGAGACTCCGCTGCTCGGTCTGCTGCAGGGATGCGCGCGCGCCGGCGGCCTCCGGGACGCTCCCGAGCCAAGCTTCGACGCCGGCGCCGCCGTCACCACCGTGGTTGCCGCCGCGGGATACCCGGACACCCCGCGGACTGGAGTGCCAGTGGATGTTGGCAGCGTACCTGCTGGTGTCACGGTGTTCCATGCCGGAACCGCACTGGATTCCGATGGTCGCCTGGTTACGGCTGGCGGACGGGTTGTTTCCGTGACGGCCGTGGCACCAACCTTCGATGAAGCGCGGGAACTGAGTCGCACCGGTGCCGGAGCCATACGCTTTGAGGGAAGACAGTTCCGAAGCGACATAGGGTGGCGGGAGCTGCGTCGTCGTGCCGGAACTGCCTGAAGCCGAGACCCTCGCGCGCGATATCGACGCCGCCACCCGCAATCGGATGGTTGTCGGTGTGGAGGTGCGCAAGGCGGACGTGCTGAGCGGCGTCCGGCCGGCGTCGCTGCGGCGACGCATCCTCGGAACCCGAATCGTGCGCGTATGGCGTCGGGCCAAGGCCGTGGTGATCGACTTTTCCGGCGGAGAGCACCTGGTCGTGCGGCTGGGGTTCACCGGCGGACTCGTGACCCTCGAACCCGACCAGCCGGGCGACAGCCATGACACGGTACGCATCCAACTGGACGATGGCTCCCGCCTGGTCTGCCGCGACGTGAGACGGCTGGGCCGACTCTCCCTGCTGACGGACCGCAAATTCGCGGAGTTCGATCGGCGCATCGGAATGGAACCCCTGGGGGCGGAGTTCACCACGGAGGCACTGTGGGACGTCATCCGGCACTCGTCGCAGCCCATCAAGAAGCTCCTCATGGACCAGCAGCGTGTGGCGGGTGTCGGCAACATCTACGCGAATGAGGCGCTCTGGGCGACGCGGATAGATCCCTCGCGTACCGGCAGCAGGATCACCAGCGCCGAAGCGGATGAACTGCGCCAGGCGATCGCCGACATCCTGACGCGTGCGGTTGCCGCCCGGGGTACTTCGTTCCGCGACTTCCGCGACGGACACGGACGGGAAGGCGGATTCATCCGCCAGCTCCATGCCTATGGCAGGGAAGGACAGCCGTGCCACAGGTGTGGAACCCGGCTGACGTCCACGCACGCGGTGGACGGACGGGCCACCGTCTTTTGTCATCGCTGTCAGCACTGATGCCGGCAACCACCGAGGTCGCGGCCCGAAAACAGCTGATGGCCCTGCGGGACCAGGTGCGCGAGAACGCCAGCGACCGGCCGGGAGTCTACCGAATGGTCGCCGAGGACGGCGAAGTGGTTTACGTGGGAAAGAGCAAGCGACTGCGCAGTCGACTGCTGAGCTACTTTCGCGCGGCCTTCCCCGAGGAAAAGGGAGCCAGGATTGTTCGTGAAGCAGCGCGGATAGAGTGGAGCTACCTGCCCAGCGAGTTCGCCGCGCTGCTGGAGGAACTCCGGTTGATCAAGAAGCTGCGTCCGCGACTCAATCACGCAATGAAACGCGATGCCCGCCACCACGCGTTCATCGCCATTTCCCGCGGACCGGCGCCCCGGCTCGTGGTCCTGCGCGCTACGGGTGGCAGAGGTGAGTCCGTGGTCTACGGACCCTTCACCGGCGCCAATAGGCTCAAGGAGGGGCTTCGCGAGCTGAATGACGTACTCGGCCTGCGCGACTGCTCCTTCGATCGGCGCATGCACTTTGCCGATCAGGCCGAGATGTTTGCCCTCCCGCTGCGCACCCCCGGATGCATCCGCTTCGAGATCGGCAAGTGCCTGGGACCATGCGTGGGGGCACCAACCGAAGGCGCCTATTCCGAACGCGTCATCCAGGCGCGTTCGTTTCTCGAAGGCGCCGACAGCGGCCCCATGGAACAGATCGAGCGCGCGATGCTGGAGGCCAGCGGACGCCTGGAGTTCGAACGGGCCGGAATCCTCCGCGACAAGCGTGATCGTCTGGCGGCCTTGAGAGACCTGTTCGATCGACTCCGGGTGGCCATAGAATCACTGACTTTCGAGTACCGCGTGGAGGGTGTCGATGGCGAGGATCGCGTTTATCTGATCCGACGTGGCGTGGTACGGGCGGAGCTGCGAGCTCCGCGGACAAGAGCGGAGGGTAGCGTCCTCGCGGAAGCATCCCGTCGGGTGGCGGTCGATGTACCCCTGACCGGACCGAGGTCCGTCCCCCGGCACGAGGTCGATGAACTCCTGGTGATCTCCTCCTGGTTCCGGACACACACGGGGGAGCTGAAACAGACCCGTCCGTTGGGTTCCCCACCGGAATCCTGACCGGCTGCGTAGCGGGAATCCCTTATGGTCAGGGTTGTGCCTACAGCAGCTTCGGCTTATATTCGGCCTTCAGGCAAGAAATCGGGTACTGCCATGGTCGAGCTGGGGAGGGAGGAGATTCACCTGTGGCTCGGGGAGCCGGACGACCTCGTTCAGGCGATCCTGAGGGACATCTACGCTTCTGACGCCGAGGTGGACCGCTGGCTCCACGAGCCACAGGAGGAGCTGGATGGCAGGACGGCGGCGGAATTGCTTGGGTCGGGACGTACACTGGATGTGGAGGCCGCCCTGATCAGGCAGTGGAACGCACCGCGGGGTGTGAAATAGTTTCGGTGCCGGTCGATGCCGTGACAACGGCGATCGCAGCGGCTGTCTGGTCACACGGGTCAATCCAGGTCCACGATCTGGACGTCCACGCTCCCTTCTGCCAGGGTGAGAATGCCCACGCTGGGTCGCAAATCAAAGCGTCGCGGACCCGCCGCACCGGGATTCACCACCAACCGCCCGGCCGCGCGCGTGATCCGCTGTACGTGCGTGTGACCGTATACGATCACGTCAGCCGTGTAGTGGGCTAGCAGTGTTTCCGGTTTGGGCACGCCCAACTCGTGTCCATGACTGACGTGCAGCCGTACCCCATCGAAGTCCCGTTCGATCATCTGGTGCAGCCTCGGATCGTTCGGAGGATCGGTATTGCCGTACACTGCGTGGACCGGCGCAATCAGACCCAGTTCGTCGAGGATTTCCGCACCACCGACGTCGCCGGCGTGAAGGATGAGATCCACGCCAAGGAAGACGTCATGTACTGCTGGTCGCAGGAGCCCGTGGGTGTCGGAAATGAGGCCAATCAGCACGCCGGCCACAGCCCTCCGGCCAAGGGAGTGTACAGCCTGCCCCGGCTATCCAGAATCATTGACGGCCATGACCGAGGACTACGCTTCATGCGCCGGCTTCTCAGCGGTATGAATGGCGGCAATCCCCTGCGTGACGCGACGCCAGCAGACATTGACGAATCCTGCCGCACGCACCCTGTCGGCCAGGGCATGTGGTGCGGGAAACCGGTCCACTGAATCGGGGAGATAGGCATAGGCCGTACCATGCCCCGACAGCAGGCGCCCGACGAGGGGCACCACGTTGTGCGAATACAGCCGATACGCCACGCGTACCAGCACTGAAGGGGGAGTGGAGAACTCCAAGACTACGAATCTCGATCCCGGCACCAGCACCCGCAGCACCTCCCGGAGCCCGGCATCCATGTCCGTCAGGTTGCGGATGCCAAATGCCACCACGGCTCCCAGTACTGACGAATCCCGGAGGGGCAACTGGACAGCATCCGCTGCCACCGGCAGCAGAGCGGATCCGGCCGACTTTCCGCGACCCTGACGCAGCATTGGTTCCGAGAAGTCCGCTGCGATAATCCGACCATGGAAGCCCGGGGAACCAGCCAGTGCGGCGCCCACGTCCAGCGTTCCGGCACAGAGATCCAGATAGACGCCATCCGGTCGGGATTGCCAGTTCAGTTCCGAGAGTGCCGAACGGCGCCAGCCCCGGTCGATGTTGAAACTGAGGATGTGGTTCAGCCGGTCATAGGTTGGAGCAATCTGTCCAAAGGTGTCCTTGATCCAGCTCCGCTTTTCGGAATCGACGGAAGGAGTCACGGTTGGTTGACCGCGTCGGGACCGGAAGGAGTCATCTTCGAAACCTGTCTCGGAGAGTAATCACGGGGAAAGCGCGAGTTCACCTGACGCGAGACGATTACGCCTGCGCTGGCCTCAGGATCATCACGATCTTAGCTTCCGGGCGTTCAACGTGCCGGCAGAGGGCTCCAGGCCGGCGGTCGACGCCATGGCCCCGATTCGCCCACAGGACCTCCAGAACCTCCCTGACGCCGACGTTGTCCACCTGGCCCAACGTGGCCGTGAGGACGCCTTCCGGGAGCTGGTGCACCGGTACGAGCGCCCCGTCTTCTCGCTCATCTACCGTATGGTGCGGGATCGGGAAACCTCTGAAGACCTGGCACAGGACACCTTCATCAAGGTCCTGAACCACATCGACCGCTATCGGCCGGAGTTCAAGCTCTCGAGCTGGCTGTTCAAGATCGCCAACAACGTGGCCATTGATTACCTCCGCAAGCGCCAGATCCCCACGATCAGCATCGATGGTTCACCCCATGCCGCCACCGCGGCCGAGGTGGAGGCCACGGCCTTCGACGTGCGCGCCCTGCAGGAATCGGCGCTGGACGAACTGGAAGCTCGCGAACTCGGGGGCGCGATCGAGCGCGCCATTTCCGCCCTGAGGCCGGAGTACAGGTCCTGCATCATGCTGCGACACGTGGAGGGCCGATCTTATGAGGAGATCGCCACGATCCTGGATCTTCCCCTGGGAACGGTGAAGACCTACATCCATCGCGCCCGCCATCAGTTGAGAGAGGCGCTGGAGGATGCCCGTGAGTAAGGACCCCGGACTGATTCCTTCGAGTACCATGGTGCACCCGGCCGTTCCAGGGTGTACGCCGACTTCTTCTGGCAGCCCACCGCTGCTGAAACCATCCCACATTACCATTCGTATGAGGCCCGGAGGCCCCAGTGGAACACCGACACCTGCTTCCTGACGAATTCGACCTGCTCGTCGATGGCGAGGAGGGCTTTGGCATGGCGCCGCTGCAGGCGCACGTCGAGGCTTGCGAAACGTGCCGGGCGGAACTGGACGCCCAGCAGCGGCTCGTCGAGCGACTGGAACGGCTCCCCCATCTCGCCCCGGCACCGCTGTTCGCGAACCGGGTGATGAAGCAGGTGCGGGTTTTCGAGCCTGGACACGTGACCATCCTGGCGGCCGCGCAGCGATTCCTGCCCAGATCCCGCCCGGGTCGTGTGCTGGTGGGGATCACGGCTGGCGCGATGGCGCTCTCCCTGACGCTGATCGCGATGTGGATAGTGCCGCGCCTCAATGGCGTGATTTTCCTTGGTACCGCCGCACTGGAACGGGTCCGGTGGGTCATACTCGATGTGGTGAACGATTTTGCAGGTTCGGTAGTCGGTGGGACCGCTGTCGCCTCGGGAAGTGTCAGCGGGCAGGTGGGCGTGCTGCTGGGATTCCTGGCTGCCATCTTCCTGGCCGCAGCGGGCCTGCGACTCGTTGCCGCGTCATCCCGCAGGCGGAGGGTGTAAGATGTTCGCGACGGTCATGGCTCTCACCGTCGCGTCGCTGTCCTTCGGTTCACCGGCTTCCCCTCAGTCGGTCCCGACGGTCACCATCGCGACCCAGGCCCAGACGGATCGGGCGGCATCCAGAGATACCCTGCGACTCGGCTCCCGCGAAATCCCCGCGGGTGATACGGTGGCGGGCCCGGTGCTCGTGGCCGGTGGAGACCTTCGCGTACACGGCACCATTCGGGGCACCGCGATCGCCATCCTTGGCGACATCATCCTGGAGGAAGGAGGGCTCGTCACCGGCGACGCCATAGCAATCCTGGGTGGCGTCCAGGGAGGACCGGATCGGGTGGGCGGCCAGGCAAAGTCCTACGCCGCTTCCTTCCACCTCCTCCCCGATTCACGCGAAGTTCCAGCCCGGGCCGACGGATCGAATGCGCTCGGCCTTGCCTTCGCGTGGCTGATCATCATGCTCCTCATCGGGATGGGAGTCGTGGTCTTCGCGACCCAGTACCTGGGCGGCGTGACTGACGTCCTGGAACGCAGCTTCTGGCGGTCGTTCCTCGTGGGTGTGGCCGCGGAGCTGGGCCTCATACCGGTAATGGTACTTCTGATCGCGGGCCTGGCGGTGACCGTCGTGGGTATCCTGCTCATTCCCTTCGCCGTCGTCGCCTACGTGCTCGCGGTGATGGGGCTCCTGACCCTGGGGTTCCTGTCAGTCGCTCAACTGGTAGGGGAGAGTGTCGGTCGAGGCTCACCGGAGCCCAGAGGACGTGCGCTGCGGGGCGTCATCGTTGGAGTGACGATCCTCATGGGGACATGGGTAATCGCGGCCCTCCTTCTCCCGTGGCAGTTCGGCAGTGCCGTCCTCCGAATGCTGGCGTTCGCCCTGACGTACGTCTCGGTGACCACCGGACTTGGCGCAGCGGTGCTGTCCCGGGGTGGGACTCGCCGCGACGTGCTGACAAGGGAGCCCGACACGGACGAATCCCAGGCGTGGCAGACCCCTACTCCGGTCACTGGCGTCACTGCGGCAAGAAGGCCAGTGAAAACCGGCTGAAGCCACTGGAACACCCCAGTCCCCGCGATACACTGGGGGAGAGGCTGCGGGAGCACGTCCCGTCCCTGGCACCCCTGAGAGCGGGAACAAACTGCGGTGAAGATTGCGACCTGGAACGTGAACGGCGTTCGTGCCCGCGAGGCCCAACTGCGGGAATTTCTGGATACGACACAGCCGGACATACTCTGTCTGCAGGAGATCAAGGCCGCTCCGGACCAGGTGCCGGCCTGGCTTCTGGATGTCGAGGAGTACTGGTCATGCTGGCACGGTGCGAAGGGTTATTCCGGTGTGGCCCTTCTGATCCAACGGTCCACCGCTCCCGAGCAGCCTGAGTTTCGGCATCCGGACTTCGATTTCGAGCATCGGATCGTGACGGCCCGCGTGGGAGATGTCACCGTGGCGTCGGTCTACGTGCCTAACGGCGGCAAGGACTACGATGCGAAGTTGAGATTTCTCGATGCCCTCGACGGATTCGCAGCCGACCGGGAGGCCTCTGGTGAGAAGCTGGTTCTGTGCGGCGACCTCAATGTGGCTCCGACCGACATGGACGTTCATCCCCGTGAACGCAAAGCGGGAGCCATCGGCCAGCGTGCCGACGAACGAGCCCTTCTGGCGCGGATTGTCGGCCGTGGTCTGGTGGACCTGCACCGCGCGCTGGATCCCGAAAACCCGGAACTCTTCACCTGGTGGGCACCCTGGCGGAACCTGAAGGCGCGCAACATCGGGTGGCGGATCGACTTCATCCTGGCCAGCACGGCGCTGGCCGGCCGGGCGGCCTCGTGCGTGGTGCAGCGGGAGTTCGGCAGCAGTGACCACGGCCCGCTCGTGGCGGTGTTCGAAGGTCCCTGACGGCTATCTGTCCGGACGGAACCGGATTGGGCTCCCCCGGACGAGTCCCAGGACCTCCGCCGCATGTCCGTCTCTCACGGCCACCTCGAGCAGGCCACTGGAACCCAGCAGCGCCACCGGCTCGCCCCGATCGACATCGCCGTACGCGCGGGACAGAGGAAGCAGGTGTCCCGCGATGCTCACCGTCCCCGGGTGCAAGGTCATGATGTTGGTGACGGCGTTCCCGAAGCGGTCGACATGGATGACCACTCCATCTATCCAGCCGTCGGGTTTCTTCTCCGGCTCTGGCGTACGGAGAACCACGGGTGCCTCGACGGCACGTCCCAGCGATTCCAGAGAATCCCCCCGCGCCAGAGCGGCGGCGGCCGGTGCGAAGACATCGCGTCCATGGAAGGTATGGGACACGTCCGCTGGAACCGGAAGCCTGACCGCCCGAGCGCCGGGATGCAGCAATGCCGGCGACAGTATGCCGTTGTCCGGCCCCACCAGGAAACGTTCCCCACTGGCTATGGCAAGTGCGGCACGCTGTGTTCCAACACCCGGATCCACTATTACCAGATGTACGGTTCCTGGCGGGAAGCGGCGCCAGCAGCGCGCCAGGGCCAGACGGGCGGAATCCACGTCATACGGCGCTATGTCGTGCGAGAGGTCGATCAGGTGCGCAGCGGGCACCATCGACAGTATCACTCCCTTCATCTCGGCGACGTAGCCGTCGGCTGTGCCGAAATCCGTAAGGAGAGTAACCAGGGGCACCTGTTGGCGCGGAAAGGGGGAAGCGGAGGGATCCTTCCCAACTTAGTGCTTCGCCACGATTCCCTCCGCAAGGGCCATGAGCGCCCTGGCAGCACCCGAGGCAGGATCTGCCACTACAATAGGCATGCCGGAGTCGCCGCCGTCCAGAACCCGGGACGCGAAGGGGACCTGGGCCAGCAATGGCAGTTTGAGTTCGTCCGCCAGTCGCTGTCCGCCGCCGCTCCCGAAAATGGGAGTGGGTTTCCCGCAATGGGGGCACTCGAACCAGCTCATGTTCTCCACGATGCCCAGCACCGGTACACCCACCCGCAGGAACATCATGGCACCGCGCAGGGCATCACCGGTGGCCACATCCTGGGGAGTGGTCACGATGATGGCGCCTTTGACCTGAGTGGCCTGCACCAGCGACAACTGCGCGTCACCGGTTCCCGGAGGCATATCGACGATGAGGTAGTCCAGACCTCCCCAGTTCACGTCGCGCAGGAACTGGGTCACGATCTTCATGACGATGGGGCCACGCCAGATGGCCGGCTGGTCACGTTCGATGAGGAAGCCCAGACTGATGAGCCTTACACCATGGGCCTCCGGCGGAACGATCTTTTCATTGACCACCTGCGGCGCTCCGCTGACTCCCATCATGCGGGGCACGTTAGGCCCGTACACGTCGGCGTCCATGAGCCCGACACGTGCGCCGCGGGCGGCCAGCGCCGCCGCGAGGTTGACCGCAACGGTGGATTTGCCGACACCTCCCTTGCCGCTGGAAACGGCAATGATGTTGCCCAGTCCGGGATACGTCACCGGCGGTGCCACCGACGGTCGCGGCGAGGCGGCACGACCGTCCATCACGGGGAGGGAACGATCACTTGTGGTTCGCGGTGCGGACTTCGGTCGCTCCCGTGGATCCCGCACGTCGATCGTGACCTCCGTGACTCCGGAAACGCGTTCGATCGCCTGTCGGGCATCCCGCACCAGAGTGGCGTCGTCGTCGGGACCCAGCATCATGATGAGCCGCACTTTCCCGTTGGGTGTGGCTCCCAGCTCACGGATCATCCCGGCTTTCAGGACGCTGTTGCCCGTGCGGGTGTTTATCACCGTGCCGAGCGCCGCCGAGATCCTCTCCTGAATCGTCTGCCCCATCAGTGGGCATCCCCGGGGTTCTGGTTGCTCCCGCCAGCCCCTGCAGCGGGACCCATGTGATCGCGGGCTGCCGCCAGCACCGCGGACTGCACTTCTGCGAGCGATCCGTTGATCAACGCGCCCGCTGCCTTTTCGTGTCCCCCGCCACCGAAGCGACGAGCGAGCTGGTTCACGTCCACATCCCCGGTACTGCGGAAGGAGACCTTGACCCTTCCGTAACCGAGATCCCGGAAGAAGAGCGCCACTCGTGTCCCCGCGATGGAGCGGGGGTGATCCACGATTCCGTCGAGGTCGTCAGAGCTTACCCGATGGCGTTCCAGGTTTTCATTGGTGAGGGAGATCCATGCCAGCCCATACTCCCGGTCCACCGCGAGAGTGTCCAGGGCATCCCTGAGCAGGAAGATCCGTCCCGGCGAGACGGAGGCATAGATGCGCCGGTACATCTGCTCGGGGTCGACGCCGCGCTCGATCAGATCCGCGGCAATGCGGTGTGCGCGGGGGGACGTGTTGCTGTAGCGCCATCCCCCGGTATCCGTGAGGATTGCGGTATAGAGTGCGTCAGCGGTGGGTTTGTCGATCTCCAGACCCAGTTCACCGGCCAGATCGTAAAGCAGCTCGCCGGTGGCGCAGGCAGTCACATCACCCAGGATGACTTCGCCCGCCGGTTCCTCGGTCGGAACGTGGTGATCGATTACGATCCGGGGTACCGACATGCCGCGGGCCGTGGCAGCCAGTTGACCCAGCCGTTTGATGTCGCTCACGTCCAGGGCCACGAGAGCGTTGGCCCTTTGCAGCGCCGGGGCCCCTTCACTGCTCTTGTCCACCAGGCCATCGCGGAGGAATGCAAACAGCGCGGGCCAGGGTGTGGGGCATACGATGACTGCCTGCGAACCCAGTTGCGGGAGGAGGCGGGCCATGGCCGCAACCGAACCGCAGGCATCGCCGTCGCCGTTCATGTGCGTGGTCAGAGCCACCGTGCCGGCATTGCGCAGGATCTCACCGATCCGGTGAATCGCGGCAACGCGGGAGGTTGGGACGTCGAGGAAAGATGCCGTGGGCATGCCCGGGCCAGAATGTGAAAGCGGCGCCCGGTGGGGGCGCCGCCTGAAAACTAACGACCGGTAGCGTTACTGGTTACCGACCTTGGAATGCTTGCGGCCATACAGGAAGTAGATCAACAGACCGATTGCCATCCAGATGATGAGCCGCAGCCAGGTATCCTTGGGCAGCCAGTACATCATCAGTCCACAGATGAGGATCGAAAGGATGGGCACCAGTGGGACCAGTGGCGTCCTGAAGGGACGGTGCAGTTCGGGGCTGCGACGACGCAGCACCAGGATTCCGGCGCTCACGATCACGAACGCCAGCAGCGTCCCAATGGAGACCAGTTCACCCAGCAGACCGATCGGGAAGAGCCCCGCGATGACCGCTGCCACGCTGCCGGTAATGATGGTGGCCAGCCACGGAGTCTGGAACTTCGAGTGGACACGGCCAAAAACCGGGGGCAGGAGGCCATCCCGCGCCATCGAGTAGAAGATTCGGGGCTGCCCCATGAGCATGACCAACACCACGGATGCCAGACCCGCGATGGCGCCGATGTTGACGAAGTACCCCAGCCAGGCCAGGCCGGGGCCAGCCGCCTGAATGGCCACGAACACCGGGTGAGGCACGCCCAGCTGGGTGTACGGTGCCATCCCGGTCATGACCAGCGACATGGCGATATACAGGAAGGTACAGACAGCCAGTGAACCAAGGATGCCTATCGGCAGGTCCCGTTGGGGATTCTTGGCTTCCTGGGCCGCGGTGGAAACGGCGTCAAATCCGATGTAGGCAAAGAAGATCACCCCTGATGCGCGGAATACGCCCGTCCAGCCGAACTGTCCGAACTCACCCAGGTTGGGTGGGATGAACGGCTGCCAGTTGGCGGTGTTCACGTACTTCAGCCCGAAACCAATGACCAGGAGGACGATGGCCACCTTCACGATTACGACGAAGTTATTGAATCGGGCGGATTCCTTGATGCCAACCACCAGGAGTATGGTCAGGGCAATCACCAGAAGCATGGCCGGCACATTCAGTATCCCCGCCCCGAGCTGGAAGCCCTGGGCGACACAGTCCTGGACACTGATCGCGGTGTGACTTATGGGATCCACGGCCAGACCACCCGTTGACGGATCCATGCAGATCTGGGATCTGACCAGGGTGTGGGTCCCCTCCACGCTAAGAGGTGCTCCGACCAGGGCGGCTGGGAGCCTGATCCCCAGTTCCGTCAGGAAGGCGGTGAAATATCCCGACCATCCTACGGCAACCGTCGAGGCGGCAAAGAGATATTCCAGGATGAGGTCCCATCCAATGATCCAGGCAATGAACTCGCCCAGGGTGGCATAGCCGTAGGTGTACGCACTGCCGGCAATGGGTATCATCGACGCGAACTCGGCGTAGCAGAGACCGGCGAAAAGACAGCCGAATCCCGCTATCACGAACGAGATCACGATCGCAGGACCGGCATACTGAGCAGCCGCCTGACCGGTCAGTACAAAGATTCCCGCGCCAATGATTGCGCCGATTCCCAGAAGTACGAGGTTGGATCCGGTGAGCGTGCGCTTGAGCGTTGGCCCACCGCTTCCATCTGCTTCCTGCATCAGCGTCGTCAGGTTTTTTCTGGACCAAAGACCCATTCGGGAGCTCCGAGCAAGGATGGGGCAACCTCGGATGCCGGACGGCAGTTGTCAACCACCGGATGCCTGCCTCCCTGCCTTCCCGGACGTCACCGGTGGACAGCATTGGTGCCGATACTCAAAGTTCAGCGAAATCGCGGCCTCTCGTGTATTCTCCGCGCGGGCGGAACTCCCCGGAGTCTCCTCCCCGGTTTGCCCTGACCCTGACCCCTACCGTCGCTTGGACCACAACCTCCTGTTGGGACTATATGTCTTCGTGCTGGCGGCTTTCGTCGGCTATGAGGTAATCGCCCGGGTGCCGGCCACCCTGCATACACCGCTCATGTCAGCCACCAACGCCATCCATGGGGTGGTCCTGCTGGGGGCCATCCTGGTGGCGGGGGCGGCACATACCCCGGTCGGTCACGTACTCGGGTTCTTCGCCCTGGTGCTGGCGGCTGCCAACGTCTTCGGTGGATTTGCGGTCACGGAGCGGATGCTCAACCTCTTCCGCAACGATCACCCCCGCAAACAGTGAGTCCAGCCGTGCGTGACACGGTAATGCAGCTGGGGTACCTCACTGCCACGGTCCTCTTCATCCTGGGTCTGCGATACCTGAGTTCACCGCGTACGGCAGTGCGGGGTAACCGGGTAGCTGCCATCGGTATGGTAATCGCCACCGTGGTCACCCTCCTGGATCCGGATATCGCATCCTTCGGCATGATCGCCCTTGCGGTTCCGGTCGGTGCCGTAGTGGGTGTGGTAGCCGCCCGTCGGGTGGCAATGACGGCTATGCCGCAGATGGTGGCGCTGTTCAATGGCTGCGGAGGCGCCGCTGCCGCCACGGTTGCGGTAGCCGAGTGGCTCCAGGAAGGTGGAACGTCCAGTGCCACGGCAACCGCCGCAGTGGCGGCAAGCGCGCTGATAGGCTCGATCTCTCTCAGCGGCAGTATCGTCGCCTTCGCCAAGCTCCAGGAAATCCTGCCGACGCGACCCCTGCGTCTGCCCATGCAGGGGGTCCTGAATGGCGCCCTGTTCGTCGCCGCTCTCTTCCTGGGTGGGATCCTCCTTGCTGGCGGAGCCACCGCCACACACCTCTGGCTTCTGGTCGCTGTTTCGGTCGTTCTGGGGGTCGCGGCGGTACTTCCCATCGGGGGCGGCGACATGCCCGTGGTCATCGCGGTTCTGAACGCCATGACCGGTCTCGCGACTGCCCTGACCGGCGTGGTCCTTCAGAACGAAATGCTCCTCGTCGCCGGTGTGCTGGTGGGTGCGTCCGGCATGCTTCTGACGCTGATGATGAGCCGGGCGATGAACCGGTCGCTGGGCAATGTCCTGTTCAGCGGCTTTGGTGCTCCCGCCACCGGACCGGCTCGTACCGGCGCGGCTCTCGTGGCCCGTACCACCTCCGTGGAGGATGCCGCCATCGCGCTGGCCTATGCCCGCCGCGTCGTCATAGTGCCGGGGTACGGCATGGCGGTCGCCCAGGCACAGCATGAGCTTCACGCTCTCGAGGAGGCCCTGGGCAGCCGGAGCATCGACGTGACCTACGCCATCCATCCCGTCGCCGGACGCATGCCGGGTCACATGAACGTGCTGCTGGCAGAGGCCAGTGTGGAGTACGAACGGCTCGCTGAAATGGATCAGGTGAATCAGGCCCTGCCGCAGACCGACGTCGCCCTCATCGTTGGCGCCAACGATGTGGTCAACCCGGCGGCACGCGACGATCCCGCCAGCCCCATCTACGGAATGCCCATCATCGACGCGGACCGCGCCCACATGGCCATCGTACTCAAGCGTGGCGTCAGCGCCGGGTTCGCGGGTATCGACAACCCCCTGTTCTACAGGGACAGCACCCGCATGTTGTACGGCGATGCCCGCACGTCACTGCATCAACTGATCGAGTCTCTGGCCGCGCTCTGAGCCGTCGGCTCCGGACCGTCCAGGTTCGCTGAACTTGTCCAGCATGGCCCCCCTTGGAATCGCTGACTACAGGCTGTAGTTGGGCGCTTCCCGGGTGACGGTAACATCATGGGGGTGCGACTCGCGCAGTCCCGCCGTTGTTATCCGGACGAACTCGGCGTCCGTCCTCAATGAGGCGATGTCCGCACACCCGACATATCCCATCCCGCTCCGGAGCCCCCCCACCATCTGGTAGAGAACGTCGGCTACCGGCCCCTTGTACGGCACCCGTCCCTCGATCCCCTCCGGAACCAGCTTCTTCGCCGACAGCTCCCCTTCCTGGAAATACCGGTCCGCACTGCCGTCCTGCATGGCGGACAGCGATCCCATCCCACGGATCATCTTGAAGCGACGTCCTTCGAGCAGGAACGACTCACCAGGACTCTCTTCGGTACCGGCCAGCATCGAGCCCATCATTACGGAAGAGGCACCGGCCGCCAGTGCCTTCACGATATCTCCGGAATACTTGACACCGCCGTCGGCGATGACCGGGACATCCCCGGCACCCGCCACCGCGTCCATGACCGCCGTCAACTGAGGGACGCCCACACCGGTAACCACGCGGGTGGTGCAGATGGAGCCCGGACCAACGCCAACCTTGACGGCATCTACGCCACAGGCCACCAGCGCCGCGGCGCCTTCACGTGTGGCCACGTTGCCCGCCACGAGCTGGATGTCCGGAAGGGCTTCCCGAACCCGGCGGGTGGCCGCGAGGACGCCCTCGGAGTGGCCATGAGCCGTGTCCACCACCAGAACGTCAGCCCCGGCGTCCGCGAGGGCCCTGGCGCGTTCCAGAAAGTCGCCGCCGGCGCCGATCGCGGCAGCCACCCGGAGCCGGCCATGCTGGTCCTTGTTGGCGGAGGGATACTGCCGTCGCTTGTGGATGTCCTTCACGGTGATGAGGCCTCGCAGCGTACCCTCCGTATCCACCACCGGCAGCTTCTCGATGCGGTGTTCACCCAGGATCCGTTCCGCCTCGTCGAGCGTGGTGCCGACCGGGGCGGTGACGAGACCTCTTGAGGTCATGACGTCCCTGAGGGGGCGAAGCAGGTCACGCTCGAACTGGAGATCGCGATTCGTGATGATCCCGACCAGTCGTCCGCCGTGGTCCACGATCGGCACTCCCGAGATCTTGAACCGTGTCATCAGGGCCACGGCCTCGCGCAGCGTGGCATCGGGCGCGAGGGTGATCGGGTTCAGGATCATCCCGCTTTCCGAGCGCTTCACACGATCCACTTCGGCGGCCTGACGATCGATCGACATGTTCTTGTGCAGGACGCCAATCCCACCCGCACGGGCCATGGCGATGGCCATCTCCGACTCGGTGACGGTATCCATTGCGGCAGACACCAGGGGAACGTTCAGAGCGATCGAGCGGGTGAACCGGCTCGTGGTGTCGACGTCCCGCGGGTGTGTCAGCGAATGCCGCGGCTGCAGGAGGACGTCATCGAAGGTGAGGGCCATGACCTCACGCACACGCGGTACGCCGCCGGAACCGTTGGCGCCGATGCGCGGCGGCCCGCCTCCCGTTGCGGGGGTGGCGGGCCGGTTCTTTTCCGATGGACTTCTGGTAGCCATGGCGAAAGCTAACAGGCACGATGTGTCCCCGACAGCTTGTCAGGACGCCCGGCCTCCGTGCCAATACGATCAGGCTTCAGCTACCGGTCGGCTCGTCCGAGCCGCCGGCGGATGCATCCGGTACCGCGGGACTGGTGCCGGCCTTCGTACCGGTCGCTTCAGCGGTGATCTTCCCGGCGGCGCCGGCAATGTCCGATGCCACGGACTTCCCCGCCGCGGCCACCCCACCCAACACACCCATTGCCTTGTTGAGCAATCCCATCGTTTCGGCGATGGCGGTGGTGGATACCCTGCCGGCTCGCAGCGTATCCTCGATACCCTCGGTGAAACGGGTGAGGAGGCTGGGCGATGGGGCCGTGCTGCCGGCGTACTTCGATTCCAGGAATTCGATGTAGTCCAGAACCTGATAGCCGCGCTCATCGGACAGCGACTCCAGATGCCGAACGATACGGTCTCGGATGTTGGGATTCATGGTCAGGACTCTGGATCGCCGGAGGTCAACATGGGGCCAACGGCCCCGCCAAGCCTACGGCGCCAACGGCCGTACCGTTTCGGAAGGATCGCCGGTCAGCCTCGCCAGCGAACCCGGGTCCCGCGCGCGTCGATGTGCACATAGGCGCGTCCACCGAGATTGTAGATGCCCAGGCCGCCAGCCAGGTCAGGGTGCTGCTTCTCCACGATGTCGACAGCCATGGAGACCAGCCTGGTATCCCGGGAATCGAGCCGACCATCGCGGTTGGCATCCACGGCCAGATCGATGGCGTCACCCAGTTGATGGCGACTGTCCCGGGCGGCGCTGGGCACCAGTCGGTTGTGTAGCGGCGTCCGGAAGCCGGAACGCACATCGAAGCTCACGTCACCAGCGGCCGAGGATCCCGCCCAGGTGGAGATCTCGGCCAGCACCAGCTCCACCTTGTCCAGCAAGCGGGGATCCACCGCCACATAACGCGGCCAGGTGTGCTGGTTGTCGCGGGTGATGAAGTCGGCGATCCGGAGATGCTCCGAAACAGGGAGGGTCACCTGACCGGTGTCGATCTCGACGAAACCGATCGGCGCTTCGGGGTCAGACCGACGCGCCCGATCGCCCCGGTAATAGCCCATCCGGTATCCGTTCAGCGATGAGCCCGTCTTCTCGGATCTGGGCACGAGCACGGCGAGTGACAGGCCGTCGACGAACTTGCGTTCCTGTTCCAGACTCAGTTCCAGGCGATAGAAACCCGGACGCGCCGGCGCGATCAGACCATTGACCACCAGACGTCCCGGTTCAGCAGCAACGGTGTCGTCCAGTGGAACCCACGTGTAGCGCAGCTCGGTGAGTCCGGCCTCCACCTCCAGCGGGTAATCGACGGATGACCCCGGGAGAGCGAACCGCATCCGGAGCTGGCCGCTCTTGCCGAAGGCATCGGGTGCGGGACGGGCAACCACCGATGCCAGTCGGGCGGAGTGCGCGCTCAGTCCCGACGCGGGCCTGAGGAAGGCGATATACGCCGCTGCGATTATCAGGGAGACGACCAGTGTCGCGTTGCGCGGCCGACGCGAAAACCGACGCGGATCGGACCTGCTCACGCGCAAGCTCCGCTGCGACAGCTCGACTTTTCCCGTTCCCGGAGGGGCATGGTCCCGAAGCCACTGCGTTCGACGTACTGACCCCGGACGGGATTGAACGGGGCAAGCGAAGGGCTAAAGATGAACGGCGCCGTGGCAGGACGGAACCCCTCAGTCACGGGTCTCTGGGGTTTCGCGGGGAGGTCCCTCCAGAGAACATCGGTCCGTTCCCATCGCGGCTGCCTCCTCGGGACGAGGGTCGCTGTTCCACCAGCATCGACGGAAGGGCTGCAGGACAGTTCCCCGCACCGCCCGTGGCTGGCTTAGATTCCCTGCCCCCAGTCCGTGTCGAATCAGACCATTCCCCATGCCCCGGTCCAGACAGCCGGTCGTCCTCGTCGTGATAGATGGATTCGGGTTCCGCAAGGAACGCGAGGGAAATGCCATTGCCCTGGCCGACGCGCCAACATGGAATCGTCTGTGGGACCGCTTTCCCCGCACGCTCCTCGACGCATCGGGACGCGCGGTGGGTCTGCCGGATGGCCAGATGGGCAACAGCGAGGTCGGCCACCTCAACCTCGGCGCGGGCCGCGTGGTCAAGCAGGATCTGGTTCGAATCAGCGAATCCATCGAGGACGGATCGTGGTACTCGAACCCGGCCCTGGTGGATGCGTGCTCGCGCATACGATCGTCCAACGGCACCCTCCACATCATGGGATTGCTGGGCGATGGCGGCGTGCACGCGCTCGACCAGCATCTCTTCGCGCTGGTGGACCTGGCCGCCCGACAAAATGTGCGGAACGTGGCGATTCACGCGCTCCTGGACGGCCGCGATACGATGCCGACGTCGGGACTCGGATACATGCGGGAGACCCTGCAACGGATCAGCGGCCGGGCCCGGGTCGCCAGCCTGGGCGGCCGGTACTTCGGGATGGACAGAGATCGTCGCTGGGAGCGACTGCGCAAGTGGTATGACGCTTCCGTGCGGGGTGTGGGTCCCACAGTCAGCGATCCTGTGCGCGCCATCGAGGAGGCCTACGGCCGCGGCGAGACTGATGAGTTCATCACTCCCATGGTGGTCGTGGAAGACGGTCGACCGGTTGCGCCGATGCGGGATGGAGATGCGCTCGTCTGCTTCAACTTCCGTTCGGACCGCATGCGTCAGGTGCTGCGGGCACTTACCGATCCGGCGTTCGACGGTTTCGACACGAGCGATCGTCCCCGGGTATCGGTCACAACCATGACGTCCTACGATCGCACCTTCAGTTTCCCCGTGGCGTTTGCGCCCTTCTCCATGGCACGGATCGTGGCTGAGGTGGTGTCCGAAGCGGGCATGAAGATGTTCCGGACCGCGGAAACCGAGAAGTACCCGCACGTGACCTACTTTTTCAACGGCGGGATCGAGACTCCGTTCCCAGGCGAGGTGAGAGAGCTGGTGCCGAGTCCCAAGGTGGCCACCTATGATCTCCAGCCGGAGATGTCCGCCGAGGGAGTCACCGACGTGCTGTGCCGGGCCCTGGAATCCCGGGAGTACGACTTCACGCTCTGCAACTATGCCAACTGCGACATGGTCGGCCACACCGGAGTCCTGCCTGCGGTCATCAGGGCGGTGGAGACCGTGGACCGCTGTCTGGCGCGTGTGGTGGAGACCGCGGAGCGGGTCGGCGCCCGTCTGCTCGTCACCGCGGATCATGGGAACTGTGAGGTCATGATCGACCCGGAAGGCGGCGGACCCCACACTGCCCACACCACCAACCCGGTACCTTTCGTGATGGCGGATCAGGGCGCGCACCCGCCGCTGCGCGATCGCGGTGCTCTCTGCGACGTGGGACCAACGATCCTGTCCATGCTGGGCCTCGATCAGCCGGCGGAGATGACGGGACGCGACCTGCGGGTCGTGGCGAACCGAGGGAAGGAGACAGTGTGAAGTACTGGTTATCGGGAATGCTTATCGTGGGAGTGACCGGCCTGGCGGGGGCGCAGGTGGGGTACCCGCCGGATCGCAGTCCCTACAGGGATCGCGACACCAATCGCGACTGGACGCTGTTCGTGGGACAGTTCTCCGCCGAACGGGATCCGGTGGGTGTGGCCCCTTCGGAAGGACCGATGGTGGGGGTGCGCTGGCAGATGTTCCTCACGGGACCGCTGTCGCTCGCCGTCCGGGTGGCCGGAGCATCAGTGGATCGCATGGAGATCGATCCGTCGAAGACCATCGCGGAACGCTTCGTCCGCAACGAGAAGGTTCCCATGGTGCTGGCCGATCTTGGTCTGGACATGAGCCTCACCGGACACAAGACCTGGCACGGGCTGTCGCCCGTCATCAATGGGGGACTGGGTTTCGCGGCGGACATCCGGGGGCGCACGGACGTGGGCGACTACCGCTTCGGGATCCCGTTCGCCTTCACGTTCGGTGCCGGGGCGACCTGGTCACCCAATGACGCCTGGGCGCTCCGATTCGACTGGAGCAACTACGTGTACAGGATTTCCTATCCGGGGACGTACTTCCTGAAGACGACCGCCGATCCGCCGGTGCTGGATGCATCCCGTCCCCACAGTATCTGGAGTCGCAATCGGACGCTGTCGGTGGGGATCTCGTACCTCTATCCGCAACGTTAGGCAGGCGGCAGGATGCCGAAAGCGCAGCTTACCAGGCGCGTCCGCTTTGCCGCGGCACACCGGTATCGCCGCCCCGAATGGGACGACGCCAGGAACGAGCGGGTATTCGGACTCTGTGCCCGACCCAGTTTTCATGGGCACACGTACACCTGCGCGGTCACGGTGGAAGGCGAGGTGGATCCAGTGACGGGAATGGCAGCCGACCTGGGTACCGTCGATGCGGCACTGGCTGCTGAAGTGGTTTCCCGGTTCGATCACCGAAACATCAATCTGGACGTACCGGAGTTTGCCGAAGGCAGCCTGATCCCCACGGGCGAGAACCTGGCCCGGTTCATCCTGGAGAGGCTGCGGGGGGTTCTGGCAGTGAAAGTCGTGTGCGTTACGGTGGAAGAGGACGATACGCTTTCCGCCACGGTGTACTGAGGGACCGGGAAGCGGGAAGCGGGAAGAGGGAAGCGGGAGCGGAATGCACAGGGGGAAAGCGGGATAGACACCATCGGACAGACTTCGGCTGACACCTGCGCTGGCGTCATCATGGCCGGCGGTGCGGCATCCCGCTTCGGCGGCGCGGCCAAGGGGCTGGAACGGGTGGGTGGCATCAGGATCATCGACCGCGTCGCTGCCGCACTGCGGGAGTCCACGGACGAACTCTGGTTGATAGCCAACTCGAAAGAGGCGGAGCGATGGCTCCCTGATGCCAGAGTGGGCGCCGACATCGTCATCGGTGCGGGAGGGCTGGGTGGACTCCACGCAGCATTGCACCATGCCCGTCGACCCGTCCTCGTAGTCGCCTGGGACATGCCTTTCGTCCCGGCGGCTCTGCTGCGACGACTGCGCAGTCTGAGCGACGGTGCGGACGCCGTACTTCCGGAAAGCCCATCACGCCGCGGTCTGGAGCCGCTCTGCGCCTGGTACGGGCTCCCCTGCCTCGGCGCCATTCAGGAATCGCTCGACTCCGGCGACCATCGGATGATTGGGTTCCTCGAGCGTCTGCGGGTCGCTCGCCTTCCCGGATCCAGCGTGGCAGAATTCGGCGATCCGGGAATCCTCTTCATGAACGTGAATACACCCGAAGATCTCACCCTTGCTGAAACATATGCGGCCACCACTGGTCACCATTGTCGGACGGAAGAACAGCGGCAAGACGACTCTCGTCGTCAGGCTGGCAGCTGAACTGAACCGACGCGGCCATCGCGTCATGACCATCAAGCACGGATCTCATACCTTCGATATCGACCCCGTCAACACCGATACCTACCGGCACTACCACGATGGCCATGCCGAGCGCGTCGCGATGGCCTCGCCCGACAAGTTCGCGCTGATCATCCGCTGGGAAACTGAACTCACTCCGGAGGCCATCGCCGAACGCTACATGTCGGATGCAGACATCGTCATCTGCGAAGGCTTCAAGTGGTCGGCCCTGCCCAAGATCGAGATCCACCGTACGGCCACAGGGGAACCACCCCTTCTGGGTACCGGCCTGGTGGACCCGGAGACCTATTGCGCCGTCGTCACGGACGGTGACAGCTTTACGACGGAGGCGCCGGTGATTCATCTGAATCACCCCGACTGGTTGCATTCCCTGGCGGATCTCGTGGAGCAGGAGATCATGAAGCCTTAGTTGGATGCGATACGCCCGGCTGGGGATCCTCGTGCTGACGACCGCCTGCAGCAGCGCTCGTCCCGGGGTCCGGGTCGTTTCCGGACCCCCCGCCGCAGGTGTTGACTCCTCCGCCGTTCGGGCCATCGAGCCCATCGTCAACCATCGGTCCTTCCGCAGCGCATTCTGGGGTATCCTCGTCGTGGACGTCGAACACGGCGACACGATATACGCGCGGAATCCCTCCAAGCTGCTCGTCCCCGCATCCAACCTGAAGGTCGTAACCGGTGCGGTGGCGCTCAAGACACTCGGCCCTGACTTCCGGTTCACCACGGTCATCGCAGCCACTGGACCGATACGCCAGGGGGTGCTGCGCGGAGACCTCGTGGTGCTGGGATCCGGCGACCCTACCTTCAGCGATCGCTTCCAGACCGATGGCATGGCACCGCTGCGCGTCATCGCGGACTCCCTGTACCGGCGCGGTGTCCGACGGATCAGTGGCCGACTGGCAAGCGGACTGGATGCCTTCCCCGATGCCAGCCTGGGACAGGGGTGGGCATGGGACGACCTGGATGAAGCCTATGCTGCCGGCGTCGACGAACTGCTTCTCAACGAAGGCATCGCCACGGTTACCGTTCGAGGCGGCTCCGGCGCAGGACAGCCGGTCGAGGTCCAGACGTCACCGGCCCGCACCTTCCCCAGAGCCCGGGTCACAGCGCGCACGGTCGTCGGAGGCAAGCCCGCCATCTGGATCACTCAGGACAGCAGCGGCAGCGCCGACATCGTCGTAGCGGGCAGCATCCCCACCCGGGGCACCGTCACGCTGGAAGTCACCAACCGGAACCAGACGGAGGCTTTTCTCCTCGCCTTGAAGGAGGCTCTGGCGAACCGGGGCATCAAGATCGACGGAGCAGTCGTCGAGCGACCGCTGGGCGGCACCAGCAGCGGCCTGGGCAGCGGCCCCTCTGCCGAAGTTCGGGCCCGGCCACGAGCCGGCCCCGGCCGCACCGTGCTCTTTTCGATCACCTCTCAGCCGCTCGCTCAGATCCTGAAGCCGTTTCTCAAGAACTCCGTGAATCCGATCGGAGAGGCGCTCTTCAAGACACTCGGAAGACTTCGCACCGGCTCAGGAACGTACGCCACCGGGGCGGACGCCATCTCCCGTCAGTTGCGGGCATGGGGAGCAAGCCCGGACGGTTTCATCATTCACGATGGCAGCGGCCTGTCCCGGCTCGACGCGGTTTCAGCGGAGACTTTCGTCAGGGTACTGACCGGAATCCGACGCGATACCGCGTTCGCTGCGTTCTCGGCGGCTCTGCCTGTGGCCGGTGTGGATGGGACGCTGGGCAAACGACTCGGCGGTCGACCGGCGCGGGGCAACGTGCACGCCAAGACCGGCTCCATGGATCACGTACGCGCGCTCTCTGGGTATGTTACCACTGCCGACGGCAGGGAACTTGCCTTCAGCATCCTGTGCAACAACTGGACCGTGGACGCCACCCAGGTTGAGAATGCCATCGATGAAATCGTGTTGCGACTCGCCCGTCTGCGACGCTCGACACGCTGAATGCTGACGGTCCCGGACGCCGTGGCCCGAGTGGTCTCCGGGATCAGGCCAAGGGAGACCGAAGAAGTTCCGCTGCTGCAGGCACTGGGTTGCGTGCTGGCCGAACCGGCAGTCGCGACCTACACGTTTCCGCAGTGGGACAATTCCGGCATGGATGGTTATGCTGTCAAGGCAGCCGACCTGCGACAGGCCACCGCGGAAAATCCCGTGCATCTACGGGTACTGGAGACGGTGGCTGCCGGAGCATTCGCGTCGCGCTCATTAGGTGCCGGTGAGGCAATACGCATAATGACCGGTGCCGCGGTCCCGGACGGTGCCGACTCCGTGGTCAGGGTGGAGGATACCGACGCAGGTACGGAGCAGGTGGAGATCCGGAGCACCCGGGATGCGGGGAAGAACATCCGGCGACGGGGAGAGGACTTCCGCGAGGGGGACGTGGTCATTCCGGCCGGGACGCCCATCGGCCCTGCCCAGACAGGCGTTCTGGCAAGTCTGGGGATCGGCATGGTTCCCGTGCATCGGAAACCCGTCGTCGCGATTGCCGGGTCCGGCGATGAACTGGTCGACCTGGACCACTTCCATGAGGTGAAGGCGGGTCGGAAGATCGTGGGGTCCAACCGCTACACCATCGGCGCCATGGTCAGGCTGGCCGGGGGTGAACCGAAACACCTGGGCAACGCACCCGACGATCCCAGTGCTCTGCGCCGGTTGCTGGAGCAGTCGGCCGGAGCCGACCTCCTGATTACGACTGCAGGGGCGTCGGTGGGTGAGTTCGACTACACCCGGCAGGTGCTGAAGGACATGGGTGCCACCCTGCAGTTCTGGCGGGCGCGCATGCGACCGGGGTCGCCCATTGGGTTCGGTGACCTGAACGGAATGCCCTGGCTCGGGCTGCCGGGAAACCCCGTCTCCGCGATGGTCACCTTCGATCTCTTTGCCCGACCGGTGATCCGCCGCATGCTGGGGCACTCACGGCTCTTCCGTCGGCCTGTCCCGGTCGTTCTCCAGGAACCGGTGTCGATAGCGGCAAGACTGATGCACTTCCTGAGAGCGGTGGTGTCGATCAGCGAGGACGGCGTCGCCGTGGCCCGTCTGACCGGACCCCAGGGTTCAGGAATCCAGACATCGATGGCCCGCGCCAACGCCCTGCTGATCGTACCGGAAGATCGGCCCAGCGCGGAAGCTGGCGAGCGCCTCAATGCCTTTCTCTTGACCGAGGAGGCCCAGCTCAGCGAGGTCTTCTCCGTCTGAGACGACCGAGAAAAAAAAGTGCGCCGGCCCTGGGGACCGGCGCACTCCGCGTTCACAACAGCGCTGTCGAGCCGCTACTTCTTGTTGGCGCACCCTTTGGCAGTCAACGTCCGATCTCCCGTCAGGAAGAGCTGAGCCATATGAGTGTACTCGGCGCCGGCCTTGTCGTTGCACTTCGACAGCGCCAGGCTGAGCGTGAATCGCACCGTATCCTTCCCGGTCAAAAGCGACTCATACTCGCTGATGGCGCCGTTCACATTCGGTGCCTTGAACTCGAAGGTCAGATCATCCTTCCCCTTCTGGTGGAACACGATTCCGGACGGCGCCACATCGGCGCTCCACGAGCCGTCCTCAGCGACCACCGCATAGGATTCCGGTGGAGGGGGCGCCGCTGCCGGGGCGGGCGTGTCTTCAGCCTTGGGCGTTTCTCCTGCGCCGCCGCACGCACCCAGGACGGTAACGGCAGTGAGGAGCGCCAGCACTCTGAAGGGCTTCAGTTCGTAGCGCATCGCTGTCTCCTGATCACTTCTGAAAGATTGGTGGAGTGACGTGACGGCCGACGCCAAGCCGACCGTCTCCAAAAATGGCCTCCGGGGCCGCCGAGGGCAAGAAAATCCACTCTATGGAATAGCGTGACAGCGCTTCCTCAGTGGTTGCCGGACCCTTGCCTGCTCCCCGCCCCGTCACCGAGCTGGGCTGCCACGACTTCGGCAATATCCAGCACCGGCGTCTCCTGCCCCAGCGATTCCACACCATCCTTCATCATGGTGAGGCAGAATGGACACGCTACCGCAAGGGTGTCCGCCCCCGTGGCCAGGAGTTCCTCGGTACGTTCGACGTTGATACGCTTGCCGGTCCGCTCCTCCATGAACATCCGACCACCCCCCGCTCCGCAACAGAGCCCCCGGTCCCGGGTCCGGGCCGGCTCCACCAGCGTCACCACCGGAAGCGCGCGCCGAAGCGTCTCGCGCGGGGCATCGTAGACTCCGTTGTAGCGACCCAGATAGCAACTGTCGTGGTACGCGATGGTGAGCTTCCTGCCCTCACCATCCAACGGTACCCGACCCTCGGCCAGGAGCCGCTCGAGGAACGCCGAGTGATGCACCACATCAAAGTGACCACCCAGCTGCGGGAATTCATTGGCAATCTGATGAAAACAGTGCGGACATGCGGTAACGACGGTTGTGACTCCGTAACCTTCCAGCGTTTCGATGGCCTGCCTGGCCAGCATCTGGTACAGGTACTCGTTCCCCATGCGCCGCGCCGGATCGCCATGGCAGGCCTCCTCCCGTCCAAGGATGGCAAAACGGACATTGGCTGCCTGCAGGATACGGGCAAACGCTACGGTGACCTTTTTCGCCCGGTCGTCGAACGAGCCCATGCAGCCCACCCAGAAGAGCACCTCCGGACGTTCACCCTTCTCCTGCATCTCCGCCATCGTGGGGATATCCATCCCCTCGGCCCAGGCGGCGCGGTCATTCCGGTTGAAGGCCCACGGTGAACCGTTCCGCTCCATCGATTCAAACGTCGGTTGCACCTCCTCCGGGAAGCGGGATTCAGCAAGAACCAGCCCGCGTCGCAGCTCGTTGATGATCTCCAGCTGGTCTATTGAAACGGGACACTCCTGAACGCAGGCCCGGCAGGAGGTACAGGCCCAAAGCTCTTCCTCGGTGATGAACGTGTCGACGAGTCTCCGGTCGGGTTCCGGTTCCGCCGGTTCATCCCAACGGAACAACGGTGCAGCGAAAACATCAGCACCGCCGACAATGCCCGGAGCGACCTCGTTCAGCCGTTCGCGGGTGTTGATCATGATCTTGCGCGGCGAGAGCGGCTTCCCGGTGATGTTGGCCGGACATGCCGCGGTACAGCGACCGCATTCGGTGCAACTGTAGCCGTCCAGCAGGTTCTTCCAGGTGAGGTGCATTACGTCCGCTGCACCGAACTGATCCGTCTCCGCCTCCAGGTCCATGGGCTTCATGGCACCAATGGGTCCCGGCCCACTTGTGTTGGACAGGAAGGTGTTGGGCAGCGAGACGATTACATGGAGGTGCTTGGAATACGGCAGGTAGTTGAGGAAAACCAGAATCAGGAGCGCGTGAATCCACCACTGCACCCGGGCCGCCGAGGCGGCCGTTTCCGGACTCAGGCCGGAAAGCACCATCGAGACCGCACCTGAAATCGGCTGCAGCACCAGGGGCAGACGGGGTTCGACCACCCTCTCCAGCGCCGAAAACAGGATCAGCGTCAGCATCAGGCCGCCGATCATGGACAGGATGAAGATCGCGTCGCCGCTGTGGACGCCGTCACCCTGCAGCCGACGTGGTTTCACCCAGATGCGGCGGTACAGAAGGACACTCACCGCCGCCAGAACGAAGACCGCAAAAACTTCCTGCGACAGGACGAAGAACCCGTAAAGGGGCGCGGGCAGAATCCTGGAATATGAGAAGGACGGTATGACGCCGTTGATCAGGACTTCAACCGTGCCGGCCGTAAGTACCAGGAATCCCCAGAAGACCAGTGCATGCAGCGTGCCGGCCACGGGATCCCGCAGAATCTTCGTCTGCCCGATGCCAATGAACAGAAGATTGCGGATGCGCTGACCGATGTGATCCCAGCGCGGTTCATCGCGCCCGATCCGCAGAAATCGGTAGAGGCGCTGCGCGCTGAACGAAAAGCACGCCAGCGCCACACCGAGTATCAGTGAAAAACCGAGAGACATGGACAGTCCGGATCAGAGTCGTTCCCGTCGCATCCCGCAGGCTGGTCCAGGTTCGATCCCTGAATGCCCCGGGGCTCCACAGTTGTGCTGCTAGCGTTTTCTGGCTGCTTTCACTGCCTCCGTCAGGGCGGGCAACACCTCGAACACATCGCCCACGATGCCATAGTCCGCGACCTTGAAGATGGGCGCATCCTTGTCCTTGTTGATCGCGACGATCGTGCGCGATGTGCGCATGCCGGCGAGATGCTGGATGGCCCCGGAGATGCCAGCCGCCACATAGAGGTCAGGGCTGACCTGGCGGCCGGTCTGACCGATCTGTTCACTGTGCGGTCGCCAGCCTTCATCGGTCACGGCGCGGGTGGCACCGACCGCCGCATTTCCGAACGCTGCTGCCAGTTCCTCGACCAGACGGAAGTTCTCGGCGGACTTGAGTCCCCGGCCACCCGAGACAATGACCGCTGCATCGGCCAGATCCGGTCGCTTCGAGTCACCCTGGATGGTCTCGGTGACCACGACCCTGCTCGCGGATGGATCACCCACCGGAGGGGCATTTTCCACCCGCCCGGCTCCGGCACCGGCCTCTGCCGCAATGGCGCCGGACCGCAGCGAGACAACCATGGGAACGGATTCGTATCGGATCGTGCCGATGATCTTGCCGGCATACATGTAGTGTGTGACCGTCGTGGCGTCACCGTCGAAGGTCACCGAGAGCGAATCCGCGGCAATGGGCACCCCGAGCTTCGCGGCAATGCGGGGGCCGAGGTCCTTCCCCATGGCTGATGCACCGAGGATCACTGCGCGATAGCCACCCGACTTGGCCCGCCCGGCAATCAAGGCTGCCAGCGCTTCAGGGTTGTATTCGGTGAACGCCGGATGTTCGGTCAGGTAGATGGTGTCCGCTCCATGGCCGCCCAGCGCTGAGGCCTGGGTGGCGACTCCCGGAGCGCCTGCGAGGATCACATGGACCTCACCGCCACTGGCAAGCTTCCTTGCCGCGGTCACTGCCTCGAGAGCCACCTTGCGGAGTTCACCACGACGGGATTCTGCGAACGCGAGAATATTGGGCATCAGATGACCTTGGCTTCGGTCTGGAGGAGACGAACCAGCTCCGGGACGGCAGCAGCGCCTTCACCGACTATGCGTCCGGCCTGGCGTTCCGGCGGCAGCTCCATCCTGGTCATGGAGACCCGGGCTGCACCAAGCTGAGCCGGCCGCTCATCCAGCGGCTTCTTCCGGGCAGCCATGATCCCCTTCAGTGAGGGATAACGGGGACGGGCTATCCCCTCGTCGAGGGACAGCGCGGCCGGAAGGGGGAACGTCAGAAGTTCGGCGCCGCCTTCTATCTCCCGGCGGGCAGTGCCCTTCCCGTCACCGATTTCCAGCCGCGAGCAGGCCTGCACCATGGGGAGGCCCAGCAGTTCCGCGGTCATGAGCCCGATGGCGCCGCTGGCCGTATCGGTTGCCATCTTGCCAAAGAGCACCAGGTCGAAGGCGCCATCCTTCAGTTCCGCGGCCAGGGCCTGCGCAACCGACCAGCCATCGACCGGAACGCTGTCGGCACGAAGATGCACTGCACGCGCCGCACCCATGCTCAATGCCTTTCGGAGAGTCTCCTGTACTGCCTCCGGTCCCAGACAGAACACCACGACCTCGCCGCTGCCCGATTTCTCGACCAACTGGAGAGCGAACTCCACGGCATAGCCATCGAAATCCGACATGTCGAACTTGAGGCCCGCCTCGTCTATGGCATTCCCGGCGGCAGCTATCTTGAACTTCACGTCCATCTCGGGGACGCGCTTCATGCAAACGGCAATTTTCACGGTTGCGCTGGTTCGGGGGACGGAAAGTTACAAGCTGACGACGCTGCCTGCAGCGGGGAGTTTCACGGACAGGTCGATTGCGCAATGGAAGGGATCATCGGTACGTGGACCTGGTGGACGGGAACGATTCCGCATGCCGCTACGTTCGACTTCCCGCAGGGCCGACACCAGTCGATGTTCATGACCACCGACAATCAAAGAGGAGACCGTTGCGTCCCATTGCGCTGGTCACTGGTTCCACCTCCGGCATTGGCCTGGAGTTCGCCCACAGGCTGGCCGGTCGGGGTTACGACCTGGTACTCGTCGCCAGGGATGGAACCCGTCTGGGAAAGCTGGCCGCCGAGCTGCAGTCCGCCCATGGGACGCAGTGCGAGATAACCGTGGCGGACCTTTCCCGCGACGAGGACACCTCGCGCGTCGTGGCGCGCATCGACAGGGGCGACATAGCTCTGCTGGTGAACAATGCCGGCTTCGGAACCAAGGGCACGCTGGCGCGCACACAACGTGGTCCTCAGGATGACATGATCCGGCTGCACGTTCTGGCGGTTCACCGCCTGACCCAGGCAGCAGTGCAGTCGATGGTGCCGCGTGGTGGGGGAGCCATCATCACGGTGGCATCGGTGGCGTCCTTTCTGGTCAGTCCCGGCAACGTCAACTACACGTCGACCAAGGCCTGGCAACGGATACAGATGGAAGCCCTTTCGACGGAACTCAGGAAGACCGGCGTGTATGTGCAGGCGCTGTGCCCCGGGTACACTCACACCGAGTTCCACGCGCGGGGCGAGATGAACATGTCCCGCTACCCGGCTTGGATCTGGCAGACGGTCGGGTACGTAGTCGACCGATCCCTGGCCGCGCTCGACAGGCGACGTCCGGTCGTGGTCGTTCCCGGGCCGGGGTACCGCGCCGTGTCGCTGCTCCTCCGGCTCATGCCGGCCGGGCTCATGCGATGGATCGTCTCCCGGAGAGGCGGCCGCAGGCGGGCATCGGTCCGCACCTGAGTCTGTCTGATCAGCGGCCGGTGACCGGCAGATCCCGCAGAATGAGCTGCACGATTTCCGCAGCGGTTTCTCCCTTCAGGCGGTGTCCGGATCCCGCCACGACCGAGTCCACGAGCGTGGAGTCGGCGCCATTGCAGAACGACCCGTCGTCACCCGCACCGTAGAGACACAGGATCCGTGTCCCGCGGAGACGCTCGAGTTCCGGTGAAACAGGAAGGTCGCTGGAGCGATGGCGATCCATGAAGAGATCGATGAAATGAAACTGGAAGCTTGCCCAGCGGCCCAGTGCGAAGAGCACCATGAGATCCACGCGATTCCTGAGCGTATCGGGAAAGCGGTTGGCAATGAATGGCAGAAGATCCGCGCCACGGGATGATCCAATCAGGAGCACGCGGGAGCGGGACCAACGTTCCAGGTGCTCCGTTATGGCGGTGGCAACGTCACGACTGGCCTGATCGGGCGTCGGCCGCCGCGCCAGGTAAGCCCTGGAGTCCAGCACCAGGACAGCTATGCCGCTGTCAGAGAGCTCCCGGGTGAGCTGTCGATCGGCCGAAACGTAGCCCCCATCACCCGTCATGAAGAGCGCCAACCATTGGCCCGGTGCCGCGGCGGGTACTTCGGTGAGGGGAAGCTGATCAGTCGAAACACTTCCGGTCCGGTGAGTCGCCGGATTGCCGGCACGCAGGGGGAAGAGCGCCAGCACGGCAGCCATGATCATCGACCACTTCATCGGGCGATCACTCCGGCAAGCCCCCGCGAACTCAGTGCCGCGACGCCAGCCAATGCACTCGGCAGCGCCCAGGGCCCCGGGAGTGCCAGGTACATCGGCACCCACACTGGGTCGAACTTCTCCTTGTATTGCCGCAGACCCCGGAAGTTGTAGAAATGCTCACCGTGTCGGAACAGCAGCGTTCCGACGCGGGACCATAACGAGGGCCGGGATCTTGAATCCATCCCCGATAGCGGCGCCATGCCGAGATTGAACCAGCGATATCCCTGCGTCTGACCGATGAGAAGGAGTCGTCCGAAGAGAAAATCCATGACGCCGTGCGGAGCGTCGTCCCGGTAGCGCATCAGATCCACCGACATCTCCTCGCCACCACCACTCCGCCAGACGTTCGCAAAGGCCACGAGCCGGTCATCCAGCCATACCAGCGCCAGCGCCGATCCGGCCAGGTAGTCGCGATCGGCGTACCCCAGCGAGAAGCCCTTCTCCCTCGTACGACGATGGTTCAGCCAGTTCGCCGACACCTCGCCGACTGCATCGAGCAACGCGGAAGAATGTGGCGGTTCGACGAGCTGGAGGCTGAGGCCACCACGCTCCCCTTCCCGCAGGGCACGACGCAACCACTTCCGCCCCCCTCCATCGAGGTTGAACCCTTGCAGGGGAACCCGGGCGGATTCCCCGAGCTTCCAGAGTGTCATCCCCAGATCCAGAAACATCGGCAGATCCCCGGGACCCACCTGGTAGAAAACCGGGAATCCACCATTGGCGTCCGCCAGTTCACAGAATGACTCGGCCAGGTCCAGTGCCTCCGCAGGGGGCGCAACCGGACCACCCAGCGCCACCCAGGCTCGGCGATGCACACCGTACATGATGAAGCCGCGTCCCGAGTCAGAGAACAGCAACGCCTTGTCACCCAGTTGCGCGAGCGCGGCATCGGCGCGGGGAACCTCACCGGCGATGATGCGGGCGCGGGCACGATCAGCCACCGTAGGCGCCTGGTGACCGGATCGATTGGGGCCGATCAGCCTCCAGATCCCGTACGACAGGAGCGCGACCGCAACCCCCACGGTCGCTCTCAGAAAGCGCGGTGCATCGGCACTGACCGCAAAATGCCACCAGAGGTCGCCGCGAAACGCCACATGCCGGTACGAAAAGAACCCCAGCCAGGTGGTCGCCCCAACCGCCAGCGCCACCGCCGCGATCCATTCCGCCGAGAGTGGCTCCGCAAAGAGCGCCGCCCGGCGGTAGAAGTGGCGGCGCGCCGGGACGAGGGCCACCAGCACCACAGCCAGCGATGCAGCTTCCTCATAGTCACCGCCCTTCAGGAGCGACGCCACCATTCCCACCGAAAGCAGCGCCACCGCAATGTGCCAGGCGGCATCCAGCCGGCGTCGCAGTCCATTAGCAACGAACAGCAGCGCCACCCCCACCACACTCGCCGCAAAGTGCGACGTCTCCATGACCGCCAGTGGCAGGAAAGCATCGAGCCAACGCAACCGGCCGTGAATCCCCGGCGTCGATCCCGACGCCAGCAGCACGAGACCGGCAGCAAACGTCGTACCACTCAGCCACCACGGTGTGGATGACGCCACCAGTCCACCAACCGTGCGGGCCGCGCTGATCACGACCTGACGCCGATGCTGCAGCTCGTGGGCCGCCAGTGCCAGCACCGCGACCCCCAGTGGCGCCAGGTAGTAGATGGCCCGGAAGGCCAGCAGTGCCGCCATCGCCTGAGCCGGCAGGGTGGTCGCACGCAACTGCACCAGCATCACCGCCTCGAACACCCCCACACCACCAGGTACGTGGCTCGCCACGCCGGCCACCTGTGCGATGATGAACCACGCCACCAGCACATGGAACGGCGGAGCCATTCCGCGTGGCAGAAGCACCCAGAGCACCATTGCCGCCAGCGACCAGTCCAGCAATGCGGTCAGTATCTGCGCCACCGCCAGCCGGGCTCCCGGGGGCCGCAGTTGCCAGCGACCGACTTGGATCACCGGAGTCGAACGCATCGCCCAGACGAGATAGGCTCCCACGACAAGCAGCAGGATGACTCCCACAACCGGGGGGTGAACCGGGCGCGTCCAGAGCGTCGCGGGTGCAGCCACCAGCGCCACGCCGGCGGCGGCAATGGCGCCGAGCCAGAAGGAAGCCGACGTGAATGCCACGCCGCGGGCGATGTCGCCCGGCTCCAACCCCCACAGCGACCAGAAGCGATACCGAACCGATGCTCCGGTCAGCGCCGACACGCCGAGGCTCTGGCTGAAGGCAAAGGCAATGAACGAGGCCAGTGCGGATCGCAGCACCGCGATCCGGGATCCCACATAGCGCAGGGCGAGCCAGTCGTAGGTCGTGAGAACCAGATAGGAAAGGATGGTCAACAGACCGGCCAGCCAGATTCCCTGCCGGGGCAGTGTCCTGATTGCCGCGGCAATGGAGCGGTAGTCCGCCCGGACCAGAATGCGGGTCACCAGCCACAGGGAGGTTGATCCAACCACGAGCGCCAGAATCAACAGCCCCCAACGGACCAGCGACGACGGCGGTTCGGGAGTTGTCCACCCTTTCCCGACGCGGTTGAAGCGGGCCGGCACGCCACGTTGTGCGGGAGGTCGCCCACTCTCCCTGGAGGACCCGCCCCGCCCCGACCTGATCGCCGCGGTTCCAGGACCCACGAAACCAATGACTTCGGGGGCCGGTCTGCTCACCTTCACGTCCGCTTCCGTAGTTTCCATCAGCTCCCGTCACCGCGGTTGGCTTCCTGCAGTAAGTCTGCGACGGAACAGCTAAACGGCGGATAACTGACGGGCTCAGACCGTGGAGGATGGCAGTATGCGAATCCTGCTGGTGGAGGACGACCTCAGACTCTCGGATCTCCTGCTCCGGAGCCTGCGGGAGGCGGGCTATGCCGTGGATCATGCCAGCGACGGCGAGCAGGCACTCGTCGAAGCAGCGGTCAACGAGTACGACGTCGTCATCCTCGACCTGGGTCTGCCGCGACGCGATGGACTGGATGTAGCCCGTGAGATCCGGCGGCGGGGCGCGCCGACACCCATCCTGATGCTGACGGCGCGGGACACCGTTCGGGATCGCGTAACCGGGCTGGATGCCGGCGCTGATGACTACCTGGCCAAGCCCTTCGAGCTGGACGAGCTGAAGGCCCGCATCCGCGCGCTCCTGCGACGCATGCCTTCTCTGTTGCCGGCCACCATCGAGGTGGACGACCTGGCCATCGATACGGCCTCCCAGACCGTTTCCCGGGGCGGGCGCCCTGTGCGCCTCACCGGAAAGGAGTACGTCATGCTGGAGTATCTCGCCCGCCAGGCCGGGAGGGTGGTCGGCCGCGCGGAACTCTGTGAGCATGTCTGGGACGAGAACCATGATCCCTTTTCGAATGCCATCGAGGTCTACATCAACCGTCTGCGCCGCAAGATCGATGAGGGAGCCAGACACCGGCTGATTCACACCCGTCGCGGCGCCGGCTACCTGCTGGGGCGTGTTGACGGGACCTCCACGTGATTCCGCCGCGGCCCCAGCCATGATCAACTCGGTTCGTGCACGACTGACGCTCTGGTACACGGGCGTCCTGGCGTTCTTCCTGATTGGATTCTCGGTCGTCGCCTGGGCGTTTCTGCGTGCCTCCGGAAGGGCGCGCGTGGACGAAGCCCTGGAGGAAACCGCGGCTGCCGTGGCCGGGGCCATGGAGTTCGAACGCACCCTCGGCAAGCCGGACAGCGCCGCCATGGTGGATGTACTCAACAGCTTCCCGCTGCATCAGACCGACGTGATCGTCCTTCGCAGGGAAAGCGGCGCCATCTTCCAGGCCCGCAGCGGCGTGGCACCCCAGTCAGCCTCCGCGAAACTGATTGCCGTTCCGTCGTCAGGTGACATCCAGAATCTCCTCACGACCGCGGACACGGCCACCACGGAGATCCAGTCCGTCCGGGAAGACGGGACACCTCTCCGGATCTTCACTCTTCCGTATCAACTCGGCAGCGAACGGCTGGTGATCGCCACCGTCCAGTCACTGGCCGGCCCCATGAAGAGCCTTCATGAGGCGGCACTGGGGCTCGCCGTCATCATTCCCGTTCTTCTGGGTTTGGCTACCTTCGTCGGTTATGGGATGGCTCGCAAGAGCCTTCAACCTGTAGCCGCAATGACCGAACGCGCCGACATCATCGGTGCGGCCTCGCTCCATGAACGACTCCCGGTCAACAACCCCAGCGACGAACTGGGCAGGCTTGCCAGAGTCCTCAATGAACTCCTGGACCGGGTACAGAGCGCCTTCGAGGAGCAACGCCGTTTCATGGCCGACGCCTCCCACGAACTCCGCACTCCCGTCGCAGTCATCAGCGGCGAGGCGGAACTGGCGCTGTCCCGCCCGGATCGATCCAACGAATCACTCCGCGAAACGCTGCAGGTCGTTAAGGGTGAGAGCCGGCGGCTCAGTGGCATCATCCAGGATCTCTTTCTTCTGGCGCGATCCGAGGCCGGCGAACGCATCCTGCGACTCGAACCGCTGTATCTCGCTGATCTCCTGGCCGAGTGCGTCCGTGCCATCCAGACGGTCGCCATGCGGAGCGGGGCGACGGTTTGCCTCGAACCTGTTTCAGGGGATCTGGCCATGACCGGTGACGAAGCGGTACTCCGGCGACTCTTCATGAACCTGCTGGAGAATGCCCTGAAGTACGGTGGCCATGGCGTGGCGGTGAGAGTTTCAGCGCGCAGCGTCGACAGCGAGATCGTGGTGGACATCTCCGACACGGGCCCTGGCATCGCGTCCGGAGACCAGGACCGGATCTTCGACCGGTTCTTCCGGACATCCGGCGCCAGCCGGGGAGACGGCGCCGGCCTGGGTCTGGCCATTGCCCGCTGGATCGCGCGAGCTCATGGAGGAGACGTCACGCTGCATTCGACGTCGCCGGACGGGAGCACCTTCCGGGTGACACTCTCGGCCGGCGCCGCCTGACTCCTGTTCTTCCCGGAAGCGTCGGTCGGACGTACCTTCGCCGGCATCTGAAGTGTCCACCGGACCAGCCCTGGAGACCCTGGTATCATGCGCATCTCCCCTGTCTTCGGAATCGCCCCGCTCCTTCTGGCGGCTTGCATGTCGCCGTCTTCCGGACGCAATGGCGGCAATCCGTCGTTCGGTCGATACGATGTAATCATCGAGAACGGGAAGATCGTGGACGGAACCGGCGCTCCATGGTACTACGGTGATGTCGCCATGCGTGGGAATCTGATCGCAGCGATCGGGCCGCGGGGAGCATTCCGAGACGCCCAGGCCACCACCCGGATCGACGCGTCGGGTCAGGTGGTCGCGCCAGGATTCATTGATATCCAGGCGCAGTCGTCCGGCCACTTCATGACCGAAGACGGTCGGGCCCTCTCCATGGTGACCCAGGGGATCACGACCGCCATCATGGGTGAGGGGTATTCCGCGGGACCGGCGAATGACAATGTGCTTGCGGCCGAAACCGATACGGTGTCACGGCGGCTCCTGTCGCAGTTTACCGGATCGCATGGCTTTGCCCGCTGGCTGGAGTTCATGGCGGGTCGTGGCGTGTCGCAGAACATAGGTTCGTTCATTGGCGACGGGACCGTGCGGGTCTACGCCAAGGGCACTGAAGCTGGACCGCTCACGCCGGAAGAGCGCGATACCGCCCGTGCCGCGGTCGAAAGGGCGATGAAGGACGGTGCCTTCGGACTGGCCAGCGCGCTCATATACCCGCCCAACACTTACGCCACGACGGAAGAGCTGATCGACGCCGCCAGCGCCATGGCGCCCTACGGCGGTGTATACATCACTCACATGCGTTCCGAAGGCGACCGGTTCCTCGAGGCAATCGATGAAGCGATGCGCATCGGAAGCGAGGCGGGTGTTCCGGTGGAGATCTACCATCTGAAGGCCAGCGGCCCGCGCAACTGGCCAAAGATGTCGCAGGCGATAGCCCGGATCGATTCGGCGCGAGCGGCGGGCCTGGATGTCCAGGCCAACATGTATCTCTATCCGGCAGGTGCGAACTCCTTTTCCGCGTGCATACCTCCCAAGTATGCCGCCGGCGGAAGAATGCTGGAGAACCTGAAGGATCCGTCGCTTCGCGCCACCATCGTGAGTGAGATCATGGCAAAGGACGCCGGCTACGAGAATCTCTGCGAGCTGGCCACTCCCGCGAACGTGATGGTGGTTGGCTTCAAGAAGGAGGAGAACAAGCGCTTCGAAGGAAAAAGGCTGTCCGAAATCGCCGCGGCGCTGGGAAAGAACTGGGCCGAGACCATGATCGACCTGAATGTGGATGAAGAGCTCGGCCTGGGTGAAATACTGTTCCTGATGAGTGAGGAGAACATCCGTCTGCAGCTCCAGCAGCCCTGGATCAAGTTCGGAACGGATGCCGCCTCGGTGGATCCCGCAACCGCGGAGGGGATGACACATCCCCGGGCCTATGGCAACTATCCCAGGCTGCTGGGTCGGTACGTCCGGGAACAGCATGTCTTGACGCTGGAGGACGCGGTCCGGAAAGCCAGCTCTGCAGTGGCGACCCGTCTCTCGATAACGGATCGCGGCGTGCTGAAGACCGGCCTGAAGGCCGACGTGGTGGTATTTGATCCAGCCACAATCCTCGACAACGCCACTTTCGACAATCCTCACCAGCTTTCCACCGGTGTGCGGGATGTGTTCGTGAATGGTGTGGCGGTATTGCGGGATGGTCAGCATACCGGGGCAAAGCCGGGTGTGGTTGTGCGTGGTCCGGGATATGGGCGTTAGTCGCGGGAAGCGGGAAGGCGGGAAGCGGGAAGCGATAGGGAAGCGAGGGGCGGGAAGCGATTAGGGAAGCGAGGGGCGGGAAGCGATTAGGGAAGCGGGAAGCGGGAAGCGGGAAGCGGGAAAGTGATGGTGAGTTCTGGATTCCCTTCCACTTCGCCCGCACATTCCAACCGCTACTTCCGGTTTCCGGTTCCTGGCTCCGGCCCCGGTGTTCCGCCTGCATCTTCCTTTCCGCGCTCGGTGCAGCTCCTCACCCCGGTCGCTCCACCCATGCAGCGAGGAGACATATGATGCGCGCACTCACTTCCGTCGCCCTCATTGGCATCACTGCCTGCACACTCCAGAAAGTACAGCTGCAGCAGGGCGCCGGCACCGACGACCACCTCGCGCACATGAACGCGGCGGACATGGTAATGCCACCTCGGGGCGCGCCATCGGCTGAACTCCCCCAGGGCCATCCCGGCATCCCTGCCAGCAACAACAGTGCTCCGGCGCGCCTGGCTGCCAGTCCGCGCCATGGAGAGTGGGTCAAGATCGCCTGGGAGAGCGGTTCGGCGGATTCCCTGATGGCCTGGGTGGTTTATCCCATGACCACCGAGAAGGCCCCGGTTGTCGTCGTGGTTCACGAGATCTTCGGGCTCTCCACGTGGGTGCGGGCCGTGGCGGACCAGGTCGCTGCCGATGGCTTCATTGCCATCGCGCCTGACTTCCTCTCGCGGGTACGCGGTGGCCCTGCCACGGACGAGATCCCGTCGCAGCGTGCCACTCAATTGATCCAGGGCGTGAATTATTCCGAACGCAACCGCGCCATTACCGCGGCGGCAAACTATGGAATGACTCGCGCGGCTGCGGAACCACGATACGCGGTGATCGGATTCTGCTGGGGTGGCTCCACTTCATGGGGATACGCCGTCAACGGTGGCGTCACCGGCTTCTCGGGTGCAGTGGCTTTCTACGGCTCTCCGTTTTCCGGTCCTGGCACCCCAGCCACGGCGGACTCGCCCGCCCGTCCCGGAGGACCTGCGGCGGATTCCCTCGCGAAGATCAGGGTGCCCGTCATGCTGCTCAACGGTGCCCGTGATGCCCGGATCGCTGCAGCGATGCCTGCCATCGATTCCCTCATGAAGTCCATGCAGAAGGATTACGTGGGGATCAACTACGAGGGCGCCATACATGGCTTCATGCGCGCCCAGGACGACTCCGCCACGGGCAGGAACAGCGGCACCGAAGCAGCCAACCTCGAGGCGGCGCAGGATGCCTGGACCAGAACCACAGCATTCCTTCGCCGGAACCTGGGGAAACGTTAGGCGTGCCAGCACCGGACGGTCATCCCGTCACAGCGGCATTGGGTCGCAATGCCGCGCATCATCCCTACCGGATGACCGCCCCCGTATCGCCCGGCAGCATCAACCAGCGATGAACCCTTACCGGCGCAATGCCATTCGTCATGACGCGTTCGTGAAACTCCCGCAGGTTGAAACGGTCACCCATCAGTCGCGCATAATCGTCACGCAGCTTCAGAAAGCCCAGCTTCCCCAGAAAGTACCCGCCATAGGTGGGGTCGTAGGTCGCCCGCTCCGCCTCGCGCCGCGCGGCGGGAGTCGCCACCCAGGCCTCCCCCTCGAAACAGCGCTGCGCATCGCTCAGCGCCCACTGTCCCGTGTGCACCCTGATGCCGGAGAGCAGCCGGCAGATGCGGGTAAGAGCGTCGCTCAACTGCGCCAGTCGATAGCGGGGATTGCCCGCTCCAAATCCCTCATCGAGTACCATCTGCTCGGCGTAATGCGCCCATCCGTCCTGACCCGACGATGGCTGCGGAAACGGGTTGAGTCCAATCCAGATCCGACGGACCTTGCCAGGTGTCCGTCGCATGTAGGTGGAATGGAGCCAGTGACCGGGAATGGCCTCATGCGCGGATGTGTTCTCCAGAGACGCGTAGTTGTACCGCTCCAGCCACTCGTTTGCGGCAGCTTCCGGCATCTCCGGACTGGGTTCCGTTATGTAGTACACGCTCCGGACCGGTGACTCCTCCAACGGTGGCGATGCCCGCATGGAGGCAAAGCCCAGATCGAACGGCAGTGCCGGTTCGACCACCACGTGCTCGCCCGCCGGGAGCGAGGCAATGCCGCGGGCAACCACGAACGCCGCCAGGGAATCGACAATACGCTGCGTCGCCGCCACCACGCCTCCCGCCCGGGGGTGGTCCCGGCGCACTCCTTGCCAGACAGCAACGGGATCCTCGCCGGGTGACAACTCCGCTGCAGCACGACGAAACTGTTCCTGGGTGCGCCGCAACTCGCGCTCCCCAATGGCAATCATCGTGTCCAACGGCAGCCCAATCATGTCCTCGGCGCGGTATCGACGGGCCAGGTTCTCCGCCCCGATCGCGAATTTTCCGGACGCGCCTCCCAGCACGTCGAGCTGCAGGTAATCCGCCCAGGCCGTCATGACCGGGATGACGGCGTCGGCCGCCTGGCGCAGTGAGTCCCGGAGTGCAGTGTCAGGTACGCCATCAAATGCCAGGTCCAGATCGCGCCCCAGCATGTCCACGGCTCCCCGAAGCATGGCAATGCCTCTCTCCACGAAGATGCGCGGCGGGTCCACCAGATTCTCCCGTCCAGCGGATATCAACCTGGGGACCTGAGACAGCTTGCTGATGATCCGTCGCATCCTTGCCGGCGCCGGATCGCTCTCCATCGCCATGAGGTTGTGCACGCCGTCGGAAATCGCCGAGGCGTACAGCATGGGGTTGCGCTTCCAGTTCGCCAGGGTCTCCTGCTCCAGCAGCCAGCCGTCGATGACCCCCATGAGAATCTGCCGGTCGACCCGCTCATCAGGCGTGAGCGCGGTCGTGTCAAAGGCGGCAAGGGTCGCGGCATCGGCCTTGAGAGCCGCTATTTCATCGGCGATGGCAGGAGCCGAAAAATCCTCCAGCCGATCGTCATGTTGATGCAGTCCGTTCCCCGATGCAATGGACGGATGTCGCCGGGCGAAGTCGTCCAGATAGCGATCGACGAAGGCCGCAAAGGACTGAGTCCGGGGTTGGCATGCAGCCAGTGAGAGGAGCACCGCCAGGGAGAGCGACAGGTGAGGACGCATGGGTCGGCGAGTTGTTGTCACGTGGTAACGGCAACGGCGGAGCGGGGTCAACAGTTCTCCTTGGTTCCTGGCACGTCAAGCTCGGCAGGCGGGAAGCCTTGACCGGGCAGCGCCACTTCGCGCTCGCCGCGGTCGTCCCCTCGAGACTGGGCGAATGTTGCCGGACGGGAAAGTCGCCGGATACTCCGCGATGTCGATGAACTGTGATACCTTGAAGGATCACTCCCGGCGGCCGGGTACCTTTCCGGAACGGCCGGTGAGACCCATTCCGTCACCCTCCAATCGCGCGGATTCCCCCATGCGCACTTCGTCACTCGGACTGCTCGCCGCCCTCGTCCTGATCCCGTCGGGTCTCCTTCCCGCGCAGTCAACCACGAACCCGGGACGTCCCGAGCGTGCCATCGAGCGCGACATTCCGATGACGAACATGATCCGTCGCGCCTTCGCCGCGGGGACGCGGGACTCCACCGGGTTGCCGGGCCCGAACTACTGGCAGTTCAGAGTGGACTACGACATCGACGCCAGTCTCGATCCCGAATCGGCAGTTCTCACGGGACGGGAGCGCGTCACCCTGCACAACGACAGTCCCGACGAGCTCACGTCCATCGTGCTGCGACTGGATCAGAACATATTCGCGGCCAACGTCCCCAGAGCCGAAACCGTTACAGAAATCACCGAAGGCATCGAAATTACCCGGCTCGCGCTCAATGGCACCACCGTCGATCTCAAGGCGGTGCCCGCCAGACGCGGTCGGGGTGCCGGACCCGGTGGTGCCGGACCTGCCCAGACAACCGTGAGCGGTCTCGATCTGACGGTCGCGCGGATCAATCTGGCTACCCCCATTCCCGCGAAGAGCCGGGCCACACTGGAAATCGACTGGCACTTTCGCGTTCCGCGCGCGGACAATGTGCGAGGACTTCGGATGGGCCGCTGGGCGGACACTCTCTATCAGGTGGCGCAGTGGTATCCCCGCGTGGCCAAGTATGACGACCTCCGCGGCTGGGACACCGATCCCTATCTGGGTCCCTCGGAGTTCTACAACAACTTCGGACGTTTCGACGTGCGCCTGGAGGTGCCCGGCGGATGGCTGGTGGGCGCCACCGGTGTCCTTCAGAATCCCGGGGAGGTCCTCACGCCTGATGCCCGCCAGCGTCTGACGCACGTTCTGGAGGCCGACACCACGCTGAATATCGTCCCCGCGGGACAGACTGGAGCCGGGAAAGCGACGATGGCGGCCCCGAAACTGACCTGGCACTTCGTCGCCGATACCGTCGGTGACTTTGCTTTTGCCACATCCAACCGGTTTGTCTACGATGCCTCCCGCGCGACCATTCCCGGTCGCGGTGCCATTCCCATCCATATCCTGTACCTGCCCGGTAACGCGCAGCGTTATGCAGCAGCGGGTGCCACGGTACGTCATGCGCTGGAGTTCTACTCCCGGATGTGGATGCCCTATGCCTTTCCGCAGATGTCCATCGTGGACGGTCCGGAAGGCGGCATGGAGTATCCCATGTTCATCATGTCCAGCGTTGGCGCCGCGGATCACGAGACCGGCCATCAGTGGTGGCCGATGATGGTCGGGGTGAACGAGACCTGGTATGGCTGGATGGACGAGGGCTTCAATACCTGGCAGAACTCGCTTTCCCGACAGGACCGACAGGGGCAGCCGCTCAACACCGACGGTCAGGGCCAGCGATATGGTTCGACGAGTGGAGATGAACGCGAAGCACCACTCATGTGGGATGCCAATTACGGCGGCCCCATGTATTCATTCCAGGCCTACAGCAAGGCTCCCATGATGCTCTCGATGCTGGGCGGCGTCGTGGGTGACAGCGCCGTCTTCCGGGCACACAGCGAGTGGGCCAGGGCGTGGGCCTTCCGGCATCCTTCACCCTGGGACTACATGTTCTTCATGAGTCGGGCGCTGCAGCGCGACCTCGGCTGGTTCTGGTACTCATGGCTCTTTTCCACCGATGCCGTACAGGCCCGCATCGACACCGTCACCGAGACACCCCGACTCACACAGGTCCACGTCCGGCAGGACGGTGAGATGCCCTCTCCGGTGGTACTGAAAGTGGTATTTGCAAAGAGCGGTCCGGCGATCCGGCCCATGTCGAACGCCCGGATGGTGGACGATACCACGGCGATCGTGACGTGGCCGGTGGATGTGTGGTTCAGCGGAAGTCGTTCCTTTCGTGCGGATCTCGCATTTGGCCCACGCACCATCGAACGGATCGTCCTGGATCCCGGCTGCCGTTTTCCCGATCGCGACCTTGCGGACAACGTGTGGCCGCGGAATGCCGCGCCACAGCCTGAGCCGGGGGCACGGGCTGGCCGCGGAGGTGCACCGGGCGGCGCGTCCGCCTGCCCCGGCTGAGGGACTTCCGTGCCCACTTCTCACCGCCTGCCGGGCCAACCTGTTGAAGCGCATGGGGCCAGTGTAGGGAAGGACAAGCTCCTTCACTGGAACAGCAGGTGGATACCGCCTTCCGGGTCAGACTGAACGACGGGACGTATTCCAAACGCCTGATCGATGAGATCCGCCCGCAGTACCTCCCGTGGCGTCCCGGACGCAAGGACACGGCCGTGCGCCAGCAAGACAACGTGGTCCGCGAATCGGGCGGCCAGATTCAGGTCGTGAACCACTCCCATGACCACGAGATCGCCGGCTTCCAGGAGACTGCGAATCCGACGCAGGAAGTCGAACTGGTAGCGGATATCCAGGAATGTCAGGGGTTCGTCGAGCAGCAGCCAGCGGTTCGCATCCGGCTTCGCGTACCAGATCTGCGACATGACCCGGGCAAACTGCACCCGCTGTCGCTCGCCACCACTCAGCGTCAAATAGTTCCGACCGGCCCAGTCGAGTACATCGAAATAGCGCATGGCCTCCTCACAGGCTCTCTCATCGGCCGGCGACGGCGCTCCCGTGAAATGCGGGTAGCGCCCCATCAGAACCACTTCCCACACACGCAAGGGGAACGCCAGCTCCACGTTCTGTGAGAGCACCGCCCGCACCCGCGCCAGGTCCCGATCGCTCCATTGCGACAACGGCCGGCCGGCATAGCTGATCGTACCTTCCTGGGGCACGATCTGGCGGCTCAACGCCTTGACCAGGGTGGACTTCCCCGCCCCGTTGGCTCCAATGACCAGACTCAGTTTGCCGGGCTCGAACGCGACCGATACGTCGTCCAGCAGCCGGGCACCATCGATCGTGAAGGAGAGACCTGTACCTGTCAGCACCGTCCGCGCCTCAGATGTAGTACCGTCGCTGCCGCAACAGAATCAGGAAGATCGGAACCCCCACGACCGACGTCACCACGCCGATCGGGAGCTCAGCCGGCGCCAGCAGAAGCCGCGCCGTGAGATCCGCCAGCCCCAGCAGAATCCCACCCAGCAACGCCCCGCCCAGAATCAGGAACCGGTTGTCAGCACCGCGCAACAACCGCAGCAGGTGAGGTACCACCAGACCCACGAAGGCTATGACACCGGTGAACGCGGTGGCCACGGCAACCATGATCACGTTGAGGAGCAGGACGATCGCCTTGAGTCGCCGCACATCGACGCCGAGGTAGCCGGCTTCCTCCTCGCCCAGCATCAGCGCATTGAGCGGCTGCGCATAACGCAGTGACCACCCTACGCTGACGATGGTGGAAATCCCCACGATGACGACAGACCGCCAGTTGGCACCGGACAGCGTCCCCAACTGCCAGAAGGTGATGGAACGGGCCTGAGGATCCCGGGCAATGTAGGAAAGAAATCCTACACCGCTCAGAAAGAGCGCGTTGATGGCAATGCCCGTGAGGAGAAGTGCCACCACGGAGGTGCGGCCCACCACATGCGAACCGGAAAGCCGGAAAACCATCCAGGTGGAAAGCATGCCGCCGGCGCACGCGGCAATCGGCAACGTCCAGGATCCCAGATGAACCTTCAGCGCCGCACCCAGCACGAAATACAGCGCGGCCCCGAATGCCGCACCCGATGACGTCCCCACGAGGCCGGGTTCGACAATGGGATTGCGGAACAACGCCTGCATCAGCGCACCACCCACAGCCAGACTGGTTCCCACCAGCACGGTGAGCAGGGCGCGCGGCAGGCGGATCTCGAGAAAGATCCGCTCATCCAGCGTGAGTTCTCCTGCTCCACCCAGCTCCTTCTGGATCGCGGTACCCATGTCGTGCAACGAAAGGTGTACCGCACCCCAGCGGATGGAAGCCAGAGTGACCAGCACCAGAATGATCCCCAGGACCGGCAGGACCCCGCGATACTGACGATCGAGCGACGTCACTCCGGCGTGCCGGGCTGGTGCAGGAGTTGGCGTATCAGCAGAACGTTCTTCCCGGTGCGCGGGCCATAGTAGATGATGTCATGTTCCTCTATCCGGAAGATGCGCCCGTCACGCGCGGCCTTCGTGGCCGCCACACCCGGCAGCGCCAGGATGTCCTTCCGCCCCGAAAGGCGATCGTAACCGAAATCCGTCAGCAGAATCACATCCGGATTGGCCTTTGCCAGAATCTCGGGAGACGACATCCGCGTGAAGCCGCGGGAAGTATCCGCCAGAGCCATCCGGCCGCCCGCCCAACGCACCATCTCACCGGCGGTACCCTGTGACGGAAGGAGAAAATACAGGTTCATTGCCTGCCCGTAGTGAATGATCGCCACACTGGGCGTGTCGGCTGGCGCGCGCGCAGGATCGAGGGCTTCGGCCATGTCGGCATCCAGGGTCGCCACCAGGGAGTCCGCCTTTGCCTCCCTGTGGAACTCCTTGCCCATGTCGCGGATGAGCTGCCGGGCACCGTCCAGCGTGTTGGGAACGTCCCAGTACTTCATGGGGATGTGAAGGGACTCCAGTTGATCCACCACGTGCTCCGGCCCGATGTTCGACGGTCCACCGGAGAGGATCAATGTCGGCCGCACCGCCAGGATCCCCTCCGCGCTCAGCGCCCGATGGTACCCCACCGTGGGCAGCTTCTTTGCCTCCGGTGGATAGGTGCTGGACACATCCACCGCCACCAGGTCGTCGGTGGCGCCCAGGGCATACAGAATCTCGGTGTATTGCTTGGACACCGACACGATCCGCTCCGTGTGCCCACCCTTGGTATCCTCGTTGCCAAAGCGGCCGCAGCCTCCCACGACCACCAGGGCCGCGGCCGTCAGTATCAAATGCCGGGATGCGTTCATGGCCGAATGCTCATTCTGAGGCCGAAGAAGGTCTTGGCGGAATACGGTCCCGGCAGATAAATCGACGGCGCCCTGGGACCCGAGTACCTGCCATTCAGAAAGACCATCGTGTAATACAGCTCTCCTGTCAGATTCTGAACACCGACGTAGGCGTCCATGCCGATATGCGAGGTGAGATTGCGGCGCAGGCCGGCCTTGGCATTCACGACCGTATATCCCGGCGTCCAGTGCACGTTGTCGTAGGTCAGCGGCATCCGGTCCCGATGCTCGGCCGTGGCGGTCAGATAGCCGCCGCCCGAAAGAGACGCATCCGCTCCCAGACTCCAGACCGACTTCGGCACTCCTACCACCAGCTTCCCATCGTAGTGTACGGTGTTGGCGTCGTCGTTGTCGTCGCTGTTGAAGTTGGAGTACTTGAAGTTCGAGTACGCCCAGGAGAGCCACGGCCGGAACTGCTGGAGTATGCCGGCGGGATGCGACAGCATCGAATATGACACCGCCAGCTCGGCGCCGTTGTTGATCTGATCGCCGGCGTTGACCGTATAGGAATAGAGCTGTGTCCCCTGGTTGTCGAAGACCGACTGGCTGGTGAGCTTGTCGGTGATGAGCAGCCGGAACAGTGCCAACTGATACGACAGCCGGTTGTCGAGCACACTCCCCTTGGTTCCCACCTCGATCTGGGACGCGTTCTCCGGCTTCAGACCGGCGTTGGGCTCGCCGGTATAGGGGATCACCGCATCGTTGGCGGTGGACGGCGTGAAGCCCTTCCCCCAGCTCACATATACTGACTTCTGCGGACCCAGCATCCGGCGCAGGGCCAGCTGGGGCATCAGGACCGGATCGTAGGTCTGCCGTCCGCTCAGATCGCGATGGGTCGGATTGGCGCTGTTGGCCAGTCGATCGGCTATGGCGTACTCCACGAAGTTCAGGCTGGCGCCCGCCGTAAGAGTGACTTCCGCCGGCAGGGATACCTCCCACTGGCTGAACACGCTGTACTGCTGGGAATGCGTCTCCATGTCCGTGCGGATGCCTCCCAGGACCCTGTTGCTGTAGGGGTAGCCCTTGGCAAACGCATTGGTCTTCTCGTACTCCAGCCCGGTCACACCGATGACGGGATGACTCCCCTCGAGGAAGCGCGTGTTGAGCACCGCCCGGGCGCCAAATGTCTGGCTGGACCGGGGATTGAGCCCCACCGCGAAGGCATCCTCGCGATCCACTCCGGCGAAGTAGACCGTGACCACCGGCTCCACCTTCTCCGAGAACCGATACGAGTGGGTCACCCCCGCGCGGATGGACTCCATGTCCACGTGACCATCGTTGTTCAGATAGGGTGCCTCGCCCACGTTTTCCTTTCCGAAGAACGCGGCGCTGTCCATCTGGCCGGCGCGCTGGTCATATGAATGCGCATAGGTGAGGAACGCCGAGACGTCACGACGCTCTGAAGGACGGAAATCACCCAGAAACATGAGATGGTCCTTCTTCGACTTGCTGTGGATGTGGTAACTGTCGTAACCCTGATGACCATAGTTCATCATGAACGTGGACGTGCTCGCCACGCTGCTGAAGCGCGTGTCTGATCGGAACAGACCATCGGCGCCGGCAAGCGTCTCCTGATCGATGGTCGTGCCGGGTCGATCGGGCCGCAGGGTGTACAGGTTCACCACGCCCGCGATTCCGGCGCCGTACAGACTCGATGCCGGTCCACGGATGACATCCACCTTGCCCAGTGTCGCGAAATCGACGTCATCCAGGATCGTGACGCCTTCCGCATCCGTCACCGGAATCCCATTCAGATACGCCTTGTAGCCCGTCCCGTCGAAGTTCGTCCTGTTTCCGTACCCGCGGATGGTGATGCGCTGCCCGCCTGACATGGTGCGCCTCTCCATGTGGACTCCGGGCACGGTATTGAGTACGTCATCGAGAAAGAGGCCGGTGCTGCGCTGCAGTTCCGGGCGGGATAGTGTAGTTACCGAGATCGGCTGCTCGACGCTGGGAGCTTCTCGAGTGGCGGTGATGCTCACCGCGTTCAGGTTCTGGGCTCCGGCGGTCAGCCCCACCAGCAACTGGCTGCCGCAATCAGCCACCGAGGTCGAGTAGTCTTCGTATCCCAGGAGGTGAAACTCGACGCGCATGCCGCTGGTGCACGGAATACTGAACGTGCCATCGTCCGCCGAAATCGCCGATCCACCGGCGCTGGTGGTTATCTGGGCGCTGGTGAGCGGTGCCCGGGTGTAGGTGTCAAAGACCTTTCCCTGCAGCGGATTCTGTGCCGCCAGAAGCGCTGGGAGAAGGACCATGCCGCCCATGGTGGCGAGGTGTTGGATGCGCACGTAACCGGCTCCGGTTGACGGGGGGGATGAGGGAGGGGCGGTGGGTGGGGATGTGAGGACATCCCGGACGTGATATTAACGAATCATTCATGAATACGCAGGAGCCGGGATTTCGCTGCATCCCCCCCGATTCGACTCCTGGCGCCCTACCCCACCACGGTCCCGGTCACCGGCAAGGTGATACGGAACTCGGTCCTCCCCGGTCGTGATGAAACCAGCTCCACGGTTCCGTCGTGCAACTCCACGATCCGGCGGGCGATCTCCAGTCCCAGACCGGCACCGCCGACACTTCCATCTGTCGGCTCCGGAGCGGCCGTGCCTCCGAAAAAGCGCTCGAAAATGCGGCCCCGACTGGATTCGGGGACGCCGGGCCCGTGATCCACTATGGACACCGTGCAGCGATCGGGAGCAGGCAGGGTCATGCGCACCTCCACCACACCGCCGGGCGGAGAGAACTTGATCGCGTTGTCCAGCAGATTGAGAACCAGGCGGCCGAGGAGATCTTCGTCACCCACCGTGGGCGCCTGAACCAGTTCCTGGAGTTCCACGCTGATGCCGCGCTGGCGCGCCAGCTGCATCACGCCGCGCGTGGCGTCGTGGACGATTTCATCCAGATAGACGGGTTCGCGGTGCACCTTGAGATGTCCGGCATCGGCACGTGCGATGAGGAACATGTCGTCGACTATTCTCGTCAGGCGGCGGGCGGCATCCTGAACGACTTCCAGCGAGGCACGATACTCCGCCTCCTCCCGGTGGCCCCGTGCCAGTGTGACCTCCGCCTCGGTGCGCACGATGGCCGTGGGAGTGCGCAGCTCGTGCGAGGCATCCGCCATGAACCGTCGTTGGTGGGCGAAGGCTGCCTCGATCCGGTCGAGCAAGGCGTTGATGACGCGCGCCAGACCGGTCAGTTCCTCGTCTCCCGCTACGGGAAGCCGCTCGTGGAGCGTGCTGGCGCTGATTGCCGTGGCGCGCTCTGACATCTCTTCCACCGGCCTCAGCCCCCGTTTGGCAACGAAAAACCCGCCCACCGCTGCAATGGCCAGGATCAGGGGGACGGTCAGCAGGAAAACGGCGCGAACGCGCTCCAGGATCGCGGTTTCCTCTTCCAGTGGATACGTCCCGCTGATCAGGAAGGATTCCCCGTCCAGGGAAACCAGCCTGCTCACCTCGCGCTGCACGCCGCCCCGGCTCCCCTCTTCGCTCATGGCAATGATGCGCCCCGCGGAGTCCCGGACCTCGATATGCAGATCGTGAAAACGGACCTCCGCGACCGTGGTGCGGATGGTCGATATCGGGTCGCCGTGCACCCGGCGCTCCGCCGACAGCTCCCGTGTTATTGCGGTGAGTGCCTCACCAATGAATCGCTCCGTCCGGGAATGCAGGGCCGACGCCACCGTGAAGTAGCCCGCCACCGCAAAGGACGCGAGCGGGATCCCAAGGACGATCGTGTACCAGAGGGTGAGCCGCGCGCGAAGGGTCGCGGGCCAGCGTTTCACGCGCGGTCCCGGCGACGGGCTCCACTCTTCCTGGGTCTGATCGCGTCGGACTCCGGCCCTCCCCGGAGCAGGAACCCCGCTCCGCGCACCGTCGTGAAGAGCGCCGCCTCCTCGCCCTCGTCGAGCTTTCGCCGAAGCCGGCTCGCGTATACGTCGATGATGTTGGACCAGGAACCCCGATCGTCTTCCCACACCTGCGTCATCAGCTCCGCGCGCGTGACGACCCGGCCCACGTTTCGCGCCAGGTAAAGCAGGAAGGCAAACTCCCGCGCGGTCAGAACGATCTCCCGGTCGTTGCGACGAACGCGTCTCCGGGCCACGTCTATCACGAGATCGCCGACCACGAGCTGCGGCGGAGGTTCCTCGTTGTAGCGCCGGATCAGGGCCCTCAGCCGGGCCAGCAGTTCACCGAAATCGAACGGCTTGGTCAGGTAGTCGTCCGCACCGGCATCCAGGCCGGAGATGCGCTGCTCCACTGCATCCAGCGCCGTGAGCATCAGTATCGGTACCCGGGCTCCGGATTCCCGCAGGGCCCGGCAGATGGCCAGGCCATCCGGTGGAGGGAGTCGCACATCCAGAATGACGGCATCATAAGCGGCGCCGCCACCCCCCGCCGCCAGCAGCGCACTCATCTCGGCGCCGGTGGCAGCCAGGTCCACCGCATAGCCAGCCTCCTGCAGACCACGCGCCACCGACGTACGAAGGTGTTGATCGTCTTCGGCAAATGCTATGCGCATCGCGCGAATCTACCTAAATGCGCAGCCGCTGAGCTAGCTGACGCGCAGCCCTTCCTGCACCCTCGTCCTCGCGGACACGGAGTTCCCCGGCGTTCCAGTCACCCGCCCCCGACAGCCGACCGCACCGCAGGCGCAGTCGAAGGGTTCGGATTCCTCCCCCAGAAGCTCGGCGTAGTCCAGCGTCAGTTCCTCACCCTCCGCGATATCGCGACGGGCCACCAGGTTGAGGCCATCCATGCCGGTATTGGGTGCGCAGGAGTGATTCTGGGGAGCCCAGTCCAGTGGATCCTGCGACCATATCGCGTAAACGCCTTCACCCAGGGGATACCCGTAGCGGCGCAGCAGGGCCCGGTCATCGGCACTCCAGGTGGACTCCACGTGCTTGCGGGTGACTACGCGCTGCGCCCTTCCTTCGCCGCGCCAGACCACCTCCCCGACCGGGATGGGACGCGTGGCAAAGATCCCGTACCCGGCGATGGCGTTTCCCCGGGTTTCGAAGGGCTTCCGGGTACGGCGGTGCCGGGCGATGCCCTCTGCAATGATCGCGGCGGCAAATCCCGACTGTCCCAGCCCATCGTATCGGAGAATGTAGTCAGCCGAGCCTTCGTATCCATCGCGATAGAACACCGAGCAGGTGAAGTTGACGTCCAGGAAATGCAGCTCACCATCTACGCCCTGCCGGAAGTCGAAGCGCGCATACCCCACACCGCCAAACGCCTTGAACATCTGCAGGGATGCGCTCCTGAGACGGGCGGCGAGGAGATCGTCGGTCACCGGAACATTGGATTCCGGATGCAGCTCCGACGTCTTCAATGCGTATGTCTTGAAGCGCGTGCCTTCGGGGAAGCGGAACTCCACCGGCCGGAGTGCCGTGGCTTCACCCTCGTGCTCCGCACTCGCCACGACGAGGACTGTGAATTCGCGCCCATCCACGTACTCCTCCACCAGGGCCTCGCCAAACTCCCGCGCGATGGTGGCCGCCCGCTGCTCCAGTGACTCCAGGTCAGTGACGCAGGATTCCGCATCCACACCCAGACTGTCCCCCGCGTGTGCCGGCTTGACGAACAGGGGGAAACGGAGCCCTGCGACTGCCTGCACAACATCACTTCCCGGCCGGATCAGTGCGTGCATCGGGGTCCGGACACCCACGGAATGGGCCACGTATTTCATGAGTGGCTTCGGCACGTCATAGAGCAGCGACCCCGGGCCAGTGAATGGGAGGTCGAGCCGTTCCAGGGCGTCCACCACGTCGATACCCGGCACATCCCAGTCGGGGTACCCTTCGCAGAGGTTCAGGAAGATGTCGTATCCCTGCCTGGCGAGATGCTTGAGTTGCCGGAAGGTGGTCAGTTTGTGAATCGCCACGTGGTCGACCTGATGACCGGGCAGCAGGTCGGTGAGATCCCGGGGAGGGTCGTACTCCCCATAGTCTGCGTGGGAACCGGAGTAGTCGGGTTGCAGGACGCAGATCTTCATGCGGTCAGGCTGCGGCGGGCGGGGACGCCGGTCTGGAGCGCCTCATCGATGATCTCCCTGATGATGGCGGAGTACGGGAGTCCGGCGACCCGGACCACGGCGCCGATGGAGGTATAGTTCTCGTCTTCGGAGAGACCGCACTGCGCATTGACCTCCAGGACGTGGAGTTCGCCCGTGGCGGCATCCATGCGGAGGTCCACGCGTCCGTAGCCGTGCCCGCCCATGGCGGCATAGGCAGCCCAGCTCACTTCGTGGATGCGCGTCTGCAGGTCCTCGGGAACGGGGTCGTACTCCCAGAGCGAGGCGTCATCACTGACGGGATCCTCCTCCTCGAAGGTCTCCCACAGCCGGTCGAACGAGAGGAACTTTTCCCGATCCGGCAGATCGTCGAAGAAGATGCGCTCCACCGCGGGGTAGATCCGGGCGCGCTCCGGAGCGTCGTGCGATCCAACGATGAACGTGGTGTACTCGGGCCCCGAGATGAACCGTTCCACGAAGACGCCACCGGAGGTGACGTCCCAGCCGTGGAATCCCTTCGAGAGGCGGCGCAACTGCGCCCTGAGTGCCCGTGGCGTGTCGACGACTGATCGGATCGAGATCCCCAGGCTGCCGGCCGATACCGCCGGCTTGACGATCAGGGGTCGGCCGATACGCTCGAAAAGCGAGCGGGACACCACATCGTGGGAGGTGATCACCTCCCACGGAGCGGTCGGCACACCGGCGGCGTCGAAGGTGATCTTCATGTCGATCTTCGACGTGGTATCCCGGAAGAATCGTTCGTCGGCTCCGGTGTACGGGAGTCCATGCTCATCGAGGCAGCGGATCACGGAAATGCCCGGCACTCCGTTCGTCTCGTCCCCATCGCAGAGATTGAAGATCACCGGTCGGTGCGTACCCCGGTCCTCGGCCATGCCGGCAATCACGTCGCGGTAGTCAGCGATCGTTACGGGTTGCCAGCGCCAAGCGAGGTCGAGTTCCGCGAAGGCGCGCTTGAACTCGGCGTGACTGTGGGTGAAGTCGTTGTAGAACTCGAGCGTTGGGTCGTCGGTCTCCACCGAGGGGACCAGAACCAGAACGAGTATGGGGCGGGCACGACGCGTACGGCCAGACGACCTTTCGCGACTCATGCAGCTCTGTTGTGAGGGGTTGGGGAAGGCCCGGACCTTCATGGCCCCGAATGCTACCGTGATTTCGGGATAATTGTATGTGCGTGACGGTCAACGCACAACGAAGAGCGACGCCGCGACGCTGTCCTCTGGCTCGGCGCCTCATCACCCGTACACCCTTTGGAAGAGCCGGTCGCTACATGCGGGACGGACGGACTCGGGAATGGTGGCAGAACAAGTGACAGCTCCAGTACCGTCTCTACTTCATGACTCGGGCGGTCGTCCGTCACACCGTTGCGTCCAAGGGTGGACTGAGTTCACCGCTGGACCGATCCAGATCAGGGTCGGCGTCCCCACTCCAGCCCCGCTGACCGCACCTCAGACCAAACATTTTCCTTCTGGCGTCACTGCCAGTGGTAGCCTAAACGCGCCCACCGATCCAGTTAACTCACGTCCTCAAACTGTAAAGAACAGCGGAGCCACTTCTCTTCTGCCGATCCATCCACAGTCCTGAATCCATCTGGAGCCAGGGAGTTGTCAACGCTTCCACGTTGCTGTTGAGCTACCACTCCAGTCGGCGAGCCGCGCGACAAGAGTTGAACATCGCTTCACTGCCATCTGAGAGTCAGTCGAAGCATGAGAGTACCAGAAAGATCAGAGGCCAAGAAGTAGGTCGGACGTCCCGCCAGAAAGCTGTTCACTCGAAACGTCACTGTTGAGCCAATCAAGTCGTCGGCACCCACCGGATCCAGGTCATAGAGTAGCAGGGAATAGCCCTGCTGGAAGTCCGCAATTTCGAACGCAGGAGAGAGGTCCCATGAAATCGGAATGCTTCCGGGCGCGATATCCGTATGCGTTTGGGGACGCCCGTTCATGATGGCAGGCGAGGTCATCCGCTCGGCAACCGCGCCTACTCCCGAGGTTCCCCGCGCCAGGACGCATGAGAACCCATATATCGGACTGCCCGAGCGTCTTGGGGGTAACACACTTAGCCAGGCGGTGTTTCAACACATTCCTGCGACTTGCCTGCCGCAACGTCAGAGGATGGGCTACACCCAGTTCGGCAGGCAAGCTGCTAGAACCGCACTCGGCATGAACAATCAGCGCTTCGAACTTCCACGTGGACTGCAATATCCCAACATCGACCGCCGTAGCAGTAGCATGTAGCGGTGATTGGGCGCCACCGAATGGCGATGCTGCAAATCGGTCGCGAAGATCAACCGCCGCTTCCAGGACCGCGGCACCAGTTGGGCCATCCGCCGCAGCCGGGCTACGCGCTTCTTGCTCGTGCGCACAACCCTGAATCTGCAGCTCGCGCAGCGTCCGCATCCCCCGTAGGTCTCCCTGCTCTCTCACACATGAGACAACAGGGAGTGCAGCCTTCATGGCGACTCCCGCTTTGCGTCAACAGGCTGCAAGCCACAACCTGACACTGCCACGCTGACGGGATGGATGCGAACACCCAAACCTCCAGCGCTCAGCGATGCAGCAATCTCTTGTGCAGCGATGACAAAAGACCAGCACGTCCTACTGCTCTTCCCCGTCGCTGCGCCGGCAGCATGCTTTGCCGCTTGCCTCACAGCAGCCACAATACGCCCGGCGGCCAAGCGCACAATTATCGGGTATGGCAACGGCCGGAAACAGGCACGACTGGTCGCACTTCGGAATCCGGTCGTCTGCCTGCCTTCGACTTTGGTCTTCTGCCAGCTTCACCCCGAACCCTAGGCGTGTGAGGTCTCCACGACACCAGCTTCAGGACGTGTTGCTGCCGGTTGGACCAGCTACTTCCTCGAAATTCGCACGAAAACAGGTGCGCCCGAACGTGCCGACATGTGGGCAGCTGAATCGATCGCCGCCGCTATCCCGTCATCAGATGACGACGGCGGGACCGTCAGATCCGGAGCCGGCGACGTACCGCCACGACCACCCGACGCAGCACAGGTGACCTTGATGCTCATCGGCGTGAAGATCCCCAACGTTAGCTGTCCAACGAGCATGTTCACGAAACTCAGTTGGGTCTCGACCCGTGCCACTCCATCCGGACAACGGGCTGCCGCCGAAACCGGACTTGGAGGCACCAAACCGTAGATCCACGCAGGAGCGAATCCCGATTCCACAGTTTGTGTGCCCGGTGGCAGACCCGTTTCAACCGTGGCATGGTAGCAACCGGCTAGGACGACAACAGCAACCCCTGTACCGAGACGAAATGCAGGCCGCATACGACCCCCTGGCAAGGTGGTGTCGATCCATCGAACGCGTGACACTATGCAGCATGATTCGAAAAATCAAGTACGGCAGCCAGCAGGTCGTGACAAAGGACCTACCCCCGCAACGAGCACGCAGGATCCTTCGGCCCTCGTCAGGCAAACGCGTGAATCCCGGTTATGGCCTGACCCAGCACGAGTGAATGAACATCATGCGTCCCCTCGTACGTATACACACTCTCCAGATTGGCCATGTGCCGCATGGATGCATACTCCGCCAGTATCCCGACCGCGCCCAGCAACCGGCGCGCCTCGCGCGCGACATTGGTCGCCATCTCCACGTTGTTCCGCTTGGCCAGCGAAACCTGCTGCGGTGTCATCGTCCCGGCATCCTTCAGTCTTCCAAGATGCAACGAGACGAGCTGACCCTTCACAATGTCGGTGAGCATCTGGGCCAGACGCTGCTGCTGGATCTGAAACGCGCCAATGGGTCGGTCGAACATCACCCGGTTCCTGGAATAAGCCGCGGCTTCCTCGAAACACGCCATAGCCGCACCGACCGCACCCCAGGAGATCCCGTACCGCGCCTGCGTCAGACACATCAGGGGCGACTTGAGCCCCCCCGACATGGGAAGGATCGCATCCGCCGGAAGGTGCACATCGGTGAACACCAGTTCGCTGGTGTCAGAGGCTCGCAACGACAGCTTCCCCTTCTGGTCGCGCGCCTGAAAACCGCTGGAGTCGGTGGGAACCAGGAACCCCCGTATCGAACCGGGATCCGTGTCTCCATTGGTCTTGGCCCAGACCACTGCAACCTGCGCCGTCGAACCGTTCGTGATCCACATCTTCGTGCCGTTCAGCACCCACGTGCCGTCAGCCTGTTCCCGCGCCATGGTGATCATGCCGGCAGGATTGGACCCGTAATCGGGCTCCGTCAGGCCAAAACAGCCGATCGTCTCCCCCCTGGCCATCCTCGGCAGCCAATGGCGCTTCTGGGCCTCGCTGCCAAAGGCAAAGATGGGGTACATCACCAGGGCGCCCTGCACCGACGCAAACGAGCGGATGCCGGAATCGCCACGCTCCAGCTCCTGCATGATCAATCCGTAGGAGACGTTGTTGAGGCCCGCGCAACCGTACTCCTCCGGCAGGTTGGCGCCAAACACACCCAGCTCCGCCATCCCGGGGATCAGCTCCTTCGGAAAGCGCCCCTCCACATAGCAGGACCCTATGACCGGGAGTACGCGGTCGTCGACCCAGCCCCGGATGGTGTCGCGAACGGCACGCTCTTCCTCGGAAAGAGCGCTGTCAATATTGAAGAAGTCGGACATCGGATCAGGTTGGTTGGCTCAGTGATTGGAGGACGCGACCAGCACGGGCATCGCGGTCACCGCGCCTCCCGGTGACCCGCCCGACGAAATTGCGCGACGGGATACGCTGCTGCGGTTGCCAGGACCACCGCGTAGAGCAATGTCACACTCACGAGTCCCGTGCCCGATACCCCCATGACGGCGCCCACCTTCTCCGCCACCGCGGCCACGGGTTGACCACGCAGCAATGGCATCAGCAACAGCCCGCCCCAGCCCAGCAGCGCTGAAAACGCCGCCACCGGTACCCCACGAACACCCCAGACGAGAGCACACGCGGCTCCCACCACCACGGGACCGATCGTGGGAAACCCCGCCATCGTGGTCAGTGCCAGAACCGCCGCACCCATGAGAACGCGAACCAGGATCACGGCTTCCTCCCGGCGGGTGTCAGGTGCGCCCGCGCCATGGGCGCGGCCAGAGCGGTCGTATCCCGGGGCGCAAGGAGAGTGTCCAGCTCCCCCGCCTCCCAGAGCGGCAGACGATCCGCATAACGAAGACTGAACGGATTGCCGCTCTGGCCACCGGGGTAGGTGCCCCAGGCACGCACCGGATCGCTCAGCTCGACCACCATCCGCCAGCTCGGCCCATGCCCCCCACGACTCGAAGGATTGAGTGTCCCGGGCGCGCCTCCCTGAACCGCAATGTCATGCACCGAGAAGGGAGCCAGGCCAAGCAGATGATCCACCCTGGTCGCTCCCACCACGGACCATCTCCATCCGCCGGATTCCGGTGGGCCGAATCGGGCGATCAACGAGTCGTACGCGGCCGCCAGGCTGGCGGTCAGGATATCGTCCATCGATTCCACGCGATCCCTGGTGGTTCGATCGTCCCACCAGGGGCTTTCTGGATACTGCAGCAGATTCAGCAGCATGTCACTGGCCGGGGTCGCCACGTTCACGCCGCTGGAGTCCCGCAATTCGTCCCAGGTCCGCCGGGACAACTGCTGCATGGCAGTCTCGAACAGGATCGAGCGTTTGTTGTCCTTGGTGTACGCGAGATCCCACCCGGACAGCCAGTCTGCCGCCGCACCCGCGGAAGGCACCGATGCGCCATTCATTCCCTCCCGTCGGGCGGCATTCAGGAAGAACGGAACGAACAACCGGGCACGCTCGCTCCCGGGATCGGTCTGGTAACGTCGCATCGCATCCACCGTGACAGCGGAATCCACCCGCAACAGCGCGTTGATCCGCAACGCTCTCCAGGGATCGAATGACCCGTCGATGCCGAGGTAGTCCGGATTGACACGGGGATCGAGCGGCTCCTGGTTGGCTGACGCCAGGAATCCCTGTGCCGGATCGAGAGACTGGGGATATCGTTCCACCGGCCAGAAGCCCTTCCAGTCATTGGCGCTGCTGCTGCCGTCCTGAATCGCCATGCCGCTGGCGCCCTCCGGCCGTATGGGGAACTGCCCGGTCGAGCGGATCGCAATCGAACCGCTGCGGTCCGCGGCAATCATGTTCTGAGCCGGGGCCCCCCAGCCCGAAGCGATCACATCGAGAAACTCCCGGGCACTCCGTGCCTGGGCCGCATCCAGAAACACCTCCGGCGCCAGCTTCTGGTCCAGTACGGTCCAGCGGAGTGAGAGCCACTCACCCGTCGCCGAATGCGACATTGGTCCCCGGTGGGTGAAGCGGAGCGTGTCCACACCCAGAACGCGGCCATCGCGCCCACGGTATTCCTCGATCCGCACATCCAGACTGCGCCATTCGCCATCCACGCGATAGCGCGTCGGATTGGCGGAGTCGTCCACTGTTTCCCGGTAGAAATCGACGACGTCCGCGCCGGTATTCGTCAGCGACCACGCCACATCAGGCGTGAACCCGATGACGATCCCGGGCGTTCCCGGTATGGTCACTCCGTACACATCGAGCCGGCCGGGTACCACCAGATGCGCCTCATACCACAGGCTGGGGAGGGTCATGTCCAGGTGGGGATCTCCGGCGAGCAGTGCATTTCCGGACGCCGAGCGCCTGGCGGAAACCGCCCAGTTGTTGCTGGCCTGCCAGCGTGTCGCTTCATCCGACATGGAACCACCGGGAAGGAGCGAGGCCAACGCGTAGTCACTGGCGCCAGGCTCACCCGGTGGCGGCAGGGGGCGGAAATCAAAACGAGGATGTCCCGGTCCAGCCGGCTGAATGGGTTCCACCACGACGGCATGGGGCGGGAAGAGCGCTGCAGCCGCTTCCTTGCCCACCAGAGCAGCCACTCCCGGCCGTCGCAACTCATTTGGACCGTACGTGAGTGTCCATCCCATGCGTCCGAACAGGTAGAGTGCATCGCCGGGTTCCCAGCGCTGCGGCTCCACGCCGAGGAGCCGGTACTCGACGGGAACGTCAGCGGGATACATCCCGTCGATCCAGGCGTTCACTCCATCGGCGTAGGCATTCAGGACGTCCAGGGCGCGGTTGCCGGACGTCAGTGTGGCGAACTGTCTCTCGGCGGCCGCCGGCAGGCCCAGGCGTCTCATTTCCCTGTCGAGCGGCAACGCAGCCGCGCCCACCCACTCGGTGGTTCGTCCCCTGGCTGCCTGGATCTGTGCTTCCAGCTCGAAAAGCCGGTCGCGCGCGACGGCCCAGCCTAACGCGCGCACCGCGTCCAGTTCGGTGCTGGCGAAGATGTGCGGCACACCCCGTCGGTCATACTGGATGTTCACCGGTCCGGTGAGGTTCGGTATCGGGGCCGATACGTCCGGAGGCAGGTTGACCCGTCGCGCAGCGGCCCAGACTCCGCTCCAGGGATCGAGCAGTTGACCGAGGGGAGGGATCGTCCCCAGACCGCGGGTTCCGACCCAGGCCACTCCGCCGAGGACGAGCAGGGCGAGCAAACCAGTGAAACGTCGCATGCGCCAATCTACTCCACGGGGGAAGACGGCTTCGAGTGGATATCGGCGATGCGGGCAGGACCGTGCCGGACCCTTCGTCTGTCTGATCCGGGGATCCCCACCCACCGCGCCATGGTGCCAAACGCCGGTCCGTGATCCACCGGCCGACCCGTCTCCTGCTGCCACTGATGCACCATTTCGTGCATCAGCGACTCGATGGCGGCAACTCGACGTGGAAGGGCTGACGCTGGAACTTGCAGCCCCGGCGGCACCGGGCATGGCACGGCTCCGTGGCTCACCGGGGCCAGGAATGTTCAGGGCCGGGCTGCAGGATCCCCTCGGCGGCCGACCAGACCAGCGTCTGCACGCCGATGGCATCGGGTGACACGGTGATGACGTTCACCGATGAAGGCAGTCCGCCCCGGGAGCGTCGGGAAACCGTTCCCGCCGTCGACACCACGATCCCTCTCTTGGTGTGCTCCACGAAGTTGATGGCGACCTGATGATCGTGGCCACACAGGACCGCGTCGACGCCTATGGAAGCGAATGCCGCAAGAATCCGGCTGGTGTGCTTGAGACCGTACCGCTGGGAAAGCTGGCCCTTCACCGGATTGTGGTGCATGACGATTATCCGGGCATCACCCGGCCCGGCGTCCAGAAATGCCTGATGGGCACTCTCGATCTGGGAACGCCGCAGGTCGCCGATGATGGAGATGTCCCGCGGCCTGCGGGTCAGCGTGCGAAGGCTCACACCCTGAGAGGTGTTCAGCCCCGCCATGACCACACCCGGCAGGCGCAATACCGGCTCCATCTCCCGCCCGATGTGGGCCCGCCACGCCGTATGGATGGCGCTCTGGCCGATCACGTGGAGCGGCGAGCGCCACCATTTGACATCGTGGTTGCCGGGTACCACGATGGTGCGGCTCACCTGCTCGGCACGATCCAGAAATCCCCGGGCATCGCGGTATTCCCAGGCGCGGGCCCGCTGCGTGAGGTCGCCGCTCACCGCGACGACATCGTATCCGTCGTCCCGGATATGCTGTTCGATCGCCGCTATGAGATCCCGGTTCGCCGGCTTTCCGAAGTGCAGATCGGAGACGTGGAGTATCCGGACCGGATGTCGCGGTCGGCGGGAATCCACGCTCACGCGAGATGAGTGATTACCGCGTCCGCAAAGGCGGCGGTGGTGGCGTCACCCCCCAGGTCCCGGGTGAGCACCTTGCCGGTGCGAATGGTGGCTTCGAGCGCCCGGCGGATGCGCTCCGCACGGAAACGCTCGCCCACATGGTCCAGCATGAGGCACGCGGCCAGCAGGAGCGCGCCGGGATTGGCTATCCCCTTGCCCGCTATGTCGGGCGCGGTGCCATGCACCGCCTCGAAGATCGCGGCATCCTTTCCGATGTTGGCGCCCGGCACCAGACCCAGGCCGCCAACCAGCCCGGAGACCAGATCGGACAGGATGTCGCCGAACAGATTCGTGGTCACCATGACATCGAAGCTTTCCGGGTGCATGACGAGATGCATGGCGGCGGCATCGATGATCTTCTCGTCGTACTGAACCCTGCCCTCGTACTCCTTCGCGATCTTCTGTCCCACCGACCGGAAGAGACCCTGGGAGTTCTTCAGAATGTTGGCCTTGTGTACCAGCGTGACCTTCCTGCGATCGTGGCGCAGGGCATAGTCGAACGCGTAGCGCACTATCCGCTCCGAGCCCAGACGGGTAATGAGCGCGATCGATTCGGCGGCGGCCTGGGGGTCGTCACCGATGCGGACATAGTGTTCCAGACCCGCGTAGAGTCCCTCCGTGTTTTCCCGGATGAGGACGATGTCCACTCCTTCGAAACGTCCTCCCGGAACCATGTCGCGGGCAGGACGCACGTTGGCATAGAGATCGAACGACTGCCGGAGAGTGACGTTCACGGAGCGATACCCTTCCCCCACCGGCGTTTCGAGAGGTCCCTTGAGCGCCAGCCGGGTCCTGCGAATGGATGCCAGCGTCTCGTCAGGCAGCGGCGTTCCTCTTTCAGCCACGCCCGCCGCACCGGCCACCTGACGATCCCAGTCGAAAGAGGCACCGGCTGCTTCCAGGATCCGGATGGTGGCCTCGGTAATGTCCGGTCCGATCCCGTCACCGGGAATCAACGTGCAGGGTGTCGACATGTTCTCCGTTCAGCGTGAGGCAAGAAGGTCGGCAAAGCGCCGCCCCAGGTTCTCGATGGCGGTTGCGGCGTCGCCCGCATCGAAGCCCGCAACGTCACCCGCCCAGTCCAGCCGGGACGCCCGCAGATCCAGGATGCCGATATGCAGCACCGCCCGCCCGGCATCGGCAAACTCTCCCCGCTCGAACCGCAGTTCCACCGGCACCAGCGCATAACGGGCATCATTGAATCCCGCGTAAGTACGAAGCTGAGAGGCAACCGGCTCGGCGATGTCCTCCCCGGGATTGCGTTCCAGGGCGCGCACTGCCTCGGCACCCTGGATGACGGCGACCGGCGTCAGGTGGACGGGGTTCCGGGCCGAAGTCCTTTCCATGTCGGCGGCGGTGATCCAGCCCGGACTCAGTCTCACCGACCGGATTCCCCGCTCCAGCGCGGAGTCCAGCCTGGCAAGAAAGGTGGAGGACGACGCAGCGGCGTTCGCCCATCGAAGCTCGTCGCCATTACGCACTGATTGCGCCGGCAGGACCATTACACGGCTCCGGGCCCAGGAACTTACCGCCTCGGCCAGGCCCCGCGCCGGCATGGGATCACCCGCTGAAGTACCCGCGGACACCGTTCCCCCGCAGGCAGTCAGAAGTACGATAACGGGGAGAAGACGTCGGGACACGGCGGCGTTGGGGTTGGGAGGAAAGGTAAATCCGTCGTTGACCGCGGAAAACCCGAGGCGCATGTTCTGCGCCGTGCCCGATCGCAGGGGATACCTGCGACCAGGCGCATTCATCCGTGGCTGACAACACCCAGCACCGGGAACCAGAACGACCAGCAACCGGCCCTGTAGAATGCCCAAACTCCTGAGCGCCCTGATCTGGACCCTGGTCTCTCTGGCCGGGGCGGGATCCCTGGCCTTCCTCGCCCTCGGTCGCGGTGAACAGGTGTCCGCGGCATGGCTGCTCACCGCCGCAGTCTGCACCTTCGCGGTCTCCTACCGGTTCTACAGCCGGATGATCGCAGCCAAGGTCTTTGCGCTCGACGCCAACCGGAAGACACCGGCCGAACGCATCAATGACGGGCGCGACTTTGTTCCCACCAACCGGTGGATCGTCTTTGGGCACCATTTTGCCGCCATCGCCGGACCGGGACCACTCGTGGGACCTACGCTCGCTGCGCAGTTCGGTTTCCTGCCCGGCATCATATGGATCATCATTGGAGTGGCCCTGGGTGGCGCCGTTCAGGACTTCGTGATTCTCTGTGCCTCGGTTCGACGCGACGGGAAGTCACTCGGTCAGATGGCCAAGGAGGAGATCGGACCCGTTGCCGGAGTCACGGCGCTCGTCGCCGTCCTGGGAATCATGCTGGTGTTGATTGCGGTGCTGGCACTGGTGGTAGTCAACGCACTGGGTGAAAGCCCGTGGGGCGTCGTCACGGTCGGTCTGACAATCCCGATCGCATTGCTGATGGGGGGCTACATGCGATGGATCCGGCCCCATCGGGTGCTGGAAGCGACCGCCATCGGCGTGGGCTTGCTCATCGCAGCACTCTGGCTGGGCAAAGTCGTCTCTCAGGATCCGTCCCTGGCGCCCACCTTCACGCTCAGTCGGGGCAGCCTGGCGTGGATGATCATGATCTACGGATTCGCCGCATCGGTACTGCCCGTATGGCTGCTTCTGGCGCCACGCGACTACCTCTCCGCGTTCGTGAAGATAGGTGTGGTTGTGGCACTGGCGTTGGGAGTGCTGATAGTGATGCCCCCGCTGCAGATGCCAGCACTGACCCAGTTCGTCGATGGCACCGGGCCGGTTTTTGCCGGAAAGGTATTCCCGTTCTGCTTCATCACCATTGCCTGCGGAGCGATTTCGGGATTCCACTCCCTGATTTCATCAGGGACTACGCCCAAACTGCTGGAGCGGGAGCCCGATGCCCGCCCCATCGGCTACGGCAGCATGCTGACGGAAGCACTGGTCGCCACTCTGGCGCTGATTGCCGCGTGCATTCTGACACCGGGCGAGTTCTTCGCCATCAACGCACCTGCGGGCGTCATCGGTACCACGACGCAGAGCGCCGCGGAGGCCATTCGCAACTGGGGCTTCACACTGGACCCGGTGGCCTTCGAACAGCTCACCGCCAACGTAGGTGAGGAGCGCCTGCTCTCCCGTACCGGAGGTGCGCCCAGCCTGGCCGTCGGAATGGCGCATCTCTTTTCGAATGTCCTGGGCGGGCCCACCGCACTGGCCATATGGTACCACTTCGCCATCATGTTCGAGGCTCTGTTCATCCTGACCACGCTGGATGCCGGCACACGAGTCGGACGTTTCATGCTGCAGGACATCCTCAAACACGTGTGGAAGCCCCTTGGGCGCGTCTCCTGGTATCCCGGCGTGGTCATCACCAGCGCCATTTTCGTCTTCATGTGGGGCTACTTCCTGTATCAGGGGGTCATCGACCCGTTGGGCGGCGTCAATACGCTCTGGCCACTTTTTGGAATAGCCAATCAGCTCCTGGCCGCTGTGGCGCTCTGCGTGGGCACCACGGTGATCGTGAAGATGGGGAAGGCGCGCTATGCACCCATCACCATGGCTCCCCTGGCCTGGCTGGCGATCATCACCATGACGGCGGGCTGGCAGAAGATCTTTGCCGCCGATCCCAGACTCGGCTTCCTGGCGCGGGCCAATCTGTATGAGTCCACCCTGGCCTCCGGTGGCGTTCCCGCGGGAGTGGCCAGCGCGGATGTGGCCCGGCGGTTCATCTTCAACGATCGCTTCGATGCCGTGGTGACCGCGTTCTTCCTGGTATCGGTGATCATCATCATCGCCGACAGCGCCAGAGTCTGGTACAAGGTCATTTCCGGGCGGATGCCCGCGGTATCCACCGAAGTGCCGTTCGAACCACGGATGATGCCGGCAGGAGACTGATCCGGAGCGGGAGGGGTATGTCGGGCGAAGCCCTACCGAAGTATTGTTAGAGCACGGTGCCAAACCCGCAGCAAGACAATCCACCCGGAGGCGCTATGCGCAGACTCCTCATCGCGGTACCCTTTGTACTGATGGCCTGTGCCGGAAGCGGCGAAACCAAGGCCGATGCGCCGGCGGCAGCCATGGCCGTTTCATTGACCGAAGCAGATGTGGCCGGTACGTGGCAGGGCACCGCAACGATGGCCGGGAGTGATTCGGTCATCCTTCACTGGACACAGGTGTGCGCGGTAGGCAGTTGCCGGGAGACGTCGCAGGAAGCTCCTGATACGATACTGTCCACCTACACACTGTCCGCCGACAGCGTCATCGGGATCTCCGCTGCGGCTCCGAACCCACAGGCCGGCGGGATCATGACCGTGGACCACTGGGTCGTGCGGATCTCGGGGAATCAGGTGTCAGGACGCGGCTGGACCGTCCTGGCGGACAAACCGGACAGCGTCGTCATGCGGGTGACCATCTCAGGCAGCCGGGTTCCCTGAACAGCAGTGACTCGTGGCGCTCCGGGTCCGATGGACCCGGGCGCCGGCGTCCACGCTCAGGCGCGCCAGCATGGACCGTCGTTATGGGATGGGCCTTTCCTGCAACACCAGCCATCAACGGACGACAGCACTGATGAAATCCCGGGAAGACGATTCACCCTTGAACGCCGGTGATGTGGGACTCACACGACAGGTACGTCGTGTGGCACGGGTGGTACGAACCATCATTGGTGCGCCGGACTACGAGCGCTACCTGGATCACTTCCGCGAATGCCATGCCGGTGAAACACCGATGTCGCGCGATGAGTTCGTGAGGAGCCGGATGGAGGCGCGTTACAACCAGCCCGGAAACCGCTGCTGCTGAGTGCCCCGATCGTCGCACGGTCACACGTCTGTTGAACGCGCCAGCAGCAGGCAGGGGACCGGAGACACCTTCCCGTTGCCGCATGGATCTGCCGCCAGAAGGACGCCCATCATTTTCCCGTCTCAACGTCGTTGCCTGCTTGCCGCTGCAATGGGCGAGATGCGCACCCGCGCCCGATGATGTGCCCTGTCGATGGTCATGTTGGTTATCTCGAACGGCAGCGGCAAACCGGTGACCGACACGGCCTGAGAATGCTCCCCCGGTCGCAGCGAAGTGCGTGTCGTGCCGAATGCGTCACCCGGTACACCCCGATCCCCGCCCTCGAGTTCGGAACGGACCAAACCGGAGTCGTCATCGGCTTCGATGAGACGCACGCGGTTGGCGACCCCACCCGAGCCGAGATCGGTTGGCCGGGAATCGGCGATGTCATGGATCAGAATGCCATCGGCCGGGATGACGGCGTCACCGGCGGTTCGCTCACGGTATTCCAGGAGCAGGTACTCATCGAAAGACACGGGTACCCGAAGGACAGTACCGCCGTGACCCTCCGAGTACAGGTCGTAGGTGGAATCACGGGTGGCATCGATCACGGTTGGTGTCACCCAGCCTGCGAGAGTCCTCGACCAGGCTCCCAGCCCGGACGACGGTACCACGGGGGGAGGTGCTCCCGTGTTGCAACCCCACGATCCGGCCGCCATCAGTTCCCAGCATCCCACGGTCCAGCGTCGGGTGCTCCAGACCGGTCCGGCACCGGGCGCACCTCTGTAGAGGTCCGGAAGCCAGAACAGGAGATGACCCAGTTCATGCGCCAGGACCGACGACTGCACCGTGGTGGCGGAGCATCCCGTGACGGACATGAGGACATAGCCGCCGATGGAAATGGCGCCTCCGGCACGCGCCGCATCCTGCGTAGCGAAGAGTGCGCCCTTGGGGCGCCACTTCGGAACGCTGTATGGGTGAGTACCCCGGCCGGTTGGATCACAATAGATATTGCGTTCAGGATGCAGAATGACGACGCCACCGTCGACGACGCCGTCATCATCTCCGCTGTTGGGTATCCCGTCGGGTCCATCGTTGTCGAACTCTCCGAAATCGATGCTTTGATCCACGGACTGAAGGGCATACCAGACGAAATCACTGGAACCGGATATGGTAACCGTGCCACGACCCGAAAGGGCCTGGCGCGTCATGGGCGAGGTCAGCCACGTGGTGACCGTTCCCCGCAACTGAAACCCGCCACCGGAAGCCAGACTGAAGGTCTGCGCCATCGGTCCTCCCCCAGGTCCTCCAAAGAGCTGAGCAGCTATGTCGGAAGGGGAGAGCCGCGGGGTCGGGCTGTCGGCGAAACGTGACAGAACGACGAGTACGGAGGTGGATCCATAGATGCGGACACCCGCCGGACTGACGACCCATGGCCATCGGCCGGAATCGAAGTCGGTGGCCGGTTCAGATGGTGACGAGCACGCCACGTGGAAGAGAAGTAGAGTAAGCAGCAGCAGGAACCTGGTCATCGGACGTCCTCCAGGAAGACGACATCGGGTCCCCGGTTGGGGCCCTCACAACCGCATGATGCTCCGTCGTCGTTTGCCAGCCGTCTCTTTGCCGTCACCCGGTGGCGGGAGTTGCCGGTATAAGGGGATCGACCGATCATTTATGGGGATCCGGCTGCTCTGGGTCGTCTCCCTCGCGCTTGCCACGGCCTCCAGTGGACGCTCCCAGGGACTCTCGGGGGCAGTCGTTTCAGGACGCGTGGTCGACAACACCGGAGCCGCCCTGGTGGCCAGCGTACGCCTGACGGACACGGCCACGGGGATGGCACGCGAGACGCGGTCCGATGACGCCGGCCGTTTTCGGTTCGACAATGTCCCCCCGCGATCGACCTACACCATCGTTGGCCGTGTCCCGGGATTCACGCCTCGGACCGTCACGCTCACCCCCACTTCGCTGGGCGAATTCGTATCCGTGACGATCGTGCTCCAGCCCCGTACCGCCACAACGCTCGAGCCAGTGATCGTCCAGACAGGCGTACCCCGCGACGGCACCATGATCCCATCCTCCACTCTGCGGCGGCTGCCGCTGCTGAACCGCGACTTCACCGGCCTGTTCCGCACGCTGGCCCAGGGAACGGGACGTACCACGCTGTCCATAGCGGGACAGCACCCCGGCCTCAACGCCATCCAGTTCGATGGCTTTGTCGCCAACGACGTTTACGGTGTCACCCGTACACCGGGCGAAGCAGCCGGGGCAACATCGATGTCGCTGGAGGCCATCGACCAGGTCCGGGTCCTCATCTCGCCTTTCGACGTAAGGCAGGGCGCCTTCACCGGAGGCCTGCTCAACGCGGTGACGCGCTCGGGAACGAACACCTGGCGGGCAGAGTTCTTCTCGTCGCTGCAGGCACCGATACTGGTCGGTCCCGACACCAGCGGGGCGCACATCAACGACTTCTCCTTCCAGCAGTATGGACTTACGCTGGGTGGTCCCATCGTCCGGGATCGGGCGCACGTCTTTATCGCGGCTGACATGCAGCGCAGCCGCACCCCGTTCGTGGGTCCCGAGGCGGACGCGCCAGGTACAGGAATCAGCCTGGCGACCGCCCAGCGGGTCGCCGATGCCTTCCGGTCCCGCTATGGCATCGACGCCGGTGGGCCCGAAGCACCCGTGCTCTCGCGGCCCGGCGCAAGCGTGCTGGCCAGACTGGACTGGCAGGTGGCGCCTTCCCACGTGCTGACCGCCTGGCGGAACACGGTTCGCAGCCGCGACGGCCAATTCAATCGTGAGGCGCGGAACAGACCCAACCGCGACGGTTGGCAACTCTCCCGCAGCGGCTCCACCGCTCACGCGGATGTCGACGCCACCAGACTGCGCCTGACGAGCATGTCGGGTCGGGTGGACAACGAACTGCTGATCGGCACGCAGACCACCAGGGAGTGGCGCGTTGCCGCGACCCGGTCCCCACTGTTCCTCATCGGCGGTGACATGGCCAGAACCTGGATCGCCGGGGGCGCCGACCGCGCCGCCCAGGATACCCGCCTGGATCAGCGCTTCACGGAGGTGACCGACAACGCCACCTGGACCATGAGCATGCACGCGATGACCGCCGGCGTGCACGTGGAATGGTTCAGCGTCACGGATCACTTCTTTCCGGCTTCCTGGGGAACGTGGACTTTCCCCAGTGTGGCAAGCTTCGAGTCCGGATTGCCCGAGCGCTACGAGATTTCACTGCCGCTCCGGCCCGGCGGCCCCACAGGCCGATTCCATGTACGGTCGATGGCCGGTTACCTGCAGGATCAATGGGCACTCTCCGACCACCTGTCACTCAGCCTGGGCGTGCGGCTCGATCGCTACTCCATCAGTTCTCCACGTACCAATTCGCTCCTCCTGTCGGACTCAGCCCTCGGACTTACCGGAAGCGGAAGCATTCCTTCCGGGCGGACACTCGTGTCACCACGCGCCCAACTGACCTGGTTCATTCACAACGATGGATCCCTGATCTTCCACGCTGGTATCGGTGATTTCAGCGGTCGTCCACCGTACGTATGGATGGGCAACGCCTTCATCAGCACCGGACTGGACGCCATCACCCTGATCTGCAATCCACCCGATGGCGTTCCCCCGCCGGTAACCGACATCACCCGGTTGCCGCAGGAGTGCACCGACTCGACGCAGCCGATGACGACCCGGGCGGCGGCAGTGACCCTGTCTCCTGACCTTCGCTTCCCCAAGGTCCGCAAGCTGGTCGCCGGGGTGGATGCCAGATTGCGGGAGGGGCTCTCACTGGCACTGGAAGCTTCGCACACCCGCTCCCTGGGGGAGCCGTACCTGGTCGACATCAACCTGGCACCAGGCATGCAGGACACGGAAGGACGCGAACTGTACGGAACCATCTCACAGTCAGGCATCAGCCGCCCGACCAGACTGGACAGCAGCGCCTTTGGTCAGGTGCTGCAGTATCGGAGCACATCAGGTGGCACGAACTCATCCATACTGGCGACCCTGACCTGGCAGGGTGCAGCAGGGCGCATGCTGCAGGCGTCATACCAATGGAGCCGATCGCGCGATGTCCAGAGCATGCTCTCGCCCAATGCCTTCACGGCAATGCAGAACGCACCTCTTGATGGACCGATCGGTAGTCCCACCATCGGGACGAGCCTCTTCGATGTGCCGCACAGCCTGGCCGTCACCGGAATGACGGATCTGCCGGGCGGGGCTCAACTGACTCTTCTGCTGCGGGCCCAGTCCGGACGTCCCTTCACCTGGGTCGCCTCCGGCGACGCCAACGCCGACGGGGTGTCGGGAAACGACGCCCTTTACGTGCCCCTGGACCAGGACGACATCATCCTGCGCAATCCGGAACTCTGGTCGGCTCTGGACACCTTCATCAGGTCGCACCCCTGCCTTCGCTCGCAGCGCGGGCGAATCGTCAGGCGCAACTCCTGTCGCAATCCCGGCTTCCTGACTCTCGATGCCCGGATCGAACAGCGCCTGCCTCTGGCGGACTCCCGAGCGACGCTCAGCGTGGATGTCTTCAATGTCCCCAACCTCCTGCGCCATTCCTGGGGCCTGGTCCGGGAGACCACTTCGCGCCCGCAAAAGAGCTTTCTCCTCGTCAGTGGCTTCGATGCCGGACGGAACCGGCCAATCTACGCCGTGCCTAACGCCAGCGGCGTGGTCGTACTCCCTTCCCTGGAAACCGCCGTGATCGACGCCTCACGCTGGCGTTGTCAGGTCACCCTCAGGCTGCGCCCCTAGTTGCTCCAGCGCGGCAGACGGTTCATGACGGCCCTGTACCGGGGCCAGGTCCTCACCCTGTCGACTTCCTCCTTGCACGGCAGGCGGTAGAAATCCAGATCACCTGTCGACGCTGCCGCTTCCAGGAGCTCCATGCCCCCATCGAGTTGGCCGGCAGCTATCGTCGCCGCCGCCAGCGCGGTCGCGGAAACCCAGCCGCCTTCCTTCTTCTTCTGCTGCAACCTGCCGAGTGCTGCACCCCAGCGGCTCTCCATCGCCTTCCAGTACGTATCCTCCGCGGAACCACCAGCCGATGTTGGAAGACCCAGCATCGCGTTGGCGTCGCTGAAGCGGCCCAGCCTCGCCAGAGCGCGCGATGCGAGTCGCCGCGCCGGGGCGTACGATGAATCCAGAACCAGCGCCTGGCCAACCAGCCGAAGCGCCTCCGCCGGGTCATCCCGGCACAGCGATACATTCGCCAGCCGTTCCTGCAGCTTGGGAGACAGTGGGTCCATCTCCGCCGCAAGGCGGGACGCCTGCATCGCGGCATCCCAGTCCCAGGCATGCCGGTACAGCGCGGACTTGATCAGGTACAACTCCGGATTGGAGGGGTCCAGGGCAATGCCCCGGTCAATCAGCCTGACACCATCCGCCAGGCGGCGGCTCCTGATGGCTTCGAGGACGCCGAGGTTGGCCCACGGAGTGCCGTCGGTGGAGTCGAGCGCCAGGGCCCGACGCCCCGCCTCTTCACTCCGCTCCGCCGCCACATCGAACTGCTCCCTCGACTGCACCGCCAATGCGCTCCACACCGAACTCAGTCCCGCCCAGGCCCGCTCGTTGCTCGCGTCGCTTTCCAGGGCCGCCAGAAATAGCCGCTGCGCATCGGAAATGTCATCCCCGTAGAAAACGCTGTACCACCCCGCCATGGCCAGGCGCGCCGACTCGGGATTCAGGTCCCGCTGCGGAAGGGGCAGATGCCTTCCATCTCCCCGGAACAGCATGCCTGCAATCCCGGCGGCAACCCGGCCAGCAGCCACAGTCACATCGCCGATTGTGAATCTCGTTTCCGGCAGTTTACGCTCGCTCCCTCGCTCCACATCCGTAAGACTGCCTCCGATCACCAGCGAGTCACCTTCGCGACGCAGTGCCGTGCGCAACGAAACGCGTGCTCCATATCGACGCCCGACCTCCCGGGGATCCCGCGCCGCGGCCGCAGGCCATTCCGCCCGTGCAGCCGAGTGCACGATCTGGAGACCACCGATACCCCGGATCTGACGCGCGATCTCATCGGCTATCCCGGAGGCAAGGTACGCCAGGCTCGTATCGCCCGTCTCATTGGACATCGGCATGACCAGAATCGCCCGCGGACCCCGCAATGCCGGTGAAGCGTTCCCTTGCCAGATCAGAAGCATCGCCAGCACCGCGACTGTCGCCAAACCCGTGAACCACCAACGGCCAGCCCGCCACCAACCACCCCGCATCTCCCGGTTCGCAACCGGGGAGTCTCCTGCCTCATGGGGTACGCGAGACACCAACCGGGCCGCATCTCCAATGGCTGGCGAACTCGGGGACGCTGCACCTTCGCCAGTGTCAGCGGCCGCGGGAACAGCCGCATCTCCCACTCCCGCGAGTGCTTCCCGTTCGGTCACGTTGGCCGCCATGGCCCTGACCGGAGTGGCCACCCGGGACGACCGAATTGCCTCGGCCTGATCCACCGTCTCCCGCGATGGCTCGACCCCGTATTCGACATCCATCCGCGAACGGAGACGTTCATACACGGCCAGCGCCCTTGAACGGTCGCCCGACCTCTCCAAGACGCCCATGAGCTGTCGCGCCACTGATTCATCCGCGGGGTCCATCACGGCGACCTTGTCCAGGGCTTCGGCTGCGGACTCGTAGTCCCCCTGCTGTTCCAGCATCACCGCCAACGACAGACCCGATTTTCGCGCGATTGCCGCCAGGCGTTGCCGCTCACCGTCCAGCCAGCGCTCGAACTCCCCCGCATCCTTCACGTAGAGACCGTTGAGGTAGAGGCCGCGATAGCGCCGGAATGCCGATTGGTGGTCCCCACGGGCAGCCTCCTCTTCCATCAATCGTGCGTCGCTGACCAGGAGTTCGGGATCCACGGAGACCTCCTCGTCTCCCCGCGTGCGCATCAGTGCGTGTCCCGCGGTCTGTCGGATCACATGGAGCGCGTTCCGGAGCGCGGTCCGTCCCCGCACGGAATCCAGCTCCGGCCAGAAGATGCCCAGCAGGATATCCCGCCGGTGCCAGGTTCCCGGTGCGGGCGCGGCCAGATACGCCAGCAGTGCCAGTCGCTTGGGCTGACGCAGGAGCCGGTCGAGTTCGACGCCATCAGCGTCCGAAAGCCCCGTCCGCCCAAGGGTTTCCAGTGTGTACATCCTGCTCAACGCTGCACTCTGCATCGCCGTCTCGAAAGGGCCGGTGCCCGGGCACAACGCTGTGCGGGCAAGGATGGCGCACTGACTATGAGCCCGCCGTCTCCCCAGCGTGAGCCAGCCGTGAGTCGGGACTCATCCATGGCAAGATGGCCGTTCCCACCCCGGGGACATGAGATGCGACGACACCCTCAGCGCTGGCAGCCACACGCCAGTGGTATACATTGCCGCCCCCGGAGGTTACCCACCTCCGACCACGGAGGAACTCCAATGATCCGACCCCTGCTGGCCGGCGCGATTCTGATCGCGCTGGCCTCAGTCCGACCCATCCCGACACTGGCGCAGAGCATGTCGCGCACCAGGATCCTCATGCTCGGCACGGGCACACCCATCCCCGATCCCGACCGGAAGGGTCCCGCGCTGGTCATCATCGTGGACTCCACGGCATACCTCTTCGACGCCGGCGTCGGAGTCGTCAGGCAGGCCAGCGCGGCCGGACGACTCGGCGTCGTACCCTTTGCACCTCCCCGGCCAGGTGTCCAACCCAACCCCCAGTTCGACCGGATCTTCCTTACCCACCTTCATTCGGACCACACGCTCGGGCTCGCGGACGCCATCTTCACACCCTGGATCCAGGGTCGGACGTCGCCGGTCGACATCCATGGCCCACCCGGGACCGCGTGGCTCGTCAGCACGATACTGGACGGCAATGCCGAAGACATCCAGGAACGGGTGGCAGCACCAGCGGGGCCATCGAGAGATGGGTGGCGCGCGAGAGTTCATGAGATGGAACCCGGCCAGGTCTTTCGAGACGAACGAGTAACCGTCCGGGCATTCCTGGTCCCCCACTCAGGCTGGCGCTATGCCTACGGTTATCGGATCGACACACCCGACCGGTCCATCGTCATCTCCGGTGACACCCGCGAATCCGATGCCGTGGTCGACGCCTGCAATGGCTGCGATGTACTGATACATGAGGTCATCTCGGATTCGGCCTTCCACGCGTACGCACCGGAACGTCAGGCATACCATGCCGCCGCTCACACGCTGGCGACGGGAGTGGGGCGGGTCGCCAGCAGGGCCCGGGCCGGCATGCTTATCCTGACACACATCCTGTCCGGCGGTCTGCCGGATGATGTCATCCTGCGGGAGGTGCGAACCACCTTCTCCGGCAGGGTCTTCCTCGCCCACGACCTCGATGTGTATTGATGGCTCCGGCAGGAACCGGCGCGGGAAACCACCAGGCCCTGTTGCGGAACGAGTAGGGTCGTACCACCTTCAAGAGGTCGAGGCGTTCGTGCCGAAGCCATGACGGGGATGCGCTGTCCGATAGCGGACTCCAGCGCGACGGGGTTGATGTGGCAACTGAACCATGAGGGCATACCCATGAACCTTCAGCGCGCTCTGGACGAGCTGGTCAGCAGCCTGACGGACGGCACCATGTGGATCGTGGGCGGGGTTTCCAATCGGCGGGAAACGGAGATCATGCAGGCCTTTGCCGATGCCGGGGCCGTCAGTCCCGCGCGGGCTCAGCGGTTCCATGCTCACTCATCCATAGATGAACTCTCGTTCAAGCGCCTTCTGGCGCGGGGAACCATCCGGGCAACCGGGCGCGGCAGGTACTACCTCTGTGCCCGGGACACCGTGCGACACGAGGACAACTGGGAAGACGTCTTCGATCCCGATCCCCTGGACTGACTGGCACCGTCGCCTCCTGGCAGGAAGCTGTCTCCTCGCGTTAGCGCTTTCCGGCGCGGCCTGTGGCGAATCTGGTGCGCCTTCTGCGACGGCGCGTATCGACACTCTTCCGGGTGGGATCCAGCGCACCATCTCCAGCGCACCCGCCGATTCCGGTCGCTGGAGCCTGGTCCAGGTTCTCGATATCCAGCCGGCAGAACAGGCCCCAGGCGAACTCATGGATCCGCAGGACGTGGCCATCGCCGACGACGGGTCCGTCCTGGTTGCCGATACCAAGCCCACCACAGTGAAGGTGTTTGATTCCTCGGGAGCTTTCCAGCGCGCCATCGGCCGGGATGGCGCAGGACCGGGTGAGTTTCGGGATGCATTCATTGCCGTGCGGGGCGATACTCTCGTAGTTCAGGATGCAGTCAACAGCAGGGCCACGACGTTCGACTGGCGAACCGGCGAAATGCTCAGCGAACGCCGAACCGCGTGCTGTTACTTCGCTCCCATCGATATCGACGGAGCCGGACGCGCGGTGGTCCGGTCGACGGCCGGCCCTCCCGATTCCACCTGGAAGGGCGTCCAGGCATTCGTGCGTTTCTCCTTGAACAGCCAGCAGGTCGACACAGTTTTTGTATCCGTCGCCCGCGAATTGCCGGACCGAGCCTGGCTGGTGCGCACCGGAAACCATGTGCGATTCGCCAGCATAGTCCCATGGCAGGCCCGCGCGTTTCACGAGGTGGACTCGCAGGGCGGCTTTCTCACGGGAGCATCATCGGAATACCTCCTTCAGCGAACCACCACCGGCTTCGACACCCTCGCGCTCTTTGGTCGCGACTGGACACCCAAACCGGTCTCCGCGGAGGAGAGGACCCAGATCGTTGAGCGGCGGGTGGCCGAAGTAATGCAGGGTCCAGGTTCCGATATTCCCGAGGCCAACATTCGCGCAGGCTTTGATCCTTCATACATCCCGGACTCGAAACCGGCGTACGAAGCGTTTGCGGTGGACGCGGCGGGACGGACCTGGGTCCGACGCGTGAGTGAACCCGGTGAACCCGCCTCCTTCGATCTCTTCGACATCAGCGGTCGCTGGCTCGACGTCGTGACCGTGGACGCGTGGCCGTCGGCCGCATGGAAACCGGTGGCTTGGGGAAGAACTGCCGTGGCTGTTCCTCTTGAAGGAGAGGACGGCCGTCCCCTTGTCCGAGTATACCGCATCCAGAACCGTTAGGCAGCCGGCTCCTGCCGACTCCGCGGCGTCGCCACCAGAAGAAGTCCCAGTGACGCCGTGAGAGCCAGCGCTGCTCCGGTGAGAAACGCCGTTCTGGCTCCGAATGCCTGCCACAGGAATCCCGTCAGGAGCGAAGCCGGCAGGGCAGCGAACCCAAGGGCAAGGCTGTACCAGCCATAGGCCGCGCCGCGCACCGTAGGCCCAACCAGATCGGCCACCATCGCCTTCTCCACGCCCTCCGTCATTCCGAAGTACAGGCCGTAGGCGCCAAACAGCATCCAGGCATGCCATGCAGCTGATGCCGTGGCAAAGCCGAGGTAGACCAGGGAGTAGACCGCCCAGCCGGCCACGATGAGCGGACGACGCCCCCACCGGTCCGACAGGATTCCACCCGGCGTACTGGAAAGCGACTTCACCACGTTGATCACCGCCCACAGCACCGGGATCAGCGCTGGTGTCACACCCAGTTCCGTCGCCCGGAGTATCAGCAGCGCATCCGTCGAGTTGCCCAGGGCAAAGACCGTGAGAACCACCAGGTAACGCCAGAACGACGCCGGCAGTCCGTCCCGTGAGAGTGTCCGGGAAGGCTGCCTGACGATCGACTGCCGCGGTGGCTCGCGCACCACAAGGATCAGCGTCAGCATGGCCAGCGCCGCGGGAAGCGCAGCCAGAAGAAAAACCGTTCGGAGCTCCATCCCGGCCCAGCTCAGGAGAACGAAAGCAGCCAGGGGTCCCGCGAACGCACCGGCATGATCCATGGCCCGCTGGAACCCGAATGCCCGGCCCCGGTCCGATGCAGCCACCGCGTCCGCAATGAGCGCGTCCCGGGGTGCACCGCGGACGCCCTTCCCGAACCGATCCAGAACCCGGATCACCGCCACCTGCGGTATGCTCTGTGCCAGACCCACCAGTGGCCGCACCACCGACGCGAGCCCGTAACCCGCCAGGACCAGCGGCTTCCGCTGCGGCAGCCGGTCGGACCACCATCCGCTCATGAGCTTCAGCAGTGCCGCCACCGTTTCTGCCGTCCCCTCGATGGCACCAATGACAGCGGGGCCTGCGCCCAGCACACCAGTCAGAAACACCGGCAGCAGTGGGTAGATCATCTCGCTCGAGAAGTCCGTGAAGAGCGAGACGAGTCCTAGTCCGATGACCGTTCCGGGGAGTCTCATGAATGGTGGGACAGTGCCACTCAATGTATCCGCCTTCCGGCTGGATTCGCTCACTTTCGCTGGCGCGGTTCCCCCGACGATGGTTGCCGGCGTAGCATTCCCACCATGCTGCCGATGCCGCAGATCGCCCGTTCCCTCGCTCCGGTTCTCCGGAGACTGTGGGAGATCGACGACACGGTGATCGACGACCAGATCGCCATCGCCGGCATCTCCGCGCCCACTGGTGCGGAATCGAGGCGGGCGCGTTGGGTGGCCACCGAACTCGCCCGCCGCGGTGTACGGAATGTCCGGATCGATGACGCAGGCAACGTGGTCGGCTGGACCGGTCCGTCAAGCACAGAGCCGCCGGTGGTGATTTGTGCCCACCTGGACACCGCCATCGAGCCGCGCGAGCCGGTTGTGGTCCGGCGCGATGGTCCGAAGCTGCGCGCTCCCGGCATCAGCGACAACGCCCGGGGACTCACGACGATGCTGGCGCTGTCTCGCCCACTGGCTGCGGGGGACGTGTCGCTCTCGCGCCCCGTCCTGTTGGCGGCCACCACCGGCGAGGAAGGGAGAGGCAACCTGCGGGGCGCACGGCACCTCTTCGACACCGCCGGCCGGGGTGCCTGGGCGGCCATCGCGCTGGATGGCCCGGGAGACGAAGCGATCGTGAATACCGCGTCAGGCGCCCGTCGCTTTCACGTGACCTTCCGCGGCGCGGGCGGACACAGCTGGGGAGCGTATGGATCGCCTAACGCGGTTCACGCCGCGGCGGACTTCGTCATGCGGCTCACCGGACTGGCCTCCGCCGCCGGTCCCCGGTCGGCGTTGACCGCCTCGCGAATCGCCGGAGGCGAGGCCCTCAACGCCATCCCGGCCGATGCCTGGGTCGAGATCGATCTCCGCTCCACCGACCCCGATGTCCTGATGAGGCTGGATCGCGAACTGCAGTTCGCTGCAAGGGCCGCTGCCGAAGCGCAGAACGCGGCACGCCTCGCGCATTCGGTGCCGCTCGGTGTCAGCGTCGAATTGATCGGCGATCGCCCGGCCGGTGAGGTTCCCGAGACCGAGTCGATCGTGTCGGCCGCGGTCGCCGCAACCCGCCAGGTCGGACGCGAACCACGGCTCACGCTCGCGTCCACCGATGCGAACATCCCCATCAGCCTCGGCATTCCCGCGATTGCCATCGGGGGAGGAGGGGTGGGAGGCGATACCCACACCCATGATGAGTGGTATGAGAACGTGGAGGGACCCCGCGGAATAGCCCGCGCACTCCTGACACTCGCGGCCGTCGCTGCCTGACGAACCGTCCCGCGCGGGGGCGCACACTCCCCCTCCAACTCACTCCTCCGCCTGACGGATCTCCGCGTGATCGCCCAGAGTGACCTCGCCCGCCACTCCGGCCACGAACACATCGTTGCCGATCAGCGAGCGGCTGAGATGCGAGCGCACGATCCGGGTACGGTTGCCCACGATCGTGTCCCGCAGGGTGGCGTTCTCGATGATCGACCCTGACCCGAGGGAAACATTGGGTCCCACGACGGAATTGGCGATCTGAACGCCATCCTCGATGTAGACCGGATCCACGATCTGCGACCGGTCGATCCCCTCGGGCACCCGTGCCCTCCCCTTCTCGAGCATCACCCGATTGGTGTCCAGCAGCGTTTCGATCTTGCCGGCGTCGTACCAGCCTTCCACGTCGACGACCTTGATACGGGCACCCTTGTCGATCATGTACTGGAAGGCATCGGTCAGGAAGAACTCCCCCTGGTTCCGGGGCTGGTGCAGTACGTGATCGATGCCTTCGTAGAGGAGCCTCCAGTTGCGGATGTAATAGAGACCGATATTGGCGCGCTTCGAAATCGGTGTACTGGGCTTCTCCACGATCTTCGTCATGTTGCCATCAGCATCGGTCACCACCACACCGAAGCGCTGGTAGTCCTCCACCTCCTTCACCCAGATGATGCCGTCGGCGTCAGTCCGATCGATGATGGAGAGGTCCGCGTCGAAGATCGTGTCGACGAAAATGATGAGCACCGGCTGGTCCACCCACGGCTTGGCGAGCTGGACAGCGCCCGCGGTGCCGTCCTGCACTTCCTGTTCGACGAAGACGGCGGGGAGGCGGAAGGATTCCCGGGCGTACTGCTCGACTTTTTCCTTCAGGTGTCCGGTGATGTAAACCACCTGCTCCACCGTTCCCAGCCGCTCCAGGTCCTCCAGGATGTAGGCCATCACCGGCTTTCCGGCGACACGGAGCATCGGCTTGGGGGTCAGGTGCGTGTGAGGGCGAAGCCGGGTGCCCTTGCCCGCGAGCGGAATGATGACCTTCATGGCGCGTTGGTCCCCTCTCTCCCGTAACGATCCTTGAGTCGAACGACGTCGTCGAGTTCAGGAGTCGAGACCTCGAGCACGTCGCAGTCGGTCACTGCCTCCATGTAGTGTATCGTGTGGGGCGTGATCCGGTATGCATCGCCGACTCTGAGGTGCACGTCGGTCATGTGCGGGATGGGATCGCGTCCCGCGGCCGGGGTCTCCCCGGTGGCCAGCGGTCTCAGACCGGCCTTTCCTCCTTTCCCCCGCGCTTTCTGGCCCTTGCCATCCCCAACCCAGTATTTCAGCTCACCACTCAGGAGGTAGACCGTCTCGTCCTTTACCTCGTGATACTGCACGGAGAGCGCATGTCCCGCCTTGATGTGCAGGATCTTCCCTACGTAACGATCGGTCCTGGCCCAGATCGTTTCATGGCCCCAGGGCTTCGGTACCGTGGTGATTTCGATGCGTCCGCTCATTGGCAATGGGGATCAGGTGGCATGCGTCCGCTCCTGCAGCCATGCTCCGACTTCCTGACGCAGAAACGGCCCGAACGGGCTGACTGGAGTACTGACGACCCCGGCACCCTCGGGGCACTCACCCCGAGGCCAGTACCCGCGACCTGAGCGTCCTCAGCTTTCGGCGAACCGACCCATCCATGACTCGGTCGCCGACCTTGACGACCACGCCACCGAGGATGCCCGGGTCGACGTTCACGTGGGGGACCACGGTCATGGCAAACGCGCGTGAGAGCTGTGACGCAATGGCCTGAACGTCTGCCGCCGAAGTCTCCCGGGACACGGTCACCTGCGCATGGATCCGGCCCGTGGCCTCATCCACCAGGTTCCCGTACTCCACTGCAATGACCGGAAGCAGCATCTGCCGGCGATTGTCGACCAGCTTCTGAAGGAAGCGAACCATCTTCGGAGGAAGGCGACTGGAGAATGCCTTGCCCAGAACGGCGTTCTTTTCCGCGGCCGAAATCTGCGGCGCGGCCATGAAGTTCCGGAGTCGCGCATCGGATTCCACGGCCGTGACCACTCCATCGATCAGGCGCCCCCAGCCTTCCAGGTCGCCCGCCTTGCCCGCCAGGACAAGCAGGGCCTCGGCGTAGTTCCGGGCAATGGTGGCCGGGCGCATCTAGGCCGTCCCGCCCAGCGAGACCGAACCCAGATACGACTCCACCAGTTTGCGATTGCCTTCGTTGTCCAGGTTGCGCTCGATGACCTTGCCGGCTCCGGCGATGGCCAGATCGACTGCCTCACGCCGCAGCGCCGCTATGGCGTTCACCTTGGCGGCTTCGATGTCCCGACGGGAGCGTTCCAGCAATTCCTGCTGTTGCGTTCGGGTCTGCTCCAGGAGGTCATTGCGAAGTTTCTCCGCCGTGGCACGACCGTCGGCAATGAGCTTTTGAGCCTCGCCGCGTGCCTTCTCCAGTTGGGCCCGGTGATCGGCGAGCAACTGAGCGGCTTCGTCGCGATCCCGTTTGGCATGGTCGATTGCTTCCTGAAGCGACTTCTCGCGTGCTTCGACGGCTGCCAGCATCGGCTTGAAGGCAAAGCGCGAGAGCACCACCATCAGGAGCGCGAAGATGATGATGGTCCAGAACATCAACCCGCCGCTGGGGGAAAGCAGGTCGACCTTTTCGCCTTCCTGCACGGCTACGGCGGCGATGTTCGCGGAGAGGGTGAGCATGGTAGGTATCAGATGGAAACGGGTTGCCGACGCCGGCCACCCGGGAAGTGTCAGGTTGCCATCGACAGGCCCCGGGGCCTGCCGACGGCGTCGGGAACTAGAACTTGCCGGTGATCTGGAACGCGATGACGGCTGCGAACAGCGCGACGCCCTCGATGAGGGCCGCCAGAATCAGCGCAGCAGTCTGGATGCGTCCGGCGATTTCCGGCTGCCGGGCCATACCCTCGGTCATCTGGCCGCCGATGCGACCAATGCCCCACCCCGCGCCCATCGTCGCCAGTCCGGCGCCGAGTCCGGCGCCGATCAGTGCGAGACCCGTGTTGTTGCCGGCGGTCTCCTGTACGGCAGCCAGCAGCATGGGAAAGAAAGCCATTTCGTTCTCCGGAATTGATGTCGAACCGTTGTTTTCCACCCCGCGGACGCCGGGCAGGCCGCCGCACCCCGTCCCTGAGGCCCGGGCCTCAACGGGGTTCCCGGATCACCCGATCCGGTACTCCGGGAACGGTGGGGCTGACCAGCTCCGTTCCCGGTCCTGCAAAGTAGCGAGCGTGTTCATTCCCTGGCCGGTCAGTGGTGCGCCACACGCATCTGGCCGATGAATACGGCGGTCAGCAGCGCGAAGATGAAGGCCTGCAGGAAGGAGACGAAGATTTCGAGCATCATGATTGCCACCGCCATGAAGAGCGGCGCCACGCCTATGGGCAGTCTGAAGGTGAGGATCAGGCCAATGAACGCCAGCAGCACGATGTGTCCCGCCGTCATGTTGGCGAAGAGACGGATGGTAAGTGCGAAGGGTTTGGTGAGCTTGGCGATGATTTCCACTGGAGTCATGATGACGAACATGGGAATGCGCATGAGGAGCGGCAGTTCCGTGTTCCAGTAGAAGATGGTGCTGAGGTATCCGGCGCCCAGGGAGCGCATGCCGGAAATCTCGGTCACCACGAGAGTTATGAGTGCCAGGGCGGCGGTGACGGCGATGTTGCCTGTGGCGGTGCTGCCGTAGGGGATGAGGCCCAGGAGGTTGGCGAAGAGTATGAAGAAGAAGAGTGAAAGCAGGTAGGGAACGTAGCGTTCCCCGTGGGGCCCGATATTGGGTACTATGACTTCGTCACGCAGGTAGAGCACCATCGCTTCGATGCCATTGGCGAATCCTCTGGGGCGTCCGATCATGCTGGTGGCGCGGGAGTGCGAGCGTGCGGATCCCACCAGGACTATCGTCACGAGCGTTGCTGCCGCGAGCAGCATTACCACATGCTTGGTGGGCGAGAGCTGCAGTTCCAGACCGCCGATGTGTATGGGGTCCCAGAGTGGACCGCATCCGTGCTCGCCGACATGACGGCCGAGGCAGACGTGCTTGGCGAAGGGCGGCTTCCACCACGGGAGCTCCATCTCGTAGCTGTCCGTGATGTGTGGCGTGATTATGTCGACTTCCGCAGGGGTCGCCGTCTCGTGCTGGGCACCGGCAGCGTTCTCTGCCGGTGTCGCACCGTCCATGGCGACGGGTGCCGGCATTGCGGCAGGCGCCTCGTGCTCCTGCGCCGTCATCGCACGCGGGGAGGAGGCAGCAAGAACGAATACGGCCAGCACCGCGAACAGCGATTTCATTGCTTCAGGAAGAGAGGTTCAATCAGAGTCGAAAGGAACAGAAACACCACCAGCGAGGTGAGCGTCGCGCCCAGCGGCAGACCCACCGACGGAGCCACGAAGGCCATGACGAATACCGCCGCAAACCGCAGCAGCACTCCCAGACCCCAGCCGGCCATGACGTTGTCCCGCGCCAGCGAGCGGGCCACCGCAAAGCCTGCCGTCTGTACCAGCACCGCCACCAGCGCAGCAACCCATACCGCCCGGCGGGCTGCGCCGTCCTTCACCAGCACCTGCATAACGAGTACCGCTCCCGCCATGAGCGCCACGCTTGCCAGCGTGAATGCGGCAATCCGCTTCACTGCCGGCGGCGCTCCTCATCTTCGCGGCGTTGCTGCTGCATGAGCTTGCGGTAGAAGGAATAGAAGCTGGCTCCGGCGCCCACGAAGACTCCGATCAGCAGGAACCACGGTTCGGTTCCCAGCCTTGCGTCTATCCATTGACCCAGCCACAGGAACAGCAGCACCGAGAGCGCAAACTGGAACCCAATTCCGGCCGTGGCCCCGGCTTTGGACAGCGATGATGCAAGCGGGGTTCGGTCGGAGCCTGTCCTGGGCTTTGGCGTGCGCTCCGGGTCCATTTTCGGCGCGGAATCTAGGACTTTGTGAAATTTTTCGCAAGCAACCGCAGGCCGCACAAGGTTTGTGAGAATGCGACCGATTACGCCGTTCGGACACCTAACGGTGTGGCGTCCAAACATGGCTTCCGTCATTGAGTTAGGTCAAAATCCGGTATTGACGATGCGTCGACGCATCACTAATTTGGCGCCGCCAACCTGGGACCCGCCCCCCAGCAGACGGCACCGACACCGTTTCCGACCCGGCCAATCGCGGGAAATGCAGCGCTCCTTTGCCATCATCCTGATCCTCATAGCCGCTTTCGCCTACGCCTGCGGCCCCAGATCCCGGTCCGCCGAACCGGAAAGACGGGTGGCGGTCAAAGGCCCCCCCGTCGAGGCCCACCTGGATGTCTCCGTGGGGGAAAGGGTGAACTTCGCCTTCCGCATCACCAACAACGCCGCCCGCACGCTCGAACTCCTTTTCCCCACGGGGCAGACCCACGACATCGTGGTCAGTGATTCCTCCGGGCGTGAGGTCTGGCGCTGGAGCGCCGGTCGGATGTTCACCCAGTCGCTCCAGAACCGCATCCTGGATTCCAATGGTACGCTGACCTGGGAGGCAACCTGGGAGGGTGGCGATGGATACCTGGCTCCCGGCAAGTATGTTGCGACTGCCTCGCTCCTGAGCGAGAACAAGCCCATGGAACAGCGGGTGGAGTTCAGCGTTCGCTGATTCCGGGAGGCCGCAGCTCCCGATTCATCGGCGATGCACAACACCGGACGGGGCAGGAGCGTACGTTCGCGGGAGCTTCTGATGAGAGGTCCTCCGGGGAGCGTCTCCAGCCGCGCTGCACACCGTCTCCGACAGGTGCGCGATGGCCTGCGTCGCCCCCGCAGGTGGCCGTGCCCTCTTCGGACTGACCTGTTCCGTCCCCAGCGTTATCTTCCGCGTCCCAACTTTGCCGGATCCCGACACGTGACCGCACAGGCCATCTCCACCAGCACACTCAACGACCAGCGAGATCTGGAACTCCTCCAGAAACTGGCCGTTGCACGGAAGGCTCTCACCCAGCAGATCGGACGCAAGATCGTCGGCCACCAGGAGGTAGTGGAGAATCTGGTCGCGGCAATTCTCGCAGGCGGACATGTGATGATCGTGGGCGTGCCCGGACTGGCGAAGACACTGCTGGTGCAAACCGTGTCTGAGGCACTGGATCTCACGTTTTCCCGGGTCCAGTTCACGCCCGACCTGATGCCCAGTGACATCACGGGCACCGAGTTGCTGGAGGAGGATCACGCCACCGGCAAGCGCGTGTTCAAGTTCGTGAAGGGACCGATATTCGGGAACGTCGTCCTGGCCGACGAGATCAACCGGGCCCCACCAAAGACCCAGGCAGCCCTGCTCCAGGCCATGCAGGAGCGCACCGTCACCGTTGCCGGACAGACATATACCCTGCCCGCCCCGTTCTTCGTTCTGGCCACGCAAAACCCCATCGAGCAGGAGGCCACATACCCGTTGCCGGAGGCCCAGCTCGATCGCTTCATGTTCGAGCTGCGGGTGCACTATCCGTCGATCGAGGAAGAAGAGCGGATCGTCAACTGGACGACGACGGACACCGAGACCGCCATTCAGCCGGTGCTGTCCGGGGACGAAGTACTGGCGCTGCAGCATCTCGTCAGGCGGATCCCGGCGCCGCCGTCACTGGTCAGCTATGCCGTAGGGATTGCCCGCTCCACCCGACCCGGTGACCCCAACGCCACGCCGGACATCCGCAAGTACCTGAGCTACGGTGCCGGGCCGCGTGCGTCGCAATACCTGGTGCTCGGCGCCAAGGCGCTGGCAGCCATGGATGGGCGCTCGGTACCGGATCTGGACGATGTGCGCGCGATCGCGATGACCGTCCTGCGCCACCGGGTGGTGCTGAACTTCCAGGCCGAGGCGGAGGGAGTCAGCGCCGACGCTCTGGTCGCCGAGGTGCTCAAGGGCCGCTAGGCCGACCGGGACGGCACCAAGAGAAGGAACCGCATGGCCAGGATGGGCCACGGGAAAGTGGTATTCACCGGTCGGGCTTTGGGCTGACTGGGCCCTTCCTCTACGGAACCATGACAGGCCTTAGATAATGACCCATCGAGTCAGCGCCGGGCGCGGTCCGATCAGTCGGCCGGGTCTTGCCGGATCGGGACCGGGAGGGAACTTCAGCCCGATGAACGAGGCTGACGCTCAGGTGACGCCCTCGGGCTCCATTTCGAACCGCATCCCATCCGGAGAGCGTGTCGAAGTGACGTTGTCGATGGTACGCTGCCAGCTACTCGGCAAGGCGGAGATCCACACCCGCGGCATTCGACTGACGCCGGAATCGCAGTTGCAGTTCGGCCTGGCGCTCTACTTCTGCACTCAGGCAGGCCGCCCTGTGACCCGGGATGAAGTGGCCAGGCTTTTCTGGCCGCTGAATTCGATCGAGTCTGCACGACACAACCTGCGGCAGTCGTTGTATCGGCTGCGGGTGCTCGGAATCCCGGTGCGGAGCGGAGCGAAGACGTCGGTTTTGGATGCGCACATGGTGGAGTCCGATTTTGCACCCGTGGTGGCCGAGGGAGCGCCGGCGTCCGTGTACCTGCGGATGACGGATGTGGCGGTGCTCCCCGGCTATTCCCCTCATTTCTCCAGGGCGTTTGCCCGCTGGGTGGAGGAGTTTCGGGAGGAGATCGGCACGAAGGTCAGGCGTGGCCTGGTGCGGGCCATCACGGAGATGCGGGCGCGGGGGCGCTATGCGGACGTCGAGCGGTTGTGCCGCTTCTGTCTCGCGCTGGATCCGTTGAACGAGGAGGCGACACTCGCGCTCGCCGAGTCCGTGGCGCTGTCTGGCGGCAAGCTCGAGGCAGTGGGAATGATCGATCGGTATCGCGGCGAGCTGCCGCACTATCCTCGCGAGCTTCGACTTCCAGCGTCATTGCTCAGAGAGCGGATTTCGGACCGACTGATCCGCCGCAGCCAGGCACAGATCGAGCTTCCGATGATTGGCCGCGAGGCGGATGTGGAACGCGTGGTGACGGCATACCAGCTCCTCAAGGGGAACAAGGCGGTTTCGTATGTGGTGGAGGGCGCGGCGGGCGTAGGAAAAACCCGTCTCGCAATGGAGTGCAGTCGCATTGCCGAACTGCAGGGGGCAAGGGTTCTGACCATTGGGACGCAGCCAAGCAGCCGCACGCAGGCCCTGTATGTCGTGAGCGAACTGGTGGACGGGATGCTGCAGTTACCCGGTGCGATTGGGTGCGCGCCCGCGGCCCTGGAGTGTCTGCGGGGGATATCCGCGCCGCTCACGGTAAGGGAGCCGATGCTGTCACTGGAGCCGGATGCAGAGGCCCGATTCGCGATGGTTCGCTGGTCGATTCTGGATGTGCTGGACGCGATTCTTTCGGAGTCGCCGTTGGTGATCCACGTGGATGACGCACACCAGATGGATGCGCAGAGTCAGTTGATTCTGCAGGATGCGATGCGGGCGCACGCAGACAGGCCCCTGATGCTGCTATTGAGCATGCGCCGGCCCGAGCCCGGGGATGCGGAGAGATTCGCGCGGCTCAGGGACGCGAGCACGGTGCACCTCCTGGAGCCGTTGACGGATGACAGCTGCGATCGACTCGTACACCGGTTCTGTGAGAAGAATGAGGAGGTGCTGGACGACGTGACGCGGGAGCGGATAATTCACTTGTCGGGTGGCAATCCTCTGTTTCTGTTGGAGTTGCTGAAGCATCGGTCGGATTTGTCCTCCGGGGATCTTCCGCCTTCGGTGCAGGCACTGCTCGAGGAGCGTTTGCGGCGGTTGTCGAAGACGGCGCTCACGGTATTGAGGGCGGCAGCGGTGCTGGGGCTGAGTTCGAATGTGGATCGACTGCAAAGGGTCCTATCGTGTAGCACCACCGTGGTGCTCTCTGCGTTGGCAGAGTTGCACACAGCGGGCATGCTGTCGTCCTCGCATTCCGGGACTGTGTGCCGCCATGACACGATCAGGGAGTCTGTGCTTTGCCGTACTCCGCTTGGCGTTCGACAACTGCTCAATCGTCGTGCTGCCGCCGTGCTCGGCCACGATGCCTTGCGCCTTGGAGGCGTTGCTGAGATATGGCAATGTCTAAGTCACTGGCGCGAGGCGGGGACGCCCGAGAAGGGCGCACCGCTTGCATTGCGATTCACGAGATCTCTTATCCGCATCGGACTTTACTCCGACGCATTGAATCTGCTTGAAGCGGTAGAACGCACAGCTGACAATAGCCGCACTCGTTCGCGCGCACTGCAGCTCAAGATCCCCATCTTGAGGTCACAGCGGAAATGGCTCGACCTCCTGCACGTCGCTGGCGAGTGGCGACGCGCACGCACCGAGTCACGACGACCCACTCCTCAGCACTCACGTTATGAACTGTACGAACTCCAGGCAAGCATTCTCGCGGGACCGGATGGTGCCTCCGGTATAGCTAATGCCCTCGGCTGTCTTCGTGACTATATGAGCTCTACAGAGCACAAGCTTGCCGCAGCTTCTCTAATAATGCTAGCGGCCCAAAATGAGTGCGACGTTCAGCTTGCGCATCACGTGTGGGAGTTGGTGAAGGACCTACGAGGCGATACACTTGGTGGGACACTGGATCGTCTTCTTACCGAAGCGATATACCATGGCTCCTTCGGCGATGTGCTCCTACTACCCCCATGCCTCACGGCGCTAGTTTCCTCTGCTCGACTGATCCCCCACCCGGTGGTCCGCGCAACGTACCTGCGAAGAGCTGCCTTCGGCATCGGGCGCTTCATCTCACCGGATGCCGCGACGCCCATATTGCTGGAGTCGCTTAACGCGTTTGAGACGCTTGAGCTCTGGAGCTCTGCTGTCCTCTGCATTGAAGATCTAGCTACACTTACGATCCACTGCGAGCGCTTTGCCGAAGCTGGCGTGTGGCTTCAACGTGCTCTACTACTCAACGAACGGCATGATGATCCCTATTCACACACAATTGCGTTTGAAATCGCCACTATGCTTGCATACGAGTCCGGCCACTCGCCTGGGGGCTTGGATATCCCTACGAGTATCGCAGTTCTCGACAAGATACCGCTTCTACGTATCAGGCAAAACCTCCTAACGCTTCGAGCCGCACGGTCAATGGTGCTTGGTCAAGTTCCATCGAAGGAGGATTGCCGCCTGCTACTTCACTATCATGACGCCCTCAGGGGACAGAACGACCAAGATTTCCCCACCTCTGTACTAGTGCGTACCCTTCTAGTCACGGGCCAGCGCGCGGCTGCTTCCTCGGTTGTGGACGGATACCTTAGCTCGGAACGACGCGAGGCGCTTCCACACATAGGGTCTCTCCGACAACTGGCGGTCGAACTTGGAAGGACGCCAGGCACATCAAAAAATACCCCTACGGCTACCAACTGACGCCCGTGCTACGAAGCCGCCAGCTTGGCCCTTCTCCCATCGCCTGCGAAGCACAGATATAGTTCAGCCCACACTTCTCGGGATACAACAATATCGCAAATTGCTGGGTCAAACTGCTTGCCCCTGAAGCGAACGAACTCTGCTCGCGCCTCCTCGATACCAAGCGCCTTCCTGTAGGGCCGGTCCGTAGTAATTGCGTCAAGAGTATCCGCGAACATGATGATCCGAGAGGCGAGCGGAATCGCTTCACCGCGAAGGCCATCCGGGTAGCCTGTTCCGTCCCAGTTCTCGTGATGATGGCGTACGGGAGCGACGATATCACGTAGACTTGAGAGCAAGCCGACCAGCTCAGCACCGCGGATGGGATGTCGTTTCATTATCTCCCATTCTTCAGTGGTGAGGCGACCCTCCTTGGCCAAGATCGGGCCGAAACGCTCGTCGATTTTGCCGACATCGTGCAGAAGAGCAGCGACCGACACACGTTCTGTTTCGGCGGCACTGAGTCCGAGTGCCTTCGCTATGATCTCCGATGCCCGGGCAACCCGGCGACTATGGCCTGAGGTGTACGCGTCGCGCGCTTCGATCGCGGCAACCATCAGTTCCAGGAGTTCTTCCGTAACGGTGGTAAGCTCGACCGTGGTGCGATGCAGCTGACGCACTAGCAGTATCGGGAGCGCCATACCCGCCGTACCCCACAATCCTAGGTTGACGCTCAACCATGCAACGTAGAACGTTACAACGACGTTCACGAACACGTGCAGCGTCCCCTGCCGTGTTTGGAGGAACCACTGGGGCAGAAAACGTCTTCGCGCACTCAGCGTGACTATCGCGCTGATGAAGAGATTATTGACGAACTGGACAACTCCAAGTATCAGGGTGGTTGGCAGCAGGTACTCACGCACGCTTTCAACGAAGCCGTTGGCATGCAGGCCACGGAAGTTTCCGTCCGTCAGGAGGAGTACCGCACTGATCCCCAGTGCCAGCCCCAGCGCGTGCTGGGCAATATTGAAGGTTGCTTTGATCAGCTGCCGCTTGTGCGAAACCTGCACCACGATCTCCGCCACAATGACTGCCAGTATGGTATTGGAACCCGGCGCGACAAGTACCGCTGCAGCAAAAGGGATGTACCCCGCTGACCCTGCTGTGTCCTTCGACTGGTTGAAGGACATCATCTCTGCACCCAGGCCCAGCAACACCAGAATCAATGCAACCAGGTAAGCGCCAGAGGACAGGTCGGGCGTATTGGACTGAACCCAGAGTATCGCAGCGGCAGAGAGGATTACTGTAGCGGCTACAAACGGCCTGACGCGGCGTGAAACATCGTCGCTCATCGCGCTCGTGCGTGCACGCTCACGGAGCCGTCCCCACGGACGGGGCTGCAACCTGAATGGGAGGTACTGGGAAGACGTGCGCAGCTCGGCCAATGTGAGCTTATGTCCTCAGGCGACGTGAAGTTGCTGCCCCCCAATGTCCGCTTACGACCAGCTGATCATGTCGAACAACCACGCAAGCGTCCAACTAATCATATGCGTCACCTCCCGTCAGTTCAGTCATACCCTTCCGGGTATGCAACCTCTGGTCGGCTCCGCTCACCTGCTATTCCATTACCGCTCGCCTTCGCTCAGCGGAAATGGGGGGCGCGATGTCAGTTTTTGGTCAATCTCTGTCCCTGGTCAGCCAGGCACCTCATCAAGTCTCCGTCCCACAACCAGCCTCACCGCACCGGAACCCGACGCGCATGAGTCAACCACCGGTTCGTCGCGTCCAACACCGCCAGCACGCTCGCCGTCTCCGGGCTCTCCTTCACCTCGCTCGTCCCCGTCAACAACACTGTCTCTCGCGCCAACTGCGCCGTCACTGCCGCAAACACGAACTCGCGGTCAAACGACTCCACCACCCGCATTCCCGCCAACTCCAACTGCCGCGCAGCCTCCTCCGCCTCCACCATCGCCCGCAACGCCGCCCGACCCGCTAACTCCATGCGAGACCGCTCGTTCTCCATTCCCTCGGCTTCGCCTGTGTAGGACTGATCACCCTTCCGAAGCGTCACTCTGCACGACACTCCCTTCGCCCGGCTCCGTCGCACCTCCACATCCTCGAACAACAGCCCCCGCCCCAACCCAGCCGCCTCCGGAACAACCGCGGCCTGGACCGCCTGCCCCGACGCCACCGCCGACCCCGTCCCAGTCACCCCAACCGACGGCTCCAACCCCACTCCAACCGCCTCCGCCGGCTTTCGCTGCTCTATCGTCGTGGCCACCGAAATCTTCCGGTGATCCACCCGCATACCCAGGTGCGCAATCAGGGCACTCTCCACGTTGCGCACCGTCTGCTTGGGCGTAACCTCCGCCGACGTAAGCACATGGATCTCATCCACCGCCCCGGTTTCGCTGGCTATGATCCGCGCCGCAATCACACCGGGAAGGGTCTGCAACAGCTCCTCGGCGCGCCGCAACGGCAATACGCTGCCGGCTATCACTGGTGATGGCTGCACCTGTGGTGTCATGAGTCCGTGGTTTCAGGGTCCTGGCGTGTCGCCCAATACGAAAAACAGCTTCAGACGTTTCTCAGGTGCCACCATACAGGCGATTGCCCTACAACGGGTTACCTGCCAGCCAATTGTAGGGAAACCGGCCGACATTAGTCAAGCACCAGATCGTCCACAGGCAATTGGTACTCTCTAAGCTTCCGATACAACGTCCGCTCCCCGATCTGCAACATCTCGGCCGCCTTCCGCCGGTTCCCCCGCGTCTCCCGCAGAGCCACCTCGATAGCCGAACGCTCCACATCCGCCATCGTCATCCCCGCCCGGATCACTACCTCGTTCGGCGGTGGTACCTGCTCCCGGGGATCCAGGCCCGTCCCCACACCCAACACCGGCCAGCCGCGATTCCCCCCACCACCGGGTACCTCCCCAACCCACTCCCCCGGAATCGCTACACCCGTGTTCCCAAGATCATCCACCCTCCGTCGCAGTTCCTCCATCTGAAGCTTCAACTCCACCAGACTCCGAAGGATGAACTCGAGCTCCCTGCCGCCACTCCCCTCGTGCTCCCGCAACACCGGCCCCACATGCACCGGCAACATCCGCAAACCGGAATTGTCACGGATCTGGGGCGGGATGTCCTCGGGCTCCACCTCCCGCCCCGGGGACAGTACCACCATGCTCTCGATCAGATTCCGCAGCTCACGCACATTCCCGGGCCACGAATACTCCACCAGCAGCTGAAGTGCCGCAGCCGAAAGTCCGTGAAACGGACGATCGTGCTCCTTCGACAACTGCCTGACGAACCGCCTGACGAGCAGTGGAATGTCCTGCCGCCGTTCACGAAGGGGCGGCAGATAGATCCGCAACACGTTCAACCGGTAGAAGAGATCGGATCGAAACCTCCCCTCCTCCACCCGATCCCTCAGCGGTGCGTTCGTGGCCGCCACCACCCGCACGTCCACCGGTATCTCCTGCGTACCACCCACCCGCGTCACCACCCGCTCCTCCAGTACCCGCAGAAGCTTCACCTGCGTGGATGCCGGTATGTCCCCTATCTCGTCCAGAAACAGCGTCCCTCCGTGCGCCAGCTCGAATCGCCCCAGGCGACGCTCCGCTGCACCCGTGAACGCGCCCTTCTCGTGACCGAACAGCTCGCTCTCCAGCAAGGTCTCCGGCAGCGCGCCCACGTTCACCGCTATGAACGGCTTGTTGCGCCGTGGTGACAATCCGTGGATTGCCCGTGCCACCAGCTCCTTCCCGGTCCCACTCTCACCCTCGATCAGGACCGTGCTGGAAACCGGAGCAATGTGATCAACCTGAACGAGCACCTCGCGGATGGCCTCCGACTCACCAATCAGGCCGGTCGCCCGCGACAGATGCTGCCGCCGGGCAAGCTGCCGGATGACCTCCACCACCTCCTCCAGCACCACCGGTTTCGAAAAAACCTCCACATAGCCGGCTGCCCGTAACCGCTCATCGGTTCCGGGATCCCGCACGTCCGCGAACCCCACCACGGCGACCTCGTCCCACAGCAGTTCGCGAACGTACTGCATGTTGTGGGGATCCAGCAACGCTCCGGTCATCACGACAATATCCGGCTTCGCTCGCCGCACCGCGGAACGAAAATCGTCCAGCGGCGACACCATCTCCACCGTCAGCTCGTCCGCCTCCAGCAGCTTCCCCAGGCGGACGGCCGGCTCTACATCGGTGAGTGTGATGAGTACTGACAAGGGAGACGTCTGCAACGGTACGTAGTGTGCGAATCAGACCGGAAGATCCGGCCGGGAACGAAATCTCTCAATGATCCACGGGCTCTCCCCGCACGATACTGATTGCGTGATCCAGAACCGCTTCCAGGGCATCGAGCCCATCCCGTACTCCACCAGGTGAACCAGGCAGATTGACTATCAGCGTGCGATTCCGCACGCCCGCGATTCCCCGCGACAACGCAGCCCGCGGGTAGCGATCCATTGCCACCATCCGGAGACGCTCGGCAATGCCCGGCGCCTCGCGCTCCAGCACCACCCGGGTCGCCTCCGGTGTGACGTCACGGGCGCTCAACCCGGTGCCACCCGTGGTAAGCACCAGGTCCGCCAGGTCTCCGTCGCACCAGTCCGTCAGAATCGGCACGATGCTGGAACTCTCGTCAGGCACGAGTGCCCGTACCGTTACCGCACAACCCTTTTCGGTGGCCCACGAAAATATGCTGTCCCCCGAGGCGTCCGTACGCTCACCCCTGGCACCCGCATCGGATATCGTCAGGATGGCAACCCTCACGACCGTCCCTGACGGCTTTCCTCTCCTGCCGCCTCAGCGGTGAGAGGCATTCTTGTAGAAGGGCATCCTGACGACATTGGCGCCAACACGCCTGCCACGGATGTCGATTTCCAGTGCGGCACCCTCGACCGCCGCCGCCACCGGCAGGTAGCATGTTCCGATCGGAATGCCGAGGCTGGGACTCATCGTGCCACTGCATACCGTCCCGCTCGCCTCCCCATTGCAGAATACCGGGTAACCGTGCCTGGGAAACACCTTTTCCGAGGACGTGAATCCCACCAGGCGCTTCGTGACACCCTGCTCCTTCTGCCTGACGAGAACGTCGCGTCCCGTGAAGTCACCCTTCTTCAGTTTCACGATCCAGCCGAGGTTCGCCTCGTACGGTGTGACCGTATCGTCGATGTCGTTCCCGTAGAGAGCCATTCCCATCTCCAGACGCAGCGAATCACGGGATCCCAGCCCCGCGGGTGTCACGCGGTCATCCGCCGTGAGCGCGTTCCAGATCGTGGCCGCACCAGCGGGATCAAAATACAGCTCGAAACCATCCTCACCGGTGTAGCCGGTGCGCGATACCGTCACGCCGGACACCCCCGCCACGGTCCCCGTCGCGAAATGGTAGTACTCCATGGTGTCGAGATCCACATTCGTGTGCGGCGCCAGAATTTCCTGCGCCAGCGGACCCTGCAACGCCAGCAGCGCCACCTCGTCACTGACGTCCGACAGTTCACAGTCGAACCCGGCGGCCAGCGGCTGTATGTGGGCCCAGTCCTTGGCTGCGTTGGACGCATTCACCACCAGCATCACGTGGTCGGCAAAGCGGTAAACCAGACAGTCGTCGACAAACGTGCCGCGCTCATTGAGCAGCGCCGAGTACTGCACCTGGCCGACCGCCAGTGAGGCCGCGTTGTTCGTCGTAACCCGGTTCACGAAGTCCACCGCCCGCGCCCCCCTGACCACGAACTCACCCATGTGCGAAACGTCGAACAAACCGGCCCGCTCGCGCACGGCCTTGTGCTCAACCGTGATTCCGGTCGGGTACTGAACCGGCATCTCGAAGCCCGCGAACGGGACCATCTTCCCGCCCAGGGCAACGTGATGGTCGTAGAGCGGCGTGCGCTTCAGGGTGGTGTCAGCAGTTGTCATGAGACTCTGAGAAAGGAGAAACGGCCTGTCGGGACGACCTTCAATATGCCGTTTCGGCAGAGTGTATTCCAGCCGCGGGACGGCATTCGGCGGTGCGAAGATGGCCGGCACAGGCGTGTCGGCCATCCGCGTTTCCCTTACGCGGCCTGCAGGTCCTGCAGGGCCACGATTACTTCGGCGGCGTGACCCGCCGGGCTCACGTTCTCGAAAACGTGCGCCACGTTCCCCTTCGGGTCGATGAGAGCCGTGGAGCGAACAACCCCCATGTACTCACGTCCCATGGTCTTCTTCTTCTGCCAAACCCCGTAGGCCTCGCAGATTTCGTGGTCCACATCCGCCAGCAACGTGAACGGCAGCGAGTACTTCTCCCGAAATGCTGCCTGACGAGCAACGGAATCAGGGCTGACGCCCAGTATGACTGTATCCAGTCTCTCGAACCGAGAGAACGCGTCGCGGAATCCCGACGCCTCGGTCGTTCAGCCAGGGGTATCGGCCTTGGGGAAGAAGAACAGAACGACCCAGTGACCGCGATAATCCGCGAGTGACACAGTCGTACCTTCATCGGTCTCCGCGGTGAAACCGGGGGCCGGAACACCAGTCGCAATCATTTGAGATCCACACCTCCCATCAGCACGGCCATGATGGCCTTCTGGACATGCAATCGGTTCTCGGCCTCGTCCCAGACGCGACTCTGGGGTCCGTCGATGACCTCGGACGCGACCTCCTCCCCACGATGCGCGGGGAGACAATGTAGAAATATCGCGTCGGACCGCGCCTGCGCCATGACAGCCTGGTCGACCGTGAATGCGCGGAACGCACTGGCGCGCTCTGCCTTCTCTTCCTCCTGTCCCATCGAGGCCCACACATCAGTGTTCACGACATGGGCCCCCGCGGCGGCTTCCCGGGGATCACGCAACAGGGTCACGGATGCACCCGCCTGCGCGCGCCGGAGAATCCCGGGATCGGGATCGTAACCCTTGGGGCACGCCAGACGCAGCGAAAATCCCAGTTGTCCCGCGGCATCGATCCAGGAATTGGCCATGTTGTTGCCGTCACCGATCCAGGCAATGACCTTGTCGCGATACCCGCCGAGGTGCTGACGTATGGTCAGCAGATCGGCGAGCACCTGACAGGGATGGAGCAGGTCGGTGAGGCCATTGATCACCGGTACCGTGGCATAAGACGCCATCTGCTCGACTTCGCCGTGGGCGAAGGTGCGGATCATGATCCCGTGCACATAACGCGAGAGTACGCGAGCGGTGTCGGCGACGGGTTCACCGCGTCCCAGCTGCACGTCGCGGGGGGTGAGAAAGAGCGCCTGTCCGCCAAGCTGATAGCAACCGACTTCGAACGACACGCGCGTACGGGTCGACGCCTTCATGAAGATCATGGCCAGCGACTTCCCGTCGAGCGGGCGATCGGTGTAGCGGTGCGTCCGCATCGATTCGGCCAGCTCGAGCAGGCGGTCGAGTTCGGGTCCGCTGAAGTCGGTGAAGGAAAGAAAGTGACGCACTAACTGGCGGGAAGCGGGAAGCGGGAAGCGGGAAGCGGTCTACGGAAACGGGGGAAGCCTGGGGGATGAACCTCTACAGGATATAACGGCGGAGGTCTTCGTCCTCCACGATGGCTCGCAGGCGCTCCTGTACCATGCCCCGATCCACCTTCACGTTCTCGATCGACTTGTCGGGCAGGGTGAACAGGACCTCCTCCAGCAGCGTCGTCATCACCGTATGCAGCCGGCGGGCGCCGATGTTCTCCATGCGCTGGTTGGTCATGGCGGCGACACGGGCCACTTCGGCCACACCATCGGGCGTAAACTCCAGCGTGGCACCCTCGGCCGCCACCAGCGCCGCGTATTGCTTCGTCAGGGCATTCTCCGGCTCGGTCATGATACGGACGAAGTCCTCCTCGGTCAGAGGCTTCAGTTCCACACGTATGGGGAAGCGGCCCTGAAGTTCGGGGATCAGATCACTGGGCTTGGAGACGTGGAAAGCGCCGGCCGCGATGAAGAGAACGTGATCCGTCTTCACCATGCCGTGCTTGGTCTGGACGTTGGAGCCCTCCACGATGGGAAGGAGATCGCGCTGGACGCCTTCACGCGAAACATCCGGGCCGCTGCCCTCGCTCCGCGCCCCGGCAATCTTGTCGATCTCGTCCAGAAAGATGATTCCCAGGCGCTCGACGCGCTCCAGTGCGTCACCCGTTACCTCGTCGTGATCGATCAGCTTGTCGAACTCCTGCTCCACCAGTATGCGACGCGCCTCGGAGACACGCACGGTACGCTTGCGCGTACGGCGGGGGAGCATGTCCTTCAGCATCTCAGTGAAGTTCTCCATGCCCTCCGGCGCCCCCTGAGGAGTCATCACGTCGAGCACCGGACTGGCCGTCTGGGTAACCTCTATCTCCACCTCCCGCTGTTCCAGTTGACCGTCCCGCAGAAGCTGGCGCAGCTTGTCGCGCGTACGCTGGTATCGCTCCCGCGCGGCCACGACCTCGGACTCCTGCTGCACATCGCCCGTGGGTGACACCACGAAAACGCCGGGAGCTCCACCTCCCGTTCCGCGTACCGGCGCCTGGCCGGCGCTTTCCGACCCCGACTTCAACTCGTCAGGCACGGGCAGCAGGAGGTCCAGGAGCCGCTCCTCGACCCGCTCCTGGGCCAGATCCTCCACCTCCGTTTCACGCTCGGTGCGGATCATGTCGATGGCACTCTCCACCAGGTCGCGGACCATCCCCTCCACGTCGCGACCGACGTACCCCACCTCCGTGAACTTGGAGGCCTCGACCTTCACGAACGGAGCCCCGGCCAGTCGCGACAAGCGGCGGGCGATCTCGGTCTTCCCGACCCCCGTAGGACCGATGAGGATGATGTTGTTGGGGGAGATCTCGTCCCGGATGCCATCCGGCGCGCGCTGCCGCCGCCAGCGGTTCCGGAGCGCTATGGCCACCGCTTTCTTGGCATCATGCTGCCCCACGATGTAGCGGTCGAGTTCGGCGACGATCTGGCGCGGCGTGAGATCCGCGAGACGCGCGAGGGCCTGCTCAGTTCGGTTGGTGGGCATCCGTCAGCCTGTACCTTCGGTCTGAATCGAGGAGGGCATTGACCGGAACGATCCGGATCGGAGCGCCACGAGTCCCCGGACACCTCCAGGCCGGGCGCATCCTTTTCGCACCCACCTCATGATGGTTCCAGAACGGTGATGTGCTGGTTCGAATAGATACAGATATCGCCAGCGATCTCCAGTGAGCGACGCACGATGTCAGCCGGCTCCAGCGTCGTGTGCGCCACCAGTGCGCGGGCGGCGGCAAGGGCGTACGGCCCACCCGACCCGATGGCCAGAATGCCGTCGTCCGGCTCTATGACGTCACCGGTACCCGACAGGACGAAACTGTGCTGCCGATCGGTCACCGCCAGCAGAGCCTCCAGGCGGCGAAGTACCCGGTCCGTACGCCAGTCCCTGGCAAGTTCCACCGCGGCCCGCGGCAGGTTGTCCGGCCAGCGCTCCAGCTTTTCCTCGAACTTCTGGAACAGCGTCAGACCATCGGCTGCGCTGCCCGCGAACCCCGCCAGCAGCTTCCCGCCGGCCAGAGTCCTGACCTTGTGCGCCGAGGCCTTCATGACCGTCTCTCCTACGGTCACCTGACCGTCACCCCCCAAGGCAACCTTCCCGTCACGGCGGACGGCCAGGATGGTCGTGGAACGGATGCGGTGGGAGGGTCGATCCATCAGGGGTCTTTGGGGGATCGCCAAGATAGCAGGAAGGAGAGAGCAGTGGCAGACAGGCTACCACGCAAAGGCGGCCCCGGAGGGGCCGCCGAAACCGTGAGGAGACTCTTCCTCAACTCAGGGTCGCCACGACACTGATCCCGTCAGTTCCCTGCCCTGCGGTGGTCGCCAACGGACCAGGTTGCGCCCGTCAGAATCGACCAGCATCAGATCAGTGTGTGATCCGCGCCGTGCCAGAAAGGCGATCTTCCGACCATCCGGGGACGACACCGGTGCCCGCAGTTCCCGATCCGGGAGATTCACTCTGACAACCAACCCATTTTCAACCGGGATGCTGAGCTCTGACGTTCGCACGGAGATCGGCATCGAGAGGCGGGGCCTGTCCCTCCAGGAGGGATCCGTGCTCTCTTCCACACCACTGAACAGCTCGACTTGAATCCCCGGTCCGCTGTCAGATGGCGTCACCTTTCCGATGCAGAGACCATTGAACCCCCCGCTCAGCCCATGATCGTTGCAATTCCAGGCAATGAGGGTACCCCACGGTGCAAACCTCGCATGTCCCTCATAGTCCGGCAGGTCCACAGGGACTTCCGGCAGGCTGTCCCCGGGGTCAACAGCAACCAGACTACCGTAGCCGCTGTTTTCGTCCCACCGCTCTGCCAGGATCCTGCTGCCGTCCGGAAACCAGGACAGGTCTGTCATACCCGACAGGTAGCTCGGGTTCACCATATGAGTGACCTGCTTCCGGTCATTGCCGTCAGCGTCCATGGTACAGATCTGATATCCACAGTTGAAAGCCATGCGTTTCCCATCCGGGGACCATGACGGTGACCAGGCGGTTTCGCGCGCATCCGAAGGGCTGATCTGGCGTGGTGAAGACCCGTCAAGAGACAGGAGAACCATGCGCCAGTCGAGTGAGGCCGCGAGAGTACCTTCCTCCGGCGACACGGTCACGGGGATCACCCTTTCGACGGACTGGAACCTTGCCGTGACGAGCGCACTGCCGGTGTCCACTGCGGTGATAACTCCCGCACTGGAAACAGTCGCCACACTGGAGTCGGAAGAATGCCACGTTACCGCGGGATCATCCACGAAGTATCCATCGGTCGTGCGACCGCGCACCACGACTGTCGCGTCAAAACCCGGTGGGATCGTGAGTGACGTCGCTGACGACTCGAGCACGCTGACCGGACCCGGAACCCGGATGAAGGCCGTATCGACGGCACTCCCCACCGTGGCGCTGATGCGCGCGTCCCCGGAAGAAACGCCAATCACCTCACCCGACGCAGAGACGCTGGCTATGTCAGGATCCAGAGAGCTCCATGCCACTGACGCGGGTTGTACCTGTGGAGCGGACCATAGCACGAACGCCTCGAGCTGGAGCCTGCCTCCGACCAGGACCGTACCGATACTCGGAGAGATGCTTATCCTCTTCACTTCGGGCTCCCCCACAATGCTTCGGCACGCTGCCATTCCCGCCAGTCCCAGAATGAAGCAGCATAGTGCCCTGTTGCCGTACATTGTCGCCTCCTTGCACCGGTGTGATTCGCTACCGGTGCAAGATCGACAGTCGGCGTATCCCGGCCGTTAGCTGACCGTGAGTCGGCGGACTGGGGACCCTGTCAGTCCTGTCTGCCTTCCTCAGGGCTGGCCTGTCGTCGCCTTGCTTGCCAAGCCCCGAATGCCTGGGCCGTTGACCGGGACATCGCGGCTCCATGAAGACGCCCAGTTCCAGATCGGTGGCACCACCGGGCAGAACGACCACCGCCGTTGCAGCCCCTCCCTCGAAAACGCGGTCCTGGACGAGACTCCGACCTACGCCCTGGGATGAGCCTTGCGGTACACCTCCCGCAGGTGCGCCACGCTGGTATGGGTGTATATCTGGGTCGTGGAAATGGACGCGTGCCCCAGGAGTTCCTGAACCGCCCGGAGGTCCGCGCCCGCATTCAGAAGGTGCGTGGCAAAGGAATGGCGCAGCGAGTGCGTGGACAGTCCCGAATCTTCATCGATCTTCTTCAACAGACCGGTGACGGCGGCCTGGATGGCCCGCACCGACAGTCGCCGGCCCGTTGGCGACAGAAACCAGGCCCGGCGATCCACCCTGGCCCCGAGTTGCCTCTCCAGCTCATCGCGCTTCGCCTCGTAGTTCCGGAGTGCCAGTGATGCCCGATCACCCACGGGTATGATGCGTTCCTTCTTCCCCTTCCCCCGGACCTTCACCTGCTGCGCGATCAGGTCCAGGTCGCCACGGTTGATTCCCTGCAGCTCCGACAGGCGCATCCCGGTGGAGTAGAACAACTCGATGATCGCCAGATTGCGCACGGAACGAAAGTCTCCTTCCATCGCGCGCGACTCGGCCAGATCAAACAGTCGCTCCACCTGACCCAGGTCCAGCCACGCGGGAAGGTATTTTTCCAGTTTCGGACTCGCGACGGCACGTGTCGGGTTCGACTCCACGCGATCTTCCCGGTGCAGGAACCGGAAGAACGTGCGCACGGCGGACAGCTCCCGCGACACGCTGCGCTTCGACAGACCTCGTCGGGTCAGGTATCCCAGAAAACCACGCAGCTCCAGCCGGTCCACGTCCTCCCAGTTCCATCCATCCACACCATGCGTTTCCCGCAGGTAACGCTCCAGGTCCGCGAGGTCCCGACCGTAGGCACGCAAGGTGTGCGCCGAGAGATCCCGTTCCTTCTCCAGGTGCGTCAGAAACGCCCGGATGTCCGGATGGCTTGTTTCGACAGCGCGCTCCCCGTCACTCACGACGAAGTCACCGCCATTGACCCCAGGGATTCGTTCCAGGACCGCATATCGGCCAGTGACCTCTCCGCCAGGAGTTCCCGTTTCCGTCGCTTGTCACGCACTTCCTGACCCAGAGGGTCCAGCAGACCGAAGTTGGCGTTCATGGGCTGAAAATGACGCGGATCCGCCTCTCGAAGATAACGATACAGGGCGCCCAGCATGGTGGTGGGAGGTGGAACGGAGGGTTCCTCACCGCCCAGCATACGGGCCAGGTTGATGCCGGCCAGCAGTCCCGTCGCAACGCTCTCGGTGTACCCTTCGACGCCCGTGAGCTGACCGGCGAACAGCACCATGGGATCGTCGGTCAGCGAGAGATGTGCAGTCAGAGTGGACGGCGCATTCAGATAGGCATTGCGATGGATCTGACCGAAGCGCAGGAACTCCGCGTTGGCGAGTCCGGGAATCATCCGGAAGACACGCTGCTGCTCACCCCGGCGCAGTCGCGTCTGGAAACCCACCATGTTCCACATCCCGCCGGAGCGATCCTCCTGACGAAGCTGCACCACGGCCCAGGGCCGGCGATTCGTGGCGGGATCAGTCAGCCCCACGGGTTTGAGTGGTCCGAACCGCAGCGTCTCCCGACCGCGACGGGCCATGACCTCGACCGGCATGCAGCCCTCGAAGTACGGAATGTCTTCGAAATCATGGGACTGATACTCATCCGCCGCGGTCAGCGCGTCGATGAACGATTCATACTCCGCGCGCGACATGGGACAGTTGAGGTAGGCACCCTGATCGCCGGCCCCGGCCATGGTTTCCCGGCCATAACGCGAGGCACGAAAAGCGATCGTGTGATCGATGGAGTCGTGGGAGAGTATGGGTGCGATGGCGTCGTAGAACGCCAGAGCAGTCTCGCCCGTCCGGCTGGCAATGGCCCGAGCCATGGCGCCGGAAGTCAGTGGGCCGGTGGCGATGATGCCCAGCGACGGCACCTCCAATACCTCGTCGCGGCAGACTTCGATCCGAGGGTGCGCTTCGATCCGCCCAGTCACCGTGCCGGAGAACACTCCCCGGTCCACGGTGAGGGCCGACCCTCCAGGAACCCTTGCAGCGTCGGCGGCCCCGAGTACCAGTGACCCCAGCAGTCGCAGCTCCGCCTTCAGAAGGCCATGGGCGTTGGTGACCTCGGTGCTCTTGAACGTGTTGGAGCAGACCAGCTCCGCCAGACGGTCCGTCTGGTGGGCCGGCGTGGAACGAACCGGGCGCATCTCATGAAGCTTCACGTGGAAGCCGCGCCTGGCGAGCTGCCAGGCAGCTTCACTCCCTGCCAGGCCGCCACCAGCTACAAGGACAGGGTCTTCACTGTGTTCGTACATCTGCCGTTGACTCCTCGCTGCGCGACGACTGCTCTTACCCGGTCCTACTCGTTTGCCCAAGGAGATTCTCCGCCCGCGCCCGGGTCAGGACATTGGCGACGATCCGGTCGCAACGTGCGCCGTCGAACGCAAAAGCCTCGCTCAGCGAACCTTCCAGTTCCGGCGCCAGAGCATCACGCAAGAGCGCGCGCGCCCGGGAAAAGCGACTTCGAACCGTTGCCGATGGAATGCCGAGGGCCCTGGCGACATCGGGAACGCTCATCTCCTCGAGGGCACGCAGCACAAAGACCGTTCGATAGGCATCCGGGAGTCTGTCGATCCGATCCTCGACCATCCGGCGGACTTCAGCCCTCAGGAGGGTGCGCTCCGGTGTGCGGTCAGGATGTTCCGTCAGTGCTGCTCTGGTACCGGATTCCGTCGATGTCGGGCGGTGGCTGCCTCCGCAGGCAATCAGGACCGCGCGACCGGAGATGCAGAGACCACTTTTCAGGTTGCCCATCGGGACTACTCCGTGAAGACGCTTTGACACCTCAGGCTGTCTGTGTGATTTGAGGAGCGTCTGAGTCGGAGAACGGCGGGCCTCCTGGGTCGGCCTGTACACCAGTGCAGAACGCTGCCGACCAGGGTTCTCTCCCTCTGCGAAGACAAGTCCCGATAGAACCTGCGTCCGGGATCGGGCAAACTGGGGCCGTCTCCTATCCCGCCAGCGCCTCCGCCTCCTCGACTGCCACGTCCCACTCATTGCCGCACTTGAGACAGCGACGATACTCACCACGGGTCTTGTTCCGTTTCGCCTCCGCACCCAGAGAACCGCACTCCGGGCACTTCTCCGCCACCGGTCGGTCCCAACAGACAAAATCGCACTCGGGATAGTTGCTGCAACCAAAGAAGGCCTTGCCACGCTTCTTGGAGCGTCGCTGAGCCAGTTCACCACCATCCCGCGGACACAGGACACCGGTCGGAAGGGATCGGGTGCCGCGACACTTCGGGAAACGGGAACAACCCAGGAAATCGCCCGCACGCCCGTGACGGATCACCATCGGCGCGCCGCATTCCTGACAGAGGTACTTCGTCAGCTCCACCGGCTTCCGCTCACCTTGGATGGGTCTGGTATACTTGCAGTTCTTCGGATGGTTCTCGCAGGCCACGAAGGGACCGAAAAACCCGGCCTTCGCCACCAGCCTGCCACCACACTCCGGGCACCGTTCCTTCGCCAGCGCCGACAGATCGTGCGCTTCCGCAATCAGCGACTCCATGTCCACATCGTTCAGCGAGGATTCGAACGGTTTCCAGAAGTCCTTCAGCACCCGACGCCAGTCCACCTCTCCCTCTTCGATCCGGTCCAGTTCGGCCTCCATCCCGGAGGTGAACCCGACGTCGAAGACGTCGGGGAATTGCTTCACCATCACGCGCTCCACGCTCTCACCCAACGGAGTGGGAAAGAAGCGGCGCTGCTCCAGGTTCACATAGTGGCGGTCCTGCAGCGTCGAGATGATCTGCGCGTACGTGGACGGACGGCCGATGCCGAGTTTTTCCAGTTCCTTGACCAGGCTCGCCTCCGAAAAGCGCGGCGGAGGTTCAGTGAAGTGCTGTGACGGAATGAGCTCGCGCATGGCAATCAGCTCACCCTTCTCAGCCACCGGCAATGCCTGCTCGTCTTCCAGTGCCTTGCCTTCGCCTTCCTCGCGTGATTCGCGATAAAGGGCCAGGAACCCGGGGAACTTCACGATGGATCCGGTGGCTCGGAACAGGTACCGGTGGATCGAAGTCTCGCCACCCTGCGTCCCGCCCAGCAGAAAATCCAGCGTGGTGGTATCGAAGATGGCGGATGCCATCTGAGAAGCCACGAACCGCTGCCAGATGAGCTGATAGAGCTTGAACTGCTCATCCTTCAGATAGCGCTTCACTGCCTCGGGAGTGCGTGCGGGATCAGTCGGCCGGATGGCCTCGTGCGCGTCCTGCGTGTTCGCGGTCTTGCGGCTCCCTCCGTACAACTGTGCTTCCCGGGCGAGGTACTCGCTCCCGAAAGTCTTCTTCACCAGATCCCGTGCGGCGGTCGCAGCCACTTCCGCGATGCGGGTGCTGTCCGTACGCATGTACGTAATGAGGCCCACGGCGCCCTCTGCACCCAGATCCGCTCCCTCATACAACGACTGCGCGATGCGCATGGTGCGTTTGCTGCCGAACCCCAGCTTCTTGGCGGCTTCCTGCTGAAGTGTGCTGGTGGTGAACGGCGCAGCGGGGTTCTTGCGGCGCTCCCGACGCTTGACTTCGGTAAGCGGGAGCGCCAGCCGGGCCTGCATGCCGGCCCTACGCGCGGAGTCCCGCGCCAGGCGCTCGACATCAGACACGATGGAACGTGCCTGTGCCTCGTCGTGGATCTCCACCTTCCGGTCATCGACAGCGTGCAGCCGGGCCTGGAACCGCTGGCCATCCTTCTCCATCTGCGCCGCGATCGTCCAGTACTCCTGCGGCTTGAAGGCCCGTATCTCCCGCTCGCGCTCCACCAGCAGACGCAACGCAACGGTCTGTACCCGGCCGGCCGACAGGCCCTTCTTCACGGTCTTCCAGAGGATCGGGCTGGCCTTGTAGCCTACCAGACGGTCCAGCACGCGACGGGCCTGCTGCGCATCCACCAGCCGCGAGTCGATATCCCGCGGTCGCTCCAGGGCAGCCCGCACGGCATCGGGCGTGATCTCGTGGAAGAGAACCCGGCGCACCGGCATCCGACCGGTCTTCCGCTTCAACTGCTCGGCAACGTGCCAGCCGATGGCCTCACCCTCACGATCAGGGTCGGTAGCTATGTAGACGGCATCGGACTGACCCGCCGCCTCGCGGATTTCAGCAAGAACCTTCTCCTTCCCCTCGATGGTGACGTAGTCGGGACTGAAGCCATTCTCGATGTCTATGCCCAGCTTCTTCGCCGGGAGGTCACGCACGTGTCCGACGGTCGCCTTCACACGATAGCCACGCCCAAGATACTTGCCGATCGTCTTGGCCTTGTGGGGTGATTCGACTATCACCAGGGCACCACCGCCATCCACAGCACCGTTCCCGCTCAGCAATGTCTCTTCCACCGCGGCAGCAGTCTTTCGACGTGACGTGGTGGCGCCGACCGCCTTCCTCGGAGCGCGCTTTGCTCCGGCCTTTTTCTTCTTCGCTGCTGCCGGGCGCGCCGCGGCCCCCCGACCGGCAACCCGCCGTACGGTCGGAGTCCCGTCGCCACCGGTCTTCTTCCGAATTGTCATGATCAGTGCACGTTTACCTGGTCGAGCCCGGTCCCGGACTCGTCATATGTTGAACCATTGATGAGCTGGCGGAGATCCTCCAGCGCGATGCGCCCATCGAAGTGGGAGAGTGCCCTCTCGATGACATGCTCGAGTTCCGGCCCGTTGAGCGCGCCACTGTCGGAGAGCTGGAGCAGGTGCCCCCAGGCCTCCGGCGAGAAACGCCCCCACTCATGCGGCCCCATGACCCGAAACGTCATCTCCGACCCTCCATGCAGAAGTGCCTCAACTTTACCCTCACCTACCCTTCGCTTCCCATCGATTCGACGCGGCATCTACCATTCCTACGACCCGCGCCGGGACCCGCCTGCAACAGGATGAATACCATCCCGTTCGGCGCACGAACTCCGGATTCCAGGGTACTCTCAGGATTCTACGCTACTCTAATGATTGTCGCTGGCCAAGGGGTTATCGCTTTCACCAACCCCACTGGATCGCCAGGCGTGCTGCATCACGTACAACCGATTGCGGTGTAAGCATTTGCGTGTCAATTTCGGCGTCAGCCTGGCGATATTGCGACAGACGTGAAACTGCCAGTTTGGCAAGCATCTCCGACGGGTTTTCGCTTTCCGCCAGGAGTGGCCGGGTGCCAATATCACCACCCAGACGCTCCAAGGCCAAGGCCACGGGAACCCAGAGATGGATCAAGCGAGCGGGTGGCCTCAGTACCGACACGTTCCCTTCCCGCGCCATCCACCCACCACCGGGGGCAAGCACCATTCCGGGAAGCGCTGCCACTTCGTCAGTCAGGGCCCGCTCCTGCCGACGAAATGAATCCTCACCCTCGGTCTCGAAAATCCTCGCCACGGACATCCCCCGCCGCTGCTCTATCTCGCTGTCGAAATCAAGGAAGGGACACCCCAAACGCTCCGCGAGAAGCACCCCAACCGTGCTCTTGCCCGCACCCGGCAACCCCACCAGAACGATGTGGGGACCTCGACGCAGCGGGAGAGAACCGATCTCATCCAACATCTTTCAGCCACCGACACGCTGAGCAATACGCTGAACGTAAGCCTCGAAGTTCCGCCTGGTCTCCGCCAGCGCGTCTCCCCCGAACTTCTCCAGCCACGCATCGGCAAGCACAAACGCCACCATCGCCTCGGCGATTACCCCCATGGCGGGGACCGCCGTCACATCACTCCGTTCGGCGGTCGCGGACGCTGTCTCTCCCGAGGCAATGTCGACTGTGGTGAGGGGCCGCATGAGCGTACTGATCGGCTTCATCGCCACGCGGACGACGAGTGGCTCACCGGTGGTCATGCCGCCTTCGGTACCCCCGGCCCGATTGGTACGGCGACGGACATTCCCGGTCAGGGGCCGGCCCGGCGCGGCCTCGATCTCATCGTGCACGTCGGCCCCGGTCCGGCGGGCAGCCTCGAATCCCAGACCGATCTCCACACCCTTCACCGCGGGGATGGACATGAGGGCGGCTGCCAATCGACCGTCCAGCTTCCGGTCCCAGGAGACGTGACTCCCCAGACCAGCCGGCAGCCCGTCGGCCACCACTTCTGCCACTCCACCAAGGGTGTTGCCGGCCCTCTTGGTCCTGTCGATGAGCTCGACCACGGCTGCTTCTGCCTCACGATCGAGCATCCGCACCGGCGACCGGTCCGCTGCGGCGTTGAGGTCCTCCGGGATGGTTTCCGGGGGGCGGGCATCGATACCACCCAGATGCACGACATGGCTTCCGATACGTACCCCGAACTCGGCCAGAAACCGGCGGCAGATGGCGGCCGCGGCCACACGTGCGGTGGTTTCACGGGCCGAGGCGCGTTCCAGTATGTCGCGGGCATCATCACGATCGTACTTGAGTAGTCCCGTGAGGTCAGCGTGGCCCGGCCGTACCCGGGTGACCGCGCGACGACGGGGAGACGGATCGGCCTCCCGCGGTGCCGGGTCCATCACATCCTGCCAGTTCTTCCAGTCCCTGTTCCGGATGAGCATCGCGATGGGTGATCCCAGCGTTGCGCCGGCGCGGACTCCGGACAGGAACTCTATCTCGTCCTTCTCGATCTGCATCCGGCGTCCGCGCCCATGGCCCTGCTGGCGCCGGGCCAGTTCCGCATTGACGTCTTCGCCCAGGAGTGGCAGTCCGGCAACCATTCCTTCCAGGACGGAGACCAGGCCAGGTCCGTGAGATTCTCCCGCGGTAGTGAAGCGCAGCATGATCCTCCAAACGGCACGAGCCCGACCGGTGAGGTCGGGCTCGCGCCTGCAGAATGCGAAGCCAGCGCTTCGCCGTGAGGGCGGGGTGCCCTCAGGGCGTTCGCGCGTTGTCGATATCTCCCCTGCGCACATCTATGACGACGATTCCTTCCGGGGTCAAGCCGAAGAGTTTCACGACCAGATCCGGATCGGCCGACCGTTCCGCCTGGGTCGGCACCACGGCACGCAGCGGTCCGTACAGGTTCGTTCGAATGGGAATCCGACCGCGGAGGCGATAGCTGTAGCTGTCGACGATCTGGATGGAGTAGTCCCCGGAGGCCACGAAGGCAACGCGTGCCAGGGTGTCCGCGGTGAACTCGTCGATGTTCATCGGATGGAAGGCGATGCCCGCACCGGTGTTGAAGGTGGCGAACTTGCCCTGCAGCCGGTTGGACGAATCGGCGAAGAACGTCTCCACACCGTGAATTCCGATGTTGGTGCTGTTGTTGTTGATGTCGATCCCGAACACCTGATCGGAAGCGTTGTTGGTGAGATCGATGATTTCGAGTGGAGCGGAGTAGATCTCGTTGCCGGTCGCCGTTCCCGTCGGATCGTAGACCTGGAGCACGCGTCCGGCGCGGTTACCGGTGTTGGCTTCTCCGAACGCCACGCGGCGGCGATCACCACCGGCAGCGACGAAATTGGTATCCGGCAGGGCCAGGGAGGCTACATCGAGATCCTTGATGGCCTCGAGATTCCCATTGACCGGCGTCGACTTGAGCGTCGCAACCACACCCTCGACCGTGGTTCCCTGGGCGCAGACCGCCGAGGATGGCTGATCGCCCGGGGTGTGCTCGCAGATGATGATGATGTCGGGCACGCCTTCCTGGCCCTCGATCACATCAACGGCGTCCGCATTGAAGATCACATAGTAGCCCTTGAGGTAGGTCCCGTACTGCCAGATCTGGCGTGGCTCGGCCCGGGAATCGAGGAAATTGTCGAGGCGGCGCAGGGTGCCCTGCGGTGCCGTGTACGTGGGCCGCGTGCTGTAGTAGAGCGCACCACTGGCGGACTGGGCGATGTACTGCGGGCGGTCGGAGTAGTCGATGATGGCCACCACGCTGTACTTGAACCCACCGGAGTTGGCGTCCTTGGTGTACTGCACGTTGAAGACGTACTCATTGCTCGTCTTGACGCGTCCCTGTTCCTGCCGCTGGTTGAGGTTGACCTTCGAGATGTTGGTACCACCGGAGTTGGCGACCAGAAGGAGTGACCCTGAGTTGTCGATGGTCATGCCCCAGGGCATGGCGCCAACCGCCACTGGAGGAAGCGGAGAGAGCGTGGTGCTGTAGTTCCAGGCTTCCAGTTGATTCTTGTTGATGTTCGAGACGAAAACGGTGGCTCGGGCGGTGTCTACGGCAATGTCGGCGCCCAGGCTGCCCGTTGGCATCGGATAGGTGAGGCCATAGGCATAAACGACCTGGTCACGCTTGCCCAGCGAGTCCGCGGACACCGGCACGCTGGCTCCCGTGGGGACGGCGTAGCCCGTGTGTCCGGCGGCATCTATCGCATAGGCCGTGACGAGCATGGTTTGCCCGCGCAGCGATATCGGCGCGTTGAATGCCAGCTTGCGCGAGATCTGCTGGACGGGAATGCCCAGAGTATCCGCCCGCCGGTGAAGGACCACACCAGCCGGCGACTTGGCCACGAATCCCACTACCCGCACCAGACCGTCCGCATCCCGGGCAGAGACCGTGATGGAGTCTGGTGTTTCCAGACGCGGCGCCACGATCTGATTCACCAGGGGTGTGATCAGATCCGGCCCTGGTGCAATGATCCTGACGACGTGTGGGTTCCCGGTCGCCCTGAGACCATCCCGGTTCTCGGCAAAGGGGACGACGGTGAATGTTCCTCCCACCGGCGCGTCCGACGCGATGGCGATCAGGAACATGGCGGTGTCGCTCTGGGGCAGTGGCTCCAGCAACATCGTGCTGTCGGCGCGATTGAGCCCCGAACCGGTGGCGCGGAACCCTATCTTGGACAGGCCGGTCGTGTCGGTGGACACGAGCTGGAAGGCATATGTACCACCGGTGATCACCGTGGCACCCGGCTCCAGGAACCCGAGCTTGGGAACATTGGGATCGAAGGCAGTGGCCAGCGCCTGGGCGTTGGCACCATTGCCGGCACCGTCGGAAACGGTGGTCAGAACGGCAATCTGCTGACCGGAGCGTACACCGGCCAGGGAGATATCGATGGTCTTGTCGATGGACGTGCTGCCGTTGTGTACCAGACTGTCCGTCTGGATCAACAGCGTATCGGCATAGACCTTGGTGATCGTGCTGTAAATGGCGGCGTTGTCGGTAGCCTGAACGCGAACCGTGAGCGGCGCGCGCACGGAGACGGTATCGAAGCCATCGGTGCCGAACTTCGATTCAATGCTGATGGAAACGCTGGGAAGGACGCGGTCCTGCCCGGACGAAGCGACATCCGTCGCCCCGCACGCCGCCACCCCGAGGATGGCGAGCGTGCCGAGGGCCACAGAGGCCGCGCGATGCCGAGTCTGCCTCATCGTCTGGACTCCGTGGATGGTTACCGGGATTCGCCGTCGGGCGGACGGATCGCTTCGCCGGCGTCAATGATGTGGGGCGTGATCAGGATCAGCAGATCACGCTTCTCTTCGCGGGTATCGGACTGGGAGAACATGCGGCCGATGATGGGCAGATCGGAGAGCAGCGGGATGCCCGATTTGAACTTGGTGACCTGTGTCTGGGTCAGGCCTCCGATCACCGCTGTCTCACCATCGTTGACGAGCAGTTGAGTCGTGGCATTGCGCTTCGGAATCGTGAATCCGAGGTCGCCACCGATGATGTTCAGTTCCGACTGCTCGGCGGCTATCGCCATGCGCACCTGGCGGTTGTTGGTGATATGCGGCGTCACCGTCAGGATGATACCGGTCTCCTTGAACTGCACGTTGGCACGGGCCGGTACCGCCACCTGCGAGGCTGCGCCGGCATCGATGACTCGCACCGGAGTCTCCTCACCTACCAGCATCTTGGCCTCGCGATTGTCCAGCGTCACGATGGACGGTTCCGCCTGGATATCGGAGAGCTGCTGTTCCCGGAGAGCATCCAGGAATGCGGTCAGGCTGTACTTCCCGAGCGCGGTGGAGAACAGGAGATTGAGAGCGGAACTGTTGGAATACTTGCGGGAGGCATTACCCATTCCCGCCAGGACCTCACCACCCAGCGTGATGCGCCCATCGCGATCGTCGGCCGTTTCGGTACCGGGCCGATTGCGCGGAATGAGCTTGTTGAAGTAGGCAGCCGAACTTCCGAGATCGTAGCTGAGACCGAGTTGTTCGATCTGCGTCCGGCTCACGGAAATGATCTTGGCCTTCAGGAAGACCTGCGGCGTACGGACGTCGAGCTGACCCACATATTCCAGCAGGTTGGGCAGGCGCGAAGCCACTTCCTGAATGAGCAGCGAGTTGGTACCGCTGTCCGACGTGACCGTGCCGCGCGTTACGCAGGTCGGCTGTCCGGAATTCTGCCCTCCCTGGGGTGCTGCCGCGGCGCAATCCTTCGAAAGGAGACCCTTCACGGTCTCGACGAGGCTGGCCGCGGAGACGTAGTTGATGGGAACCAGTTGAGTGGTCAGCGGTTCGCTGGCCTGCCGCATCAGGATGTTCTCGTAGGAATCGACCACGATGATTCCCGAGGTTTCTTCGGTGGCCGCGAGACCGTGTGCGTCCAGGATCGCCTTGAGAGCGATGTCCCAGGGCTGATCCTTGATCTCGGCGGTGATGGTTCCGCTGACGGCCTTGCCGCGGATTATGGTGCGACCGGAGATCTCCGCGAATGACGCCAGAACCTCCTGGATATCCGCGTCCTGCCACGTGATGGAGAATCGCGGCTGCTGCGACTGCTGGGAAAACAGCGGCTGCGGCTCTGGTGTGGGCACCGCCGCAGGCGTTACCGGTATGTAGTCCTCGATCGAGGCGGTCGGGGACCGGGCGGGTGCGGACGCGAGAATCACGTCACCCGTGGCCACTCTGGCGGTCGGCTCTATGATCGTCTCGGCGACTTCACCCTGCGCCACCACTGTCGAGGCATCGTGTGAAGTCCAGGCCACGAAGGTCTCACCGCCGGCGACCGAGATGCGGACTTCACCGTCCTTCTGGGTGACCGCGTAGGGAATGCGCGAATCCAGATCGAGGACGATCCGGACGACGGTTGAACTGAACTGTGAGTAGCGGATGTTGCGGATGCCTCCACGGGTCTTTCGGTCGTAGGGCTTCTCCAGATCCGTGATGCGGGCTCCGGCCAGGTCGACAATGATCCGATCCGGCGAGTCAGCGGTGAAATCCGACACATTCACCGCGCCCGTGAGCGAGACGACAACGTCCGCGTGTCCCTCACCCGGTACAACGCTGAGCGCGGTAACGCTGCTCACCGGAGGGTCCGCAACGGCACGCCCATCGAGTCCACCCCCGCGCGCCGCGCGCGCGGTCCCGGCACCCAGGGTCAGGGCGCCGAACGTCAGCGCAGCCAGCGTACCGATTCGCCTCATTTCGAGCTCTCCTTGTCAGGATCCTTCAGGGCCAGCGTTTCCTGTCGGCTGAACCCGAATTCGTCGATGGTGAACGTGATTGCCCGCGCATTGATGCGGGAAACGCGCATGCGACCCAGCGAGTCGCCGACGCGTACGCGGTACTGCTCCTTGGTGGTGAGGTCACGCAGGATCGCCACCGAACCTCCGCGCGTCGAATACGCGATCGACGTCACCTTGAGGTCGGTTATCAGGGGACGAAGGTCACCCGTCGTCATCAGCGACACGAAGGGATCCCGCCGACCGGCGCGTTCGTAGCTGAAGCTCTCGCGCTCGAACACCGGAGCGCTGGACTCACTCACCAGGGTGGCGCCACCAGCGGACTGGGTGGACCGGGTCTCCGTGTCCGAGTTCCTGCCCGCCTTGTTCAGTGAGTCCCCTGGCACCGTGGTCATGGCGACGGTGTGCGCATTGGTGGCCGCCACGGCCTTCCGGGCCGCTTCCTTTGGTTTCGTGATGTTCATGGACTGGGCGCTCACCGTCCCTGCGGACAGTGCACAGAGCGCTGCGAGGAAAGTTGCCGTCCTCATGATTTCCCTCCCTGCGCCTGCGGGGCGCTGCGAATCACATACGTCTGGATCTCGAACTTCGACTGGATCGCCGCCGTTCCTGGAGGCGCCATCCGGACTGCGTTCGAGTTCTGGTTGGCCGACAACGACAGTGCCAGGTTTACCGGCGCGACGATGCGGGTCAGGGAGCCAACGTTGGCCAGGAATTCGGCCAGCGCGTGATAACCACCGGTAACGGTCAACTGGTACCGGTAGGTATCGAAGGTGTCGCCCGTCACGATCGGCTGCGGTTCGATGCCGGAGATATCCAGACCTGCGCGACGCGCCGCGGTGGAGACCTGCTCGATCAGGGCAGGCAGCTCATTCCCCGTCGGCACCAGCTTCCGGATGGCCTCCAGATCCCGCCCGGCCTGATCGGCCTCGGCCTGGAGATCGGAAACCGTACCCCGTGCGACACGGGCCCGGGCGGCTGCATTTCGGGCCTCGATGGTGTCGAGCCGGGCAACCAGGTCATTCAACTCGACCCGCCTGGGTTCGAATACAAAGTTCCAGTAGAGCCCCGCGCTGGCGACAGCGGCGATCATGGCGAGGAGCATGTACTGCTTGCGTGGTTCCTGTGGCAGGAGAGCCATGGTGTTACCTCACCGAGAGTGAGACGGGAACGGTGGTGATCGCGGCAGGATCAGGGCGCTCGTACTGGGCGTCCAGCTGGAACTCGGTGACCTCCTTGCCGTCCACCATGGCCATCTCCGATCGCGCCAGCGTGACGTGCTGGATGAAGGGACTGGCTTCGAGAAGCTTCATGAACCGGGTCAATGCCTGGATGTCCACCGTGTTTCCCGTGAGGCTGAAGCGCACCGGTTCCGGCTCCTTCGGTGCGGTGCTGTCAGCCACGGCGGTCGTACCCGGCGGCGGGGTTACAGCGGACAGAGACTTGAGCCACGTGTAGGGCGGGAGTGCCCGGCTCACCTCATCCATGACATGGGGCCAGACGAAGCGGTCCGCATCGATGGCTCGAATGACCGTGAGCTGCGCCTGTACGGAGTCGCGTTGTGCCTCCGCCTTTACCCTCTGCTGCAGCACGACGGCATAACGCGCAGAGTCTGCCTCGGCCTGCTCCTCGCGGACGCCGAGTTCGGTGCCCCTGGATGACTGCGACGTGTACATGAAGCCGACAGCGGCCACGGCGGCCACCACGCTCACGACCGTGCTGATCATCCAGGGATCACGGAAGTTCGACCGGACCCCCTCCAGCATGCCAGCGAACGGGAGGCCAGCCATCCTGCCCTTTGCTTTCCGGGACGCACCCGGCTGCAGATTGATTTCGATCATCGCAAGACTTGTCGGGAGTCTCAGGCGGCCTTGCGGAGCGCAAGACCAATGGGGAGCATCAGGAGCGGTGCAACTTCATCGGTCACCAGACCGTCCAGGGCACCTTCGCGCACCCGGATGTTGGCCAGCGGATTGGCCAGTTCTACCGGCAGTCGCAGGCGACGACCCAGCGCTTCGGCCAGACCCGGTACCCGGGCCCCGCCCCCGCTCAGGTAGACGGCGCGCATCTGGGATCCGGAGCGCGAAGACGAAGCCAGGAAGGCGGCTGCGCGTTCCACACCAACCGCGATCTCCTCGCCCCTGCCCTCGATTACCGCATCCAGGTGCGGAGAGCGGTCATATCCCTGCAGGAGTTTCCCGGCCTCCTCGGCTCCCAGACCACGATCACGCTGCAGATCTTCGCGGAACCGGCGGGTTCCCACGGTGATGTCACGGGTCAGGATGGGGATCCCATCGTCCAGAATGTTGATGTTGGTGACCTCGTGGCCGATGTTGATCAGCCCCACCACTCCGTCCATGGCGTCGGGATGGTTCACCTCGAAGGCGTTGTGGAGCGCAAAAGCGTCCACATCGACCACGGACGTCTCCACTCCCGCCTCCGACAGCAACTGCATCTTGGACTCGATCAGCTCGCGCTTGGCCGCCACGAGGAGGACGCTCATGTCCATGCCACTGCCTTCGGGATCGAGGATCTGGAAGTCCAGCTCCACCGATTCCATGTCGAAGGGAACGTGCTGCTCGGCCTCCCAGCGCATCAGCTCGCGCGCCTGCTGTTCCTTGACACGCTCTATCTGGATCTTCTTGATGATGACATCGCGACCGCCTACCGCGGTCACGATGTCCTTGCCCTTCAGAGCGCATTCTCCCAGGGCGGTACGGATTGCTTCGGTGACGATGCCGGGATCCATCACCTCTCCCTCGACGATCGCGTCGGCCAGCAGAGGAGTGATGATCACGCGGGCCAGCTCGGGCTCACCGCGACTGTGGTCGATGACCGCGACCTTGATCAGCCCTGATCCGACGTCGAGGCCGATCGTCGACTTCCTGCGACCGAAGAGCGCCATAACGAGTACGTCCTGAAGCGAGGGTCCGGCCGGGAGCGCCTGACGATCCCGGTGATTGTTGGTCCGCTGAACGTCGCGGTGCGAATCCGCTCGGCTCGTGCGGCAGGGTCAGCAAGTTCAGGGATGACGATGGCGTTCTCCGGCAGGACCGGTGAAAACCGGCCGTCATCGGTCGGTCATTGCTGCCCATTACACGACCGCCCCGGAGAGGGGGTAACAGCAGAATGCGTCGCGTCTTGCGCTTTCCCGCCCACGTGAGACCCGTCACCAACCCGGGGTGACACTTCATGCCACGGAGCGTCACGGCTCCCGCGGTCAGTCGAAACCGGCCCACCATCTGCCTCGCACCCGAACCGGGCGTGCCTGGGAAAGGCGGCCCGCCCGCACCGAGTCCGGAACCCCGGCAATGGGACTGGCGGAGTCCGGAACGACATCCAGGCGCAGGGCCGCGTTCACCGTACGTCGGGCAGCACGACGCGCCAGCGTGCCACCCGCTGTCCCTTCACTCACCACCCACCATGTGGTGACTCCCGTCCGGGTGGCGCGCACCTCGGCACTGGCGTCGCTGGACAGTGGATGCTGGAAGGGGCCGAGTGTCTTTCCCACGGGGACCGCGGTACTCCACGCCGGATTCCAGTCTCTCAGCACCGCGACGGCACCATACTCGGCGGCCTCCAGAGCCAGACGTTCCGCCAGGGTTCCCAGTGCGACCCGACTCTCCTGCAGGGTGAGAAAGGCGGAGCCGACCATGAACAGGCTGACCACCGCGAGTACGAACACCGTGAGGGGAAGGGCCATCCCGCGACGACATCGGGTGGACTCCGGGCAATGATCGCGAACTGACCGCGCGAGCATTCTCATCGGGAGTTCCTGAGGTTGATGAGAGAGCGAAGTGAATCCGGCTTGCGGCCGCGGGGCATGCCGTCGGCGCGCACGGCCGTGCGGGTCACCGTCCGGGTGATCAACTGGATGGCGGTGAGTCCGGCCGCCGGTGACCAGGATGGACTCCCGGTGCTGTCACGAGTGGCAAGAGCCACGCCGCTGCCCTGCGGTCTCAAGCGGTCGTAAGGCAGGAATGGCCCGCTGATGGGCTGGATGACGTTCCAGGCGCGCCGGACACCATTCCAGTCGGCGAAACCGAGCCACGAGTCGGAACCGCTCCGATAGAGGGCTAGCCTGGCTGGCCTCGTCAGGCGGACGGGTGCTCCGGTGAGTACCGACGATGGTACCGGGGCCGGAACGTCCAGGCGCCAGGCGGGACGGGCGGCATCCACGGGGTTCAGCAGTGGGCTTCCCGGACAGGCACTCGCCGCCCGGGCGACGCTGGTCACCGGAAGGACTCGCCACGCGTCGTCGATCGTCGCGTCGGTGGGACCTTCGTCCATGATCCAGAGAGAGTCTCCGGCCTGGGGGCTCGTGGAGAAGTGCGCCATCCGCTGGCCACCGGCGATGGTGTCGGGGGCGAGCGCAATGCTGCCGGGTGACACGGCACACGCAACCCCGGCTCCAATTCCAATCCGCGCCACGAGAGCGGAATCGGAAACAGCGAGGATGTCTCCCAGGGATGGGTCGAGCCCACGGAGGGTTGCGGCCACCATCTCGTGGGTGGCGGCGTGCTGACCCCGGGCTTCCAGGATCGCCATCAGGGAGCTGTGTAGACGGACCTGGCGATCCAGGGTCCGGAGAATCGCGCCTCCAGCGATGGCGAAGAGGGTCAAGGCCAGGAGCAGCTCCACGAGGGAGACACCTCGCCTGTCGGTGATCACGCCGGGCGATCGCATGGCAGCAGGGTGTCGATGGTGAGCTGCCAGGGGATCCGGCGACCGGCGATGGCAATCGTGGTGACTACTCCGATTGCTGGTCCGCGGGACGACGTCACCCAACGCAGGGACACCGGGCCGTGGACCGCAGCGCCGTTGCCAACGGCGGAACAGGGTATGGAGCGCAGTGAATCGAGGACACTACCCGCAAGAATGGCGGCATCCACCAGTGTCCGGGCTTCGCGTGTCTGCCTGACGAGGAAGGTGCCACTGGCCGCGAGGCCCAGAATCCCCGTCGTCAGGACCAGGATGGCAACCAGCACTTCGGGCAACGTGAATCCGGCGCGCATGAGCCGAGCTTATGCGCCGGAAGCCGGGACGCATCATCGTGGCCGTGCGAGGTGAATCCTGGCAGCGCGTGTCCGGTCCGGCAGGTGGTGAAAAAGCGGAAGGGCGACGACCGTCAGGTCGCCGCCCGTTCCACCTCGAAGCTTCGTGGGAGTCCGCTACGAGGTCAGTTGCACTTGGGTTCGCCTTCGACCGTTGCCGGTGAGACCGCGGCAACACCGACGAAGATCGCGCAGGTCTTGGTCGTGGCGGTGTGGCCCGCGGTGGCGCTCCAGCCCGTACCACCGGTCGCGGTGGCGGTAACCGACACACCGGCCGACGGGACGAAGCCGTTGAGCGAGGAAGTCGAACCGCCGGAGTTGGACGCGGTGCCGGAGACGTAGGTCTGGTAGTCCGCGAAGTACGCTTCCTCGGTGGTCGCCATGTTGCGAAGGTCGGACTTCATCGACGCCAGGTACGCCTTTTCCTTGGTGTTGGCAAACTTCGGAATCGCGATCGCGGCCAGGATGCCGATGATCACGACGACGATCAGGAGTTCGATGAGGGTGAAGCCCTTGCGAATCTGGGTGCGCATGCTGTGGTCTCCGTAGGGTCCCGAGTGAGGTGGTTGTGCCCGAGTGGCTTGCTGCCGAATCCTGCCAGGGCAACTCACGGACCAGGAGGGGGACAGGAATCGTAACTGGTTATGTCTCAACGACATGGAACCGGCGTCCGACGACTTTGTCATGCTTTGGTCCGAGTGAAATGCGGGGTATTCTTGCAGTCTGCCACGCAGCGTGTCCGGACCTCCCTCCGTCCGCGGCTGCCCTGCCCGTCAACGAACAGCACACCGCTGGAACGCTGGTGAGACGGCAACCAGTGAACCGGAGTAACGAGTCGGCACGCACGTCACCCGTCGCTGGTGCGACGCCTCACAGGACGGAAGAGATTGAAGCGGATTATGTGCCAGAATGCCGCCACACCGTCCTTCCAGCCGATCTTTTTCCCCTCGGCGTAGGTCCGGCCGGAGTAGGTCACCGGAACTTCCCAGATGCGCGCGTTGGCCTGTGCCAGGCGCGCCGTGACCTCCGGTTCGAAGCCGAAACGATCCGCGGTCAGGACCAGGCTGCGCGCCAGGTCTCCCCGGATCGCCTTGTAGCACGTCTCCATGTCCGTGAGGTTCAGGTTGGTGAACATGTTGCTGACCGTCGTCAGCAGGTTGTTCCCCACGCTGTGCCAGTAGTAGAGGACCCGGTGCGAGCCGCCCAGGAAGCGCGAGCCGAAGACCGCGTCGGCCTTGCCTTCCACGATCGGCTCCAGCATCTGTGGCCAGTCCGCCGGGTCGTACTCCAGGTCGGCATCCTGCACGATCACGACATTGCCGGTGCTTTTCTCCAGCGCCGTCCGGATGGCGGCACCCTTCCCTTCGTTCCTTTCCTTGTGGACCACGATGTCGACGAGTCCGGCTTCATGCATGCGGTCCAGGATTTCCCGCGTGCCATCGGTGGAGCGGTCGTTCACGCAGATGATCTGCGAACGAACCGGCACCGCGCGCACCTGTTCCACGATCACCCGTATGGTCTGCTCCTCGTTGTAGACCGGGATGAGGACGGACAGGTGCACATCTTCGGGCGCCAGTGGTGTGCGACCGCGGAGTCGGGGTACGAGCGATTCGACGAGTGCGGAACTGAGAGGAGTGAGCTGGCGGGGCATTATCGGGGAATGGCTTCGTAGATGAGCACGTCGGAGAAGCGGGCGTGGCGACGGAGGAGCGGTGGCGTCGCATTCGCCAGTGCTTCACCGGTGCGGTTACCCGTGGTTGATGTGGTGATGAAGTACCGGGGATGATAACGGTCCAGCATTGCCTTGACGGAGTTCACATGAACGGAGTCATCCAGGGGCTTCACTCTTTCGCTGGCGCGGAAGGTGGAAGTAGGCATCCCCTGCCTTCCGGTGTAGAGATAGACGATGAGATCGTCGTCGGTGATCAGGACGTCGGATGGCTCCGTATTGGCAGCCACCCACTCGGCGATGGGGCGGGCCCGCTGGCCGACGTCCCGTTGAATCGAGGCCCACCAGCGACCGCTGTATCCGCGGATGTTGTAAGCACAGAAACCCGTCACCACGCTCGCTGCCAGCATCAACCCCAACCAGCGCACGGGTGCCAGCAACCGTCCGGCTCGCCAGCCCATCAGGGACTGAACCGCCAGTCCGACACAGAGCGTCAGGAGGGGCCAGACGGCCAGAACGAAACGGTTCGGCTCGAATGGCCAGAGCAGAACGACCCCGAAATAGGCGGCCAGGAAAAGAGCGCTGACCGGAGCCTGCCTGACGAGCTGGTACAGGCCAAGGAGCGTCAGACCAACCACCGTGAGAAACGCCATGGCGCGGGGCCAGACCGCGGCAACGGGCATGAAGGCGTAATTCAGGAAGCTGTCCAGACTCTGGAGGTTGGTAATGACCACAGCACGGGCAAAGGCCAGTCCACCCTCCCGGTAGCCATCCGCCAGCCAGGGACCATACGATCCATACTTGCCAACCAGGACCGCGGGAATCTCACCCTGCCAGGCGCCCTGCCAGAGCTGCCAGGGGATCACGAAACACGCGGCTGCAGCGAACAGGACCAGGGCCGCGCGAAAGCGCCGCCGCCACACGAGCATCAGCACCGCCGCGGGAATCACCACGGCACCGATGGTACGAATCAGGGTCAGCACACCGCAGACGATCCCGGCTGCAACTGCATCACCTGTGCGCCCGGTGTCGACGGCACGCTCTGACACCAGGAGCGTCGGGAAGAGGATCGCCATGAACATCGGCTCCGAAAGGACGACGCCGGTGACCAGGAGAACCACGATCGCCAGTGTCCCGGCCGCTGCCATCAGGCCCGCCACGGGTACGCTCCACTTCAGGCGCCGACGGGCGAACATCATTGTTCCCACCGCCGCCAGAGCCAGCCACGCTGCGTTGGCGAACTTGAAGACCACGATGTTGTCGGGGAAAGACGGCGCCAGACGCCAGAGCAGCGACAGGAAGAAGGGATAGCCGGGCGGGTAATGCGTCGCGTGAGGCGCTCCCGGAAGGTTGATCAGGCGGTATCCCTCACCCGTCGCCAGCGAGCGGGCCAGTACGGTGTATATGGCATCATCCTGAAAGGCTCCCACCGGCCACGGTGTGATCGTCACCATGGCCACGACGAGAACCAGGGCAAAGAGCAGGAAGGGCAGGAGCCGTTCCAGCCGCTCACGCATCGAACCGGCGGCGGATGTTTCTTCGCTCATCGGCCGACGTCCTCCTCCCGCACCGGTACAAATACGGCGCCCACCTTCAACGCTCCCACGATCCGCAGTTCGGGCGGGGAGGCATCAACGAGACCACTGGCGGCATAGGTACCGTAGTCGGACGATGCCAGGACGTAGTCCACCGGATAGGCAGCCAGGATGGTTCGAAGCGTCCCGGTTGCGAACTCCGGCGTCTGCGACTTCATGTGTTCCTGCGGGGTGAACGTGCCGTTCGGTACTGCATGACGCCCGGTGTACAGATAGAGGAGTGCGTCGTCGTCCGTGGCGAGCACTGCGTCAGGCGGGGTGTTGGCAATGACCCACTCAGCCAGGGGACGGGCGCGATCCGCCACCATGGCCTGCACCTGGGTCCACCACCCACGCGCGGCACCCAGATAGTTGTACCGTGCGTAGCCGGCGGCCATGAGGATACCCGCGGCCAGCGCCGCCCAACGGATGATTCGCCAGTGGATTCGTGACGGCCGCCATCGGACAACCGCTTCCACCGCCAGCGCAAATATGATCCCCACCACCGGCCATATGGCCCACGTGAAACGGGCAGGCATGAAGGGCCAGACCAGCAGGATGCCGAAATAGCCGGCAACCATCCACGCGGTAACGGGCGCGCGCAGCAACAGCCGAAACCAACCCCCCAGGAAGAACGCCGAGACCATGACAGTGGCGATCCAGCGCCACGCCTCCGGCAGCGTATCCACAGCGAGTGATGCCCAGCCCTGTGCCACGATCTGGGCCAGATTGAACACCGCCAGCTTCATCACCCAGGCCGGACCTTCACTCCGGACGGCGTCCGCGAGCCATCCGCCGTACGAACCGTACTTTCCCTGAAACACCTCGGGCACCTCGGCAGCATGAGCCGCGACCCAGAACTGCCAGGGCATCAGCAGCGCACTACCCGCCAGAACGACCAGCAACGCCGCCAGCCAGCGCCGCCGCCAGGCGAGCACGAGTACGGTGGCGGGAAGGATCACAACTCCCAGCGTACGGATCAGCGCCAGCACACCTGCGGCGAGGCCGGCGAGGACCGCATCACGCGGCCGGCCGCTGGCCGCGGCACGTTCCGAGAGCCAGAGAACCGGGAAGAGCGCGGCCAGAAACATCGGTTCCGAAAGCAGCATGACCGACAGAAGGACCACCGGCGCGCATGCGGTGAACGCTGCCGATGCTGCCGCGGCCGGAACCCTGTCCAGTCGAACGCAGGCGCGGGCAAAGCCATATGCACCCGCCGCCGCGAGACCGGTGAGTACGGCATTGATGAACTTGAACAGCGTCACGTTGGCGGGAAACGACGGTGCCAGCTTCCACAGACCCGCCAGCAGCAGCGGATAGAGCGGCGGGTAGTGGGTGGCATTGGGCGAGCCCGGAAAGTTGAGGAACCGGTAGCCCTGCCCGGTCGCCAGGGACTTGCCCAGGACCAGGTAAATGCCATCGTCCTGAAATACGCCTGCCGGGAACGGTCCGATGGCAAGTACCACGCAGACGGCCGCCAGCACCGCCAGAAGCAATGGCAGCGAGCGATCCAGACGACCTCCGACGGGCAGGTTGCCGACGGCAGCCCTCACCCTTCGCCCCCGAACCGGGAGAGCTTTCGGTGGAGCGTGGAGGGGTCTATGCCTAACGTCTCCGCCGCTCGGGTCTTGTTGCCTCCCTCACTGGAAAGGACCCAGAGTATGTAGGCCCGTTCAACCATGTCGAGGGTGGGATTGTGGGTGGCCCGCTCATCCACCAGACGGGCAGGCGTCGGGCTGGTGACACGCTCCGGCAGCGCCCCGGCTTCGATACGCCCACCCGGTGTCATGATCCACGCGCGTTCCAGCGCGTTCTCCAGCTCCCGCACGTTCCCGGGCCAGAGGTAGCCCTGAATCGCTTCCATGGCTCCATCGCTCAGGGTCTTGGACTCGCCGGCGCGCACCTCCGCCAGTCGCGCCATGAATGCCTCCACCAGCAGAGGAATGTCATCCTGGCGCTCCCGGAGCGGTGGCAGATGAAGGGCAATGACGTTCAGCCGGTAGTACAAGTCCTGCCGGAACGTCCCCCGGCGAAGCTCCTCCTCCAGATCCCGGTTGGTAGCCGCCACCAGTCGCGTGTCGATCGGCAGTGACTCGGTGGAACCTACGGGAATCACCTCGCGATGCTGCAATACGCGAAGCAGCTTCACCTGTGTCGCCGGCGTGGTCTCGCCGATCTCGTCCAGGAAGAACGTCCCGCCGCCCGCGGACATGAAGAGCCCCTGCTTGTCCTTCACCGCGCCGGTGAACGAACCCTTCACGTGACCGAACAATTCCGACTCCAGCAGCGACTCCGGCAGGGCCCCGCAGTTGATCGACTGAAAGGGACCGTCGGAACGACCGGACAACTGATGGATGTAGCGGGCGATGACCTCCTTGCCCGTCCCTGACTCGCCCTGGATGAGCACGGTGGATTCCGTGGGCGCCACCGTCTCGGCAAGGCGAAGCACCTCCTGCCATACCTTGCTCCGTCCCACGGGCCTGGCCGCCGTGCCGCCGTCCCGCCGTCGGATCTCCTGCCTGAGGGACTGATTCTCCACCCGGAGACGTCGGTGTTCGGCGGCACGCCGGAGGATGGCCACGAGATCATCATTCCGAAACGGCTTCTGGATGTAATAGAACGCACCCTCGTTCACCGCCTGCATGGCGCTCTGCAACGTCGCCTGCGCCGTCATGAGAATCACCGGCACGGCGGGATCATGCTGGCGAACCCCCGCCAGAACTTCGATCCCGGTCACACCCGGCATGCGCACATCCGTCAGAACGATGTCGGGAGACAATTCCCCGATCTGCGCCAATCCCTGTCGCCCACCCTGTGCCACATGGGGCACGAAGCCCTCGTTGCGCAGCAGGATCCGCAGGGACTCGAGGATGCTCGACTCGTCATCGATGACGAGTACATTGGGTCCGGCTGCTCCACGCTCGGTCACGCTCCCTCCCCAGGTTGATCGTGCTGCCGCGGCAACACCACGGATACCCGTGTGCCGTTCCCTTCCTCGCTGTCGACGAAGACGTAGCCGGCGTGTGATTCCACCGCCCGATGCACCACCGCCAAGCCGAGTCCGCTGCCGCCCGGCTTGGTGGTGAAAAACGGATCGAACATCCGTTCACGAACCTCCGCGGCTATGCCGGGACCACGGTCAGCGATACGGATGATCACTCCACCACCACGCAGGCGCACGCCCAGCGGAGCATCCGCTTCGGATACACCCGCCACCGCAACGTCTACTTCAGCACCGCGAGGTGATGCCTGTACCGCGTTGAGGACGAGGTTGAAAAGCGCCCGATGCAGCACATCCTCATCGCCGGCAACCACGCCCGCGTTGTCTTCCACTGCCACCTTCACCCCGACGCCATCCGGACAATCAGGGTTGGACTCGGCCAGCAGGGCCGCGCCACGGGCCAGACCCGCAATATCCACCGGCTGCACCCGGGACACCCGCACGCGCGCAAAGTCCAGAAACTCGGACAGCAAACGGGAGAGCCGGTCAGACTCCCGCACTATCAGGCCCGCCAGTGTCTGTTCATCCGGAGTGGCACGCTGCGACCTTCCGATCTGCTCCACAGCGCTGCGGATGGAGGCCAGGGGATTCTTGATCTCATGCGCCAGCGAGGCACTCAGTTCGGTCACCGCCTCCAGACGCTGCGTCCGCCGGTGCAGCGTGTCCAGTCGCTTCTGATCCGTGATGTCCTGAAAGATCGCCGTGGCCGTGGCCACACCGTCACGATGACCATTGCCCCCTTCGCCCGCCGGTGCCGCCGTTACCGTTGTGTTGAGCCCTATGGGAAAGGTACGGGTGCCCGTGTGGGCCACGCCCTCGGCGCGCATGGTCCGCATCCCCAGCGTCACCGCGTTGCGAAGCGCCAGTGCCAGTGCCGGCGAGATGGAATCCAGAATGCCATCCACTGGTTCTCCACGTTTCGCATCCAGGCTCACGCCCAGGAGAGCGCTCGCAGCCGGGTTGGCATACATCAGTTTCCCATACCCGTCAACGGTTACGATACCACTGCGGATATTGCGCAGGATGTCTTCTGCCTGCAGTCTCACCTTGGCCAGTTCGGCCGCCAGTTCCTCGTGTCCGGCACGCGCCTCCCTCAGGCGCGAGGCTATGTACCCGGAGCTGAGGGCCACTCCGGCAAATACGCTGAGCTGCAACCAGTGACCGATGCCCAACTCCGCCTGATGTCCCAGGATCACCTCGGCGAAGTACAAGACACACGCGAGGGCTGCGACCAGCAACCCGGCGGAAACCGTCAGGACCAGGGCAGCAGCGGCTATGACAAGGATGTAGAGCGCCGCAAACTGGGATGTTGCCCCCCCGGTCACGTGTATCAGTCCGGTGACCAGTGCCAGATCGAAGAGAATCTGTGTGCCGACGAACGTGTCGGTCACGGGCCGACGGGGAAACTCACTCCACGCGGCCGAGATCGCGGTGAAGACCACCGCCGCGACCAGCAACATGGTGGCGACCAGCCGGTCATCCGGTGCGGTTTCGGGCAGAATGAACCCGACCGCGAGGAAGATCGCGAGCGCGATGGCGGTGCGGCTCAGGTATACCCAGCGCAGAACCAGGCGCGGGTCCAGTACCTTTACGGGAAGGGTCCTGGGCCGCGACATCGGAGTGGAAATGGTCAAGGTATTTTCCGACGCTCGTCTTGCATGGTGCAAGGGCTCGCATTCCGGGGGAGGCATGGCAATCTGCCAGTATCTGGACGATCAGCGGGGGCGGGAGTTTCCTCGTGACTGATGCCGATCCGCTTTCCTGGAAAGGAGTTACGCTGAGGATCCTGGCTCTGGTGACGCTGGTCCTCCTGAACGCCTTTTTCGTGGCCGCGGAGTTTGCGGCAGTGGGCTCCCGCCGCTCGAAGCTGGCCGAACTCGCCGAGGGTGGCGACCGTCTGGCCCGTCTGGCTCTGCGAGTCGTGACTGACCTCGACCGCTACATCTCCGCCACGCAACTGGGGATCACCATTGCGTCACTGGCGCTGGGGTGGGTCGGGGAACCGGTGGTTGCCAGTCTGATCGACGCCTTGCTCCGCGTTTTCGGGGTCACTCCCTCACCCGGTGCGGCACACACGGCAGCCGGGATCACCGTGGCATTCATGGTTATCACCTTTCTTCACGTGGTTTACGGGGAACTGGCGCCAAAGACGGTGGCGTTGGTGATGCCCGAACGACTGACGGGATGGGTGGCGCTTCCCCTGATGCTGTTCGCCCGACTGATGACTCCGTTCATTGCCTTGCTGAACGGAACCGCGAACGCGTCTCTCAGGCTCTTTGGAATCCGCCCCATGCACGAAACGGAACAGGCTCACTCACCCGACGAACTGCGCCGCCTGGTGATGCAGGCACGGGCGCATGGGACGCTGGACGAGAGCGATACAGCAATGTTGGCGGGCGTGTTCGACTTTCACGACAAGAAGGTACACGACGTGATGCGACCCCGGACGGAAGTGGCGGCGTTGTCCGTGGATGATACCGAGGACGAGGTGCGGGAAGTGATCCGTCAGGAGCGCTACTCCCGGTATCCGGTGTACCAGGGCACCCTGGACGACGTGGTGGGTGTCTTCCTGGCGAAGGACCTCTGGACCCGTGATGGCTCACTGCCGTTCTCATTGCGAACGCTGATGCGCGATCCGCTCTACGTTCCGGCGACGCGCCCGGCTGTCAGGGTGCTGGACGATCTCCGGAAGACCCGGGCGCACATGGCCGTGGTGCTGGACGAGTACGGTGGGACGGCGGGTATCGTCACCATGGAGGACCTCATCGAGGAGGTCATCGGCGATATCGCGGACGAGTACGACATGGTCGCCAGGGAGTCCGTCGAAGTGAACGGGGTGCTGGAACTGGCAGGGAACCTGTCGCTCATCGACGTTCGATCGGATCACCGGGTGATGATACCCGAGGGGGACTGGACGACCCTGGGTGGTTATGTTTTTGCGCGGCTGGGTCGAATACCTCACATCGGTGACCGGGTGGTGTTCCCGGGAGGCGAACTCGAGGTGATCGCAATGGATGGGCGGAGAGTGGCAGGGGTCAGGGTGAACCGGGGAAGGGCCGGCTGAGATGCATTCCCGGTTGGGATCTGCTGACTTGCTGTCCGGTGGGGCCGTGCGGATTTACCGATGCCGAGAGACGCCATAGAGGTTGATCAGACCCATTCCATCCCCCTGGATGAACTGGAAGTGCGGGCCACGCGCTCCGGTGGACCAGGGGGTCAGCACGTCAACATGACTTCCAGCCGCGTCGAAGTTCGCTGGAACCCGGCCCTGTCACGGGCGCTGACGCCTGACGAGAAGGAACGGTTGGCCCGGCGACTGGCGTCGCGCCTCGACGGTCAGGGGTGGGTCCGGGTGGCGGCCAGTGATACCCGGAGTCAGCGACAGAACCGGCTGCTGGCGGAGCAGAGGCTGGCGACCTTGATAGCCGGGGCGCTGACGGTTCCGAAGAAGCGTCACAAGACCCGCCCCACGGCCGCATCGAGGGAGGAGCGCCTCAGGCTCAAGCGACTTCGTGGCCAGCGAAAGCGCGACAGGCGGGGCGACGAGTACGACTGAACTCCTGGCCAGAGAAGGCCGACCGCGGAACCGCCATCGATACCACATCGCATCGCCATGTCCAGCTATTGTGACAGCGCATCACTTCCATTTCACGGGCCGTACCATGACACCGAATATGGCTTCCCGGTCCGGGACGACAGTCTGTTGTTCGAACGGTTGATACTGGAAATCAACCAGGCAGGGTTGTCATGGCTGACGGTCCTGAAGAAGCGGGATGCCTTCCGGCGTGCGTACCACGGTTTCGACGTTGACCGGGTAGCCCGGTTCGGTGCCCGCGAAAGATCGCGGCTGCTCCAGGATGCCGGCATCATCCGCAACCGGCTGAAGGTGGATGCGGCGGTGGAGAACGCCAGGCGTATCCAGGTGCTGCGCCGCGAATACGGCTCCTTCGCGGCGTGGCTGGACGCACAGCACCCGCTTTCCATCGATGAATGGGTCCGGGTCTTCCGGCGTACATTCGTGTTCACCGGTGGCCAGATCGTGAATGAGTTCCTGGTGAGCACCGGATACCTTCCAGGTGCTCACCGAAAGGACTGCCCGGTTTACCGCCGTGTACTGGAGGCGGATCCTCCCTGGATGCGACCCGACTCAGCGGATGCCGGCCCTGGCCGGTGACGGTCGGGCGAGACTCCCACCGGCATCACCAGCCCAGCTCGTCACCTCAGGGTGATGGAGAATCCCAGCCGGTACGTGAGCAGGTTGGCATCACTCTGAACCGTGTGGAGCACGATGCCGCCGCCAGGCAGGTCCTCGATGCCACCCTCACGGAGATAGCGCACTTCACCGTTGCCGTGATAAACGGCTCCCAGGTCGATCGCCCATTCGGTGGATGCCGTCTGAAAGGGAATCAGGAAGCCGGCTCCGAAGCCATAGCGGAAGGTGGCGTCCGAGTAGTTCGTCGTACTCGCGAAAGGCTCGTTGTTGTTGGAGGAGCCCTCCACGCTGGACTGCGTGAAGAAGTACGAGAACCCGATCTCGCCGAATCCATACGGGTGAATCACCGGAAGTGGCAGTGTCACCTGCGGACCGATGCCGGCCCAGACGATATTGTTGGAGGTGGTGAGGTCAACGAGAATGCGCCCGCCGATCGTCGAGGAGAGCGGAACGCGAACGGTTTCGTGTCCGTAGATCAGCAGGCCACCGTCGAGGCGAATGCCGAGAATGCCGTGGGGATCGATGTTGGCCCGGCCGAAAACGTCGAAACCATATCCCTGGTCGACGTAGCGCAGAAAATCACCAACCGGCCGGCCGTAGTTGAAGCTCACTCCCACTGCACCGCGGTCCGGACGCTCGGCGCGGTCATGCCGGTAACGGCGCTGGGCCTCCGCGGAGAACGGGAGCAGGACAAGTACGGCCGTGAGGATGCCGGTGCGTAGTGACAACATGGTCGATACCCTGGAGTTTTCTTCGTGTGAGTGTTGTACGACGGACGGAGCCGGGTGTTTCAGGCACCCGTCGGCATATCACCCGGCACGCATTGCCCGGTTTCCCAGCACTGGCTCATTGCGCCCGGTCATCTATCCTTTTGAGGACGTCCGGATGTCCTCCGCTTCCCCCTTCCCCCTTCCCCCTTCCCACACGTGATACTCATCGATGACGTCAAAGCCGCCCGCATCCGGCTGACACCGCTGCTTCCGCCCACCCCGCTGCGTACTTATCGCGAACTGAATGAAGCAGTTGGCCATGACGTTCAGGTCCTGGTGAAGCACGAGAACTTCCAGCCAACGGGGTCGTTCAAGGTTCGCAACGGGCTGTCCTTCATGACGGCGCTGCCTGACGACGCCCGTGCCCGGGGCGTCGTGGCTGCCACCCGGGGAAACCATGGTCTGGGCATTTCCCATGCCGGACTGGCGTTTGGCGTCCCGGTGACGATCTGCGTGCCGGTGGGGAACAATCCCGACAAGAACGCGGGGATGCGGGCGCTGGGTGCCCGGGTGATCGAAGAAGGTCAGGATTACGATGAAGCGGTCGCAGTGGCCGATCGGATACGCAAGCGGGAGGGAGCGACGCTGGCCCACTCGACCAACGACGCCCAGGTCCTGGCCGGCGCGGGAACGCTGACCTTGGAGATCATCGAACAGGAACCCAAACTCGATGCCGTGGTGCTGGCAGTGGGGGGCGGATCGCAGGCCGTGGGTGCCATCACCGTCATCCGGGCGCTCCGGCCAACCATGCGCGTTTTCGGAGTTCAGGCTGCCGGGGCTTCGGCGTCGCACGACGCCTGGCATGCCGGGCGACCGGTCACGCACGAACGAGCCGAGACCTTTGCGGACGGGCTGGCCACCAGGTCGTCATACGAAGCGACGTTCCCGATCCTGCTGGATGGACTGGAGGATTTCATCACGGTCACCGATGCGGAAATCGCGGACGCCATGCGACTCCTCATCCGCACGACTCATTCGCTGGTGGAGCCAGCGGGTGCGGCCGGCCTGGCAGGCTTGCGGAGGCTGGCATCCAGACTTGGCGGACAAAGGGTGGCGGTGGTACTGAGTGGCGCCAACGTCGACGCAGTCACCCTGCACAGGGTGCTTTCCCGGGAGTTGTAGACTCCCGTGGTTTCCACCAGATGAGAACCCCATGACGGTACGCCTGGACAAGTGGCTCTGGGCAGCGCGCTTTTTCCGGACGCGGACGCTGGCAGCGGAGTCCATAGACGCTGGCAGGGTGGAGGTGAACGGAGAACGCGCCCGGCGGTCCCGCCATGTAGCGGTCGGTGACCGGATACGCATCCGCAAGCCACCCTTCGAACAGGTGATCGAAGTATCGGGCGAGTCAGAGCAGCGTGGCCCGGCCAGTGTGGCCCAGACCCTCTACGTGGAGACGCCGGAGAGCGTGGCGGCGCGCGAGGCATTGGCCGCACAGCTCAAGGCGATGGGTCCGCCGGTGTTCCGGGATCGAGGGAAACCAGGAAAGAAGGACAGGCGCGAGATCGATCGCTGGCGGGGGCGCAACAGATAGCCGCGGCCGGCATCGGGACACGAGGCACGTTGCAGTCGGAGCCTGGGGAGAGCTGTCCGACCGGGTCGTTCCGTCACCTCCCGGTGGCGAGTCGCTGCAGTGTTTCGCGGTCCAGCCGGTGACCACCCTCGAAGGTGACCACCTGATACGGGATACCGGCCGACTCGAGCCGCCTCGCGTGGTCACCTTCGTCGATCCAGCGCGTGAACTGGTCGCGTGAACCAACCACGAGAACCAGGCCCTCCTTCACCACACTGAGAGATGCGGTGTTCACGTCGGGTGGCAGCTGGCCCGCCCAGGCAATCAGGCGATCGGGTCGGACCTTACCGCTGGCGATCCAGCGACAGGCGGTGGCGACTCCCTGCGAGAACCCCAGCACCGTGAGCCGCGCCGCCCCGGCAGCAGTTTCGCCGTGAACGGCATCCAGGAGGTCCACGTAGTCGGCGATTTCCGCGTCCCGGTCCTCGCGGGTCATCCACGTCGCTCCCACACTGGCCTCGGCCGTGCTGCCTGACGACTCCCGATCGACATAGAAGCGGTTCAGGGCCTCGGGAGCCACCAGCAGACGTCCTGGCGCGGCGAGGTGCGCAAACGCGGAAATGAAGTTGCGCGCCAGTTGTCCGAATCCGTGAAGGACGATCCACGCCTCGGGGAGCGGCACTTCACCACCGCCTTCGGTATAGTACCGTGCCCTTCTCGGCGTTACCAGCCGATGCTCAGACACCCGGACGTCCCCGGGAGACATACCTTATCCCGGTTCCCGGATGCGAGGCTCCAGCCGCCTCAGGGGTGCGGTTCGGCGTGCGACTGCGACCCCGACACAGGCGCCGTCACGTCGTTAGGCGAGAAGTGCGTTCGGCGGTTGATGGCGAACGCGATGACAAAGCATGCCACCGCCAGCAGGGTTATCAGGGTGGCAGTGCCCCACCCCTGGTTGAAGTTCCCTTCGATCCGTCGTCCGTTGGGCGCCACCCGGTAATCCTCCGTCACATGGGCCAGAATTCAGGGAATGTAAGCGGCGACGGGCCGTCCGTCAGGAGCCGCGGCAGCTTCAGCGCGGCGGCGAGCCGCCCGGGCCACGGTCTCGATGATCTCCCTGACGGTGCTCCGCCCCCGGTCCCGGGCGTACCAGGCCCGTTTCCGGCGGTTCTGGTCCTCCTTCGCCTGGTACCTGCCCTCCGTCAACATCCACCGCTGAAGTGTCGCTGGACGTGGCCCCCACCAGGCCCATTCCACGAACGACTCGTCGAGTACCATCACCACCGGGATGGACCGGGTGCCGGATGCCAAATGGGTATCCATGAGGTCAGGATTGGCATCCCGGCCCAGGACACGCAGATCCATCCCCACCCGCTCAGCCAGCCGCCCGATCACAGGCAGGGTGCTGACAGTATCCATGCACCAGTCCTCGCTCAGTACGAGAAGGGTCCAGGATCCCGACATCCCGTCGAGATTTTCCACCGCGGCGGGATCCACCGATGCGGTCCGATACACTGCCCGCCACAACTCCGCGTTCTTCTGTGTCGATTCGATGTATGCTTCGAGGTCGGGCGCCGCAGCAACACGGGCGGGATCGATCAGGTGAGTCATTTTTCCCAGGGACGGTTCCAGGCGAGTGAAAGGGTCAGCGTATGATTTCGCTCCACATCCAGTCCATTCGACTTGAAGGCGAGTTGTTCCAGGAACCCCAACTCGGCACGCCAGTTCGGACTGAGATGATAGCCCACGGCCAGAGCAGCTCTGTTCTGGTTGAAGATATTCATCTTCACATTGCGGCCCCAGGAGATGAACACCTCATTCGTGGCGCTCAGGTAAGCTTCTCCCGGCGCCTTCCCCTTCCCCACGATGGGATAACGACCGCGGATACGATAGCGAAAGCGGGAACTTCTCTCCCAACGGTCGATGTGGTCCACGTCGGGGTCGCTTCGACGACCCCGGAAGCGCTGCTCCAACCGGTAGCGATGCGAGACATCGAGGCGTCCGAGCGAGTGTGACAGGACAAGCTGCTCCCAGACCCGTCGTTCGTCCGTCGTATAGGCGATGGGAAGCGCCCCATACGGGTAGTTCCGGGACCAGCTCACGCCCAGCGCCACGGAGGCGTTCGCCGCCAGATCATACGAAAGTCCGCCACGGGCCATCGTTGCCTGAGCTTCATCCACCGGTCCGGACCGTCTGATCGTGGCATCCAGCACCAGCGACCAGCGTTCGCTGAGTCCGATGTCGCCGCTGATGGCGTACCAGGAGTTCCATTGATCCACGGTGCGTCGCTGGGCACCGCTGACGATCGGCGCCATGGCGGCGAGCAGGACACATGCCAGCACTCGGGGGTTTCTGGCGGACAACGGGATGCTCCGGGTATGCAGGAACCGGGGAAATTAGCGGGAAGCGGGAAGGGGGAAGCGGGAAGCGTGGGGGAAGCGGGGGCAGCGGGAAGCGGGAAGCGGGAAGCGCGGGGGCAGCGGGAAGCGTGGGGGAAGCGTGGGGAAGCGTGGGGAAGCGAGGGCGGCGGGGGCAGCGTCAGGGCAACCCTTGCGAGGAGAGTATGGTCAAAGAGCCGGCGGATGACTTACCCATGTGCCTCCGTTGTTCCTGGTCCTCCCCGGACTTCGGACCACAACGTTCCCGGATTTCGGACCACGGCGTCAATCACCACGAGAGCTGCAACCATGAAAGCCTGGATCTCCACACCCTTCCTCGCGCCCCTCATCATGATGGCGCTGCCGTCGATGGCTCAGGACGTGCCCACTCGGACCCTGAGCAAACCCGACGCCGAGTTCCCGGAGCCATTCACCTCCCTCGCGGGCGTGCGGGAACTGCGTGACGGGCGGGTGGTCGTGGTGGATCCCCGGGACAAGGTCGTCGAGGTGGTGGACATGGCGAAGGGTACCGCTACGAAGCTGGGGCGCGAAGGAGCAGGACCCGGCGAGTACGGTCTCCCCGTCAGGATCTTCGCACTGGGCGGGGATACCAGTGCCGTTGTCGATCTCCTGAACAACCGCATCCTTCTCATCAACCCGAATGCCACCGTGGGTGGATTCGTGGACCTCGATGTCGCGCCGCCTGCGGGACGCGCGGGGAGAGGTGGAATCATGGTCGGCGGGCTGATGCCCCAGATGGCCGATCTCGAGGGCCGCATGTACACACCGGGCTCGCCCTTCCAGATGGTGAACGATCAGCCCCGACCGGCGGACTCAACGGCCCTGTTGCGTTGGGACAGAAAAACCGGGAAACGCGACACCATAGCCTGGCTCCGCGTTCCCAGGAGCAATGTCCAGATCGGTGGTGGTCGCAACAACGTTACGGTTCGCGTGGGAGGAGGGGCACCGTTCCGGGGCGCGGACCAACTGGCGGTCGGGCCGGACGGTCGGGTCGCCATCGCCCATGTCGATCCCTACCGGATCGAATACATCAACGAATCGGGCCAGCATACCCTGGGTCCCGTGATCAGTTACGACCGGGTGAAGGTCAGCGAAGGACACAAGAAGGAGTGGCGCGAGGGCCGGCGCAACGCCATGGCCATGGCCATCACCGACGACAATGGTCGTCGATCGGCCAGGATGGTGCCCATGAACAAGGTGGAGGATCCGGAGGACTGGGGTGACGAGTACATGCCCCCGTTCCTGGCCAATGACAACGCGCTCCGCTTCTCACAGGACGGCCACCTCTGGGTGCGTCGTACCGGACCAGCGGGAATGATTCCCGCTTTCGACGTGTTCGATCGCAGCGGCAGGCTGGTACTCAAGGTTCAACTGCCCCGGCGATCCAACCTGATCGGCTTCGGGAACGGCACCGTGTATGTAAACCGGCTGGATGAGGACGACCTGCAGTATCTGCAGAGGTATCGGTTCGCGATGTGAGCACCCGACTGAACAGCGGACCATTGCATGCTGCCGGCCCTGCGTCCTTCGCCACTGATGGAGCCGGCAGCACCATTGGGTTCAGATCATCTCATCCCTTGCAATTTCAGGCTCGAAGTGGTGCCTTTACACGGAGTGCCACTGGCGGCGCCAGCCTCTCTCCGTCTTGGCATGGACGTCCGGACCCAGAACCCCTCATTGCGGTCCTCATGCGCAGATCCGCCCGTGCATTCCCGTCGGCCACATTCCTGATCACTGCCGTCATGCTAGGCTGCGGGAAGTCTGACACCGCGGACGGTTCAGGCACCGAAACCGCCGGCGACACCGTGGAGGTCGCGACAGCCTCCACCATGGAGCTCCCCGTCGCCACGGTACCGGCCCGCCAGGGTGATCTGGTCCTCACCATTTCCACGACTGGCCAGGTTGCCTCGGACGAGGTGTCCACCCTGAAGTCGGAGGTGGCAGCACCCATCGCCAGGGTTCTCGTGCGACCGGGAGATCGGGTAAAGAAGGGGCAACCGCTGATCGAGTTCGAGACGAAGCTCCTGGACATTGCGGTACAGGAAGCCACGGCAGGCCTGGAGCGCGCTCAGGTGGCGTACCGGGACACGTACTACCCCGACTCAGTCGTAACGGGACGTGTACCCACGGAGGAGCAACGCCGGAACGCCCGGGCGCGCGCCGGGATCGGGAGCGCCGAAGCCCAGCTGGAACGGGCGAAATACGATAGAGCGAAGGCCGTGGTTACCAGTCCGTTCGACGGTATGGTGGATCAGGTGTTCGTGGCGTCCGGGGTACGTGCCGGACAGGGCCAGGATCTCGTTCGCGTCGTCAACCTGGGCGCACTGCGTGTCGACGCCCAGGTGCTGGAACATGACCTCCCCATGATTCAGGAGGGTGGACAGGCAATCATCACCAGTGCGGCCGTGGGGGAGAAGCCCATCATTGGCCGGATAGCCGCCATTCTTCCCATGGTCGATTCCACGACCCGGGCGGGCCGGGCGATCGTGCGCATCCCGTCCAACACCGTTCTGCGACCAGGCATGTACACCGACGTCCGTCTGGAGGCCGTTCGCCTTCGGAACCGGCGCCTGGTCCCCACTCGCGCCGTCATTCAGCGCGACAACCGCCCACTGGTTTTCGTGGTGCGGGACGGCAGGGCGCAGTGGGTCTACATCAACGCGGGAAGATCCAACGGGACGGATACCGAAGTGCTGCCTGACTCGGGCAGCGGCCTCATCCCGGTGGAAGTGGGAGACCAGGTAATCGTGGAAGGACATCTGACGCTGACTCACGACGCCCCGGTCCGGATCGTGAACGTGGATACGGGAGCAACCGGCAGTCCGATCCGGAAGGAAGACTGAGGTGACACCCGGGAGTACATCTCCGCGGGGTGACGCGCCATTGGTCCACTGATCCAGACGGTCCACCCATCCCATGTCGCTCACGTCAGCCGCCATTCGACGCCCGGTCTCCACCGTCAGCGCCACACTGGGCATAGTCCTGCTCGGATCCGTATCGTTAGGTAGGATGCCGGTGTCGCTGCTCCCCGACGTCACCCTGCCGGTACTGACGATCCGCACGCTCTATCCCGATGCGGCGGCAACCGAAGTGAGTCGCTTCATCGCGGAACCCGTCGAGCGGGCGGTGGCCGCCACACCGGGACTGGTCGAACTGCGCTCGGTGAGCCGGAACGGCGAGGCCACGACCACGCTCCGCTTCGGCTGGGGCACCGACATGCAGACCACGCTGCTCAACGTCCGGGAGCAGCTCGACAATGCGCGAGAAAACCTGCCTGAGGCTGCTCAACGCCCCACCCTCCTCACCAGCGATCCGGGTGAGCGGCCCATAGCGGTGCTGAGCCTCAGCGTCAGCGGCGATCTGCGGGAGCTGGCCCGCACCGCCGAGGATGTCTACGCCAGAAGACTGGAACAGATCAGTGGGGTGGCGAGCGTGGCGGTCGTGGGTTCGCCCGAAGACGAGATCCGCATCGAGGTGGATCCCGCCCGGATGCGTGCCGCGGGAATCACCAGCGGCGACATCGCCACCGCCATACGATCCGCCAATGTCACGGGAACCACGGGCACGATCCGCAAGGGGCAGTTCCGCTATTCGGTTCGGGCGTTGACGGAGTATCGGGTGCCGGCGGAAATCAGCGATACACCGGTGGGGCCGCCGGAACGGGGTATTCGTCTTCGCGACCTGGCGTCGGTTGTCGTCACCACGGCGGACCCGTTGACCCTGACGCGACTGGACGGCAAGCCGGCGGTGGGTCTCGTGGTCTACAAGGATGCCGGCTCCAACACTGTCTCGGTGACCAGGGAGCTGGAGGGAGTCGTTCAGCAGCTCCGCAACGAGTTTCCCGACATCACGCTCACGGTCGTGGCCGAGCAGGCTGACTTCGTGGTGGATGCACTCTCCAACCTGGGTCAGGAAATCGTCGTGGGTGGCGCGCTTTCGCTGCTCGTGATCCTGGTCTTCCTGCGGGACTGGCGGCTGTCGCTGGCCATCGGCCTGATGGTCCCGCTCTCGGTACTGGTGGCCCTGGTGCTGCTGCAGGGGATGAATGTCACGGTGAACGTCCTTTCCCTCGGTGGTCTCGCTCTGGGCGTGGGCCTCCTGGTGGACAACGCCATCGTCGTCGCGGAAGCCGCCAAGCGCAAGCACGAAGAAGGCCTGACGCTGGGTGAGGCGACGTTGACCGCCACGGAAGAGGTGGCCGGCCCGCTCATCGCCGGGACGCTGACGACGCTTCTGGTCTTTGGACCCATCGTGTTCGTGCGCGGGCTGGCGGCGGCGCTTTTCCGGGATCTGTCGCTCTCGGTGGTGACCTCGGTGGGCGCGTCGCTCATCCTGGCCCTGACGCTCATGCCGGTGATGGTCATTGGCCGCCGTCGGAAGGAAGCCGCTGTCGCGCGGACGGTTCCAGCGTCACCCCACGACCGCGCGGACATCCTGAAACGCGCGGGTCACTGGTTCGAAAGGTGGTATGACCGGGGGATGAGGTGGTCTCTTCGAAACCCGGCGATGGTCTTCGGGATAACGATCGTGTCGGTGATCGGAACGACGTGGGTGGCGTTCCAGCTGCCCCGGGAGATCCTGCCGCAGGTGGACGAACGTGTCGTGGTTGCCTCGCTGAATCTCATCGAGGGAACGGCCATCGAGGAAACCACTCGTCAGGCAGGCCGCCTGGAGGCCGCCGCCGCGGCGGCCGGGTCCGCGGGCATCTACTCCCGGGTCGGCACCGCCACCGACGAGGAGATCCTGGCGGGCGCCGATCCTGGAACATCGGCCACGGCCCAGATGATCCTGCCAGTCCCTTCTGGGCAAAGCGCCACGGAATTCGCCGATGCCCTGCGACGTGCCGTACCCGATCTCGCCACCAACGGCATGCTGGCGCTGGACGTGGCCGGTCAGTCCGAGTTCGGGAGCCTGATTGGTCGCGAGGGCAGAATCGTGCGCGTGGAAGTTTCGGCCCGAACCTACGAAGAGGCTGCGGTCTGGGCCGACTCCGCGCGGGTCAGGTTGAGAGGCTTGGAGTCGCTGGCGGACGTACGCGATGCTCAGGAGGGCTTCCAGCCGGTCGTGGAAGTCACGCTGGAACGCGATCGCATAGCCGAGCACGGGCTCTCCATTGAAGCGGTTTCCAGCTCCCTGGCCAGCGGCCTGGGCGGCGTACCGGCATCGGAACTGCGCGAAACGGACCGGCGAACCCCCATCACCGTCCGCTACGCCGGGCAGGCAAACGAGGACCTGAACGCAGCGATGCAGGCCGTTGTGGGTGGCATTCCTGTATCGCAGCTCATCAGCGTGCGGGAAGTGGACGCCCCGGTGGAAGTGGTCCGTGTGGGTCAACGACCCGTGGTTGCAGTGGAGGGACTGATCCAGAGTGGCGGAACGGCACGCGCGGCACACGACGTGCGCGAGGCAATGAATGATCTGGATCTGCCAGCAGGGGTGGTATGGGCAGTCACCGGCGCCGACGCCGAACAGCAGAGAACGACGGATGAACTGATGCTGGTCGCCGTGCTGGCTGCGGCCCTGGTCTTTCTGGTTCTGGCGGGCGAGTTCGCTTCGTTTACGGTTCCGCTGGTGGTCATGCTCACCGTACCTCTGGCCGCCGCGGGCGGGATCCTGTTCCTGTGGGTAACGCAACAGAGCATCAACGTGGTGTCGCTGATCGGGATAGTGGTGATGATTGGCATGGCGGACAACGAAGCCGTGGTGAAGCTGGACGCGATACGCCGCTTTCGTGAGGCCGGCCACTCGATCGAGGAGTCGGTGCTGTTGGGTGGACACCAGCGCCTGCGTGCCATTGCCATGACGCTGATCACCACGATCACCGGCGTGCTGCCGCTCATGTTCGGCTGGGGGAGCGGCGGATCGCTGTATCAGCCCCTGGCGGCGGGTGTCATTGGCGGTAGCGTGTCTGCCCTGGCGGTGACGTTCTTCCTGCTGCCGACAGCTTATGCAGCGCTGGAACGCCGGCGCGAGTCCCGGAGCCGTCGCGCTTCCCCGACCTCCCCCGCTGCCCCCGCTGCCCCCGCTGCCCCCGGTGCCCCCGCTTCCCGCTTCCCGCTTCCCCCTTCCCGCGCCCCATGATCCGCTGGGCCGCATCCCGACCGGCCGTCATCTGGGCCACCAGTCTGGTGATCCTGCTGGGCGGCATCGTTTCGTTCACGCGGCTGGCACTGGCCACGCGCACGACCGTCGAACTGCCGCGGCTGAGCATCTCGTCCTCATGGAATGGGGCCTCGGCGGAACTGATGGAGATGTACGTGGCCTCTCCCATAGAGTCAGCCATCCAGGGTGTGAGAGGGGTCCGGAAGAGTTCCAGCAAGTCGACCGAAGGAAACGCTTCGATCACCGCCGAACTGGATCCCCGGACGGACGTGCAGATCGCCCGCCTGGCCATACTGGAACGACTGGAAGTCCTGGCACCGGAGTTCCCGCGCGGCGTTACCCGACCACGGGTTACCAATTTCGTGCCGACGGAACTCCAGGAACCGACCCTGTTCACACTGACGCTCACTGGTCCGTACACTGCCGGAGCGCTTCAGAAGCTGGCGGACGAGATGCTCGGACCCCGCCTGTCCGCGATCCCCGGGGTCGCGGGTGTAGGTGCGTTCGGAGGCACCGAATTCAGCGTGTCCGTACAGTTCGACGGCCTGCTGCTCCGGCAACTGGGTATCCCGCCCGAGGCACTCGCGCAGGCACTTGATGAAGCCCGACTGGTGGAAGTGCTGGGTACCGACCAGACTGGATCACAGGAGATTCAGGTTGTACTCCGTGACCAGCCCGATGCCGTGGAGCAACTGGGCAATCTCCCCGTGAAAGGCCGGGCGGGACGGGTCTTCCGGCTGGGTGAACTGGCCACCATCCGTCCCGAAGAAGACGCCCAGGGTCGCTTCAATCGCATCGACGGACAGCCGGCCATCACCATCGACATCACGAGGCAGGCCGGTGCCGACGCAATCAGGACTGCTCGTGAACTTCGAGCCGCGATTGAAGCCGTACGTCCCACTCTTCCGCTGGGCACGACCATCGACATAGCAGCGGACGAAAGCAGGGAACTCGTCGACCAGATCAACAATCTTCTGCTGCGGGGGGCCATCGCGTTTGGGGCCGTGATCATCGTCATCGCGGTGATGTTGCGCGACCCGCGCGCCATTGCTCTCGTCATGGGCAGTGCCGCGGTTTCCATTGCTGGCACCGCGCTGGGTCTGTACGTCTTCGCGATTCCCGCCAACATGCTCACGCTGGCCGGACTGGCCATGGGAATCGGCGTGCTCGTGCAGAACGGGCTGGTGGTTGCGGAGCGATTGGGTACGGTGCCGGACACCCGCGCGGCGCGGGCGGACGTGGCGGCCCGCATCACACCTGCGGTGATTGGCGCCACGCTGACCACCGCGGTGGTGCTGTTCCCCTTCCTCTATCTGCAGGGCAATGCCCGCGCGGCATTCATGCCCTTTGCCGCCGCCTTCACCATGGGACTGGCCTGGTCCATTCCGGCGTCAGTGGTGATGATTCCGGCGCTGGCCAGTGGTCACCGTATCCGCGAGAGCAACTGGCCCCGGATGCGCCGCCTGTATGCCCGCATTCTCATGCCCCTGATCCGGTTCCGCTGGGTCACCATCAGCCTGACGGTACTGGCTCTGGCGGGACTCACATGGGTCTTCATCCGGAAGGTGCCCCGTTTCGCGTTCGGCGGCTTCAACTTCGGGGCCCGGACGTATGTCACGGCGTATCTCGGTTTCCCCCAGGGTTCCGACCCGGAGACCATCGACCGGTCCATGCGCAGCCTCGAAGACCTGGCCATCGGACAGCCCGGGGTGGAACGGGTGAGGGCGCAGAGCAACGGTACCACGGCCGCGGTCATGCAGGTCCTCTTCACCCGGGAGGATGAGCTGACCACGATTCCTCTGGAAATGGAGGAACGCCTGACGCAACGGGCGGTCTTCATCGGCGGCGCCAGCGTGAGTGTGCGTGGTCAGGGTCCCGGTTTCTCGTCAGGCTATGGCTCCTCGTCCATGGCCAGCTTCCGCATTCGCGTACTCGGCTACTCGTTTGCCGGCGTGGAGCGGATGGCGGACGACATCAAGAACCGTCTGGAGCGCATACCCCGGGTGCGCAATGTGGACATCACGACCTCACGTGGGTTCGGCCGCGAGAAGCAGTTCGGCGTGGCCATTGAACCGGACCGACAGGCACTGGCCCGGTTCGGCCTGACGGCACGTGACCTTCAGGCCGGACTCCTGAGGCAGATGCGCGGTGCCGGCGGTTCGGTCAATCTGGAGATTGCCGGGGAGGAAGTGCCGGTGGCGCTCAAGGAACGCGGCGCCCAGGAACGCACCCTGGATCAGCTCACCACGTCCGTCCTTCCCACGCCGGGCGGTGGCACAGTTCCCCTGGGGACGGTCGCGCGGATCAGCGAGATCGAGATAATGTCGAGAATCGACCGCGAAGACCAACAGTACATGCGCACCATCGCGTACGAGTTCCGGGGACCCAACAAGCTGGCGCAGCGCACGCACGACGCATTCATGAAATCGATTTTGGCACCGCCGGGCTACAAGGTCGAGGATGCCGGCTTCGGGTTCTACACGCCCGACGACAGCGAGAAAGGACTCTGGCTGGTGTTCGGTATCGGCGTGATCCTGGTCATACTGGCAGTGGCCCTGGTCTTCGACTCCGTATGGGCCACGACCATCATTTTTCTGAGTCTCCCGATAGCTCTGGGAGGTGTCATTCTGGCCTTCTGGGTTCTGAAGGCGGCCTTCACCAGGGAGGCAGCCGTGGGTGTGATCCTGGTGATCGGTCTCGCCGTCAACCAGTCCATTCTCCTGGTGGACGCCGGGCTGGCCCGCCGGCGGCGGAAGGTTTCGTCCGGAGCCCGGCTGGCCATCGGCCCCAAGGAAACACTTCGGTCGGCACTGGACCGGTCCGGGATGGTGGTTCTCGTGACGCTGACTTCCATGGCCAGCCTGGTACCGCTGGCAATCGGAACGTCGACGCAGGACATCTTTGGAGCGATTGCGCTGGCCACCGCTGGTGGAACCATTGCCGGTACCATTGGAGCCTTGTTCGTGGTCCCGGCGCTCATGGTCGGCCGTCGGCCGCGTCGAGCCAGAAAGGGACCGAAGTCGGGGGCCGCAGAAACCGGCTCCGGCCCGATGGCCCCGACACCGGCAGTAACTTAGGTACCTGAGAATCGCCGCGGCCGCGCCGGCCCGGCGTGCTACTCCAGCCGGTTCATTCCATGCGTCTCCTCCTCATTGCTCTCCTGACGCCCGCCGTTACCGTGGCGTCGGCACAGTCCCCGTCGCTGAGGTCACTGATCGATCAACGCGCCGCTGAACTGGAAGCCAGGGTCGTGGCCTGGCGTCGCGACTTTCACCAGCACCCGGAATTGTCCAACCGGGAGTTCCGCACTTCCAGGATCATTGCGGAACACCTGCAGAAGCTGGGTCTGGAAGTGCGAACCGGCGTGGCCCATACCGGAGTCGTCGCGGTGCTCAAGGGTGGCAAGCCGGGGCCGGTGGTCGCTCTCCGGGCCGACATGGATGCGCTGCCCGTTACCGAAGAGGTCGATCTCCCTTTCAAGTCAACCGTCAAGGCCGAGTACAACGGTCAGGAAGTCGGAGTCATGCACGCCTGTGGCCACGACAACCACATGGCCATCCTGATGGGTGTCGCCGAGATCCTGACGGGGCTGAAGGCACAGCTTCCAGGAACGGTGAAGTTCATCTTCCAGCCCGCGGAGGAAGGTCCACCGCTGGGAGAGAAGGGAGGTGCGCCGCTGATGCTGGAGGAGGGTGTCTTCGAGAACCCCAGTGTGGACGCCATCTTCGGGCTGCACGTCTTCCCCCTGGAAGTCGGTCATGTGGAGTACCGGCCCGAAGGTACCATGGCGAGCAGTGACAACTTCTACATCACGGTGCGGGGACGTCAGACACACGGTGCCCTGCCATGGAACGGCGTGGATCCCATCGTCGCTGCGTCGCAGATCGTTCTCGGGATCCAGACGCTGACCAGCCGTCAGACGGATCTGACGCTGACCCCCGCGGTCGTTACGGTGGGGATATTCCGGGGCGGTGTGCGGACCAACATCGTTCCCGACAGCGTCGAGCTCGCGGGAACGATCAGAGCCTTCGACGAGGATGTCCGTGCTTCGCTGCACGAGCGTCTCAAGCGCACCGCCGAATCCATTGCCGCCGCCAGTGGTGCCACCGCGAACGTGCGGATCCAGAAGATGACTCCGGTCACCTACAACGACCCGGCTCTTACGGCGCAGATGCTGCCGACCCTGAAGCGCGTCCTGGGGGATGGCAACGTCAGCCTGGCACAGCAGACGACCACGGCCGAAGACTTTGCCTTCTATGAGCAGAAGATTCCGGGAATGTTCTTCTTCCTGGGGATCACGCCACACGATCAACTGGGGAAGGCGGCACCCAACCACTCGCCGCGCTTCTATGCGGATGAGGGCGCGCTGGTTCCGGGGATGCGCACGCTGGCGAACCTCGCAGTGGATTTCCTGTCTCAGAAGAAACCAGCAACGAGTTCTGGACGCTGAGCCACGCGGGGGACGCCGGGAACGTCCGAGTGCCCCGGAGATCCCGGGAAAGACTCAGCCGGCCCCGGGATTCCACCTTGGGCCGGCTGTTTTGTTGAATCCTCGGTGCCGGAGCACCGAGCCCGGTCTGTCTACTGTCCTTTCTTCAGCAGGGCCTTGATGTCATCCGGCAGTTCGATGTCGGCGGGTTTCACTTTGTCCCATTCCATGGAGATGATGGTTGTTGTGGCCTCGGCTCCCATCATCTGAGCCTTGGTCACCGAGGCCCTCTTCAACCCGCCAAAGTCCTTGTAGTCACTGTAGAGAGTGGTGACCTCGATGTCACCCATCTGGTTCGCCTGCATCGAGGTTGTTGCCACCAGCAGGCCACTGGCAGCCGAGAAGCAATCCGTGGTAATGCGTCCCGACTTCCAGGTATGACGGACCTGGTAGCACTCTTCACCGTTCATGTTGGCTTTGCCGGTGGTCTCGGAACTCACGATCCGGGAGCTGGTGCGCAGGGCTGCTTCCGGTTCGGCTTCCTCGGAGACCTGATCCGCCTCGGCGCCCTGAAGCAAACGAGGACCGGTCATGGGATCCTTCATCCACGCCACGGTTCCGTTGTAGCCGGTCTGTATGGACCCAAGTCCGGGGATGTCCATGGTCATGAAATACTGCTTGGGATAGATGCTGAATGCCTCTATGCTGGCACTCATGCCGGCAGCCGGAACTTCCAGCCGGGCGACCATCTTCGCCGAGGTATGAGACTTCCAGCTTTCACCGCCGATCTCCTTGACGTAGCGGGCAATCAGCTCCTGCGCCGGCGGGAGCGCCTGCGCGTCCACGGTGGGTACCGGCGTGGCGAACAGGAAGAGGACGGCGGCCGCGTACTGCAGACGCCGGAATGAGGCGGACATCGGGAAACTCCGGGATTGGGGTCGCGCGAAGGATTCGCGCCTTTGGCCCACGCCGGGGGGCGTGGGCGTGAGAGAGGGCCAGGATTCGCATTCCATGTCAGGGCTGGCTGGCACGGGTTCGGTCTCCGGATTTCAGCCATGCGAGCGCCGCATCGAGGGGGGCATCATGTCCCTCGAGGAGTGAACCACGATCGCGGGGCATGAGTACATCGGGTGCAACACCCTCACCTTCGATCCGCCTGCCGTCCGGACCAACGAAGTCCGCCACAACGTACATCAGGCGATCTCCATTGGGCAGGGCCGTGACGACGGCGGGCAGTGCCTGACCCGCTGTCCGGGTGCCGAACACCCGGGCACGTCCCAGACTCTGGAGCGCAGCGGTAAGTATCTCGGTGGTGCTGGCGGAAAGCTCATCCACCAGGATGGCGAGCGGACCACCGAATGGAGCGGTCCGTGCTCCGGTACGGGTAACCTTCACGGGCGAGGAGACATAGCGCATGGTCCCCCCCCGGATGCGCATGGTACCGAGAGTCTCTGGTTTCGCGAGCAGATAGCTGCTGAGACCCACGATCATGGCACCGAGCCCACCGACGTTACCCCGGAGATCGAGCACCAGACCACGGCAGTCGTTGAAGGACGACATGGCGTCCTGGAATCGTGGCGTGACCGGAGTAAGGAACACATTGAAGCGAATGACACCGATACAACTTTCCCGATACGGAACTCGGGACTCGTCGAAGCGGACATGGATGGGCGGCAACTGACCGAACTCGACCAGCTCACCGGGTGTCTCTCTCAGGTGCACCGTCAGGTTCCGGCGCTCGTCAGTTCCGTCCCTCATTGCCAGGCGAATCGAGTCTCCGGCAACTCCAGTCAGGCGCGAATTGAGCGACAGGGTGAGTCGCACGATGGCGTAGCGGCGGGCCGCGGATCCTGAAATCGACTGCGTCGCGCGCCAGGCGGATAACACATCCAGGCTGTCGATACGCTCGACCGTCCATCCCGGGCGTACTCCCGCGGCCCAGGTCGGAGTGCCGCGCTCCACCCGCGTCACCACGAGAATGGAATCCAGGAACCGGACGTCCATGGCAGCATCACCGGCCACACCGGTTTCACCACGGCTCCGGACATCATCCATTGTACTGCCTGGTATCACACCGAAGTGCGACTCACCCAGACTGGAGAGCAGGGCCGTGATCGCACGACGTGTGTCGGCGCGCGAGCTTCCCCGCTCGACGATAGGCCTCAGCGAATCGCGCAGATGATCCCAGTCGAGGCCGTGGAGCGACGCATCATAGTAGCTGTCGCGTACCCTGACCCAGGCAGTGTCGAAGGAGGCCAGTTCAACGGCACGGTCAGGCACATCCTGGCTGGCGCCAGGACGCGCCCAGCTTGCCGCGAGGGCGACGACCGCCGTGATCCGGAGCCCGATGATCTTCAACGCGATTCTGAATGGTTGGTGGTGTTCTGAAAGAGACGAACTGAAGCAGTGGCGGGTCATCACCTGAGTGACAGAACGCACAAACCCGCAACGAGTGCAATCGTGACCTGCCTGGCGGCGGCCCGTCGTTCGAAGAGGTACCCTTTCTGCCACCGCCGACTGCCGAGGTTGCTTACCCCGACCGATTCAGTTACGCTGCCCGCAGAAGGCACTTACCCAGCCCCCAAGGAACAGATGTCGCACCCCATCGCCGCCTGGAAGGTCCTGACCGCGTTGACCGTGGCCTGGCTGGTACTCCCCGGAAAATCCCGTTCCACGGAACCGGGAGGTACCCTGCCGTCGACCGTCCGGGAGTCGGTACAGACGGGGACGTCACAGGACACTGGCCGAAAAGGTGCTGCTTCCGACTCCGCCGGCACCTCCGACGGGAGCCCGGCGAAGCCCGAATGGCCTGTGGCCGGACCGCGGCCCCGTCCCGGAGCCATCCTCCCATACAACCGGATCGTGGCGTACTACGGCAACCCGCTGTCGAAGCGGATGGGGATCCTCGGTGAGGTCCCGCGGGATGAGATGCTCCGCCGGCTCCGCAAGGAGGTGAAGGCATGGTCCCGGGCGGACACGCTGCCGGTCGTACCCGCTCTCCACCTGATTGCCGTCGTCGCCCAGGCCGACGCCGGAAGGGACGGGATGTATCGCCTGCGCATGGCTGACACACTGGTGGAGCGGGTCTACGGCTGGGCACGCAACAACGACGCCCTGATGTTCCTCGATCTCCAGGTCGGGAAAAGCACGGTCCAAAAGGAACTGCCACGACTGGAGCAGTTCCTCTCTCGACCGGACGTGCATCTCGGCCTGGATCCCGAGTTTTCGATGAAGAGAGGAGGGTTGCCCGGGAAGCGAATCGGTACCTATGACGCCGCCGACATCAACTATGCGATACGCGAACTCGCCAGGCTGGTCGACAAATACCACCTCCCACCCAAAGTACTCGTGGTGCACCGCTTCACGCGCCCCATGCTGACCAATGCCGACAGGATCCGGCTGGACCCGCGGGTACAGGTCGTCATCAACATGGATGGCTGGGGAGCGCCACACCTCAAGAAGGACACCTACCAGTCATACGTGTACAGCGAGCCCGTCCAGTATACCGGCTTCAAGCTGTTCTACGGAAACGACACGAAAAAGGGACACCCCCTGATGTCCCCACGGGATGTACTGCAGCTCTTTCCCCAACCGCTGTACATCCAGTACCAGTAACGCCGTCCCTCTAGGAAACCCCCGCCGAAAGCCGACTGGCACTGCCCGTGGCCACTACCTCGGCGATGGACGTTTCGCAGAGCGAATCGAAGAACGCGTCGAGTGCGGTGCTAAGTGCGCCGGTCAGCGCACAGCCCGGTGTCAGTGGACAGGACGTGTCGCCCGTGACAAAGCACGGCACCAGTGCCACGCTGCCTTCAGTCTCCCGAACCACCTGGCCGATGTTGATCAGGGAAGGATCCGTCGCCAGGCGCACCCCACCCCGGCGACCACGGATGGTGGTGACATATCCCAGGGATACCAGACGCCGGACGACCTTCAGCAGGTGATCCTCCGACATCGCCATGCGCGTGGCAATCTCCCCGACGGTGACCGTGCGTCCATGTGCACGGGCCAGATACATCAGACACCGAAGGGCATTCTCTGTGAAGCGTGTAAGTCGCATGGCCGCACCCTGTCCGCGGGAATTGTTCCATCAAGTGAAAACTTCACAATACAGGCAGCTTTTCCCGTAGAAAACGTCCGGATTTCCCTCATGAATAGAGGGGAAAACCCTGACATGCCGTGCTTGGGATCGTGATGAAGGCCGGGTCTGGCGCCTACTCCCGCATGAGCAGCGAGCAGCAAGTCACGCCACCCTCCGCCTTGGCGAGTTCGCCAGCCGGAACGCCCACCAGTTCGACGTCACCGGCCCGCAGCAGCCGTTCTGCCGTACCCGGGTACTCTTCGGCCATGATTGTCACTTTGCCGGTCCAGAGGACGTTGGCAGCCGAGGCCTCCCGGGGATCAACGAACACGAGGTTCCAGCCTGCCAGTCTGACCTGGCTCACCCAGTCGGGATTCATCAGGAGAGTATCCGGCCCCGCTCGGGTCACTGCTGACTTGAGGTGCAGGCAGCCGGTCACGGTGGTCGCGTGGACACGATACCCGTGTGGTTCCACCATGCTGGCGAACTGCCCTATGCCTTCCTTGTTGGTGCGTGGCGTTAGGCCGATGAAGATGTCCTTCTCGATGACCAGGACGTCACCGCCGTCGATCGTGGCCGGTTCCCTGATGAACCCCAGCTTCCGGTACCGGGCCAGCACCTCCGTCACCGAAGCCAGTTCACCGCGACGTGATGTTGCCCCGGGGCGAGTGATGATCGCCAGCTCGTCCAGCACCACTGCCGTATCCTCCACGAAAACCGCATCAGGGTGCTCATCCAGCGGCGCCAGGCGTCGGACCTCCATACCCGCATCGGTGAGGGCACTTTCGTAACGGGCGTGCTGCGCGCGGGCTTTCGTTGCGTCGATGGGCACCCGCTCCAGGTGCGTCAGCTCACAACTGGCAATGGAAGACGGCACCTCTCTCGTCCACGCGATCACTGTTGTTTCGGGTCCGATTCCCCGTCTCGCAGGTGGACTGTCGTCGGAGATTCATCGACGGACTCCTGACGGGAGTGTGCCGGGGCAACCTCGGCGGTTGGCGATGCAGCATCGGTCTGCCAGGGAGGGCCGAGCAGTGACTCCTGCCCGATCTCGTAGGCTGCAGCCGGAGAGCGGAATACCATGGCCGGCAGCATCGTCGAGATCACCGTGTAGACGATGAGTCCGCCAAAGATGCTGGCATCCAGACCGAACTCCACCCTGAGAATGCCGGCGATTACCAGCGTGAACACCAATGTCGGGATCATGGGAACGGCCACCCGCATCCCTTTCGACCATGCTTCGGACAGCCGGACGCGACGCTGCAGGAGCACCAGGCCGATGCGAACCGGAATGGCGACCGCGGCAAGTGCCACACCGATGCCCAGTGCCTGCCATGTCAGGGCATCCCGTGTGATCTCCAGGCCGGCATTGAAGAAGTAGAATGGAACGAAGAACGAAGCAAAGACTTCCACGGCGTGCAGGTTCTGGTCGGATGCCAGGCGGGGAAGTTGCTGTCGCATCCCCCGCGCCGTTATCCCCACGAGGAACGCTCCCACCAGGTAGTAGACGCCCAGTTGCCTCGTGGCATACGCGAAGATCACGGCAACCATGAGCAGCAGGGCGAACTCCGAGTTGGGCGCATAGACTGACACGCGCTCCGCCAGGAATCGCAGGAGCACCGGCAGGAAGGCAGCCATCATCAACAGGGCCGCCGCCGAGAAACCCAGCCGTGCAATCGACGTGGACTGCAGGGTCACCAGCAGCACGCCGAGCGCCAGGAGTTCGCTGGCGATTGCCTTGGTCCGTATCCAGTAGCGTTCTTCCGCGGACACTCCCAGCGAACCCAGGGAGTCCAGGATGAAGCCACACGATGGCGTCACCAGAGCGAGTCCCACGAGGACTGCCTGACGAGTGGCGATGGGCCAGATGGCCTGCACAATGATTGTGGCGCCGGTCAGGGTGAGGGCCACGATGATCAGGTGCTCGGAGAGGATTCTGGCCTCCCGTCGCATCGACGGGAGGTCGACTTCGAGCCCGGCGAAGAGAAACAGTGCGGCGATGCCGAATGTGGACAGCAGATGCACCGTCTCATCGTGCAGGAAGTATCCCAGCCCGGCGCCGAATCCCAGGCCAAGGAGCAGTTGCGTGATGGCGGATGGCGCGCGGAAACGCTGCAGCACCTTGGGAAGGACCAGCAGTCCGAACAGCAGCAGGATGTACTGGAACTCCTTGGGAAGTTCAACCATCGAGCGTACGGGCTGGGGACGGGTCCGGGAGGTCAGGTGTCGATCGATTACTTTAAGGTATCCGCCACCGGTGCGGCAGAGACGCAATTCAGGCCGGTGGGGCCTTGTTTCCCGGGCGCCACGCTCTTCTCCAACCGCCTGCCCGTCATGGCCTCCTCAACTGCAATTCCGCGGCTGGATCATGCCGCTGTGGGAAACGGACGCGTGCTGGCGCTGGTCAGCCCGACCACCGCGGTCGACTGGCTGTGCCTTCCTCGCATGGACTCACCGGCGGTTTTCGCCCGCCTGCTGGACACGGACCGGGGTGGAACCCTGCGTCTGCTCAGCGAGAGTGGTCCCCTGCGGGGTAATCTGACGTACGAACCCAACACCAATGTCGCGCGCACGGAGGTCGATGTTCCGGGAGGGACCGTCGTCGTTCACGACTTCTGTCCCCGGTTGCATGCCGGGCTGGGTGAGGTCCACGCCCCACCGGAGTTCGTCCGACTGATGACGCCGAGCGCGGGTGAGCCGTCGTTGATCGTGGATCTGGATCCCCGGCCGGAGTACGCCTCGGTGACGCCGCAGCTCGTACCGGATGCTCTCGGGATTCGCGTCGACGGTGGCAGGCGCCCCATTCGCGTGCTCACCGACCTTCCGGTCGATCGGATCCTCGCCCGGTCTCCCATCCGTATCACGCGACCGGTGTTCCTCGTGGTCACCGCCGCGGATGATCCTCCGTACCGTCAGGTCGCTCAGGTCCGGGAGCACCTGAGACTCACACTGCGTGGCTGGCGTTCCTGGGCACGAAGCTGCGCGCTCCCCACGTTCGCGGCGGAAGCCGTGCTGCGATCGGCTCTGTGCCTCAAACTTCATGTCGCCGAGAATACGGGCGCGGTGATTGCCGCCGCCACGACCAGTATTCCCGAGGAAATGGGAACGGCACGGACGTGGGACTACCGCTACTGCTGGCTGCGCGACGCCGCGTTCGTGATCGATGCCCTCCGCCGCCTCAGCCAGTTGCGGGAGAGCGAACGGTTCATTGGATATCTGGAGCGTATCCTGACGACCGGCCCTCTGCAGCCGGTTTACGGACTGGGTGGTGAGCGCGAGATTCCCGAAGTGAGTCTGGATCACCTGGCCGGCTTTGGCGGGAACGGCCATGTACGCATCGGCAATGCGGCAGCGGAACAGCGCCAGAACGACCTCATGGGCGAGCTGGTCCTGAGCCTTGGGGCAGCGTTGGTGGACCCGCGACTGAGCGTGGGTGACCGGAACGAGACGTTCAATCTCATCGCCGGCCTGGTGGAGGATGCGATCACGGCAGCGCCGGAGCCGGATACGGGGATCTGGGAGTACCGCACCCAGCTCCGTCGTCACACGTTCTCCCGGGCGATGTGCTGGGCAGCCATGCATCACGGTTCCTGGCTGGCGCGCCGCTTTGGCCGACGCGATCTCGCGGACCGCTGGGCGGCCGCGGCTGATCATGAGCGCTCGGTGATCCTCGAAAAGGGGTACTCCGAGCGACACGGCTGCTTCACACAGACGCTGGACGGCGAACAGGCGGATGCATCCAACCTCTTGCTCCCCGTGCTGGGGCTGGTATCCGCCACTGATCCACGGATGGTCTCCACCGTGGCGGAATACGAGAGGCGGCTGGTTCGCAACGGGCTGATGCTGCGCTATGCACATGAGGATGATCTGGGACTGCCGAGGAGTTCCTTCTCCATCTGTTCATTCTGGTGGGCCGAACTCCTGGCGCTCCAGGGGAGGCTGTCGGACGCCGAGGCCGTCTTCCGGCGACTGATGTCGCATGCCAACCCGCTGGGATTGTTTTCCGAGGACCTGGACCCCGAGACCGGTGCAGCGCTGGGGAACTTTCCTCAGGCGTACACGCACGTCGGGCTGATTCATGCCGCGACCACGATAGGGCAGTTGCGGGAAGCCCGCGACGGAAGGGCCAGAGGCTGGGAATGAAGCTGCCCCGGGTTGCCATCGTGGCGCTCCGGCTTCCCATAAGGATCCGGATGCGTGATGGGCAGGCAACCATCGTACCCAGCCTTGGCGGTGTGGCCACCGGGCTCATGCGGGTACTGCCGCCATCCCGGCGGCGGTGGATAGGCTGGCCGGGTTCGTCCGAAGTGGTGGACCCTGGGACCGCCGAGCGCCTGCGTCAGGAGATGGACCGCCAGCACCTGTCCGCGGTTCCCCTGGAACCCGCAACCGCGGCCGCATTTCACGCGGGATACGCCAACCGCGTTCTCTGGCCTGTCTTTCACTCGATGCCCGGACGTCTTCCGCTGCGCATCGAAGCCTGGAGCCAGTACGCCGGAGCCAACGCCGCCTTTGCCGATGCAGTGCTCCAGCATTCCCGTCCCGATGAAATGATCTGGGTGCACGACTACCAGTTGATGCTGGTTCCCCACCTGGTGCGCGCGGCGCGTCCAACCGCGCGGATTGCGTTCTTCCTGCACATTCCCTTCCCGCCCGCGGATGTGTTCCGCGTTCTACCCCAGCGGCGGGAGCTTCTCGAAGGGCTGCTCGGCGCCGACCAGGTGGCCTTCCACACCGCGGACTATCGATCGAACTTCGTGCGGGCGCTGCGACAGAACCTGGGGATCAGCACCACGGGAGAGGATTCCCTTCGCATCCGCGGACGCACGGTCCGACTGGAGGTTGCCCCAATGGGTATCGATGTGGGCAGGATCGAGCGCCTTGCCGAACGTGGCGTAGCCCGGGGTGCGGTGGACGCGCTGGTGGATCCAGCGGTACAGCTCATGATCGGGGTCGATCGACTGGACTACACGAAGGGAATCCCGCGCCGGCTGCTCGCCGTGGAAAGCCTGCTGCGTCGTTATCCCCAGTGGCGTGGCAGGGTGTCACTGGTGCAGATCGCCGTCCCGTCACGGGGGGACGTGGCTGCCTATCGAGCCAGCGCGCAGGAGACCGAGCAGCTCGTGGGGCGGATCAATGGTGAGTTCGGGACAGCGCAGTGGACTCCCATCCGGTATCTCAACCGCCCCTTCCCGCAGTTCGAGATTGCCGCCCTGTTCCGGGCCGCCGCGGTCGCGCTGGTGACACCCATCCGGGACGGCATGAACCTGGTTGCCAAGGAGTTCGTTGCCGCCCGGGTGGACGATGACGGCGTCCTGGTGCTCAGCGAAATGGCTGGTGCGTCAGCGGAACTCGTCGAGGCGGTCCTGGTGAATCCATTCGATGTGGATGCAACGGCTGACCGGATCAACGATGCCCTGCGGATGCCGGCCCGGGAACGGAAGACCCGGATGCAGGCGTTGCGACGTCGCGTCAGGCAGCGTGACATCAACTGGTGGGCGCGCCAGGTTCTGGGCAGTCTTTCGCGGAGACAGCCACGAGCCCCATCGAGTGACCAGGATCTGATTCACGCGTTGGACGCGGCGGGAAGAGCCAGCCATGCTACGCTGCTCCTGGACTACGACGGCACCCTCGTCCCCTTTGTGGTGCCGCCTGAGGCGGCGTTGCCATCCCGAGCTGTCCGAGCCCTGCTTCGTCGCCTGGGGAAGCGGCCTGGCACCACTGTATGGATCCTGAGCGGGCGGGACCGCAGGTTCCTGGAGCGTGCGGTCGGGCGGACGGGTATCGGTCTGGTGGCGGAACATGGAGCGTGGATCCGACGTGCAGGGCAGACGCGCTGGCGCAGGTTCGCGAATTCCGGGCGTGTACGTGCCACCTGGCGCAAGGAAGCGTATCAGTTGATGCGCCAGTTCGAGCAGCGTACGCCCGGAGCACGCATCGAGCGCAAGTCCCTGGGGCTGGCCTGGCACTGGCGGGGCGTATCGGCAGCCATCGGCGCGCGTCGGGCGGAATCGCTGGCGGTGGAACTTCGCTCGCGCCTGCCGCGATCAGCCGATGTGCTCGTCGGGGACCACGTCATCGAAGTGCGGCCGCACGGTGTGGACAAGGGATCCATTGCAACCGCTCTGCGATCCAGTGCTCCACCGGGGTCGGTGTTCGTGGCCATCGGCGATGACCTGACGGACGAAGACATGTTCCGCGCGCTGGATGCCAGGGCGGTCACCGTCCACGTGGGGATTCGCACGACCAGAGCCCGGTTCCGAGTCGCGGACGTCGATACCGTGTTGGGTCATCTGGAGCGCTTTGCTCGTTCGAAATCGGCACCGAAGGCGCCAGGACCCGGTTAGGGAGGACGATGTCGGCGGGTGCGCCTCTCTGACCCAGGGTCGGGAAGCAAGAACCCCCGGGTTGCCCCGGGGGTTGCGGCTTCCCCGCCCCAGCTCGAAGGCGAAAGGACGGGGTCGCTGCGTCAAGGACGATCTCCCACGGGCAACGCCACGGTACGCGCGGAGAAACCGACCGGACCTGTCACGTCACGGGACCGACTGTCTCCGGACTCCGGGCCTGCGGATCCTTTGTACGACCCATCACCAGAGCCGCCGCAACGAGGAATACCAGGATGTAGTCCAGGACATGCTCGAAGAAATGGGCGGCGACCACGCCAGACAATCCGCTGGACAACTGGGCAGTGGACTCCAGGTCAGCGCCGCGGAACGCGAGTGTCAGGAAGATCGGAATCCCGGCGACCACCATCCAGAAGGCAACGGAAACGCCGACAGGCAGTGTGCGTCCGGCAGGGACATCGCCGGGGGGGCCTTGGCACATCCGGATCGTACCGTAGACGAGCGGCAGTGTTACCAGCCCGTGTGTGAGAATCTCGCGCGCCTGGTGGCCGATATAACGACCTGAGGTGAAAGGCTCGGCATTGATCCCGAAAATGACGGTCAAGGCGGCAATGAGCCCGAACGTCACGAACGTGAGTCGTCGGGCCCGCGCATCCGGGAGGCCCAGTCTGAAGGAACCCGCTGAAATTGCCGCAAGACACTGTGCCGCGACCGCAAACCAGATCGTGCTGAGGAGGTGGAATCTCCAGTGTGCTCCATAGGATGCATCATCATCCCGGGTACGAAACTGGAGAAGATCGCGGGTGGCGTCGCGCAGCCCTTCCTGGCCGACGGACCAGGCAAACGCGAACAGCACGAGGAGAATGGCCAGTATCGCCGCTCGCGGAGCAAGGCGAGCCTGTCTCGCTGATGGACGCGACGTCGGGACGACAGCGGCGGCGATGCTCAACGACATGATCACATCGACCAGTACTTCCCGCAGGTGGTGCCGAACGAAGAACAACGTCTCACCGAGGGTGTACCTGCCGCTCTCATGCACGACGACATTCCACAGGAACGGCGTGGCATGCGCCATGGTCATCCAGAGATAAGCGACAAGAAGAACTGCAAGCGGTCCGGCCACAAGCAGAACGTGCCAGTATCGCCGCCAGTCCGACTCCCTCACGGGTCTCACCCCTGGCATCAGTGAATATTCGGAGAGGGATGCCGCCCGACTCGCTGATTGTGCACGGATATGGTTGCTGAGCTGCGCCAAGACCTCATGGCTCGGGTGCCAGCCTTGTGAAAACGGCGGGAAGGTCCCCATTGCGGTCTTCCACCAGGAAGGGTACCCGGTCCGGATATCGCCGCATCAACTCCTGATTTCGCTTCCCCAGGTCCCGCACCACGAGCACCGGCCCGTTGAAATCGGCTCCGTTGAAGATGTAGAGACGGTCCATCAGGTTGTCCCACCGTGTGGCCTCCCGGGAGAACAGCAGGACCTTTCCGTGCGCAGTTCCGAGGCTGTCCGCAGTCAGCAGCGCTGCCCTGCGGGCGGGTGACTCGGGACCGTAGTCGGACTCGGCCATGGGCCGCGGCGCCTCCCATCTGTCGGATCTCGTCGGTATGGCCGCCAGGACCTGTGACGCGATCATCATGCCGAACATTCCCGTTGCGATCCGGGGCCAGCGACGGTACGTCGACACGAGCATGCCTGCGGCTGAAAGGAACAGAAACGGCAGCAGTTCCGCATATAGTCGAATCGACGGGTAGCGATAGAAGAAATGGGCGAGAGGGAGGATCAGGAAGAGAGCGACAGTCCTCCATCGGATCCGGTAGCCGGCAGCCAGAGCGACCGCAATCAAGGGCGCCAGGAGGCCGATCGGGAAGAATTCGATGTTCATGCTCACCATACGGCCAATGGTCTGACCGACGGCATCCAGGGGTGTGAACTGCAGGGTGAATGGCACCCTGTTGGCCAGACTGTCCAGAACCATGTAGCCGTGCGTCCCGAAGCCGAGCCTGTAGAGGCCATGATGTATGGCATCGTACCCTGTGGTGAGTGGCGCACCGTTCACGCGCACGTTGTACGCCATGAAGAGTGCCGCCGGCGCCAGTCCTCCGAGAGCAACGAATGACGCCATCGCAACACCTGCCTTGCGATCGGAAGGCAAGACCTTCAGCAGCATCCACAGCCCCACTGCGGCACACATGGTCAGGCCGGAAAGCGGACGGGCCGCCACCGCCACCCCCATCAGCACGCCAGCCCCGGCCCACCACAGCCCCCGACGGGCGCCGGTTCGCTCCCGCCCGGCATCCAGGCACAGTGCGGCACCCAGCACACCGACCATCGTGATACCGTGTGCCATGTATCCAGCCTGCAGTACGACGAAGAACACCGATGTAGAAAGGAGGAGTGCCGCGATCACCCCGACGGGTCGCCCCGACGTTCGCTTGCCCAGCATGTACGTCAGCCAGACCGTCAGCGTACCGACGATGATGTTCGACCACCATTCCAGTCCGATCATCCTGAATCCCGCCAGTATCAGCGGCCAGCCCATCGGGTACTGGCCCACCAGGTGGCCGTTCTGATAGTCGATCTGACGCATCGTGAAGAATGTCGCAATGTCGGACGGCATCGTCGGGACCCATTGCCCCGGTCTGATCCACCGGGACTGCGTCAGATACATCACTTCGTCGGCAATGAGCGCCAATCTTCCCACCGCCAACTGGTGCACCACGGCAAGCAGCACGAAGTACACCGCCAGGGCCGCCAGCAGCTTCCCTCTGGACGGGAGAAGTGCGTCCAGGTCCGAGCCGGCTTCGTCCCGGTATCCCACGAGTAGAGCCAACAGTACGCACCATCCAGTCAGCGTGGGCAGCAGTCCGGGCAGCACCGCGTATACCCGATCCTGATCAGCAAAGAAGCCCACGGACAGCGCCACGGCGACCGAAACAGCCAGCATTCCGATCAGGTACCGGCGCAGTGCGATAGTGACCGGTTTACGCCAGCACAGCGCGGTGAGTGTCAGCACCACAGCCGAGTATATCGCCAGAATCCAGCGATTCCTGAGATCCGTTGCGGACACGGTGTCCAACGCCACGAGTGTCAGTACAGCCAGGCCGAATGCCTTCGTGTGGTGTTTCATGGGCTCACATTGTTGATCTGCGGCGCCGCCGGACCGGGCCCTGCTCCGTCGATCCCGACGTCCCCAAACGCGACATGGCGGGTCTTCGACCCGCCATGTCGCAATCCTCCCAGCCCATTGCCCGGGGAGCCCCGGTTATTGGACCGCGTTGATCATGTCGAAGATCGGCAGATACATGGCAACTACCATGCCACCGACCACCACGCCCAGGAAGACGATCATCATGGGTTCCAGCAGGGAGAGAAGCCCGCTCACCGCCGCATCGACTTCTTCATCATAGAAGTCGGCAATCTTGGAAAGCATCTCGTCGAGCCCACCGGTCTGCTCACCCACCGCAATCATCGAGATCACCATGGGTGGGAACACCGCGGACTTCTGCAACGGAGCCGCGATCGTGTCACCGCCGGCGATGCTGGCGCGGGATTGCATGATCGCGTCCTGAATCACACGGTTGCCCGCGGTTTTGGCGGTGATCTCCAGGCCATCCAGGATGCTGACGCCGGATGAAATCAGCGTTCCCAGCGTTCGCGTGAACCGGGACACCGCCGACTTGCGGAGCACATCGCCCAGCACCGGGAACCGGAGCAACGCCCGATCGATGACCAGCTTGCCGTCGGATGTGGCGTAATAGCGCCGGAAGAGCCAGACGGCAGCCGCGATACCGCCAGCCACGGCCCACCAGTACGTGCGGAGAAACTCCGACGCCCCGATGACCACGCGCGTGGGCAGCGGCAGAGCCATCCCCACACCGGCGAACATCCCCTGGAAGACGGGGATCACGAAGATCAGGAGAACCGCGATCGCGATCACCGCAACCGACATGATGACGCCAGGATAGATCATGGCGCCCTTGACCTTCCGGACCAGCGCGTCGTTCTTCTCCATGAACGTGGCCAGGCGCATCAGAATGGTATCCAGGATACCACCAGCCTCACCGGCCGCAACCATGTTCACATAGAGTTCGCTGAACGCCTTCGGATGCCGGGACAGCGCATCGGCCACCGTGTGCCCGGACTCCACATCGAACACGATGTCCCGGGTGACACCGGCGAGCACCTTGTTCTCGGTCTGCTTGGCCAGAATGTCGAGCGCCTGGACCAGAGGAAGTCCGGCATTGATCATCGTCGAGAATTGCCGCGTGAAGATGACGATGTCACGCATCTTGATGGAGCCGCGGACCTTCTTCGGTTTGGCGTTTTCATCGACCTTGACGACGGTCATTCGCTGCCGGCGAAGCTGGGCAACTACGTCCTGGGCGCTCGCGGCTTCGACCGTGGCGGTCTTCAGGTCGCCGGCCGTGGTACGGGCTGTGTACGTGAATGCAGGCATGACTTCAGTGGGCAGATGTGAAACTTTGCGAGCAGATTCCTTCGCGCACGGCAGGTGCAGTCACCGGTGCCGATCCCGTCGATTCATCCGGCGTCGAGCCGGCCCTGGTCATCGCTTTCCTCCCACGGCCTGCAACCGGCTGCGACCTTCGGACTCATCGTCCAGGGCAGCCCTCCCTATCGCACGCAGGAACTCATTGGGATCACTGGAAACCCGCAGACACTCCTCCTCGGTCACTTCGCGGGCGACATACAGCTGGTAGAGGGCATCATTCAGCGTCTGCATTCCGTACTTCTTTCCTGACTGCATGAGCGAGTATATCTGGTGCACCTTGTCGTCCCGGATCAGGGCGCGCATTGCCGGCGTAATCACCAGGATCTCGGCAGCCATCACACGTCCACGCCCACGTGCCCGCGGCAGCAGCGTCTGCGTGATGATCCCCTCCAGGACGAACGCCAACTGGGCGCGCACCTGGGACTGCTGGTGGCTGGGAAATACGTCAATGATGCGGTTGATCGCCTCGGCCGCCGAGTTCGTGTGCAACGTGGCGAAAACAAGGTGACCGGTCTCGGCTATCGTCAGTGCCGCCTGAATGGTTTCCAGATCGCGCATTTCGCCAATGAGGATCACGTCAGGATCCTCCCGGAGCGCGTACTTGAGCGCATTGGCAAAGCTGTGCGTGTCGCTGCCGACTTCCCTCTGATTCACGATGCAGCCGTGATGGCGGTGGATGAACTCGATGGGGTCTTCCACGGTGATGATGTGGCCCTTCCGTTCCCGGTTCACCTTGTCGATCATCGCGGCCAGCGTGGTTGATTTCCCGGAACCCGTTGGTCCCGTGACCAGCACCAGTCCACGAGGCTTCTCCGCCATCCGGGCCACCACCTGCGGGAGACCCAGATCCTGGAAGGTCCGGATGTTGAACGGGATCTGACGGATGGCCATCGAGATGCAGCCGCGCTGCTTGAACACGTTGCCGCGGAAGCGCGCCAGATTCTGGATGCCGAACGAGAAGTCCAGCTCGTCGTCCATCTCGAGGCGCTTCTTCTGATTCTCGGTGAGGACCGAGTATGCCAGCTGGAGAGTGTCCTTGGGAGCCAGAACGGTTTCCACGTTCGCGTTGACGATGTCGCCGTCTATGCGCAGCTTGGGACGCTCACCCGCGGTGACGTGAAGATCCGAGGCATCGCGCTCGATCATCTCCTCCAGCAGCGCACGAAGGTTTACGGAGACTGCTGCCGTACCGTTACCGCCGGTTCCAGGAGTAGCATGCGCCATGGTGAGTCCGTGGGGACGTAGGGTTGGACCAGAACTGTCTGGGAATGCCTTTCGCGGGCGACGGCTCATCGCCAGTCCACCCGTCGTGCGCCCTCACCGACCATGCGGAGGACCCGCCTCGACCTGGATCGGCCACTACTGAGACTTTCCAGCCGCGTTGCCCGTCACGGCTGCCATTCCCTGCCCTGCCCGGATGTGCCACCTCGCCTTGGCCTTCCGGACGAGGAACCCGATCCGCACCGGGGACGTACCGTGCGTCACTATGCCGATGTCTCGCGAATCACCTGGTCCAGGGGTACCACACCCTTCATGACCTTCAGCCAGCCGTCCATTCGCAGGGTCAGCATGCCCCCCTGCACGGCCGCGTCCTTCAGTTCCTGTCCACTGCCGTTCTGCAGGATGAGCTTGCGCAATGAGGGAGTCATCGACATCACCTCATAGAGTCCCTGGCGGCCCTTGAGACCCAGCCCGCTGCATTCGTCACAACCGCGTCCCCGGAAGAACGGCAACTGGCCGATCGTGGTGTCCAGAGAGATCCCCTGAAGCTGGGGCTTGGCTTCGGCCGAGGCGCGTGCGGCAGCGTTCTCCAGCGCCTCCTCGGTGAACCGCAGTTCGCCCAGGGTGGTGCCGCGATTCACCTTGGCTCCGGCGAGTTCCTCGTCGCCCGGTTCATACTGCTGCTTGCATCTGGAACAGATCCGGCGGACCAGGCGCTGGGCCACCACCAGGTTCAGGGCACTGGCCACATTGAATGGCTCCAGGCCCATGTCCAGCAGACGCGTCACTGTTTCCGGCGCCGAGTTGGTGTGAAGCGTGGAGAGCACGAGGTGACCGGTAAGGGCGGCCTTGATGGCGATACCGCCGGTTTCCAGATCCCGGATCTCGCCGACCATGATGATGTTGGGGTCCTGGCGGAGAAACGCCTTCAGGGCCGCGGCAAAGGTCATGCCGATGTCCGTACGCACCTGCACCTGGTTGATCCCGAAGAGATTGTACTCGACGGGATCCTCCGCGGTCATGATGTTCTGATCAATGGTGTTGATCCGGGAGAGCGCCGAGTAGAGCGTGGTAGTCTTTCCCGAGCCCGTGGGACCGGTGACCAGTACCATGCCGTACGGGTTCATGATCGCCGACATCACTTCCTTCTCGGCGCGTGGCTCGATCCCGAACTTTTCCAGATCGAGAGTAAGGTTCCCCTTGTCGAGGATCCGGAGCACCACCTTCTCGCCAAAGAGCGTCGGGAGCGTGGACACACGGTAGTCGATGACCTTGTTCCCGATCTTCAGCTTGATGCGGCCGTCCTGCGGAACACGCCGCTCGGCGATGTTCAACTGGGCCATGATCTTGAAACGCGAGATGAGGGCGGCCTTCAGTTTCGTCGGCGGCTTCATGACCTCCTGAAGGGCACCGTCGATACGGTAGCGGACCCTCAATTCATGCTCGAAGCTCTCGAAGTGTATGTCTGACGCACCCCGCTTGACCGCATCCGTCAGGATTGCGTTGATCAGCTTGACGACCGGCGCATCATCCACCGCCGCAGCCAGCGCCGCGGCGGACATGTCATCATTCTCCTCCTCCACCACTTCGACTTCGCCTTCGGCGGCGATGTCCTTCAGGAGAGAGTCCATGGCCACGGACACATCTCCCACATCGTAGCTCTTCTCGATCACCGCGCGCAGCGTCGCCTCTCCGGCCAGGACCGGAAAGATGTCGTACCGGGTGATGAACTTGAGATCCTCGAGGATCTCCTGATTCGTGGGATCGGCAACCGCAACGGTAAGCGTGCGCCCGTCCCGCTTGAGAGGCAGCAGTGCGTGCTTGGTGGCCAGCTCGGCGGGTACCAGCCGCAGGATCTTGGGGTCGACCTCGAACCGGGAGAGATCCACCGCCGGCATGCGATACGTCCGGGCGATGATCTTGGTAAGGTCGACTTCGGCGATCGCTCCCGTTCTGATCAGCGAGTGCGTTACCGTTGTGGCGTTGCTCCGGGCTTCACGCTGCGCCGCGTCCAGCGCTTCGCGCGTAATGTATCCCTCGCTCACGAGGAGCTCGGTGATCCGCTCTGGCATCGCTGCCACGGGTGAGGCCATTCCGGAGAAGTGCGAGAAGGGTTGACTTGCGAACCGGTCGCGCCGGTCGTGGGCTGACGCAACGCCGCGTCCCCCGGCAACGGACGGACGGCTCATGGTCGTCCCCGCCGGTGGGACGCGGAGTCCCTGACGGCAACCGAACACCCGGATCCCGAAGCCGCCCTCATAGGACGGGATCGACCCGAAAACGTCACGTAGGGCGCCAGCCGGCGCGTGGTTCCCGCGCCCACACCGTATACGCGCTCCAGGGCCTCCAGCGAACCGAACGCTCCGCAGCGCTCCCGACTCTCCACTATCCGGGCTGCAATCGAAGGACCGATCCACGGGAGTGCCTCGATCGTGGCAAGATCGGCCACATCGAGATCCACCAGCGGCCGGGGCACCGCAGGCTTCACGCCGGTACCGCGCGAAGCCGACGACGCAGACCGAACCGTGCCCTGCGAGGATCGGCTGCGGCGTCCCTCGCGTCGGGCGCTGTCCACCCTGGCGATCTGCGAGTCCAGTGCCGCTACCTCGGCCGGAGTTGGCTCAGTGCGCGCCACCCGCGCCTGCAGAACCCGCGCCAATACGCCCAGCGACGCCATGACAGCGACAAAGAGAAGCGCCCGATGTTCGGCATTGTGCGGCACGCGCTGACAGTGCAGCACATCCGGGATCGGACCCCAACCATGAGAACCCGGGGTCCATCACTTCATTGCATGACCGGATGGACGGCAAGGTGACGCGTCCCCGGAATGGACGTCAGCGCTGCAGCAACTGCCAGGCTACGTCTCCGACGATCTTCAGCGACCGGGAGGAGAGCTTGTCCATCGTGTCTTCCGTCGTGTGGTGCCAGGCGTAGTCGAGATCTATCACGTCGATCACGTGCAGGCCCTTGTCGAGCAGGGGCAGATGGTCGTCCGTGATCTCGAAGGTGGTCGTCGGCACGAAGACGTTCGCGTATCCGAGGTCCGCCGCGGTACGCCAGACCAGATCCACGACTTCAGGTGCCCGCTGAACGGACCACCCCTCCTGTGGAATCCGGAGATCCGCCTGACCAATCATGTCGAACAGAACTCCGAACAGAGGCTGGTAGCCTGCCGACGGCAGATTGTCGGCAAAGTACTTCGAGCCTATCAGGACGTCCGTGTCCGGCCCGAAAGTTCCGTAGTCCTCGCCGTCGACAAACAGAAGGTCCACTCCCACGGATGGCGGTGTCTGCTTGAGAAGATCGCCCAGTGCCAGGAAGAGCCCCACGCCCGACCCTCCGTCGTTGGCACCCGGCGTGGGCAGGCTACGCTTCGCAGGATCGCGCGACTTCTCCGCCACCGGCCGGGAGTCCCAGTGGGTGACGTACAGAATGCGTTCCTCCGCCAGCGGCCGGTAGCGGGCCAGGATGTTCCGCTGGGGGATGGAATCTCCCTTCTGCGTACGATGCCACCACGATTGCTCGATCACGGTGTCGGCCCGCTGCTTCATACCGTCGGCGATCCAGTCACCGGCCTTCTGCCAGGCTTCTGTTCCCGGTACCCGCGGGCCAAAGGCCATCAGTGTACGGACGTATTCGAGCGCCAGGTCGCCGTCGAACGGCCCCCGGGATACCGGCTCGCGCCCACATGCACCCAAACCCAGCAGCATCGTCAGGAACGAGATCATTCGCACCTCACAGCACCCCGCCAAAAAACCGGATATTGAGCACCGCTGAGAGGACCGTCTGGGTGAAGCGTCGGTTGAAGTTACGGTCGAAGGTAACCACGCGCGACGCCTGCAGGCTGAAAGTCATGTTGTCGGCCAGGTCGGTATCGGCATTCAGGCTGACTGCGGTCCGTCCGTTGTCGGTGAGCCGGCTGCGCAGTGTGGACACGGCCAGATTGGAAACATAGCTGCGGGTCTCGTTGTGCTGGTAGGAGAGACGGGTGCGCAGGCCACCCGGCAATTCCCACGAACGGGGGAGCGGGAAGGTGCGGGTGAGATCCGCGGTCGCGTCCGTGGAACGCGAGTCCCCGACGGACCCGGGCAGTGAATCGACTCGACTGGACCAGGAATACCCCAGCGACAGGGACAGCCCGTCGGATCTTCCCAGGACGGTGAAGGAGACCGGGTAGGTTCTTGCCCGCGTAGACCGGCGCTCGGCGCTGGTTTCGGGTGAATCCGCCGGTGAGCTGAACGACTGACGTGTATGCACCGCCCGGGCAGTCAGCGCAACATTGGAGATCAGGTCACTGAACCCAATGGGTCGGCCGCTCCATCGGAGGGTGAGATCGGGGTAGACGACCTGATCCCCGTCCACCATTGAAAGATGGCTCTTCTGACGCCGGGTCCAGTGGGTGGATCGGGTCATCCTGATGCGCTGCGCCAGGGTTGCCCCCCAGGGGAGAGAAAATGTGTTGGAGACGCTGTAGCGGGTGCCCCGGCCGGCGCTGGCTGCCAGTCGCGCGGCAACTTCGCGATAGTCGGCAAACGAACCCACCCCAAACTGGTAGCGCCAGTTGGGTGTCATCGGTGCCGCATCGAAGGCTGTCAGCTGATCCCGGCCCACACTCATGTCCACCACTCCCAGAAACCGACCCAGGTGCTGGATCCAGCTCCCCTCCCCCTCCCCCTCGGTCGCACGAATGAAGTCGAGCGCAGCGCTGGCGGTGACCCGTTGCGAGTTGCCGAAGCGGCGGGTCAGTTGGAGTTCATCGGTATCCGGATCCGGGATCCCCGGCGCAAAGGGATCGCGTAGCAGCGAATACCCCGATGACAGTTCCAGGCGCGGTCGGATCCAGGCGCCCAGGAAGGGCGTGTAGAGCACCGAAGACGAGAGCACCCGTTCCCGTTCCAGTCCCACATCCATCCCGGCCAGGCTCCCGCGCTCCCGCGAGGCGGCCGCCGTGTTGGGCGTCAGAGTGCCATAATCCCTGAGATCCCGCGTACTGCGCGCATCCCAGCGGGCGGTGATCCCGGGATAGGGCCGGAACTCCAGGTTGGAGCTGCTCTGCCAGAGATGCTCCAGTGAGCCTGTCCGCCGCGATTCGGAGCCGCCGGCGAGCGTCGGCCTGACGAATGCGGTGGCGGACCCGCGAGAGCGTTCCAGGTTGCTTACCAACCTGAGCACCGAGGGTCTGATGCCGCTGCTCCCGGACGCGACACCCGGAGTGGAACCGTCGAACAGATAGTCGAGTCCGATGTCGAACCCCCTGGTTCGACCGGACTGGTACGCGGTGCGGGCAGCCGTCCCATGCCAGGCCGTGGTCACGCCGAGGTGGTTCACGACGGGCGCCAGCCAACTCCCTTCGAGCGGCGTGGTGCGTCGGGCAGCCAGGGTGACGGTGGTGGTTCCGCTCCGGGGGAAACGGAGATCCTCGATGGCGGCGCCCTGCAAATCGGAACGCTCCAGAAACTCCGGATCCATCCTGGCCACCTCATGCGTGACGGTAAGGGGAACCGCGAGCCCCGTGCGCCACGGCAGAAGCTTGTCCAGACGCCAATTGGCGAAGATCTCCAGGTTGTTGCTGGCACTGTAACCCGGACGCTCCGCCAACTGGCGGAACCAGGGATCGGTGCGGGTGGCGGTGACGCGGATCGAGCCGGCATCACCCGCATTCAGCGTCGCGCCCAGCATTCCGGCCAGGCCCGCACGCTGTTCCACGTCCGCCAGTCGGATGTCGTCGATCCAGACCTCCACTGTGTCACCCGCACCGGGAGGGTTGATTCCGCTGAGCGAGTCCACGCGCAGGATTCCAGCGGCGATCTCCTGAACGGAAGCGAGGTTCGGCGGCGTGACGACTGGATCGACGGAATAGATGACGAAGCCTCCGTCGCAGGCAGCGTGCCTGGTTCCCGACGCCGATGGTGGCAACGCCGAAGCACCAATCATGGCCGAATCCGCGGAGGTGCAGCCCAGCCAGTCGGTGTTTCCCTGCAGGTAGGCCGCCTCGAGTCGGGCCCGGAGTGCGTAGAAGCGCTCGAACGGTATTCGGATCTCCGGTTCCCAGGCAGCGCGTCCCGGACCCGAAAAGATGCGCGTGTGATAGGCGTAGAAGTTGTTGGCGTCGCGACCCAGCTTGATAAAGAACTCCAGATCTCCCTGTTGTCCCCAGCCGCGTCCACGCCCTCTCGCCCAGACCCGGAGTTCACGATAGGACATGACATTCCGGTCACCCTCGGGAAACCGCAGAAAGGCCTCCGCCCGGCCATGCAGGGGAAGTTCGCCGGCCAGCAGACGCATCGATGTTTCGTTGATGGAAACGCCTGCCAGACCAATGCCGGACTGCTGCTGGTCGGGTGCATCCGTAACCCCTGGCGGTGGTTCATACACCAGCCCACGGGTGGAGTCGCGGTCCTGGGTCCCGATGCTGGACGCGATGACGAAGCCACCCGTCGTCTCCTCCACACCGCCCAGACCGCGCAACGGACGGGCCGCGCGCTTCCGCCACGAAGCGCCGGTCACTCTCAGTCGCGCCAGAGGGACCATCGTATAGCGGTCATCGGGAGTCGTTCGCCCGGATACCACCGTGACACGGAGCGCACGAACCCGGCGCAGAACCGGACCACCAGCCACCGAATCGTCAGGCGCGCTGAAGGGAACCTTGACCTGGACCCAGCAGAGTTGCGCCCCGGGTGCAAACGCCTGGTTCACGTCGTTGATCGTGATCCCGCAAGCGCCGACGCGGTTCCAGGCGGTTGGACGCGACAGGTCCACGATGAACCGGCGAATCCGCTCCTGCTCGCGCTGATCCGCGCGGTAGTTCAAGACCGCGTCCTGATCGATGTCCTCCTCGTCCAGCCGGCTGTTGCGAACCGTGCAATCGATGCGCGAGTCCCCCAGCGGGAGGAGGCGGCCCGTACCGAGGCGGCAGACCGGGAAGTTCACCGCCCTGCGTGGTACACCCTCCCGCAGAACCGTCAGTTCCTCCACCACGTGACCGGGAAGACCGACATCGTTGACGTCGGCACTGAATGCCCGGCTGAAGGCGTCGCGCTCGCTGTCGAGGCGGTTCCAGCCCTGCAGACTGCGACCGGTGTATAACGAGTCTCCTTCAACCACCGTGAGCGTATCCGGCCCCCAGGCCACGCTGTTCTCGGAGACATCGCCAAAATCCATTACCAGCATCGGATTGCGACCTCGGGCCGCCGCCGCGGTATCCACCAACGTCCAGAACTCCAGAAACTCGCCTCTGGTGAGATCGATACCGGTCCCCCCGCTACCCAGCACGGTCCGAACCGATCTCCAGCGACGGCCGCCCGGAACATTCCGGATCCGCCAGCGTGCCTGTCCGGTCACCGGATCGGTCAGCCCGCCTACGGTCAGAGGGTACAGCGTCATCCAGAGAACCTGCTCGAAACCGGCTACCGTTCCACCAGCCAGAGTGGTCTGCGGGTCGATCTGCTGAACAGTGAAGGTGACCGCACGACCATCCCGGTCGGTCCCGTAGTTCTGGAACGCCATCGTTGCCGCACGCAGCGTGTCCAGAATGGCCGCGCCTGTCAGTTCCGGTAACCGGGAACCCAGCGCCGGCTGGCTGGACAATTGCCAGCGGGAGTCCAGCAGATTGATCCCCGCTCCACCGGATCCCTCGAAACTCTCGATATATGCCTGCTGTGCGCCTCCCTGACGAGGCTGACTCACCGCCACCTCCGCGGTCAGGTCGAGACGGGAGGCAGCATTGTCATCCGCGGCGGGGAAGAACCGCCCGAGCTGTCGGGACAGGCCCGGCAGATCCCATCCGAAGTTCGCGCTCATCCCCGCGACGAATGATCCCTGCGGCTCGAACCCCAGCGGGGGGCGGGTGAAGTTGGAACGCTGCTTCTGGGAGATGGCAGTGAAGGCGACACTGCCGAAAGGAAGGGTCCAGTCGGCCGTCAGCGCCGCCACGGAGGTCGGTACCGGAGTGAACAGCGGGTTCTCCTCATACTGTACCGTGACCTTCCTGGGACGGGTGGCCAGGGAATCCGCGGTCAGCAGCCTGACGGTGCCCAGGTCGTAGTCGATCTCGTAGTCGACGTGCGGTATCAGTGGCCGTCCCTCTATGAACAGCCGCTCACTCCCTGGCCGGATCTGCGAGGAAGCCAGCGCGATCGTACCGGGCGACATCGCGCCGGAACTCTCGAATCCCGCCAGGATCCGGTAGAATGACTGGGGATGTTCCGACGAGTAGAGGTACTCTCCCGGAGTCCGGTAGATGGTATCGTTAGGCACGACCCCCTGACCGGTTGCCAGGCCCCGTCGGGAGAAGGGCTCCAGCGACGGAAACACGATGTACGCGTCCCGGATCAGCAACGTCGGCGATACGGCAGAGGCATCCAGCAGGAAGTTGGGATCCTGCTCCCTGGGCCAGATGCGGTTCACGGCGTCGAAGAGCGCACTGTTGCCGGGCCGGGCCATCCGGAACAGCTCCAGCCAGGTCTTTGGCGCACCGGGGGGCTTCTCCTGATCACCGCCGGTGCCGGTCACTATTCGCAACGACACAGTTTCACGCCGGATATCGGACCCACCCAGTCTATAGACCGAGCGGATTTCATGGCGGAAGGAAGGATCGCCCGGCATTACATACGGATCCCAGAGTCGGTGAGCGTACTGCACACGGTCAGGGCGGAACTCCAGATCGGGGGTGCCGCCCAGCCGGGCTATCACCGTGTCCCGGCCCCCGATGTTCAGTGTCCACGCCGCCACCAGTCGCTCGTTGGCCAGTGAAAGCGGTCTGGCGAGCGCCACCCAGAGCTGGGACGGATCGATGTAATAGTCCACACCTTCGCGCAGGCGTTCATACACCTGGCCCGACGAAGCGTCCGGCTCATCCAGGAGGGTGAACCGCGGCCCGTTGGGGTTGGGAGGTTGCCCCCCTATCAGGAGTCGGTACAGCGACACCTTCGAGGGACGCAGCGAATCGGGCAGGGAACGGGCCAGTTCCTGCATCCCGTCGGCATCGAGTATGTCGAGATTCGGATAGCGGCCTGCGAACAGGGCTGGATCCACCACGAAGAAGAACCGCCGTGCCTCGATCTGGTAGTCGTGGATGGTGCGTTCGGAGATGCGCGCGGCCTGACCGCCAATCAGGAAGATCGTGTCACGTACCACGTTGCCCCGCTGCTGCGCGGCAATGGCGCCAAAGCGCAATGACCCCACGCGTCCGGTGGCCTGGATCCCGAAATTGCCGCTGGGGACTCCGGACGTGAGGAAGCGGGAGGTGGGCATCTGCAGCTTCACGTTGCCGACCTCCACTTTTTCCAGGATGTCTCCGGGCTTGCCCAGGTACTGCAGTGAAATCGTGTTGGAGCCGTCGAACTCGCGCTGGGAGTCGTAGTCCACGCCCACCCGGACGCGGTCGGCCATCATGCCAGCGGACCGGAGGGAAAACTGGAAGTCGATCTGGGGTGTCAGCCTCGAGGAGCACCGGAAGGTCAGGCTGTAGATCTGGTTCTGAAAACAGCGATCGTTGGAGGTGCGCTCTCCCTTGAACTCCAGCCGGCCGAGGAGGTCCACGTTGAGCACCGAATCGGCGCCCTGCGTCGTGTCCCGGTCGAGGCTGTCCGGCAGGACGCGTCGGGTTGTATCCGCTGCCCGCACACCGGCGGACGACGCGGAGGCCCCCTGACCGGTGGCAAGGGTCGGGAGAACCATGGTGAGGCCGACGGGTAGGAGAGTCCGGAGTCGCACCAGGTCAAGACTCACGGGTATGACGGCATCCCGGAAGAGGTCCGCGGATCGCGCCGGCCGGTGAACCGTCCGCCCTCGATCTGACGCGCGGACGGATGGGCTCATCCAGCAGCACCGGCAAGTCCATATATTCCACGGGTCTTCGTCCAGGGGCTGAGCTCCGGCCGTGGGCTTGCCGGCAGCCGCACGTCGGGCCGGCTCGTGTCGGACCGACCTGTCGCCACCCTGAAATTCGAGCGTGAAGATAATCCACCGGTACGTGCTGCGAGAGCACGTTGGGCCCCTTCTCTTCGCCCTCTCGGCGCTCACGTCGCTGCTGCTGCTCAACTATATCGCCAAGCAGATCGGGCAGCTCGCCGGCAAGGGGCTCTCGGCCGCGGTGATCGGGAAGTTCTTTCTCCTTTCCATCCCGTTCACCGTGGCCATGACGATGCCGATGTCGATACTAGTCGCCACGCTCTATGCCTTCAGTCGCCTGGCCGCCGAGAATGAAGTGACGGCCCTCAAGTCCAACGGCGTCAGCCTGGCGCGCCTGCTGGTTCCGGTCATTCTCTCCGCCGCCACCGTCTCGGTAGGGATGATCGCCTTCAACGATCTGGTGCTCCCCGCGGCGAATCACCGCCTCCGCACACTCCAGGGTGACATCGCCCGGAAGAAGCCCACCTTCGGACTCCGGGAGCAGATCATCAATCAGATCGCCGATCGACAGGTGTACCTCAAGGCGATGCGGGTGACTCAGGACAACCGGCTTTTCGACATCACGATCTACGATCTCACCGATGTCATGCAGCGTCGGACCATCTACGCCGATTCCGGCGACCTGGCTTTCGCCACCAACGGGAATGACCTCGTCCTGACGCTCCACCACGGCTCGACCCTGACCGTCCCCCGGGCGGAACCAATGCGACTCGAGCGGCTTCGCTTCGACCGCGATTATCTCCGCGTGGAGGATGTGGCGAACTCGCTCGAGATGACCCAGGTGGATTCGTACAAGAGCGACCGCGAAATGTCGGTGTGCGAGCTGCAGAATGAGGTATCCCGTTACGAGATCGAATACGACCGCGGCCGTCGGGAACTGGCCAGCACCCTGAGGTCGGCGGTCACCGAGGCCCTGACCGGCCAGCCCGCGGTCGTGTCCCTGAGCGAGAGCGATGTAATGCTCAACATGTCGCCGGGAGCTGCTGCTCCGCGGTCGGAGCATGCTTCTTTGGGGCGCGCATACTGCGATTTCAGGAACTGGATCGGCCGTCGCGTGAGGCGCCTCGATCTGGCCCTGGTCCCCAGTCTCCACGCCGCCACCGTCTCCCAGCAGGGGAATCCTCCGCCACCGACGCCGCCCGTCGTGCTGCCACCGGCCACTGGGGGAGTCGGCTCGGCAGTACCACAGACGCAGGATTCGCTGCGGCTGGCCCAGGACTCGACACTCACGGCAGTTGCGGCCCCGGTGGTGCGGCAACAGCCGGTGATACTGGGCACCGTGATCGACAACGCCCGGAACCGGCTGCGGGACAACACGCGGTTCGTGAATCAGTCAGCGGTGGAGCTGCACAAGAAGTTCGCCATTTCGGTCGCGTGCACGGTCTTCATCCTGGTGGGTGCACCCATTGCGCTGCGATTCCCCCGGGGTGGGGTTGGTCTGGTGATCGGCGTCAGTCTGGTGATTTTCGGCATTTATTACGTTGGACTGATCGCCGGGGAGGAACTGGCCAACTGGAACATGCTCTCGCCCTTCTGGGCCATGTGGGCAGCCAACATGCTGCTCACCGTGGTGGGCCTGACGATGCTGGCGCGCATCGGGCGGGAAACCGCCACCAGCAGAGGCGGAGACTTCCGCGAAATCATGGAGATCTTCGCATCCATGTTCCACCGCCGGTCCCGTGTTCCAGAGGCGGCCGCGGGCCGTTCGGTTGCGACGTCTTCACTGACGCCGGAGGAATCGGCCAGGACTCCCGAGGAGTCCCGTTGATGCGCCGCCTGTTGCATCCCCTGGACCGGTATGTCCTGTCGGAGTTCACCCGGATCTTTGTGGCCACGGCGCTGGGGTTCCCCGTTCTGCTCACCATCATCGATCTCACCGACAATCTCGACAAGTACCTCGCCCGGAATCTGCCGCGAAGGGACATCGCCCTGAGCTACGTGTACGGTTTTCCGGAAGCCATGTATCTGGTGCTGCCCGCTGCGGTGCTCTTTGCCACGGTATTCTCCATTGGCGCGTTCACGCGCCACTCGGAGATCACCGCTGCCAAGGCGTCAGGCATCAGTTTCCATCGGCTCACCCGGCCCATCTATGCGGCATCGGTCGTGGCGGCCGCGCTGGCCCTGGTCCTGTCCGAGGCCGCACCGGTGGGCAACCGCCGGCGCGATGAACTGCGCCAGGAGCTGAACTACACCTCCGGGTCGGAACGCTACAATTTTGCCTTTGCCTCGGGCGAGGGCCGCGTCTACAAGATCCAGCAGCTTCGTGTGGCTACCGGCAGTGCCGAGGCGGTACAGATCGAGAGGCGGGGACTCGACAGTGACACGAGCAGCTATCCCACCTGGATCGCCACTTCGCAGCGGGCCCGCTGGCAGCCGAACGGTGGCTGGCTCATGCTGAGCGGAACCATGCACGTACTGGCCGGTTCGCGTGGCGACGTCGCCATTGCCTATGATTCCCTGCGTGACCGGCTCTTCCACGAAACGCCGACACAGCTGATGGCATCCCCCAAGGCTCCGGAGGACATGCGATATCAGGAGCTGGGCCGGTTCATCCGCGCGCTGGAGCGCTCGGGAAGCAACGTGAACGCCATCAAGGTCGATCGCGCCCTGAAGATCGCCGTGCCGATCACCTGCATCATCATCGCGATCTTCGGAGCTCCCCTCGCCACGAGCACGCAGCGGGGTGGTGCCGCGTGGGGAGTGGGGCTCAGTCTGGGCATAACGATCACGTTTCTCGTGTCCATCCAGTTGACCAAGGCAATCGGCGGGCAGGACGTCATGGACCCCATCCTGGCGGCCTGGACACCCAACCTCCTCTTTGGACTGATCGGCGTGATCCTGCTGGCGCGGGTACGTACATGAGCGGAACGGCCGGGTATCGGACCACCAGCGAGTTCCCGATCGTCCAGCGGAGCGGGTTCCGCTTCCTGCGCCACATGGCCAACGTCGGTGTGGCGATCTTTTCGGGAATCGGGGCGCGGGCCCTGTTCGCCTGGAATGCGTTCGCGGCGCTCTGGCGGGAACCACGGACTTACTTCCCGCTGCTGGTGCCCCACATGCGTTCCATCGGAGTGGAATCGCTTGCCCTGGCAACCATCGTTGCGGCATTCATCGGCGCGGTGATTGCGCTGCAGACGCGGTACCAGCTCTTCCCCGGCGTGCAGCTTTCGGTGGTGGGATGGATCTCGCGGCAGACCATCGTGCTGGAACTGGGTCCGCTGCTCACGGGACTTGTCCTTACCGGCCGGGTGGGGGCACGCATGACCGCCGAGATCGGGACCATGCGGGTCACGGAACAGATCGACGCTCTGGAGACTCTGGCGTATGACCCCATGGCGTACCTGGTTACGCCGCGGATCATCGCCGCGACGCTGATGCTTCCCGTGCTGGTGATCTTTGCCAACGTGGTGGGTATCGCGGTCGCTGCCTTCACTGCCCTGCTCGCCACGGACATTTCCTGGTCCGATTTTTCATCCGGTCTGCGCCTGGCCTATACTGGATTCCAGGTCTTTTATTCGCTGCTCAAGGCGACCATTTTCGGCGCAGCGATTTCGTTTTTCTGTTCATATGAGGGTTACATCACCGACGTAGGCGCCGAAGGTGTAGGTCGTTCCACCGCCCGCGCCGTCGTCATGACATCCGTGGCGATACTGGTTCTCGACGCCTTTATCGCCGTTCTTTTCGCGCCGAGGCTCCAGGGATGAGACGCCGCGACGAAGTACTGGTGGGCATCTTCACGACGGTGGCCATCGTCGTCCTCATGCTGTCGTCCGTGTGGCTGGTCCGGGGAGGGCTTTCACAGGGATACCTGCTGTATTCACGGTACAGTTGGGGCTCGGGAATCAAGCAGGGTGCCCCGGTGTGGCTGGTGGGGGTCACGGTGGGCAATGTCGACAGAGTGGAACTCGACCCCGGTGGCACGCTGCTGGTGACGTATCGGATACAGTCACAGTACAAGGTTCCTCTGGGCACCACGGCTGCCATCGTGCCTAATGGCTTCTTTGGTGATCAGGCCGTGGCGTTGACCCCGGCTGCGCCCAACCTGGAGAGCTTTGCGCCCGGGGATACCATCCCCCTGGGCAAGGCCGGGACCGGTCTGCAGGGACTGGTTCAGCGGGCGGACACCCTGACGCAGGCCGTCACCGGGCTGCTGGTATCCCTGAAGGCCCAGATGGTGGACTCGGGAGGTCTCGTTCAGATACGCAAGACCACGGCCACGTTGAACCGACTCCTGCAAACGATGAATGAAGTCGCGGAGGTGCAGTCGCGGGAGCTGCAATCCACCATGGTCGCGGCCCGTTCCCGTATCCAGGCGCTGGACTCGGCGACCATAGACTCGACCCTGAGGTCGATGCAGGCTTCAGCGGCCTCGATGGAGGAGTTCACGCGGGAACTCACGACTTCGTCCGCGAGGTTCAACACGATCCTGGCGAAGTTCGATTCCGGAGACGGTACCCTGCCCCGGTTGCTGCAGGATCCTGCCCTGTATGAGGATCTGCGCAAAGTGATCGGACATGTGGATTCACTGCTCCTGCAATTCATGGCCAATCCCCGTCGCTTCCTGAAGTTTTCGGTATTCTAGTCTCTCGCTGGCGGGCGCTCCGCGCGCCCGCTCAGAGGACGGGAAGCCGGGAACGGGGTTCCGAACTGCCGGCGCGCATCGCAACGGTCGAAGCGGTCGTGAACTCCCTGCCAAACGTTGGCGGCGTGGGCCGGAAGCCCATCAGCCGGGACCGCCTCCTGGGGATCAACTCAGGACGTCTTCCCCACGGTCAGGTGATAGAGCGGTATGCCAGCCAGCAGAACCACAAAGATGCCGATCGCCCAGTTCCGGCTGCCGGGATCGATGAGCGCATTCAGCAGCAGATAAGCGACGGAGAGAATGAAAAGCGCCGGCACCAGCGGATACCCCGGAGTGCGGAACGTGGGGGCATAGTCCGGCCTCCGCCGGAGCCGATACACCCCCGCGACGCCGATGGCGTAGAAGGGAATCATGGCAATTACGAAGGTATCCGCCAGCCGCTCGAACCGCAGCAACAGAACGAAAACGAGTCCCAGCAGGGCCACCAGACCAATGGCCATGTACGGCGTCTGATACCTGGGATGGATCCGGGCTATTGGCCGGAACAGCATGCCGTCGTCCGCCATGGCAAACAGCACACGGGGGCTGGTGAGCAACGTCGCACTCAGAGTCCCGAACGTGGAAATCATCACGGTGGCCGAGACGAACATCACTCCGCTCCTCCCCATGACCTTCTCCGCCACATCGGCCGCGACCAGACTCGATGTCCTGATCTCATCGATGGGAAGCACGGCCATGTAGCCGATGTTGGCCAGCAGATAGATGATCATGACCGCGGCAGTACCACCTATGATTGCCCGTGGCAGATTCCGCTGGGGTTGGGTGACTTCTCCGGCGACATACGTGACGTCTGCCCAGCCGTCGTAGGCCCAGAGCACCGATACCAGCGCCAGCCCGAACGCGCTCACCTGCACACTCCCCTCCGGTACCAGGGGCGTGAAGTGTCCTCCGGTCTGGGGCCAGCCGACGGCCAGTGCCAGGACCACTATGAAAGCCAGCCCCCCGAACTTGGCCAGCGTGGTCAGGTTGATCGCCGTCGAACCCCAGCGAACCCCGATGATGTTGAATGTCGCGGTGAGCGCAATGGCCGCCGCAGCGATGTACTGCGCGTACTGGTCGTAAGGTGCGACGGTTGGGTCATACCCCAGCACCCTCACGAAGTACTCCGCGAAAGTTATGGCGATGGCGCCCAGCGAAGCCGCCCGCACGATGGTGAGCTGGCCCCACCCGAACAGAAATGCGGGCAGCTTTCCCCAACCCTCGCGCAGGAAAGCATAGAATCCACCCGTTGCCGGGATGGCGCTGGCCATCTCGGAGAGAGTCAGCGCACCACAGAGCGCAAAGAGCCCTCCCGCTGCCCAGATGATCAGGAGTGGAAGTGGTCCCGGGATCCGGTCAGCGATCCCCGCCGGCGAACGGAAGATGCCGGACCCAATGGTGGATCCAATTACGACAGCAGTGGCACTCCACAGCCCGATGCGACGCGGCAGTGCTGATCGGTTCCTGGACGATGTCATGGGGGCGGAAAATGGGGCGAATGCACCGCCGGGGGCAGTGGTTGTGGAATATCCGCGAACACCGCTCGACATGTCACCGGAAATCCGGATGCGCTCGCCGCACCTCCCGCCGGACCATCCGGGATGCGCCTCTCACCACGGCACGCAAGGGTCCGGATGGCGTTGATCGACAGCCGGAAGGCAGCGACCTTACTGGTTGTCTCACTCCACCTCCACCTTGCGACCTCTCGCCGCTCCGTGCGCTTCCTCTTTTTCCCCACCGCTGCCGTCGCGCTGATCAGCCAGCTCGTGGTTCTCTGGGCAGTGCTCGCGGGACGCGCCCCGGCGTCGTCCAGTCGCCGCATCGCACGCTGGGCGGAAGTCACCTGGGTCGTCCTGCCGACAGTGGCCCTGCTGGCGCTTCTGTGGGCGACCTGGCGGGCGGTGGACCACATCGTTCTGGTGCGCGACATACTGGGGAATCCGGTTTGAGCGGTGTCGACGTCCGGGGCGACCGGCCCCAGCGGAGCCTGCTGAGCGACCTGGTGATGCTCACCAAGCCGCGGATCATCTCCCTGCTCCTGGTGACCACCGCGGCACCCATGTACATCGCCGGAACACCAGCCTGGAGTACGGTGCTGCTGGTAATGATCGGCGGCTATCTGATGGCAGGCGGCGCCAATACGGTCAACATGTACCTGGACCGGGACATCGACGACCGAATGGCGCGTACCAGGCTGCGACCCATCCCGGGGGGTCGCATGGCCGCGTCAGCCGTGCTGGCCTTCGGTCTCACGCTCGCCGTGGCGGCAACATGGCTCCTGGCCACCTTCGTCAATGTGCTGACTTCGGCGCTGGCACTGGCAGGCTTCTACTTCTACGTCTTCATCTACACCCGCTGGCTCAAGCGAACCACACCGCAGAACATCGTGATCGGTGGCGCGGCCGGAGCCTTCCCGCCCCTGGTGGGCTGGGCCGCCACGACCGGGACGATAGACCTGACGGCCATCTATCTCTTCCTCATCATCTTCTACTGGACACCGCCGCACTTCTGGGCACTGGCCCTGCTGAAACAGGCGGACTACGGACGGGCCGGCGTTCCCATGGCTCCGCTGGTCTGGGGCGAGAAGGAAACGATGGGTCAGATGTTCTGGTACACGGTGCTCCTGATTGCATTGACGATTCTGCCCGTCACGTACGGCGCCTTCGGGACCATATACCTGATTTCGGCACTTGCCCTGGGCGGCGCGCTCCTGGGTGGCATAATCCGGATGCGTCGCAGCCGCCCCTGGACCGGGGCCGCATGGTGGGTATACAAGTATTCGCTCCTGTACCTGGCACTGCTGTTTCTGGCGATGGTCATGGACCGGCGGATCGGGTGAGCATGTCACCGAGACGTCCCTGGCACCCGGCCCTCATGCTTTCCGCTGCCGTTCTTCTCGCATGTTCGGTGCGGGAACCAGGATCGGGCGCGACCAGACCTTACGACATGGGCCTCGGTCTACGGAGCTACGATTCGCCGGAACGAGTACGTGAGGTGTTCCAGGTGACTCCCGTGGTCATCGCCGACGAGAAAGTCGCGGCGCAGGATCGCTGCCCGCGCCTGGACCAGCTCTCGCTGGAGTTCCCGGACCGCGTCGACAGAGGCATGACGGGGCGTGCGCGCGCCACCTTCGTGAACGGGAAACTGGTGGACCTGCGATTCTTCCCCGTGGACTACGACGGGTACATATCGTCGCTCAAGGAGACCGGAGCCGCATTGCTTACGGCACCGGGTGACCTGGATACGGAGAGCGGTGTTCACTCCTGGACAGCATCCGCGCCCGGTGGCAGCTACATCGGGTGGGAAGACGTGGAACTGAAGAAGGAAGTGCAGGACTGGGTGCGACGCTGCACCTAGGCACCCTGCCTGCTCTCCGCACTTCCCCCTTCCCGCTTCCCTCTTCCCGTGATTCTCCACGCGCCCACGCCAGCCGCCAGCAGCAGAGTCCCCAGAAGGGAAGCCCCCGGCGCTGCAACCCAGGCACTCAACACACCCGCCGTCGCAGCCACCACGAAGAGCCCCGGAACCACCGGGTAGCCGGGAACCCGGTACGGACGCGGGGAGTCGGGCATCGTGCGCCGCAGCACGAACACACTCGCCCCACCGAGGCCAAAGAAGATCCAGTCGGCAAACACCACACCCGACAGCAGCACACCCAGATCACCACGGCTCCCCAGGAGCAGCAGTATGGACCACAGCACCATGATGGCGATGGCCACGTGCGGTGTGCGAAAACGGGGATGTACCCTCCCCGCGGCGGGCAGAAACAGGCCATCCTGCGCCATTGCAAACGGAATGCGTGAGTTCCCCAGCAGCGCCACGTTCACGAACCCCAGGATGGAGAGCATGGCGCCCACCGTGATTATCAGCCCACCGACATCCCCCACCAGTCGCACGGCCGTATCCGCTGCCACGGCACTGCTGGCGGCGAGCCCCCCACGTCCCAGGGTGTGGACGTACACCGCATTGGCACCCAGGTAGATCAGGATCACGATCGCGATGCCGAGTGTCAGTGCCCGCGGTATCGTCCAGCCGGGCCGGCGGATCTCTCCGGCCACCATATTGAGCTGCTGCCAGCCACCGATCGTGAACAGCACGGCCACGAAGGCGGCAGCCAGTCCGGAAACCAGGGATTCCCGTGGCGCAGGAGCGTCCATGACCTCCGGTGGAGAACCTGCGGTGGCCCAAAACATCAACCCGGCCACGATCAGCCCGCCTAACGCCACGATCTTGGCTACCGTGAGCGTATTCTGCACCGCCGCGCCGGGCCGCACCCCGACATAGTTCGTGATTCCCAGTATCAGGATCGTCAGGACCGCCACGCCGGACGTCCCTCCCACCACGGAAACGTCCACAAACCTGGCGACATATCCCGCGAAGCCGAGCGAGACCGCCGCCAGCGCCCCGGTGGAGATGGCCATTAGCGTCATCCAGCCGCAGAGAAACGCCGCCAGTGGTCCGAATGCGGTCCTGATATACACGTAGGCACCGCCGGCATCGGGCAGCATCGCGCCCAGCTCGGCGTAAGTCAGCGCTCCCGCCAGCGCAACCAGTCCACCCAGTGCCCAGACCGCCAGAATCCAGCCGCCGGTGGGAAGACTCTGCGCCACCTCGGACGGCGTGAAGAAGATCCCGCTCCCGATTATCCCACCCACCACCATCAGGGTGCAGGAGAAGAGTCCCAGGTCGCGGCGAAGTCCGGACATTACGGGCGGGTTGGGGTTCACGGCCTGTTGCCAGAAGGCCTCAGCCGGCGAACGTCAATCTTCCCGCCGACCGGACATCAGGCAACCGACCCCACGCGCCGACACCCCGGATGCACCGCCGCGGCGGACCGGGGGGCCATGCCGGCTCAGACGACGATCATCTCCGACTGGTACCCGGCGGGCGTCACCAGCAACTCTCCGTCACCGAAATACGCATTCACCTCGGATCGGATGCCGATCTCGCCAGGGACATAGATCCCGGGCTCCACGGAGAACCCAACACCGGGGATGATCATCCGCTCTTCCCGCGTTTCCAGATTGTCCAAGTGCGGCCCGGAGCCGTGCAGATCACGGGCGTCGATCGAGTGCCCCGTTCGATGCGTGAAGTACTCCCCGAAACCGCGCGCCACGATCACGTTCCGTGCGGCATCGTCGGCATCGGCCCCACTTACCGGCCGACGTGCCACCGCGGCCTCCCGCAGCATCGTCACGGCGGCATCCCGGGCATCGCGTACCGCCTCCCAGACAGCCTGCGCGCGACCGTCCGGCGTGCCCAGCGAACCCATCCAGGTCTGGTCGGCATATACTCCGCCGGGCTCCGTCGCCCAGAGATCCACCAGCAGCAGGCTGCCGGCAGGGATCAGCACCGGAGCGGACGCGGAGGGCGCGTAGTGGGGGTTGGCTGCGTTAGGCCCGGTGGCCACGATGGCAGGATGATCAAAGACGAGTCCGGCACGCTCGAACGCCGCCGAGATCCGGGCCTGAACCTCATGCTCCGCGGCCGGTTGTCCCGAACGGGCCCGCTCTCCCGCGAACCTCAACGCGTCCCGCGCCACCTCCGCCACGGTTCCGGCAGCGCGGCGGTGCGACGCCAGATTCTCCGGCGTCCACCGGGCATAGAACCGAGTCACCAGGTCACCGGATGAAACCGGTGTCCCGCCGGCAGCCCGGATCATCTCGATGACACCGGCCGGTATGCGATCCAGATAGGGAACGGCGTCGCCGGCGGAGTACTCCATCGCCACGCGTTTTCCCTTTACCAGAGCGGCCACGAGGCTCTCGAGTGAGCGCCAGGAGCTGTACACCTCCTTGCGCCACTGCGCCGGCCAGTCCTTCCAGACGCCCTGCTCTATTGCATGGGTGATGGCAACCGGTACCCCGACCGCGGGCACCAGCACGAAGAAGCGACGCGTTATGTGTCCGCCCACGCCCAGCAGATCGCCGGCGATCGGGTTGGTACCCCGGAAATAATAGAACAGCCAGCCATCGACCCCGGCATCCCTGAGCGCGGTCTGGTATCCGACCAGCGTTTCGGGTGTCAACCTGATCGCGCTCATTCCACTCTCGTGGGCCGCCACTCCGCCCGCCAGGTGCAGGCACCCTCACCCCGGGCCGAACAGCGAACGTGCTCCACGCCACCCACGCTGTTGACCATGAGGCGGAGCAGTTCCTTGAGCCCGGCCTCATAGTAGGCACAACCGATCGACCGCGGCGCCGCCGTCGAAGTCACCGAGCGGATGACCTCCAGGTATATGGACGACCCCACCCGTGACACGCGCCCGTTGAAAAACCGATCTCCCAGACGCCGCGTGTTACCCAGTGCGATGGGCCGCGTGAGCACACCGGGCAGCACCAGCAGGAGACGGCGAGAGATCGGCGAAATGGTCTGGTAGGCCTCCCGTGCCAGATAGCGGCCGGCCGCGCGAAAGACCGCTTCCGCATCCGGACGTCGCCCAATGAGCGTCGCCAGTCCCACGGCTTCGTCGTGAGACATTCGTTGCCGGCGTTTCGCGGCATCCGTGAAGCGGCGGATCTGCATGTAGACGGTCTCACTGAGACCCAGCCGCTTGTTCCGCAGTTCCCCGACCAGTTCCGCCTCGAAATCCTCGACCGGGGAATCCACGAACCGGACGGCTTCAAGGAAGGAAAGGGGAAGCAGAGCGTCGACGGTCGCTGACATTGAGGGGTGGTGAGTTGCATGCGAACGCTAACGGAAGGTAGGGGTTACGTTCAAGCGATGCCAATCGCGCTCATTCTCGCTGCGGTGTTCTCGGCCCTCTGCTGGCGGCTGAACCTGCTGACAGCGGGTGGAGCCGCGGCTGCAACCGTGGTGGGCGCCGCTGCCGTGTATGCCGGTGCGGGCTGGGTCTGGCTGCTGCTGGCGTTCTTCGTTTCAGCGAGTCTGCTGTCGAGCTGGCGCAGGGAAGTGCGGGAGCAGCGCATCGGCAGCACCATCGGGAAGCCCGGCCCCAGAGACGGGGTGCAGGTTCTGGCCAACGGACTGATTTTCAGCGCCGCCGCTGTTGCCAGTACCGTCGGCGATCCGGCGACGTGGACCACGGTAGCCGCCGGCGCCATCGCCGCCGCCACCGCTGACACCTGGAGCACGGAACTGGGCACACTTTCGGGGACTCCCCGAAACATCGTCACCGGGCATCGAGTCACCCCAGGTTCATCCGGTGGCGTGACACTGATTGGCTTCCTGGGTGCATTGGCTGGCGCACTCCTTGCGGCACTGGTATCTCAATCGATGATCCGGAGGCCGTCCTTTGTGCCTGTCGTCCTTGCCGGCGTTGTGGGATCGACCATTGATTCCCTGGCAGGGGCGACCATCCAGGAACGACGCTGGTGCGATCGCTGCAGCGTCGGCACCGAGAGCTATCGGCACGGGTGTGGGAGCCCAACCCGACGCGTCGGGGGCGTCCCGGGCTTCAACAATGATGCGGTGAACCTGCTCAATACCGTTTCCGGAGCACTTGTTGCATGGCTCCTCGGCTGACGTCCCGTTTCATGATGCTGGAGGTCGCACTGCTGGCCACGTTGGCGTGCGGCAGTGAGTCGTTGCTGCTGCCCGGCGGGCCGGGATTGGTGGGGGCACCGGGCGGAGGCGCAGGCGCCGTCTCGGTGGCCGGCACGTGGAGTCGCAAGCTCATCTTTCTGGATGATGCCGGTTATGCGCACTCATCCGAGACCCGCTGGAACTTCGCCGCCGGCGGCGATGCCCTCCGGATGATAATTACCAGCAACTATACGCTGGGCGTGGCGGATACCACCTGGGCGACCGCCGTCTGGAGCGTGGACGCAAGCCGGATGATCATTGACTTCACGGCGCCCAATCCGGGGCGTATCACCCTGGAGTATCGCATCGACGGCGCCCTGCTGTACCTTGCGGGTCAGGCGTACCAGCGTGTCCCGTGATGCACCTGCCTGACGAGGCGGAGGTCGTAATAGTGGGCGGCGGACCCGCGGGGTCGACCGCGGCGTTCTTCCTGGCCCGGGCGGGTTGTGACGTGGTGGTCCTCGATCGGGCCAGGTTCCCCCGTGACAAACCCTGTTCCGAGTACCTCAGTCCCCAGGCCGCTCGCATCCTGCAGGAGATGGACGTCCTCGGGCGGCTCGAGAGCGGACCCATGGCACGCCTGGACGGCATGCGCGTGACCGCACCGAACGGAACGTCCTTCACGGGAATGTTTCGCTCTGTCCGCGGCTATCGACCCTGGTGCGAATACGGCCTGGCGGTGCGTCGCACCGTACTGGACCTGGCGCTGCTGGATGCGGCACGCCGAGCGGGCGCTCGGGTCCACGAGGATGTCAGCGTCACGGATGTCGTCCGCGAGGGTACCGGCGACGGTTCCATCTCCGGCGTTCGCGTGCGGCAGGGCGGGAGTCAGCACACGGTGCGTTCCCGCCTGGTCGTGGGAGCGGATGGCCTCCGCTCGGTCATCGCGAGGCGCGCCGGTCTGGGGAAACGCGCCCGCTGGCCCAGACGTGTTGCCTTCGTGACCCACTACATGGGCGTGACGCTGGAGAACGACACCGGAGACATGCACGTGATGGGCGATGGGTACGTCGGACTGGCGCCCGTGGGCGAGGGACTGACCAACGTCGCTGTCGTCGTACCGGCCCGTCGCGCCGGCGAGGCCCGTGGGGACGCGGCCGGGTTCATGGCACGCGAGTTGTCGCGTCATCCGCGCGTGGCCGCACGGCTCGGCTACGCCCGCCGTGTGGGTGAAGTGTATCCGACAGGTCCGTTCGCCTGGCATGCCCGTCGGGCCGTGTTGCCCGGACTCGCGCTGGTGGGTGATGCCGCCGACTTTTTCGACCCCTTCACCGGCGAGGGCATCTACAGTGCCATGCGGGGCGCCGAGATCCTCTGCCCGGCAGCCTTCCAGGCTGTCCGTTCCCGTGACCCAAAGGAAGCATCCGTCGCGCTTGCCGCCTATGATCGCACTCGCCGACACGAGTTCGGCGGCAAGCGGGCGGTGGAACGCATCGTGGCCGGAGTGGTTGAACTCCCCTGGGTCATGAATCTCGTAAGCCGTGGTCTCGCGGCCCGTCCGGAGCTGGCACACACCCTGGTTGGTGTCACCGGGGACTTCGTGCCCCCGCGCGAAGTCCTTCGTGCAGGATACATTTTGCGTCTGCTGGCGGCTGCCGCAGCTCGCCGGTCCGGAAGGCATTCCGGCGACGGATCGTTCGTCGTGGCGGCTGACTGACTCACCTTCGACGCCCCATCGTGGCCATCGACCCCGATACCTTTCGAGCCGTCCTGGGACGCTTTGCGTCAGGCGTCACCATCGTGACCCTGCGCGAGGGAACCAGCGACTTCGGCATGACCGTCAACGCATTCTGTTCACTCAGCCTGGACCCTCCTCTGGTCGTGGCCTGCATCGCCCGAGAGGCCGAGATGCACCGGCTCTTCACCCCCGGCCGACGCCTGGTCGTGAACATACTCTCGGCTTCCCAGGAACCCCTCTCCCGGCGTTTCTCCGAGGTATACAGCGCCCGTCGCTTCGAAGGGATTGGTTTCAACCGGGACGACAGCGGCATAGCAGTCCTTCTGGATGTACTGGGCTGGCTGAGCTGTCGGGTGACCACGACCCATGATGGCGGTGACCATACCCTGGTGGTGGCCGAAGTCGAAGAAGCAACCAGCCGCGATGAACGCCCCCTGCTGTACTACCGTGGCGGTTACGCCGAACTGGAACGCTGAAGCCGATGCCCGTTCCGGCCGGTGAGGCGCCTCGCCATGTCGAGATACTCGACCAGAGCGACGATCCCGGATTGCACCACCGCTCCCATCGCGACATTGCTCTGGCCAACCGGCTTTTCGGTGGCACGCGTGCCGTTTGCCGGGAGTTTGATCCACTCCTCCTCGACGGAGACGTGGAACTCCCGCTCCTCGACGTCGGCACTGGCACGGGTGGCATTCCGTGCCGCCTCCTCAGGCGCGCGCTCCAACACGATGTCCGACTTGCCGTCGTTGGCATCGATCTCCGCGAAGAACTGGTCCAGAAGAACCGATCCAGCCCCATCCGGGCGGTCTGTGCTGACGCCGCGGCCCTTCCCTTCAGGTCAGGAGCCTTCGATATCGTACTGGCCTCGCAACTGTTGCATCACTTCGACCGTGCTGGCGCTTCCCTGGTGATCCGCGAGCTGCACCGTGTGGCCAGACGACGGGTGATCATCGCGGACCTACGACGCAGCTGGGTAGCTGCGGCAGGACTCTGGCTGGTATCCTTTCCTCTGGGCTTTCATCCCGTGAGCCGGCACGACGGAGTGGTCTCCATACGACGGGGCTTCGATGCACCGGAACTGGCACATCTGATCAGAGAGGCCGTAGGGGTGGACCCCAGCGTCTGTGTCCGACTTGGCTGGCGGGTGACTGCCAGCTGGAGCCCGCGCTGCTGATCGCGATCCCACTCCGCCTCCCGGCCGACTCTCTCCCAAGGGCTCATCAATGACCGCGCCGCCTGTCGCGCCGGGCGTCATGCCTTCCGGATGCATCATGGAAACGGTGGACGAAGCTCTCGCGCATGCGTCGCCGTCCACTGTCTTCGACGTGGTGCGTCAGGTGGAAATGTGGCCGTCATGGCTGCCGCATTATCGCTTCGTACGATACCGGGAACGGCAACCCAACGGCAACGGACTGGTGGAGATGTCCGCCAACCGTCCGTTTGGTGTCTTCGACTGGCCCACGTGGTGGCTGTCCCGCATGGAGGTCGATGAGAGTCGTCCCGCGATCCGGTTTGCGCATGTGGGCGGAGTCACCCGGGGGATGGACGTGGAATGGAGCTTCAGCAGGACGGACAACGCTGGGACACACGTACGTCTGGTTCACGCATGGGACGGGCCCGATTGGCCTCTGGTGGGACGCATGGCAGCCAGGCGCGTGATCGGCCCGGTCTTCATACACGGCATTGCCAGCCGTACGCTGGCGGGTCTCACCCGGGTAGCGGAGCAGCGGCACACCGAACGGGAGGAAGCCCCGTGAAACGGCGCGTCGTCGTCACCGGAATCGGCGCGGTGACTCCCATCGGACTGGGTCGTGAGGGGCTGTGGTTGGGGCTGCGTGCTCAGCGCTCCGCCGTCACCACCGTAAGCCGCTTCGATGCGTCTCTCTTCAAGTCCCGGCTGGCGGCAGAGGCAAACGCGTTCGTACCGGAAGATCACCTGGAGGAACGCCGTCGCCGGCGCCTCGATCGTTTCGCGCAGTTCGCAGTGGTGGCTACGCGCATGGCGGTGGAGGACGCCGGTCTGGACCTGACCCGGGAGAATCGCGAACGCATTGGCTCCATGATGGGTTCGGCGCTGGGCGGTGTGGCGTATGCCGAGAGTCAGATGCAGCGGTTCGTCGCGGGCGGCTTGCGGGCGGTTGACGCCACGCTGGCTCTGTCGGTCTTCGGAGGTTCGGCATCCTGCAACATCGCCATGGAGTTCGGTGTGCTGGGACCAAACTCCACGAACGGCATGAGCTGTGCGTCGGGTACGATCGCGATAGGCGAGGGATTTCGCGCCATACGCGACGGCTATGCCGACGTCATGCTGAGCGGAGGTGCCGAAGCCCCGCTGTCGACGCTCTGCTTCGGCGCCTTTGCACTGATACGCGCGATGTCGACCCGAAACGATGACCCGGCGTCGGCATCCCGCCCGTTCGACAGAGACCGCGACGGTTTCGTCATGGGCGAAGGGTCGGCGGTCCTGGTTCTGGAGGAACGGGACCGGGCGATCTCGAGGGGAGCGCCGATCTATGCAGAGGTCCTCGGGTTCGGCAGCACCAACGATGGGTATCACATGACCGCGCCCCGGCCGGACGGCAGTCAGGCAGCACGCGCCATGAAGCTTGCCCTGGCGGACGCGGACGTGGGAGCGAATGAGGTGGACTACGTCAACGCGCACGGGTCCTCCACGCCACTCAATGATTCCACCGAGACTCTGGCCATCCGCCAGGTACTGGGGAGCCATGCGGACCACATCCCCGTAAGCGGCACCAAGGGCTACTACGGACACGCGCTGGGCGCGTCCGGAGCCATCGAAGCGGCCATCTGCGCCCTGGCGCTGCAGCGCGGCTGGCTGCCACCCACGATCAACCTCAGGATGGCCGACCCCGCCTGCGACCTGGATTACATCCCCGGCACCGGGAGGGACAGCCACGCCTCCACCCTGCTATCCAATTCGTTCGGATTCGGGGGAATCAACGCGTCCCTGGTGATGCGATCTGCCTGAAGACAGCCGGCCTCCCGGAACTTCATCGCCCGCACGCAAGACCGGACCGGGCATGACATCCATTCTCGGGGGCTTGTTGTCCATTCTCCCGGAACGGCATACCTTAGCCGTCGGAACGTTGACCGATCCCTCAGCCCTCTTCTGACATGCAACGCAATTTCATCGCCGAATTTGTGGGTACCTTCGCCCTGGTCTTCGTGGGTGGTGGTGCAATCATGATGGCGCAGCAGTCCGGGGCCAATGGCGGGCTGCTGCTGGTGGCGCTGGCACACGGGCTCATACTCGGCCTTATGGTGTCAGCCACCATGTATGTGTCCGGCGGGCATCTGAATCCCGCGGTCACGATCGGCCTGTTGGCGGGACGGCGCATCGATGGCGTCACTGCCGGTGTTCACATCGTTGCCCAATTGCTGGGTGCGGTAGCTGCAGCGTTCGCGCTGAAGTGGTCGATGCCGGATGCCGTGTTCCTGGCCACTCGTGCCGGCGGCCAGAGCGTGTCCATCGATATCTCCATGGCCCAGGCCATTGGACTCGAGGCCATCACTACATTCTTCCTGATGTTCGTGGTGTACGGCACCGCGGTGAACCCCGAAGCGCCCCGGCTCGGCGGACTGGCAATCGGACTGACGGTGGGAGCCGGCATCATGGCGATCGGCCCGCTCACCGGTGGGAGCATGAACCCCGCAAGATCGTTCGGTCCGGCCCTGGCTTCGGGCGTCTGGGAAGGCCAGATCGTCTACTGGGTCGGCCCCATCCTTGGTGCTGTCATCGCCGCGCTGGTCTGGGAGATGGGGATTCTGAAGGGAAAGAAGTAGATCTTGTGAAAGGGGGCGGCGCTGCCATGGTGGCGCCGCTCCCCTCCGTAGCATCAGGGACCCTGCATGAGGTACTTCCGCGCGTAGCGCTCGATGGACTCGTTCACGACCTGCATGGCCACCTCGCTCTTTTCCCAGCCGACGATCTGCATCCGCTTCCCTTCCAGGTCCTTGTAGATCTGGAAGAAGTGCTCCACCTCGGCCAGGTAGTGCTGCGGCAGGTCGGCGATGTCGAAGTACTCTTCGTGCTGTGGGTCGCTCGAAGGAACGGCCAGGATCTTGTCGTCCGGTTCACCCCGGTCCAGCAGCTTCAGGACACCAATCGGCCGCGCGGTTATCTGGCACCCCGGGAACGTCGGTTCGTTGATCCGGATCAGGATGTCCAGCGGATCGTTGTCCTCGTGCAGTGTCCGGGGAATGAAGCCGTAATCGCCCGGATACTGGACAGCAGAGTAGAGCACGCGATCCAGACGCAGGAACCCAGTGATCTTGTCCAGCTCGTACTTGTTGCGGCTGCCCCGGGGGATCTCGACGATTGCGGTTACTTCGTCAGGCGGATGCGGACCGGGGGGAAGATCCCGCCAGGGGTGAATCATTCGTCACGACTCCTTGCCGGGAGAAACTCCCGGCAGCGCGGGTGGGAATCTTCCGGACCGACCCGCCTGCTGCAGTGTGAGCGTCTCGACCTGGCGCGCCAGCGCATCTATTGCCTCTTCCATCCGATGCAGACGCGCCTCCATGACGTCACTGTCGATCGAATGTGCACGATCGGACTCCAGTTGTCGCATGAGCGACCGGGACCACGACGCTGCAATCCACAGCACCCCGAGGACAATTACCAGTGCCGCTATGAGTGGCATGGTGCCCTCAGGTTCGCTGCTGCTCGCGGTCGGCGAGCAGCCTGCTGGTGAAACGCTGGCCCTCGGCCACGCGTTCAACCTCGGTGGCCATCGCGTCTATGGCCTGCTCGATGCGCTGAAGCCTGGCCTCGATGCGTTCATCTGCGCCGCTGCCACGACGCTGGGCGGCCAGACGTACGACCGCAGCGGAGATCAGGGACACGATTACGGTGCCGCCGATGATGGCGACGATGATGACCTTGGCCAGTTCGGGGTTCATCGGTGGCTCGATTGGGTGAGTGGAATCTACGTCAGGAGCCGGTTTCCGGTTACACCACGAGTGCCAGGCTCGGACGCATCTCGGCGGCACCGCTCAGGGAGAAATCCGGTTGCAGATCCGCGGACCCGGTCGCAGGTTCCTGAAAACTCGATGGAGCAGCCATTAGCCATGTCAGACATCGACGTCCTGCTACAGGAAGACCGCAAGTTTCCACCGCCGCCGGCGTTTCAGGAACAGGCACTGGTCCGGGACTTGTCTCTCCATGAACGCGCCCAAGACGACTTCGAGGGGTGGTGGGCCGAACAGGCCCGCGAATTGAAGTGGCATAAGCCCTGGAAAAAGGTCCTGCAGTGGGATCCACCACGGGCACAGTGGTTCGTGGGTGGCCAGCTGAACGTGGCCGAGAACTGCATCGACCGCCACGTGGCGACGGAGCGCCGCAACAAGGCCGCCCTCATCTGGGAGGGCGAACCTGGCGACCGGCGCACGCTGACCTACTGGGACCTCTACTGCGAGGTCCGCAAGTTTGCCAACGTCTTGAAGAGTCTGGGTGTGACAAAGGGCGACCGCGTGGGGATCTACCTGCCCATGATTCCCGAGGCGGCGATTGCGATGCTGGCCTGTGCCCGCATCGGAGCGGTGCACTCGGTGGTGTTCGGCGGCTTTTCTCCGGAATCCCTGCGGGACCGGATGAACGACGCGCAGGCCAAAGTGCTCATCACGGCCGATGCGGGATATCGGCGCGGCCAGATCGTTCCTCTCAAGCGCAACACTGACAAGGCGCTCGAGGGTGTTCCTTCGGTGAAGCACGTCGTTGTCGTTCAGCGACGTCCGGGTGGCATGGGCGACGAATCCTTCGCAGAGATGCAGCAGGGGCGCGACCAGTGGTGGCACCGCCTGATGCAACACGCTCCCATGGAATGCGAGCCGGAGCCGATGGACGCCGAGGATGTGCTCTACATCCTGTATACCTCCGGCACCACCGGGAAACCGAAAGGAGTGGTGCATACCACCGGTGGCTACCTGACCGGAGTGGCATCCACTACGAAGCTGGTTTTCGACCTGCGTGAATCGGATGTCTTCTGGTGTACGGCGGACGTCGGATGGGTCACGGGCCACTCGTATGTGGTGTACGGACCACTCGCCAACGGCGCCACATGCCTGATGTACGAAGGGGCACCGGATTGGCCGGAGCGGGACCGCTTCTGGGCGCTTTGCGAGCGGCATGGCGTGACGGTGCTTTACACCGCCCCGACCGCAATCCGCGCCTTCATGAAGTGGGGGGACCAGTTCCCCGCGGCGCACGACCTGTCCAGCCTGCGTCTGCTGGGCTCGGTAGGTGAGCCCATCAACCCGGAAGCCTGGATGTGGTACCAGGAGCACATCGGCCACGGCCGCTGTCCCATCGTTGACACGTGGTGGCAGACAGAGACCGGCGCCATCGTGATTTCACCGCTGCCGGGGGTGACGCCCACCAAGCCCGGCAGCGCAACACTCCCGCTCCCGGGATACTCGGTGGCCCTCCTGGACTCCACCGGGAAGGAGATCGAACACGGCGGCGGCCTCTTGGCGCTGACCCGGCCGTCACCCGCCATGCTGCGTACCATCTGGGGGGACGACGAGCGGTACGTGCGTACCTACTTCTCCAAGTGGCCCGGCAGGCCCGATCTTTATTTTCCGGGTGACGGCGCCAAGCGCGATGACGATGGCTACTACTGGATCCTGGGACGGGTGGATGACGTCCTGAATGTCGCCGGACATCGCATAGGGACCATGGAAGTCGAGTCGGCACTGGTGGAACACCCCGCGGTGGCCGAAGCCGCCGTGGTGGGAAAGACGCACGACCTGAAGGGACAGGCCATCGCAGCATTCGTGAGTCTGCGCACCGGGAAGGACTCCTCTGCCAGCCTGCGGGACGAACTGCGGGAATTCGTGGCGCAGAAGATCGGCGCCCTGGCCCGCCCGGACGACATCCTCTTCACCGCCGACCTCCCCAAGACGCGCTCGGGGAAGATCATGCGACGGCTGCTGCGGGACATCGCCGAAGGGCGCGCGTTAGGCGATACCACCACTCTCGCCGATCCCGCCGTGGTGGCCGCCCTGAAGGAACAGTACGAGGAACGGGAAGGCTAGACGGCCGCTGGGCCAAACGTGGCCCAGGGATCCAAGTTGCGGGAACCGGGGAGATGAGCCATCACTCGCCTCCCCGGTTTCTCATGTGTCCGAAAGGCCGCCCTGGTCGCGTCCCGGAAAGGCACGCCATTCCAGGAACGACATCACCAGCAACAGCAGAGTCAGCCCGGCGCTGATGGCACACCACATGCACACGGCATGGATCACGAACAGCTCCAGGTAGGTCAGCCATGCCGAAAACAGGACACCCCATCCGGTCAGACCGAGCAGCAATTGGCTGACCCACTGTGCGTCCACGAAACGATCGGTGGTGCCCAGGAATGCCACCGCGAACACGCTGAGGTAGAATCCCACGCCCCACACGGCCACCGGCAGGCCCAGGAACGTGGCCCACTTGCTCAGGTTCACCGTCTCGCAATGGCCCACACTGCAGGACAGATTGCCGATGATGCCGAGCTTGTAAAGCGCGAGATAGGTCGCCAGAAAGACCCCGGCCAGGGACAAGGCCGCAAGAAGCATTCGCTTGCTCATCGACGTACCCGGGTCAGTCCTGGGATGGCGGAACCACAGCCTTCAGCGCCGTATCGCCGGACACCGCCGGACTCGCCGCCGGCGCCTTGGCCAGGGCGGAATCCACATACGCCTTGAGCTGGTCATACCCCGGTGATCCGCGGATCACCTTGTCGCCAATGACGAAAGTGGGTGTGGACGACACCATCCACTTGTCCCCTTCCTTCTGGTTGGCGGCGATCTGCAGCTTGTACTTCTGGGAGTCGAAACATTCCTCCCACTGCTTCTCGTTCAGACCGAGTTGCTTCGCCAGCCCACTCATCACCGACTTGGGTCGATTGGTGGCGAGTGTACTCCACTTGTCCTGAGTGCTGAACAGAAGGTCATGCATCTCCCAGAATTTTCCCTGCTCATTGGCGCACGCCGCCGCAAAGGACGCGTCCCAGGTGTTCTCATGAATGGGCAGGGGATAGTCCAGGTACCGGAAGCTGACCTGTCCGGTCTCCACCAGATTCTTCCGCATGTCGGGCTCGGTCAGCGTGGCAAAGGTACCACAGGCCGGGCACTCGAAATCACCGAACTCCAGTATCTGCACCGGCGCTGACGGGTTGCCCATCAGGTAACCCTTCCCCTCGGGAAGCGGTGTGTTGGGATCGATGGTGATCACGCCGGATGACTTCCCCGCGCTCAATTGCCAGGCAATGAGACCAATCGCCACCACACCAATCAGACCCAGCAGGGCATAGAACGGCTTCCGGTCACCGCCACGGACACTGGCGGGCCTGGATGCACCCTTACCCTTCGACCCGCCCCCTTTCACGTCTCCGGATCGTCCTCGTCCGGATGCCATTCTGTCTTTTGCCATTCGCTGGTCTCGCTTTGCCTGGATTCGGCCACGATCCGCCGATGCTCGGCGATCTCGGGCGTGTCGAAAGTGACCCGCACCTCGTATGTGAACAGCTCGCTGCGGACATCACCGATGAGCCGCAACAGAGCCGCCGGATCTGCCAGCAGCCTGCCATCCCGATCCAGTTCCTGAATCCGGTCGGCGAGCTGTCTCAGAAGCGCCTGCAAGTGGCGAGCACGATCCTCGCCGTACGTCTCGTCATCCATGGGACGGTGCAAAGTACCGGGTCCGCGCCGGGACTGTCCAGCGCAGGAGTGGATCGGGCTGCAGACCAGTGGACGTCCGGGAGACACGGCGCTCGTACTCCCTCCGTTCGGCGCTTAGATGCCGGCCACCGGAAGTCTTTCCGCAACGTCGGCCCCGGCCCCACAAGGGCAACGAAAACGATCCACGTGACGTAGGTACAATGATGGTGTACCGAGAGTTATCTTTCGGGCTGCGGGCTATTCACCTCATCCAGGGATTAATGGCGAAGAGACAGCTTCGACGTCGGGAAGTCGCGTTGCCGACCCCATTTGAAGAGGCACGTGACGAGATGTTCCAGCACATCATGCAATGCGGTGTCATCGGATGCGCCCCGGAAGATCAGGCCGAGTGGTTTGACGACACGATGCGGTACCTCGCGGATCGGTTCAGCGAGCTCAACGAGAAGGAATTGCGTCAGATCCGGGTGCTCGCCGAACGGTTCGTCCAGCCTCCCAAGGCAACGTCAACACCGGTGGCCACCGCCGTATAGGTAGAAAGACCGCCCTCCGTGGCGGTCTTTTTTTCTTACCGTCGTTCCGGCCAGGCGCGTCTGAGAACCGCGCCGATTCGCATGCCGCCCGCAAAGGCAGCCTCCCAGGCCCAAGTCAGCCGACCATGGGACGGGAGCTCCACGCCGACACCTGCCACCAGACGCGGTTCCCAGGGGTGGAATCCGTCCCACGTGGATACTACACCACCTATTCCATAGATCCCGAGGCGCGATTGCCGATAGGGATCCAGATGGAAACGCCCCTGGACCTCGAGACGGGCACTCCCTTTCCGAGTTCCACCGCTGTGGGCATATCCGGCAGCCGCAATGAGTCCCAACCGGAAGTAGGTTCCCGTCGGCAGTTGCAGCCCAAGGCCTGCCTGCACCAGGTCGACGTCCCCGGACAGCGCGTCGGCCCGCACCTCCAGAGACCGGCGCGGCGGAAAAACGAACTGGCCCGCGGCTGGCGTCGCCGCTGCCACGAGAGCGAGCAGACTCGCGGCGATGGCACTCGCAGCCGATGGACGGAGATGGGGTGGCATGGCACTCCGAAGCTACCCTGGGGTCCCGCGCCGAGGCAGCGGTGAACTCGCGAACCCGCCGGGGTCGCCTATCTTCCGGTTGTGACCAGCAATGCCTCCGTCCCCCGGCCGGACATCCTGCACCTCACGGCGGATTTCATCGGAGCACCCGCACTCCAGCTCGCCGATCAGTCGTTCATCAGCGGCATCCTGGTCTCGGCGGCCGGCGCTGCCGGCATGAAGGCGTCGGGAGCGCCGCTGGTGATCGTGCATCCTGATGAAGGACTGAGCGTGATACTGCCGCTGGATGGCTGTCACATGTCCATGCACACCATGCCCGCCCAGGAGCTCGCCATCGTGGATGTGATCGCCCGGGCACCACGCGATCCACAACGGGCCCTGGATGTGATCACCCGGCGACTGTCGGCGCAGACCGTGCATGTGGAGCGTCGCACCAGAGGAACCGCCTGACGATGAAATCAACAGCGTACTTCGATTCCCGGGCACTGACGTTCCTCCGGCAACTGCGCCGCAACAACAACCGCGAATGGTTCCAGGAAAACCGCGCCACCTACGAGGAAGCCGTACTGACACCGCTCCGGAACCTGGTGGAGGAGATGGACGTTCGTTTCGCTCGTTTCGCACCGGAAATCCGGGGAAACCCAAAGCGCGCCATCTTCCGAATCCACCGCGATGTGCGGTTCTCGAAGGACAAGTCACCCTACAAGACCAACGCCGGCGTCTGGTTCCAGCACCAGCACGCCAGCCACGGGGTGGGATCCGAAACCCACGGTGCCGGCGCCGGGTTCTACTTCCACCTGGAACCGGGCGGCTGCTTTGCGGCCGGTGGCATCTGGATGCCACCTCGTCCTGCTCTCAACGCAATCCGTGATGCCATCGTGGCGCGGACCGACCAGTTCCGGAGAACGATCTCGGCGCCATCCTTTGCCCGCCGGTTCCGGTTGAGCGAAGAGGCCATGCTCAAACGCATCCCCCGCGGCTTCGCCGCCGATCACCCCGCCGAACACTGGCTGCGGCTCCAGTCGTTTACCGTTTCCCTGCCAATCTCCGATGATCAGGTAACCGGGAAGGAACTCCCCAGGCATCTGGAAAGAGCTTACGGTGCGATGCTGCCCCTGGTCCGCTGGATGAACGAGGCGCTGGGATACCCGGCAGCCAAAAAACGTCAGGCCTGACGACCCGCTCCCCGGACGATACCCTCCACCCGTCTCCCGCCATCCAGAGAGCTGGCAGCGAAAGCGCGGATCTCATCCGCGCTCACGGCTTCGATCGCGCTCTCGTAACGCGCCGGCTCCTCCAGACCCACCCCAAAAAGCCATGCGTCTGCCATGTCGGACAGCACGGTCGCAGCCGACTGCCGCGCAATGTGCCAGGAGCCGATCGAGTAACGCTTGACACGCTCCAGTTCCTCCTGGGTGACTGGCTCAGCGCGGAAGCGGTCGATTTCCTCCAGCAGAACCGCCCGCGCTTCGTCCTCCCGCTCCGGCGACGTGGCCACGTACGCGATGAAAAGGCCTGCCGCCGCCCGCTGCAAGGACATCGTTTGAACGGTATATGCCAGGCTCCGCCGGTCGCGGAGCTCCCGGAAGAATCGCCCGCTCAGACCGCTGGCTACCCTGCTGAGCAGACTGGCCGCATGACGCGACGAGTCGGATCGGCGCGGCCCGGGAAAAGCCATCGCCAGAGCCGACTGACTCTTTTCCCGGGTCTCCGCGTTCGTCACCATCCCGTCCGGCCAGGACGGCGACGGTGGAAGCACTACGGGTCCCGTTCCCAGTTCACTGAAACCGGCCGCCAGCGCTTCTGCCAATTCTTCTTCGGGAGTGTCCCCTGTCGCCGCAACGACGCCCCCCGACCGAAGAACATGGGAAGCGTGCCATTCACGCACCCGCTCCGGGGTCAGTACCTCCAGAGATTCTCTCGAACCCAGGACTGAGCGCCCATAGGGATGAGGCCCGAACGCCGCGGACGTGGCCAGACGGATCGGATAGCGGAACATGTCGTCCCTGAGCTGCGCCAGCTGCGAGAGCGCCACCGCGCGCTCGGTCTCGATTGCCGGGTCCGGGAACACCGGCTGCTGCACAATGTCCCGCAGGAGCGCCACGGCCTCACGAAGCCGTGGAGGGAGTACGGCCATCGTCCACGTGATGGCATCATTCGTCGCGCTCGCCACCACCGACCCGCCGAGGAGTTCGGACTCATTGGCAATGGCGGCTGCATCACGACCCGGCGTCCCCTTGACGGATGCCCGTGCCAGGACGGTGGCCATGCCGGCAATCTGGTCGGACTCCGCGGCTGCTCCCTCGGTCGTGACGACTCCCAGGTGAACCAGCGGTGCACCGGGCTGGCGCCTGACGAGGATCGGAAGGCCCTTCGCTGTCCGAAAAACCGAAACACCCGCCACAACCCCTTCGAACTCCGCGTGGTGACGCCGGATGACTGGCGGCGGACTCAATGAGGCCGAGTCCCTGACCGGCTCACTCCGCCCAGCGTCCAGCAGGCGTCGAATCCCATCGGCGGAAGGGGCCGGGAATACCGCTGAGTTGCGCGGACGACAGGCGAGCACCGAAGCCTGATCCGGATCGAGGTAGCGGGCTACTGTGTCCCGTACCTCACCGGGCTTCAGCGACATCATGCGGTCGAAGTAGACCGACATGAGTTGCCAGCCACCCAATGCTTCCCAGGCTGCCAGCCTGCCCGCCTGGCCTTCCACCGTCTCCTGAGAACGCAGCCAGCGAGCCTCGAACAGACGCTGCGCCCGCTCCAGCTCCTGGCGAGCAGGGGGTACCTCGGCCAGGGATCGGATTTCCGCCCAGCACGAGGCCGCCGCCGCGGCAGCGGACTGCGGGTCACCTTCCGACCGGACCGAGAAGACACCCACGTCACGCGGCGTGTAGTTGGTCGTATCGACGCGGGAGGCCAGTCGCTTTTCGCGGACCGCCCGGTAGAGCCTGGACCCACGGCCGTGACCCAGGATGGTGGCAGCCATGTCGAGAGCGGGCGTGTCAGGGTGGGTGGCGCCCGGGGTCCGCCATCCCATGACGACTTCGGCCAGTTCGATGTCGGCGTCCATGTCCCGCACGCGGAATCCGGGCGGGCCGGTTTCCCCGGGCGCATCGTTCCGATGAACTGTGGCGTCGGTCAGATGACCATAGCAGAGTTCCGCCTGACGAAGGACCTCATCGAACTCCACTGCACCGACGACGCTCAGGATGGTGTTGCCCGGCCGGTAGTATCTCTGGTGAAAGCTCCGCAACCGTGCGCTGGTCAGGGCCCGCAGGCCAGCATCCTCCCCAATGCGCCAGCGCCGTATCCGGTGATGATCGTGCAGCAACGCATGGAGGGACTCGATGGCCACAGCGGAGGGCGAATCCCGCTTCCTGCCGGCCTCCTGAATGATCACCTCGATCTCGCGGGCCAGTTCCTCCCCGTCCAGCAGTGGATTGGCGAAGGCATCCGCCTGGATACTCAAGGCACGCGCGAAACCATCCGCGGGGACCACGACTTCGTAGGAGGTGTGGTCGTAAGTCGTGTGGGCGTTCAGGTACCCGCCCGCCGCCTGCGTCTCCCGGGCGATCTCACCCACACCGAAGGATGGCGTGCCCTTGAAGTACATGTGCTCCAGCACATGCGAGATCCCGACCTCGTCATCCTCCTCGTCGAAATACCCGGCGTTCACCGAGGTGACGACGGCAACGACCGGTGCGGTACGACTGGTGCGGATCAGTACGGTGAGACCATTGGCCAGCACCGTTCGCACCACTGAATTCTCGCTCACCCGGTCGCTGCTGGCGCGCAGGCGGGTGGAGAGGCCGGCCCCGGGACCGGCCCACGGACGTCGCTCACTTCAGGATACGCAGCAGACCGGCGTCGGCACTGCCCCTGATGAAGCTTTCCGCATCACCGGTGGGAATGACGACTCCGGTGAGGGTAAAACCGCGCCGTGCTTCGTTCATCATGAACTCGTGCAGGGAGCGACGCGAACCCGCGGGCAGAGCGTCGCGCATCTTGCTCACGATCTCTTCCCACGTTCCATCGAACGGATGTCCGTCCACCGTCAGAATGCGGTGCGTGACGGTGTCGTGGCGGTGGTCCGTGAGACCGGAGAGCATCCGCCCAAAGAGTTCCAGCTGGTTCCGGGCATCGACCTGGGCATCCTCCATCGCCCGCTGTTCGATTTCCGCCAGCATTTCGTCGATTGGATCCGGTTCTCCGGCAAGATCAGTCAGGCGCTCTTCCCACTTCCTGACCTCGGCATCGTCGTCGCCGACCCGGTGGATGGTCTTCTTCAACTCGATGAAGCGCCAGATCCCCAGTTCCTCCCAGTGATCCTCGGGGCCGGTGCGGGCAAAGTGATAGAGAGCGGCCTCGAGCTCACCCCGGTCATAGAGCATGTTGGCGAGGTAGATGCGCGCCTCGGTGTTGCCGGAGTCGAGATGCAGCGCCCGCCGCAGGGTGACGATGGCTCCATCATCATCACCAAGCCGGTGCTGCGTGAATCCCACCAGCGCGATGGCCTCCGTCGATTCCGGAGCCTGCCGCACCGCGGTATCGAAGAACTCCCGCGCTTCGCTCAGGAGTCCGTCGCGGAAAAGCGCGCGCCCGATCTGGAGCATCAACTCGATGTCATCTTCGTAGCCCAGATCCAGTACGCGACGAAACGCCCGCAGCGCGTCCGCCGTCTGGCCGAATCGCAGAAGAGTCTCGCCATAGCCGGCAAGCGCATCCTCGTGATCGCCGTCCAGGACGAGGGCTTCCTCGAAGGAACGACGGGCCCACGCAAACTCCTCGCGGGCCAGGCGAGCATACCCAACACCGATGTGAAGCTCGACCGCGTTGGGATAGAGCGTCAGCCCTTCCCGAAGAACCTCCAGCGCCTCGTCGTACCGGGCGTCGTTGTAGAGCGTGTGAGCACGTTCATCATACTCTTCCGAACTCATGAACGGTGCGGACATGGGTTCTCCTGCTTCGGCGTTCGCACGTGACTTGAAGCCAATAGTACATCTGAGGTCTGGCGGAGTTCAACGGGTGTAGAACCCCATCCGAACGTCTCCCGGATTCCAAGGCTTGCCCGACAGCCTTGCCCGGGTTGCCGATCCGTCCCAGGTCATGCGCCGATCTTTCGCGTCAGGCAGCCCGCTACCTGGCCCGCCAGCCGGGCATTCGACTCCAGCAGGGCCAGATTGACCGTGAGAGTCCGACCATCCGTCAGACGATTCATGTGCTCCAGAAGAAAGGGCGTCAGGGCGGCACCCCGTACCCCCCGGGCTCGGGCCGATGCCAGCGCGTCCCGGATGGCGGCCTGGGTCACATCAGGCTCCAGAGCCACCTCAGCCGGTGGGGGCTGGACCAGCAGCACCGCCCCAGGGTGTCCCAGGCGTCTCTGCGCACGGAAGATACCCGCAACTTCCTCGGGAGAATCGACCCGGCAGGTCAGTTCGATGCCGGTGGACGCCACGTGAAATCCCGGGAACTCTCCGGTCTGGTAACCCACCACTGTAACGCCCAGAGTTTCCAGCCGCTCCACCGTGGCTGGTAGATCCAGGATGGACTTGGCGCCGGCACACACCACAACCATGCAGGTGCGCGAGAGTTCCAGCAGGTCGGCGGATTCGTCGTTCGGATCGTCGCGATGCACTCCGCCGATCCCGCCGGTCGCAAAGACCTGGATGCCCGCTGCACGGCAAAGCGTCAGAGCAGCCGCAACCGTGGTAGCTGCGTCCCTTCCCGCGGCAATTGCCGGTGCCAGGTCCCGGGCCGAGGCCTTTTCCACGATACCCGACATGAGCCGCTTCAGTTCATCGGGTTCCACACCGATGGTGGGAGTTCCCTGCACCACTGCTGTCACCCCCGGCTCCGCGCCAGCACCCCGAACAGCCGCGTCGACGAGTCGGGCCGCTTCAGCGTTGTGGGGCGCCGGCAGCCCCTGGGCAAACACTGAACTCTCCAGACCAACAACGGGACGCCCTCTGGTGAGAGCGTCCCGTATTGGTGGCGTCAGTCGGACCGGCACGGTTCCGACTCCGCCCGCTGGCGTAAGTATCAGGCCTCGTTGGGGAACTGATCCGCGAGCCAGGTGTCAACCTTCTCGCGCTCGCCGGAGGTATGATCCCAGATCGCCAGGATCTTGATGCGCTCACCGGCCCAGCAGTCGAAGGACTTCGTCGCACCCTTCGCGATCTTGATCTCGTGGCCGTCCTCGAAGCGCAACACGATCTCGGGATACTTCTCGTTCGCGTACTGCTTCCGGAGCTTGGTGGGAGGAGTGGGCATGACGGAGACGGGTAGACTGGAGACGAACAAGCAGGGACGGTTCGGGCCGCCCGGGATCCACTTAAACCTAAGCCTCGGCGCCACGTGCGCCATAGATCAGGTTACCCGGGACTGCTCCCCGGCGTGACGACGCCACCGCCCGGTTGTCAGAATCTCTTCGATTGCCGCAACGGCCTCGTCCAGTTCGTCATCACGCGTATAGAAGTGCGGAGCGACCCGGATCCCGGCGCCCGGCCGGTAGTCGACCAGGATGTCCCGGTCCAACAGGGTCGCCGCAACCTCCCGGGCGTGGGGCACATCGAACGCCACCGTCCCCCCTCTGCGTGAATCGTCCCGCGGAGCGTGCACGGGGTAACCCCGCTCATCCGCCAGTTGAATGAGCCGCCGTGTCTGATCGATGCTCTTGGAACGGATGGCGTCGATCCCCGCCCGCTGCACCAGCCGCGGCCCCTCAGTTGCGGCGAACAGTGACGGAATCGAGGGGGTTCCCCCGAGCCAGCGGTATGCATTGTCGGAGTACTCCATTTCCTCTTCGAACGCAAATGGACGTGCGTGTGCCAGCCAGCCGGTGAGCCCGGGCTCCAGACTCGCGGTGGCCCGGGGAGAGGCATAGACGAAACAACCGCCGGGCCCCCCGCAGAGCCACTTCAGAACACCTCCGGTCAGGAAGTCGACGCCGCTCTCCTGGACGTTGAGTGGCACGACACCCACGGAGTGATACGCGTCCAGCGAAACCAGCGCCCCCATGTCATGCGCACGCCGCGTGATTCGTCCGGCGTCGAGGACGTACGCCGACCGGAAGAGGACGTGGGAAATCGCCACCAGCGCAGTACGCTCATCGATGGCCGCACAGAGCTCCTCCTCGTCGATACCCAGGCCATCGTGGCTGTCCACGATCACCAGTTCCGCACCCAGGCGCGTCGCCAGACCAGCGTACACATAGAGAACGGACGGGAAGTCCAGCGCGGTCATCACGATCCGATTCCGGGGTTTCTCGTACGAAAGTGACGACAGCACGGTGGCCTGCCCCAGAGTCACGTTTGGCACCATCACCACCTGGCCCGGTCCGGCACCCAGAAGTGGAGCTACGGCTTCGTCGCCCACCCGGCCCGGCATCTCCCACCAGCCCCGGGCCCACGCCTTGACGCCATGTTCGGCCCAGTCCTGGGCATACCCGGCCAGCTTCTCCGGCACTGTCCGGGGCATGGCCCCCAGCGAGTTCGACACCAGGTAGTTCGTCCGCGAGAGGATGGGAAACTGTTCACGGAACGCAAGGAGCGGATCGGTCTGGCTCATCGTCAGACCACTCTCGCTTCCGGTAGCGCGCCGAGCCGGGCCTCGGCCAGGCGAACGTACGTGCCCACGGCACGACCGAGCTCGCTCACGCTCACGTGCTCCTCATCGGTGTGTGCCACATGGACCGAGCCGGGACCAAAGAGCGACGGGTTCCCCCAGTTGGTGAGTACCGGCAGGTCGGTGGCAAAAGCCACCACGGACGTCGGGAACCCCTCGACCGGTGTGAGATGGATGGGAGGCACGCTGATCCCTCGCTCGGTCACCGCCCGATCACCGATCCAGCGTTGCAGCAGCGTCCACGCATCGTCGACCGGCGTCACCAGCCGGGCCATGAGCCGGGCCTCCGCCTCGGGCGCAATGACATTGTCCGCCAGCCCGCCTGTGATCGATCCGATGTTGATCGTCATGGCGCCCAGCACGGGATCGGACGGAAGGTCGATACCATCCAGCTCGTGAAGGATGTCCACCAGTCTGGCGATGGCCGACACGCCCAGCTCCGGGTAGGCGGAGTGGGCGGCGCGACCCTGGGTGCGGACGATGACGCGCAGGGATCCCTTGGTACCCAGGGCGAGGGTGCTTTCGGTGGGTTCGCCGTTGATCAGTATGCGCGGCCGGGCCGGCAGATTCGCCGCAATCCATTCGTTGGCGGCCGCGGCTCCGTCGTGATTCGTCTCCTCACCCACGACGAAGAGGAGAGCCACCGACACGCCGCGACCGCGAAGGACTTCGGCTGCCTCGACCATGGCCGCTGCGATACCCTTGGCATCGCATGCGCCCCGCCCGCTCAGACGATCCCCATCCAGTCGGGGGGCTATGTAGGGCGGAACGGTATCGAGATGGGTGCAAAGCGTTACACCGATGTCCGTCTTCGCCCTTGCCAGGAGGCAGTCACGGCCCGGGGAGACCGGAATCCGCGTCAGTAACCAGCCCCGGGCCTCCAGCAGGCGCGCCATCGAGTCCACGACTTCGCCTTCGCGGCCCGTGGTGGAGTCCACCTTCATGAGTTCCAGCGCGATCTCGGTCACGGCGCGCGTGGCGCCCGGCGCAGCGTCGGACATGGAAACGGACTGGAGAGGTGAGCGGTGCACGCATCCTGCTGACCCGGATGATGCAGCGGGGTGAAGTTACAGCCCGGTCCGCCGGGCCGTGAGCGGCGGCCTACCTGAGGAATCTCTCCGCCAACTGCTCCAGCCTCTCGTCACCGGCCAGAATAGCGTCCTGACGGATCTGCTCCACGTATGGCTTGAGGCGGGATTCGCCCCAGTAGTAGCCGGTTTCCTGCTCGGCATCACCGGTCACGCCCTGACGGGCGGCTTCGAGCAGTGCGGCAGCCGCGGCGGCATCGAAACCGGGGTCGTCGCGAGGCGGGAGACCAAAGCGCTGCCGTGGTCTGCCCGAATCGTCGCGATCGTCATCGATGAAGGCGCGGGACATCCGCAATTCAGGACAGGTTGGCTGCTGGCACGGACCGGACAGGTACCACAAAGGGTTAGATTATCTGAGACAGCGCGTCAACTCAACGCAACGCTCAAAATGACACACCCGGACTCCTTTTCCTCGCGCTCCACGCTGACGGTCGGGGACGCCAGGTACACCATCTTCAGGCTCTCCGCCCTGCGCGAGCTCTCCGGCGGAAACATCGACCGCCTTCCCTTTTCGCTGAGGATTCTCCTGGAGAATCTCCTGCGCGGCGAGGACGGACGGTTCGTCAAACCCGCCGATATCGAGGCGCTGGCGAAGTGGGATGTCCGGGCGAACCGCGAGAAGGAGATCGCCTTCCGAACCAGCCGTGTGCTGCTCCAGGACTTCACTGGAGTCCCCTGCGTGGTGGATCTGGCGGCGATGCGGGACGCCATCGTGAAGCTGGGCGGGGATGCGGAACGGATCAATCCGCTTCAACCGGTGGATCTGATCATCGACCACTCCGTGCAGGTGGACCAGTACGGCACCGAGGCGGCACTGCTCATCAACACCAGCATGGAGTTCGAGCGGAACCGTGAGCGCTACGAGTTCCTGCGCTGGGGTCAGAATGCCTTCGGAAACTTCCGGGTGGTCCCCCCGGGAACGGGGATCTGCCACCAGGTCAATCTGGAGTACCTGGGTCGTGTGGTGTTCACGGCGGCACGGAACGGTGAAACCCTCGCCTACCCCGATTCCCTGGTGGGGACCGATTCGCACACCACCATGATCAACGGACTCGGCGTGATGGGCTGGGGTGTTGGTGGAATTGAAGCGGAGGCCGCGATGCTGGGACAGCCGCTTTCCATGCTCATCCCTGAAGTGATCGGCTTCAAGTTGCACGGACGGCTCCCCACCGGCGCCACCGCCACCGATCTGGTCCTCACCGTCACCGAGTTTCTGCGGAAGAAGAAGGTCGTGGGCAAGTTCGTCGAGTTCTACGGTCCCGGACTCTCATCGCTCTCGCTGGCGGATCGGGCCACCATTGGTAACATGTCACCCGAGTACGGCGCCACGATGGGTTTCTTCCCGGCAGACGCCGAGACGCTTCGGTATCTCCGGCTCACCGCGCGCGACGAAGCACACGTTCAGCTCGTCGAGGCTTACTGCAAGGAGCAGGGGCTCTTCCGGACGGACGAGACGCCGGATCCCGTCTTCAGCGACACGGTGGAACTGGACCTTGCGAGCGTCACTCCCAGCATCGCCGGCCCCCGGCGCCCGCAGGACCGCATCCCACTGGCGCAGTCACGGGAGATGTTTCTGAGCGCCCTGGCTGCGGAACAGGAGAGGCTGGGCAAGACAGCCCCCGCAAAGACCGGTCCCGAAGCAACAGCCATGTCTCGCATGGACGGGGAGGGGGCCGCTCAGATGCACGAGACGCACGGAGTGGAGCTGTCGATAAATGGCGAAGCCTGCCGGCTGCATCATGGCTCCGTGGTGATTGCCGCCATTACCAGTTGCACCAATACATCCAATCCCACGGTCATGCTGGCCGCAGGATTGCTGGCGCGGAACGCGGTGAAGAAGGGTCTCCGCAGCAAACCCTGGGTGAAGACTTCGCTGGCACCGGGCTCGAAGGTGGTGACCGAGTACTTCAACAAGTCCGGCGTGATGTCCGACCTGGAGACCCTGGGTTTCGCGCTGGTGGGTTACGGATGCACCACGTGCATTGGGAACTCCGGTCCGCTGCCGGAGCCGGTATCACGGGCAATCGAGGACGGGCAGCTCGTTGCCGCGGCGGTGCTCTCCGGCAACCGCAACTTCGAAGGACGCATCAATCCGCAGACCCGGTTCAACTACCTGGCGTCGCCGCCTCTGGTGGTGGCGTATGCGCTGGCTGGTCGCATGGATATCGATCTGGAGAAGGAACCGCTCGGCAAGGGTACCGACGGCAGCCCGGTCTTCCTGCGGGACATCTGGCCGTCGTCCAAGGACGTCGAGGACGAAATCCTGCGCTCGGTGAAGCGCGAGATGTTCCATGAGCAGTACTCCAACGTGTTCGACGGCGACGACGAATGGCGGGCGTTGCCGGCGCCGACCGGGAAGCAGTACGCCTGGCGGGCGAACTCCACCTACGTGCAGCACCCTCCGTTTTTCGAGGGCATGACCGCGGTGCCTCCGGGTGTGCAGCCCATCCGTGGCGCGCGGGTACTGGGGATGTATGGTGACTCCATCACCACCGATCACATCTCGCCCGCCGGATCCATCGCCGAGAAGAGCCCTGCCGGTCAGTGGCTCCTGTCCCAGGGCGTCGCGAAAAAGGACTTCAATTCCTATGGTTCCCGTCGTGGCAACCATCAGGTGATGATGCGCGGTACCTTTGCCAACATCCGGCTTCGGAACGAGCTGGCGGGTGGAAAGGAAGGCTGGTGGACCGCGCGTGAGGCAGGTGGTGACGCAGTGGCGCTGTTCGACGTTGCAATGGAGCGTCAGGCTGCCGGGATTCCGCAACTGGTCATTGCCGGGAAGGAGTATGGAACAGGGTCTTCGAGAGACTGGGCCGCGAAGGGTACTCTGCTGCTGGGCGTTCGCGCGGTGATCGCCGAGTCGTTCGAGCGGATCCATAGATCCAACCTGGTTGGCATGGGGGTGCTTCCGCTGGAGTTTGCCGATGGCGCCACCCGGCAGTCGGTGGGCCTCACCGGTTTCGAGACATTCGACATCGAGGGGCTGGACGATGAGCTGCGCCCGCACGCCACCTTGACCGTGGTGGCGCGCAGCGCTGGCGACGAGAAGCGCTTCGGCGTGCGTGTCCGCATCGATACGCCCGAGGAACTGAACTACTATCGCCACGGCGGTATCCTGCCCTACGTGCTGAGACAACTCGCCGAACGCACTGATTGAGCAACGCCTGCCTCATCGCCAACCCCGCGGCCGGCCGGGGGCGGGGCGCACGCCGTCTTCCCGGAGTGAAGGCGGCGCTCGAGGCAGTTGGCATCGATGACGTACGCGTCACCCGTTCGCCCGGCGAGGAGCGGTACCTTGCGGCGGTGGCCGCGTCCCAGGGTATCGAGACGATCGTGGCATCCGGCGGGGATGGAACCTGGGGGAATGTGGCCCGTGGGATCCGTGAGAGTGGACGTGACGCCAGACTGGTGCTCCATGCCGCCGGCACCGGGAACGACTTCTCGCATGCGTTGAAGATTCCCGCGAATGACGCTGCGGCGACCGCGCGCATTGCTGCGGGGGCCGCAGCGGTACGCGTGGACATGGGTCGGATCGACGGAGTCCCATTTCTCAATGTGGCCGGTGCGGGCCTGCAGACCGCGGTCCTGCGCGCCATGGGGCGGCAGGGTACACTGCGCGGCCCGTTGGCTTATGTGGCGACAGCGTTGCCGCTGCTGCGGACCTATGCGGCGATGCCGATGGCGGTTCAGGTGGATGAAGAAGAGCCTGGTGAACTGCGGCACTGCCTGGCGGCGGTGATTTCCAACGGATCACGCTTTGGAGGTGGGTTCCGTGTGGCGCCCGCGGCCAGCGTGACGGATGGATTGCTGGACGTGATTACAGTGGGTGACGGGTCGTTGACGCGCCGGCTGTCGTTGTTTGTCAGGACCAGGTTGGGTGCGCACGTTGGCCAGGACGGTGTGTCGTATCGTCAGGCAGGTCGCTTGCGACTGTTCTTTGATGAGGCGCCGCTGTTGGATGTGGATGGTGAACTGCATCAGGCGTCAGGATGTGAGCTGGAGGCTTGTGTCCTGCCGTCGGCGATACGGGTGGGGGTAGTGGCTGACGGGTGAGGTGGAGACAGGCCGAGCCGACGACGGGAAGCGATACGAGGTCCTGGACGCAGCGCTGATCGTGAGTCGCTCGGTGGCCATACCACGGTTCACATGCAGGTTGATTTCGCACAGTACGTCGGGATATGTACGGACATCCCCACATGTCGTATCATCATTACACCATGGTGGGAACGGAGTGACCCGGGAATACCAAAGGATCAGAGTGTGAACCATAACGAAATCGTCAGCTTCCTCTGGGGCGTCGCCGACCTCATCCGCGACACATTCAAGCGCGGCAAGTACCAGGACGTGATCCTCCCGTTGACCGTTCTGCGCCGCCTCGATTGCGTCCTTGCAGACACCAAGGCGCAGGTTCTCCAGCGACAGGGACAACTCAAGGGCAAGGGACTCGAGGATCTCGACGCCCAGCTCCGTCGCGCCTCCGGCTTCGCCTTCTACAACACCTCCCGCTACGACTTCGAGAAGCTGCTTGCCGACGCGCCGCACCTCGCCGCGAACCTCCGCAACTACATCGCCGGGTTCAGCCCGAACATGCGGGAGGTCCTCGAGAAATTCGACTTCGACAACACTATAGCCAAGCTCGACGAGGCGGGCCTGCTCTTCCAGGTGCTGGAGCGGTTCAAGAACGTCGACCTCCACCCGGACAAGATCGACAACCCGACGATGGGGACGATCTTCGAGGAGCTGATCCGCAAGTTCAACGAAGCTCTCAACGAGAACCCGGGCGAGCACTTCACGCCGCGCGACGTGGTGCATCTCATGGTGGACCTGATGCTGGCTGGCGACTCCGACCGCATCCGGCGCAAGGGAGTCGTGTGCACCGTCTACGATCCATGCTGCGGCTCCGGCGGCATGCTGATGATCACGAAGGAGCACATCACCGTTGGCCTGCGCAAGAACGGCGATCTCTTGCGGCCGATCAACTCCAACGCGGAGATCCATCTCTTCGGTCAGGAGGTGAATCCGGAGACGTGGGCGGTTTCGAAGTCGGATCTCTTCATGAAGGACCCGACCGGACGCGATGCCGACAACATCGCCTACGGCAGCGTCCTCTCGAACGACCGCCATGCCGGCCGCGGCTTCGACTACCTGATCGCCAATCCCCCCTACGGCAAGGACTGGAAACGCGACGAGGACGCCGTGCGGGCCGAGCACGAGCGCGGAGCGGCGGGCCGGTTCGCGCCAGGGCTGCCGCGCATCAGCGACGGCCAGCTCCTCTTCCTGCTGCACATGCTCGCGCACGCGAAGGAGCCGAAGGAAGGCGGTTCGCGCATCGCTATCATCATGAACGGCTCGCCGCTCTTCACGGGAGACGCCGGCAGCGGCGAGAGCGAGATCCGCCGCTTCATCCTGGAGCAGGACCTCCTGGAAGCGCTGATCGCGCTTCCCGAGCAGCTCTTCTACAACACGGGGATCGCTACGTACGTGTGGGTCGTGACCAACCGCAAGGCGCCGGCGCGCAAGGGCAAGGTGCAGCTCATCGACGCGACCTCGTTCTGGGTGCCGATGCGCAAGAGCCTCGGCGACAAGCGGCGCGAGATTCCGCTCGAGCGCTCGCAGGACATCCTGCGGATCCTCGTCGACTTCAAAGACGGTGAGACGCGGAAGGTGGCGAAGGACGGCAAGGAAGAGGAGCTCGTCATCAGCCGCATCTTCCCGACCACCCACTTCGGCTTCCGCAAGATCACGGTCGAGCGGCCGCTCAGGCTCAACTTCCAGGCGAGCGACGAGCGCATCGCGCGCCTCGAGGAGGAGAAGGGCTTCCAGTCGCTTGCGCAGTCGAAGAAGAAGGGCGCCGCGGGTGAGAAGGAACAGGCCGAAGGACGCGCCCTGCAAGAGGCCATCCGCAAGCTGCTGCGCACACTGCCCGCCACCCTCGTCAAGGACCGCGACGAGTTCGAGCGCCTGCTCGATGCCGCCGCGAAGACAGCCCGCGTGAAGCTCCCGGCGCCGGCCCGCAAGGCGATCCTTTCCGCGCTTTCGGAGCGCGACGAGACGGCCGCGATCTGTCGCGACAAGGACGGGAATCCGGAGCCCGACCCGGAGCTGCGCGACACCGAGAGCGTGCCGCTCGCCGAGCGCATCGAGGTGTTCTTCGACCGCGAGGTGAAACCCCACGTGCCCGACGCCTGGATCGACACCTCCAGACGCGACCCCAGGGACGGGGAGGTCGGTCTCGTCGGCTACGAGATCAACTTCAACCGCTACTTCTACCGCTACACGCCGCCCCGCCCGCTCGAGGAGATCGAGGCGGACATCCGGGCCATCGAGGGCGACATCAGGCGGATGCTGGCGGAGGTCACTGCGGACCGGGCCGGCTGATCACGCGGAATGTCGGCACTCCCCACCAAGTGCCGACGTTTTCCGTCGGGATGGATCGGCCCCCCGGAAGCCGGGGCCGGGGCATTTGACCCCGAAGGTTCGTCCTCCGAAAAGTGGCAAATCGTTGACAGCCGCAAACAAATGAGTACGATTTACCACATGCCCAAGACTGCTCGGCAACGCATCCTGAGCCTGGTCAAGCAGAAGGACTACGTGACCGCGCGCGCCGTGTCCCGGGCCGGGATCCATACTCAGGAGCTGACGCGCCTGGTGGCCGACGGCACTCTTGAACGTGTCGGGCCCGGGAAGTACCGCCTCGTGAGCGCGGAGATCAGCGAGCACCACGGGCTCGCCCTGGCTGCTGCGGCCGCACCCGACGGCGTGATCTGCCTGCTGTCCGCGCTCTCCTTCCACGGGATCGGAACCCAGCTCCCCGCCGAGGTCTGGCTGGCCATCGAACGGGGCCGGCGCCCCCCGAAAGTGGCGAGCCTGCGGCTGCGGATCGTCCGCTACAGCGGCCCAGCCTTCCGCCAAGGCATCGAGGTCCATGAGATCGAACGGCAGCGCGTGCGCATTTACAGCGTCGCCAAGACGATCGCGGATCTCTTCAAAGCCCGCCATCGCGTCGGACTCGACGTTGCGGTGGAAGCACTGCGCGAGGCGTGGCGTGACCGCCGCTTCGCGATGGCCGACCTCGACCTAGCCGCCCGGGCCTGCCGCGTCGAGAGCGTGATGCGTCCCTACGTGGAGGGAGTGGTCGCATGACGACGGGGCTCGCCCACTCGGTCCAGGTCCGGCTCGTTCAGCACGCGAAGAAGCTCGGGATCGATCCCAACGTCGTCCTGGTGCGCTATGCGAGCGAGCGACTGCTGTATCGGCTGTCGCGATCGCGGCACGCCGAACGCTTCGTGCTGAAGGGCGCCCTGCTGCTCCTGGTGTGGCTGGGTGAGACGATCCGCCCCACGCGCGACGCCGACCTGCTCGGATTCGGCGAGCTGGACACCCAATCACTTCGCAACCTGTTCGACGAGATCTGCGCGCTGTCGGTCGAGCCGGATGGGCTCGAGTTCGACGCCACCACGCTGCGGGTCGGACCGATCCGAATCGAGGACGCCTACGGCGGCCAGCGGGTGGAGATGACCGCCCGGCTGGGAAAGGCCCGGCTCCGGGTGCAGGTCGATGTCGGCATCGGTGACGCCGTCGTTCCGGAGCCGCAGTGGATCGAGTACCCGAGCCTCCTCGATCTGCCACGGCCGCGCCTGCGCGCCTATCGGCCCGAGACGGCGATCGCGGAGAAGGTGCACGCCATGGTCGTTCTCGGCGCCGCCAACAGTAGCATGCGGGACTTCTTCGACGTGCAGGCGCTCGCGTCGGCTCGGTCCTTCGACGGGGTCCTGCTCGCCGAGGCCATCGCGGCCACGTTCGCCCGTCGCCGGACGGAGCTGCCTCGGGAACTTCCGATGGTGCTGACGCGGGAATTCGCCGAAGTGCCCGGCAAGTCGGCACAGTGGACCGGATTCACCCGCAGGCTCCTCGGTGCGGGATCGCCGCCGGAACTGCAAGTCGTGATCGACGCGATCGCGGGCTTCGCTGGACCTCCGCTGCGTGCGGTTGCTCGCGGCGATTGTTTCTCCGGCAGCTGGCCCCCCGGAGGCCCGTGGTTCTACCAGCTGCCAACGGAGGCCCGATGACCACCGCCCCCCGCCCCTCGCGCGAGATCGACGGCAAGGGCCGCACCGTGCGTGAGCTGCTCGCGCGCATGACCGACTCCGTCGAGATCCGCTCCGGCCAGGCGTCGCGCTACGCCGAGTACGCCCAGCGCGGGAAGAAGGGCTACGAGATCGAACACGTCTGGGCCGATCACCCCGAGCGGCATCGGGACGAGTTCGCCCACGCGAGCGACTTCCAGGAGTACCGCAACCGCATCGGGGGCCTGCTGCTTCTGCCCAAGAGCTTCAACGCGAGCTACGGTGATCTACCCTGGGCCAAGAAGCGCGGGCATTACGCCGGGCAGAACCTGCTCGCGAAGAGCCTCCACGAGAGCGCCTACGACCACAACCCGGGGTTCAAGCGGTTCATCGCCGAGAGTGGGTTGCCGTTCCGCGCGCACGCCGAGTTCCGCAAGGCCGACCTCGACGCACGCCAGGCGCTCTACCAGCAGCTCGCGGAGCGGATCTGGAATCCGGAGCGGCTGGCGCGGGAGGCGGCGTCGTGAGCGAGGTTGCGCGCAGGCCGGACGCGGAGACGTCGCGGCGGTTCAAGCCCTATCCGGAGTACAAGGACTCCGGCGTCGAGTGGCTGGGGGAGATTCCGGCGCATTGGGAGGTCATCCCGCTGAAGCGCGCTGTGGACCCCTCTCGGCCTGTGACCTACGGCATCGTGCAGTGCGGGCCAGACTATCCTGACGGCATCCCGTACATCCGACCGGTTGACATGACCGATGAAGGTGGAGTCCAAGTCGACGCGCTTCAGCGTACGACGCCAGAGATCGCCGCAGCGTATGCACGATCGACGGTTCAATCCGGCGATATCGTCGTCTCGATCGGCCCGAGCTTCGGCAAGGCCATGATCGTGCCATCGAATCTTAGCGGTGCGAATCTAACCCAGGGCACGGCCCGAGTGGCACCGGGTCGTGATGTATTTGCTCGGTTTCTGTTCTGGGCACTGCGGAGCGAATCGAGTCGCATGGCATGGGACTCGTTCTGTTCAGGTGCGACCTTCCGAGCTCTCACATTGGAGATCCTTGAGACTTGCGAGCTCACCCTTCCTGCCGCGGCGGAGCAGCGCGCCATCGCCGCGTTCCTCGACCGGGAGACGGCGCGGATCGATGGGCTGGTGGCGAAGAAGGAGCGGCTGATCGAGCTGCTCCAGGAGAAGCGCACCGCCCTCATCACCCGCGCCGTCACCAAGGGCCTCGACCCGACCGTCCCCATGAAGGACTCCGGCGTCGAGTGGCTGGGGGAGATTCCGGCGCATTGGGAATCTGGCGCCCTTCGTCGCTTCTGGTCTGTGGTGGACTGCAAGCATCGAACAGCGATCTACGTCGTCGATGGCATTCCGATTGTCAGCACGACCGAGGTCAAGCCGGGACGTCTTCTGTTGGAGGGGCCGAGAAGGGTGAGCGAGGCGGACTTCACGGACTTGACGGGCGGCGGTCGCAGACCCAGGCGAGGCGACATCATATACAGCCGGAACGCATCGCTTGGTGCCGCTGCCTACGTCGATACGGATGAGCCGTTTTGCATGGGCCAAGACGTATGTCTCATCACGTCGGGTGGCGATCACCTCTATCTTGCCTACGAACTCAATTCACCGGTCGTGTTGGGCCAAATCGAAGCGGTTTCGGTCGGTTCGACATTCGAGCGGATCAACGTTGCTCAGATCAAGGCTTTCGCCGTGGCGCATCCACCGATGTCAGAGCAGCTAGAAATCGCCACCTTCCTCGACCGCGAGACCGCGCGCATCGACGCCCTCGTCGCCAAGGTCCGCGACGCCATCGAGCGCCTCAAGGAACTTCGCACCGCGCTCATCTCCGCCGCCGTGACGGGCAGGATCGACGTGCGGGAGGAGGCGGCCGCATGAGCCGCGTCGCGGTCGAGGCTCGGATGCTCGCCTTCGCGGTTCGTCCCGGGCTGGCAATTCGAGGCACGGGTTGACGCCAGTGACTAATAAAGCGAATATGTACTGGCTTTAGTTGCAAGGGGCGTTACTAAAGTCGCTTTCACAGGAGCCGCACGCGTGAAACGGACCCGGACCGGGACGTACGAGACGACGGCTGCCGGCGGCGAGACGGTTCGGGCGTTCGTGCCGGCCCCGCTGCCGCCGGCACCGCCGCTCGTTCTGGACGGCGCCGCCCGCGAGGCGCTCGACGCGGCGCTCCTCGCCCTGGGCCGGCTCGACGGCGTCTCGAGCGTGCTGCCGGATACGCACCTGCTCCTCTACTCGTACGTCCGCAAGGAAGCCGTGCTTTCCTCGCAGATCGAGGGCACGCAGTCCACCCTCGCCGACTTGATGCTCTTCGAGCTGAAGGAGGCGCCCGGCGTCCCGCTCGATGACGTGGTCGAGGTCTCGAACTACGTGCGCGCCCTCGAGCACGGGGTGAAGCGGCTGCGCGGTGGCTTCCCGCTCTCGAACCGGCTGATCCGCGAGGTGCACGAAATCCTGCTCTCGCGCGGCCGGGGTGCGGGAAAGAGCCCGGGTGAGTTCCGCCGGACCCAGAACTGGATCGGGGGGACGAGGCCCGGCAACGCGCGTTTCGTCCCGCCGCCGCCGCATCGTGTGACGGCCGCCATGAGCGATCTGGAGAAGTTCCTCCACGACCCTGCGGCGCCGCCGGTACTGCTCCGGGCCGCGCTCTGGCACGTCCAGTTCGAAACCATCCATCCCTTCCTCGACGGCAACGGGCGTGTCGGGCGGCTCATGGTCACGCTGCTGCTCTGCGCCGCGGGGGTGTTGCGCGAGCCGATGCTGTATCTGAGCCTCTTTCTCAAGCAGCGCCGCGACCGCTACTACGAGCTGCTCGACTCGGTGCGCCGCGAAGGCGACTGGGAGTCCTGGATCGCGTTTTTCTGCGAGGGCGTGGCAGCGGTGTCGGACGGCGCGGTAGCGAGCGCGCGCCGCCTGCTCGACGTCGCCGGGCAGGATCGCGAGCGACTGGCCCGCCTCGGCCGCCGGGCGGGTTCCGCGGCGACGGTTCAGACTGCGCTTTTCAGGATGCCGGTCTGTACGATTCCGCTGTTGGCAAAGCGGACCGGCCTCACCTTGCCGACGATCGCGAAGGCGCTCGAGGTGCTGATGGACGGGAAGATGGTCAGTGAGACGACCGGGAAAAAGCGGAATCGCGTGTACCGCTACGACCGCTACCTCGAGATCCTGAACGAAGGGACGGAGCCACTGTGAGCCCCGAGATCTCCGAGCGCAGCTTCGAGGAGGCGATCGAGTGCGGGCTGCTCCGGCACGGCCCCGACGCCTGCGCGGGCGACGCGACGACCGTCCGCGAGACGCCGCCGCCGTACGGCGACGCGCCGCCGGGCGGCTACCGCAAGCGGCGCCCCGAAGACTACGACCGCGCGCTCTGCCTCCTGCCGCGTGACGTGCTGGACTTCGTGCTCGCCACGCAGCCCAAGGAGTGGAAGAGGCTCGAGCAGCACCACGGCAAGGAGGCTGTGCGCGAGCAGTTCCTCAAGCGCCTGGCCTCCGAGATCGAGCGGCGCGGCGCGCTCGACGTGCTGCGCAACGGCCTCAAGGACTCAGGGGTCAAGTTCCGGCTCGCCTACTTCCGCCCCGCGAGCGGGCTCAACGAGGAGACGCGGCGGCTGCACGCGGCGAACCTCTTCGCCGTGGTGCGCCAGGTCCGCTACAGCACGCAGAACGAGAACAGCCTCGACCTGGTGCTGTTCCTGAATGGCATCCCGATCTTCACCGCCGAACTCAAGAACCGGCTCACTGGGCAGAACGTCGAGGACGCGATCCGGCAGTACCAGACCGACCGCGACCCGCGCGAGCCGCTGCTCGCCTACGGCCGCTGCCTCGCGCACTTCGCCGTGGACCCGGACCTCGTCTACGCGACGACGCACCTCGCCGGCCCGAGGACGCGCTTCCTGCCCTTCAACCAGGGCAAGTTCGGCGGCGCCGGCAACCCGCCCGTGCCGCCCACGAAGCAGGGCTACGCCACGGCCTACCTCTGGGAGGAGACGTGGGCGCAGGGCAGCGTGCTCGACCTCGTGCGCCAGTTCATCCACGAGGTCGAGGAAGAGGACGAGAAGGGCAGGAAGACCGGCAGGCGCTTCCTGATCTTCCCGCGCTACCAGCAGCTCGACTGCGTGCGCAAGCTCGTCGCCGACGCGCGCGCGCTGGGCGCGGGGCAGCGCTACCTGATCCAGCACTCGGCGGGCAGCGGCAAGAGCTTCACCATCGCCTGGCTCGCCCACCAGCTCTCGACGCTGCACGACGCGGCCGACCGGCGCGTCTTCGACTCGATCGTCGTGATCACCGACCGGCGCGTGCTCGACCGCCAGCTCCAGACCACGATGCGCCAGTTCGAGCAGACGCTCGGGGTGGTCGAGAACATCGACACCACCTCGCGCCAGCTCAAGGAGGCGCTCGAGTCGGGCAAGACGATCATCGTCACCACGCTGCAGAAGTTCCCGGTGATCGCCAAGGAGATTGGCGAGCTGCCGGGCCGGCGCTTCGCCGTGATCGTGGACGAGGCGCACTCGTCGCAGTCGGGCGAGAGCACGAAGAGCCTGAAGACGGTGCTCGCCTCCGGCTCGCTCGAGGAGGCGGAATCGGAGGAAGCGGGAACGGCGACACCGGAGGAGGAGCTGGAGAACACCGTTCTCGCGGAAATGGAGCGGCGCGGCCGCCTGCCCAACCTCTCGACCTTCGCCTTCACCGCCACGCCCAAGGCGAAGACGCTGGAGCTCTTCGGAACGAAGCGTCCCGACGGGAAGTTCGCGCCCTTCCACCTCTACAGCATGCGCCAGGCGATCGAGGAGGGCTTCATCCTCGACGTGCTGGCGAACTACGCGACCTATAAAGCCTACTGGCGCCTGCTCAAGAAGGTCGAGGCGGACCCGCGCTACGACAAGAAGAAGGCCGAGTACCTGCTCAAGTCGTTCGTCGAGCTGCACCCGCACGCGATCGGCGAGAAGGTGAAGATCAGCGTCGAGCACTTCGCGGCGCAGGCGCAGGGCGAGATCGGCGGCAAGGCCAAGGCGATGATCGTCACCCGCTCGCGCCTGCACGCGGTACGCTACAAGCTCGCGGTGGACAAGTACCTCGCCGAGCGCGGCTACCCGATCAAGGCGCTCGTGGCGTTTTCGGGGAAGGTGCAGGACGGAGGAAGGGACTACACGGAGGCCAACATGAACGGCCTCCCGGAAACCCAGACCGCGAAGACCTTCGAGCGCCCCGAATACCGATTCCTGATCGTCGCCAACAAGTTCCAGACCGGCTTCGACCAGCCGCTGCTCCACACGATGTACGTGGACAAGAAGCTCGGTGGCGTGAACGCGGTGCAGACGCTGTCGCGACTGAACCGCAAGCATTCGGAGAAGAAGGGCACAATGGTGCTCGACTTCGCCAACGAGGCCGAAGAGATCAAGGCGGCATTCGAGCCGTACTACGAGACCACGCTGCTCTCGGAGGCCACCGACCCAAACCTGCTCTACGAGATCCAGACACGGCTCGTGGCGTTCCCGGTCTACACCGAGGCCGACGTGGAAGCGTTCGCCCGGGTCTACTTCGACCCGAAGGCGACGCAGGACCGGCTCTACGCGGTGCTCGCGCCGGTGGTCGAGCGCTTCGGAGAGCTCTCGGATGAGGAGCAGCATGACTTCCGCGGGCAGCTCACCGATTACGTGCGGCTCTACGCCTTCCTCGCCCAGGTGCTGACCTTCGCGGACGCCGATCTCGAGAAGCTCTACGTCTTCGCGCGGTACTTGCGGCGGCTGCTCCCCGCCGACCGGGAGGCACCGCCGCGCGAAGTGCAGCAGAACATCGACATGGAGTCGTACCGCATCCAGCAGACCGCCAGCGAGAGGATCGCGCTGGAGCGCAAGCCGGGCCTGGTGGATCCGGCGGGGAGCCGGACGTCCCACCGCACGGCCCCGGAGGAGATCGAGACCCTCTCGCGCATCATCGCCGAGCTGAACGAACGCTTCGGCCTCAACCTCGGCCCCGAGCACCGCGTGACGCTCGGCCAGATGATGGCGAAGCTCGACGACGACGCCGGGCTCGACGCCGCCGCGCGCGTCAACACGCGCGAGAACGTGCGCCTCACCTTCGACCAGAAGGTCGAGCACGTGATCCAGGAGATCGTCGACTCGAACTTCGATCTCTACAAGCGCATCACCGACGACCGGGCGTTCGGGGAGATGGTGAAGAATTTTCTCTTCGACCAGTATCTGCGTGCCCACCGCAACGCCGAGGAACTGATCAAGCGCGGCGAGTCGAAGACGCTGGAGTTCAAATCGACGCTGCGCTGGAGCCTGAACGAGGACCGCCAGGACGACAAGGGCGTGACCCACGCGGTGCTCAAGACCATCGCCGCATTCCTCAACACCGAAGGTGGCGATCTCCTGATCGGCGTGGCGGACGACGGCTCGATCGTCGGCATCGAGCTGGATCGGCTTGAGAGCGACGACAAGTTCATGCGCCACCTGGCTCAGGTCGTGCGCAACGGCCTCGGTGATCGCGCGGGCACGTGCATCGACCCGAAGACGCAGGTCGTGGAGGGGAAGACCGTGTGCGTGGTGAGCTGCCAGCGCAGCCCCGAGCCGGTATTTCTCAAGTGGAAGGGGCTCGAGGCCGCGGCCGAAGGCGATTTCTTCGTCCGGAGCGGCCCGGGTACGGTAAAGTTGCCGGCCGACAGTGCGCGCGAGTACATCCGCACGCGATTCGACTCCCGGGGGGTATCGGGGGAGCAGTGATCATTGTCACGGCAGTCGGCAGGCCGTAGAGTGTAACTGAAGCAGGAAACCAGGTCGTACCCCAGGAAGGAGGAGCACACATTCCCAAGGGCATTCTGCCGTTCGCGATCATCACCGCCATCGCTGGCTGCGATCGCTCTTCTTCCGGGAGCGACGCACCCGCCCAAAGCTTAGCTGAGTCGGCCTTGCAAGTGACGTACCAGTGCGAAGGCGGGCGCGACGTTCGCGTTTCGTATCCATCCGACAGCACGGCCATCATGGTGTACGACGGTCGTACCCTCCAGATGACAATTGCCGTATCGGCCAGCGGTGCCCGTTACGTTGGTGAGGGACTTGAGTGGTGGACCAAGGGTTCCGGACCGGGATCGTCCGGCACGATCTTCCGCCACCTGAGTGACGGCACGTCGGGAGACGCTGTCGATCAGTGTACGCAGGAGTAGCGGTCCAGTATGTCAACCGAACGCAACGGACGGCACTTCGTACCGCCGATGATACTGACCGTTGGATGGTTTCCATGGGTGATGGATGCCTAACCAGGTACTACGCCGCGATCGGGATCAGGCGCGCCAACGGTCCTTGACATGCTCGGCGCGCATGGGGCTCAGTCCGCGGCGAAAATCCTTGCGCGCACCATCGCAAGCGTTCATCGACAGGCGCCGTACGCCTGGGAGCTTACCGTGAGACCCAGGTACTGGCGTCTGAATGTCGGACGACGTCGTGCACTCCCTCCTCGCCGCACAGCCGAAGGAGTGAAGCTGCCCCGACAGCACCACGGCACGTAAGTGCGCAGGGGATCCAGCTCCGCAATTTTCCACCCCACACCGTTGCTTCACCCCCACCACCCGGACAACTTGCAGGTCCGACCCTGGGTCATCTCTCCACGCCGGCTCTCCCAACCCCTATGCGGATCGTCCCTCTCTCCATCGCCGCCCTGGCGCTCCCGGCGGCCCTGCTCCACGCCCAGCAACCTTCCGCATCTACCCCGGAACCGGGGCCCAAGGTTGGCGAAATCGCCCCGGACTTCGAGTTCACCGGAATCACCCGCTACGGAATCCTGGCCAATCGCCAGAAGCTCTCGGACTTCCGCGGCCAGACTGTCGTCCTGGCCTTCTTCCCCAAAGCCCGATCGCGTGGTTGAACGATCCAGATGGAGGCGTACCGTGATCAGTACGCCACACTCTTCAACAATGGCCGCCACGTGGTAGTGCTGGGCATCAGTGTCGATCCCGATACCACTCTCATCAACTGGTTCCGGGAAATCGATACCCCGCTCATGGCTATGAGTGATGCCGACGCCAGCGTGAGTCGGCTCTACCAGGCATACAACGAAAAAACCAGGGCGGACGCCCGGCACCTGTACGTCATCGACAGGAATGGCAGGATCACCTACAAGGCCATTCCCTTCCGGGTCACCGTTCAGGATGCCTATGATGAACTGAAAGCCGAGGTCGGAAAGCTGGTCGGCTCGTCCGAGGGCAGCCCGGAAACGGCAAGTCTCCGGGAACGACCCGCGCCGACACTCGGGTCACCACAGGGCGACTGCTGAACCCAGGAACGTTCCGGCCAGTTGCGCCGGGGCGGTTCTCTTGAATGGAACGTGCCGCTGCCCGAGACCTCCTGATCCGCGCATGGCGCGCTGGCGTAGGAGCCGCTGACCCGCGGCAGGCCACGCGGGATGCCGTTCTCCGACTCGTCGATCCTGCCTCGAACATCTGGATCATCGCCATCGGCAAAGGCGGGCATTCCATGGCCGATGGCGCCTTTGAGGCCCTGGCCATCCGGCGCATGACGTGTCCCGGCGGAATCGTCGTGGCCCAGGAGACACCTCACACTGCGCGGCATGGACTGGAATCCGCCAATGGTGATCATCCGGTGCCTCACGAGGGATCCTTCCGCGCAGCGGAACGCCTTGGACAGGTGGTCGACAAGGTACCGCCTGACGCCGATGCGCTGGTCCTGATCTCGGGCGGCGCCACCAGCCTGGCCGCCGGCCCGGTGACCGGCGTCGACCCTAACGACCTCACCCTGTTGTTCGAACGACTGCTGGGCTCCGGCGCCGACATCCAGCTCATGAATACGGTGCGCAAGCGGGTCCTTCGCTGGGGAGCAGGACGACTGGCCACGGCCCTGCACAGTCGCACCATCCGCTGCCTGATTGCCTCCGACGTGGCAGGAAACGATCCGGCCTGTATCGCCTCGGGTCCCTGTACCCCGGATCCGCTCACTGCCCGGGAAGTCATGCAACGCGTCGATGCAGCCGGATTGCGCGCTACGTTGCCGCCGTCGGTGGTCCGTTACCTGGACGACGTCCGAACAGGCAAGTCCCCGGAAACTCCGGACCCCTCGCATCCGCGCTGGACATCAACCTTCACTGAGATCATTCTCGACCGCCACTACGCCGTACGCGGTGCGGCACAGGCACTCTCAATCGAAGGCGTCTCCCCCATCATCATCGACGACGCACTCACGGGCGATGCGGCCACCGCGGGGATGTCGATCGCGAACCAGGCCCTGACGCTCGCTCGGGATGAACCATCCCGGCGCTGCCTGGTATTCAGCGGCGAAAACACGGTCACCGTGGGTGCAGACAGCGGCAAGGGAGGCCGCTGTCAGGAACTGGCGTTGTCGGCCGCAAAGGCGCTGGCTCGTGCAGGTGATCACGCCCGAGGGATTACTCTCCTCGCCGCGGGAACCGATGGTCGCGATGGACCCACCGACGCCGCCGGCGCCCTGGTCGACAACCAGACCTGGCATTCCATCGCGACAGCGGGACTGGATCCGGAACGTGCCCTGGCAAGGCACGATGCCTGGACGGCACTCGACGCCGCCGGCGCACTGCTCCGTTCCGGCCCCACTGGAACCAATGTGAATGACCTGGTTCTCGCGCTCATCGAATCCTGAACTTCCGTCATTCACATCCAGCACCCGACAAACTCGCGACATATCTTGCGACATGCTCGCCTACGTCTTCTGGCACTGGAAGCAGCCGGGGATCAGCAGCGCTGATTACGAAGCGCGCCTCCGGCGCTTTCATGAGTCACTCGTCTCGGCGCCGTCCTCCTGCGTGAAGGCTTCCGCGAGCTTCGGGATCGCCGACATGCCATGGGTGAACGCGGGCGCTGCCGCGTACGAGGACTGGTACGTCATGTCCTCTTCCGCCGACCTGGACACGCTCAACGACGCCGCCATCACGGCTGCACGCCAGATACCGCATGATGCCGCCGCCGCTGCTGCCGCCGGCGGCACCGCCGGTCTCTACCGTCTCCGACTCGGTGCCGCGCCCGGAGGTGCGGGCCATGCCGGGTGGTTCGCCAAACCCGGCGGTTGGTCGTATGCGGAACTCCTGACGCGCCTCCGTCCCGTCATCGAGGACGCTGGCGCTTCGCTCTGGGGTCGGCAGATGACTCTGGGACCTGGACGGGAGTTCTGCCTGGTGAGCGAAGATCCGCTGGCCCTTCCCGAAGCCATGGACGTCCTCTGGATCCCACGCCGCGGCGTCTTTCTTTGGCACGCGTGATCGGCGACCTTCCACGCATGACACGACCGCCTTTCACCGTCGGACTGATCCAGGACCACGCTCTCCCGGACCGGGGCGCCAACCTGGAACGGGCTGTCACCGCCATCCGGGAGGCGCACCGGCAGGGCGCTCAGGTCATCTGCCTGCAGGAGCTGTTCAACGCCCCCTACTTCTGCAAGTCCCTCCGCATCGACGCCTTCAATATCGCCGAGCCTGTACCCGGTCCGCTGACAACCAGACTGTCGGCCCTGGCCGCGGAACTGCAGGTGGTCGTGATCGTCCCGCTTTACGAGCGTCAGGCATCGGGCCTGTATCGCAACTCCGCCGCGATCATCGACGCCGATGGAACGCTGCTGGGAGTGTATCGCAAGATGCACATCCCGCACGATCCGCTCTTCGAGGAGAAGTACTACTTTGCCCCGGGTGACGCGGATGATTCAGCCCCGGGACGCGAAGGCGCCTGGCACGGATCCCATGGATTCCGGGTCTGGAGGACTCGTTATGCGGACATCGGTGTCCTCATCTGCTGGGATCAATGGTATCCCGAGGCCGCCCGCATCACCGCCCTGCTCGGCGCGGAGATTCTGTTCTATCCTACCGCCATCGGCTGGCATCCCGCCGAACGGGAGCAGTTCGGGGATGCCCAGGTCGAGGCATGGCGCACCATTCAGCGCGCCCACGCCATCGCCAATGGTGTCTTCGTGGCTTCACCCAATCGCACCGGTTTCGAGGAGGAAAAAGGCACCGGTGGACTGCAGTTCTTCGGCCGCTCGTTCGTGGCCGATCCGTTTGGCCGCATCCTTGCCGAAGCGGGCGAGAGCCCCAGTGTACTCACCGCGGTTTGCGATCCGGCGCTCATCGAGGAGACACGCCGCAACTGGCCCTTTCTCCGCGATCGACGGGTGGACGCCTACGGTGGACTCCTGAGCCGCTACCTCGGATGAAGTCGTTGTCGCACGACTGCCGTGGCGCGGGCGGCCCATGACCCTCCCCACGAAGCGCGGGGAGGGCGAACCGCCACACGGGCACTCACCGGCTTTGACCGGGAGACTCCGGATGCCCGCCGAGTGGGCTCGGCATGCCGCCACCTGGATCGCGTGGCCCCATCACGAGCCCGACTGGCCCGGCAAGCTCGAACCGATCCCATGGGTCTACGCGGAGATCGTACGTGCCCTTCACAGCCACGAGCGCGTCGAGATCCTCTGTCACAATGAGGAGGTTCGCGCCGACGCACTGGAGAAGCTGGAGGCCCACGACTGTGACCCCAACGGGTATCGACTGCACATCGTGCCGTCGGACCGGGTCTGGTTGCGTGATTCCGCGCCCACGATGGTGCACGATGAGACCGGCCAGGTGCTGCTGGCCAACTGGCAGTTCAATGCGTGGGCCAAGTACGACAACCACGCGCTCGACTCCCAGGTGGGAAGAGCCATCGCACGGATCACGGAGCAGCAGCGTCTGGAACCCCGCCGGCCCGATGGCGAGCGCGTGGTACTGGAAGGCGGCGCCATCGAGACCAACGGCGTCGGCCTGCTGATGGTGACGGAGGAGTGCCTGCTCTCGCCCGTCCAGGAGCGGAATCCGGGACTCGGCCGCGAAGGTTACGAGCAGATCTTTCGGGAATGGCTGGGCGTCGAACAGACCATCTGGCTGGGCGAGGGCTGCGAAGGCGATGACACGCACGGCCACATCGATGACATCGCCCGTTTCGTCAGCGCGGACACCGTCGTGCTCGCCGTCGAGGACGACCCCGCCGACGAGAACCATCGTCGCTCGATGGACAACCTGCGTCGGCTCCAGCATGGCGGGGCCCCGCCGCTCCAGATCATCAGACTGCCGTACCCACGCCCGGTCATCATGAGCGGCCAGCGCCTCCCCGCCAGTTACGCGAACTTCTACATAGCCAACGGTGTGGTTCTGGTCCCCACGTTCAATGACGCCATGGACCGGGTGGCACTCAACATCATCGCTGACTGCTTCCCGGATCGCGAAGTCGTGGGGATTCACGCCGTGGACCTGGTGTGGGGACTGGGGACGCTCCACTGCCTTACCCAGCAGGAACCCGCTGCGCGGTCTCCACGCGACCCGGACCGCGACCCGGTCGTCAGTTGATCGTCCAGTGGCTGAGGATCCGTGATGGTACCCCAGCGGTCCTGGCAGCTTTCCGGCGCAGACGCATGCGAATTCGATTCCCTCTCCTGATCCTCCTGGCGGTGGCGTGTTCCGGAAGCGACCGGCCAGGGAATGCCACGACCGGCGATGACGGAGGGACCCTGGTGATTGCGCTGCCGGTGGAACCGCGCGTCCTCATCCCACCACGGATGACCGGCACGCAGGAGAAGGAGATCGTGGACCAGGTGTTCGACGTGCTGGCGGACATGGCTTCGCTGAACACGATGAGCGACTCTGGATACACTCCCCGGCTGGCCAGTTCCTGGGACTGGGCGCCCGATTCACTCTCCATCACCTTTCACCTGAATCCGGCGGCACGGTGGCATGACGGAGTTCCGGTGACCGCGACTGACGTCAGGTTCTCGCTGGAGCTGTTCCAGGATCCCGCTACCGGCGCTACTCAGGCAGGAGACCTCGCCATCGTGGATTCCATTACCGTCCAGGACTCCACCACGGCAGTGGCGTGGTTCTCCCATCGGTCCCCGGAGCAGTTCCATCGACTCGTCTACAACCTCTACATACTCCCTGCCCACCTGCTGCAGTCCGTCGATCGATCTCAGCTGGAGACGTCGGCGTTCGCCAGCCGCCCGGTTGGCAGCGGTCCCTTCCGCTTCGAGAACTGGACTCCGCGCTCCAGCATCGAGGTACGGGCCGACACCCAGTACTATCTCGGCCGGCCCCATCTCGATCGCATCATCTGGTCTCTGGGAGGCGATCCCGGGACCGCCATCACACGGGTGGCCTCCGGCGATGTCGATCTCTTCGAGAGCGTTACTCCCGACGGGATGGCGAGGATCGCGACCAGTGAGGCCGCTAAGGCGGTCCTGTTCGGCGCGGCCACATATGGATACCTGGGCTTCAACTTTCACGATCCCGGCGATCCTTCGCGTCCCCACCCGCTCTTCGCCAACCGTGAACTCCGCCGCGCCCTCATAATGGCGCTGGATCGCAGCGCCCTGCGTCGCAACGTTTACGATACTCTGGCGCTGGACGCCGCCGGTCCGTTCACTCGCTCCAACGCCGCCGCTGACACCACCTTGATCCTGCCACCCTACGACTCGGCTGCTGCCGACCGGCTTCTCGACTCACTGGGCTGGCGCGACAATGACGGCGATGGAATCCGGGACCGAGCGGGCCGTCGGCTCCGGTTCAATCTGCTGGTGCCAGCCTCCAGCTCTCAGCGCCGTCAGTTCGCCGAATTGATCCAGGCAGTGCTGCGCCCCCATGGCGTAGCCATCGATATCGAAGTTGCGTCAGCGGATTTCGCCGCGCGCCTGACGAATTCCCGGTTCGACGCCGTCATCAATGCCTGGCAGACCCAACCATCACCGGGTTCCATCCGGAATACATGGTACACCCGGGAACGACTCCCCAGTCTGAATATCCAGGGATATTCCAACCCGGCCTTCGATGCCACGTTCGACAGCGCCTCCCGGGAAACGGACGCGCGGAAGGCACTGCAACTTTACCGACGCGCCAACCGGATCCTCGCCAATGACCTCCCCGGCGCGTGGCTGTACGAGCTGAAGACCTACGTTGCCATGAATCGGCGCATCCGGCCTTCTCCCCAGCGCGCTGGTGAGTGGTGGCGATTCCTGCGGCTCTGGTTCATCCCCGCAGACCAGCGGATCGCACGCGACCTGGCCTCGTGATGAAGGTCACATTCAGCGCACGACAAGCCGCGGATTGAAGCGACCCGCACACCCGAAGGATCTCCTGCAGCAACCGTTGCGGGTCCTCGCTCCGGGGCGTCCTACGGGTACCCCGTATCACGTCCCGTGCGAAAATCGTCGCTGTCGCTGATAACCCTGATCCCGGCATTCCTGGCCGCGCTGGGCTGCGCCCGGACCGCGGAGCCGATCTACATCGGCAGCGCCGGTCCATGGAATGAGATCTCCGGGCGCATGATGCAGCGGGGAGTCCGCTTCGCCGTGGAAGAAATCAATGCCGCTGGCGGGATCGCCGGTCGACCGCTGCAAGTAATCGAACGGGACGACAGCGGCGATGGCACGCAGGCGGCCGCCATCGCCTCGGAGTTCGTCACCAACAGTGCCATACTCGGCGTCGTTGGTCACGTTACGTCCGGCGCCATGATGGCCGCGGCTCCCATCTACGATCAGGGACTTGCGGCCATCGCCACATCCGCGAGCTCTCCCGACCTGAGCGGGATTTCCGAATGGACGTTCCGGGTCATCCCGTCCGACTCCGTCAATGGCTTGATGCTGGCACGCTTCGCAACCGAACGGGGATTTCGACGGGCCGCCATTCTGTACGAGAACAACTCCTACGGACGCGGACTGGCAGCCGCATTCTCTGATGCTTTCAGAGGAAGCATCGTGTCCCGCGATCCCATCCCTTCGGGTGACTCCGGATCGGTGGAGCCGTTCGTTTCGTGGATCCGCACCCGGGACGCCGACCTGGTGTTCGTGGCCAGCACCAATCAGTCCGGTCGCCGAGTCCTTCGCGAGGCCCGGCGACAGGGTCTGAGCGCCGCATTCATGGGCGGCGACGGATGGACGTCAGTCGCAAGGGATACCGCCCTGGCGGAAGGAGTCTGGGTGGGAGCGCCTTTCAGCGCGCGCGACCCGCGACCGGAGGCACAGCAGTTCGTGAAGTCCTTCGTGGCTCGCTACGACGAAGAACCCGACGCAAACGCAGCCCTGGCCTACGATGCCACGAGGATACTGGCCCGGGCGATCGAACGCGCCGGAGCATCGAGGTCCCGTGTCCGTGACTGGATAGCCGGTCTGCGCGAGACGCAGCCCTACCAGGGAGTGACCGGACCGATATCCTTCCGGGCCGACGGCGATCTCATGAGTCGGGGCATCACCATGACCCGGATCCGCAGCGGGGCGCTGGTTCCCGTGTCGAACGGAGCGTCCCCATGAACGGCACGCTGGTCCGTTTCCGCAGCATCCGGCAGCGACTCTACACCGGGTTCTGGCTGCTCCTGGGACTCTTCGCCGTCGCCGGGATGGGGGCGCGCGCCTCGCTGCTGACGATGTCATCCCTCATCGATGACACCCTGGCCGAAGTGCAGGAGGACGCCCAACTGGCGGCCCGCTTCTCCGCCAGCGTATCGGTGGAAACGGCCGCCGCGGAACGCTATCTGCAGCAGCGGGACTCGATCTCCGAAGTGGAGTTCCGGACATCCGCCGCTCAGTCGCACGCCATCCAGCGCCAGATGAACCGGAACCCAGGTCTCGCGCGAAACGAGGTCTCCCTGATCTCCTCGCTCGACGAGGCCCTGTCCGCCATCGAGACTCGTTATGCCACGGCTCACCGCCTCTCTGACCTGGGTCGTCCCGACGAGGCACGCAGAAGCGCCGCGAGCGCCCGGGCGCTGCTGGATGCTCTGAAGAACGACATCGATGCTCTGGGCAGCCTCAAGGCCCGCCGCGTCACCGATGCGTCCCGCGCCCTGCGGGTGGACATCGAACGGCACGCCATGTGGATGCTGGTAGCCATCGGAGTGGCCGTGGTACTCGGCCTGGCGGTGGTCTATTCGACCGTGAACGGGATCAGTCAGCCGCTGCGTCGGCTGGTGGCTCATGCCCGCGCATTGAGCAGCGGAAACTTCGCAACGCGCACGGACGGAGACCTTCCGGGTGAGTTTCGGGAACTGGCCGAAGCCATGAACGGTACCGCGGATTCCCTGGCGCGGGTCGTCGCGGTCGCCAATACGACCGCGGATGACGTCGCGGGTTCGGCGCGCGACCTGGCCAGTGTCACCGGTCAGATCTCCGCTTCGGCCGCCCAGATGGCCTCATCCATGACCGAAGTATCCGGGGGAGCGGACAGCCAGGTGCGACAGCTCAAGGCAGTCGACGAGGCGCTGCGCTCCATCCGGGACAACGCGGACGAGATTCTGGCCGGTTCGGGCGAGGTGACCAGCCTGGCGGGATCGATCGGTGATTCAGCTCGACTTCGTCGCGCCGAGATCGAAAGGGCTCTCGGGATCCTGGGTACCATCCGTATCACCGTTCAGGATGCGGCACGGGAGGTCGACGCTCTCACGCATACCGCTGAAGACATCAACCGGTTCGTGTCCATCGTGGGCCGCATCGCCGAACAGACGGATCTGCTGGCATTGAATGCGGCCATCGAGGCGGCCCGGGCCGGCAACGCGGGGCGGGGATTTGCGGTCGTGGCCGATGAAGTCCGCAAGCTGGCCGAGCAGGCACAGGCGGCCGCGGAAGACGTCGTCCAGCTCACGCGGGTGGTTACCGCACGCGTCGCATCCACGACGCTTGCCATGGAAACCGGCGTATCGAACGTGGGCGAGATCGAGAGCGTCTCCCGCAACATCGATGCTGCGCTCGATGCGATCACCACCGCAGCGGACCAGACGCGGGTCGCCGCCGGATATGTGGCTCAACGTGCGGAGCGCAACGCGACCATCGTGGCCAGCGCGGCCGAAGGGGTTCAGTCGATTGCGCGGACCGCCGAGGGACACGCCGCGGCTGCACAGCAGGTGTCGGCGGCCACTCAGGAGCAAAGCGCGGCTTGCGAACAGATGAGTTCCGCTTCGACCCAGCTCATGCAGGGGTCGGAACAGCTCCGGGAGCTGGTAGGAGCGCTGAAGGCAGTGGCCTGACCCGCCCGTGGCGGGCGGTGCGTGAGCGGCCGGGCGGGGGCATCGTCGCTGCGTGGGTCCCTGCCACCGGCTACCTTCGAGGGAGTATGTCGCTCCCTCATTCTTCGGCGCCTTCCGCGGTCGTGCTGCTCAGTGGCGGACTGGATTCCGCAACCGTTCTGGCGCTCGCGTCCCGCGAGGGGTATGCCATTCATGCCCTCACCTTCCGCTATGGCCAACGCCATCATCGGGAAGTGGCGGCCGCCGAACGGATAGCTTCACACTACCGCGTAGCGCGACACGTGATCCTGGACATCGATCTCCGGGCCATTGGGGGATCGGCTCTGACCGGAGACCACGCAGTACCCCGGGATCAGAATCCCGGACGCGAGGGGATACCTGTCACCTACGTTCCCGCGCGCAATACGATCTTCCTGGCATATGCACTGGCGCTGGCTGAGGTGTCCGGAGCCGGTGACATTTTCATAGGAGTGAACGCGCTGGACTATTCCGGCTACCCTGACTGCCGACCGGAGTACATCGAGGCCTTCCAGATGATGGCGAACCTGGCCACCCGGGCCGGCGTGGAGGGGAGGGGTATCCGGATTCAGGCTCCGCTTCTCCACAAGACCAAGGCGGAGATCATCGCGCTGGGGTCGTCGTCAGGCGTGGACTATGGACTGACCACCAGCTGCTACGATCCGGCATCGGATGGCAGCGCCTGCGGGCACTGCGATGCCTGTCTGCTCCGGCTGCGGGGCTTCCGGGAGGCCGGACTGCGGGATCCGGTACCCTACGCCACGGGATCCTGATGTACACCGTACGCGAGATATTTTACACCCTTCAGGGTGAAGGGGTACACGCCGGTCGACCTGCCGTCTTCTGCCGCTTCAGCGGTTGCAACCTCTGGAGCGGTCGCGAGGAAGATCGGGCCACCGCGATCTGCCGGTTCTGCGATACGCAGTTCGTGGGAGTGGGTCCGGATGGGGGCAGGTTTGCCAGTGCGGCGGATCTCGTCTCGGCGATTGCTGCCGTATGGCCCAAGGAATCCATGGGGCGGCAGCGCCCCTTCGTTGTCTGTACCGGCGGCGAGCCTCTCCTCCAGCTCGACGTCGATCTCATCGAAGGTCTGCACGCCGCCGGTTTCGAGGTCGCGGTGGAGACCAACGGAACGCTGCTGCCACCACCCGGGCTCGACTGGATCTGCGTCAGTCCCAAGGCCCGGGCAAAGACCATTCTGCGGTCGGGAGACGAACTGAAGCTCGTCTACCCCCAGGAGGGTGCCCTGCCATCGGAGTTCGCGGACTGGGAGTTCCGTCACTTCTCACTGCAGCCAATGGACGGCCCCGATCTGGAAGCCAACACCAGTGCAGCCATGGAGTACTGTCTTTCCCATCCGCAGTGGCGCCTCAGCCTGCAGTTGCACAAGATCCTCGGAATCCGTTAGGAACCGCCGCTGGCCATCCGATCCATTGAGTTGGACGCTTTTCGCTGTGAGCAAGCCCAGGCAACAATAGATTTCCGCCCTCTCCAGTATGACGATGGAAATATTCCGGGACTTCTCCTTCGAGTCTGCACACCGGCTTCCGCATGTTCCCGAAGGCCACAAGTGCGCACGCCTGCATGGTCATTCCTTTCACGTGCGCCTCACCGTTAGCGGTGAGCTCGATCCCCGACTCGGCTGGGTAATGGATTTCGCCGACATCTCCCGGGCCTTTTCTCCCCTGCACGACATGCTGGATCATCGCCTCCTGAACGATATCCAGGGACTGGAGAATCCCACGAGCGAGGTTCTGGCGCGCTGGATCTGGGACCGGCTGCAGCCCGGTCTCCCGCAATTGACTTCCGTGGAGGTCCGGGAGACCTGTACCAGTGGATGCGTCTATCGGGGTGATTGACAGAGTTTCAGGATTCCCTTGCCGGCCGACTGGCAGGTCGCGGGACCGACGCGAGGTCACCCTGGGACACCCACGAACATTTCCGCCCCGCAGAAAGCGCAGGACCGGACACCAATGAGTGCCCGGTCCTGAATACCGCGGTTCGATCCGGCCTCAGCGATATGCCGCCGGGTGCGCCTCAGCGGTATTCCGCCGAGTTCCGGTAGTAGTCGCCCAGCAGGTGCTCTGCGAAGTACTCCATCATCATCCGGTTGAAGTATGGCTGGTAGTTGCCGTAGCCGTGCGCCTTGCCGGGTAGCAGCATGAAGTCAAAGCGCTTGTTGGCCTTGATGAGTGCGTTAACCAGTCGAATGGTGTTGCCCGGGTGAACGTTGTTGTCCATGTCACCCGTGGTGAGGAGCAGGCTCCCCTTCAGGTTGGGCGCCAGTTCTATGTTGGTGGGCACATGAATTGTGTAGCGCAGTGAATCATCCACGAATCCGGTATCCACTGCCGTGACCGGTGTACCGCGTGATCGGCTCGACGAGGCGCGTCGCCCGCGGCTGCTGTCCGCCGTCGCCACCACGGTTCGCAGGCCATGGTACTGCTCGCTCCAATTCTGGTTGTAGATGTTGTTGTCGTGGTTGCCTGACGAGGACACTCCGACCTTGAAGAAGTCGTTGTAGGGAGGAAGCATGAGCGCGGCGGCCGTCAGGAATCCGCCACCCGAGTGACCGAAGATTCCCACGCGCTCGATATCGATCCAGGAATGCCTCGCGGCAAGCTGCTCTATCCCGGCTTTCTTGTCCGCCAGGGCGTAGTCCCGGAGGTTGTAGTAGCTGAAGTTCTGGTATGCATTGGAGCGCAGCGGGCTCCCGCCGCGGTTGCCGATCTGGATGACGATGAACCCGAGCTGGGCAAGCTGCTGATCCACGCCACCGGACACGAAACCGGTGTTGACGCTCTCGGTTTGCGGCCCGGGGTAGACATGCGCAATGATGGGATACTTCCTGGTGGAGTCGAAGTCGAACGGCTTCCAGAGATTCCCGTAGATATCCGTTACGCCGTCGGCGGCTTTCACCTGGAAGGGTTCCGGAGGCTGCCAGCCGAGTTCCCTCAGGCCGGACACGTCGGTGGTTTCGAGATTTATGACGACCTTGCCGGAGGCATCGCGCAGCACCGACGCGGTGGGCTGGTCCACCCGGGAGAAGTTGTCGACGATGTACTTGTGGGTTGGAGAAATGTCGGTGTCATGATTGGCGTTCCCGGAATCCGCGAGCTGGAATCCCGAGCCATCGGCGTTGACCCGATACAGGTGCCGGTAGTAGGGGTTCTCTCCGGGTTCACGCCCGACCCCGCTTATCCAGATGACGCCGCCAACCGAGTCGATCTCCGGAACCTGGTCGGCGCGCCAGGTGCCTGACGTGAGAGGGCGCTTGTAGACGCCGTCATGATCGTAGAGATAGTACTGCCCCCATCCGGTGCGTTCCGACCACCAGATGAGGTCACCCCCGCCTTTGACATAGCGCGGCATCTGGGACTCCAGATTGGAGTTGTCGGCCGTTTCCGTCAAAAGGGGCTTGATCGCACCACTGGCCAGATCCACCTCGATGAGTTCGAGCTGACGCTGCGGCCGATCCCGCCTGACGAGACGCAGCTTCCCGGATCCTGTCGTCCAGTGGGTATAGAGGAGGCGCTGATCACGCCACTTTTTCACGTCCACCGGCTTCACCGATGCATCTCCCCGGTGCCAGGTATAAAGCTCCTGCTGGGATACGTTCTCCTCACCGGGCATGGCGTAGGTGTACGAGGAGAGCGTGGGCCGGGGCTCGGCCAGGACGTTCACCAGGTACAGCTCCTTCACCTTGCGGGAGTCACTGCGCAGAACGAAGAACGCCCGGGAATCGGGGGACCAGGTCACATTCGCACGCACCCGGGGATCGCGATTCCGGCTTTCACCTCCCTGCCGGCCACCGCCCTGGTTCTCGTCGTCGTTCTGCCGGACCTGGGTGGTATCCCGAAATCCAAAGCTGCGGTTCTTCTCGCCATCGGTGGATATCTGTACGGTATCCGGCTTGCCTACCTCGACCACGAACAGATTGTGGTCCCTGGCAAAGACAAAGACCGTGCTGTCGGGAGAGAAGTTCCGGAAGTCCTGACCGGCGCCTCCACCCCGTCCGAAACCACCACCCCGACCGTTGCCATCGGCGCGCTCCTCGTCAGGCGGAAGCGAATCCCGGTGCGGTGGACGACCCAGATCGCGCAACTGCTCGGTGACAAGGTTCCACTCATAGCGCGTGGAATCCACGGTGAAGCGGATGGCCTTGTGGTCCCGGGTGAAGTTGAGCGTCGTGAAGGGAAGATTGCCCGCTTCGTACGGCTTGTGATGGGCGCTGGCCAGCGCAGCGGCCAGTTTCACGTGATCGAACAGAGGCCGTTTCACCTTCGTGGGCGGATACACCAGAGTGAAGACCGAACCATCCCGGTTCTTCCAGTTGTACCACAAGGAGTCCGTCTTCCCGATCCAGTTTGGCTGCAGCGTGGAGCTGTACGTGACCCGTCGCAGGGCCTCAGTCCCGAACTTGTTGGAAAGCTCCCAGTTGGCCGCGGGTCTCTCCTCCCTCTGCTGCGCGGCGGCCCCCTTCACCGGAACGAGTGTCAGGAGCAACGCCGCACTCAGCAGCAGCCTGCGAACTGCTGCGACGAATCCGGATCGATGAACGACGGTCTGGTACATGCCGCACACTCCCTCTGAGGTTGTTCAAACCGAAAGCCAGGGCCCCCCATCAACGAGCCTCCCCCGGTGGCTCCCGGTGGACCGGGATCCGAGAGGCTGCGCGCCCGACAGCGGCCGACCCTGCAGATACTCAAACGGTCGCAACCAGGGGGACGCGATCCGGCACCCAACCGCACCGCCCAACGATAGAACACGGCAGCGCTTCCGGCGAGAGTCCCTCCAGCGGTGAGGGGTGGCGATACGGCAGTCGAAATCCGGGCCGCCCCCCGCTATGGCTTTACCAATCGATAGACGCGAACCTGTTCCACATCATCTGCATCGCGCGCCAGACCCGCCACATAGTCGACTCCGATCTCCACCGGAGTGAATCGCTCCGGAAGTGTCACGGTCGTAAGCCACCCGCCCGCTGGATCGATCACGTACCAGGTGGTTGGAACCACTATCGTCTGGGTCCGGACGGGACCTGGAGTCATGAACTCGCTGCGGTAGTCGTAGCGCTGCACCCAAAGGTTGCCGGCACGATCCACGAGCATCTCACCAAAGGCCGGGAACGACTCGGCGTAGGCCGCCCGGGAGAGAGCCTGTTCCGCCCTGGCCCGCATCGATGGCGGCATTGGGCGACCGTCTTCTCCGGGACTGTTGCGCACATAGGTCTTGTAGGCATCCTGCTCCGCGTCGGTTACCCGTTGCACAGGTACAGAAAGCCGGATGCGCCGTGCTTCCCGGCCATCCAGACGGTGTTCAGTCACCTGTGGACGTACCGCATCGTGAATGAAGAACCGGCGGCCGTCACCAGCCAGTCGTTCCGCGCCCGAGTAGACCACCCTCCGGCCATATGGCTGACCGCCCTCGAACATCTCCTCGGTTCCGGCAATGGTGCCAACGGAATCCAGCACCTGACCGGAACCGGAAACGCGCACCACGGCTGATGCAATCCGCACCCGACCTGACCGGGCCACGCGATTCCCGCCCCCCCACTGCACACCAAGGTACGATCCATCCGGCAGTGGCAATTCCGGCCAGGCAAAGGGGGAGGTTCGGGCCCTCGAGGCGCCCTGCCGGACAAACCTGCCATCGCCCGTGAAATACTCCACCTCACCCAGATCAATAACGAACAGCGTGTCACCATTCAGGGCTGTCACACCCATTATCTGCTGGAACTCGCCTGGCCCCCTTCCCTCGCGACCGGCCGATCCCACGAACCTGCCCTGGGCGTCAAAGAATCGAATCACATTGGACGCCTGCACTCCTACCGCCCAGCGGCCATCGCTCAGGCGGGACACACCCATCACCAGCTCGAACTCATGGAGCGAGTCACCACCGAGACCGCCAAGCTGGAGCATGGGCTTCGGATCCACCCGCCAGCCGCGGTTCCCGGGAAGCAGTGCCCTGGCGTTCTCGGCGATCTGGACTCCGGCACTGTCGCGGATCTCCTGTCCTGCACGCGACGTCGCCGGAAACAGAGCGACGCACATACCCGGCAGAACCGCCCCGATAATACCGCCGAGCCTGCTCTGCAGGACAGGCATGTCGCCTCCGGAAGTTGGCAGGTGTCAGCATACCCCATCCCGGGCCCCATGGAAAGCCGGAAAGCGGCTCGCGCGAAACGGATCGGGGTTGCACGTTTCCCCTGGAAGGGCAGACACCTCCCGTTCCCTGCCACATATGCCACCGACCCCAGCAACTGGTCGCCCGGCGCAGCAACCCGAACCTGCACGTGCCATGTCCAAGCCCTCATCCAGAAGGGACTTCGTCAGCGCCGGAACCAAGGCTGCGCTCGGCGCCATGATCGTCCCCCGTCATGTACTGGGCGCCACCGCGACGCGTCGTGCTCCCAGCGACACCCTGAACTTCGCCTGCGTCGGTATCGGCGGAATGGGCATGAGCAACGCCTCCCAACTCGTCGATGCCGGAGAAAACCTCGTCGCCGTCTGTGACATCGACCCTGCCTATGTCGAACGCCAGCTCCAGGGAAGACTGCGGCCCAACAAGGAGGGTGTGGTATCCGAATCCGCCACCCGTATGCGGGATGCTTACACCAAGGCCACCAAGTACGCCGACTTCCGGGAGATGCTGGAGAAGCAGAAGGATATCGATGCAGTCGTCATTGCCACGCCGGACCACCTCCACGCTGCCATAGCATTGGCGGCAATGAAACTGGGGAAGCACGTCTACGTGCAGAAGCCACTCACCTGGTCCGTGCACGAGGCGCGTCTTCTGGCTCGCACCGCGGCGGAAACACGGGTGGCGACGCAAATGGGGAACCAGGGGCACTCCCGGGAGGGGACCCGGCGCATCATGGACTGGATCAATGCCGGCGTCATCGGGAAGGTGCGTGAGGTTCACGTCTGGACCGACCGGCCCCAGCGCTACTGGGCCCAGGGGATACCTGGACCCAACCAGATCCCGGCCGAGCGACCCCAGCAGCCGAGACCGACGCGGCAACGGGAACCCGGGGCGCTTCCGCCAGCGCCGCCGAGCTGGAATGTGGGGACGGTGAATCGCGCCATACTGGCTGCCATGGCCGCCAATCCGCGTACGGTCCCGGATCGCCTGCGCTGGGATCTCTTCCTGGGGCCCGCGCCTCAGGATTTCGCCTATCATCCCGCGTATCACCCCTTTTCTTGGCGCGGCTGGGTACCCTTTGGGGTGAGTGCCATAGGAGACATGGGTGCGCACCTGATCGACCAGGCGTATTGGTCGTTAGGTCTGGGGTCACCCACCAGTGTGATCTCGCACTCGACGCCCTGGGGAGGTCCGGCGGATGACCCGGCTTCATACCCCCTTGCCATGACCACGAAGTACGAGTTTCCGGCACGCGGGACTCAGCCTCCCGTCACACTGTACTGGTACGACGGTGGACTCTCACCCATGGTGCTGGCCGATGTTCCGGCACCGGATGGCGACGGCGGCGGAGCGGTCTTCATCGGTGACAAGGGTTATCTCACGCATCAGACGTATGGCGACGAACCACGCCTCTTCCCGGAGTCACTCCGGGCGGTGGCGGACGCCGTCCCGAAGTCATTCCCGCGGGTGACGACGGGTCATGAGGTCAACTGGGCACAGGCGTGCAAGGGTGAGGTGGAGGCGTCCTGTCCCTTCTCCTATGCGTCGGCGCTCACCGAGGTGATGCTTCTCGGGATCGTGGCGCTGCGGGCCGGTCAGAACCGCCGTATCGAGTATGATGGAGCCGGTATGCGGGTCACCAACATCCCCGAGGCAAACCAGTACCTTACCCGCGAATACCGCAGCGGGTGGAACATCTGAACAACGGAGATCGAATGGCTCGTCCACTGCTTGTGGTGGCAGCGCTGTCCATGGCGGCTGGCGCGGCCTGTGCGCAGGAGATGAATACGCTTACCGAGAAGGAGAAGGCAGAGGGATGGCGACTGCTGTTCGACGGCAGGAGTACCCGGGGTTGGCGCGCGTATGGAGCAGACACGATGCCATCGGGCTGGCAGGTCGTGGATGGTGCCTTGACCCGGGTCTCGCCGGCCGCGGACATCATCACGGTTGACACGTTTTCCGATTTCGAGCTGACGCTCGACTGGAAGGTTGCACCCGGCGGCAACAGTGGAATCTTCTATCGCGCGGTCGAGGGACTGGAGTGGATCTATGAAGGTGCTCCGGAATACCAGTTGCTCGACGACGCCAGGCACAACGACGGAAAGAACCCGCTCACGTCTGCCGGTGCCATTTATGGGCTGTATCCGTCGCCCAGGGGGATCGTTCATCCCGCGGGAGAGTGGAACTCCGCCCGAATCGTGGTGCGAGGCAATCATGTGGAGCACTGGCTGAACGGCAGGGAAACCGCAACCTGCGAACTTCACAGTGCGGACTGGAACGCGAGGGTGGCAGGCTCGAAGTTCCGTCAGTGGCCGGCGTACGGTCAGGCGAAATCGGGCCACATCGGGCTGCAGGAGCACGGCGGTCGGGTGGAGTTGAGGAATATCAAGATCCGGGAACTGAGGTAGCGGAGGAGGGCAAAGGTGACAGACCCTGCCCCATGCCCTCGCCCGCTTCCCCTCGTTTCCCTCTCGTTTCCTCTCGCTTCCCTCTCGTTTCCCTCCCGTCTCCCTCCCGTCTCCCTCCCGTCTCCCTCCCGTCTCGCTCCCGCTTCCCTCTCGTTTCCCTCCCGCCTCCCTCCCACTTCCCGCACGCTTCCCGCTTCCCGCTTCCCGCTTCCCGCGCAGTTCAGGAAATGATCACGCCGACAAGCATCCCCAGCAGTCCACCCGTCACCATGAGCAGTCCAGCGCCGGATATGTAGCAGTCCGTCTTCTGACAGGACTGGTGGGAGATGAACCAGCCGGTCCCGGCCCCGATCACGAACCCCCACAAAGCGTATCTGCCGCGCCGACTGGGCCTGGCGGAATCCTGAGGAAGTGCTGCCAAGGTGCAGGGGAAGACAGCGCACTTCTCCGCACGGGTGATGCCGGATGGCTCCGGTCTCCCGAACGGCCGATCGAGCTGTGTCACGGAAGCAGTATCGCGGGTGCCGGAACTGGTGCGGTTGTCCTGTGCCGATGCGTCACTGACCATCGGTGCGAGAGCCAGGAGGGCTGCGAGGAGGACTCGTGACATTGGGGAGGGGGTTGGTGTTGAAGTGAACTTCAGAAGCAGGTGGGACAGCCGTACGGATCGCGAATCATCACGATCCGGGAGTCGTATCGCGTGCGACCGTTGCGCAAGTCACGCACGGTCACGCTGAAGTTGAGCATTTGCTCCGTCATGCCCGGTGTAACGGTTATGTAACGCGAAATGGACTGAGTGGTCTCGCCGGTGGACCACTGGTAGGAGAACGGCCCGGGGCTGCTGACCTGACGGAGGGTCCACGTATAACGTCCGCTTCGCTGAATGAGGTTGGGACCCTCGATCCACGCGGTACACATCTCCCGCATCAGGCACATCACGTTCGGGACTCCGAATCCCCAGACCCACGACCGGCCACCGTTCGGAGATGCCGCCTGAGTCAAGGCACTCAGGACCTGCCCGCGGGAGGCTGAAGGATTCAGCGACAGATAGAGTGCGGTGACCCCGGCCAGCACGGCTGTGGCACCCGATGATCCGGAAAGTCCCGCAAGCTGGTTCCCCAGGATCGCCAGACCCTGCGCCGGCTGCTCCGTATACGCGGCAAAGTCCACCTCCGGTCCGCGGTGAGCGTTACAGGCCATCGTCCCGCTCTCATCGAAACCCGTTACGGTGATGACGGTATTCAGCAGACCGGGGAACGTCACGTTCTTCAGAGGTTGCCAGCAGGGACTGGTTCCGGCGGCCGCAAAGATGATGGCCTCGGTGTTGAAGTACCAGTAGTCCAGTTCCTGCGATATGGACGAGTAGAAGAAAGGCGTGCCGAAGGCGAGCGTCACCACCCGGGCCACCGAAGCGGCCCGCCGGATTCCCATCCGTGTGGCGTCCACTTCGCTGAGCAGCACGTCGTCGTCGACACGGACGCCATAGAGGTCGGCCCCCCAGGCCACACCCAGCATGCCGGTACCGTTGCGGGGACCGGCAACCACGGAAGCCATGCGAGTCCCGTGACCACAGGTATCGTGCCACGGGTTGGTGGCTCCGTAATTGAGCTTGGTGGCGTCCTTCACGAAGGTCCGTCCCTGACTGTATCCCGTCGCGAAAAGACCGTTCAGTTCCGGCACGCCCTGATCGATCCCCGTGTCCACCAATCCCACGGTTACACCCCGGCCGGACGTGTACGCCCATGCCGAATCGATCCACATGCGGCGGTAGTTCCAGGGAACCAGATCACCCGGGGTGACCTGCGAGTTGCCGGAAGGACCGGAGTACACGCCGATCGAGCAGCCCGATTCCACGTCGTGCCACTCGACGCCCTTCAGCGTCCCGTCGGAGACGAACGCTCCCGGCTCCACGTACTCCACCCGTGGCAACCGGCGCAGGCGAGTCAGCGCCCGGCGGTCGGTCAACCTCAACTGAATGATCGGCAGGAGGGTATCCGCTTTCACGAACTCTATGCCCCGGATACCAGCAATTTTCCGTCGACCCTCCAGCCGTTCCGTCGCCGATACCACTATCCGCCCACGTGACATTCCGGTACTCCGTCCGGCCTGGCGAAGGCCCACGTTGACCAGTCCACCCGCTTCGGTGATCCTGGCCCAGAGAGAGTCGTCATCGAGATCGCTGAAGCGTCGGATCCGACGCCCCTGTGACTCGCCTTGCGCGATGGCCGGGGCCGCTCCATCCCCCGGCAGTAGTGGCTTGACTGGCTCGTCGAGAGAGCACCCGGCTGCCATCACAACAAACCCCACCAAAATCCCCGTCCGACCCGGTACCGGACTCCAGGAGCGAGCGCGTCGATTCATCCATACCCCCTTGTGATCTGGCCCGGCGACGGATCTGGCCCTGGCGGTGTGTCAGGTCGCCCGTCGCCATTGCACCGCGATGATCGCTGGGGGGTGTCACCGAAGCGTCACGTGCTGCGTCCCGGAATGGAGCGAAATGCCGCAGCCATCCCGGAGGAAGGAATCAGACCGGCCCGGAAAGCGACCCTGCCACGGGGATCTTCACCCGGAGGGGGATCCGCCATGTCTGAAACCCGGTTTGACTGACATCCGTCATTCCAACTGTCTGCTGTCAGACAGTGTCCAACAGCGACCGCAGAGGACCCGGAACGCGTGGATATCAAGCGAGAACCACCCAAGAAAACCAAACGGAACGTGATGATAGGCGTCGGTGTCGCCGCCGTCGTCTTCGTGACCGTTGCACTGAGCCGGCTCGAGGCCCGGCCACCGGGGGTCCCCCGCGCCGAGGTGATCATTGACTCGGTCCAGCGTGGCGAGCTGATCCGGCAGGTGCGCGCGCCCGGAACTCTCGTTCCGGAGAACATCCGTTACGTGGCTGCCGTGACGTCGGGCCGGGTGGAGGACCGACCCCTCCGGCCCGGTGCCATGGTGGATGCCGGCACGGTGATCCTGGTGCTGAGCAACCCGGACGAGCAGATGCAGCTCCTCAATGAACAGCAGCAGTTGTCCCAGTCGCAGCAGAACCTCATTACCCTCCGCACCACTCTGGAGAGCAATCGCCTGGCCCAGGAAGCTGCCATTGCCTCGCTGGAAACGCAGTTGAACGAGGCGCGGCGCAACCTGACCACCTTCCTGGCGCTCGACAGCACCCGGAAAGGACTGGCATCCGAAAACGAGCTGCAGCGGGCCCGCGACAACGTCACCGAACTGACCCGGCGGGTGGAGATCGAGAGGAAGCGCCTGAACCTGATGGTGGGAACCATGGCCGACCAGATAAAGGGCGCCGAAGACAACGTGGCCCGGAACGAGGCGATCGTCCGGTTCCGTCAGGACCGGATCCAGGCTCTGCATGTTACGGCCGGCATCGACGGCCAGCTCCAGCGCATGGACCTGGAACTGGGGCAGTGGGTCAACTCGGGACAGGAACTGGCACGGGTCGCGCAGCCGGGGCGATTCAAGGCCGTCCTCCGGGTTCCCGAATCGCAGGCCAAGGACGTCACCGTCGGCCAGAAAGTCGACATCGACCTCCACCCGGCAATCGTGAAAGGGCGGGTCATCCGGGTCGACCCCACATCACTCAACGCCACCGTTGAAGTGGAGGTGGCCCTCGAGGGAGAGATGCCGCCCGGTGCCCGTTCCGACCTCAGCGTGGACGGCACGATCGAGGTCGACCGTCTGCCGGATGTCCTTTTCGTGCAGCGGCCGGCGAACGGTCAGGCCGATCAGACTGTCGGACTGTTCAGACTGGAGCCGGATGGAACCACCGCCATCCGGACCAACGTGAAGTTCGGAAAGGCGTCGGTTAACCAGATCGAGATCATCTCGGGCCTCGGCGTGGGAGACAAGGTGATCATCTCCGACATGAGCAACTACGACAACGTGAACAAGGTCCGGATCAACTAGACCGGACCAACGACCATGCACGACGCGAAGACTTCCACTGCCCAGTGACCGGAGGCTCCCGAACGATGGAATCGCTCATTCGAATGGAAGGCATCACGAAGGTCTTTTACACGGACGAGGTCGAAACCCACGCCCTCGCCGATGTGCATCTCGAAATCCGCCCTGGCGAATACATCGCCATCTCGGGACCGTCGGGCTGTGGCAAGACCACGCTCCTGTCCATCCTTGGCCTGCTCGACACTCCCAGCAGCGGCACCTACATGCTGAACGGCGAACAGGTCTCCAATCTGTCCGCGGCTGACCGGGCGCGTATCCGGAACCGCCAGATCGGGTTCATCTTCCAGGCGTTCAACCTGATCGGTGATCTCACGGTCTACGAGAACGTGGAGCTCCCCCTGACGTACCGGGGAATGTCATCGGGCGAGCGGAAGAAGCGTGTCACCGACGCACTGGAACGGGTCCAGATGGGCCACCGGATGAAGCACTACCCATCGCAGCTCTCCGGCGGCCAGCAGCAGCGCGTTGCCGTGGCCCGCGCGGTTGCCGGTGACCCTGCCATCCTCCTGGCCGACGAACCCACGGGAAACCTGGACTCGGTGAACGGCGAAGCGGTCATGACACTCCTTCAGGAACTGCACAAGGGTGGCGCCACCATCTGCATGGTGACCCATGATCCTCGCTACGCCGCCCACGCGGACCGGTCCATCAATCTCTTCGATGGCCGCATCGTCGACGAACCAGCCCTGGCACACCCGTAACCTGCATTCGAGCGCAACCGGAGTCGGAAACGACAGACTCAGGCTGGTGCCGGTTCCCCACGTGCGGATCCGACACCAGCTTTTTGCAGCGGACGCAGTAAGCTGACCTTCCCTCTTCCTCCCCGACTCAGAACTCACTGCGATGTGGCCGTTCCCTGGAGACCGTGTCACCACCCTGAGGGACAGCGTCCCTCACAGCGGGCCGCTCCTCTCCCTCCGTGACGTGGAGAAGACCGTGGAGTCGCCGGCGGGGCGCCACTGGCTCCTGCGCCGCATCTCGTTCGACATACAACCGGGCGAATTCGTCACCATCATGGGTCCGTCGGGCGCCGGGAAGTCCACCCTTCTCGCCATCCTGGGCATGTTCGACGGCGCCTGGAGCGGCGAGTACACCTTCCAGGGCCACACGGTACACCGGCTGCCCAACAAGGCACGTCTGGCGTTGAATCGCCGACACATCGGTTTCGTCTTCCAGCAATACCATCTGCTCGACGATCTCACTGTCGCCGAGAATCTCGATGTTCCACTGTCCTACCGCGATGTCCCCAGAGACCGCCGCGCGGCGATCGTGGCTGACACGCTGGATCGTTTTCAGATCGTGGGGAAGAAGGATCTCTATCCCAGACAGCTCAGCGGTGGACAGCAGCAGCTGGTGGGCGTGGCCCGGGCAGTGATCGCGGAACCGGCGCTCCTTCTGGCGGACGAACCCACCGGGAACCTGCATTCCTCCCAGGCCCGTGAAATCATGGAGCTCTTCCGCCAGCTCAACCGCGGTGGCACCACGATCGTTCAGGTCACGCACTCCGAGGAGAACGCGGCCGGCACCCGCATTCTCAACCTTCGGGATGGCTGGCTGGAAAGCGGGATATGACGCCTAACGCTTCCTGCGGGTCGGGCCGCGCGCCCGGCTGCCCCTTGATGCACGCGTATCGGCGTTACCGACTGACACTTCCCTGAGGGACGGTTTCGCAACCGGGAGCAGGTGCGACACGGTGGCCGCCATTTCCCCCAGTTTGAGCGTGGTGCTCCAGTTTCGAACGGTGACATTGTCACCCAGCTTCTTCGATAGCACCTGAAAAAGCCTGCTTTCCATGGAACCGCGAGGGAGCCAGGCATAGAACGACTGCGGTCCCGGGGCCAGGGAATCCGGGCTCCAGTCCTGTCCCACCAGATCCTTCACCAGCCGCAAGTGGGACTCATGCTGCAGAAATCCCACCATGAGACGCGACGGGTTCGTGCAGGCGTCTGCCAGTGGGTTCCCCGCGATCATGGACCGCAGATCTTCGGCGGCAAGGAGAGTGAATCGGGATGATACCCCGGTCTTCCGCTCCAGTGCTGCCTGCATTGCCGCGGCTGCGACCTTCCCCGGAGTCGATACCGACCGGAACACCACGTTGCCGCTCGCCAGGAGGGTGCGCACATCCAGATAGCCGAGCTGCTCCATGACGGCCCGCAGGTCAGACATGGCAACCCGCTTGGCCTTCCCCACGTTGATCCCCCGGAGCAGCGCGATCCAGGTGCGTCCATTCGGGCTCACGGGCCGCACATTCCGCGGTCGGTGGGTGCGTCGATCTGGCCGTTGAGCACCGCATTCAGATAGGTCACCATGGCGCAGATGGCGTAATTGAAGCCCTGGCGGCGCAACGAGTAGGGACGGATGAACACACTCGACGGGTCCCTGGGCAGGAAGGCCGCATTGTCGTAGAAGGCCTTGAGCTTTCCATCCTGGATCAGATACTGCTCCACGTTGGAGACGTAGAAGGCGCTGACGACACCGCCGTGCCGGCTTACCCATGCTCCGATGGCCCGCAACGCTTTCGGTCCGGCAAAATCACCCGACACCGGCACGACCAGATTCCGGGCCTGGAGACGCTTCACCACGCGATAGTTCTCTTCGGATGAAAGGAAACTCCGCGGCTCACCCGTGGCATCCCGTGCCCATCCCGTAAGATCCACGAACGTCGAGCTGTTGCCGGCACCTCGATAACTTCGCGAACCGCGGGTGGTGATCGCCGGGCCAAAGGCCACAAAAGAGTCATAGACGTACTTCAGCGACTCGACTTCCTCGGACGTCAGGCCGAACCCATGCGTGAGGGTCAGTTGGTCCACGATCCGGGCCCTGGTTCTGAGTGCCAGCGCCGGATCGGTGACGGTGGATGCGAAGGCCTCCCAGATCCGTTGAATATTGCTGGTCGTATCCAGGCCCTCGGGTCGCGGCCGGGCGAACAGCATGGCTATGAAGTCAGCACGGTCATCCGAAAGCTCGAACAGCGCCTTGAACATCAGGTGCTGCATGACCGCCTGACGCCGGATGTCGATGATGAACGCCATCTCCGGACGGATGGCGGCAATGTATGTCAGGTTCTGCTCCGGTCCGACACCGATATACACACCACCGCGCACACCGCGCTGCTCCAGCTCCCCGAAAAGGACACCTATCTCGGGTTCGTTGGAGGTGAAGTTGTCGGTGATCCGGAAATAACCGCCAGGTTCCGATATCCCGGCGACCAGATCCCAGAACTCCGTATCAGTGAGCCGGTCGGGAATGGCGCTCTGGAGCGCCGGAGCGGCGGCCTGCGCCGGCAGTTCCCGCGACCACGGCATCGTGGCAAGCGGAACCACGCTCACGAGTGCCCACGCCATTGACCTCTTCCACACCTCTCCCCACCGCCTGACGCGCGGCATCACGCCTTCAACGCTGGCTAGCGCAGATTGAACTCTATCGTCGAAACCACACGAACCACCTTGCTGACCTGACTCTCCTCACTGATTCCCTGAGCCTGGTCTCGCGGGAGGATCTCGAAAACTCCCTGGTTCGCCCGGCGTATCCCGCCGATCCGGCTGCGCGAATCGGCCGCAAACTGCTCGGCAGCCTCACGCGCCCGGGCCGTCGCCTCGGCAATCATCTGAGGCTTGAGGTCGTTGAGGCCCCGGAAGACGAACGTCGGCCCGCCGGAACCATATTCACTGCCTGACGAGAGCACCACTCCGGCACTCACCAGCTCACCAACCTGCTGGCTGGCCTCCAGCACCTTGTCGGGCCTGGTGGATCGCACCACGACGACCTGACGTATGATGTACCGGTTGGTTACACCCCCGGCCGGACGATATTCGTTGGCATACGCATCCACCACACCGTAGTCCTGCAGGCTCACCTGGGTGCTGTCGATCTCGTGGCGTTTCAGAAACCGGAAGATCTCCGCGACGTTCTGTTCCAGCCGGGATTGCGCCCGGGTGAGGTCGTTGTCCGCCACCACCAGTCGCAGGGGCCAGATCGCCAGATCCGCGCTCACCTCGCGCTCGGAGATGCCTTTCACCGTGACGAACCGGTCACCCACCCGGGCCTGCACGAATCCATGCCCCGCGGCCCAACCGCCAACCGCTATCCCGATCGCCAGAACCGCCATCCGGGCCATCGACTGGTCCGACGCCATCGCCTCCTCCTGCGCTGAAGAACGGACTGAACGAACCCCCGGAAGATGTCGCCGGGAGCCTGCCATCACCATACCACATGGACCAGCCGGAAGTTCTCCGCCAACGGTTCCGTGACCACTTGCCGGTGAGTCGGTGTGAACGACCTCAGCTCCGGGCCGTGGCCCGCGCCACTATCACCGTCACGTTGTCCGTACCGCCTGCGGACAGCGCCGCGTCGACCAGCCGCCGGGTTGAAGCCTCCGCACCCACGGCAGCCGACAACACCGTATCGATGTCCTGGTCGCCCACATGCTTCGTCAGCCCATCGGAGCAGAGCATCACGGTGTCTCCCGGTTCCAGATCGATGAGACCCACCACCGGCGCGATGTCCGACCCCCCGATCGCACTGGCCAGGTTCACCGCATTACGGCTCCTCGCCGCCTGCTCCTCACTCCAGACACCGGCCGCCATCATCATCTCGCCCAGGTTCTGGTCCCTCGTCAGGCGCTGCAGACGGCCGTGCCGCCGGACATACGCGCGGCTGTCACCCACGTGCACCAGATAGGCACGCGGCCAGACCAGCAGGATCATCGTCAGGGTCGTGGCCGGCGCCTGGCGCCCCGGCCCGCCGGACTCAAGGAGCAACTGCTCATGAACCTCACGCAGGGACTGCTCCAGGCTGCTCAGCAGATCGTCCTCACGCTCCACATCCAGGGACTGGAAGCACCCTGAAACCGTTCCGAAATACGCCAGGACGGCCGCCGCCGATCTTTCGCTCGCCAGATCCCCGTCCGGCCCACCCCCCACACCGTCAGCCACCAGAAGGAGAGAGGCACAACGGGTTCCCTGCCGGTGACGGAGGGCCTCCACCGACAGGCTGCCATGCGAAACGGTGACCGAGCGGCGGACTTCGGCAACCACGAAGTGGTCCTCATTGTTCTCCCGGACCAGACCCCTGTCGGTCATGCCAAAGGCATCGATCACGACGCCATCGTTCTGTGTCGGGTACATGTTCAGGAGCTCTTCGGCGAGACCATTGCCTCGGCCAGCCATTGAAAAGTCGCCTCCACACCCTCCCCCGATTTCGCACTGGTGCGGATCACGTGAAAGCCGCGACCGGCAACGTGCTGCTCGTCATCCGGGGTCAGACGCCAGTCCTCTTCCAGATCCACCTTGTTGAAGGCCATGGCCGAAGGAAGTGAGCTCCCCGGTGAAGTCACCAGGTCACGAATCTCCAGCGCCTGTTCCAGCGTGTCCCTGCGGGTCCCGTCCACCACGAATATCAGACCGTGCGCCCCCCGGACGTAGCTGGGGTTCACGTCGTGATGACCGTCCCGGCCCTCCAGGTCCCATAGCAGCAGCGTGACTTGCCCGCGGTCCATCTCCACGACCTTCCGGTCGATCTTCACGCCCACGGTGCTGAGGTAGCGTGAAGAAAAGATCGAGTGCACGTATCGCTGCACGAGCGCGGTCTTCCCGGTTCCGTAGACACCCAGCATGCAGACCTTCTTCTGGATCATTGGATGCCCCCTTCCGGCGCCGCCCTCGCGCCTACGGTAATCTCGAACGACACACTGCGGTTGATGCGCGATCTTTCAGCGGGCGATCCGGCCGGCAGCGGACGGCTGGTGGCCACCGGTTCCCCGCGCACCAGATCCGCCGGAACACCCAGAGAGTACAGCACGGATGCTACCCGCTCGACACGCCACCGCGCGAGCGCCTGGTTGGTTTCGTCCGTCCCAGTGGGATCGGTACGCCCAACCAGCGACACCTGCACCACACCACCCCGCTCCACTACCCCACTCACCAGCTCGGTCATTCGCCTGGCGACGATTCGCAATCGGCCGGACTCCTCCGCCGAAAGATCGGCCGATCCGGGCGCAAAGAGGACCCGATCCCTCCCAAGACCTTCACGCAAGGTATCCAGTGAAGCAGGCAAGGTGAGCCGGGCGCCGGACACGTCGATCGCTGCCACCCCCGTCACGATGCCCGGACGTTCCGCCACTTGCAGCACCGCAATCGGCAGTTCTCCCCCCAACACCAGCGTGTCCCCCCTCAACTTTACGTCGGTCGACTGCGGGAGAGCCAGGAGACCACGGGCCCGGGCCACCACGATTGCCGAATCGAGAGATACATAACTCTCCCAGGTCCCCTCGAGCCGGGTCGAGTCGAGCCCCGATACCGCCAATACATCCACCGGACGCCGGGCCAGCGGATCCCTCAGACCCACGATCCGCCACCTGCCAGCCTCCCGCTCGGCCCGGACAACCATCAAACCCGGCTCCGAGTCCAGCACCGCGACCGCTCGTTCAAACCGGGACCGCGACCTCCAGGAAAGAACGGTGAGCAGCACTCCAAGCGCTACGACCGGCAACGCCCACCCAAGCCATGCGTGCCGGGATGGACTGCGACCCGCATGGGTGTCCACCACGGTCTCCAGGCACTCCTCCAGCAGCGGACGGGCTGGTGCGAACGGGCTGGCATCACCCGAAAACTCCTCCAACTGCGTGCCAAACTGTACGTGGAGAGTCTCCAGTACGTCCTGCTGCTTCCGCTGCACCGACTCCGGAGCCTGACCCCGTATTACAAGAGCGAGCAGGGCCAGCGGGCCGGCCTCGACCTGAACCGTGTGCTCGCCAACGGTGAAGGTTCGCAGTACCGCACCTTCACCCGGACGGAAGGAGTCCCGCACGAAATCCTGGATCGCGGTAAGCATCCCCGATACCAGATCCGCATCCGGCACCTCCAGGCCGGACGCTGTGGCATGCTCGAGCAACAGACCGGTATCGGCGTGAACCAGGAACACCTGCTCCACGCGGTAAACCAGCGCATGCCGGATCACGATCTGCGCATAAGGCACACCGGAACGCCACGACTCGATCCGCCAGCGTATCCCCTGCGGCGTGAAGCTGTGCTCCAGCGCGCTGTTGATGGAGCGCACCAGGCCTGCCATGGTCTCGGCGATGGCCTTGCGTATCGCGGGCCCCAGGACCGGGAAGATGGCTGTCGCCACCTCCCGGGGGTTGCGCCTGATGGACTCCCGCAGAGCGGTCTCCACCGTGGGAGCCAGCGCCCGCCCGATCTGCTGATCCCGCGCCCCACGGAGCGCGATTGCCTCGGGGAGGTGTTCCGCCAGCGAAGCCGCCGTCAGGCGGTTGGCCTCCAGTTCCGCACCCAGCTCTTCCAGTCGCTCCTGTTCCGCGCCGACCAGAATACGCCGTATCCGGTCCAGATCCGCCGTGGGACCGTCCTCGGGTTCGTCCCGCGGAGGCTCAGCCGCCGCGCGTTCCTCCAGCACCAATCAGCTCCGCTTCTGCCTGCCTGACGACGAACCCCCGCCGCTCAGTCGCTGCACCAGATCCGTCAGTCCGCTTGCCAGAGTTGAGGTATCCAGCTTGTCTGACTGCAACTGCGACGCGATCGATTCGATCTGACCACTGATCCGCTCCGCCGTCTTTGCCAGGTCTCCGCTGAGCGCAGCTCCCTGTGCCACGAGATGATCACGAAGCTCGGCATCGGCCTGGGATGCGGCCTCCTCCAGAGCCTGATGACGCTTCTCCAGGTTCCGGAATGACTCCCTGGTGTCGGCAGCCAGAGCCTTCAGGTCTTCGATCCGCTTGGCCTTTTCAGAAGCGAGACGCTCACTCAGTTGCGTCAGCCCCTTTTTCATGGCCTCTTCGAGTTCAGTCAGGGAGCGTCCAAACTCGGTGCGCAACGCGTCCTGCTCCTGCTGAAGCCGGGACTCCAGTCCCTGCAGCCGCGCGTCCACCATCCGCATCTGTCCACCAAAGAGGATGTCCCTGACCTGGTCGAGACTCTCCGGCGTTCCATCCGGGGCTGGTCCATTGGGTGACGATCCCTTCTTTGCTGTATTGCGTGCCACAGCCCGGTCCTCCTGTTCGCGGGGAACAGGGAACGTACAGCGTCAGGCGGCACCCGGCTATTGGGACGGGCCGAGTCCATCGGCGCCGTTCCGAGACCCCACGCGGTGTGGCACCCCCGCAGCAACTGACCCCGAGGCCCGGCGCCGCGCTTAACGAGCCGACACAGCGGCCGTCTTTGTTACAAGCCTGACCGATGCGACACACCGGTCGTTCGGCAGAGCGTGACACCTGTGGAGGCATATATGCGTGCATCGAGCCTGTCCGCGAGCGCGATTGGCGCGTTCGCCGTGATCACCATCGTCACTGCCGCTCCGGCCGCCGCTCAGGCACCGGTGCCGCCTGGCGTACGGGATCGCGTGGAAAACGTCATCGATCGCCGCGAGGATCGCCGCGATCGACGGGAGGATAAGCTTGACCGGAGGGAGAATCGGAGGGATCGTGCGGAGGACCGGCGTGATGCGCTGCACGACGGCGGGGTGCGTGACCGCGTCGAGGATGTTCGCGATCGCCGCGAGAACGTCCGGGACCGCGCGGAGAATCGCCGGGATCGCCGGGAAGACGTCCGCGACCGCCGCGAGGACCGTCGGGACCGGCGCAATCCGCCCGCCTGAACCTCCCGGGTGTGCTCCGCAAGCGATCAGCCATCCGGAGCCACAGGCTGAACCCAGCGAAACGGGAGAACCGGAACATTCCGGTTCTCCCGTTTCGTCGTTCTCGCGTTACCTGCCGGCTTCCTCTTGCCCCGCCCGACGGGTCCCGGAGGAGAACCACTCCCCAGAACACCTGGCGCTCAAAGCATCGACGCCGCACCCTGCTCCAGATCCAGCAGGAAACGCTTCCGTTCCATGCCACCACCAAACCCGGTGAGCGAACCGTTGGCTCCGATCACTCGATGACATGGAATGATGACGGGAATGGGGTTCGCGCCATTCGCTGCTCCCACCGCGCGCACCGCCGCTGGTCGCCGGATCTGTCTCGCGATCGCTCCGTAGGAACGCGTCTCCCCGAACGGAATGGTGCGCAACGCAGCCCAGACCGCCTGCTGGAACGCAGTCCCCGATGGCCGCACCGGGACGGTGAACTCCTGCAGACGACCCGCAAAGTACCTGTCCAGTTCCCGTCGGGTCCGGTCGATCAGGCGGTCGGCCACAATGGAGCGATCCGGCTCCGGTGCATCATCGTCACCTTCGAACCATACACCCACCAGCGTCCCGACATCCGACTTCAACGTGAGCGGCCCGATCGGTGAGTCATGCGCAACAATCGTCATGCAGCCTTCCTCCGTTCTCTGGTATTGCGCAGCCAAAGGCGCGCTGCGGCATACGCACGCCATGGGCGCCACGCCTCGGATGCCACCGCCAGGTCACCTTGAAACGCCGAGCGTAGGGCCGAATCACCCAGTGGGAATGCATCCGGATCCCCAAGGGCTCGCAGACTTATGTACTCGATGGTCCAGGGTCCCACTCCCGGAATCCGGCTCAGGCCCTCGCGACCTGCATCGATGGCGCCGCGCCGTAACGTGAGCTGCCCGGTGGCGACGGCAGTCGCAATCCCATGAACCGCACGCGCCCGCGCCGCCGGCATCCCCAGCGCGGCAATACGCCCGGGTCCGGCTTCGGCGAGCCGTTCCGGGGTTGGAAACAGGCGATCGAGTCCCGGCACTCCGGTTTCGATGGGTGTTCCCAGGGTGCTTGCCATCCGTCCGGTGACCGTGGTTGCCGCCTTCACCGTCACCTGCTGCCCCACGACCGCCCGAATGGCAACCTCGAATGGATCGATGGCGCCGGGGAGCCGGACTGCCGGACTCCGCATCACTTCGCGCGCGAACCCCACCCGGGACAGCGCGACGTTGACGGCCGCAATGTCGGTATCGAGATCCAGCGCACCCCGGACTGCGGCCACGATGGCACGAAATGACGGCATCAGGTCATCGGAAATCGTCAGGCAGGGAACCTCTCCGGCAAGATTCAGTCGGATCCAGCCGGTGCAGCCTCCGACGCTGAGCGTCCTGGCATACGACGTAGCTGCCCGAGGCTTGCGATGACCGCCGTGGGACGGCGTGTCGGCCTCCACCATTTGTTCCATCCCGCTGATGCAGCGCGCCGTCAGGTGTGACAGGGTCGCCGCGCCCGAGAAGGCCCCACGTGGCGCCAGTGTGAAGACGAGGCCGGATTCATTCTGCCTGTGACTGCCCCGAACCCGCGTGGGCGCCATGCCGTAACGCTCACGAAAGAGAGCATTGAAACGCCGTACACTCCGGAAGCCCGCGGCAAAGGCGATCTGTGTCATGCTGAGACTGGTATCCCGCAGGAGACGCTTGGCGGTGAGGAGCCGGTGGGTCTGGGCGATCTCCACCGGTGTGGCGCCAAATACCCGCTCCATGACGCGACGCAGATGGCGATCCGTGACGCCGAGCTCCCGGGCGAGACTCCGGACTCCCTGAACCTCCAGCGCGCCTGCCTCGATCTGACGCACCGCCGAATGCGCCAGGCGTTCCGCCGAGTCCACCGGTGATGCGCCGGGCGCCAACTCCGGCCGGCAGAGCAGGCATGGGCGGAAGCCCGCGCGTTCGGCGGCCGCGGCTGAGGGAAAGAAGCGGCGATTCTCGCGCCGGGGCCTCCGTGCCGGACAGACGCAGCGACAGTAGATCCCGGTCGAGGTGACTCCAATGAAGAACAGGCCATCGTAGCGCTTGTCCCGCGCCTCGGCGGCTGCGTGACAGGTGACTTCGTCGATCTGCATGGTCGGAATCTACGACGACAACCTGGGCATGTCTCGCCGAAAACGGACATGCGGGAACCATCCGCCGAACGCCGGGGAACGCCGCGTCTTCCCAACGCCGCCCTGCCCCAGGATCAACCTTGGCTAGGTCGGGTCCTTCCCTTCCGGAACACCCGCGCGGCGATACGACTGAAACACATCCGCATCGATACAGGCGAACGTGATGGACATCGCTGCCCCGGTCTCCTCCAGGAACCGACTCACCGTGGCAACCGCCACTGCGGTTGCTTCATCGACCGGGTATCCGAAGATGCCGGTGCTGATGGCCGGGAAGGCCACGGACCTGACACGATGTTCCAGCGCCAGCGAGAGCGCCGATCGGTAAGCCGAGGCCAGCAATGCAGGTTCACCATGGCCACCTCCCCGCCAGACCGGACCCACGGCGTGAATCACCCACTTCGCTTTCAGGTCGAAGCCCGGCGTGATTCGGGCCTCTCCGGTAGGACAACCACCGAGCCGGGCGCATGCCACTGCCAGCTCCGGCCCCGCCGCCCGGTGGATGGCACCGCAGACGCCACCTCCCGGCGCCAGGGACTCGTTGGCAGCGTTCACGATGGCACCGACTGCCAGTGAAAGCAGGTCGGCCTGAACCACAGCCAGCGCCATCAGGGACTCGCTGTACTCTGCCGCCCGGGGATGTCGAAGAACTCGACCTTCCCGGTGTCGAGAGAGTATTCCGCACCCACCACCAGAAGGCCATCGAACTCCTGACGCCGCTCCAGGATCGGAGAACCGTGCCGCAACTGATTGGCTGACGCCCGGATGTTGGCGCGTACGGACTGCCTGACGAGTTCGTCGCCCCTGAGCCCTGCCGCAATCAGCGTCTCGACCGAGGGACGCACCCGGTTGACGATGGACTTGAGACCGTCCGATTGCGCGTCACCGGGGCGGCTCAACTGCTCCAGCGTCACCCTGATGGCGCCACACTGCGTATGACCCAGCACCACCACCAGCGGCGTGCCGAACTGTTCCGCGGCAAACTCCACACTTCCGACCTGGGAGGCTGCCACCACGTTCCCGGCAACACGGATGACGAAAAGATCTCCCACGCCGGCATCGAAAATCAGCTCCGCGGGTACCCGGGAATCCGAGCATCCCAGGATCACCGCGTAGGGCTCCTGCCTCACGGCGTGATCGGCCCGCTGTACGTGACTCAGCAGGGAGTCCAGGCTGCGTACGTTGGAAGTGAAGCGCGCATTTCCCTCGCGCAGGCGTTGCAGGGCTTCGTCGGCTGACAGCACGGCTCATTGGGTGAGTGTGTGATGGGTCGTGCTTCTCTTGCGGCAGGAGAGAAAGCTACCCTGTCGTACTAAGCCAGCCCACCATCGGCCGGTACTTCCTTCGCAATACGGAGCATGGCAGCAAGACTGCGGTCCACGTCGTCATCGGTGGTTGCCCACGACGACACGCTGATTCTCATTGCCACCCGTCCGTGCCATGTGGTTCCACCGCACCAGCAGGTGCCGTCCCGCTGGATGGCGGAGATCACCGCCCGGGTGCGTTCCGCACTCCCGAACGTCACCAGCACCTGATTGAGCACTACGTCATTGAGGATTTCGTGCCCCGCGGCCTCCAGGGCGGATGCCATGCGCCGGGCATGGGCACAGGTACGCTCCACCAGTTTCGCCACACCCGAGGTTCCCAGTGAACGCAACGCCGCCCAGACTTCGATCCCGCGGACCCTGCGCGACATCTCCGGTACCAGAAGGTGAGGGTCATTGGCTCCGGCAACGAGATACGCCGCCGACGCCGACATGGCTCCCTTCAGATGACCCGGATCGCGAACGAAGACCAGTCCACTGTCGTAGGGAACGTTCAGCCACTTGTGGGCATCGGTACCTATGGAATCGGCTTCCCCGATACCGTCCACCATGGACCGGTATGCCGGCGAAGCCGCGGCCCAGAGTCCAAACGCGCCATCGACGTGGACCCATGCCCCCGTCCCCCGCAACCGATGGCAAACCAATCCAATCGAATCACACGCACCCGAGTTCACGTTGCCGGCCTGCAGGCAGACGATCGTCGGACCTTCGACCGGGGGCAGCATATCAACTTGCATCCGTCCCTGCCCGTCGACGGGCACCCGCAAGACGCGCTCCCGCCCCAGTCCCAGCATACCGACCGCTTTCAACAGGCTCACATGCACTTCTTCGCCCACCACCACCGTGATTGGCGGAGCACCAAAGAGCCCACGGTCTTCGACGTTCCATCCCTCGGCTGCCAGAACCGCATGCCGTGCCGCGGCGAGACCGGTGAAGTTCGCCATCGTCGCACCCGTGACGAAACCCACCGCTGAGCCAGCATCCAGACCGAGCAATGACTTGACCCAGCCAGCGGCGATCTGCTCCAGTTCCGCTCCGAACGGTGAACATGCCTCCATGCCGGCGTTCTGGTCCCAGGCAGTCGCCAGGATCCCTGCGCCGACCGTCGCCGGCAGGGCACCGCCGATGACGAATCCGAAATAGCGCCCGCCAGTCGTGGCCATCGTGGCCGGCGCGCCATATGTGTCCAGATCGGCCAGGACCAGAGCCGGATCCATGGGATCCTCCTGCAGAGGCCGACCCAGATGCTGACACATCTGTTCGATTGCCTCACGGACGGGCATCACCGGTCGATCACCGACCGCTGCGAGATAGTCAGCACCCCGCCGGGCTGCGTCCAGCATCAGGTCTTTCATGTTCGATCTCCCCAGGGCAAGCGCATCCGGAAACCCCATCGTTGTACCGGTCTGCCAGTGACAAGGGCACGACTCACCGCGCGCTTATCCACAGATGGATGGAAACGAAAATGAGGAAGACCGCAAAGGCCCGCTGCAGATCGCGCGAAGGGAGACGCAGAGCCATTTGCGCACCCAGCCACGCTCCGCCAAAGAGTCCCGCGGCAATCCACAAGGCAGCGCCGATGTTGACGTACCCATCACGGTAGTATCTGAACGCACCCAGCGCCCCGACCGGGAGGAGGAGTGACGCCAGCGATGTTCCGATTGCCATTTCCGGCTTCATCCGGGTTATCAGGAGCAGCGCCGGCACGATGACGACGCCACCACCTATGCCGAAAAGGCCGGACAGTATTCCGGCCAGCAAACCGATAGCGAGAAATGCCATGGGGTCTTCTTGCGGTTGTGAGTAGTGATTCTCTTACGCAGATGGGCTGCAATTCCGTGGCGGTCTCGTGGACCTGCCCGCGCTCCAGGATCATCCGCCATCAGACTCCCTCCTTACGACGGAGATGCCCGAAGCAATATCGGGTGAGGAGCATTTCCGCGTCGCCAACCCTTGAGGAAGAGTCGCCGCAGGGTTAGTGTTTGGGACAGAATCCCGCATTCCCTCCGTTGCAGTCATGGCCCGCATTCCCGCCACCCGCTCGCCACAGCACGCCATCGCCCGGTCCTGGACCGGTCGGTCGGTCGTGTCCGCGGCCACGGAAAGCAGCGGGCCGGGTATGGCGTGTGCCAGCCCCGTACGGACAAGGATGTCGGAGATTCGCCATGATGCGCCCGGAAAATCATGGGCGCGAGCCACGAGGCGCAGATACGGCGAGGCAGCGGACAACGGATAACCCCCGCTGACGCGACGACACCCGGAAAGGAATAACCGGCCCAAGTCACTCGCCCCATCTGCGCTCCCCGCCAGATGGGGCGATTTCGTTTCTCCACGGAGGACTCTCATGAAGCGTACACCAACTCCCCGAACCGCACGCACCCGCCTCTCTCCCACGCAACTCCGTGATATCCGCTTCGAACTGGACCGCGAACAGCGCCGATTCACCGGTGGCGACGCCCGGCGCGACGTGGTCATAGCGGCCATGCGCAGACTGCGGGAAGGGACCTACGGTTCCTGCACACAATGCGGCGGCGTCATTCCGTGGGCCCGTCTGAGTGTGATGCCGGAAACGCCGCATTGCATCACCTGCGCCGTCCGCTGACCGGGATCAATACCCGACATGACTGCCCGGCCGGGGACGGGCTGCCGCTTCCGGACCCCGTCCCGTGCCGGCGTCAGGCGCCTCCTCGTAACACCATCACACCCGGGAGAACCGACATGCTGCACGTCATTCCTGATGGCGCCGACCGGTTCCGCCTGCTCAACGCCGCTGGCAGCGAGGTAGGCTGGATCCGCGGCCGTGCCCTTCGTCTTTTCGGATTCGCGTCCGACAGCGAGGTATGTGACGCCGCCCGACGTGCCTGGGAAGCACTCCGGCAGGTTCTCGATCGCGAACTGGCGAATGCCTGCGTGATCACGCGTCTTTCACCCCTGCGTCACGATCGCGACGGAGCCGTCGAGTGGCTCTCCAATGACGCCATCCCGATCGCCCGAATGGTGCGTCAGACAGGTGGTGATACCTGCGCCATCGAGCTGGTTCTGCCCGCCAGTGCTCCCCCGGACATCACGCTGCTGGCAGCACGGGCCATCGGCGACGCGCTCTCTCCTGCGCTCGATCGCATCCGGGAACCCATGCCTGTCTGATCAGTCCACAAACAGCACGGCACCCACCCGGTCGCAGCCGGTGAACCGCTGCGCACCGGGCATGCTGCCTGGCTCAGCGCGTACCGGGGCGTGGCGTGATGGTCGCCAGCACCGTGAACGGTCCATCAGTGGCGCGCATGCCGTGCACCTCATTGGTCTCGTAGGTGATGATCGCGCCGGCCTCCACGGCGTGCTCGGAATCGGGTCCCAGCACCGTTCCCGAACCCTCCAGTATCGAAAGGATCACCGTGGACGGACTGGTATGGCGAGGGACCTCCTCCCCTGCTGCCAGACGGAAGACCACCAGTCTCGCGTCGTCGGAATCATGAACCATCGCCGTGGCGGGCTTGCCCGGACGCGTCGAGACCGCATTCGCGGCGAAGACTCTCGGATCAGAGACTTTCATGCGGGAGCACCCGCCCTGGTAGCAGTCATTTCCTCGACTCCATTACGTGTGGATGCCTGGTCGACGGCAGCTTCACCCTCGCACTGCATGTCGCCACAGGACCTGGTCTCGCCAGTCAGCCAATCAATCACATCGCCAGCCGAATAACTCGCTCTTCCCCGCAGGAACCGGCCGATGTTCAACAAGTCGTCACCACTGGTGAGAAGCGGCGGTTCCTCCCGGCCATTGTCGCGCACCTGCCCATGGCCGATGTTGGCCGAGAGGGCGTTGCAGAGGCACTGCCGTCCCTCGGTATCCGCCTGATCACCACCCTTCTTCACGTAATCATCGATGGGTTCCGCGGGGCAGCGAAATCCAATCCGTCCATCCTCCCTGCGATAGGGCGTGCGGAGATACCCCAGATCGCACTTGCGAACGCGGGTCTTCCGTGCTTCCTCACTTCCCTCCCAGTGTACGACCTTGAACGGATATCCCGTGGGCGAAGCCCGCGGATCGGTGAAGACATCCAGGTCACCCGCTGCCGAGCGTTCCAGTACGGTACGCTTGAGCGATTCGGTCAGACCCGACTCATCGCAGTAGGCGAACAGGGTACCGACCTGCACACCAGTCGCTCCCTGTTCCAGCGCCTCCCGCAGGTGGCGGGGTGAACCCGCGCCTCCGGCCAGCCAGAAGGGTCGGTCCAGCTCCCGCATCCGGGCCAGATCCACCACGTCGCGCTCGCCATAACGCGGTTCCCCACGATCGTTGTACTGAGTGTCACCCCTCGGTGGTGCATTGTGTCCGCCGGCAGTGGGACCCTCGATAACGAACCCATCCACCCGGCCCGTTGCCTTCCTGGCGAGGTTGCCCGCCAGGGAATGCGCCGCCACGATGGCCAGGAATTTCGGGCGCTTGAGTTCCCCGTCGCGCGAAGCACCGTGCGCCTGGGGATCGAAGGTGAGGTATTCGGTCTCGCCGGGAGCAAGTCCTTCGACGTCGAACTTGATCCGCGCGGACCGGTGATCCGCGAAGGCATCCAGGGCGCCGGGAATCTCCCGGGGGATACCGGCGCCCATCAATACGTAGTCGACGCCGGCCAGCATGGCGCCGTAGAGCGAAGGCAGGTTGGGCAACTGCACCTTGGTCAGCAGATTGATCCCCACCTGGTTGCCGTGGCCTTCCTTGGCCAGGTAAACCTCCACGAAGTTGGCCAGCATGGTGATCTGCTGGCGGGCCACACTCACCGCCTGCTTGTACATCGGCAGCAGCTTGTAGGGCTCACCCGGGGCCCGACCACCCGGGATGAAGTAGCGCTTCAACACGTCCGCGCTCACATGCGGAATCGGGAACTTCGCCATCGCCCGCCTGATGTGTCCGCCCATGTCACCATCCTGCAGACGGCGAACCAGGACCGTATCGAGCATGGTGCCCGAGACCACCCCGAGCTGGCCACGGAGGGAGACGGCGCGGGCGAGCATCCAGTTGGAGACGCCGACACCCATCCCACCCTGGATGATCATCGGCCATGGGGCCGCAATGGCGCCCGTCACTGACGGAGGCCCACGACGGGATCGGCACTCCCGGGCCTGTTATGGTTCCGGATACGCATCACCACCCTTCCCTCTGGATCATCCCCGCATGCCAGGCCGGATCCCAGACCAGGCGGGTCTGTACTTCGCTCACACCCGGCACTGCCGACACCGCCTCGCGGATCCCGTCGGTAATGACGCGTTCCATCGGACAGCCCGGCGTGGTGAGCGTATGCGTTATGCACGCCACACCGGCAGCATCCACGGAAACATCGTACACCAGTCCCAGTGTGACTATGTCGAGGCCGATCTCCGGATCGATCACCGTCTGGAGTGCTTCCCAGGTGCGCGATAGAGGGGTGTCGGTTTCTGATGCATCGGTTGCCATGGCTACCTGCCCGTTGCGGTGGAGATGCCGGGACTGTCAGGTCCGTGGCACTGGGAAGGGTGACCTCGTGAGGGGCCGGGGCGCGTGACGGTTGTCACAGCGCCTGACTGCATGCCCGTCGGAGCGGGGGCCGTATCCCGCTGAAATATACCTCCGCTCGACTCCCTGCATTGGGGCCCTGCCCATTCGTGTCGGGTTTCCCGCGCACCGGGTGAGTCTGATTAGACTCCCTTTCCCACTCATCGCCAGGTGATGCTCGTTTCCCGGGAAGACCCCCACAGCCACTCCGTCACTTCCGTGGGCGGACGACGCTGGATCCTCGCCGCCCTGATGATGACCATGATGCTGGCGGCCATGGATACCACAATCGTCTCGACCGCCATTCCTCAGGTGGTCGGTGACCTCGGTGGATTCGCGTTGTTCAGCTGGATCTTCTCCATCTATCTGCTGGCCCAGACAGTCACGATCCCCATCTACGGCAAACTGGCCGACTCGTTTGGCAGGAAACCGGTTCTCCTCGCGGGAATAGCACTCTTTCTGTGCGGTTCGGCGGCATCCGCACTCGCCTGGAACATGCCCACACTCATCGTCTTCCGGGGACTCCAGGGACTGGGCGCGGGCTCCATCCTGGCGACGGTGTACACACTTGCAGGGGATCTCTACTCCGTCCGCGAACGCGCTCGCATCGAAGGATGGCTCTCCAGCGTGTGGGGCATGGCTGCCATAGTCGGACCCGCACTGGGGGGCGCTTTCGCGGAATACGCTTCGTGGCGGTGGATCTTCCTCATCAATGTACCCGTGGGGGCCACAGCGATCTTCCTGCTGGTGCGATTCCTCGATGAGAAGGCTCCTCATCGTCAGCACCGAATCGACTACGCCGGCGCCACTCTCATGCTCCTGACCGGGAGCATCATCATCTTTGCCTTGCTGCGGGAAGGACAGTCGTGGAGCTGGCTCTCGCTCCCCAGCATCCTTGTCTGGATGCTGGCGGCCATCCTTGTCCTCATCACGATTCGAGTCGAGAAGGCGGCCCCGGAACCGATCATCCCGGGATGGCTCTGGAGACGCCGTGTCCTCGCCGGCGCCAACCTCGCCATGATGGGCATGGGCATGGTGATGATGGGGCCCAACACCTACCTGCCGATCTACGGACAGTCAACACTCGGACTCGGCCCCATCGCTGCCGGGTTCGTGCTCGCCAGCATGAGCATCGGCTGGCCCACGGCATCATCGCTGTCGGGCAGGCTCTACCTGCGCATGGGCTTCCGCAGTACCGCGTTATGCGGCGCCGCGTTGATGGCTGCCGCAACCGCCACCTTCCTGGCTGTTCCGTATCCCGCATCCGTCGCACTCCTCGTGATCGACCAGGTCGCCCTGGGTGCCGGATTCGGACTCCTCTCCACTCCACTGCTCGTTGGCATCCAGAACACCGTCTCCTGGCATGATCGCGGCGTGGTGACCGGCGCCAACGTCTTCTCACGCTACCTGGGCGCCAGCCTTGGCGCCGCCCTCTTCGGCAGCATCTTCAACAGCGCTCTCGCCAGCCGTCTGTCTCAGGCGCCGGCCACGCTTCGACAGCAACTCCCCCGACAGATCGACGAGGTGATCGGCACACTCCAGCGTCACGAGTTGACCGGCGCCGCCGCGGACTGGCTCCGTCAGGCCATCCACACCGCCACGCAACACGTGTACGCCGGTCTCACCATCGTCGCCATCGTCACGCTCGGCGTCACGATGCTGACGCCCAGCGTCTTCCCGCAGGTGACCGGGGATGACTCACCAGCAGACGTCAGACCCGCTAGTTTTGTCGGTGAACCACAGTAGTGTGATCCCTGACATCTATACAGTACCGGTCCAGCATCCCCGTCCAGGCACAGACCCCCAACGATCCCCCCGTGACACCTCCACGCATCCCGCCGACGTCAATCGAAGAATCCCGCGGCCGCATCCGCGATGCGCTTCTCGCCGCCAAACGCGTCGCCGTGGGAACCCACGCCGGTGAGGAGGTGCGCGTCCGCATGATGCATCCGGGAGCATGGCTCCCCGAGGATGAGGCCGAACGACCCATCGTCTATCTGGCCTCGATGAAAACCGACCCCAAGGTGCGGGAGATGTCCGCCCGACCCGAGGTCGCCCTCCTGCTGCATGAATCACCGACCGGTGAAGAGCACACCAGTTGGGAGATGGAAATAACCGGACGCGCCCAGGTCATACACGATCCGGTCGAACGGGAGCGCGCCAAGGAGGCCACCATGCGCACCTCCTCGATCGTGCGTCACCTGGATTCAGTTGGCCAGACGGACCTCCTGGCCTTCATGAAGGTGACACCGCGATTCATGAAGCATCGGATCTTCGGCGAGATAGTTGCCGGAAGGCCACCCTCGATCCTGGAATTCGCCAGTGAGGCCGCCGATCGCCCCAGCGACTGGGCGCTGCTCCGCCGCCAGCTCGGGATCTGGAAGGAGATCGTTCGCTGGCCCACGCTCACCGCCAGCGCAGCCAGCGTCGTCGTTGGCGTGGCCGCTTCCTTCCTCGCAACCGGATTCGTCAGCTGGGGCGCGGCAATCCTCACTCTCATAGCAGCCGTAGCTCTCCAGGCCTGCACCAACATCAAGAACGACCTCGATGACCAGACCAGTGGCGCCGATGACCGCAACCGCACCCCAATGCTCGGCTTCACGGGCGGCTCCCGCGTTCTGCAGCGCGGCCTCGCCACCCGTGCTCAGTTGCTGGCCGCCATGCTCGGCCTCGGTGTGCTGAGCGCGTCGATCGGACTCTACTTCGCGCTGGCTGGCCGACCGGGCGTGCTGCTCTTCGGTCTCGCCGGCACCGCGGTGGGATTCCTCTATACCGGTGCACCGCTTCGACTGGCCCACCGGGGCCTGGGCGAGATCGCCGTGGCACTCGCGTTTGGAGTCGGGATCGTGTGTGGCACCGCATATGTACAGACCGGCGCCGTTCCATCAGCAGCCATCGCGGCATCATTGCCGGTGTCGGTTCTCGTCGCACTCATCCTGTTCATCAATGGCTTCCAGGATGCGCCCAGCGATGACGAGGTTTCCAAGCGTACCATGGTCGTGCGGCTGGGCCTGCAGCGCGCCAGCCGTCTGTATCCCGTGATCGTCGGAATCGCGGGTTTCGCGCTCATCGCTCTGGTATCCGTCGGCGAACTCCCGCCCCTGGCCCTGCTGGGACTGGCAGGATTCCCTCTGTTCGCCAAGGCATCTCTGGTGGCGCGCAGCAAGTACGAGGCACCGGTGGAACTCGTGCCCGCCAACGCCTACACCGTGGTCGGCCACCTCGCCTGCTCGCTGGCGCTCGCCATCGGTCTCACCTGGGCCCGGCTGTGGGGAACGGCCACGCCTGTCCTGGCCGCGATCGCGATTGCCGGCGTCATCGTCATCCTCTACTACAACCGCTCCATTGGCCGGATGGCCCGCGCATTCTATGGTGTCCGCGACGCCGTAGCACGCGGCTGATCGATCAGGATTCCGGCGTCAGACCCAAGCGCGGGGAGGCAGCCACTTTCGGCTCCCGCCCCGCGCTTCTCTGCTCTGCTCGTTCCGAATGCAGCTACCCGCAGGAGTTACGACTTGGATTGCCCGCTTATCTCCTGCCACGCCGCGGCCTCCCACTGCCGCTCCAGTTCCCGCCCACCCGGCCTGCGAGGGTTGCGGGTACCAGCCAGGTGATGGTGTGCCTCCCTGCCCGGAACTGGTCCACCCAGACGCTCGCTCGGCGTACGGCGCGTCGCACCACCCTGGCCCGGATTGGCTACCGCCTCCGCGTAGCGACGCGCCTTGGTCTCCAACTCCGCCAGAAACCCACGCAGCCCTTCCTCACCCATCTCCTCCACCAGCCCGGGTATCAGTCCCTTGATCAGGACCAGCCGTTCGCCCGGCGAGAGTGCGCGTGCCTGCTGAACCAGGGATCGGATCGCCGGCCTGTCGAGCCAGGCATAAAACGGACTCGGATGAACATCGACGCTGTGCATGATCATCGCTCCGGCAGGACTGGAACCCTTCGCCTGCCCCGTTAGGGTCTCCCGACAATCTGCCCATCCCGCACCAGCCGGCGGTAGTGGTTCCGTGCACGCAGGAAAATCCTGCTGCCCGGATCGTGTGTTCCGTGCCATCTTGAGACAGCGCACGCACAGCGCTTGCGGCTACTCCAGGCCAGCGGCACTCAACTTCATGGATGGCGCAGCCGCAGGGGATGCCCCTACAAGTTCAACCACATGAGAGTCGAATGGAAACAGTCGAGCTCCTTCGGCATCTGCCCATATTCTCCGATCTCGATGAGGCATCGCTCCGGCAACTCGCCGAGCGATGCGTGACACGCAGTGTGGGACCCGGCCACGCGCTGTTCACGGCCGGTGAGGAGTGCCGTGGACTGTACGTGATCGCGGACGGCAGGGTACGCATCTATCGGCTCAGCCCCGATGGACGGGAGCAGGTACTCCACATCGAAGGAACGGGAAGGCCGGTCGCCGAGTTGCCGCTTTTCGACGGCGGAACCTACCCGGCATCCGCCAGCACCATGGACCCCACGCGTCTGGTGTTCCTCCCCCGCGCCGACTTCGAGTACCTGTATCGCACCCATCCGGACATTGCTCAGGCAATCATCCGCGGTCTGGGTAAACGCCTCCGACACCTCGTGCACGTCGCCGAGACGCTGGCGTTCCGTGACGTGGCCGCCAGACTCGCCATGTTGCTGGCCGACTACGCCGAACGCTCCGGTACCCGGGACGGCGAGGGAGTGGAACTCTCTCTCGATCGAACCCAGGAAGAGTTGGCGCTTGAGATCGGAACTGCCCGGGAGTCCGTGTCGCGCGCGATGAAACAGCTCCGTCGCAAGGGACTGATCGAATCCCGGAGAGGGAACCGGATCCGGATCACCAGCGTCGAGCAGCTTCGTGCCCTGGCGCGCGGCGGCTGATCAACCACTGCAGGAACGAGACCGTTCCCTGCATTCCTCACACACCGGAATACCCGGGTGCGGTGCTTGACCCTGTACCGTGGTACAGCCTGCATCGTTGCAGATTGCGCCGTTGAACGAAGCCGTACCCCTACTGACAACCACCAATGAACTCGAAAATGTGGATCCTGCAATCCTGCGCCCACACCTCGACTGAACCGCATGCAGCCGACCACGGAGCACACAAGCCCGGGAGGAACGTGGCGTGAGCGTATCCCCCAGCAGGTTGCTGCATCGTGAAATCGTGGCCAGTGACACTCTGGCCTGCATCGTGGAACGACCTGCCGGCTTTGTGTTCGAGGCCGGTCAGTACATCGATGTCACGCTGGCGGAACCACTCTACAATGACGCTCTGGGCCCTACGCGTTCGTTCTCCATCGCCAGTGCGCCCGATGAAGCCGATCTCCTGATACTGATGCGCGTACGGGACACTGCTTTCAAGCGTTCCATCTCGGAGATGCCCCTGGGAGATACACTGTTGATCGACGGACCCGCGGACGATCTCGCCCTGAAACTGGACGGCAGCCGACCGCTGGTGCTGCTCGCCGGTGGAGTGGGAGTGGCACCGTTTCTGGGCGCGCTGCGGGAGACCGCGCGGCGGAATGCCCGTCAGGAAGTCGCCCTTTTCTATTCGAACCGCCTTCGCGAAGATGCCGCGTACCTGGAGGAACTGGACGCGCTTCAGCAGCGGATTCCCGGATTCCGTTTCATCCCCACGTTGACGGGTGCGGCTGACGCCACCCTGCAGTGGACCGGCGAGACGGGCCGGATCGGTGTCCCCATGCTGATGCGTCATCTCCCATCCCTTGTCGGATCCCGCTACTACCTGTCCGGCTCACCCTCGTTCATCTCGGGACTCTGTCAGGAGATCGAGCGCGCGGGTGTGCCTGGCGGGGATATCCGCATCGAGATGTACACCGGATACTGAAACGTCACGCGATGCCCTGCCCGGTCAGTATCGGACGGCATCCGACTCTCCGACTCCATGGGCCCCGCCCTCATGCTACCTTGAAGCAGACTCCACGATCGCTTTTCAGCGTCGGTGGTGTAGCAACTCAAAGCGGGAGCATCGCAGTGACGATCGGCCAGCTTTCCAGCCGTGCGGGGGTGAGCGTACAGACCGTACGCTACTACGAACGACGCGGTCTCCTCTCCGAGCCGCAACGGACCAGGTCCGGCTACCGGCAGTACAGCGATTCAGCCCTCGACCGTCTGCGATTCATCAAGCGGGCGCAGGAACTGGGATTCACGCTCACCGAGATCCAGGAGCTCCTCGTCCTGCGCCTGGATCCCCGCACGACTGCAGCCCAGGTGAAGCAGCGGGCCGAGGCCAAGATCGAGGACGTCAACCGGCGTATCGCCGACCTCGAACGCATCCGGAAGGCACTGACTCACCTGGCAGGGAAGTGCCACGGCGGTCATGGACCACTCGGCGACTGTCCCCTGCTGGATGCCATGGGGCCGCTCAGCGGCCCCACGAATTGAACGCCGGTATCGCCCTGTATTACTCCGCTGCTACTGCACGTAGTTCGGCACAAAGCACTTCCTTGTCGACACCTTCCTGAGTGGCGGCTTCGTCCACGCTCAGCACTCCGCCGCAGCAGAGATCGATCCCATGACGGTTGAAGACTTCCATTGTCATGGGATAGCGCTTGAGGACATCGTTGACACTCCAGGTACAGTCGAGCACTGCGTCGGTGGTGGATTTCATGGGATGCACTTTCAGATCTGAGGTTGGACGATTTGCTGCATGTTTCCCCATCATCGATGATACACCCTGTACTGCGCTACAGGGTCAAGGGGCGTCCACCGTTGACGATGGTGAACAGCCTGCAGCTCCGGCAGCAGCCGCTCACGGAACGACTTGACAGAAATCCAGCCGCGAGCCCTTCATGAATCAAGGGGAGGCGAGGTGCCGCGGAAATCCCTGCGACCTGCAATGCGATCTTCCTGAATCCGTCGCTGGATTGACATGGAGGTACCTATGGCACAGCAGGATACGACTGCACCATCCGCTGGATTGACACGCGCGACCTGTCCGGGCGCCGGCAGCGGTGATCTGCTGCCCGATATTGCCCTGCCATCCGACAGCGGGGCTCATGTTCCGCTGGATCTGTTCGCCGGCCGTCGCAACCTCGTGCTTCTCCTCACGGGGGCCGACGACGGCGGTGAGTCCATCAAGGATCTGCTGAATGACCTGACATCGATTCGGGACAGACTCGCTGATGAAGAGGCGGAACTCTTGGTCATCCGGGCCGGTGCACCCGTTGCCACACCAGGCGCAGGATCCGGTCCCAAGGTCCTTTTCGACAGCGACGACGTGCTGCACCGGAGTGTGGGGGCCATGGACAAGAACGACACCCCCACTCCATGCATCATTGTCGCCGATCGGTATCGCGAGATCTACCACATCTATCGTCCGACCGACTCCGGCTGGCCGCCGACCGGGAATGCCATCCTCGAATGGCTCGTCTTCATGAACATCCAGTGCCCCGAGTGCGGGGTGCCGGAATGGTAGTTCCTGATCAGCCTGCCACAGTCGCCAACTTGTCCGCCTTGGCGTTTGCCCAGGCGCGCGGCTGGTAGCTGCCCACGTCGGAACCCAGCCCGACTGCCAGCCTGTTCCAGCCGTTGATGGTCACGATTGCCATCGTCAGCGCGACCATCTCCTTTTCGCTGAACTGAGCCCGCGTCGCTTCGAAAAGCTCGTCGGGAATCGGTCCCCGGCTCACCAGGGTGACGGCTTCCGTCCAAGCCAGAGCGGCACGCTCCCTCTCCGAGTAGAACGGTGCCTCATGCCAGGCGCTCAGCAGGTAGATCCGCTGCTCGGTTTCCCCGGCGGCACGGGCATCCTTGGAATGCATGTCCAGACAGTAGGCGCAGCCATTGATCTGCGACGCCCTCATCTTCACCAGCTCCAGCAGGGAGTGCTCCAGGCCGGCTTCATCCGTGAACTTCTGCAGTCCCATCATCGCCTGCAGTGAACCCGGCGAGACTTTCCCATAATCGATTCTTCGCATCATCTCTCCCTCGCAATAGTGCTGCGCTTCAAACGCATGCTGCAATCTGTGCTACGCACCGGAACGTCGCGACGTTACCCGTGGATCCTGCAATTGACTGCTGAGACATCCGTCACACTGCAGACCTTCCGCACGCGCTAAGGTCCCCGGGGAGGATATGCCCATGAGCGAAAAGACCACCGCCCCGGCCACCGACGGCTCTGCAGCCGCATCCGACGACGTCACACTCGATGTCGATACCGTCCGCAAAGCCCTGGCCCAGGTACCGTATCCGGGGCTCTCGCGCGACATCGTATCCTTCGGCATGGTCTCGCACGTGAGCGCCTGCGGCACTCAGGTGAAGGTGGATCTCGCTCTCAAGTCACGGGATCCGGGCGCGGAACCACGACTCCGGCAAGCCATTAGCGAAAAGCTGTACTCCATCGGCGCCACTCTGGTAACCGTCACCGTCAACGAACCTGCTCCCGCACCCCGGCCCAACATGAAGGGCACACCGGATCCCTGGGCCGATCAGGTCCGGCTTTCAACAGTTCGACACGTCGTGGCGGTCGGCGCGGGCAAGGGTGGCGTGGGAAAGAGCACCGTGGCTGTCAACCTCGCCCTGGCCTTGGCGGATGGCGGTCTCCGCACCGGACTCCTGGATGCCGACATCTACGGCCCCAGCGTGCCGATTCTTCTGGGCATCGAAGACGGCGCCCGTCAGGTACGCATGACGCCCGAGAAGACCATCATTCCACTGGTGGCTCACGGACTTCCACTCATCAGCTTCGGCTTCTTCCTGGGTGAACAGGCTCCGGCGATCTGGCGCGGACCCATGGTCTCCAAGGCAGTCAAGCAATTCGCCCGGGGCGTGCAGTGGCCCGACCTCGACATCCTCATCGTGGATCTTCCCCCAGGAACGGGTGACATACCGCTCAGTCTGGTGCAATCCATACAGGTATCCGGCGCCGTCGTCGTCACTCAGCCACAGCGGCTCGCCGTCGTGGAGGCGCGCAAGGCGGGAGAGATGTTCACCACGCTCGAAGTCCCGGTACTCGGCGTCGTCGAGAACATGACCGGCGCCTTCGGCAGTGGGGGCGGTGAGCAGGTGGCTCGTGCGCTGGGCGTGCCGATGCTGGGTGCCGTCCCGTTCGATGACAGAGTCGTCTCCGAAGGGGACACCGGGGATCCCACCGTGCGAGCCAGGCGCAACGATCCGTTCGCTCGGAGCTTTGCCGGAATCGCCCATCAGGTGGCGGAAGCACTGGGATGGAAGAAGGTGGAGGCCACCGCGTGACTTCTCCGGCAGGCACCAGTGCACCGCAGATGCCTGCCCGCGGCGCTACACCCGCGCCGCCCGCCGCAAGTGCGCCGGCTCGCCCCGGTGGTCCCGGACCGATCGGAATGCCGGGACCAGGCGGTGCGCTGACACCAGCACCCGGCGCATCCCTGAGACTTCCCGGTGAGCACTTTGCCGCGGCACTCGCCTTCCTGACGCTCGGTATGGCTGGTGTCATCTGGATTGCGCCGGAACTGGCCTCAGGTACATACCTGTCACCCCACGTCGCCGGCGTCACTCACCTGTTCACACTGGGCTGGCTGACGACGACGATCTTCGGAGCCATGTACCAGCTCCTGCCGGTGGCACTGGGTGCACCCGTCCACTCCGAGCGGCTGGGACACGCAAGCTTTGCCTTTTTCGTGCCCGGCGTCGCGCTCTTCGCACTCGGCGTCATGCGGAACTCCCTGGCCCTGCACCATGTCGGGATCGCGCTTCTGACCACCGGCATCGTGCTGGTACTCACGAATGTCGGTCGCTCACTCCCCAGAGCCCAGCGTCGCGACGTAACGTGGGCGGCCATGGGTGTGGCTGTGAGCTTCCTGGCACTCACACTGGTACTGGGAATAATCCTGCTCCACAACCTGCACACCGGATTCCTGCGCGCCGCGCGCGTGTCCGTGCTCGCATCGCATCTGCACGTGGCACTCCTCGGATGGGTGTTCGTGATGATCGTCGGAATGTCCCACCGTCTGCTCCCCATGTTTCTGGTGGCGCACGGCGGCAATACCCGATGGACCGGACGTTCCCTGCTCTTCCTGATACCGGGAGTGCTGGTTCTGGCCACCGGACTGCTGACGGCCGCACGCTGGCTCTCATGGACAGGACTGGTTCTGGTGGAAGCAAGCGTGATCTGCTTCCTGATTCAGGCCTACAGCTTCCATCGCGCCCGGGTACGGCGTCGCCTCGATGCCGGCCTGGTGCATGCATTCGTGGCACTGGGCGTCCTCGCTGTCACGGCAATGCTGGCGCCGGCGGTGATGGCGATCGGCTTCAACACCCGGCGACTCGCCGTCCTCTATGTCGCACTCGGCATTCTGGGCGCCTTCGCTCTCTATGTGGCAGGACTCTTTTACAAGATCGTCCCCTTCCTGGCGTGGATCACGCGATTCCGCCAGAAAATGGGCCGGGAGCGCGTACCAACCGTGGCCGATCTCTATTCCTCACGTGTGGCGTACACCGATCTGGTCCTGTACGGCGCCGGCCTGACACTCCTTGCGACCGGCATAGTCACCGCGCAGCCCGTGGTGACACGTCTGGGCGGCGTGATGCTGCTGCTTGCCGTGCTCCTTTTTGTCAGCCAGATGATTCACGCCTTGTGGGGTAAACCGCGAGGGACAGAAAAATGAGCCGAACATCATCGAGCGTACCCGTCAGGGGATCAGATCGGGTCAGCGACGTCCTGGCGCGGGATGAACGCCTGGTGGAAGTGTTTGCGGGGCAGTCACCGCGTTTCGAGAATCTTCGCAAGCCGGCAATGCGCCGGGTGATGGCGCGTCTGGTCACGGTGGAGCAGGCCGCGAAGATCTGTGGCGCGGAACCATCCGCGCTTCTCAAGGCCATCAACGACGCCCTGGGCATCACCGACGTGCCTGACGCCGTTCCGGACGCCCCGGCGGCAAACGGGAAGTCGGGGACAGCGGCGGAGGCTGCCACTGACACCAGTGCTTCCGCGGGCGCTCCGAAGCTTCCTGCCGGCACCCGCATCGTCGAGGTGGACGTGCGCGAGGACCTGCGCCAGGGGCGCGAGCCATTCTCGCGGATCATGGGTGCCGTGGGCGCGTTAGGCACCGATGAGGCGCTCTCGCTGAGAGCGACCTTCGAACCGCTGCCCCTCTTTGCCGTGATGAAGAAGCGCGGTTTCCTGCACTTCAGTGAGCAGCTCGGCGAAGAGGACTGGCGCGTCCTGTTCCATCGTGGCGGGACTGCAGAGGAGCCGGCGGCCGGCCATGCTGATACAGCGCCATCGCCGAACGCCGGGCCCGTGGCCGAGGACGTACCGGCCGGTGACGTGGTGATCGATGTACGGGGCCTGGAGCCACCGGAACCGATGCAGCGCACCCTGGAGGCACTGGAGACACTGAAGCCTGGCGGCGTGCTGGTCCAGGTGAACGTACGCGTCCCCCATTTTCTGCTCCCCATTCTCAAGGAACGCGGGTTCGACTACGAGATCTTTCAGCCGAACCCCGACCGCGTGGTCGTGCGCATCTGGCACGCGACGTCTGACGCGACCACGGCAGGCTCCCCGGTGGATGGCAGTCCGTCGTCCGCCGCCAACCCAACCACACCGAGGACTGAAGCAATGTCGTCAACGGCCAATCCGGTGGAACTCGACGTCCGTCCCATTCCGCCGCGAGACAAGCACCCCACCATCTTCCGCACCTTCGACGGCCTGGGCCCGGGTGAGTCGATGCTCCTCATCAATGATCATGACCCCGCTCCGCTGCGTTATCAGATGATGGCCGAGCGCGGTGGCAAGTTTGAATGGACGTACCTGGAGAGTGGTCCGCAGGTCTGGCGCGTCCAGATCGAGCACAAGTAGTTCCGGAGCGAGTTGGGGGGCCAGGTTCGACGGTTTGACGGCCCCTCAGCTCCTATCGGGTGGCCCGCTTCACCTGCAGCTCCACCCAGCGGGCAATTTCCGGATCCGGAAGCAGCGGCTCCTGACCGTACACGATATCGAGTCCCGCGAGATCACGAGGCACCCGCTTTTCGCTGAGCGCGCCGGCAGAGATCAGCACCGGCACCACGAGCACGGAACGTCCCGTGAGTTCGCGCTGCAGTTGAATGATCTCCCGGATGGCATGCACCGCTTCGGTTCTGACCGCGGGCGGAGCATCGTCCCGCACCACACCCACGCGTACATCACGGAACCCACCTGCTGCCTTGACGCTGTCACCGATTACGCGCAGGTCCCTCATCCAGATGGTGTAGGCTTCCGGATCATTGGGACCGTGACCAACGAGGAACAGAGCCTGGTTCGATGGTGAGGTGGCCAATGCCTTTGCTCTGCGCACGAGCACGTGCGCCATTTCCGGTGCGTCGTCCAGTGCGGAGGTGACCGTCATGGGGACGGGGTTCTGGGGCCGCGAGATGCCCGCCATGTGGAGATGGTGCATCATGGTTTCGTCGAGCGAGTCCGTCTTGCCGGCCAGCCAGCGGATCTGCTCGTAGTGTCCGCTGTGGCTGGACACGAGCATGGGGACCACGACGATTTTGCGGGCACCCTCAGTCTCCAGCTTCTTCACGACGTCCTGGAAGCGGTGCTCGCTGGCGTGTTCACCCATGAGGTACGCCACGGCGATCGGCCCGCCGGTATGCGCGGTTCGGGCCACCTGTTCGACCCGTCCGTTCCACGCGGAATCCGAGCCATGGGCCACGATGATGGTGCCGACCTCGGAAGGAGGGGGTTCCTGGGCTTTTTGCGCTGCGATGGGGTGTGCGAGGGCAATGGAGGGGAGGCAGGCCAGCGCGATCAGGTTGATCGCCCGACGGGTGGTCATGGTCGAGGCGGGTCTCATCAGGAGGAGAGGGTGGGGGATGGGGGGTGGGCAGTAAGGGGGTTGACCGTGTGAAAAGAGGAGCCACGGATAAAACCGATAAAACTTGTCGGCTTTCTAGTTGAGAACGACCCTCAACTAGACAGCGCAAGGCGAACGATAGGTACCCGGTCGCGATACTGTCAACTCCGCAGGCCAGGGGGGCCGAGTCTTCCGTTCCCGATGCGTCTTTTCGCTACGCCGCGAGCGTCACCCTGCCGCGGCTGCCGGATCAACATGAAGCGGGGCGTCCGGCATCGAAACACAGCCGAACACCCCGCTGTCAGCGGTTCATGGGCAGCAACTCAGGACGTCAGACGCCCGGCGAGATCGCTGGCGCGTACCTGGGTGGGATCATTGATGAGCGCCCGGGCCTCATCGACCTTGCCGAAGATGTTCCAGAGAAGAACACCCCGGACCCTGCCATCTGACAGGTAGTACACTACGCCTTCGCGGAACGGTGTCTTCCAGTCGGCGAACGTCTCGCCGCGGGGATCCATTTCGCCGACGGCCTCGTACCCCAGGTCGAAGAGATCGGAATAGAAGAAGGGGAGGTGTTCGTAGGGTGCCGGATCACCGGCCATGGCCCGGCCCGCGGCATGACCCATGGTCAGGGCGTTGTCCTCATGTTCCACTCGCATGAGTCGACCCAGGGATAACGCGCTGAAACGGGCGACATCTCCAGCCGCGAATACATTCGGATCCGAAGTACGGAGGTGCTGATCGACCAGGATGCCGTCGTCCGTCTTCAGACCCGCTGCGCTTGCCAGATCCACGTCGGGCTTCACACCCAGGCCGGCTATGACTGCATCGACCGTCAGGGAGGCTCCCGATTTTGTCCCCACTTTCACGCCGGAGCCGTCCTGCGTTACGCTCGTCACGCTCTCGCCGGTGCGCACCTCCACCCCTTTCTCCCGGTAGTAGTCAACCAGAAAGCGCGCCAGGTCCGCCGGGAAGAGTCGGGCGCTGATGCCTTCTTCCGGAAAGAGAAGAACCACGCGACAGCCCTGCATGGCCAGTGCCGCAGCGACCTCGGAGCCGATGAAACCACCACCCAGGACCGCGAACGACTTGCCCTGGTCGGCCAGATCCCGGATCCGCCGGTAATCGTCCAGGGTCCGGAAGTACGTCACCAGGCCATCACCGAACGGAAGGCGGCGGGGCGCTCCTCCCGTGGCGAGCAGCAGCTTCTCGAATCCGTACCGAGTGCCCCGGTCATCGATCACGCGCCTGCCGGAGAGGTCCAGACGCGTCGCGCGCCGGCCCAGGTGGAGATCCAGGTTTGCCTCCGCCGTGTTGCGCCAGATGCTTTCGAGCTTGTCTCCCTTCCAGAGCCCTTTGGAGAGCGGTGGGCGCGAGTAGGGCGGATCCGCTTCCGCACCGATCAGTCCGATGCTCCCTTCCTTGTCCAGTTCCCGGATGCCGCGCACGGCGGCGTCCGCGGTCATTCCCCCACCAACAATGAGATACCTGTAGTCGGTCATTACCTCGTCCCCTCACGTTGCAGAGCTGCATTCCCGCTACGCAGCCGATCGAAGAACTGCTGCTGCAGTTTCGGATCTGTCAGAGTGCCTCGCACCGCGGTCGTCAGCGTCGTCACGCCCGGACGGGAGATCCCCCGCATCTCCATGCAGAGGTGACGGGCTTCCAGCGCCACGATGACGCCCGCAGGGGACAGCCGTTCCTCCAGCATGGTGGCGACCTGTTCCGTCAGGCGTTCCTGCAGCTGCGGCCGGCGCGCGAAGTATTCCACAACACGACCGAGCTTGGAGAGACCCACCAGGCGCTCACCGGGAATGTAGCCCACGTGCGCCGTGCCAAAGAATGGCAGAAAGTGGTGGGCGCAGACGGAGTAGAACGGGATGTCCGTGACCGACACCAACGACGAGTAGCCCTCCGCATTCGGGAAGGTACTGAGCTTCGGCTCCGCACCGGGGCGCAGACCCCGGAACATTTCTTCGCAGGCACGCGCCACTCTCTGGTCCGTGTCGACCAGATTGGGGTCAGTGAGGTCGAGATCGAGCGATTCCATGAATGCCCGAAAGGCAGCCGCCATCCGTGCCTGCCGGTCGGGTTGCGCCACGCCATCATCGACGGACGTCCCATGCTGCAGCCGGAGTCCGGGCAGCCCTTGACTCACACGCCTTGCCAACGGCGTGGATGAAGAGACAGGACTCATCGACGCCGGGACATGGGCGGGACGAGGCGATCGGCAGCCATCGAGCTGGTTCATGGGTTGGCGGGATGTCGGGTGAAGGCGGCCGGCCGGTGCGGCGTTGTCCGGATCCCGCCTGATGTCTAAAACAAGTCTGGACTATCATAGAACCGGGTGGCCCGGCCTGTCAATACTTGTAAAATATATTCACACTGTTTTAGACTTGGGGCATGTCTCCCCGGGAACTGGAACGGCAGATCAGTGGACTCGCCGAACTCGACGAGCCCGTTCGCCGGACGCTCTACTTCCATGTCGCCGCGCAGCAGACGGAGGTCAGCCGCGACGACGCCGCCCGGGCCGTCGGCATCTCCCGCGCACTCGCAGGATTCCACCTCGACCGCCTGGCGGACCAGGGGCTCCTGGAAACCAGCTTCAGACGACTCTCGGGCAGATCAGGGCCGGGCGCGGGCCGGCCCGCCAAGCTGTACCGCCGTTCCCAGCGCCAGTTCGAGATCAGCCTTCCCCAACGGAGCTACGAACTGGCAGCCAACATCCTGGCCACGGCCGTCGACACCAGCAACGCCCCGGAGACCCGTCAGGCACTCAACCACGCCGCCCGCTCCATCGGTCAGCGGCTCGGCGCCGCGTCCCAATCAGGATCCGCCAAACGTCCCGGCAGCAAGCGGCTCATGGAAGCCACGGTCGCCACCCTGGCATCCAATGGATACGAACCCGTGCGTCATGGCAGCGAACTCAGGCTGCACAACTGCCCGTTCCACGGACTCGTGAATGATCACAAGGAACTCGTCTGCGGAATGAACCTGGCACTCATGGAAGGCATCATCGAAGGGCTCGATGTTCCCGGGGTGGAGCCGGTCCTCGATCCGCAACCGGGCATGTGCTGTGTCGCACTCCGTCTGGCTGTTCCGAAGCGGAGGTCGACACGCAAGCGCAGGCGGAAAGCCGGATAAGCGGAGCCGCGGGGCAATCGGCTGGAGCAACACCAGTGGCGATGGAGGGGGCAGTCCAGGATTGGGAGGCGGGGCCGGATTGCGGAGCAAGTCCTGAAGGCCCGCCCTCGCAACGTGAGGCCAGTGACTGGGTTCCGATGCCGCGGTGCTTCCTGGCCACCTGTGGTCCGTCGTTGGGGAGTGCACGGATATCAGGATGGCGCAGCGAGCGGACTTGCGACGTCGAGTGGAGTGCTGTGTATTGTTGCGGTGTGTCCGGGATGTTGCCGAAGCGGCCCTTGACTGGTTCGCAGATTCCGGGTTTCGCAGACAAAAAAAGAGTTGGCTCGACACACGAGAGTCCAGAACAGCTTCGCCCCAGGTTGATTCGTGGTCACCCTGGGACGTATCCCGTCACCTGATGCGGTGGCACTCGGTTAACGGACGGACCACTCCTGTCGTCAACCCTGATCGTGAACACGCTGACCAGACACTATTCCTGGCTCCTGGCCGTAGGCCTGACGCTGGCCGTTCCGTCAATGGCCCTGTCGCAGGAACGCTTGCGCCTACCGCGCAGCAGGGCGGATGCGGACAAGCATTACCTTCAGCACGGAGGGCGGGAGCGAAGCTATGTGGTAAGGGCACCGAAGCGCGCCAGCAGGCAATCGGAACCCATGAGCGTGGTCATCGTTCTTCACGGTGGGGGTGGAAACGCCGCCAACGCCGAAAGGATGAGCGGCTTCACACGACTCGTTGAGCGAGAAGGATTGATTGCGGTATATCCTGAAGGAACCGGTCGACCCGGCGGCCGCATGCATACGTGGAACGCGGGGCATTGTTGCGGCTACGCGATGCAGAACGATGTCGACGACGTCGGCTTCATCGACGCCATGCTCGATGAGATCGAGCGGGAGTGGCGCATCGATCCCGACCGGATATATGTGACCGGAATGTCCAACGGCGGAATGATGGCGCATCGACTGGGCCGTGAACTGCGTCATCGGCCCGCCGCGATTGCCCCGGTCGTGGGAGCGGTTTTCGGTGACGAGCCGATGCCGCGAAGCCCGGTTTCGGCAGTGATATTCAACGGGCTCAAGGACACCTCGGTACCGGCAACCGGTGGTATGGGCAATGGCGTTGGTCGGCGCGCGTGGGACGGCGTGCCACCCAGGCCCAACCTGGAGCAGGGTGCCTACTGGGCAGGTGCGGCCCGGTGCGGTGCCGAACCGGACTCCACCCGGCAGAATCGAGTCATTCACTGGATATGGTCCTGTCCCGATGGCATTGCCGTGGAACTCTACCAGCTTGAAGATGGTGGCCACGCCTGGCCTGGTGGGCGTGCGGGTTCCCCGATGGGTGATCGCCCCAGCGACGCCCTGGACGCCACCACGACAATGTGGTCCTTCTTCAAGGCTCATCCGAGGACCCGGTGATCGGGCCAGCGCTGCCCATGCCCCCAACGACAGGCGGTCGACGACAGTATCGGTAGCAGGCTGGAGAGCGTATTGCTGCCCGGCTGGAACCCGGTCAGAGCCGTTCGCACCGACCGATTCATGGCCTCGTCAGGCGGGCACATCTCTCCGATGCGTCAACGGATTTCCGGCAAGCGTTCCCTCGCCGGGCATGTCCACCCCACCGCTTCCGCTACTGGTTCGTAAGCTGACTCGCCACGAGTCGCCAGGCACCCTGGGCGAACACCCAGACATGCAGAAACCGAACCGTCGAACTGAAGGAATGGCCAGCGGCGGATCCGCCCCAGTCCAGCAGTCCCATGCTGACCACGGTACCGCCATACGGTCGGACCTCGACGTCACGAACCCTGGCACTGTCCACGTTCACCAGCCCGGCGGCGTACGCCATGAGTGTCTCGGCCCGGTTGCTGGAGTGTCCCACCGCCGAGGTGGAGATGTACTCCGACGCCAGCAGACCCGACAGGGCAACGGTATCTCCCTCGACCATGGCGTCAGTCAGCTTCTCCTCCAGTCCCCGCACTCCTGTGGTGTCCTCGGCGACAACCGTTCTCACCGCCGGACGCGGTGCGGTGTCGGAACAGGCGGTCACCACGGCAAGGAGGAGCACCACGGCAACGGATACGGACCGGAAACCACGCATTGCAATGATCACGATGACTCCTTCACGGCATCCTGACTTTTCATCAGGCTCCGGGCCTGTTCTTGATATCGGAAAATGACCGAGACATCAGGATGCTCAACGTATCTGGTGTCCCGGATTGGAGGTGACAACGTCCGTCGAATTATAGGTGAAGGATCCAGGGAAAGCCTGCATGCCCGCCCTCCCATCCTCCCCGGACGAGGAGGCGCTTCCAGCCGTCGGCTTGGTTGCGCGGGCGTGATTCAGCAGTCAGTCTCCCGAACAGTTCGTCGAGAGGATCGGACAACCACAGCGAAGTCTCCTCTTGACAACCTCCTGCCTCCACATGTAAGCTCGCCACCATGCTTCTGACCGCCGCCGCGCTGCGTCTCATTACCGCCATCGATCCCGTATCGCTGGCGGCGGTACTCATTGCGCTCATTTCGATCCTCCTTATCAACGCACAGCCGAGGTGCGGAACGGCGACCTAGTCCAGCGAGCAGCGACTCCAGACTGTCCCAGACCCCGCACCATACGGTGCGGGGTTTTTGACTTTAAGGGGTATGCTGTTCGGGCCACGAGGCGCTCCGCAACAGTCCATGCGAAGTCACGCAATCCTGCAGGGTCCGGAACGTGCACCGGCGCGCGCCATGCTGCGCGCGGCACTCCACGCCACAGGGCGTGACGCTCGGGCGCTGGAGCGCCCACTGGTGGCAGTGGTGCATTCCTGGTCGGACATCTCACCGTGCAACCTCAACCTCCGGGAGCTGGCCCGGCACGTGCGCGCGGGAATCGAGGAGGCGGGTGGCACGGCCATCGAGTTCAACACCATCGCTGTCACGGACGGCATCGCCATGGGCACCGATGGGATGCGAGCCTCGCTGGTGTCACGGGAGGTCATCACTGATTCCATCGAACTGGCGGTAGACGGTCACTCGCTCGACGCACTGGTCGTGCTCTGCGGATGCGACAAGACCATACCGGCAGCCGCCATGGCTCTGGCGCGTCTGGATCTGCCGGGGCTGATGCTCTACGGCGGAACCATCCTTCCGGGGTGCCATGATCAGCGTGCCATCTCCATCCAGGACGTCTTCGAGGCCGTTGGCGCGCACGCGGGTTCGCATATCGACGACGCCACGCTGGACGCTGTCGAACGGGGTGCCTGCCCCGGTGCGGGCGCGTGTGGCGGTCAGTTCACCGCCAACACCATGGCTCTGGCGGCGACTTTCCTGGGCCTGTCACCCATGGGCGCCAATGACGTACCAGCCACCGAGGGACAAAAGGCACACGTCGCGCGCGAGTGCGGCAGGCTGGTAATGGCGCAACTCGCCAAGCAACGCAGCGCCCGATCGTACATCACTACCCAATCACTGACCAACGCCGCGACCGCGGTCACCGCGACGGCAGGATCGACCAACGCGATTCTGCATCTGCTCGCCATCGCCCGGGAAGCCGGTGTTCCGTTCTCTCTCGACGCATTCGACGGCATCAGTCGCCGCACTCCGGTCCTGACCGATCTCAAGCCGGGTGGCCGCTATCTGGCTCACGACTTCCACCTCGCCGGCGGCAGCCGCCTCCTGGGCCTGCGACTCCGTGATGCGGGACTGCTCCAGGACACGCCCACGGTGAGCGGCAATTCCCTCCTGGAAGAGGTCGCCGGTGCAAACGAGACGCCAGGCCAGCAAGTCATTCGCACCTTCGACAAGCCGGTGAAATCCAGAGGCGGCTTCGGGGTGCTGTATGGCAACCTTGCTCCCGACGGTTGTGTGGTGAAACTCGCCGGGCATTCCGATCTGCGTTTCAGAGGCCGCGCGCGCGTCTTCGACGGTGAGGAGGCCTGTTTCGCTGCCGTGCAACGTGGCGCCATTCACGCCGGCGACGTGGTGGTCATCCGCGGAGAGGGGCCAGTGGGCGGTCCGGGCATGCGCGAGATGCTGGCGGTGACGGCCGCGCTGGTGGGACAGGGACTTGGTGGCAGGATCGCGCTGATCACGGACGGCCGCTTCTCGGGCGCCACCCACGGATTCATGGTCGGGCACATCTGCCCCGAGGCCGCGTGTGACGGTCCCATCGCGCGCCTGCACGATGGGGACGACATAACCATCGACGTGGAGACACAGACGCTCTCCACCAGCGCCGATCTCTCCCGCCGCACCGCAACGTGGACTCCCCGTGCTGTTCCCGTTCAGAGCGCCCTGGCCAAGTACGCCTGCCTCGTCTCGTCTGCTTCCAGTGGCGCCGTCACCAGCGCCACAACCACCCGGTCCCCTCACACCAACACCGCCATGCATCAGTCATCACATACCGACAACACCCGCGATTCCGCGTCGTCGAAGGTGACACTCGCCGGGGAACGCGGTGATCCGACGATCGTGGTACTGGGATATGGCAGCCAGGGTCGCGCGCAGGCCCGCAATCTGCACGACAGTGGCAGGCGTGTGATCGTGGCCGCACGTCCCGGAGCCAGCTTCCAGCGGGCCAGAGAGGACGGCCTCGCCGTTGCCATGCCCGAGACCGCGATTCGACAGGCCGATATCGTTGCCATGCTGACGCCGGACATGACGCAGCGCCGGCTCTACGACGACGTCATCTCGGCCACCGTGCGTCAGGGCGCGACGCTCCTCTTTGCCCACGGCTTCAACGTGCACTACGGAGAGATCACACCACGCGCTGACCTGGACGTGGTCCTGGTGGCGCCCAAGGGACCCGGCGCACTGGTGCGGCGGCAGTTCGAGGAGGGGCGGGGTGTTCCCTGCCTCATGGCAGTACACCAGGACGCCACGGGTCACGCGCGTGCGACCGCCATGGCATACGCCGATGGCATCGGTGGATCCCGGGGTGGAGTGATCGAAACGACCTTCGCCGAGGAGACCGAAACGGACCTGTTCGGTGAGCAGGCGGTGCTTTGCGGCGGCGCCACCCAACTGGTGATGATGGGTTTCGAGACACTGGTGGAGGCGGGCTATCAGCCGGAGGTCGCCTACTTCGAGTGCCTTCACGAACTCAAGCTGATCGTGGATCTGCTCCACGAAGGTGGCTTGGCCCGGATGCACGAGTTCATCTCGGAGACCGCGCAGTACGGCGACCTGACGCGGGGACCTCGCGTCGTTGATGCCCACACGCGTGACCGGATGCGGGCAGTGCTCCGCGACATTCAGGACGGCACCTTCGCGCGTGAGTGGGTGGGTGAGCATCGCAGTGGACGCTCGCAGTACAATGCGCTCAAGGACCGTGACCTGCGGCATCCCATCGAACAGGTGGGTGCGACTCTCCGGGCCCGCATGCCCTGGCTGGCGCCCTTCACCGACTCGGCAAGGCAGGAGGTCGTCGGTGCCGCCTGAACGTGAACAGATTGCGGCACACCGGAGCGGACCTCGGTTCCGCCCTGCACTTCCTTCATCGATCGGTCGTATCGTCTCCGATACGACCGATCGACAGCGCCCGGTGACCGGTGCAGACATACTGCTCGAGACTCTGGAGTCGTGCGGAGTATCGGTTCTGTTCGGCTACCCGGGTGGAGCCATCATGCCGGTGTACGACGCGCTCCTCGAATCGCGGCTGCGGCACATCCTGGTGCGGCACGAGCAGGCCGCGGCGCTGGCTGCGAATGGGTACGCGCGTCACACGGGACAACTGGGGGTGTGTCTCTCAACCAGCGGCCCCGGTGCCACCAACCTGATCACCGGCATCGCGGATGCTCACCTGGATTCAGTTCCGCTGCTGGCCATCACAGGGCAGGTATCGACCAGTGTCATGGGCACCGATGCATTTCAGGAGGTGGATACGTTCGGCCTGACGATGCCGATCGTGAAGCACAGTGTCGTGCTGCGCAATCCGGCCGACATTGCATCCACGGTACGGGAGGCATGCCGCATCGCCACTTCGGGTCGTCCCGGACCGGTCCTGCTGGATCTTCCGAAGGACGTTGCCAGCGCCACCGTGACGGACTCCGCCCGGAGTGCGACCACCCCGTCCTCTGCGACGACGCCCCCGGTGAATCATGCCGCGCTGGCGAGAGCGCGTCGACTGCTGGTCGAAAGCACACGCCCCGTTCTCTACACCGGCTATGGTGTCGGGCTCGACGGCGCCGAGCAGGCTCTTCGGGAGCTGGTGGCACACAGCGGCATTCCGGTGGTGAGCACGCTCAAGGGACTGGGCGGTCTGCCCACCGACGATCCGGCCTTCCTGGGGATGATCGGGATGCATGGCACGAGGGCCGCCAATCTCGCGGTGCAGGAGTGTGATCTTCTGATCTGCGTAGGGGCACGCTTCGATGACCGGGTAACCGGACGCCTCGCGGATTTCGCACCCCACGCAAGGGTGATTCATCTCGACACGGATGCGTCGGAGATCTCCAAGCTGCGTTATGCTCACGTTCCGGTGGTGGGCCCGCTGGCGCCATCACTCGCGGCACTGCACGTCCCGCGCGCTCATGAAGCCTGGCGCAGCCATTGCGCCCGCCTGAGGTCCGGGTCGCAGCCCCGGTACGACGCGCCGGGTGATGCGGTGCATGCACCCTCTCTGCTGCGTCATCTATCCCGGATCGCACCTCGGAACACGGTGTTCACCTGCGACGTGGGGCAGCACCAGATGTGGGTGGCGCAGCACGTGACCCACCGCAGCATCTCGCAGCACCTGACGAGTGGCGGTCTGGGCACCATGGGCTTTGGTCTGCCAGCCGCGCTGGGTGTCAAGATCGCGCGTCCCGACACACCGGTCGTCTGCGTGACGGGCGACGGCTCCATCATGATGAACATCCAGGAGCTGGCCACGCTGCGCCGCTACGGTGCGGCGGTCAAGATCGTGCTGATCGACAACAAGGCACTCGGCATGGTCCGGCAATGGCAGCAGTTGTTCTTCGCGGAACGCTATTCCGAGATCGATCTGTCCGACAATCCCGATTTCGTGGCGGTGGCACGGGCGTTCGGCATCGAAGCCGCCCGGGTCGACTGCCGCGCCGAGGTCGACGCGCAACTGCGCGCGATGCTGGCCAGCGACGGTCCCTTTCTTCTGCACGTCCCCATCGAGATGGCCACCAACGTGTGGCCCCTGGTACCACCCAACTCTCCCAACCATCATCAACTCGAGGAACCGCACCATGTCTGAACTCACGCTCGACCTTCTCGCCGTCGAGGGCGCACTGCTTCGCACCCTTGGCCTGGTGGAGCGTCGCGGCTTCCCCGTGCAGGCGGTTCATGCGGTTCGTCGTGACACGCGTGTGGAGGTGCGGCTCACACTCCTGGATACGGTTCGCGCGCCGGAGGTCCTGGTCCGTCAGCTTCACCGGCTGAGTGAGGTGCTCGATGTGCGCCTGCACACGACGTCGCTGTCGTCACCGGCCGCCGACGGCTACTCCGTGGATCCGGTCGAGGAACGATCCGGACCGAGGTGGCCCCAGACATGAGCGATCGAGTACTGATCTTCGACACGACGCTCCGTGACGGCGAGCAGTCGCCGGGGTGTTCCATGCACGTGGAACAGAAGTGTCTCATGGCGCACACGCTCCGCGAGCTGGGCGTGGATATCATCGAGGCGGGTTTCGCAGCCGCCAGTCCGGAGGACTTCAGGGCGGTCCGGAAGGTGGCCATGGAGGTGCGCGGCGTCAGGATCGCCACCCTGGCCCGCTGTCAGGAGTCGGACGTGACGCAGGCGGCCGCTGCGCTGGAACCGGCCGGCGCACCGCGTCTGCATCTGTTTCTAGCCTCCAGCGACATCCACCTGCAGCACAAGCTGCGCCTTACGCGTGAGGAGGCCCTCGATGCGGCCGTCCAGCACGTGACGATGGCACTCCGCTACTGCGACGACGTCGAGTTCAGCGCGGAGGATGCGTCCCGCAGCGATCCCGAGTTCCTGATCAGCCTCTTCTCCGCCGTGATTGCCGCGGGAGCCACCACGGTCAACGTCCCTGACACGGTCGGCTATTCCGACCCTGCCAGCTACGCCGCGTTGTTCCAGAGGTTGCAGCGGGAGGTGACTGGCGCGGAGAAGGTGGTCTGGTCCTGTCACTGCCATGATGATCTGGGCCTGGCCGTGGCGAACAGTCTCTCGGCGATCGAAGCCGGAGCGCGTCAGGTGGAATGCACCCTGAACGGGATCGGGGAACGGGCCGGCAACGCCGCACTCGAAGAGATCGTGATGGCGATCAGGGTGCATCACGAGCACTACCGCGTACACTGCGGTGTGAACACGCGACGGTTGTATCCCGCGTCGCGCCAGCTCACGGAGCTCACCGGCACCGTCGTGGCGCGCAACAAGGCAATCGTGGGCGACAATGCCTTTGCGCACGAAGCCGGGATCCATCAGCACGGGCTGCTGCGGGATCGTCGCACCTACGAGATCATCGAGCCGGAAGACGTGGGTGTGCCGGGTTCCCGGCTGGTTCTGGGACGGCACAGCGGACGCGCCGCGGTCGCGGCCAGACTGGCCGCACTGGGACTCGCCGTCGATGGTGATACGCTCAACCGGCTGTTCGACGCCTTCAAGCACCTGGCGGACCGCAAGCGCGAGGTACACGACGGAGACCTGCGGGCGCTCGTGCTCGACGTGCGACAGCAGGGGGCGCACCCATGACGCAGCGACGGCCGCGGACGATCCTGGACAAGATCTGGGATGACCATTGCGTGCGGGTGGAATCGGTCGATGCACCCGCCGTCCTGTATGTCGACCTCCATCTGGTGCACGAGGTCACGTCCCCACAGGCATTCGAGGTACTCCGCGCACAGGGGCTCCCGGTACGCCGGCCGGATCGAACCATGGCCACGCTGGATCACAGCACGCCGACTCTGCCTCCGGACACAAACGGCAACCTGCCGTGGGCAAGTGAGACCAGTGCAAGGCAGGTGGCGGTCCTGGAGCGCAACTGCCGGGAATTCGGAATCGAGTTGCTGGGGTTCGGCTCCGGAAGACGCGGGATCGTGCACGTGATCGGCCCGGAGGAAGGCGCCACTCAACCCGGAATGACGATCGTCTGCGGTGACTCGCACACTGCCACACACGGTGCATTTGGGGCCCTGGCGTTCGGCATCGGGACCACGGAGGTTGGCCACGTTCTGGCCACCCAATGTCTCCTGCAGCGAAAGCCGCGCACCTTGGCCGTCACGATCGAAGGACACCTCGAGGAAGGCATTTCCGCCAAGGATCTGATTCTGCACATCATCGGCGTGCTGGGCGTGGACGGTGGAACCGGACACGTGATCGAGTACCGTGGTGAGGCTGTCCGCGCGCTGGACATGGAATCGCGCATGACGCTCTGCAACATGTCCATAGAGGCGGGAGCACGCGCCGGTCTGGTCGCGCCCGATGAGACCACGGTGGAGTGGCTGCGAGGGCGCCGCCGGGTGCCGCGCGGTTCAGCCTTCGATGACGCCGCCGCCCGCTGGCTTTCGCTGGCCAGCGATGCGGATGCAACATTCGACCGCGAGGTAATCATCGATGCCGGGGCGGTGGAGCCAACGGTCACATGGGGCACGAACCCTGGTCAGGTCATGCCCGTCAGTGGTTCGCTCCCGTCGGATTCGACCGCCACGCGGGCATTCGACTATATGCAGTTCGAACCGGGCGATTCTCTGCTGGGTCGAAAGGTTGACGTGGTCTTCCTGGGCTCCTGCACCAATGGCCGGCTGTCGGATCTCCGGGCCGCCGCGGATGCCATGCGCGGGCGGCGCGTGGCGCCCCGTCTCCGGATGCTTGTGGTTCCGGGGTCCGAAGCGGTGAAACGCGCCGCGGAGGCAGAGGGCCTGGATCGTGTCTTCCTGGACGCCGGCGCCGAATGGCGGGAGCCGGGTTGTTCGATGTGCATAGCAATGAACGGTGATATGGTGGGTCCCGGGCAACTCGCGGTAAGCACTTCCAACCGGAACTTCGAAGGACGACAGGGTCCCGGTGCCCGGACCGTGCTGGCGAGTCCGCGCACCGCAGCAGCCTGCGCGGTGGCAGGCTGCATCGTCGATCCCCGTGATCCCGGAGCCGTGGAGGTGTCCGCATGAGGGCCTTCAACCGATGGACCGGAACCGTTGCCGTGCTGGACACTCCCGACATCGACACGGACCAGATCATTCCCGCACGGTTCCTCGGCACCACATCGCGTGAGGGGCTGGGCTCGCGCTGCTTTGCCGACTGGCGCTTCGACTCCGAAGGTCGTGTGCGCCCGGACTTCCCCCTGACTCGCACCGGGGTTCGCGACGCTTCCATTCTGGTGGCGGGTCACAACTTCGGCTGCGGCAGTTCGCGGGAGCATGCCGCGTGGGCGCTGGCCGATATGGGATTTCGCGTGATCATCAGCACCCGCCTGGCGGACATCTTCCGCAGCAATGCTCTCAAGAACGGTCTGCTGGCCATCGACGTCAGCGGAGACACGTGGAGGATGCTGGCGGGTCGGATCGGCTCCGATGTCACCGTCGACCTCGAAGCCGGCGTCATCCAGGCGCCAGGAATGTCGGATCAACCCTTCGAGGTGGAGCCCTTTGCCCGCCGCTGTCTGCTGCAGGGTGTGGACCCGCTTGGCTATCTGCTGGCACTCGATGATACCATTGGCGCTTACGAATCCCGTCGCGATGGGAGCCTGACCGGGAGTCTCTCGTGAGAGCAATCATTGCGCTCCTTCCCGGTGACGGTGTGGGTCCCGAAGTGATGGCCGAAGCCCGGCTGCTGCTGGAACTCGTGGAAGCGCTGGGCGGTCATCGCTTCGAACTGGAAGAAGCATCGATCGGCGGAGCCGCCATCGACGGCACTGGTTCCGCCCTGCCGCCTGACACCGGCGCCCTCTGCCGGTCGGCGGACGCGGTCCTGCTGGGCGCCGTGGGTGGTCCACGCTGGTCCGATCCATCAGCTTCGGTACGCCCGGAGCAGGGTCTCCTCGGGCTGCGTGCCCTGCTGGGCGTTTTCGCCAACCTGCGTCCGGTCGTGCCACATCCGGCCCTGGTGCGACGCTCACCTCTCAAGGCCAGCGTGCTGCGCGGTGTGGATCTTCTCTTCGTGCGGGAACTCACCGGTGGCATCTACTTCGGCGAAAAGCGCCGGGAAGAGTCAGCGGCATTCGACGGCTGCCGCTACACCGTCGCCGAGGTGGAGCGCGTGACCCGTCGCGCCGCCGAGCTGGCACGATCCCGCCGCGGTCGCATTACCCATGTCGACAAGGCCAACGTCCTGGAGACCAGTCGACTCTGGCGGAGCACGGTTGATCGCGTGATCCGGGAGGAGTTTCCCGGTATTCAGGTGGAGCATGTGCTCGTGGACACCATGGCCATGCTGTTGATGACCCGGCCTTCGCGCTTCGATGTGATACTGACGGAGAACCTGTTTGGTGACATACTCACCGATGAAGCGGCGGTACTGGCGGGTTCCATGGGGCTGCTCCCTTCCGCATCACTGGGTTCGGGAACCTGTGGGTTGTACGAGCCCATACATGGCTCGGCGCCGGACATTGCCGGTCGCGGACTGGCGAATCCGTACGCCATGCTCCTGTCGGTGGCGCTGCTGCTTCGGCACTCGTTGTCGCTGCCTGACGAGGCAGCGTGCATCGAGCGTGCCGTGTCGGACTGCATTGCCGCTGGTGTGTTGACCCGGGACCTGCAGCCTTCGCGGTATGTCGCCACCGATGCGGTGGGAAAGGCAGTACGTCATGCAGTGCGGCAGGAGTTTGAAAAGGCCCGGACGGTTGTCCGATGACGATCGCTCCCCCGCCAGGAAGCGGCGTGGCTCTGTCACACTGGGTGCGCGCGGTGATGGCTGCTCCGGTGGCCGATGTCGCCCGGCGGACTCCGGTGCACCGTGCCCGCCAGTTGTCGCAACGACTGGGGATGGAGGTGATGCTGAAACGAGAGGATCTGCAGCGTACCCATTCCTTCAAGGTGCGGGGCGCGTACAACCGGATGGTGCAGTTGAGCGCGGACGAGAAGAGGTACGGCGTATTGGCGGTATCCGCGGGCAACCATGCCCAGGGCGTGGCGCTGGCTGCCGCGCGTCTGGGGATCGAGGCAACGGTGGTGATGCCCCGCACTGTTCCGCAGATCAAGTCATCGGCCGTGGCGGCGCGAGGTGCTCACGTGATTCTTCATGGCGACACGTTCGATGACGCCCAGGCGCACGGGCTGGCGCTGGCCCGTTCCGGGCGGCATGTGCTGATTCATCCCTTTGACGACGACGCTGTCATCGCCGGTCAGGGTACGGTGGCACGCGAACTGCTTGGCCAGATGAGACCGTGGCCGGACGTGGTGTTCATTCCCGTTGGCGGCGGAGGCCTGTGTGCCGGAATGGCGGCGTATCTCAAGGCTCTGCATCCCACCGTGCACGTGGTGGGAGTGGAACCATCCGATGCTGCCTGTCTGTATGCGGCCCGCAACGCTGGTGAGCCAGTCGATCTGTCCGAAATCGGCCTCTTCGTGGATGGCTGCGCCGTACGCCGGATCGGTGCGCGTCCCTTTGATCTGCTTCAGAGTTGTCTGGATGAGCTGGTTCTCGTGGACAGCGATGCCGTATGCGCTGCCATGCGTGACGTCTTCCTGGAAACACGTGCCATGGTAGAACCCGCGGGCGCGCTGGCCGTTGCGGGGCTGATCGCCTGGGCGGAAGGGTGCGGTCGTGGTGAATGGGATCCACGCGGGAGTCCCCGGCGGGCGGTCGCGGTTCTCTCCGGTGCCAACGTCGCCTTCGAACGACTGGCACACGTCGTCGAGAGAGCTTGCATTGGAAGCCACGAAGAAGCTCTCCTTGGTGCAACCATACCAGAGCGACCCGGGAGTTTTCGGGAACTGGCCCGCACCATGGCCGGTTATGACATCACGGAGTTCAATTACCGTCGGCGTGACCGGTCCAACGCGCAGGTGTATGTCGGGGTGCGACTGCGCCGGCCGTCGGATCGTGAGAGCCTGATGGCGGCGCTGCGACAGGGAGGGTATGCAGTAGCGGACTACACCCAGAATGAGAGCGCCCGCAACCACATGCGCCACCTGGTTGGTGGCCCCGCCGTGAAGCGGGAACGACACTTCCGGTTCGAGTTTCCCGAGCGTCCCGGAGCCCTGCTTCACTTCCTGGACGCACTGGCCGACCGCTGGAACATCAGTCTCTTCCACTATCGCAATCATGGAGCGGCATACGGCAGGGTGCTCGCGGCTCTGGAGGTCGAGGTCAGCGCGGACACCATGCTGGATGGTGCGCTGCGCTCGATGGGGTTTGTATACAGCGAGGAAACCGATAATGCAGCGTTACGGCAGTTCCTGACCTGAGACGCCGGAGAGACGGCCCGTTTACGCTGCCGAGAGTGCCTCGCCCACACGGTTGACGACCAGCACCACAATCAGAATCGCGGCGCCGGGAAAGAGCGCCAACCACGGTTCCGAGGCCATCGTTGCCTGAGCCTGGTACAGCATGTTTCCCCATGACGCCGTGGGTGGCTGGACCCCCACACCAAAGAAGGAAAGCGCCGATTCCAGAAGGATGGCGCGTCCCACGGCAAGCGTTGCGGATACGGCCAGAACCGGCGCTGCATTGGGAGCCACGTGACGCCAAAGCACCAGTACCGACCTTGCCCCCAGTGCGTATGCTGCTTCAACGAAACCGTGAGTCCGGACTGAGCGGACTTCGCCACGGATCACCCGCGCCGTTTCCATCCAGCTGGCCAGGGCCACCAGCACGGTCAGGAGCAGCACACCCGGTCGGAGTATCACGCTCACGATCATCAGAAGGGGAAGGCGCGGTACCGCCAGGAGGGCATCGGCCAGGCGCATGAGCATGGCATCCACCCGTCTGCCGCTGCTGGCCGCGGTGGCGCCGATTCCCGCACCCAGTGCCGCGGTGAGGATCGCGGCAAGAACACCAATCAGCAGGGAGACGCGCCCACCGTGCAGCACGCGGGTGAACACATCGCGTCCCAGATCGTCGGTTCCGAACCAGTGCGCCAGGGACGGGCCCGCCCTGCGACCGGCAAGGTCGATGGCATCCGGGGCGTAGGGTGCCACCCAGGGAGCCAGCGCTGCCGCCAGCACCAGTGCTCCACCCACCAGCATGGCGATCCTCATGCCTGGCGATGACCAGCGACTTCGCGCGATGCCGTCATTCTGTACGGCCAGCCTGCTCCCGGGACTCCATGCGCTCATGACACCGGCATCCCCTGCGTCACGTTCCGTGGGGATTCCATTCGTCCCCAAGATCCCGAATGCCGGTCGACAGTCATCAGGCGCGTGTCCTCGGATCCAGCAGCGCCAGTGCCAGATCCGCCAGCAGATTCAGCAGCATCACCGCAACCGACGTCACCATCAGAAACGCCATCAGGACAGGGTAGTCGCGACGGCCCAGCGCCTCGGTGAAGAGCGATCCCAGGCCCGGCCAGGCAAACACGCTCTCCGTGACCACCGCGCCGGATACAACCAGGGCGGCATCCAGGAGAACCACGGTGGTCAGCGGGCCCAGCGCATTGCGAAGTGCGTGTCGCAGCACCAGGCTCCGGCGCGGCACACCCCGGGCAGCGAGCGCAACGATGAAGCGCTCGTTCAGGACACCGATCATCGATGACCGGAGATATCGCGACCACGCGGCTGCGTGAACCGCGGCCAGGACGATCGCCGGCAGGATCAGATGCCGCAACTGGTCCACCAGACCACCACCGGGAAGCGAGGACCTGCCTGACGATGGCAGCCAGCCCAGCCCCACCGCCAGTACCAGCTGCAGGACCAGTCCGAACCAGAAGACCGGCAGCGAAATCCCCGCCAGCGACAGCGTCGTTCCCAACCGATCGAACCAGCCATCACGGCGAATGGCAGAGATTACGCCCACGGGCAAGGCCGCGACAAGCGCCACCAGCAGGGAAGCTCCGGCCAGCTCCAGGGTCGCTGGAAGTCGCTCCAGCATCCGTGTGGAGACCGCACGTCCGTCCGAAAGGCTGAACCCCCAGTCACCCCTCACGAATGCCAGGAGCCACCTCAGATACTGTTCGCCCACGGGTCGGTCCAGTCCCAGAGCCCGTTTGAGTCTCTCGATGTCCTCCGGCCTTACGGAAGGATTCTCCAGGTAGATGGCCAGTGGACCACCAGGCGCCGCGTGCAGCAGGAGGAACACCAGCAATGACACGATGAGGATCAGCGGCACTGCCTGAACGACACGTCGCAGCAGCAGACTCGTCATATCATCCGCCCTGACGCCAAAGCGCATCGTCCCCGTCGGGAACTGCTTCCGGGCCGCTGCAGCGAGTCGCCCTTCCCTTCACCGGATACGCCATTGCTGCACGTTCCAGAAGATCCCCGTGTTGGTGGGATTTCCGGTGAATCCCTCCAGACTGGCCGGAACCACGTCCAGCCTCGTCACATTGTAAAGCGGGATCTCCACCGCCAGGTCCGCGATGCGCTGCTGTGCCGCGACCAGCAACCTCCGACGCTCCTTCATATCCACCGTGCGATCGGACGCGTACAGCAATGCCGTGAGCGAATCGTCCTCCACATGGTTGATGTTCCGCCCCGCCGGCGGCACACGGTCACTGGCAAAGAACAGCGTCAGTTCGGGATCGGCCGGCATATGCCACCAGTGGAGCATGGCATCGAACTTCCCCTCGAACCACAACCCGCTTATCGAGGTGCCGTCCACCAACTGGACCCTCATGTCCACCCCGACATCGCGCCACATCCGCTGCAATGCCTGAGCAACGTTCTCGCGCACCGCAAAACCGGCCTGTGTGATGAGGGTGAACGAGAGCGGCCTGCCATCGCGCTCCCGTACTCCATCCCCGTCGGAATCTACCCAACCTGCCGAGTCGAGCAGGGAACGGGAGCGATCCGGATCGAAGGAGTAGTGCCTTACGCTGTCCGTGAATGCCCAGCTCAGCGGCTGGATCGGTCCGTGGATCACCGGTGCCAGGCTGTCCAGAATCGTGTTGACGATCAATTCGCGATCCAGCGCGTGGATGAGCGCGCGGCGCACGCGAACGTCCTGGAATGCCGGCATGGACCGTTCGTTGAGCGTGACATGTTCGTAGGAGTTGCCCATGATCCGGTGAACGGACAGGCCGGGTATGTCCTTCACCGAGCGATACTGATCCCAGGGGAGCAACGCCGTCACGTCCACTTCCCCGCTCCGAAGCTGGTTCACCCGGGTGGTGGTATTGGGAATGAACTTGAACAGGAGCCTCCGGATGTAAGGCAGCGAATCACCCTGCCAGTATCCCGGCACCCGTTCCAGCAGGACATACTCCCCTGACTTCCATTCAGCGACACGATACGGCCCGGTACCCAGCGGATTCCGATTGTAGTCCTGAGCGCCGTCGATGTCCCGACCCTCCAGAACATGCCTTGGCAGGGCACCACGGATGAACTGCAGGGCATACGGGGCGTAGATCTCACGATAGCGCACTACGGCCGTAAGCGAGTCAGGAGTCTCCACCGATTCGATTCGGTCGAAGCCGTCCGTGCTCTCAGGGTTGTATGACGGCGAATTGATGGCCTCGACCGTGAACTTCACGTCCGCCGAGGTGAACGGCACTCCGTCGTGCCACTTGATCCCCGGCCGGATGCGCCAGGTGACCTCCATCTTTCCGTCAGGAAGGAGCCTCACGCCGCCGTTCTCCAGCGTGGGAACCGCGGCTGCCAGCAGCGGAACCACGTTCATCCGCTCGTCCGTGGTGACCAGCCCCTCGATGACGCACACCTGGATGTCTTCCAGTATGTGGGTGCTGAAGCGGTTCATCGTGTCCGGTTCGCGGTCGTATCCGATCACGAGCAGATCGTTCGAGGGCGCCCGACGCTCTCCACCTCCGCAGGAGAACAATGCCGCAAGTATGACTACCGACGGGTACCGAACCCTCATTGCTCCCCCTCTGAGATGAGTCGGGCAGCCAGCGGAACAGGAATCGAACCGTGCCGCAGAACCGCGTCGTGGAAGGCATGCGCGTCAAAGCCCGTACCCCAACGCCTCTCCTCCGAGCGACGCATCCCTTCCAGGCCACGCAGGCCAATCCAGTACATCATCGCGGTACCCGGAAACATGGAACACTTCGTGACCTCACCACGGGCAGTCGCCTCGGACATCCCGGTGACATCCTGGTGAAATCGCACTGCGTCGTCAAAGGACATGTGCCCCCGATGCAGGTCCAGGTCCACCACCGCGCGCGCCAGGAGGCGAACTCTGGTGTGCCGTTCCGATACCTCTTCTTCCGGCGTGAGACAGTTCCCTTCCGCCATCATGCTGACAGCGTAACACGCCCAACCCTCGGCCATGGATCCACCCAGGATACTTGCTATTCGTGAAGCAGCATCGACGGCGGCAAGGCGGCCCACAACCAGCGGCGATCGCGCCGCGTGCCAGTTCTGAACGTGGTGACCCAGACCGCCGTGGTGTATGACGTGGTTCAGTCTGATGGACGAATGATTCCAGAGCCGCCAGTACGCCGCCTGCGCCCCATCGTCGGGCGTTCCGGGAAGGGCCGTGACTGCGTAGCGATCGTACGCCGGATACCGGAGCGGCGCGGGTGACCTGTACTGCAGATAGTAGAGTCTGGGTGCCGCCCGGGATGCCCAGTCGGGCAGCCAGTCAAACCGCATCTCCACGCCCGGCCAGGTCACCAGCCCACTGGCCAGTTCGCGAAATTCGTCCCATGTCCGGCGACAGGTTTCGGGCACGGAGCCGGGAGACGGGTGGCTGTTCAAGAGGCGGTCCGCAACTTCATGCCAGGAACCGGCACCCACGCCGCGTACCATTTCGGTCAGGTGCGCACGCTCCACATTGAGCGATTCTCCAGCCTCGCGCCGAAGAACCTCCAGCGGTGTTTCGCAGCAGTGGCCTCGCCTGACGAGGAGTTCCAGCATCGACTCACCGGCCCCATACGACGACGGAGGTGCGACACGGCAGGTCCTGAGCGTGGTGGCGAACTTCGTCAGTGCCGCGGTGGCGTCCTTCACCACCGAATCGCGCTTGTGGTCAGCGTTCCCCACCGCTGCCCAGGCAGCCACGTCAGCAATCAGATCCAGGCCACCGTCACATTCACGCAGTGCCCGATCCAGCCATGCCTGCGGAACCTCCCGGGAACAGGATCGTTCCGCACCCTCGAGGAATCCTGGGATTGCGGCCAGACGGGCTTCGAGTGCGGAACGACGTGCCGTATCCGACGTGTGGTCATCCCAGGCCAGCGAAACCAGGCCAAAGAGCGCCTCCCCCACCGCCAGCGATGGATTACCGCGAATGAAATGTCGGGAAGCATCCTCGGCGAGTTGGATCTCCAGCCAGGCGTCCATCAGGGACAGATCCAAATCCACCCAGTCGTGCTGAAATCCCGGCCCCCGCTCGTCCCGACCACTTGCCGCTCTCAGACGATGGCGCAGTGAAGCGCGCACGTCACGCCCGGCTTCGAGGCCGACTGGTGACCAGTCTGGGAACTGATGGTCGTAGGCGTGCTCGCCGGCAAAGCTGGCGGTGACCGGATCGAGCCTGAGAACTGTTTCCACGAAGTCGTGGCGCAAGCGTTCCCGTTCGTCGCGAAGATCGGGAACAGGCTGTGTGCGCACCGACGTCACAGGCCACCTCCCGGCTCCGTCAGGGGCAGAGAGATCCAGCGGCGTTCCCGGAAGGAGCGCTCCACCGCATTGATCACCTCCTGCACCCGGGCGCCGTCCTGAAAATTCCCCTCGTTGTTGTCGTTTTCGTCCAGGAGCTCCGTGATGAAGCCGGAAATCAGGTTGGCGTAGAACAGCGAGCGCCAGGATTCCCGACGATCTCCACCCGGCGGGTAGAACGCCTGAGGCACCTCCAGTTCCCGGAACTCGACCGCATCCGGTTTGGCGCCACGCAGTACTTCGCAGACACCGTTCTCTTCGACGAGACGACAGATAAGTGCGCCTTCCCTTCCATAGATGCGTGCCTCGATGCCCGGGTAGTTGCCCACGGTGACGAAGCTGGTCTGGATGCTGCCCAGTGCCCCGTTTCCGAACTCTCCGATGAAGATGTCACCATCGTCGATGTTCATCCTCTGAATCCGGCCCGTGGCCCGCACCATGCGTTCAGGGATGAAGTTCCGCATGGTACCGACCACCTGGCTGAAGTTGCTGCCAACCAGCCACATGCCGATGTCAATGATGGGCGCGCCATATCCTTCCAGGGAGGACACATGAAGTACTGAGGGGTCCGCGTGCGGGTCCACCTGTCGGAGTGGCGTCATGGGATCCAGCCACTGCGAGTTCTGTTCGTAGCCATTGAAGATGAACGGCTCACCGATGTAACCCTGATCCACGAGGTGCTTCACGTAGCGCATGGCCGGACTGAACCGGAAGGTGAAGCCGAGCCGGGTCTTGAGGCCTTTGGAACGGGCGAGCGCATGGGCCCTGTCGGTGTCCCGGAAGTCGAAGGCCACGGGTTTTTCGCACAGCACGTGCTTGCCGCCTTCCAGAGCGGCCAGGCTCAATTCCAGGTGTGTGGCACTCGGTGTGCAGACGTCGATCAGATCGATGTCGTCGCGGTTGACGAGTTCCGTGTGGTCATGAGCCACGACGGGGATGTCGAAATCGCGAGATGCACGTTCCGCGAGGGCCCGATCCGGGTCGGCGATGGCGACGACCCTGCAGCGCGGGTCACGCCGATAACCGGGGAGGTGTGCGTGGTTGGCCCAGGCGCCGGCGCCCAGGATGCCGACGCGGATGGTTCGGGATGCTGTCACCGGAGTTGTGCTGGCAGCGGCGGCTCCATGCCGTCGTGGTCAGGCGCGAATGTACGGGCGGCCGCAGGGTGTGGCCAGCGCTGTGGGGGCCATCCCCGAGTGACCTTCGTCTGGGTCGTCCCATTGGGACGGATCCCGGGACTGGTGGGCGTCCCCCAGACTCCCCAATCTCATTGGCAACACCTTTCCTTCAGGATGCACCAATCGTCTACCCATGGTCGCCGCGGGGGTCCCGAGAACGGGCTGCCCCTGAGCATGTCACAATGCCACTCCTGCACATTCACGCTGAGTCGATGTCCTTCGCAAATGAGTGATCCAGGGTGTGATCATGCCTGAGGCGACTGGCCCGGAGAAGGTGGCCGATGACGCAACACCGCCAGTCGGCGTCGAGGCGCATTCCCTGCCACTGGTAACGGTGCTGGTTCCCTGCTTCAACAGCGCACGCTTCCTGCGGCAGGCGCTCGATTCCATCGTCTCTCAGAGCTACACCAACCTGGAAATCATCCTGCTGGACGACCATTCCACCGACGGGTCAGCCGATATCGCAGCGGACTACGCACCGGCAGTCCGGGTGATACGCCAAACCCGTAACCTGGGTCAGTTCGGCAATGTCAATGCCGGGTTGGCACTCGCCAGGGGCGAGTACGTGTGCATCTTCCACTCGGATGACGAATACCTGCCCACCATCATCGAAGAAGAGGTGCACTTCCTCCGCGCACATCCGGAGGTCGGCGCAGTGTTCACCACCGATCGCTTCATCGACGCCGAAGGCCGGGAGTACGGCCGGATGCGACTCCCCCGGGAGATTCCACCAGGCGCGCCCCTCGACTACCCTCAGGTCCTCAACGCGCTTCTGACGCACAAGAACCGCATCTTCGTGGGACCCAGTGCAATGGTCCGCGCGGCGATCTACCGAAAGGTCGGAGCATACGACGAATCGCGCTACGGGATCGCGGCTGACCTGGACATGTGGGTGCGCATCTCGCGCATTTCCAGGGTTGCTGTACTTGGCCGACCGCTGATGCGATACCGCCATTTTCACGGCAATCTGTCGCAGCAGTACAACCTCCTCCGAACGGAACCGGAACGCTACTTCCGGATAATGGACGAGCGTCTTGCATCGGAAGACGCCCGCCACGTCACTCCAGCGGCCCGTCGCCATTTCGAGGCACACCGCGCCGAGGATCGTCTGATGGCCGCGATCACCCACTATATCCGGGGCGAGAGACGTGAAGGCCGGGAAGCACTCCACAAGGCCTCGGTGCGTCGAATCATTGCATCGTCGCGCGTGCAACGAACCAGACTCCTCCTGATCGCGGCGGGACTAGGCGTACTCCTCTCGCTGCCACGCAGCTCCGGCGTGGCCGCGTGGATGCATCGCCGCTGGCACGCGAAGCGCTCCCCGTTCGACCGTGACGGGTCGCGAAAGAGTGGGCGGGCTGCTGCATGACGATCCCGGAAGTCTACCTCGATCCGACGACACCGCATCACTACGGTGACCGACTGTTCGAGGCTGAGGGCAATCAGTTCCTCGGCGACAACATCCTCACACCCTTCATTGTCCTGAGGCAGCGGCTGACGGAACTTGGCTTTCGGGTGCACACCGCGGATGCCATTCCGCACGCGGAGGAGCCCGGACGCCGCCTGCTCATCTCGTTCGGGGTGCCTGACCGTCTGATCTCGCTCGGCTTACGTCGGTATCGGACGTTGGCGAGGCGCCGGGATATCACCCTCTCGGCGTTCGTGTCCATCGAGTGTCCCGTCGTCGAGCCGCGTATGTACCGTGCCCTGCCTGAACTAGCCAGATGCTTCAGGCGCGTGCTGTCATGGAGCGACACGCCCAGCCTCCTCCCCTTCACCGGACAGCCGGTGACGGTCGAGAGATTCTGGTGGCCGCAGTCGTTCGATTCGGTCCACGAACGCCTGTGGGAAAGAAAGCGCGATGGCTTCCTTGTTCTGATGAATGCCAACAAGCTGCCCCGACTCTACCGTGACGAACTCTATACCGCGCGCCTGGAAGCGGTGCGCTTCTTTCATGCCTTCGGAGAAATCGACCTGTACGGTCGGAACTGGGATCGTGCACCCATGCGGGTGGGCAAGACAGCCACGCCATATGCACTGCGGCGGGCGGCGTCCCGGTTCTGGGAATGGCGCCAGCACTGGCTGCCGGATCCGCTCTATCGTGCGGTCGCTGCCGCGTCACGTGGCCCCGCTCAATCCAAGTCCGATACCATCTCCCGGTATCGCTTCGCTATCTGCTTCGAGAACAGCATCCTCAGAGGATGGGTTACCGAGAAGATTTTCGACTGCTTCTTTGCCGGAACCGTGCCGGTTTACTGGGGAGCGCCGGATATCCAGGATTGGGTCCCGACACAGGCGTTCATTGACTTCAGGAACTTCTCCGGCTTTGAAGACCTGAGGCGGTATCTCCACTCCATGGATGACAGGACATGGCAGGAGTACCGTGACGCCGCCCGGGCATTCCTCGCCTCCCCTGCCTTCACGCGATTCCGACACGGGACCTTCGTGGATCGGCTCTGCAACATCATCCGGGAGGATGCCTGCGGAGAGCAACCGCACGGTTCCTTCGATCATCCTCAGGGCGCGACCCAGACTGAACGTGCCTGAAAGCGCCCCACGCACCTCTCACCTCCGGGTCCTCGTCCTCTCGTGGAATTTCCCAACGTCCGCGGCGCCGCAACGTGGGCTCTGGGTCGAGCGCATGTGCGATGCGCTGGCACCTGAAGGGACGACGGAGGTCATCGTACCCACGCCCTGGATACCACCGTTCCTGCCCTGGCGCCGTTTCGCCCGCTTCAGGGACGTTCCGGTTCACGAAATCCGACGTGGTTTGGTCATCCACGCCCCGAGGGTACCTGGTTCCGTCGAATACCTCACCCACTCCCTCGACGCCGGACTGGCGCGCAACCGCATCGTACGACTCGCCAGGCTGCGTCACGCCGAATCACCATTTGACATCGTACATGCCCACTTCATCTATCCCGATGGTGTCGTCGCATCCTCCATCGGCCAGGCGTTAGGCATCCCCGTCATCACGACCGAACATGCGTTCTGGACACCATGGCTCGTGACCAACGGTCGTCAGCGCCGGTCGGTGCACCACGCGCTCGCCGATATCAGGCTGGTGACCTGTGTTTCGGAGTTCCTGCGTGCCGACGTCGACCGGTTCCTCGACGGGCGCGTGCCCACCGCAGTGCTGCCCAATGTGGTTGATGACAGTGTCTTCTCGATGGCTGCGGAGCCATACGATCCCGATGAGGTGCTGTTCGTGGGACTCGTCCGGCAGGTCAAACGACCCGATGTTCTCCTTAGGGGATTTGCCATGGCACGACAACGGCGCCCGGCGCTGCGCCTCCGCATCCTCTCGTCGGCGGCATTCCATGCCTACGCGCGTGACAGAAGGGCAATGGATGACCTGATAGTCGAACTTGGCCTTCAGGACGCGGTCACCGTGGTTCGGGGAGCTTCTCCAGCCGGGGTTGCCGCGGCGATGCGTCGCGCGGCGGTCGTTGCCGTCACATCCGACCGGCGAGAGACCTTCTGCTCGGTGGCAGCCGAGTCCCTTGCCTGTGGGACACCACTCGTCGTCACGCGGTGCGGGGGGCCGGAGGAGTTCGTCACTCAGGATGACGGCGTGCTGGTCCCGACGGGTGATCCGGCTGCTGTCGCCGCGGGCCTGCTCCAGGTACTGGAGGAACGCCACCGGTTCGATTCCGCCACCATGCGGTCCCGGATCTTGGCGCGTTTCGGAAGCGGAGCCTGGCGGCAGAGGGCAATGACCATCTACCGCGGTGTCATCGACGGCAAACCGGGTCCGGGATGAGCCAGGTGGAGCTGTCGGTCGTCATGGCCTGCGTCGGTGACAGCGGATCGGTTGAAGCCGCCGTTCGCGCTCTGGAGGATGCCTGCAAAGGCATTCCCACGGAGTTGATCCTCGTGGGAACCAACCCCGTCGAGCCGTCGACCGGGTTCCCACTTCGCAGCATCAACTGTCCCAGGACGATCCTGACACCGGAGCGGTGGGGACTCGGTGTTCGCGAAGCTTCCGGCGCCGTGGTCGGCCTGACAACCGACCAGATGCGTGCCCATCCCGGCTGGGGCCGTCTCCTCGTGGACGAGATCCGCCGGGGTGCGGTGGGAATCGGAGGCCCGATCCATCTCGGACCAGGAGCCGATCGCACCACCGCAGCAGCGTGGTTGATCCGGTTCTCCGCATTCCTTCCGGGTACCCATCACGCCAGGTGTGAAGTCAGCGACGTCGCCGGCGACAACGCCGGTTATGAAACTGCGGCCCTCATGGCTGAACCGGATATCCTTGCCGCCGGTGTCTGGGAGGTGGAGTTCCATCGTCGCTTTGCCTCGCAGGGGCGGAAGCTCGTCTTCCACCCGGACGTGGTCGTGACCTTTGTCGGCCCAGTAACGCTGGGATCGCTTCTCCGCCAGCGATTCCGGCACGCGCGACAGTTCGGAGCGACACGGGTGGCTGCCTTCGGAGAGTCACGATGGCGCGTCGCGCTCGCGGCACCACTGGTACCCGTGGTCATGCTGGCTCGCTTGCGACGTCGAATACCAGTCAATGCGGAGGCACGGCGGGCCCTTGGCCGGAGCCTGCCACAGCTTCTGCTGCTGGTGACGGCGTGGGCCGCAGGCGAAATGGCAGGCGCACTGACCGCCCGGAAGTGACCCCGCGTCGCGACTGGGCGGTGGTGATCACGGGCGCGCCGCGAACGAAGGATCTGGCGGCGTGCCTCGCGGCCGTCCGACCACAGTGCCTGACCGCGGACTGCGATCTCATCGTCGTCCACGATGAGGCCTCCGCTCCAGATGGATCGATTCCCAGGGAACGACATGTGTCTGTACCGGTCGTCACCGGCGTGCATGTACGCCGCTCTCTCGGGATAGCCGAAGCACTCTCCCAGGGTACAGCCATCTGGGTTGCCATGAGTGAGACTCCCGCCATTCCTGATCCCGACTGGCTGGCAAGGCTCTCAGCGAACCCACCCGCAGGAGCCGCAGTGGTCGGGGGGGCGGTCACGAACGCCCGTCCCGGCTCATTGTGGGGACGGGCACTCTTCCTCGCGGAGTACGGCATCTATGGCGCAACCCATGAGGTGCTCCTCCCTGATGGAACGCCACACATCGCTGCCGCCAACGTCGCATACCATTGTTCGGTCGCATCCTTGGCCGGGGACGCCTACGCGCGCGGCGAGGATGAGCCGGGTGCTCACACAGTGCTGCGAGCTGGAGGTGCGGACTTCACGCTTCGACCTGATGCACTGGTCAGGGTAAGACTCGATTCGGCGCTCATCCGGGCGTGCGCGGAGCGATTTGCGCATGGAAGGAGTCATGCGCGCTCACGCCTTCGTGACTCGGGCATGGCCGCACGGGTTCGGGCAGCCGCGGGTTCCTCCCTTGCTCTGCCCGTTCTCACGTTGCGGATCCGACGCGCCGTTCACCCCACTGCGCGACCCGCTTTTGCGCGCACCGTTCCCATGCTATTGCTGCTTCTTGCGTCCTGGTCGCTGGGTGAGGTGACTGGCGCGCTGCAACGAACCGGCCGGTAGGCCCGGTCGGATACGGAGCACCGATGTGCTGCAGAGTCGTCGGGTCAGCGTTCCGTCAGCAGACGCTCCAGACTGCCCGCTATCCGTTCACGCTCCTTGGTTCTGAAATACCACGCGATCGTACGATCCAGGCCTTCGGAAAACGACACCTTCGGGGACCAGCCCAGCAGCCGTCGCGTCAGTGAGTTGTCGCAGACGCGGTTGTATGGTCCGGTAGGTTTGGACGGATCTGGTTGCAGCCGGCTCTTTACACCGGTCCGCTCCAGTATCATCCGGGCCGCGTCAATCACGCGTGTCCGCTCCATGGTACCAAGGTTCACCGCAGTGCCGTCATCGATCCTTTCCGCAGCGAGAATCGTACCTTCCACGATGTCGCTGACGTACGTCCAGTTGCGGATCTGCTCACCTGTGCCCCACACGATGAAAGGATCCTGTCCCACGAACGCTCGGGCTATCATGGCGATCACGGCATGGTTCTCGAGACAGCGTTCGCCGTACGCCGTGAAGTATCTCAGCGAGGCACACTTGAAGCCGTAATCCTCATGGTATGCACGCAGGGCAAGTTCACACATGAGCTTGGCCCAGCCATACAGATTGTCCGCGGCAAATGGAGGGCGTACCAGGTCTTCCGTCAGATACAGCACCTCATCCGGATTCTGTTGGAGGTGCTCAGGGTATACACAGCCTGATGACGCGAACGTGAACTTCTCCACTCCCCCACGGTGCGCCGCCCGGATCATCAGTCCGTCGAGTGCGAAATTCGTGGCACATGCCGCCTGATGCAAGTCGATGTATCCCCGTCCGCCATGATTCGCCGCCAGATGGAAGACATGCGACATTCCCTCCACAGCCGTCTCGGCGACTCCCGGGTCGAGCAGGTCGGCCTCGACGAAGTCGATCGTGCCCGCCTCGAGAGGAGCCTTGAGGTTCTCCCTTGTGCCGCTGGACAGATTGTCGACAACACGGACGCTGGCACCCCGCTCCAGCAAGGCGTCAACCAGGTGAGATCCGATGAAAGAGGCGCCACCCGTCACCAGGACCTTGCGACCGCGCCAGAAGCTCATTTCAGTGGCCCCCAGCTGCTCCGGGCGCCGACCCAGGCGCGGGCAAGCTGCACCGGCTGAAAGACGATGCTGGGCCACATGAAGACCTCGGTCGTGCAATAGCACTGCTTCGCCGCCACCTGGGCGCGCAGCTCCTCTGCCTCGGCAGAGTCCCAGATTTCGAAGAACGACTTGTCACGCAGGTTACCCAGGGGCTTGTGGGTCTCGCAGACGGACACGTCTCCATTCGCATATATCACGCCGGACAATATCCCCGCTTTGCAGGGAATCACCTGGCGCTTTTCGCGCATGGTCTGCACCTTGGCCCACTGCAGCATCGGATCAACACTGGCCCCAAAACGGTCCACCTCACGGTCCGCCCAGACGTTCCGGATGTGACGGTACAGGTCCGCGTAGGCTTCGATTGCCGGGCCGGTCAGAGACGGGTTCTTTCGATCACCGCGGATGACCGCAAGATTCTGATGTTCCATCCGGGGACAATTGTCGTGAAGGTAGACGGCAAGTTGGTGGATCTCGTCCATGTTTTCGCTGATCGCCACTGTATTCGAGTGGATCCGAAGCCGCGGATCCTCCGCCTGGAGACGCGCCAGCATCCCGTACGTCTCCATGGCATGCTCGAATGACTTCGGGTTCCCTCTCAGCCGATTGTGGTACTGCGGCATTCCGTCAAGCGAGAGCTCGACCACGAAGAGCTGCAGTTCGCGGAGCTCCAGGACCTCCCGGATCGCCTTCTCGGTCTTGTCCGTGAAGTATCCATTGGTCGGTACATAGATCTGCTTCGCCTTGTTGTTGCGTACGAACAGCGAACAGATACCAGAGAAGTCCTTGCGGATGAAGGGTTCACCACCGGACAGGTTGAGGATTTCGATCTCGTCGAGTTCCAGCGACAGGCGTTCGAACTCTTCGTATGTGAGATCGTTTCGTTGGTTCAGATTGCGCCAGTAGAAGCAATGCTCGCAGGTAAGGTTGCAGATCGAGTTGATGAACACGATCAGCAGCGGTGGCGTCTGGTGCGCCCGATGGCGCAGAGCGCTTGCCGTGAGTCGGACGTGCCGGGTTATTCGCGAGCCATTATCTGTCAACTGTACCTCGAATCCGTCCGAGAACGTGGATAAGCATCCTTGGAGAGCAAGTACCGTGCCGCCTGCATCAGCGCCACTTTGCGTGCGAGGTCCCCGCGCCGGCGATGGCACCCGCTGCTTCACCGAGTGCCCACACCATGTTCAACGCCATCAACCATGGGAGAGCCCTCAGGACACGCCTTCCAAGGATGCTACGTGCTTCCGGAATGGCAAGAGTACGAGCCAGAAGCAGGCCGGCCACAAGAGGGAATGCCAGGGCCCTCAGAACGCGTACCGTGGTCCTCTCGTCGTCGGCACGGTCCGCGGAGAACCCTCTCGCGAGGTTGAAGGCAAGACTCAGGGCCTGCGCGGGACGCTCCCGTCTGTGCACCGCGATGATTGCATCCGGGGCAACGGCCACGCCGTCACCAGCGGCCCTCAGCGAACGCACTATCCTCGCCTCATGAACGCCATCCTCATGCACCAGGCCGGCCTCCACCAGCCAGTTTCGGTCGAAGAACATGTTTGCACCCGACAGACTGGTCGGTTTCCCCGCATCGATTGGCGGAGCAAATCGGGCATAGTCCTGAAGATAGATTGCGTCCGAGAGCGCCGAGCCGTTTGCGACAGGCGCCACCGGACCCGTGGCGACGTGTGAACCCGTCGATTGTACCTCGACAACGGCATCCCGCCACCCCGGTGTCGCGGTGGAGTGGTCCTCGATGAACGCCACGATGCGGCCACGGGCGACCTGGAACCCGGCCGCGCGGAGACGGGGCACGGACACACCCCTTCCCACGAACACATCCACCACGTCCGGGGGAAATGGTCCAGCATCGAAATTACGTGCAACGACGATTTCATCGTTCCCAACGCGAAGCTGTCCCCGCAAGGATTCGAGGCACTCTGCCAGCGCCGCTGGCGCAGTCCACGAGGCAACGACCACGGAAAGCACGACTGGCTGTTCCATTCACAAGTCAGATTTTCGGGGAATCGAAGTCGGTGAGCAAGACGGCCTGCCCCAGGCCGGCTGCGCGCTCCGCGGCAAACACCAGGGCAAGCGATTCTCGATTGTAATCAGCAGTTGCTGGTGGAACGGTTCCATGGTCCAACGCATCCAGAAAGGCAGCAAAATGAGCAGCGGTGGCGTTGGAGAAAAGGTTCCTGCCATCCACTGCCAGGACCCGTGCACGGTCTCCGCTTTGCAGCACGGCGCGACCGCCTCCAGCCACGCGAAGTTCCGCGTAGGGTCGTCGCGTGCGCGTCCGAACGCCAACGGACGCGCTCAGATGGCCTCCAATGGAGGTATGCACCACGGCACGCTCCCCATCCAGCCGAAGATCGAGGTAGCGCTCGCGCCCCCTGCTCAACCGATCCAGGATGAACGAGGCACCCCGCCCATCAGCAAACTCCATGGACACCCATTGAACTGCCTCGAACCCAACGGTCCCACCGACCTTGGGGTGATGGGCCAGCACGCGAACCGGACTCGTATCGAAGAGGTAGCGCACCAGATCGAAAACGTGGATTCCAAACTCCAGCCCAAGTCGTCGAGACATGCTGCTGCGCCACCCCGCCTCCGTGGCCGCGGTTGGGCGGTTCGTATGCCAACCGTGCATGTAAAGGAGTCGTCCGAACTCCGCGGTGTCGATCATGGACTTCGCCGCCCGGTGGATGCGCATGGCGGGAAATTCATTGTTGACCACAACCTTCCTGCCCGCCGCCCGCGCTGCACTGACCATGGCATCTGCATCCGCCAGCGATTCAGCCAGTGGCTTTTCGCAGAAGACATCGCAACCGGCGGCCAGAGACAGCTCGACATGCTCGCGATGGAGCGCTGGAGGGGTGCACACCGCGACCAGATCCGGCCTGCTGCGCTCCAGCATCTCACCCGCGTCAGCAAAGGTCGCAACGCCCATGCGGGCTGCCGCATCCCGCGCGCCCCTGTCGGGGTCGCTTCCGCCCACCACCTGAACGCGCTGCCTGAGCATGCGATACGCGGGCAAGTGAATATTGCGAGCAGCCGCCCCAAGGCCAATCAGTGCGATCCGCCTCATCGGACTCCCTTTCTTCCATGAGCAAGGGCTATCAACAGATCGAGGTAGCGCTGACTCACGATGCGCCAATCGTAGCGAGCGGCACGTACAGGTCCATCCATCGCCATTTGCGCACGGAGCGCATCGTCACCAAGTACGCGACGAATCCCATCAGCCAGAGTGCTGACCCGCGCATCCGGCAGGAGCAGCGCGACCCCCCCAGCGAACTCGGGGAAGGCAGTGTTGTCCAGGGCGATCACCGGCGTACCACACGCCATGGCTTCCAGAACGGGCATTCCGAATCCTTCGTATGACGATGGATAGACGAGCATCGCCGACGCGTTGTAAAGCAGGGGAAGTTCATCGTGCGAGAGATGACCGATGACCGACACGTCGTCCCCGATCCCCAGCTCTTCGACCACGGTCCTGAACGGCGAGGTGCCAGGCAATGCAGCACCGGCGATGACGAAGCGGTGGGGAATACGGTCCTCGGTCCTCAGACGGGCATAGGCCCTAAGAAGATCCGAGAGGTTCCGTCGCTCCGTAGGCTTCCCGACGTATGCAATGAACGGCTCGTCGCCTCCCAGCCTTTCCATTCTCCAGCGTGCCAGCCGCGCCCCGTCACTCTCGGGTCGAAAGAGGTCCGTGTCCACGCCTTCAGGAATGACCTGTACGCGCTCGGGTGGGATACGGTAGAATCGTGCCATGTCCCGCCGACTGTATTCGCTTACCGTGGTGATCACCGTAGCACGCCAGGCGCTGGCAGCGTACATGACGCGCGCCTTGTTCAAGGTCCACCAGTCGAACGCCTGGGGATACCCCTCATACGAACCGTGATGGACCGTGAGCGTGAGACACCCGGGAAACAGCGGTTGAATGTAGCTGGGACAGAAGAGCACGCCAGCGCGGCCATGACCACGCGGCAGCGTAATCTGTTCCCAGAGACCCGGAGGCAGACGCGATGGTAGCACGACGTTGCGCCCGCATCCAGGCAATACTATGTCGGGTCCGAGCCGAAGTGGTGAATAAACCCGGACCTCGGTGAAGGGATGCTCCAGCCGATCGAGGTTCCGCAGGAATGCCTCGATGCAGCGTGCCACCCCAGAGCGATCGCGCACCAGCCGGATCCCGTTGACGCCGAGTATCATTTCCGATCCGATTGCCTTATCGCCGTGGCCTGCAAAACCGGGAAGATGCGCGTCAGCAGTCCGCCAAGAACGGGGATACGGCGTGCAAGGCCCCATCCATGAGCCGCAATTCTCTCGACACGTCCCAGCGAGGCAAGATCCGCCTTCGTAACCGCGGGAATGCGGAATCTGATCTGCTTGTAGCCGGCTCGGCTCGCCGTGCGCCGGAGTTCGCCAGCCGAAAGGAGGCGCTTCTTCTCGTACGCCATTCCCCGTCGCCAGCGCACGTAGGCGGGCATCCATCGACGCGGCAGAAACCCCACACCCCAGACCCTGACATGTGGCTCGGGTGCCAGGGAGAAACGATTCGAGGTACTTACGAACAGCCGGCCACCAGGCGTGGCTATGCGCGCACACTCGGACAGCACCTGTTCCGCGTCGGGTACGTGCTCCAGCAGAGCCACCGTCGCAATGGACGAAAACGACGAGTCAGCCAAGGGAAGATGTTCCGCGTTGGCGCAGATGATGTTTACCGGTCGGCCGGACTCTTCCAGCCCCCGACGCGCCACGACGAGCCAGCGGAATCCGACATCGACACCGACCGACAGTGAACTGTGTGGCGCCATCTCCCTCACGAGTACACCAGCACCGCATCCGACATCGATGAACCTTCCACCTGACCCCAGTACAGGCAGGTAGTCAGCAATGCGGCGGTCGTCACTCTGGACGTGATGTACAAAGCGGGCGATGAGATCCGGCGGCGTGGGAGGATATGTTGGCAGCGTCCAGTAGTATGCCACCAGGTCCGCGAAGCTCCGGTGTTGCGCCTCCGCCGCAAGGTGTTCACCCTTGCGATAGTCGTCCGCCAGGGGAATGAGGGGGTCCTCGATCAGTCTAAAATCCGGAATCCCGAGAACAATGGGCCATCGGTGGCCTTCGGGTTGACACACGAACGCGTCACCAACGCGAACCACCGGCGCGCGACAGCGGGGGCACCGGAGCAGCGGGAGAACATCCTCGGTGAGACTGAGTGCGGTCACCACGTCCCCCTGAAACGGACGATGAGCGCACGCGCCTTGCCGCGCTCCTCAGCGGTTAGCGTGACCCAGAACCCGAACACGATCAGCGCATAGACGCCGGCCTTGATCAGCAGGAGGCGGCCCGGTGCATCGCGCGTCGCGACGCCCACGAGGCCGGATGCTGCAATTCCCAGAAGCAGCCATGCACCTCGTATCACCGCACACGGCGGCAGCCGGAGGCCATAACCGCGGGCCAGGAAGACCAGAGTCACGAGAAGGAGCCATGCAGGTGCCGCCAGGCCCGCCAGCCCGGCCCCCAGAATCCCCAGCGGACGAACGAGCCAGGCAGCCAGGGCCACCACCAGTATCTGGGCAATGAGGTTGTTGATCACGTGGACGCGCATCCGATCCAGCGCAATGACAAGTGCCTGATATGTACCTGCTATAAGTGACAGGACTTCCGCACCCACGAAGATCACCAGGAAGGCAGCCGCCGGCGCAAAGCTGTCAGCGTACAGCAGCCGGATGGCGAGCCCGGGAAAGAACAGAAGCGGCGGTACCGCAATACCCGCCAGAAGGCAGAACAGCAGATGGAAGTCGTTCGCCCAGCGCATTCTGTCGGCTGGTGTGCCTCCCCGGTTCACGTAGGGTGTCAGGAATACCGGATGGGCGGATCCCAGTACCGCGCGTACTGAAAGTCCTACTCCCATTGCAGCCTGCATCCATCCTGCTGCCTGCACGCCGTGGGAACCCATCAGTCCGTACTGCACGAAAAGTGCTGCATATGGCGAAAGGAACGTGAGGATCAGGAGATATCCACCGAACCGCCAGATACCGGCATCCAGGCCGAAGGGGCCTTTCCGTGATTGCGGCACAGCAGCGGGAAGCCCGCTTGTCACCATCTTCCCGGCCCCGACGATGAGGCAGATGCCACCGACGAGATAGGCGGCATAGTAGCCGGTCATCCCTCCCCACCATGCGCCAGCAACCGCAAGCGCCAGAATGACTGCATTGAAGAATGAGACCGCCATGGCGCGGTGCTGCTCCAGCCGTCCCGCGAGGGCGTTCTGCAACAGCGGTACGAGACCAACGACCGGGATGCCGAGCATGGCCATGGCCAGCGGCACCCGGTATGGCAACAGCTCCCGTCCCCACAATTCCGGTCTTGCCACAGTGACGGCGAGAGCCAGACACGCGGCCATGAGGGCGATGCCCGTTGCCACGTTGCGCATCGTACGGTATAGCGACGCATACGATGCGGGTGACTTCTCCCAAACTTCAGGAAGAAACTTCAGCGCGGCGAAGGGGAGTGAAAGCGACGTCGTCTGGACGATCACTGCCACAAGTTTGTCGATGACTCCGATGACGCCTACAAACTCAGGACCCTGCGTTACCGCGAGGGTCTTCGCCCGAACCAGCATCACCAGCATGGTGATGACCTGAATCGCACCTATGGAGACGAGGGTCCGAAGCATCAGTCAGCGAAGACGCCACGGGTGTGTGACTTCTCGCAAACCCCGGCCTTGCTGCTCGGGCCCGACCGGTCGCCCGGGGGGCACATCCAGCCGTGGAACATGGGTACCTTTCGGATGAACTCTGGTGACGGGAGTACCAAGGCCGGAGAGCTCTGATCAAATCACGTTTCGACGGTTCACGCAGCGGATATCAGGGGCACGGAAGTTGCTCCCGTCGCGTTCACAGAGTCTATTGAAGACGCCCTGAGACACGCGACGCAACGCCAACAAAGGTACGATGAAATTCACCCACACGATCCTTGTTAACCCCCCGAACCCACCGGGAAAGGTATCCAACAAGGACTCGATGGGTGGATTCGGACAACTCTACCCGGCGGGGGCGCCGCCATTTCCGCCACTGGATCTTCCGTACCTCGCCGCATCGCTCACCGCGGCCGGAATGTCCGTCGGAATCATCGAGGCTGGCGCTCTCGACCTGTCGCTCGAAGCACTCTGCCGGAACCTGACGGCCCGCGACAACGCAGCCGACACTCTCGTCGTGGTACGTACTTCGCTGCCCACCATCGACTGGGATCTGGATACCTGTCGCGAGATCCGTTCGCGTATGGCACCGGGCGCGATTGTACTCTACGGACCAGTCGTCAAACCAATGCTGTGGCGGGTAAAGGAACACGGAGCGCCTGACTTCGCCATCATTGGCGAGCCGGACGGCCCGGTCCTCGAACTCCTCGGCGGTACAGAGCCATCGAAGGTACCTGGCCTCGTATGGCGGGATCCTTCGGGGTGGCACGAGAACCCCGAGCGGAAGTTCGAAAGGAACCTGGATGCTCTGCCGTTCCCCCGCTGGGACCTGATGCCAATAGACCGCTACGTAATACCCAAGTCAGCGGCTGCAGGCACTCTGCGCTTCCTGCCGATGCTCAGCTCCCGGGGTTGCCCATTTGGCTGCAACTACTGTCCCTATCCGGTTGGCCAGGGCCTCGTCTGGCGAAATCGATCCGCAGGAAACGTGGTCGACGAACTGGAGCACCTCGTTCGTGACCTGAAAGTGGAGTACGTGATCTTTCGCGATCCTCTTTTCTCCGCCAACAAGAAGAGGGTTCACGCCATTTGCGAGGATATCATCCGAAGGGGCGTGAAGGTTCAATGGCGCTGCGAAACCCGAATCGATTGCCTCGATGAGCCCACAATAGAGATCATGGCACGCGCCGGGTGCGTGGGCGTGAACTTCGGCGTCGAGAGCAGCGACCCTCAGGTCCAGAAGAACGTCGAACGCAAGCCCATCACCGAGGAACAGTTCATCGACACGATGCAGCTCTTCCGCCGGAATGGAATCGCGACCTTTGCCTTCTTCGTCGTCGGTCTGCCGGGCGACACTCTCGACACCATACTCGGATCGATCCGGTTTGCGCTGCGCCTCGACGCGAGCTGGACCCAGTTCACAGTTGCGACACCGTTCATCGGTACCCGACTCCATGACTGGGCAGTCGAGCAGGGATTCATCGCTTCAGATCACTATCGCATCATCAGCGCCCACGACGGATCGATCGGGAATGAGAACCTCACACCAGCCCAGGTCCACCGCCTGCACCGATTCGCCCAGATTCTGCAGCGGAACTTCATCAACCGTCGGGGCATCCTCAAGAACGACTTGCGTCGCGATGGTGCCTATCGCCTGGCAAAACGCTCTCTGGACCTCCTCACGCGACCAATGGGACAGTTGGTTTTCCATGGAGGCGCCGCCCTGTTGAAAGCATCGATGCCGGATACTCGACGGGGTGCCGCGACAGTTGCCGATCACACGCGGGAGAAGCGCGCCGCGAGCGCTCTGCCGTGATCCTCGTAACCGGCGGATCGGGTCTCCTGGGACGCCATCTGATCACCCGCTGCCTTCAGCTTGATCTCCCGGTGCGCGCTCTCGCGCGAGGGAGTGCACCACCAGAACTCGTTTCCTCCCATGGCTGGTATCGGGCCGACATTACTGTCACCCGTTCGGTCGAGCCCGCACTCCAGGGAATCCGAACCGTGGTGCACACCGCAGCCCTCCTGCCATCTTCCGTGGCAACCAAGGCGGACTACGACCACACCAACGTCGAGGGAACGGTCACCCTGGCACGCGCTGCCCGAACCGCAGGAGTACGACATTTCATTCTCGTCAGCACGGCGGGAGTCTACGGTGGCCGGAGAACCGAGACTCCACGCGACGAAGACAGCACTCCGAATCCGGACGATAACTACAGCATGTCCAAGCTGTCAGCCGAGCAGCGAATGCAGCGGGAACTCGATGATTCCGCGGTCAGATGGACGATCCTCCGATCGACGGGGATCCTCGGAAGCGACCGCACCGAGACCAGCCGCCTTTTTCATGACGTAGCTCGCCGGTGGATCTGGGCGCACGGACTTCGCCGGGTGATCGTGCATCCGGTCCACGTCAACGATGTGGTTCAGGCGGTCCTCCTCGCAGTCAGTCAAGAGGGCGCACAGGGAGAAATCCTGAACATCGGAGGTGACCGCGCCCTGCCCTTCGAGGACCTCATAGCGCTCATCGGAGACGCGATCGGACGCAAACCCTGGCAACCCCGGCTACCGGCCATCCTGCGGGCAACGTCCGACCGAAGCGTATCCATAGACAAGGCCCGACGCCTGCTGGGGTTCGAACCCATGCCGCTCCACTCGGCCATCGCCACCACCGCCCTGGAACTGGGCCTCGTCGACCGTACCTGACATGCCTGACGATCAGGGTGCCGGCGACGCGATCATCGTGGGAGCAGGCCTCATGGGCCGGTGGCACGCCCACACCGTGGTCCACGCCGGCGGCCGGGTGGCCGCCGTGGTGGATCACGATGCCGGCCGACGGACGAAACTTGCGGAACGCCATCGCGGAGCGAGGGCCTTCTCGGAACTCAGAGAAGCCCTCGATTCCTGTGACGCCAGCGTCATCCACCTCTGCACACCACTGGAGACCCGAACCGCGCTCGCACTGGATGCCCTCAGCGCTGGCCGCCACGTTCTCGTGGAAAAGCCCTTCGCGCCATCCGTCGCTGACGCAGAAAGCATTCTTACCCTGGCCGACGTAGGCGGCCGACTGGCGGTTCCCGTTCACCAGTTTCCCTTCCAACCCGCCGTGCAACAAGCGCGTGCAAGGCTACGGAGTATGGGGACGCTCCGCCAACTGGAGTTCGCGGTCAGCTCATCCGGTGCCGCACCGAATCAGTACGACGACGTCGCCCTCGGAATCCTGCCGCACTTTCTGTCGCTCTGCGCCTTCTTCAGCTCCGTCCGTATCGTCGACGGCGACTGGCACCTCAAACGCACCGCACCGGGCGAACTCCTGGTCACCGCCGTCCTGGGAGAACTCGGCGCCGTGGGGCGCATCTCCATGCGGGGGAGACCTCCGCTGAACGAGCTCCGCCTCATCGGCGAACAGGATACCACATTCGTGGACCTCTTCCACGGATTCGCCGTCGTGGACAGCGCGCCGCTAACCACGGTCGCCAAGGTTCTGCGACCATTTCGCGTTGCCGCACGCCAAGGCATCGGTGCCGCACTCAACCTCGGTCGTCGTGCCGCCAGACGCGAACCGGCATATCCCGGCCTCCGGTCCCTGGTGGCCGCGTTTCACCGCGCTGCACGCGGTGCGGGCCCGTCACCCATTTCCCCTTCGGAGACACGGGACAACATCCGTGTCTGGACCTACCTCAGAGGACTGGCGTGAACAGACCGCACGACGACGAATCGCCAAGGGATCCCGCCGTGAAGGGTTCCAGGCCACTGAGACCGGAGGTGGCGACCGCCGGGACGAAACCGCGCCAGACGGAGCTCCATCCCGGAGCCATGGCAGCATGAACGCACCCCGGATATTCGCGCCGGAGTACTACGCCAGAATGTCGGCACTGGAAGCCGCCTCGTGGTGGAACGCGGCCATGCGGGATATCGCGGCTCGTGTCCTCGCACACGTTCCGCTCAGCGAGCAGGGGACGATGCTGGACGTCGGATGTGGATCAGGGCAGTCGCTGGCGTGGTTCCGGGCGCTGCACCCGAAGTGGAACACCCTGGGAATCGACGTTTCGCCCGAGGGGCTCGCGGCAGCCCGTTCCGCCGGAGAACGGGTTCTCGAGGCGAGCGCCACCGACCTCCCGTTCGCAACGGCATCCTTCGATCTCGTTCTCACGTACGACGTCCTGCAACATCTCCCCCTGGAAGGTGGCGACACGCGTGCCTTGCTCGAAATCCACCGCGTCCTGCGCCCGGGCGGGACGCTGTTCATCCGAACCAATGCCCAGTCGCTCCCATACACGCCTGACGACGCCACCTACAACTTTCACAAGTACGCATCCGGCGAACTCCGTCACAAGCTTCGTTCCAGCGGGTTCCATATCCAGCGGTTCGGACGGGTGAACGCACTTCTTGGACTGGCTGAAATACCCCGCGAGCTGCGGGCCAGGCGGAGAAGCGGATCGGGGTATTCAGGTATCCTCTCGACAGTTCCACCAAGCGGACTCTCGTGGAAGCTCAAGCGTGCCTGGCTCAACCTGGAGGGGCGTCTGGTCGCAGCGGGCATGTCTGTCCCCGGTGGCAGGACTCACCTCGTACTCGCCACGGCCCGGGAGCGTTGAATCCGCTCCGCCAGGTAACGACGTCTTCCGGCGAACTGCAGAGCCCCGACAATGACCACCACGAGGGCGAAGACGATTACGAACGCGACGGCGCGACTCTCCAGGAACTGATAGAGCACACCGTGAAGGACCAGGCTCCCCGCGACCAGATAGGTGGACCGCTGCCAGCGTTTCCACTGCACCGTACCCATGGTACGCAGCGCCCAGTCACTGGACAGTCCCACCAGAACGATCAGCAGCAGGGTGGCAACCGCACCGCTGTAGTTCGCCAGTCCAAAGGTATCGAACCTCGGCATCAGCTTCCCCGGAAGGATGAAGTACTCCAGCATCCGTCCGCGCATGTGAACCGTGAGACCCACAGCAGTATGAAGCAGGGCGAGCATTCCGGCCCGGATGCCGGCGTCCCGCCGGAGATCCTGGCTCACCGGATTCGGACGTCCACGCAGCAGATTGAGTGGTCCGAGCGCGAGAGCCAGCGCCATCATCGCGAGAGCCGCATACGCGGATGCCATGCTCACACGGGTGCGAAGATCACTGCCGCGCAAGACTCCCACGATCAGGCCAACCAGCAGCGTCCCTGCGCCGAGACTGATGTGATGGTACATTCGCCGGGTTATCCGGGAACCTGGCACCGCTAACCCCCTGCGTTGGCTGGGTGATCCTGTCTCACGAACTGCACCGAGCGCGACCCGCCCCAAACCGGATCGGTGCATCAGGTTCAGATCTTCGAAGCCTTTTCCTGCCGGACACGGAACCGGTTGCAATCATCGTGGACCGTCCGTTGCTCAGGGGCCTGCACTCGATGCCACCGGCTGGATCATCCCCAGTTTCCGCACTTCCCGTACCCGCCACGCCACCAGAGCAACAGCCAGGAGTGTCATGGTCCCGCCCAGCACCACTGACGGCACCACACCGAACAGTCTCGCGGCAACCCCACTCTCGAACTGACCCAGCTCGTTGGAACTTCCAATGAAGATCGCGTTGACCGACGAGACGCGGCCCAGCATGTCAGGACGGACGCGAACCTGGATGAGAGTGGAACGGATGACCGCACTGATGTTGTCGGCTGCTCCACTGACCGCGAGCAGCAGCACACTGAGCCAGAACACTCTGGAGAGTGCGAAGCAGATGATGGCCACTCCGAAAACCGTGACACTGATCAGCAGTGCGGGACCGGCCCGCCGGAATGGTGGGCGGTGTGCGATGAAGAACGCCATGGTCACGGCGCCCAGCCCCGTCGCACCCTGCAGGATCCCAAAGCCGGCCTTCCCCACGTGCAGAACGTCGGACGCAAAAATCGGGAGCATGGCCACGGCGCCACCAAAAAACACCGCCAGCAGATCGAGGGTGATCGCACCCAGTATCACACCTTCCGATCGGACGTAACGGAGTCCTGCGGCGAGGTTGCGGAACACCGGTACGCTGGCTGTGCTCACCGGCGTAGGTACATGACTCACTCGCACCATGGCAATCAGGGCTGCCACACCCACGATCAGATTGAGGCCCAGGGTCCACCTCACCCCCAGGGCGGAGAAGAGGAGCCCACCCACCGCGGGTCCTACCACCAGGCCTCCCTGCCACATCGAACTTCGCCAGGTCGCCGCCGAGGGGAGTAGTTCTCGGGGAACAATCTCTGAAATCAGCGCGCTGCGGGAAACCTGCAGGAAGCTCCGTGCCACGCCGCAGACCCCAAGTACGACGTAGTACGGCCACGCCGCCACCGGGACCGGGTGGACAAGGGACATGACGAACAGGGCGACACCGGCACCCAGGAGTACGGCCAGGGCCGCGATGGACACGGCCCGACGGTCCCGGCGATCCGCGACGTGTCCGGCATACAGCGCTACGAGCACGTACGGGACGACCTCGGAGAGACCCAGGAACCCCAGGGCCAATGCGTCGTGGGTAAGCTGGTACGTCTCCCAGGCCACGACGACTGCCTGTACCTGCGCCGCGATGACCATGGTATTGAGGCTCACCAAGAACCAGCGGAAGGACGGGATCCGGAAAACGGCGTAGGGATCGTGTGGGCCGGGGATGCGCAATCGGGAAGAGCGGTCAGGGTAGGACCGGAGCGCCGTGGAACCTGGATCTCGACGCCCGGTGTGCACACCTCAATTATCATCTCGGGGACACCGCCACCGACACGGTTCATCATGCTCTACCGCAGCCTTGACAGCCAACAGATTCTGCAGACGCTGGACCTGCTGAATCAGCGGATAAGCGAACGCTTCCCGCACGCCGCACTGACCGGAGTATCGCGCGAGCTTCTGGCACTGGGACGCTTCTGCGCCGGAGAAGCGGAGGTCATCGCCCGACCCAACTGGCTGGTCCGATCCGTGACCGGGTTCCTCATCCTGCTGGTTCTCCTGCTCACGGTCGTCCTGTTCCTGCAACCGTTCACCGGCGCCACACCGGCGTTCTCGAGTGTCGTGGACTACCTTCAGGGCCTGGAGGCCTTCGTCAACGAACTCGTCTTCCTGTGCATTGCCATCTGGTTTCTGGGCTCGATCGAACGACGTCTCAAGCGACGACGCGCGCTGGCTGCAATACATCAGTTGCGCAGCATCGCTCACGTGGTGGACATGCACCAGTTGACGAAAGACCCTCCCCAGATCGTTGGCACACGTACCGCTTCATCACCCGAACGACACATGTCCGGCGCTCAGCTCCATCGGTACCTCGACTATTGCAGCGAGATGCTGGCGCTGATCAGCAAGGTTGCCGCTCTCTTCCTGCAGGCATCCAACGATCCCGTCATCCTGGCCGCCGTGGACGAAGTCTCCGGCCTGACGATGGGGCTCTCGCAGAAGATCTGGCAGAAACTGGCTATCGTGGGACACTGATGCCCGGCTGCGCTTCCCTCTTTCCCCTTCCCGCTTCCCGCGCCCTGCTGGCGCTGCTGGCCTCGGCGGCCCTTCCGCTCGCGGCGGCCGCGCAGGCTCCCCGACCCGACAGCACACTCTCGCAATTCTCGAGATTGAAGGCGGAGCAGCTCCTGCGGGACCACCTCCCCTGCCTGGGTTGCCATACGTTGAATGGCGAAGGTGGGAATATCGGGCCGGACCTGTCAACAGTGCGTCAGCGGCGGTCTCCGGAGTACATCGCAGCAATGATTGCCGATCCCCAGCGTGTGGTACCCGGTTCGGTAATGCCGCGGACTCTGATGCCTGACAAGACACGCCTGCTGATCACGCGGTATCTATCCTCGCTGCCCGGAACCGCCACGGGTGGGGTACCCGAACCGCGGGCACCGATAGCACCAGTGAATGATGGGGCGGAACTCTACGCGCGGTGGTGCGCCGCATGCCACGGCACCACCGGCAAGGGTGACGGGACCGCTGCGAAGCTGCTCCCCGTGCCCCCGGCCAGACACGCCTCACGTGAGGAGATGTCGGGCCGACCGGACGATTCCCTGTTCGACACCATTGCCGGTGGAGGGGCAATAATGGGTCGCAGCCCCCGAATGCCGGCATTCGGTGCGACGCTGTCGACCCCGCAGATTCATGCCCTGGTGCGCTACATACGCCAACTCTGTCGATGTGAAGGACCGGACTGGAGCCGACCACCCGGAGGAGTGCGCTGATGTCCCGGAAACGCGGCAACCGCTCGGGGAAGAAGTTCCGTTCCACCCGGCCGCCTGACGAACGGGGGGGAGTCGGTCCGGACGCCAGTTACGTATCCCCGGATCAGGTCCCCGTGCGGGACCGAAGCCGGGCATCGACCAGTCGAAGGCTGACGAGAGGGCGACTTACGCTGTTGCTTCTCGTGGCGCTCCTGGCGATGGTGGCCGCCGTACTGGTGATCCGCCGGCCGCGTGGCCCGCTCCCGGTCTCCACCGATCCGTTTCCACCACCGACAACAGCGGTGGCAACTCCCGTCGTCGATCAGTCCCAATTCATCGGATCAGATCGCTGCGCCGAGTGCCATGAGGCACAGGTAGACGCCTGGCGCCGCTCCACGCACGCCAAGGCGGGTGGCACTCCAGGATCAGTCCGCGTGGTGGCACCGTTCAACGGCACACCGATGCGGTTCAGTGACGCCACGGTGATCCCGGCGTCCGCGGGTTCCACCATCACCTTCACGGTACAGCAGGCCGGTACCGACGATCGGGTATTCCGGGTGGACGCGGTCGTGGGTGGAGGCCACATGCAGGGAGGTGGAAGCCAGGGGTTCCTGTCGCGCTACCCCGACGGGACCTTGCGCTTCCTCCCCTTCGATTTCAGTCGCACGGGGAATACCTGGTTCTGCAACACCATCGCCCGGGGCGGCAAGGGATGGGTTCCGGTAACCACTGCGCTCTCCATCACCGACTGCGTGGATTGGCCACCGGTTCGCATCCTGGGAGACGAGCCCAGGTTTTCCAACTGTCAGTCGTGCCACGGCAGCCAGATTCGCGTCTCGCTGGACACCATCGCTCAGCGCTACAAGACGGAGATTGCCTCCCTGGGCATTACCTGCGAGGCGTGTCACGGACCCGGTGCACCCCACCTGGCCCGCCTCCGCGACCCTGCCTCGGTGGCGCGGGGCGATATCGGCATGACAGCGCTGGCTGCACTCGACAAGGACGGTTCGTTAGGGACGTGCTGGCAGTGTCACGCACTCAAGGATCAGGTGAAGCCCGGCTTCGTCTCCGGACTGTCGCTCCCGGAGTTCTACTCCATCCGGCTCCCTCAATTGGGGGACAACGCCCACTTCCCCGATGGCCGGGTACGCACCTTCGCCTATCAGGAGGGGCATCTCTGGAGCGACTGTTATCGCAACGGTGGCATGACCTGTACCTCGTGCCACGATCCCCACACCCAGGAATACCGGGACGTGACCGGATCACCAATCCCGGGACGCTTCGATGACCGACAATGCACCAGTTGTCACGCCAGCAAGGCGGACTCCAGCATCCGGCACACCAGGCACGCTCCCGACTCGCCCGGGAGTCGTTGTACCTCCTGTCACATGCCGTACCTGCAGGAACCTGAACTGGGCGAGGCGATTCCCTTCCGAAGGTCCGACCACACCATTCCGATTCCCCGCCCTGCGGCCGATGCGGCCATGGGCATCCAGTCTGCCTGCATCGGTTGTCACAGCGACCGGAGTGAAGCCGCGCTGGACTCCATCGTCAGGCAGTGGTACGGTGAACTCAAGCCTCTCCCTGCCGCCGTAGCCAACCTGCAACGCGCCCAGCAGACGGATCGCCTGACGGACGCGGCCCGCCTGGTCCTGGATGCCAGCGAAAAACACACCCAGGGCCTGTTCACCGGAATGGCATGGTTCGTGGATAGGTACGTCAAACGCGACATGCAGGACCTCGACGGTGAAGTCATCGAACGCCTCGAGGCTCTTGCCACCCATCCTGACGATGACATTGCCGCACTGGCGCTGGCGGCCCTGCACACCGCCCGCGGCACCGTACCGGATACCCGGGCATTCCTGATCCAGACGGTACAGAACCTCGGAGCCCGCGAACCAGCGGTCCGCGCCCGCTGGAGCATCATCCTGGGTTACCTCGCGGACCGGGCACGGGGCGCTGGAGACGCCGCAGGGGCGATCGTTCTCTACGAGCGCGCCCTGGAAGTCGACCCGGCCAGCGTCAGGATCCCTGTCAACCTCGGTCTCGCCCTCGTGGACGCCGGCAACGCCACCGCGGCGGTGAATGCCTATCGCGCATCGCTGAATGTGTCGCCCGCTCAACCGCTCACGCTCGTCAACCTCGGTATAGCACTCGGTCGCGCGAATGATGCCGCGGGCGCAATGTCGGCTTACCGCCGCGCCATGGAACTGAATCCAAGGGAGCCCCTGGCCTGGTTCAACATGGCAGCCCTGTTCGCGCGTCAGTCGCTGCCGGACAGCGCCATAGCATACTTCCATCGTGCGGCGGAACTGGACCCATCGCTGTCGCTGGCCCGCTTCTACGCGGCAGGCATATACCTCCAGAAGGGCGATGCCGCCTCGGCCCTGCGTGACGTCGAGGCCGGTCTGCGATTCGACCCCGACGCGGTGGACGCCATCCAGCTCAGGGATCAGTTGCGCCAGGCGCTTGGGGCCAGACAGCCATAGCGTATCCCCGAAGCAGGTGGGCAGCGGATTCAGCCACCGGTGACCCCATCACAGTCCGCAAATCACTGGACCCGGTCGCCTCGTGCCGCGTGTCCTGATTTCAGGTGACGGTGGGCCGCGGCCGCCTGACGTTGCCCACACGCTTCATTGGCCCGCTCCGGATCGCGGCTTCCGGGATGTGGCCACCTTGGCCACACGACGCATGGCCGCCATCAGAGACCTGGCTTCCACGGTGGAAAGGCGAGTTCTTACCGCCATGAAATCGGCATCCGTCACCAGGAGAGTCGTTGTCGTATCCTTTCCGTTGACGTTCCGGGTAAGGGCCATGGTGCCCGCCGCGACCCCAGGGCCGCGCACGGTTGCGTTCCACTCCGCTTTCCGGTTTCGCCGCGGCGGCCGCGCCGAGAGGATCCGATTCACGGAGTCTGCCCACAATTGCAGATCCCGCGCCAGAACCGTGATGGTAACTGACCTCGTCGAGTCAGCTATGCCCATCTGCACAGCACCCGCCGTCCCCATCCGAATGTCGAATGCCAGATCTCCGTAGAGCTGGCGCAGCAGGACGGTACCTGCCTGTTGGGCTCCTGACTCGGCGGTCCCGAATGCCAACGCACCTGTCAGGAGCGGGAGGACAACGCTCCGGCGGCAATACCGTATCAGTGTCATGGTGACGGAGCTGTGGAAACCGGATCCAGGTCGGACGGGACGGGTCTGTTCGAGGGTTCGGGACTTCCCGTATGGCGCAACGCCGGAGGCGTGCGGTATCTTCGGGCCGGCTTGGTAACCATTCTACCATCGAGGTGGCGATGTCTGCTCATCGCATGCTCCGCGCAATGGTGTCGCTGGCCCTGGTCCTTGGCCCCACTGTCGCCCTGTCGCAGACCGGAACCGTAACCGGCACCGTGACGGACAGCCGCGCCGCCCAACCGATTGCAGGTGCCCGCGTTCAGGCGCTTTCGGCGGCCACGGTGGTAGCCGCAACCCAGACCCGCGCTGACGGCACATACCGTCTGACGGTTGATGCCGGCAGCTATACAATAGTAGCGAATCGCATCGGGTTCCGCCCCGGCAGCGCGGAGGTCACCGTGAGTGCCGGTGGCAACGCCACGGCGGACGTACAGATGGCCGAGGCGATAATCGAGCTCAACCCCGTTGTCACCGTTGCTTCTCGCAAGGAAGAAAAAGCACTCGACGCGCCGGCTTCGGTGTCCGTTGTAGAGGTACGCGAGATACAGGAAAAGCCGTCGGTTACTGTTGCCGATCATATAGAGGGATTGGCGGGTGTCGACGTCAGCCGCGGTGGCATAGCCCAGTCCAATATCGTGGCGCGCGGCTTCAACAACGCCTTCTCCGGATCGATCCTCACGCTGCAGGACTATCGCTTTGCGGGAGTACCGTCGCTTCGTGTGAACGTACCGCTCCTCTTCACGTCTACCAACGAGGACATCGAACGCATCGAGGTACTCCTTGGCCCGGCATCCGCGTTGTACGGGCCGAACAGTTCGCACGGCGTGCTTCACGTGATCACCAAGTCACCGTTCACGTCCCAGGGCACCACCCTCACCGTCGATGGTGGAACCCGGTCGCTGTTGCGCGCATCCGCCCGGCATGCTGCCCTCCTGGGAGACAAGCTGGCCTTCAAGCTCTCGGGTGAGTACTTCACCGCAGAGGACTGGAAGTATCATGACCCGGGTGAGCCGGCCACGTTCCCGGCCGCCGCACCTCCGGGCCGCGCGGGCAAGCCGAATGACCGGAGTTTCGATCTCAACCGCTGGGCAGGAGAGGCGCGGCTGGACTACCGACCCGCCGGCGACGCCGAGTTCGTGACGACCTTCGGGATGTCGCACATCGGCAGTGGGCTGGAGTACACCGGTGCCAACGGCACGGCGATGGCGAAGAACTGGACCTACCAGAGTATCCAGCAGCGGGCCCGCATCGGGCGCTTCTTTGCGCAGGTATTCGCGAACTTCAGCGATGCCGGAAATGCGGACAGCCTCAGCCTGGACGGTACGTATCTGCTTCGCAGCGGTCAGCCCATCGTGGATCAGTCTCGCGTGGTGGCGGCGCAGATCCAGCATGGTCTCGCCTTCGGGAACCGGCAGGATTTCGTTTTCGGCGTGGACTATATAAACACGAATCCCCGTACCGGCGGCACCATCAACGGACGCAATGAGGATATCGACAACGTCAGGGAGATCGGCGGATACATCCAGTCCACGACGAGACTGAGTCCGAAGTTCGACTTCGTGGTCGCCGCCCGGCTGGACCAGAATGATCAGGTGGATGGAACCCAGTTCTCGCCCCGCGCGGCGGTGATCTTCAAACCCAGCGAAACGCAGAACTTCCGGGTTACCTACAACCGGGCATTCCAGACACCGGCGAACTTTACCTGGTTCCTGGACCTGATTCAGGCGCGGAATGTCGGCGGCTCGCCCTACAACGTGCGGGCTCTGGGGAATCCGCCCAAGGAAGGGTGGAAGTTCAATCGCACCTGTGACTCATCCATCAGCGGCGGGCTGTGCATGCGGACCATCTTCACCGGTCCCTCTGGTGAGGACGTGTGGCAGCCGGCGTCATCGGCGGTGGCATATCGCGGAGTCATCGCGGGGAATGCCCCGGCCCTGGTGGCGGGTCTGACCCCGGCCATCGCCGGCGGGCTTGGCGTTGGAAGTCAGACTGCGGCGGCAGTGGCGCAACAGATCGTCACGTTCCTGGGAAGTCTGCAGCCGAATCCGGGGCAACTGGGAACCGAGATTCACATGATTGCGCCAAACTCTCCCGCGCTTGCTCCAGGAGACATCAAGGACATCGCACCCATCAAGGCGTCGTTCAACAACACCTATGAGTTGGGTTACAAGGGGATAATCGGGGACAAGCTGCGCCTTTCCCTGGATCTCTGGCAGGAGAAGCGTGGCGATGTGGGGAATCCGGCAGGACTGGCGACGCCCAACGTCTACTTCAACAAGGCCTCACTGCAGGCCTACATGCAGGCGGCCCTCGTCCCCGCGATTACGGCGGCGCTGATGGCGCCTCCATTCAACATGCCTCAGCCGCAGGCGGCAGGAACGGCGGCGGTCTTTGCTCCTCAGGTGGCGGGGAGTGTAGCCAACAGCTTCGCCCCCCTCCCGGTGGGAATCATCTCGTTCGACAGCGACAAGTTCGCCAGTGCCCGCGATATCTACGCCACGTACACGTCGTATGATGCGACGGTGACGGTGAGCGGTGTGGATCTGGCGCTCGATTTCGTGGCGAACAACAACTGGACGCTGGGCGGTACGTTCTCCTGGGTGAGCGACGACGTCTTCGACAACGTCATCAGCTCCAACTCGCTGCCGCTCATGCTGAACGCGCCAACCAATCGCTTCACGCTTTCAGCCGCATTCCGGAGCACGGATGGATCGTGGGGATTCGATGTACGGCACCGTTACAGCAACGCCTATCCGGTGAACTCGGGCGTGTATGCCACCGGGGTGGACTTTCCGCTGGCCGGTCAGGCCGGCACCTATCGCTATGAGGATGTCACGGCTGCCAACGTCGTGGATCTGGGATTCAACTGGCGACATCAGATGGGTTCGCGCGAGGCGCTGTTCTCCATCAGGTTCGACAACGCGTTCGACAGCAAGTACCGCACCATGCCCGGAATGCCGGAACTGGGGCGGCTGATCACGACCAGGTGGCAGTACGCGTTTTAGCGCGGGAAGAGGTAAGCGGGAAGCGGGAACGCGTCGGGGGCAACCGCGACTTCCGCGGTAATTGCAACGGCGGCGTTCGCGGCAACCGCGGGTAGCATCAACGGAGCAACATCCAGGACCAACGGCAAACAACCAACCGACTATCGTCTCCTGTCCATTCTGCGTGACCTCCAGGCCCGGCCCGTAATCGGCCATCGCGGCAACGCCGCGTATGCGCCCGAGAACACGCTGGAGTCCTTCGGTGAGGCAGTGGCACTCGGAGTCGACGCACTGGAACTGGACGTACACCTCTCCGGGGATGGTCGGGTCGTGGTAATCCATGACCCGACCCTGGATCGAACGACCGATCGATCCGGTCGCGTGGATCGGCTTTCGCTGACGGAAATACAGAAAGCCGACGCGGGTGCCCGGTTCACCCGGGACAGGGGTCAATCCTGGCCATGGCGCGGTCGTGGCGTGCGTGTTCCAACCCTCGATGAGGTGCTCCACACTTTCCCGGAAACCCCTTTGCTGATAGAGGTAAAGTCAGCCGCGGCATCCCGAGCCACGCGCCGCGCCATCGAGGACCACGGCGCGACGGCACGCTGCGTCGTGGCATCCTTTTCCTGGGAAGCGCTCGAAGCGTTCCGGGGAAGCGGTATATCACTGGGGTCCAGTCAGCGTGATATCCGACGCCTTCTGCCTCGTGCCCTGCTGCGCCTGAGCGTGGACCAACCGGCATTCGACGTGATGTGCACGCCGACCAGGTATCGCGGCCTGCCGCTTCCGGTGGGCGGATTCGCGTCGATCCTGTATGCGTCAGGCGTCCCGGTGCACGTATGGACCGTGGACGATCCGCGTCAGGCGCAACGGCTTTGGGACCAGGGCGTACGGGGGATCATCACCAATGACCCAGCGGCCATCCGCGGGAAGCGGGAAGCGGGAAGCGGGAAGCGTCGCTGGGAAGCGGTGCCAGGAGCAACGCAACGAAGTCATGGTCAGTGACGATGCTTCCCGCTTCCCCCTTCCCGCTTCCCGCTTCCCGCTTCCCGCGCAGCTCATCCCGTCCACTCAGGAAGCGCGGCCTTGATTCGCGGGATGACCTCCGTGGCCGCTGACTGCGCAATGGACTCGGCGTCCGCAACCTGCCTCCGCCACTGCTCACTCGTGTAACCAGGTGCCTGCCGAATCGGCACCACTATCCGAACCAGAGCCTCCTCCGAACGGCCACGCTCTATGGCATCGCGCAAGAGATCCCACTTTACCGTATACTCGTTGTATGCGACGCGACCACGGCCCTGATACCAGTAGTACACCACCGCCTGATCGTTCCCGTACGCCAGCAGATACCGGTTCACCGTGACCGGCCGGCCATCCACCTGCAACGTGGCCTTCCCGGATTCCACGGTCTGCCAGCCCACACCAGGAAGACAGTTCCGGGGAGAGTGGATCGACTTCCCCGTCGCCTGACGCTGGTAGTATCCCACGTACAACGAAAATGCCGTCGTGGAGTCGCCCGCGCCACGGAACGTCCGGAATACATAGTCCGTTACTGCCGTAGCCTCGCGGTCAGCGGCGCTCATTTCCCGCTCCTCGCCGGGAAACCCCGCCAGCGCAACCGGCATCTCCTTGAGCGGAGCACGAAGCGGCGCCCCATGCTGCTGCCGGATCCCGAATTGCAGAAGACAACCCACACCGAGTATCGCCGCTGGGACGAAGCGCCTCACGTCAGGCATGTGCCCTCCCGATGATGAAACGTCGCTCGATGCGTGTCGCGGCAATCGTGAACAGGGCCAGGATCGCGAATGCCACCAGGAACATGAGCCACCCCTCGGTCAGGTGCGTGAATCCATCCGCCATGTCAGGATCCACGAACAGCACCAGAAAACCGGTGATGAAGACTCTGATACCGTTTATCAGAACAGCGACCGGGAGGGCAATTGCCACCAGCACCACCCGGGTAACGGGATGCTTGAGCAGCAGCCCACCCAGCAGGACACCAATGCCCAGCAGCGCAGTGAGCGACCGGAGTCCGCTGCACGCCTCGGTGACAAACAGGTCATGTCCCGGCAACCGTATGACATTGCCATCGAGATGCACGGGGATGCCACGGGTGGACAGGAGAGCCGCCCCCAGGCTGGACGCCTTGAGCTGCAATGGGAGCGCCAGCGTGGTCATGATCATCTCGGGCAGTGGAACCGAAAGCGCCAGAAGCAGGGATGGAAGCCACCAGGCTGCCACCTGACGGAAACCCCACACGAAAATCACCAGCGCCGCCAGTGCCAGGAACATCGAGGCACGCGCGAGGAACGGGTCAGCGGCCAACGCCGAGATGTAGCGGATGAAGACGGCAAGGAGCAGCAACGTCACACCACCGGCAGGATTGGCACGGACATCGTTTCGGACTCCCTGCCGCCATGCCAGGATAAACGCCAGGGGCGCCAGAAGCAGCCCATGTCCGGCCTCGGGATCGGTCCACCACGTCCGGGCGGTGTTTACAAATGGCTGCGCAAACAGTATCGCGAAGGTGATAACCGTTGCGGCAAGCGCGATTCGATTCGCCGTATCGTCCGGCAGGCGGACCGGGCGGTTTGGAACCACACCGACTCCCATTACCGCACCTTCATGCCCGGACAGTCCTCGGCCCATGTGCGCAGCGAGTCGACTGCCGTGATGAAAAACCGCGTCGCAGTATCCGGTGGAACGGAGTCGCCCGCGGCCCTGTCGTTCAAGGTGTCAACCACTACCGCTCCCTGGAACTGGCCGTACATGGGACGGCCCTGCCATGTCGCGTTCCAGAAGAAGCGCTCACGGAGGAGAGCGCGACCCTCGGCCGTGCCGATCACGTCGAGTGGCCTTCTCCGGCCACACGGCTGGAACTGCGACGTGTCGCCATTGCGGTAGTAGAGCCCTCGAAACGTGCTGATGTCCGGCCCGCGGCGCTCGACAGCGGCAGTCTGCCCACTGCCCGCGCGCGCAGCCGCGCTACCTGCCCTTCCGGTCGCGGCCTGGCTGAAATCGGTGGCGGAAGGTGGACCACATGCGGCCAGGAAAGCACTCAGAACAAGGAGATGTCTGGTCACGTTTCGGGCAGGAATGGTTCAAGGTCGTCAGATGCACGATAAACCCGGCGATCCGGCTCCGACCAACCCCAGAACGCCCCTGTACCATGACGATCGGGCTCTGCCTGAGGATGCGAGAAAGCGGGTGACGAAGAGGGGCTGTGCGGTCCTTCCAGCTTCCTCATCACCGTCCCATGCCCACACTCAGGATTTCCTCCCATTCCTCCTCCCTGACAGGTGTCACTGAAAGGCGACCGATGCGCAGCAGCACCATGGAAGCAAGCTGCTTGTGCTGTCTCAGCTCGGGCAGTGGCACCGGCCGCACCATCGGCTTCAGCGCCTTGATGTCCACCTGGTACCATGTTGGGTCGGCGGGTGTCGAATCCGGGTCGTAATGAGGATCCCCGGGATCGAAGGCTGACGAGTCGGGGTAGCCCTCCCGCACCACCTCGCAGATCCCGACGATTGCCGGTGGCGTGGCATTCGAGTGATAGAAGAACACCCGGTCGCCACGTTTCATCCCGTCGCGCAGGAAGTTCCGGGCGGTGAAGTTCCGAACACCATCCCAGTTGGTGGTTCGCCCCGGAGACGCCATGAGGTCATCCCACGAGAACGTTTCCGGCTCGGACTTCACCAGCCAGTATCGCCTCTCTCCACGACGTCGCCTGGTGAAAACCCAGTCCCAGACCGTCTTCTTGTCAGTCTTGGGGGTTCCCGGCACGACTTACGGCCGGACCTGCTGGACCGCCTCGCGCTGACGCACCTCCAGAGGCCTGGCCGGAACCGCGCCGAGCGCGTGCTGGCTCTGCTCCGCCATGAGGTTGGTCACGAACCGCTGGCCCTCACCCACGCGCTCCAGCTCTATGGCCACGGCGTCCACTGCCTGTTCCAGCCGGGTGAAGCGTTCCCCCCATTCCCGGGGCAACTCGGCCACCGCGGTGGCGCTGCGCTTCCAGAGTCGCCTGGCATACCCGATTGCCAGCGGCATCATGACGAAAAACACGAACATCCCGCCCAGCACGAACACCTCGTCCGGCGGCCCCGAACGTGGTGGTGGTGGCGCTGGTGGCACTATGGCGCCTGGAATGGCGGCAGCGTCCGCCACGCGCTGATTCGCGACGGTAAGCTGCTGATCCAGCGACGCAATGCGGCCATCCACCTCCTTCAGCCGAGTCTCCAGTCCAACCCGTTCGGTGGTACCGGGCGCCAGCCCGCTCATCTGCCTCTGGAGGTCGTCCCTGAGTTCCGTCTGGGTGTCGAGCTGATTGGTCAGTTCCCGTCGCAGGGCTCGCGCCGCCTCGTACATCTGTGCCGCGGTGGGCGCCTGACGGGCGGGGTTCACCACAGCGGTTCCGGGATTCTGCAGCATTCGTCGACGGATTTTGCAGGATTATCGGAGAAGTCTACCTGTCGGGGAACTTCCGTACGAACAGCCCCGGTGCGGTGTTTCCACAGTGATTCTGGGATTCTGGCAAAGTGAGGGCCCGGCACCGGTCTCGCCAGTGGCGCCACCCGAACCCAGCAATCCTCCCGGCGTGATGCAACCCTGACAGACTCATGGGAAAACTCCCGACAACGAGTAAGGGATTGACCCGCCAGTGTGCATCCGAGCACCGACTCCTCCGGATCCAGCGCCTGTCCACTCCGGAGGCGTCATGACTTGGCCGGAACTCCACCCTTCACGAACCCCGCACCTGACAATGTCCCCGACCACGCCTCGTACAATGGGTCAGCAGGCCGGCCGCCGGTCCTGGGCCGAACCCTGGAAGATCAAGATGGTGGAGCCCCTTCGGACCACGTCACCCGAAGAGCGTCAACGGGCCCTCGCCGAAGCCGGGTACAACACTTTCCTGCTCCGCTCCGACGACGTCTACATCGACCTGCTGACGGACAGTGGCACGAATGCGATGAGTGACCGGCAGTGGGCCGGCATGATGCTGGGCGACGAGGCGTATGCCGGCAGCCGCAACTTCTATCGGCTGGAGGAAGCCGTTCGCCGCTACTACGGGTACCCGCATCTGGTCCCCACTCACCAGGGCCGCGGCGCCGAACACCTCCTCACGCGTACCGTGATCCATCCCGGTCAGTTCGTCCCCGGAAACATGTACTTCACCACGACACGGGCGCATCAGGAAATGGCCGGCGGAACATTCGTGGACGTGGTGATAAGTGAGGCCCACGACCCCACCAACGAACACCCGTTCAAGGGCAACGTTGATCTGGAAGCCCTGGAAGCGCTGATCCAGCGTGAAGGTGCCGATCGGATCGCCTACGTCAGCCTGGCGGCGACCGTCAACATGGCCGGCGGCCAGCCAGTCAGCCTGGCCAATGTCACCGCACTGCGAAGTCTCTGCAATCGCTACGGCGTGCGGATTTTTCTGGATGCCACGCGTCTGGTCGAGAACGCGTTTTTCATCCAGGAGCGCGAACCAGGCTGTGTCGACCTGTCCATCGCCGAGATCGTCAGGCGCTTCTGCGACTGCACCGACGGCGCCTGGATCAGCGCCAAGAAGGACAGCCTGGTGAATATCGGTGGATGGCTGGCGGTGAACGACTCGGATCTCTTTGACACCCTTCGCAACCTGGTGGTGGTCTTCGAGGGCCTGCATACCTACGGTGGTCTGGCGGGCCGGGACATGGAGGCCATGGCTATCGGCATCGAGGAATCCATGCAGGACGACTACATCCGGGCCCGCATAGGGCAGGTGCGTTACCTGGGTGAGCTGCTCACCGACTGGAAGATCCCCCTGGTGAAACCGATCGGGGGCCACGCCGTCTTCCTCGACGCCCGACAGTTCTATCCCCACCTGCCTCAGGATGCCTTCCCGGGTCAGACGCTTGCCGCGGAGCTGTATCTGGATTCGGGCATCAGATCCATGGAACGCGGCATCGTGAGCGCCGGCCGCAACCCTGCCACGGGTGACCACAACCGTCCCCGCCTGGAACTCACCCGGCTCACCATCCCGCGGCGGGTGTACACGCAGGCGCACATGGACGTCGTCGCCGAGGCGGTCAAGAGTGTCTACGACAACCGCGAATCGGCCCGGGGCCTGCGCATGGTCTATGAACCGAAGACCCTGAGGTTCTTCCAGGCCAGATTCGAAGTAGCGGGAAGCGGGAAGCGGGAAGCGGGAAGCAGCAAATAGCGGGAAGGGGGAAGCGGGAAGCGGGAAGCGGGTTCGAGTGTATCCTTACGCTTCCCTTACGCTTCCCTTACGCTTCCCTTACGCTTCCCGCTTCCCGCTTCCCGCTTCCCGCTCCCGTTGCTTCTCGTCACTCTCGCGCTCCTCCTCGGCTTCTTCCCCCAGGGATCTTCATTCACCGGGAATCCCGATGCGGACTCGGCCATGGTCGCCGAGGCGGCCTTTCTGCGCGCTGTGGCCGCTGTCCAACGCGCCGACACACCCACCGCGCGACGCGAGGTGGACCGGGCGGTGAAGGCCTGGCCGACCCAGCCCAACTACATCTGGGGTCGCGCCATTCTGGCCCTGCGCTCGGGAGATACCGCCGCCACGCGGGAGGCGCTAACTCGTTATGCAGACCTCGGGCTGGGCCGGGACCTCGACCGGGACACCGCACTCGTCAGGCTGGGCCGAATCCCCTCCTTCCATGATCTCGTCTCCCGCCTTGGTGAACAGGCGAAACCAGTTGCCCGGAGCCGGCCGCGGTTGATACTCCCCGATTCCACCTTCTACCCCGAAGGCGTCGACATCGACACCCGAACCGGCCTGACGTACGTCAGCAGCATCCGCCACCGCACCATCGCCGTGCTCACGCCCCGGGGCGATTACGTGCGGGAGATCTTCCCGCGCCAGGGTGCTGGAATCGGGGCCATCTTCGGCGTGCGGGTGGACCCCAAACGCGGCGTCCTCTGGGCTACCATGGCCGGACTGCCACGCATGGCCGGGTGGACGCCCGCTGACTCCGACCGGAACGCCCTTCTGGAGATCAACCTCTCCTCCGGTGAGATCCTGCGCCGATGGTTCCTGCCACCATCGCCGGCCGGTCACCTGCTTGGCGATGTCGCCATCGGTCCGCTGGGTGACGTATTTGCCACCGATTCCCGGGATCCCGTACTCTACCGGCTGGAGGACGGTACCGATTCCCTTCAGGCATTCCGTCACCCGCTCTTCAAGTCACTGCAGGGAATCGCTCCCGCGCCAGATGGACGCACCGTCTTCGTCGCGGACCATGACATCGGACTGCTGCGAGTGGATGTCCTCTCCGGCGAAGTTCTCAGAATTGCCGACCCCGTGGCCGTTACATCACTCGGCTGCGACGGAATCGCCTGGCATGACGGGTCCATCATAGCGGTGCAGAACGGCGTCACCCCAGCACGCATCATGCGCTTTCAACTCGACAGCGCCTGGACCAGCATCCGCCGAGCCGACATCCTGGACCGCAACAGTGCCATTGCCGACGAACCCACGCTCGGCGTCGTGCTGGGCGACGAGTTCTACTACGTGGCCAACAGCCAGTGGGGAAAGTACGACGACGAAGGACACCGGATCCCGGGTAGCCGACTCCAGAAACCCGTCATCCTCTCGCTTCCACTCCCCCCTCAGTGAAACGACTCGTCGGGCTGCACGGGTCCTCCGGCAGAACCGGACAGGAACGCCCGGCCGTCAGGTCCGTTCTGCCAGCGACGCTGCTTCAGTGACCCGATTCCGGCCGCGCTGTTTGGATGAGTAGAGCGCCCGATCCGCCTGATCGATGAGCGCCTGCGGGGTGTCCACCGCGGTCGACAGCGTGGCCACGCCAAAGCTGGCAGTGACCGGACGATCTTCCCATTCCGTGCCGACTATGGCAGCCCGGAGATGCTCCGCGGCCTGAACGGCGCCGGCGCTGTCGGTATTCGGCAGAATCACGGCAAACTCCTCACCGCCATACCGGGCGGGAAAGTCGGTCGCACGCATCGAATGTCTCAGACAGCGTCCCACCGCACGCAGCACCTCGTCGCCCCGAGGATGACCAAACGTATCATTGAAGGACTTGAAATGATCGATGTCCAGCAGGATGAGGGACACCGGATGACCATGACGACGACTGCGCCGGATTTCGTCATCCAGACGCTCCTCGAAGGCCCGCCGGTTCCGCAGCTGCGTGAGTTCATCCCGTGACGCCAGTTCGGCCAGACGGTTGTTCGCCTCCTGCAGCTTCCCCTGCTCCTGCTTCAGCTTCCGCTGCGCCTCCTCCAGTCGGCGCTCGTTCTGCTTGCTTTCCGTGATGTCACGCGACGACGCCTGGAGTTGGGTGACCTGACCATCATCGTCGAACCGGGAACGCCAGAGCATCTCCACCCAGAGGTGACGACCGGTCTTGTGGATCATCCGCACCTGTATGGATGGCACGGGGTCACCACGCAGCAACTGGTTGAAGTGGCGCTGCAGCTTCTCGATATCAGGCTCATATACGGTCGCGAATGGTGACATCCGCGGCATTTCCTCGGGCAAATGCCCCAGAACACGCTCGCATGACGGACTGGCATAGGTGATCCTGCCATCACGGTCATACAGACAGATCATGTCGCTGCTATTCTCGGCGATCAGTCGAAAACGGGTCTCGCTTTCCCGCAGCGCCGCACTCTGTACACGACGCTCCGAATGGGACGCATGGAGCTGACAGGCAATCCAGGTCACCATGCCCACGAAGATCAGTATTGTTGCCAGGACAAACAGTGTTTCCGCCAGGTCCGGGTCGATGACTGCCTGACGCCGAGCCTGAATCAGGAACCAGCCGAGCACTGCCGGGACCAGGAATGCAGCGGGAAGCAGGGTCCGCGCCAGTCTGCCACCCGGGTCATCACTCAGGATTAGGCCAAACAGACCCTCACCGCTGGAGATCGTCAGAACGGCGATCGCGAGCGCTGCGAAGATCACGGCCGACGGCAGTGCCATCCGGTTGAATGCCCCCACCGTCTGGAACCAGCCGCTCTGATAGGCGTGTCCGATGATGGCCGCCTGCGTGGTGAACAGCACGGCGATCGCAATCATCTGAGCCAGCACTCCCGTGCCGCGGGATCTCCGGAGCCGCAGAAGCAGGGCTCCACCCAGCAACACTATGTTCAGGGCACTGTTCAGCGACATGCGATTGAGGCGCCCATCAGGCGTGTGCTGCATGGCATCGCCGAAGAGGAGCATGTCGATGCCGTTCAATTCTCCACTGGCCAGACCGTATAGTCGCGCCGAACCAATCACGACCATGAGCAGAGCGAGCAGTCGGGCAACCTGGGGAGTGTGCGCGGGCTCCCTCCGTTCATGCATCCAGAGCACGACACCGAGTGTCGCCATGCAGACCGCTGTCAGCGGATTGATCGACGTCCAGGCCGTTGACCCGAGTGATCTGAGGGTGGGTACGTCGAGCTGCCACCCAACCAGGACCAGCGCACCGGCAAGGACGGCAATGCCGGCCACGACACGAGCGATCGCCGAGGGCGTCACCAGCGCCGAAGACACGGGACTGCCAGCATTGGTGGCAGAATCCGCCTGTGGTCCTCGTCGGAATGGCATGGTCTACCCCAGAGACTCGCCATATGACGTCCGGTCACGCTGCACCGGAGGCCACACCACACACCCGTACGACGGCGAGACCGGCTATCACACTCCGTGTCATTTCCGTCACCGAAACGCCTCCAGGGGACTGTCACCGGACCTCGTGGCGAAACCTCGGAGAAGACCCCGGTTGAGCGAACCGGAGGGACTGGCGACCATGGAAGACCTGGCTTCATCGACGCCACCCGTCAGCCCACCAGCGGACGGACTAGGAGCCGAGCAGGGCCTCGAAATCCGGAACGTCCAGAGGGCGCGCCAGCACGAACCCCTGCGCGCGATCACAGCCCATGGACCGGAGAATGGTGAGCTGCTCATCGGTGGTGACACCCTCGGCAACCACTTCCAGACCAATGGCATGCGCCAGGGATACTATGGCGGCGACGACCTTCCGCGGTCGCTCTTCGATGTCGATCGCGCTGGTGAAGGAGCGATCGATCTTCACCGCGTCGAGTGGGAGGCGATGCAGATAGCTCAGCGCTGAATAGCCCGTCCCGAAATCATCGAGATGGATGCCCACTCCAAGCTGTCGCAGGCGTCGCACGGTTTCGATTGCCGGATGCTTCTGGCCGATGATCGCGCTTTCGGTGATCTCCAGGTTGAGAGCCTCGGGGCCGACCGATGTTTCCTCGAGAATGTCGGTTACCGCCTGTACCAGATCCGGCTGACTGAACTCGCGAACCGAGAGATTGACCGACACCCGGAACGCAGAGTCCGTCGTGGACTGCTCACGCCATATGCGCGCCTGACGACACGCCTCCCGCAGTACCCACCGGCCCAGCCGGACCACCATACCCGTGTCTTCCGCCACCGGCACGAAAGTCGCCGGCGACACGACACCGCGATCGTGGTGCCGCCAGCGCACCAATGCTTCCGCTCCCACTATTCTCCCGGTCTGCACTCCCATTATGGGCTGAAACTGCAGGAAGAACTCGTTGCGCTCGAAAGCATGCCGCAGGTCGGTCTCTATCTGCAGCCTGGTGAGCGCCTCGGCGTGCATCGCACGGTCGAACATCTCGTAACGACCCCGGCCACCGTTCTTGGCCCGGTACATCGCCGTATCGGCACACCGCAGGAGATACTCGGGTTGCTCATTCGCGTTGGCACTGAGAGAAACCCCGATGGAAGCTGAAGCCACATACTCGCAGCCTCCTATGGAGAGAGGTGCCAGGAGCGATTCCTGCACCCGTCCAGCCACGACAGCGGCGTCGCGCACGTCCGTGATGCGCTCCAGCAGAATGGCGAACTCATCGCCACCCAGCCGGGCGACGATATCACCGCCGCGGACGCATTCCTCCAGCCGGCGCGCAATCATTACCAGCATCTCGTCGCCGACGTGATGTCCCTTGGAGTCGTTCACATCCTTGAATCCGTCGATGTCCAGGAACAGCACCGCAAAGAGTCCGTCCTCGCCGCGACGGGCACGCTGCGTGGCATCCGTAAGACGCTTGAGGAAGAGCGTCCGGTTGGGCAGGCCCGTCAGCGGGTCGTGCATGGAATCATGCCGCAGCCGCTGTTCCCTCACGTCGCGTTCCGAGAGCAGGTTGCGAAGTGAAATCTCGTCGGACGCCATCTGCGCGAAGTCCACCAGCAGCGCGGTTTCGGCACTGGTCCAGTCCCTGGGGACGTCATCCAGGGCACAGATCAAGCCCGTGGGATGCGTCTCGGTGCCGCCAAAGCTGGCAGCCGCAACGCTGACAAGATTCAGCTCCGCGGCCGCGGCCCTGAGGGCCAGGTCCAGTTCGGAGCGGATATCCCGCAGCACCAGGGTCCCGCCACCACGAATGGTGTGCTGCAGTATCCCGGATCGGACGAGGGCACCGGAGTCATGCGCGAACCACTCGTGCCAGAGCCGACCCGCCGCAAAAGTACGGCGGTCATTGCCAAGCATGGCAATGAGCACCGCGGGTGCGGGGAGCGAATGCGCTGCCACCTTCAGCAGGCGCTCCATCGATGCCGCAAAGGTTCCTCCCAGGACCGTACGCCTGGAGCCCTCCGGTACCGGTCCCTGCTGTGGCTGAACCCGCGCAGCTGCCGTGGTCACAATCACTTTGACTGACCGTTCGCTCCTCTGGTCACGCACTCCCGGCCCGGACCGTGAGGCTCGGCAACCCTGAGTCCGGATACCGTGCCGAATCAGCCGGTGCGCCCTTGAGTGCGGCTGGGGGATCAGCGACCTTGCCATGTCCCCGCACGCCGGGGCGTCCCCAAAGTGCAGGGCTCTTGAGATGGGCCCCGGGAGGTTTGAGATGTCCTTTTTTATTCCCAGGCCCTGCCCCCACCCCCGTCCGGGGCCCCCTGGGTGGGTGCTCATCGTCGGACTCCTGGCCGCGGCCTGCGGCGGCGATGCCACCTCGGGCTCCGGAACCAGGGCCGGCCTCGTGACCGCCTTCGACTCCACCGCGGACACCATCTTCGCCGTAACGGATGGCGCCGTGGCCGTGCGCTTCCTGCGTACGGTCAACACCACCATGCGCATCGCGCCAGCGGCAGACGACACGACCCTGTTTTCCGACGCCTCCCAGTTCGTCGTGGACCAGAGCGAGCGGATCTGGCTGTTCGATTGGCAGTCGCACCAGCTCTTCCTGTTCGACTCCACCGGACAGCTCGTCAGGCGGATCGGGCGACAGGGACAGGGACCGGGTGAGTTCTCCCAGGGAAACGGCATGGTAGTGCTTCCCGATACCGGTGTGGCCATCCTGGACTCGCAGAACGGCCGGGTTTCATTCTTCGACTCCGCGGGGAACTTCCGTACGAGCTGGCCGGTGACGGCGGGCTTCATGACCAGCAATGGACTCGTTACCGACCGGTCGGGAGCACTGTACCTCAAGAGACCGATCGCACCGCCACGTCAGGATGAGGTCATCGGTCAGATGGGCCTGGTGCGCATCGAGGACGGCGGCACCTTTGCCGACTCCATTGTCCCGCCTGTCCGATCCGGCCAGAACGACGTCTATATGGCGGCGTCTCCCGACGGTCGCACGCGCTCGGCAACGGGATCCCGGTATCGGCCGCAGTCGTACTGGGTCTGGGGCCCGGATGGATGGTTCGTGTACACCAACGGTGACTCCTACGAAATCGTGCTCGCGCGGCGAGGCGCCCCGCCCATCGTCATCCGGAGACAGACTCCTTCCCTGCCGGTGCCGGCAGATGACCGCGAACAGGAAAAGGAGTTCATCATCTGGCAGATGCGGCGCGTCAACCCTGGATGGACCTGGAGCGGACCCGACCTGCCCGAAACTCAGGCACCAATTGCCGGCCTGACGATCACACGAGATGGTAATATCTGGGCGCGGGTGGCCACCCCGCTGGAGACTATCCCCGCCGATGAACTCCCTGCTCCGCGTGCCGACGGACCACCGCCCCGGCGTTACCGCAGGCCCGTGGTCTACGAAGTGTTTGCTCCGGACGGACGCTTTCTGGGGCGGGTACCCATGCCACCGCGGACCAGCATCGTCGAGGCAGACGGCAACGTCGCCTGGGGCGTGACGCGCGACCAGGACGATCTGCCCGCCGTCGTGCGCCTGCGTATCGATCCACCGCTCATACCCGAATGAGCGCGGCTTCTCAGGGTTGTCCGGCTGGTGAACACCCTGACGGAATGCGAACTTACCCTGCCGACCCACCCACGGGTGGGCAATCCCACCATTCGGGTCCAGCGCCTGTGACAACACCAGGATTCTTCCGCGGCAGTACTTCCCGCAGCACCTGGCTCAGCGTTCTGATGCTCCTTGCCACGGCTGCCTGTGTTCCTCGCAGGACGGTTGTCACCGCTCCCGCCATCCTGCCCGGCGTCCGGGTGGTAGCCAGCGCCACCGGCAGAGACCTGACATTCCAGGACCTGACCGCCAGACTCGTCACCGCGGACGTGGTCTTCTTTGGTGAGCAGCACGATGACCCCGAGACCCATCGCGCCGAGCTGGCAGTGCTCGAAGCGGTCGGCCGCTCCGGCCGTCCGGTGATACTCTCCCTGGAGATGTTCGAGCGGGATGTACAGACCAAGCTGAACGACTATCTCGCCGGCAGGCTGAGCGAGCCGGACTTCCTGGAGGACGCCCGCCCCTGGGAGCGTTATGTGACCGACTACCGCCCCATGGTGGAACTCGCCAAGGCCCGTGGCTGGCCGGTGGTGGCGGCCAATGTTCCGCGACCCATGGCATCCGCCGTCGGACGGAAGGGTCTCGCCGCACTGGACACGTTGACGGCCGTCGAGCGGGGCTGGGCAGCGCGCGATATCGAGTGTCCCCGGGACGCCTATCACCAGCGCTTTCTCGAAACCATGAAAGGTCATGGCGCGGGTGGTGCAGCACCGGCCGCAGGCGACACGCTGCCCACCGCCGTCGCGGAGCGATTCTACCTGGCGCAATGCATCAAGGACGAGACCATGGCGGAATCGATCGTCAACGCACTCGGCGATGCATCGGGAAACGCCATCGTGATCCACTATGACGGCGCCTTTCACAGCGACTACCGGGACGGGACGGTCGCGCGCGTTGCCCGTCGCCTTCCGGATACGAGCATCATCGTGATGAGCGCCATCCCGGTTGCAGATCCCGCGACCGCTGCAGTTGCGGAATATCGCGATCGGGCGGATTACCTGATCATCACGCGCCAGCCTTCGCTTCGGCCCTCAACCCCTCGATAGCGGAGATCAACCAAACCATGTCTGCCCGCAATCTGATCCCCCTCCTCATTGGCGGCCTGGCTGTTGGGCCAGCGCTGTCGGCCCAGACCACCGCGGATCCTGCCAGGACCATGCTGCCCGCGATAGACGCCCGGTCAGACCATTACGCCGAACTGGCGCGCCGCATCTGGGAGTTCGCCGAAGTGGGTTATCAGGAGGTGAAGAGTTCCGCGCTCCTGTCCGGAGAACTCGAGCAGGCGGGGTTCACGGTCCGCCGTGGGGTGGCCGGCATGCCGACCGCATTCATTGCGGAACACGGCAGCGGCAAGCCGGTCATTGCCATTCTGGGCGAGTTCGATGCCCTTCCCGGCCTCTCCCAGGAGGCGTCGCCACTGCAGAAGGCGGTGCTGGCCGGTGCCGCGGGACACGGATGCGGGCATAACCTCTTTGGCGTTGGTTCAGCGGCGGCGGCGATCGCGGTCCGCGACTGGATGCGCGCCAGTGGCATTACCGGAACCTTGCGATACTACGGCACCCCCGCGGAGGAAGGCGGTTCGGGCAAGGTCTATCTCGTGCGGGACGGCTTCTTCAAGGACGTGGATGCCGTGGTCGCGTGGCACCCGGGCGATGGGAACGGTATAAACGGCGGCACCACCCTGGCCAATGTCACCGGGAAGTTCCGGTTTCGCGGGGTCAGCGCGCATGCCGCTGCCGCACCGGAACGGGGCCGGTCGGCGCTGGACGCGGTGGAAGCCATGGACATGATGGTGAACATGATGCGGGAGCATGTTCCGTCGGATACACGTATCCACTATGTGATCACCAACGGCGGGGCCGCGCCTAACGTGGTACCGGACTTCGCCGAGGTGTACTACTACGCACGGAACGCCGACCAGAAGATCCTGGTCGACGTCTGGGACCGGATAGTGAAGGCTGCCCAGGGCGCGGCACTGGGGACGGGGACGACCATGGAGCTGGAAGTCACCGGTGCTGTCTATCCGGTGCTCCCCAACGAAACACTTGCGAAGGTCATGTATGAGCGCCTCGAGCAGGTGGGCGGTGTCACCTACACTCCCGAGGAGGCGGACTGGGCGAAGCAGCTTCAGGCGTCACTCGGCGCTCGGGTGCGGCCCATCAGCAGTGCTGCCGAAGTGGCCCCCTGGTCGTTCGGAGGCAAGGGTGGCGCATCCACCGACGTGGGCGATGTAAGCTGGAATGTTCCCACGGTACAGATCAGTGCCGCGACATTCGTGCCCGGGACGGCGGCCCATTCCTGGCAGGCCGTGGCGGCGTCAGGCATGAGCATCGGCGCCAAGGGGATGATGGTTGCGGCCCGAACCATCGCACTCACCACAGTGGATCTCTTCCGCAGTCCCGCCACGATAGTCGCGGCGAAGGCGGAGCTGGAAAAGCGGCGCGGCCCCGATTTCGTGTACACCACACGACTGGGTGACCGCGCCCCCGCTCTCGACTACCGCAAGTAGAATCACGTAGCTGTCGGATCCGAACACCGTTATTGCCATGGTTCAGGAATCGTTCGCCTCGCCCGCATGGTTGCTGCTGGGAATCACCCGGAGTTCCGCCCAGGGAGTGTTGGCCATGGATGAGGGACGCCTTCAGTTTGCCATTGAAGGCGACCTGATCATGGACCTGGATCTGGCCGACATCGAGGTGGTTCACTACCCGTGGTACTACTTCGATGGTGGCGTGAAGCTCGAGTCAGCGGGGGAGTCCTATCGGTTCTCTTTCGTGCGCCCGAACGGCGCGGAGGTGGCCGTCAACCGTGGGTTGGGTGAGGTAGGGAGTCCACTGGCGCTCCTGGGCGCAGCCGACAAGCTGCATGACATCGGCGAAGGGCGGACCGCGGGGAAACGCTGGAAGGCGGTGCTGCCGGAGCGAAAGGCAAGCGGTTGACCGTTGGGGGGAAGGAGTACCCTCATTGACGGTCGGCACCCACCGGAAATGAGAGAGCCCGGCCGGTATGGTATGGCCGGGCTCTCAGTTGCCCCTCCTGGGATCGAACCAGGACTCTCCTGATCCAGAGTCAGGCGTGTTGCCAGTTACACCAAGGGGCAGTGGAGTCACGTCCGGAGTCTGACTGGTCGGACGGGAATCGGGGAAGGCAAACTTACCCGCAGCGGACCTTTCGGGCAACCCCCGCGGGTGCCCTAAACCCTAGGGGCAACTGTCTTTGCAGCACAGTAGCCACCCAGCAGGATTGCGTTGGGGAGCGATCACCTGCGAGACCTCGACCATGGCCGGCACACAGCGCAAGACCGCCTGCCGGGCGCTCCCGGCCCGGATTCCATGGGTCGCGGTGAACCTGGCCTTAAAAGAAAAAAGCGCTCCAGCTTCTGCTGGAAGCGCCTCACCTGACCCGGGCTGGCCGTGCGCACCGTCATTGGAACTCTACGTCCTACCGAACGGTGGCCGGCATACCCGAGAAATCTATGGAGCTGAGGGGAGTCGAACCCCTGACCTCTGCAGTGCGATTGCAGCGCTCTCCCAACTGAGCTACAGCCCCGTCTTCGCACGGGAGCGCGCCATCACAAGAATCACCCGGTCGCACTCCGGTATACGACACGACCCCGCTCGCGCGGGGCCGGCGTCGACACGAAACCTACTCGCGTCGGTCCCGAAGTCAACCACCAGACCGGCCAACTTGATGAGGACGAGCGTCCCCAGCCCAACGTAACACGCTCCCTTGATTGGGCTTATGGAGCCGGAGCCTGGGGACCCGATCGAATGCATGGCGCAGCAGTTGGCAGTCAGGTCAAGCAATCACATGCCAGAAAGCCACGTCCTCCGTGCCTGGGCTCAGTCCGTTCGATCAGACGATCGGCCCACCTCGAACGGCTCACGGCGAATGTTCACTTCCCGAATCATCTGATTCGGAATGCCATCCCGTGTCACCGGAAGTCCCGTTTCACGTTCCGTGAACCCGGCGCGAACCCGTGCCTTGGCTCTCCCCCGGGCCTCACCTCCCGCCCGACCGATTGCCTCCATATGAGACCGGTCGCGACTGACCGCTATCCCACCCTTCTTGCCGGCCCGTCGCGCCTCATCAGCGGACCACTCATGGGCCGTCCCTTTCTCATGAGCCGCCCGGCCACCCTTGCTGGCAATCTCCCGCTGGCGTGCCGGATCCATGGACGCAAAACCTCGCTTGCTCTTCCCGCTCATAGGCCCTCCCACAGGCGTTGGAGTCGGGGGCGGCACACCGGAACCCTTCCGATGGCCTTCGATGGCGGCCCGAACGCAATTGCTGTCCGCCGGATGCGACCCTGCGCCGCTCATCCATCGCCGCTCGTTCAAAATGAGGCGGCCAACAACAATGTTCTGAGACATGGATCACATTTTCCGACATCCGCGTCAAGGACCTGACACGAAACGGCAGGCCGCAGTCGCCCACTATATTGGGTCCCCATGTCGCTATCCCTGCGATTCCTCGGTACTTCCGCAGCCCGACCCACCGTCGAACGCAACGTCGCCTCCATCGCCCTGAGACGCGAAGGCGAGGCCTTCCTGTTCGACTGCGGTGAAGGCACCCAGCGCCAGATGATGCGCTACGGCGTCACCTTCTCCATCGACGACGTCTTTTTCACGCATTTCCACACCGATCACGTCCTGGGCATCGTCGGATTACTCCGAACCATGTCACTGCAGGGACGAAGCGACGTAATCCGCCTCTGGGGACCGCGCGGCGCACCGAAGGTCCTGGGACGCGCCGTGGCGTTCGGCAACGAACGACTGGCCTTCGAAACCGAGATCCGGGAGTTGGCATCGGGCGACACCATCCCTCGTAACGGCTACGAGCTCCGGGTCTTCGAGCTGGAGCACCGAGGCCCGGCATCGATAGGATTCGCCCTCGTGGAGCACGAGCGTCTGGGACGCTTCAATCCCGAGCTTGCCCGGGAACTGGGTATTCCGGAAGGGCCACTCTGGGGACGCATCCACAAAGGCGAGACCATTCAGCTCGACGATGGACGCGTGATCGAACCAGCCATGCTGGTTGGCGAATCCCGGCCCGGTCGCAAACTGGTGATCGCCGGCGACACCCGACCCTGCGCCTCCACGATATTGGCTGCTCAGGGTGCCGACCTCCTCGTGCACGAAGCCACGTTCGGGGACGAAGAAGCTGCCCGCGCACTCGAAACCGGGCATTCCACCGCCCGGGAGGCAGCTCAGGTCGCGAAGATGGCAGGAGTCCGGCGTCTCATGCTGACGCATGTGTCGGCACGATACGCGCGCGACGCCGGCGAACTGGAAAGCGAGGCCCGCTCGGTCTTCACCGAGACGACCATCGCCAAGGACGGGATGGAAGTCGAGCTGAAAGTCGAAGGATGAGCAACCCCGGAGCATCGCAACCGGATGTCTCCTCTCAGTTCCGGCTCACCGCCATGCTCTTGCGGAAAAGGGTCGCGATGTCGGCGTCAGAGAGACCCTCCAGCAGCTTCTTTGCCTTCAGGTGCTCACGCGGATCACCGGCGTCGGGCGCCTGAATCCACGCGTACCGATCACCGGCCACCGACTGACCGTCGCTGTGCTGAAAAAGCACCAGAGCGCTGCTGTGGCTGGGCAGCGTGACGCGAACCTTCCACGATGCACCATCCGGTGCCTCATAACTTCGCTTCGCGGATTTCATTCAGACTCCCTGCGACGGCACCAGGGGCTGTCGCCCTGCATAGCCATCGCCCGTTTCATGCCAGTACATCACTTCCTCTTCATCCAGTTTCCAGCACAGGCAGACCAGCCTGCCGTCCCGCTCCCCCGGAAAGTCCACGAGGCCAAGGTCGAATCCCTTGAACTCCACCCCCAGTTCGCGCAGCTCGGCGAGAAATCCATCGATGTCGGTGGCGATACGACGGACCTCGGCCTCCCGGTCCGCCAGCACACTTGCTGGCGTATCCGGTCGTGTCCAGGCCACCGCATTCTCATAGGACCGTACCGCACGCGTCCAGGCCTGGTGCGATTCGACCACATCCCGCACTATCCGCCTTACGAGCGGAAGCATGCGATTGGCCTGCTCCACGGAAAACACCCGCGACACCGCCTCCGTCATGCGGACCGTTCCCCGTTGGCCCGGGCTTCGGCTTCGCGTTCCTCCAGTCGGCGGCGGCGTCTCTCCAAGGCCGCCTGATAGCGCCGCTTCTCGTCCGGCGTCTCCGGGACCACCTCGGGAACCTCGACAGGTCGACCATTCCGATCGACCGCAACAAAGGTGAGATAGCACGAGTTCGTGTGTCGACGGTTGCCGGACAGGAGATCCTCGGCCTCCACCCGCACGCCAATCTCCATGGAAGTCCGTCCCACATAGTTCACACTGGCGCGCATCAGCAGAAGATCACCCAGATGGACCGGCTCCCGGAAATCCACCCGGTCTATCGACGCGGTGACGCAGGTGCTGCGCGAGTGCCGGATGGCCACCACCGCCGCAGTGCGATCCATCATCGCCAGAACCACACCCCCAAAGACGTGGCCGAGGGTGTTCGCATGGCCGGGCATCATCAGCTCGGATGACTCGTGCTGCGATTCCCTGACGGTACGCCGGGGACGTCCGATCGCGGTCATTTCGCCCTCCCCACCAGCACCCCTGCCTCACGGATCAGTCGATCGACCTCTTCCTCGGTCGTGTAGCAGGCGCAACCCGCCCGAACCAGACCGTCCTCTCCGTGACCCAGTTGTCGGGCCACGGTGGTGGCATAAAAGTCACCGTGCGACACGAAGATTCCGGCGTCCGCAAGTCGCCGCGCAATACGTTCAGATGGCATTCCATCAATCGTGAAAGAGACCGTCGGTGTACGCGGCGTACCCGGCAAAGGACCGTGGCAACGCACGCCTGGTATGGCAGAGAGCCCGGCCCACATGCGGGAAACCAGCAGCTCCCCTCGCGCATGCAGGGCAGTCATGGCACTCGTCAGGCGGGAACGCCGGTCCGGGCCATCACCCAACGACGCGAGGAAGTCCACGGCTGCGCCGGTTCCCACCATCCCTTCGTGGTTCTGGGTACCGGTCTCCAGCCGCTCAGGCACCTCGTCGGGTGCGGGAAGCAGCCTGGGAACGTCCAGTTCCGCCAGGAGATCGCGTCTGCCATAGAGGACACCCGCATGTGGGCCATAGAACTTGTAGGATGAACAGGCCAGAAAATCGCAATCCATGGCCCGGACATCCACGATCCCGTGAGCGGCAAAGTGCACCGCATCCACGAAGATCAGCGCGCCGACGCCATGAGCAATCCGGGCCGCCGCAGACACATCAGTGACCGTCCCCAGCGCATTGGATGCCGCACCGATGGCCAGCAGCCTGGTTCGGGGACCCACCGTTCGCTCCAGGGACTGCCAGTCCAGTCGTCCGGTCTCCCCGGAAAATGGAACCGAACGAATGGTGATCCCGCGCTCCCGCGCCACTGCCTGCCATGGAGCCACGTTGGCGTGATGATCCAGATCGGTGACGATCACCTCATCACCAGGACCCCACGCCCTGCCCAGTGATCGCGCCACGTGGAAGGCAATGGTGGTCATGTTGTTGCCGAAGGAGATCTCGTCAGGCGAAGCATTGAACAAATCCGCCATCGCCTTTCGAGCGCCGGCTATGGACGCGTCGGTTTCCACGCTGGTCGGATAGCACCAGTGCGTGTTGGCGTTGTGATGGTACAGATAGTCGGTCATCGCTTCCACGACGCACCGCGGAACCTGCGTGCCCCCCGGACCATCGAAGAAGGCCACCGGCTTTCCCCGATGAAGGCGTTCGAGCGCGGGGAACCGGCTCCGGATCTCGGACACATCCAGCGTCGCCCGCCTCACGCCGTGACCCACTGCACTTGCAGTCACGATCCGGCCCCCTTGCCTATCTCCACGCCCGCCCAGCGCTCCAGCACGCGAGCCGCTTCCACATGATCTGCCTCCTCCCCCAGATCGTGACGGGCGACGCGCAACAGCTCCGATGCCAGTTGAATGAGAGGCGTGGCGACACCGTGCTCCCGAGCGAAATCCGCTGCTATGCGCACGTCCTTGTCCATCAGCGCCAGCCGGAAGGTACGCGGGAATCTTCGCGACAGCACCCGCTCCGGAAACAAATTCATCGATGCGTTCGACCGGCCGCTGGAAGAGTTGATCACGTCCAGCGCGGTATCCGTGGGTACGCCGGCTTTCTCCAACGCCACCAGACCCTCGGCCAGGGCCCAAATGTGCACTCCCAGCATCGCCTGGTTCACGGCCTTCACGGCATGACCAGCGCCCACGGGGCCGCAGTGGACGATCTTCTCTCCGAATGCCTCCAGGATGGGCCGGGCACGCTGGAGATCACCCGCTTCGCCACCGCACATGACCGTCAGGATTCCCTTGACCGCACCGGTGACTCCACCGCTTACCGGAGCATCCACGAACCCCGCACCTCTTTCCGCCAGTCGCCTGGCCATGCGGCGCGACGATGCCGGATCACCCGAGGTACAATCGACCAGCACGGCTCCATCAGAGAAAGCGTCCAGAAGCCCGTCGGGTCCATCCAGCAGGGCCTCCACCTCCATGGAGGTTGGCAGGCAGGTCAGAACCACCGCGGCACCCCGGGCAGCATCCGCCGGCGTCGGCGCGTGAGTACAACCCACCGCCGCGGCAAACCGGGCCGCCGTCGCGGCGGTCCGGTTCCACACCGCCAGTTCGTAGTCGGAAACCAGATGGCGCGCCATGGGCGCGCCAATCGCACCCAGACCCAGAAACGCGACTTTCATGAGGAGGCATCCCGGAAGTTCGTGAACAAAACTCGCGGGATACAGCGGGCGAGGAAAGGGGAGCCCCCCTTACCCCATGCCCCTGCCGCTCATCCACCCATCCAGTAACTCACCTTGACCAGGAACGTATTGGCCGGATGGGCACCAAAGAGCGACCGGTAGTCCCTCCGTGCCCTGAAGTCGCCGGGATCCTGAGTGGCTTCATCCCGCCCCTGTCCCCACACCAGAAACAGAGTCGAACCGGGACGATATTCCCAGCGAACCACGAAGTTGGAGCGGAACTGCTTGAAGTTGAAATCATTGGATCCCACGTCGCCACCCATGGTGTACGACCGGAAGCGATCTTCGTAGATGCGGGCGCGGGAACTGGCTACCTCGCGCCAGTCGCTGTAGCTCCCAGCCGAAACGAAAGGCGAGCCATAGAACTGGAATGATAGACCGGGTGACGCGGTGTAGTTGAGCCGCATGGTGAGAGAGAGCGTCCTCTGCGAGAGACGTGCCACCGTGTAGTGCGTGGTGTCCTGACCCGCCACACCGAAGTTTCCCAGCCATTGCGAGTCGTCCAGATTCCGCGAGTAACTCACGCCGACCGATCCGGAGAAGCGACTGGCAATGCGCAGGTCGATCCGGGACCCAAAGGAATGGATCCATGACCGGCCACCGTCATTCCGCGTGTACGTGTAGTCGAAACCAGGGACCATCGCGCCACGTGAGTCACCCGAAATCCCCATGAAGGCAAACTGGCGGGCCTCCACTCGCAGCAGGGGGCCACCCCGCAGACACGTCCCACAGTATGAAGCCAGTTCGCCACCCAGGCCGGCGTACATGAACCACTGATTCCGGAGATTCACATTGGTGTTGATGTTTCCGCCAATGCCGGCCCTGGTGCCGTCGACCAGAAACGTGTTCCACTGGTTGAAATTGATCTGCCAGCGGCGGTAGAACCAGCGAGGCTCCTGGAAGACCAGCGCCAGCCAATTCGACCAGCCCATGCTGTTGACGTCGGACATGAATCCCACATCGTTGATCTCCAGTCCCGGTGACTTGTACCAGCCAGTGCTCATGAACCGGGTAATTCCTCCTCCGATCTTGTTGAGGCCGAAGTTTGCCGAATAGCCCGAGAGCCCGGTGCGCGTCGGGTCGTACTCGATGTCGTCATCCGGCCGCTGATAGAAATGCACTGGGCTGCGTTGCGTGGCCGCAATTGCTTCCGCTGAACCCCTGACCAGGCTTCCCGCCACACTCCCGGTGAGTTCATAGTTGCCACTCCCTCCCCCTCCAAACCGATGCCGGGCATCCACACCCGCCGTATATGCTTCGCGTCGCAGCAATGGAGCAGTTTCAGGATCGAGATCACGATTGACCGCCGTGAGGATGGCTCCAATGCCGCTCCGGCCACTGCGGAGGTCCTGACTCAGGCGGGCAACGAAGTAGTTGGTACGCGGCTCCACCACCAGATCCTGACCGACAGTCTCCCTGTCCGTGACCGCATCGAGCACACCCAGCGACAGACCGTTGCCCAGCCTCCCGGAGATCTTTACCGCCCCCAGGATCGTGCTTGCCACCGGGACCGACGAAGGATCGCTGCTCCGGAAGCCAAGTTGCGGCGCGCGGCCGATGCGTCGGGAGTAGAACAAGCCGGTGCACTTGCCATCGTTGCAGTCCTGATCGAAGCGAAGGATACCGGTTCCTTCCAGGAAGAATGGCCGTCGCTCGTCATAAAACTGTTCAAAGGCGGACAGATTCAGCACCGACGGATCAGCCTCGACCTGACCAAAATCCGGGTTGAGCGCCGCATCCAGCGTCAGGTTCGAGGACAGACCGTACTTGATGTCCGCACCCACCGAACCTCTCTGAGTCCTGGCCCAGCCACCATCCCGCGGGATACTCCCATTCGACTGGACCACATACGGCATCACCTCCAGATGCCTCGGCGAGGCAATGCCACTGATTCCCTGCAATTCTCCAAGCTGTGATGCTATCCCGGCCTGGGATCGGCGCCAGAGCGGCCAGCTCGAGCGTTCATTCAACCTGCCTATCTCCCGATGAACCCCGATCCCGAACGTATGCGAGTCAGCCCGGGGATACCGCAACTGGCTCAGCGGAATCCGAAACTCCGCCTGCCACCCCAGCGAATCGATGACCGCCCTTGCATCCCAGACTGCATCCCAGGATGCATCCTCGGCGTTGTCATCATAGAGATAAATGTCCCGCTTCACCCCTGCCGGGTTGACCATGAACTGGTATCCGGTACGACGGTCGTGGTACGAGTCGATGATTACCCTGATGTAATCAGAAGGCGTCCGTGCGTCCCTTCGCGAAAGTAACGCCACTATGCTGTCCGGGTGCGGATCATACGCCCGCACGAGTACATAGAAGTTGTGGTCATCGTAGGCAAAGCGCGCCTCGGTGCGAAAAACCGGCTCACCATCTTCCACCGGATCAAACTGTCGGAAGCCGTCAACCGGGAGTGCCAGTTGCCAGATGGGGTCCAGCGCGAGGCCATCAATGGCTGGCGCGGTCTCCGCCCGCACGGCCCGCGTGACGCTGCTGGAGGAGATGGGGCCGTCGCCGGGATGTGATCGCCTTCCGACCACCTGTGCCTGAGCCGCCAGAGGCCAGGAGAACAGCGGGACCCAACAGAAGACGGATAAGCGCGGCATTGGTTCGCGTGGTTGAGGTCCGATCTCCGTGGAGAGGTCGACGAGGCGGAACACCCACATCTTCCCCGTGGGATGCAGCTTCGACAACGGAAACGGGCGCAGGGTTGGATTCGATCTTCGGCGTCCTTGTTCACTCCGTCCGCCACTGATAGACTTGGGCCGCAACCGTCATCTCAGCCCACAGTTCCCGGCAGGTCGAGCATGTCACCTGGACCGCATCAAACCGACCGCCCCGTGGCCGCCCTGCTCGTCCCGGACATCCTCGCTCTCCTGAGCGAGTCACCCGGCGACGTCGCGGCCGAAACAGAGGAGATGCACCCGGCCGACCTCGCCGACGTCGTGGAGGCGATGCCGCACGAGCATGTCATGACGTTCCTGCGCGCCCTGCCTCCGTCACGTGCAGCGCAGGTGGTCGAGTATCTCGACGAGGAAGTCCGCACGGAACTGCTGGAGCACATGACCAGCGAGCAGGCGGCGGAGATCATCTCCGAGATGACCCCGGACGATCGCGCCGACGTCCTGGAGGAACTGGAGAAGGAGACGGCCGGCGAGATCCTGTCGGATCTGCCGGACGAGGCCAGGCAGGAAACCGAGCGTCTGATGCAGTTCGGCCCGGACACGGCCGGCGGCATCATGACGACGCAGTTCGTTTCGGTACCGGCGTCACTCTATACCGAGGACGCGCTGCAGGCGGTACGAACCGCCGCCCGATCCGGCCGCCGCGACTCGATGCACGCGATCTATGCGGTCGACGACGATGGGCGACTGATCGGTGCCATGTCGCTCCGGGAACTCGTCGCAGCGCCGGAGCACTCCACGGTCGCCGACATCATGACCGTCGAACCCGTATCGGTCCCCACATCGGCGGATCGCGCCGAGGTCGCCAGGATGACGTCGAACTACGACCTCGTGGCCGTTCCCGTGGTCGATGGCTTTGGTCGACTGGTTGGTGTGGTCACCGTCGATGACGTGATCGACGTCATCGAGAAGGAACAGACGGAAGACGTGCATCGACTGGGTGGTGTACAGCCCCTGGACGAACCGTACTTCATGGCCGGCTTCTGGAACGTCGCCAGGAAACGTGCAGGATGGCTGATCTTCCTCTTTCTGGGGGAAATGTTCACCGGGACGGCTATGCGCGTGTACGAGGATACCCTCGCCCAGGCCATCGTTCTGACGCTGTTCATTCCTTTGATCATCAGCTCCGGCGGCAATTCCGGTTCCCAGTCGGCCACACTGATCACGCGGGCACTTGCCGTAGGAGACGTGGAACTGCGCGACGTCCTGCGGGTCCTGTTCCGCGAGATCGGTCAGGGGATGGTACTGGGGGTGGTGCTGGGCGCCATTGGTTTCGTCCGGGTGCTCCTCTGGGGGCAGACGTCGGTGGTTGCCACGGCCGTATCCATTGCCCTGGTCCTGATCGTGATCGTAGGGTCCACGGTCGGCGCCCTGCTTCCGCTCCTCTTCAAACGTCTGGGATTCGATCCCGCGGTGGCGTCCGCGCCATTCGTGGCGTCCCTGGTCGACGTCACCGGACTGGTCATCTACTTCAACGTCGCTCGTTACTTCCTGGGCCTGCAGTGAAACTGCGCGGGAAGCGGGAAGCGGGAAGCGGGAAGCGGGCTAGCGATTCAATGGCATGGCGGCAGAGGGAGACGGCATGATCCCCTGCTCCAGCCAGACGTGATCCCCCTTCAGGACCTCCTGGGCCAGGTGATAGTGCGCCAGATCATTCCTGCCGTCGAGTGACCGGAACAGTCGCGTGATCCGCTCCCGAGCTCCCCGGCAGAAGACGTCAGCAAGTTTTCGCGCTTCCTCCTGCCCGCCCTTTGCCAGCATCTGGGCCCGCACGCAGGCCGCGGACATGGCATACAGCTCGGCTCCGATCTCCACCGCACGGAAGAGGATCATCTGGCGACGTTCCAGCCTGGCGCCATGGCGCACCATGGCATGGAAGAGCGCCCGCCCCAGCCGGTTGGTAGCCCGGTCGGCAAAGCGCAGGTGCGGCGCCAGAACACCGAAATCACCGTAGCCCACCGATCGGAATACTCCCAGCCAACGGGACGGATACCAGACCGCATAGAAGGGCATCGACTTGCGCAGCGCTGCAAGACGCTGAGCCAGGGTGCTTTCCGGGTTGACGATGGGAAATGCCAGGGTGAAGTGCCGGTCCACCGCTTCCCGCGCGATGAAGAGACGCATGATCTCCGACGTCCCCTCGAAGATCAGGTTGATGCGGGCATCCCGCATGGCGCGCTCCACCCCCACGGGCTGCTCACCCCGGGCACGCAGGGAATCCGCGGTCTCGTATCCCCGGCCGCCCCGGATCTGAAGGGTGTCGTCGATTATCCGCCAGCCCGTCTCGGTATTCCACATCTTGGCAATGGCGGCTTCCAGACGGATATCGTACCCGCCGCGCTGATACAGTGCAGTCGACAGCTCGGCGACCGCCTCGATGGCGAACGTGTCCGCGGCCATGTGCCCGATGCGATTGGCCACGGCATCGTGCCTGCCTATGGGCTGACCCCACTGCACCCGGGTTCCGGCCCACTCCCGCGCGATCCGCAACATGGCCTTGGAGCCTCCCGCCGCACTCGCCGGCAGCGTTAGGCGCCCCGTGTTGAGCGTGATCAGCGCCAGCTTGAGACCCTTCCCCGGACCCCAGAGGATATTCTCGCTGGGAACACGTACGTTGGAAAAGCGGATCCAGCCGTTCTCCATGGCGCGCAGTCCCATGAAGCGACAGCGATGGATGATCTCGACCCCTGGACTGTTTCCCTCCACGATGAAGGCGGTGATCTGCTTCCTCCCCTTCCCTCCTGCTCCCTCCTCGTCAGGCGTGCGCGCCATGACGACGAAGAGCTCGGCGCGTGTTCCGTTGGTGCACCAGAGCTTTTCACCGTTCAGCACGTAGTGCGAACCGTCTTCCGACGGCGTTGCGGTCGTGGACATGTTTGCCGGATCGGAGCCGGCATCCACTTCCGTCAGGGCAAAGGCACTGATGGCTCCCTTCGCCAACCGGGGGAAGAATCTGCGTTTCTGTTCCTCGGTACCGAAAAGAGACAACGGCTGCGGAACGCCGATCGATTGGCTCGCCGAGAGCAGCGCGGTGAGACTGCCATCCTGCGACGTGACCAGTTCCAGCGCCCGGATGTAGGTGAGCTGGGACAGCCCCAGGCCACCGTACTCCCGGGGGATCTTGATTCCGAAGGCTCCGATGTCGCGCAGAGCCTGCACCACCGATTCGGGCACCTCTCCGGTGCGATCGATTGCGTCAGAGTCCACGCTGGCGAGGACGTCACGCAGTGCGTCGAGAAATGCCTTTGCCCGGGGCGCCTCTTCCGGATCCTCCAGGGCAGGATGCGGATGAATGAGGTCCAGGCGGAATCGACCCAGAAAGAGTTCCCGCACGAAACTGGGGTGCTCCCACTCCGTCTCGCGCGCCGATTCCGCAACGTCCCGTGCTTCCCGCTCGTTGGCGAGCTCCCGCGACGGATTCGACATGATGCTGGTAAGTTAACCAGTCGACCGTGACTTCAGATCGCGCCGGATCACGTAGATCGTCCCGAAGACACCCACGGCAGCAAAGGAAAACCACTGCACCGCGTATTCCGGATGCGGGCCGTCATCCAGCACCGGAAGCTCCAGTCTCACCGGATGACCATGGGAGGTGGCTGCCTGTTCACCGGAATCGATGCGCTGCACGATCACCAGTCGCCGGACCGGGTACGGGAGGAGCACGGCTATGGAGTCGAAGTCCAGACGACGCACTCCGCGCCTGACGCTTGGTGTTGAAACCGGGCCCGCCTGTGGTGGCACAAACGGCTCCACGTATCCCTCCACGGCGGCGGCGGAGTCCTCCCGCCACTTCTCCCGGGAAATCCTCATGCCGTCGGGAGCGTAGACCCAGCCGCGGTTCACCAGGACACGGCTGCCATCGTCGAGTCGGAGTGGCGTGATCAGGTGGACGCCTGGCGCACCATTGCGGGCCCGGGAGACCAGAACCAGTTCCTGGTCGAAGTCATACGTCCCCCGCGCGCTGACGGGCCGATACTGCGGCAGCGTATCGGTCATTGCCCCGGAGGACAGGATCACCGCGGGCAGTTGCATGGATGCCAGTACTTCGGCGTTCCGGGCCCGCCTCTCATGGAGACGCGAAATCTGCCAGAATCCCAGTCTCATGCAGCCGGCGGAGACAAACGCCGCGAAGATCGCGAAGAAGATCGTGACCCGCGTCAGGCCCGCACGGGACGGTGGATTGCCGAGCGGGCAGTTGCACCCGGCCCGGCTGCACGCGTTGCCGCCGGCCCGGCGGTGCTGCCCGCCCGAAGGCACGGCCGTCGCCCGGGACGCCATCCGAATCCATTTCATCATCAGAAGAGGGAGAGCTGCTCCCCCAGTTGTGCCGGTTCCGTCACTGGGAGCTGAAGGCGACGCTGGAGTTGCCGCGCGGTAGCCGGCGCGTGTCCCGCAAAATGATTATTGACGTATGCGTAGACTCCGCCGGGTCGGCGGATCAGATCCGGCATTACCCCGGCCCAGGCATCGATTTCGCGGGTTCGATCCACCTGGGTCCGGGAGTAGTCCACGATGTCACGGTCGGGGCCCATCCATCGAATGTACGCGAAGTCAGCGGTTGGGCGCTCCGCCAGCGCCAGCATGGTGCGACGCGGGATCCAGCGGGCGTCGACCAGAGCCAGGGCCACGTTGTGCTCCGCCAAGAGCGCAATCACCCCGTCGTGCACCCAGCCCCGGTGCCGGAACTCGATCGCAACATGGAGATCCCGCGGTAACGTGGGGAGGAACGCCGCCAGGGCCGGAAGCTCCGACGGGCCGAACTCCGGCGCCAGTTGCACCAGTACGGGGCCCAGTCGGTCGCCCAGCTCCCGGATCCGGTCGAAGAATGCGGTCGAAGCTTCCGGGTTCCTGAGTCCCGCCTCATGAGTGATCTCTCTGGGGAGCTTGAGCGCGAACCGGAATCCGGCCGGAACGCTCGCCGCCCAGTTTTGCAGGGTCCTGGCGGCCGGGGTGCCGTAGAATGTCGCGTCGACTTCCACGGTGTCGAAGGCGCGGGCATAAACCCGCAGGAAATCGACGGCCCGGGTGCCCAGGGGATAGAACGGTCCCACCCAGGAGTCGTAGTTCCAGCCTTGTGTTCCGATCCGAATGGCGGCTGTCATCGAGTAGGGAATGGGGTGGACTGGGGCGCTGATGTCAACCATGCCAGGCGCGACCGCCCCGCCCCCGACAAATAGTGATAAACTGTTGGGTCACATTGGTTTAGGGTGACCGATCGGGCCAATCCAATCCCCATTGGAGCGGCGTTCCACTCTCGGTCTTGCGTTGACGATATCTAGATGATATCATTTCGATACCAACGCTCAAAAGGAGATACGATGTTTCGAGAGAAGGAGATCAAGGCTACCAGCGGCCTCCTGGTCCTCGGGGGAGGAGTTGTCCTGCTCCTGGTTTCCATAGCCGGCCTGGTGCGGGCCGCCATTCTCGAACGACCGGCGGTGGCGGTCGTCTGGGGTGTGATAATGGTGTTGGTGCTCCTCATGATGGCGGGGTTGTTTTCCGTCAACCCTAACGAGGGAAAGGCCCTCACCCTGTTCGGTCGCTACATCGGAACCGTCCGGGAAGCCGGGCTCTGGTTTGCCAATCCATTCTATGCCAAGAAGCCGATCTCTCTTCGGGTCCGCAACTTCGAGACTGGCAAGCTGAAGGTGAACGACAACCATTCCAATCCCATAGAGATCGCGGCAGTGGTGGTCTGGAAGGTGGTCGAAACCGCCGAAGCGCTCTTCGAGGTGGATGATTACCAGAACTATGTGCAGACCCAGAGCGAGGCGGCGGTACGCGCGCTGGCACAGACGTATCCGTATGATTCGCATGGCTCCTCCGCCATTGCGCTGAGCACCCATCCTGCGGAGGTGGCCACCGCGCTGCAGACAGCCATCCAGGAGAGGCTCGACAAGGCCGGCGTGAATGTGATAGAGGCGCGGATCAGCCATCTGGCCTATGCGCCGGAGATTGCTTCGGCGATGCTGCGTCGCCAGCAGGCCAGCGCCATCATTGCCGCGCGGCAGAAGATCGTGGAGGGTGCGGTGGGGATGGTGGAGAACGCGCTCGAGATGATCACGGACAAGTCACTCGTCCAGCTCGATGAGGAGCGCAAGGCCGCCATGGTTAGCAATCTGCTCGTGGTCCTGTGCAGTGATCGCGATGCTCAGCCCATCGTCAACACCGGGACGATCTACCAGTGACCCGGGGCAGGATTTGCATCGGGCCGGGCGGACGGTTCCCGTCCGGCCTGCGATCAGGAGGTTGTGGTGTCTGAACGACGCTCATTCCTGCTGCGCGTGGACGCTGCCCTGCTGGACGCCGTGCAGCGCTGGGCCAACGATGATCTTCGCAGTCTGAACGGTCAGATCGAGTTCATTCTGCGGCGGGCCCTCCGCGAGTCCCGGCGCCAGACTGTCCCGGATGACGCCTCCGGCAGGTCATCAGAAGGGCCCCAGGCACCTGGCCCTGGGACCATCAGCTTGGAGGAACAGTGATGTTCATACCGATCCATGCTGCAGCGGTGAAACCCACCCAGACACGGCATTCCCGGGCACTGAGTCAGAGAGTCGATCAGGTCATCCGGGACTACAAGCGTGACAACCCCGAACTCCGCGAGGACGAGATCAGAGCCGCGCTGGCGCAGTCGTCTCCCGTCACCGGGGACGAGGGGGGAGATGCGCGCCGGCGGCGGATCACGGCCATAGCTCTCGCCGGCGCGGTCGCGCTCGGCGCGGGCATCCTGGGGACGTTACGCGCTGGCGACGGTGTGGCAGCCGGTTCCGGAGCCGCGGCCGCGCCGGGCCAATCCGTCTGGGCCATCGTTCCCATCGTCGTGGCCGTGGCGGCCGCCATCGTGGGAATGATCGTCCGGGCCCGTCGTTAGGCCTCAGTCCCTCTCGATCGATACCAGCACCTGGGACGCCAGTGTCGTTCCGACCTGACAGGTGGACGACCCCACCTCGAGCGTGAGCGGGCCACCGTATGGCGCCCGGTCGGTCAGGACCACTGCAGCACCCGGCCGCAGCCCCAGGCTGTCCAGGTAGCGCAGCATGCCGGAGTCCTCGTCGTCCACGCGCACCACCCGCGCGGTCGCCCCCACCGGTGTGTCCGCCAGGGTCTGGCGGGGCGGCTCGGCCACCCGGCCGTCGCGCGATGGAATGGGGGCACCATGCGGGTCGGTGAGCGGCTCGCCCATCGCGGCTGCCATCCGATCGATGAGTTCGTCGCTGGCGGCATGTTCCAGACGCTCCGCCTCGGCATGAACACCGTCCCAACCGAAGCCTAACGCGTGAACCAGGTAGGCTTCGATTACCCGGTGGCGGCGAATGGTGCGGAGTGCCGCCCGACGTCCGGCCGCGGTGAGACCGGCCCCCTGGTATCGCTCATATGTCACCAGCCCCTGATCGGCCAGACGCTGCAGCATGCCCGTGACCGAGGCGGGCGCGATGGACAGGTGCTGGGCCAGGTCACTCGTCCCCGCGCTCCCCTGCTCCAGTTCCAGTGCGTAGATCGCCTTGAGGTAATCCTCCACCGGTGCCGTGAGAGGCTCCGCCCGTGGTGACAGACGTCGCCCCTTCGACTTCCGGACGGTCACGTCACCTCCGGGCCACTCGATGCCCGCACCAGCAACACCGGCACCCGGGTGCGATGCCGCACCGTGTTCGCCACACTTCCATGAATGACGTCTCCGATGAGTCGGTGACCGTGCGTCGCCATGGCTATGAGATCGCACTTCTCGCGGGCCGCGGCCTCGGTGATCTCCCGCGCCGGATCGCCGGTGGCCAGCACCGCTTCCGCCGTCAGTCCATCGCTGGCATAGCCGGCTGCCACACGGTCAAGGTAGGCACGATCCTCCCGCATCTCTTCCGACTCACGAAGGTCCAGGTGCCGGATGTTGCGGGCCGCCCAGCCGTCGGCCACGTGTATCAGCACCAGCGACGCACCACAGTGCCGCGCCAGCACCCGCACGTGATCCACGATGTGCTGGTCGGTGGCACTGTTCTCCAGGCAGACCAGGATTCGCCGGTACATCAGGCCAGCCACTCAGTGAACGTCTGCACCAGCAACCAGACGTTGAGCGTGGCGATCAGCACCGCCACCGAGTATGCCAGCCACTTGAGCCACCGCGGATTCACGAACGCTCCCATCTTGCGCGGGTCGGATGTGAAAATCACCAGCGGAAAGACGGCAAACGACAGCTGCAGGCTCAGGATCACCTGGCTCAGCACCAGCAGACGTGCCGTACCGCTTTCTCCGTACAAAATGGCGGTGATCGCGGCCGGCACAATGGCAATGGCCCGTGTAATCAGACGGCGGAGCCAGGGACGGATGCGCAGGTTGAGAAAACCCTCCATTACGATCTGCCCCGCGAGGGTCCCCGTCAGCGTGGAGTTCTGACCCGACGCCAGGAGCGCCAGAGCGAATACCGCGCTCGCCCACCCCACACCCAGAAGTGGCGTGAGCATCTGATACGCATCCTGGATCTCCGCCACCTGGGTATTGCCGCTCCTGTGAAAGGTGGCCGCCGATACGATCAGGATCGCCGCGTTGATGAACAGCGCAAACGTCAATGCAATGGTGGAATCCACGAAGGCGTACCGCACCGCCTCGCGCTTCCCTTCACTGGTCTCTTCGTAACGCCGGGTCTGCACGATCGACGAATGCAGGTACAGGTTGTGAGGCATGACCGTGGCCCCCAGAATGCCGATCGCCACGTACAGCATGCCAGGATCCGTCACTATTCGGGGATCCGGCAGAAACCCCCGGGCGATTCCCAGCGGATCAGGACGCGAAATGATGATCTCCGCCAGGAATGCCGCACCCACGACCGCCACCAGGGAGATCACCATCGCCTCCAGCCAGCGAAATCCCTTGTTCTGGAGGTACAACACCAGCAGCACGTCCAACGCGGTGAGGACCACACCCCAGGACAGCGGAATGCCGAGGAGAAGGTTCAGCGCTATGGCCGTACCGATCACTTCCGCGAGGTCACACGCCGCAATGGCGATCTCGCAAAGCACCCAGAGCGCGAAGTTGACCGGCCTCGAGTAGTGATCCCGGCAAGCCTGCGCCAGATCCCGCCCGGTGACGACACCCAGCCGCGAAGCCAGCCCCTGCAGCAGCACGGCCATCAGGTTGGACACCAGGATGACGGAGAGCAGGGTATAACCAAACTGCGATCCACCGGCGATGTCGGTCGCCCAGTTTCCGGGATCCATGTAACCAACCGCGACCAGATATCCCGGCCCCGCGAAGGCAAGAACCTTCCGGAACCAGTGCTGGTGTGTCACCGGTATCGTACGGTAGACCTCCGCCAGACTGGGAGTCACCCGTGTAAGGCGCCACCCGTGCTCCCCCGCCGGCGGCGAAGCCTGGGGATCGGACATCAGTGTTCGTCTCCTGAAACTTGTAATTTAGGCATGACTAACATTGACGACGTAACCGCCGCCCGGCAACCCCCTGACCTCCCCCGGCTCAGATCCCGGCCAGCCGATGGAGTCGTCGGGCCAATTGGCGAACCATGCGCTCGGTCATGCCCCAGACCACGCGTTCGCCGACCCGGTAGCTCTCCACGTTCCTCTCGGCCCCCCGCACCTGAACCCTGCTCTCGACAACCGCCACGGGGTCGGCAAAGAGGTCCCAGGGAGCCCAGAACGCCGACTCCACCTCGCTGTTCACCGACAGCGTGCTCCGGCCTTCCGCCAGCACCACGAAGGGAGACACGATGATGGGTGGAAGCACCGGTGTACGGGGTCGCAATTCATCCAGCATGCCCAGCACCTCACCCTCCCTGGCAAGGTCCAGTCCGGTCTCTTCCAGGGTTTCCCGCAGGGCAGTGTCCAGCAAGGTCGCATCACGGGCTTCCCATCTCCCGCCAGGCAACGCCACCTGGCCGCTCCACGGATCACCCGCTCTCGCCGCTCGCTGGATCAGCAGCAGCTCCAGACCGGGGACTCCGCTCGTGGCCCGGGGCCGGGAACCTGGCCGCGGGGCTCCACCGCCACCAGGTTCTTGATTCGCAACTGCCGGTCGCAGAACCATCGCTACCGCGGCCCGCGCCGGCTCCCCATCCAGCGGAGCTGCTTCGCCCGGCCGGGAGCGGAGGTCTTCCGCCAGTCTGGCAAGCAGCGGATACGCCTGGAGCAGCGAGTGCGGCATGCCGGAATACCAACGACATCAGTCGTCGATGGCGCCCCCGGCCTCCGCCCAGGCGCGGAACCCGCCGGCTATCGAAACCACATGCTGGAACCCCATCGTCAGCAGCACGTCGCCAGCCAGCAACGACCTGTTCCCGCTGGCACAGTACACCACGATGCGGGTGTCACGGGATGCCACACGCTCGATGTTCTGTTCCAGAATGCCCCGGGGAATGGCGACGGCGCCCGCCGCTGTTCCCAGCGCGGTCTCGTTAGGTTCGCGGCAGTCCACCACCACCGTGCCGGGATGCTCCTGCAACAGCCTGATCGCCTCGGTCGCGGCCACCTCGGTTACCCGGGTGCGCGCCTCAGCCACGAGATCGGCAAAACTCTTCGGCATTGGAAAGAATCACGGGTCAAGTCGTTCCTGCCCGCGAAAGATCGGCCGCTGCCTCGCCCCGGGCAACACGACTCCCCGGATCCGCGCCATTCCCGTACCTTGGTCCGCCATGCCGCTCACCACCAAGGTCCTGATTGCCCTGCTCGCCGGCCTGGCGACCGGGATCCTCGCGTCAATCAGCGGAAACGAATCCGTCATCCGCGCGGCCATCCTGATCGAACCCCTGGGCCAACTGTTCATCAACGCCATTCGCATGACCGTCATCCCCCTGGTGGTGGGCTGCCTCATCGCGGGAATCGCCGATGCACCCGATCCGGCCTCGCTGGGACGCGGCGGAATGCGCGTCGTCCTGCTCTACGTCGTCACCCTGACAGCCGGCGGAGTCTTCGCAGCGGTCATCGCCCCACCCATCCTGGCACGAATGCCACTCGACCCGGCGGCATCCGCCGATCTGCTCTCGGCCGCCACCGGAAGCGTGGACCCGGTACAGTCGCAAGCCGGATTACCGGGATTCACGGAATGGTTCGTCGGACTGGTTCCCACGAACCCGTTTCGCGCCGCATCCGATGGCGCCATTCTCCCGCTCATCGTCTTCTCCCTGGCGTTCGGTCTGGCCATCGCCGCCGTGAAGGGCGCCGGACGCGACACGCTGGTGCGATTCTTCGAGGGCGTCCGCGACGCTTCACTGAAACTCGTGACGTGGATCCTGGAGGCCTCTCCCATCGGTGTCTTCGCCCTGGCTCTTCCTCTGGCCGCCAGACTCGGCGTCGCCGCCGCCGGAGCCCTCGCGCTTTACGCCGCTCTCGTGGCCGTCCTCACCGTGGTCTTCACCCTGGCGGTCATTTATCCCATGGCGCCACTCCTGGGAAGGATCCCCCTTCGGGAGTTCGCCCGTGCCGCACTCCCTGCCCAGGCGCTTGCCTTCAGCTCCCGGTCGTCGCTGGCATCCCTGCCGGCCGTGATACAGGCAGCCCGGGACCTTCGACTCCCGGACACAGCACCCGGCTTCTTCATCCCGATGGCAGCCGCCCTGTACCGCATTGGAGCAACCGTCGGACAAACCGTGGGAATCGTCTTCATTGCCCGGCTTTACGGTGTACAGCTCAGCCCCGTGATGCTGGCGACCACGGTGCTCATCATCGTCGCCACATCCTTCAGCGTCCCCGGCATTCCCGGTGGCTCCATTGTCATCATGGCTCCGGTACTGCAGGCCGCCGGCCTTCCCCTGGAAGGAATCGGCATCCTCCTGGGCGCGGACACCATCCCGGACATGTTCCGCACCACCGCCAACGTCACGGGGCAACTGGCCAGCGCGGTGGCCGTGACGGGCCGGGAACGACGCGAGTCCGTCTGAACCCTCCGCCCCGACGAGATCGAACCCTCCGTCCTCGGCCACATCGGGGAAACCGGACGGGAACCCAAAGGGGCCCGCCTCCAGTCCTCAGACGCCCGGGACCTTCTTGCAGTTGTCCACGAACAGCCACTTCATGTCGCGCGGTGAATCCATCATCCGGTACCATTGCTCGATGAATGCCAGGGCATCGCGGCGATATCGCCCATCCAGCCCGGGTGTGTCGCGATAGAGCGCCAGAATCGCGTCCTTGTTGTCCCGATAGGGTTTCAGCAGTGGCTCTATCTCGGACAGCGGACGGCAGGGCCCACGATAAAGCCTCTCCTTCACTGAACGGATCCCCAGCCGCGGATCGGGCGTAGCGTAGCGCGTCCCCACGAGGCCCGAGAAGTCCAGGTCGTATGCCACCGGAAGCAGGGTGCCATCCTGTCGTCGCACGATCCGGATGTTGTGAAGAGCCGCGAGCGACCAGTCGGTATTTCCCGCGAAGGCCTCGAAGATCGCCGTCTCCAGTATCTGCGTCGAATCCACGTCGGCAAACAGGGCCTGACGTACTTCGAAAATCTCTCCCTCCATCCTCCGGGCCACGTCGTCCTCGTGCTCCATGAGGATCCCATTGCGGGTCTCCATCGGCTTCCGCGACGCCGAGTCCACGTAGGTTACCCGCGCCAGTCGCGCCCGAAAGCTTCGGGGAGTGATGAGGGTGTGGACCTTGTCCGCCAGGTACTCACGCAGGACGTACTCGTCGTACAGCGAGTTGGAGTTGCAGTGCGTCACCAGCTTCATCTTGTCCTGCCCCTCAAAGGGGGTTCCCTTGCTGGACTTCTTCTCGAAGTTGAGCCGCAGGGGAACGAAGGCGCAGTTCTTCCGGATCAGCCGATAGTGACCGCGGGTGCGCAGCTTCACGGGAAGCGTCACCTTGTTCCCTTCCTTCCCCGCGACTTCCAGCTGGCCCCAGTATTCCGTGGTGCTGAGTGTGTCGCGATCCCTGGCGATCTCCTTGAAGTTCCCGACAAGCGTGATCTCCAGCGGCGTCTCGCTCTTGAACAGTTCGAGGTTCTCGGATTCCGCCTTCCACTCGGCGATTTTTTCCGGCGTTGGCGGTTTCCTTGGTTCCTTGGCGTCCTGCCCCGCCACCATTGACATCGGAACCAGAAGCAGGAAGGTCGCCCCGGCCATCCGCAGGAACCGCTCTGTGTTTTTCATGCCCATCGTTCAGTCTCCACGTTGGCAACGTGCGGTGAAGCTTCCTCCAGCAGGATATCCGCAAGGTCATCCAGCGAAACGTCCTTCCTTGCCTTCACGGAGTAGATGAGTCGGGCTTCGCCATCACCCTGTTCCGTGCGCACGGCCTTCCAGCGTTTCGCTCTTCCCGACAGAACCGCCTCAACCACCGTTTGTCCCTGCTCGCTGTCGGTGACCGTAATGGTCAGCCTGCCGTCAAAACGAGGGCCTTCGTCTTCCCGGGGTGTGGCGAACTCCACACCCAGTTTTTCCTTGCGACGGTCGATGCGCTGCTGAAGCGCAGCCAGCTGGGCCGGTGCCATCGATTCCAGGATCTCCCGGTCCAGCCGGGCAACGAACTGACTGGTGCGATTGGCAATCGCCAGCGCCTTCTCCATGTGCTTCTGTGCCCGTTCGCCTTCCAGCGCCGGCGGGGTCCGGGCAAAATCGGTGTACCAGAGCACCAGGCTCAGTACCACGAACAGAACCGACAGCACCGCCGCGGTCTCCAGCTGCACTCCGGATGCGAGGCCGAGGGCCATCACCGCGAAAACGAAAACCGCGTCGCGGCTGTTGTCGAGCGAGACCCGGAACCGGACGGCCGCCACGATCCCGGCCAACGAGAACGCCAGGGCCACACTGTTGCGGACAAGGGTGGCCACGATGGCGACCACCAGGGGCAGCAGCAGAAGAGTATGGACGATGGCCTGGTCGTATCCGCGCTTGCGGCGGGTGAACATGAAGACCCAAGCCAGGGGCAGCGAGAAGATCAGCGCGGACACCGACGCAATGACCGCCATGATGGCGACCGCCGCGGGTGCGAGCGCCGCGCGGCCCGGATCCGGTGTGTTGAAGGTCGTCTCCAGTCCCGTGGTGCCGACCAGATGTCCGGTGGCGGCACCCACCTGCGCCTTGAGCCCGGGTGGCAGGACGCGCCACGTCCACCAGCCAATCAGGAATATGGCGGCGTAGTAGATGATCAGCTGCAGCACGATGTTGCGCCGCAGAAAGCCGAACCTGGTGTCTTCCGGCCCCGTGATGTGTGTTGCTGACGTGCCCATGCGAGTGCAATCGCTCCGGTATTCCTGCACCACGACGTTAACCCTTCCCGCCCCCGTTCGCGAGACGAGCCGACCACGCGCACGGTCGTGCTCGCGCCTGCACTGAAAGGATGACGGCGCGCTTTCGTGGGGAGTTCAGGTTGGGCGCGTGCCGACCGACCACTGGGTCAACCTGCTTTCCCGGGCGCCCGCCCCGGGCGGCCTGGTGGACATCGCGCACTCCCTGGGTTTCCAGCGCCCGGCCTCAGTCGATGCGGACACCGCCCGGGCAATCGGACTGAACGAGCTCGGTGAGCTGGCCATTGCCGCCGGTCCGGGGACCGCCCGGATGCTGCTGACGGTCAGTGATCATCCCGTGCCCGCACGGGAGGAAGCCCGGGATCTGGCCCGCAGGCTTGGTGCGCGCGCGCCCCACCTCCATTGGCTCCTGGCCGTCGCCAACCGGAGGCACAACGAACTCATCGTTGCTGCCTGGCGCGGCGGAAGATCCGGTCCCCAGGTGACGGCGCTGGTCGTGGACTGCGGGAATGTGCTGGCCAGCGACGTTGAAACCATGGCGGCGCTGGTCGATTCGATGGACGCCGGAGAACTGGTCATCCACGCCCGATGGACCGAGATACTCGGGCGGGAGGCGATCTCGCGCGCGTTCTTCGTCACCCTGGAGCGATTGGTGAATCGCCTGGCCGACAACGCCGTCGGTCGCGCTTCGCCGGATGATCGCCGGGAACTCGCTCTTCTCTCGGTCTCGCGGCTGCTCTTTCTCTCGTTCCTGGAGGCCCGGGAATGGCTCGATTCCGACATGCGGTTCCTGTCGCGGTCATACGATGACTGCATCGCCTCGGGCGGGTGCTACCAGCGACGGGTGCTGGAGCCGCTATTCTTTGGCACACTCAACACGCCTGTTGCAAAGCGGGCTCCCGCTGCGCGCGCGCTGGGACGGATTCCGTTTCTCAACGGTGGTCTCTTTACCCGCGCGTCCGTGGAGTCCTGCTGCCGGAACGTGGTATTGCAGGATGACGACTGGGGCGCGCTTCACGATGAACTGCTGCTGCGCTACCGCTTCACCGCGCGCGAGGAGACCGGCGAGTGGCGGGAGGCCGCGATCGATCCGGAGATTCTGGGACGCGCCTTTGAATCGCTCATGGCCGCGGAGGAGCGCAAGGTCAGCGGTGCCTTCTACACACCCCAGCACCTCGTGGAACGCACCACGGAAAGTGCACTGGAAGCGCTGCTCACTGGCCAGGGTCTGCCCGAGGGGACGTTGAGCCGGGTTCTGGAGAACGTGCCGTTGGACGACGATTCGAAGGATCGACTCGCACGGGCCCTGACCGGACTGCGCCTTCTGGATCCCGCCTGCGGATCGGGGGCGTTTCTGCTGCACGCGCTGGACCGCCTGACGAGACTTCGGCAGGCAGCCGGCGATGAGCGGCCCGCGGTGCGAATCCGGCGTGAAACAGTCGCGCGCTCCATATTCGGCGTCGACGTCAATCCCACCGCGGTCTGGCTCTGCGAGCTGCGACTCTGGCTGGCGCTGCTGATCGACCACCCCCGCGGTGATCCCGCGGGCGTGCCGCCACTCCCCAATCTGGATCACAACATCCGGTGCGGTGACGCGCTGAGCGGCGGTGACTTCGCGGTCGGAGCGGACCCGGTCCCCGGTCGCGATGCATCCCGGCTGCGCATTCGTTATGCGCGGGCCACCGGCGCCCGGAAGCGCTCACTGGGCCGCGAACTCGACCGTCTGGAACGCCGCCAGTTGATCGCGTGGTATGACCAACGCCTGGCGGCGGCCGCGGATCGGAGGCGGGCGTTGCTGGCGATGGCGCGCGGACGGGATCTCTTTGGCGCTCGGCGGGGTGTGGCCGGGACGGAAGCCATGGCCTTGCGCCAGGAAAGAGCGCAGGTGCGGGAGCTGCGTCGCGAACGAAAACGCGTGACCGGTGGCGGGGCCCTTCCGTTTGCGTTCCCGTCCCGATTCCCCGATGTGGCCGCGAACGGGGGTTTCGACATCGTGGTCGGGAATCCTCCCTGGATACGGGTCCATCACATCCCACTCGCGGAACGCGAGCGCTGGCGGCGGGAGTTCCGCGTCTTCCGTGAGGCCGCCTGGTCCAGCGGGTCACGCTCAGCCGGCGTGACGACCGGCTTCGCATCCCAGGTGGATGTGGCATCACTCTTCGTGGAGCGCGGTCTGGGCCTGCTCCGGTCAGGCGGAGTACTGTCCCTTCTGGTACCGGCCAAGCTCTGGCGCTCACTGGCCGGCGGCGGCGTGCGACGGTTGCTGTCGGCGGACGCGCGCCTGCTGGCTCTGGAGGACTGGTCAGAGGCGCCGCCGTCGTTCCCGGCAGCGACGTATCCCTCCCTGGTGACGGCGATGCGCCCAGCGGTCCTTCCCGCGCCTGACGACGATTCCTGTCGCCTGGCGGTTCATCGGGGCCGGGTGCAGGTGGTCTGGCGAGGGGATCGGGTGTCACTCCCGCTGGATGCGACCCCGGGGGCACCGTGGATTCCGCTCCCACCCGAAGCCCGTGTCGCGTTCGATCGGCTGATGCGCGCCGGCATCCCGCTGGCGGATGCCGGCGCAGGAAGGGTGACACTGGGTGTGAAGAGCGGCTGCAATGACGCTTTCCTCGTGCGCCTCACGTCCGTGCCTGACGAGATGGTGGAAGCCACGGACGGCAAGCGACGGTTACGACTCCCGTCAGCGTGTCTGCGACCCGTGCTGCGCGGCGAATCCGTTCAACCGTGGCGGGCGCCGGTCCTTCCGGACCACATCCTCTTCCCGCACGGTGATGACGGACGTCTCCTTCGTCCCCTGCCGCCGGAGGTCCGTGCCTGGCTGCTTCCCTGGCGTTCCCGGCTCCAGTCACGGAGCGACGCGCGGTCCACCAGCGCGTGGTGGTCGCTGTTCCGGCTCGACGGAGCCAGTCCTCACCGCCCTCGCGTGGTGTGGGCTGACATCGGGCGCTCGCTCCAGGCGCTGGTCCTTCCCGCGGGTGACCGCACCGTTCCCCTGAACACGTGCTACGTCCTGCCGGTCCGGGACATGGACGACGCCTTCACACTGGCCGCCCTCTTCAATTCCCCGCTGGCCGACGCCTGGCTCGGCGCTGTCTGTGAACCCGCGCGGGGAGGCTACCGCCGGCATTTCGCCTGGGCGATGGCGCGACTGCCAGTGCCTGACGACTGGGTCCGGGCGCGCGCCATCCTGGCACCGTTAGGTGCCCGCGGCATGCAGGGCGATGCCGTTGGCAGGGCGGAACTGCTCGACGGAGCATTGGCGGCCTACCGCATCAGACGGGCGCGAATGACTCCACTTCTCGAATGGATGGGATGACACCAGGCGATTCGCTGTCCACTCTGCGACATCGCATCGCCGCAGCCATGCTGGCTGGCCCGGTCCTCCAGCCGGAACTCGGGGAGGTGCGCCTGGCGCCCCATCAGCTGGATGCCGCATCGCGCATCGATCACCTGCTCCGCCGCGAAGGCTGTGCCGTGCTGGCCGATATCACCGGCATGGGCAAGACATTCGTGGCGCTGGCGGTGGCACGGATCCACGGACCCTCACTGATCGTGGCACCGGCGTCCCTGCGCACCATGTGGCTGGAAGCCGCCCGCCGGGCCGGTGTGGAGATCTGCCTTGCATCGTACGAGTCGCTGGGTCGGGGACGGATTCCACGGGCACCCCCCGGCCTTCTGGTGCTGGACGAAGCCCATCACGCCCGGAACCCCGGTTCGCGACGCTACGACGCCCTGGCCGATCTCGCCTGGGGAAGGCGTGTACTGGCTCTCACCGCCACGCCGGTGCACAACCGTCTCGACGATATCCGCGCCGTGCTCGCTCTGTCACTCGGCGGACGGGCGTGGTCCATGGGGACCGATGCGATTGCAGCCAGCATGATCCGGCGGACCCACGCGGTTCTTCCGGCAGCGGCAGAAGCCGTGAATCCGGTACGACTGCCTGACGTCGAGGAACCGGAATGGCTGTCTATCGGAGACGATCCGGAAACCCTGCACGCCATCGAGAAGCTCCCGCCGGCCCTTCCGCCGGCGGATGGAGGGGCGGCACATGCACTGCTCACGACCGGGCTCCTGCGTGCGTGGGCGAGTTCCGCCGCGGCTCTCGCAGCCGTGCTGCGACGCCGGTTGCAGCGCGGCACCGCGTTGCTGGCTGCTCTGCAGGCGGGGAGGCTCCCGACCCGGGCGCAGATGCGCGCCTGGACGGTCGTGGACGACGCCGTACAACTGGCCTTCCCCGAATTGATGGCTGATCTACTGTCCTGCCCGGCCGCTGAGCTGGAAGAGGCCGTCCGGGCCCACGAGGGTGGAATCCGGCGGATTCTCGATAGTCTGGCACACACGGGCCCGGCGCAGGATGCCGCGCGCCTCGATCACCTTCGAAGAATCCTGAGCGCGCACGAGTGTCCGGTGGTGGCGTTCACGCAGTTCAGTGACACGGCCGAGGCCATGTTCCGAGGGATGGTTCGTGATGGCGGTGTGGCCCTGGTGACCGGCCGCGGAGCGCGGATCGCGACCGGTGTCACGTCCACCGAGTCCGTGGTATCGCGCTTCGACGATTCCACGCACGCCGCGGATCCGGTGATGCCGCTCCGGATTCTCATGGCAACCGATGTCCTGAGCGAGGGGCTGGGTCTCCGGCGCGCCGGGGTGCTGGTACACCTCGATCTGCCGTGGACGGTTGCCCGGCTGGAGCAGCGGATTGGACGGCTGCGCCGTCTGGGCTCACCCCATCGACGCCTGCACATGTACGCCATTGGGCCGCCGGTCAACACGACCGCGCTTTCGCACGTACTGCGCATCCTTCGTCGCAAGGCGCGACTCCACGCATCGTTCGGTGGCCTGCAGGTTCCCGACCTGGAAGCCATCCTTGACCGCAGCGTTCGGAGTTCGAAGGACAGACGTCAGAGCGAGACGGCCGCAGCCGAATCCATACGTTCGATCATGGAGCGTTGGCATGACGGGAGCGAGAGCAGAGAGGCACCCAGAACGGTGGCGGTTGGCGGCATGCCGGCCACCAACCGGTGGCTCGCGCTGGCACTCGTCAGGCAGGGAGGTCGTTGGAATCTGGTGCGGGTGACTCCGCAGGGAGTTTCCGACCGACCGACCGATGTGCTGGCGGTGGTCCGGCGCGTGGATCAGGCGCGGGATGCTGCTTCGCAGCAGAGCGGCGAAGCAGTGACCGCGAGTGTTCGTCGGGTTCTCGACACCTGGCTGGAGAGCCGGCGGGCCCGTGCGCTGGTACGAGCCGTGGTGGAGGCACCGTCCCGGGCACACGCCGAGGCGATCCGCTTTCTGGATGGCCTGTCGGAGACGAGTCCGCGTGTGAGGCTGCCCGTGGTTCTGCCGGTGATTGCCCGCTGTCGGTCCCTGATACTGGAGAGCCGCGGTGTGGGTGTGGAAAGAGTACTGAGCAGGTGGCTTGCCCGGCTGGGCGAAGGGGAACCGCTGGTTGCCATCGGAGAACTGGCGGAGCTTCTGTCCGCGCGGTTCACGGATCGCGCGAGGGAGGAAGATGATGCTGGCGTGGGAGCGCTGGTGATCCTGACCGGGTCTGGAGGTGACGAAAGGGGAGCGTGTGCTTCAGGCGCAGCGTGAGCGAAGTAGATTGAGGGATGATCGCCGACCGCAAGGCCTTGATCCGTCAGTACAAGGAGACCCCCCGTGCAAAGGGTGTGGGGATGGTCCGCTGTACTGCGAACGGAAAGCTGTACCTGTTCACGGCGCAGGATCTGCCGGGTGTACTCAACCGGAACCGCGTGCAGCTTCGGGCGAATGCGCACCCCAACAAGGCATTGCAGGCAGACTGGAACGCACTGGGTGAGGCGGCATTCGAGCTGGCGGTGGTGGATACGCTGTCCGACCCGGGCGATCCGGCATACGATCCGCGGGACGATCTCAAGGCACTGGAAGCGATGTGGCTGGAGAAGCTGGCGCCCTGGGAGCCGGTGGGTTATCACCGGCGGCCCAGGGAGAGCTGATCGGGTCGGGGGGAAGGGGGAGGGGGTTAGTGGCTCAGGGGTGGCGGGGCCGCTGGGAAGTGCGGGGTCATCCCTGCGATTGTGGAGTGGTGCTCCAGGAATGCCATTATGGTCTCCCGGCCTCAGGGAACGACCGTCTCAGGGGGCATCCGATGGCCGTGTGCTGCGCCGGTACGCCCCCCAATTGCATTGGGTCACACCTGCTACAGCACCCGACGGGCGAACCCGCCGTGGGCCCGCGATGCCTGGATGGTTATGGCCAGCAGGATCTGGAGACATGATGCGATGGCACTCCTGTCATACCCCTGTGCTACTGTTGATCCGGCGTCGACAACCTCGCGAGCTGGACGCGCGCGTGGCGATTCGTGGTTACTTCGTCCGGTGTTCTTCGCGCACGCGGGGATGATCCGAAATCCTCACAACTCTAACAGTGAGGGGGCAGCTTGTTTTCCGTAATGGCAAGTATTGTGCGGTGGGTTTTGGCTCTGACTAGTCTCATGTTCCTGACTTGGTGTCTCGCCTGCGGGCTGGCAATCATGATCCTCAAATTGTTCCCTCGGAGAGGAAGGAATGAGCCGGTGTTCCCCGCGCACGCGGGGGCACACGGCCGCGTCACTCCTTCCGGATGAACGTACCGGCCCGCAAGTCCTGCACGGCCTGATACAACTCCTCCTCCGTGTTCATCACGATCGGGCCATACCAAGCCACCGGCTCCTCCAACGGCCGACCGGAAACCAGCAGAAACCGGATCCCTTCCTCTCCCGCCTGCACCGTCACCTCGTCGCCACTGTCGAACAGAACCAGTGAGCGGTTACCGGTCATTTCGCGCTCAACCGTCTCCACCGGACCGTCCTTCTCGGTCAGTACCCCAAAGGGCTCGGATGCATCACGAAAACTCCCGGCCCCGTCAAAGACGTAGGCAAATGCGTTGCGACGGGTGTCCATCGGCAGCGTCTTCCGCACCCCGGGTGGAACCCAGACATCCAGATACTGGGGATCGGCCGCCACTCCCTCGACCGCACCGATCACACCCCGAAAATCACCGCATACCACGCGCACCGCGGTGCCATCATCATCGACAAGCTCAGGAATGTCACCTGACTTGATGTCCTGGTATCGGGGACGGGTCATCTTGAGCGACGACGGCAGGTTGGCCCACAACTGGAAGCCGTGCATCCGGCCCTGCTCGTCACCTCGGGGCATCTCCTGATGCATGATCCCGCTCCCCGCGGTCATCCACTGGACGTCACCCGCACCCAACGACCCGTGATTCCCCAGACTGTCGCCATGCTCCACCGTGCCATTCAGCACGTAGGTGATGGTCTCGATGCCGCGATGGGGATGCCAGGGGAAACCCGCCAGATAGTCGGCGGGCCGGTCGTTGCGGAAATCGTCGAACAGCAGGAAGGGGTCAAACTCGGATGTGTTCCCGAACCCGAAGGCGCGGCGCAGCTTCACCCCGGCACCTTCGAGCGTGGGCCTTGATTCGATGATCTGTCGAACGGGACGAATGCTCATGCGCGGGAAGGGGGAAGCGGGAAGGGGGAAGCTGGAAAGGCAATCAGGGGAATCTACACCTTGCGGCGCCTCATCCGCTCCAGCTCCTCCGTCACCGACTGCGGAAGCGTCAGGCTGTCCGATATCGCCGCCACCTCCTCCGCCTCGCGCCAGGCACGCTCCAGTTCCGCCAGCTCTCCCTGCATGGCCCGGCGCTCAGCCTCCTCATGAAGAGCCATCTCCAGCGCCAGACGGTGCGGACCGGGAAGCCCGAAGAGACCGTGCTTGTGAAAGTTCTCGGCCTCGCCGGTGCTCCACCACCCTTTGGACTTGCGCTGGTTCGGACGTGTGTAGTCACCGGCCAGGCTCGTCAGGCGCTCCATGTACGCCTCGGGACCACCCACCTGCTCGATCTCCCCTACCGCCTCCTGCACCGCTTTACGGCTGGCTCCATAGCGATTCACCTTGGGGAGCAGTATGGACGCAATCCGTTCCGCCTCACGACCGGTGAACAGATGCTCCCCTCCCTTGAAACGCAGGTTCAGCGCCAGGTGGCCATCGGACCCACGCATCACCGACGTGCCACCCAGATGCCGCCGCCGCACCTGAACCAGACCAGCCTCATCAGTGCGGATCCGGGCAACCACCGACTCGGGTGATCCTCGGATCAGGTTCTGACCGGCCTGCGCCCACATCCATGCAAAACCCCCAATGCTGGCTCCCGCAACCGCGCCACCAATGAACACCGCACCCACCGCCGCCACACCACCACCCGTCAGGAGCAACTGCCTCCGCCTGCGCCTGCCGAACTGGTCACCATAGCGCCAGGCGGCAAACTCCGGACGCAGGGGCTCGCCAATCCTTACCAATGTGGTGCCATCGCGCAGTTTCGCGAGACCGATGTTGTCGGACGCCACCCGCTTGCGGGTGTCACGATAAAACTTCTCCGACTGTTCGATTGCCTCCAACCGCTCCTCCAGCGGCGTCAGATTCCAGCGCTCGCACCTGGGACAGACGACCCACAGTCTCCCGCGCACGGGATCGAACGCCAGACGCTGACCGACAGGAAAGGCCTCGAGCGACTCGTTGCGGCCGAGGTTCTGGTTGCAAAAGAGGCAGGTGGCATACATCCGGACGTGGCCCCTGTATCAACCCGCGGGAAGTACGTCAGAAGAGATTGGCACCTGCCGTCCGAATGACCTCGGCGTAGAAATGGGCGCTCTCCTTGAGAGTCCGCTTCTGCGTCTCGAAATCCACGTGAACGATGCCAAAAGGCTGAGAATAGCCGCTGTTCCACTCGAAGTTGTCCAGCAGCGACCAGGCAAAGTATCCCCGCAGATCCACACCGTCCGTCCGGGCCCGCAGCGCGTTGCGAAGGTGTTCACGCAGATAACTGACGCGCTCGGGATCGCGGACGGTTCCGTCAGTGACCGGGGGATCGGTGAAGGCGGCGCCGTTCTCGGTCACGAAGCAGGGAATGCTGCCGTACCGTTCGGCGACCTTGGTCAGCACTTCATGCAGACCATCGGGGTAGACTTCCCATCCCATCAGCGTGCGAGGAGCATCAGGGACGGTGACGGGCTCGGAGCGCGTCGGCAGGCTCTCATCATCATCGGCCACCACTACGCGGGTGTAGTAGTTGATGCCCAGGAAGTCGATGGGCTGGTGCACCAGCGTCATGTCGGCCGTGGAAAGGGGACACCAGGTTTCGCCGAACATCGCGGGCAGCTCCGGCGGGGAATGGCCCAGCAGGATGGCATCGAGAAACTGCGTATTCCGGAAGACGTCGGCCCTCCTGGCGGCCGCCACGTCCGCCCGGCTCTGCGTAGCGGGATGCTTGGGCTGCAGACTCACGGCAATCCCCACCTGCCCCTTGGTACCAGCCCGACAGGCGTTCACGCCATGCCCGTGGGCGCGCAGGAGATTGCGCGCCACCACCGGTGCTTCGGCGGGATTGCGGTGCCCGGGAGCATATGTACCCAGCACGTAGCCCTTTTCCGTGATCACCGACGGCTCGTTGATTGTCACCCAGTAGGGAACGCGGTCTCCCAGGGCCTGAGCCACCAGCGAGGCAAAGTCGCCGAACCAGTGGGCGACGTCCTCGTTGAGCCAGCCACCGCGGTCCTCCAGGGCCAGTGGGAGATCCCAGTGGTACAGGGTTATGAAGGGAACGATCTCTCTCTGGAGGAGCTGGTCGACCAGGCGATCGTAGAAGCCCAGCCCCTTGGCGTTTACCCGTCCGCGGCCCTCGGGCATGATCCGGCCCCACGCCACGGAGAACCGATAGGCGCTGACGCCGAGGTCATCCATGATCGCGAGATCTTCCGGGTATCGGTTGTAATGGTCGCAGGCGACGTCGCCGGTCGCGCCATCCCTGACACGACCCGGCACGCGGGAGAACCGATGCCAGATATTGGGGCCCGCGCCGTCCGCGAGTGGGGAACCTTCGACCTGGTACGCCGAGGTGGCGACACCCCAGAGGAATCCCTTGGGAAACCGAACGTTGTCAGCAGTCACGATTATTCCGGGTGGCAGCACGCGTTGGTGGTTCCCAATTGAACACCCCGCCACCGCGGCTTCAACTGGTGGAATGCCCTTCTCCACCACTGACCCGATCCGGCTTCCTCAGGTAACGTTCGTCATTCGTATCGAAGTGCCTGCATGGGCTGCACGCGCGCGGCCCGCGCTGCCGGGATCCCGCCCGCTGCCAGGGCCACGAGCAGGAGCAGGACCGCGGCGCCTCCCATCACCAGGGGATCAGCGCTGGAGAGCCCGAACAGCAGCGAGGCGGCCACGCGTGAGAGCGCGATCGCTGCCAGCATCCCCAGGACGCCGCCGACAAGGGTCATCAGGCCAACCTGTCGCAGCACCAGAGCGCGTACCCTGCCGGCGTCCGCTCCCAGCGCCATCCGAACGCCGATTTCGCGGGTTCGCTGGGCAACGGTATAGGCCAGGACACCGTAGAGCCCGATTGCCGCAAGCAGCGTTGCCAGAATCGCGAACGACGCCGAAAGGGTGCTGATCATCCGGTCCAGAAATACGTTCTCGCGCACCTGCTGGGGGAGCGTCTTGGGTTCGTTGAGTGGGAGGCTGGGATCCAGCTTCCTGACGACACCGGCAATGGTTCGAAGCATTGCGGACGGATCGGTGGCGGTGCGCACGTAGAATTGCAGATAGCCCAGTGTCGAGTCCTGCCGGTACGGTGTGAAGAAGAGTGGCGGTACCGCGTCCTTGACATCGGCGTACTTGGCATCGCGCACGAAGCCCACGATCTCGATGTCGCGCACTCCGGTGCGACCCCGGGAACCCATGTGTTTCCCGATCGGATCCCGCCCCAGATTGAACTTCCGTGCAAAGGCCTCGTTCACGATGGCGACACGGGGCGATCCCACTATGTCGCTGGCGGTGAACTCCCGTCCGGCCAGGAGTTCCGCGCCCATGGTACGGAAATATCCCGGGCCGATCTCATTGAACCGGGAATTGACATCGGTGTCGGGGGTGGACTCGAAGCCTTCCACATTGACGCTCTGGACCCAGTTGCTGCCGCTGAGAATGGGAACGATCGAAGCCGTTACACCGGTCACCCCGGGGAGGGCGGAGAGTTCTTCCTCCAGACGCTGAAAGAGCGCCATGGAACGATCATTGGTGTATCCGTTGAGGACCGGCGCCACACCGAACGTGACGACGCTGTCGATACGCACGCCGAGTTCTTCGCGGCTGACGTTGTTGAGACTCCTGACGAACAGGCCGGCCATGGCGAGCAGGGTCATGGCCAGGCCCATCTGGACGGTCACGAGGGTGGTTCTGAAGCGGGACGCGGCGCGGGCTCCCGAGGGTTGCCCGGTATTCGCCCGAATGACGCTGATGAGGTCGGGACGGGTGGAATGGAGCGCCGGGAAGAGCCCGAAGAGCAGTCCCGTTGCCACCGCGAGGGCGGCGGAAAAAGCCATCATGGATCCATCCAGCTGGAACTGGAAGATGGGAGCACTGTCCGGAGGCAGGAAGCTCAGGATCAGTCCCACCGTCCACTTGGCGATCAGGAGACTGGCAAGCCCGCCGAGGGCGGCCAGCATCAGCGCCTCCAGGAGGAGCTGGCCGATGATCCGGAGACGTCCCGCCCCTAACGAGAGCCTCACGGCCATTTCCAGTGACCGGTTGGCGCCGCGTGCCAGGAGCAGATTGGCGATATTGGCACAGGCAATGAGGAGGACGATGCCGGTGATGGCAAAGAGCATCGTGAGTGGCATCCCTGCCTCGCGACGGATGTCACTCTGGCCCAGGCGGCCGTCCGTGACAATCAGTTGCCGCGCCTTGAAGCGGGCCATGGTCTGCTCGCTCATTCCGGTCTGCAGGGGCGCTTCGACGTCGGAGAGTATGGGTGTGTAGATGGTGTTGAGCGCGATGGCGACCTGTTCGCGTGACACGCCGGGTTTGCGCCGACCGAAGGCATAGATCCAGTACGCCCGGCGGTACTCCAGCTTCCCGGCGCGTGGTATCATCAGCGGCCGCAGTGTCAGGGGCACGAAGACGTCGGCCCGGCTGCCCAGTGTAGTGCCATCGAAACCCCTGGGGCCGATACCCACGACGGCAAGGGACTGTCCGTTGACCACGATGGTGCTGTTGAGCACCGACGGGTCAGAGCCGAGTCGTGTTTCCCAGTACCGGTGACTGAGGACTGCCACGAAGCCACTGCCGGTGATGCGATCATCTTCCGGTGTGAGCAGGCGGCCCATGGATGGTTTCAGGCCGAGCACCGGGAAGTAGGAACCGGATACCAGGATTCCGCTGCCCGTTATGGTCTGGTCCTTCATGGCCAGGTTGGCGCCAAAGTAGACGTGCCCGGCCAGGCCGGTCAGAACATCCTGACGTTGCTGCAGGTCCCGGAACATCGGGTAGCTGAAGACATCCTCGCAGTCACCCGACTGGTTGCAGGAAGTGGAACCTGGCTTGGGGCCGGGTGCGCTGAGGTTGACGAGCTGGTCCGGGTCTTCTACCGCGAGCGGGCGGCGCAGGATCTGGTCAACGAAGGAGTAAATGGCCGCGTTTGCCCCGATGCCCAGCGCCAGGGAGAGGATCGTGATGACTGTTACGAACGGCGTGCGGAACAGGGATCGGATGGCAAGGCGGGGACTCAGCATGAGGGAGGACCTCGGGACGCTGTGGGAACGGCGGAATTCGCTGGAGAAGGCTTTACGCCGTGACCCGGCCTCCGGGTTTCGACGCGAGGCTCCCGCCAACCCCCTTGCAGACACTCGCGACGCCCGAATGGTTTAGCGCATGGCGGGAGGCGGGAAGGGGGAAGCGGGAAGCGGGAAGCAACGTTCCCTTTCTCACTTGTTCGCTTCCCCCGCTTCCCCCTTCCCGCTTCCCACTTCCCGCCATGCGGACAGATGGCACGACCAAAGTCGCGTTTGATTCCTGCGATGTGGCTGGCGCACCGGTGTTCATCTGTGGCCATGGCGCCGGGGGGAGCATGTCCGACCGGGGGCTGCTGGCGGTCACGAAAGCCATCCGTGAATCCGGCATGCACACGGTGCGGTTCAACTTTCCCTACCGGGATCGGAAGTCAGGGCGACCGGACCCCATGCCGGTACTGACGTCCTGCATCGAGGCGGTGGTGATGCGTGTGCGTTCCGAGCACCCCGGGAGCCCGATCATCATTGGCGGAAGGTCGATGGGCGGACGGGCGGCATCCGTGCTGGCCGCGCAGGGATTTTCCTGCGATGGTCTCCTCCTGCTGGCGTATCCCCTGCATCCACCGGGCCGCTTCGACAAGCTCCGCGACGCTCATCTGCCGGCCATCAGCACACCCACGCTGTGCTTCAACGGCACCCGCGACGACTTCTGCCGTCGGGACCTGATGGAACAGGTTATGACGCGGGTCCAGCCATCGTTCCGGATGCACTGGATCGAGGGCGCGGACCACTCGTTTCGGGTCCTGAAATCCTCAGGCAGGACCGAGGTGGATGTGATGAGTGAGATCGCCGTTGGCGTCGGGAAGTGGGAAGCGGGAAGCGGAAAGCGGTAGGGGAAGCGGCCAAAGGAAGCAGCCCGGGGAAGCAGATATGTGAAGCGGTCAGGGAAGCCGACCGCTTCCCGTCCCTCACGCCTTCCCGCTTCCCGTCTCTCACGCCTTCCCGCTTCCCGTCCCTCACGCCTTCCCGCTTCCCGCTTCCCGCTTCCCGCTCCTGAGCACCAGCCGGACGCCACGCTGCCACGTGGCAAACGCATACCCCCACTGCATCAATACGCTCAACCGGTTGCGAAAACCCGCCAGGTAGAGGATGTGCACGAAGATCCACAGCAGCCACGCGGGTGTTCCCTGAAAGGAAAACGAGGGAAACTGCGCAATCGCACGATAGCGGCCGATCACGGCCAGGTCGCCGTGGTTGGAATAGCGGAACTCCCGGCGGGGTACTCCCTTCAGGTCGCGCAGGATATTGCTGCCGGCGCAGCGTCCCATCTGTATCCCGCCCTGGGCAACCCGGGGTACGGGAGATCCATCGGGGTTCGCGACCGCTGCCAGATCGCCCACCGCGAAGACTTCGGGATGTCCCTCCAGACTCAGGTCCGGCCGTACCTGGAGATGTCCTCCCCGGTCTCTTGCTGACTCGAAGCTGCGCGAGAGCGACGATCCCCGGTTGCCGGCGGCCCAGAAGATCGTGCGGGTGTCGATCCGATCTTCGCCAACGAAGACGGCGGTGGGAGTCACGTCGGTCACCGCCGAGTCGAGCCGCACCTCGACGCCGAGTTCCTGAAGGTCGCTCAAGGCCCGCGCCGAGAGATGTTCGTGGAAGGACGGAAGCAGCCGGGGCCCCGCTTCCAGGAGTACAATGCGCATGGATGACGGTTCGATGCGTCGGAACTCCCGTCGCAGGGTCATTCGCGCGATGGAGACCATGATTCCAGCGAGTTCCACTCCTGTGGGGCCGCCACCCACGATGACGATCGTCAGGTTGGCGGTGCGTTCTTCGGTGTCTGATGCCCGCTCGGCGCGTTCGAAGGCACCCAGGAAGCGACTGCGAATCTCCACCGCGTCTTCGATGGTCTTGAGTCCCGGAGCACAGTCCTCCCACTCGTCATGCCCGAAATACGCGTGTCGGGATCCCGCGGCGATGATGAGGTAGTCGTAGGGCAGAACCGCACCGTCACGCAGATGCACCTGCCTGCCGTGACGGTCGATCGATACCACCTCGTCCCACAGCGTGGTGGTGTTCCAGTGACCTCGCAGCAGCCAGCGGATGGGAGCGGTGATGTCACTGGGCGCCAGTGCGCCACTGGCTACCTGGTACAGGAGTGGCTGGAAGACGAAGTGGTTGGAGCGGTCCACGAGGGTGACATCCACCGGCGCATGGCGCAGTGCCCGGGCGGCTGCGATGCCGCCGAACCCGCCGCCGATGATGACGACGCGCTTCCTCACCCACCTGCCTTGTCGACAGCGCCGCGTGGCGTCTTCGTCGCGAAGAGCATCCCAACGACAACCACGGTGAGAGCACCGATGACGTTGTGCCAGAGGAACGACACTTCCTTGGCCCCGAACGACACCGCGCCCACGGCCGTCATGCCGGCAATGAGTCCGAAGAATGCGCCCGCGGCGTTCGCACGGGGAATCATGGCCAGGAGGAAGACTCCCAGGATCGATCCGTAGAAAAACGAACCAAAGCGGTTGACCACCTCTATGAGCGAACCCAGCGCCGCGGCGCGTACCGCGACGAAGCAGGCGAACACGCCCCAGAGACCGGTGGCCACCTTGGACACTTTCAGGAAGTGGGCATCACTCGCCTCCCGCCGGATCCATCGCCTGTAGAAGTCGATGACGGTCGCCGTGGAGAGGGAGTTCAGTTCCGCGGCTATGGAGGACATCGCGGCCGCCATCACCGCGGCTATGAAAAGGCCCGCCAGTCCGATGGGGAGCTGATCGAGGACAAAGCGCGGAATGATGTAGTTCACGTCCCGGGACTCTTCGCCCGTGACCTCCCTGGCCATGGCAAGGGCTTCCGCGCGAACCGCACCGATGGCGGCCTCTCCGGCACGGAATGCGTCGCCGCTGGCCGTGGATCCGGTGCTGGCGAACTCGAGAGCCGCCGCCTCACGCGCGGCGAAATCGTTCCGGTAGCGCGACTCCAGCTCGGCCCATGCCGCCGGCTGCTCCGCGCGCACCCGATCCGCATGATCGGGGTTGTAGAGCAGCGGCGGCGCGGTGAACAGATAGTAGACGAACACCAGCACACCAATGAGCAGGACCAGGGCCTGCAGCGGAATCTTCCAGTACGCGCTCATCAGCAGCGAACTGCGCGCTTCGTCCACCGATCGCGCGGTCAGGTAGCGCTGCACCTGACTCTGGTCGGTGCCGAAGTACGACAGCATCAGGAATGTGCCACCGATAATTCCCGACCAGAATGTGTACGTCTCGCTGGGATTCCAGGAAAAATCAAAGACGCGCATGCGACCCGCGGCTCCGGCGATCTGCAATGCCTGATCGGGACTCACCGGAAGCTTGACGAGGAGCACCACGACGATCAGTAGCAGTGCGCCCACTATGAGCACCATCTGCTTCACGTCGGCCCAGGTTACCGCCTGAACACCACCCAGCATGGTGTAGATGACCGTGGGAATGCCGATGAGCGCGACGGACCAGAGGAGCGGCCATCCGAAAATTGCCGAAAACACGATGGCGGGGGCGGAGATGATGGCTCCGCAGGACATCCCCCGCGACACCAGGAAGAGAAAGGCGGTCAGCGACCGGGTGCGCGAATCGAAGCGTCGTTCCAGGTACTCATATGCGGTGAATACCTTGGCGCGGTGAAGAAAGGGAACCAGGGTCACGCCCAGTATGACCATCGCCACCGGCAGCCCGAAGTAGAACTGCACGAACCGCATGCCATCGGTGGCTCCCTGTCCGGTGGTTCCGATCATGGTGACCGCCGAGAGCTGGGTGGCCATGACGGAAAGCCCTACGGCCCACCAGGGGAGGCTCCGGTTGGCGAGAAAATACCCCTCGATCTCGTTGGTGCCTTTTGCCCGGCGAAGTCCGTCGACGACGACATACACCAGATAGACGATGACAATTGCCCAGTTGATCCAGTGCATTTGTCAGCGCGCGTAGCGGGCCTGGAGCAGCGCCAGGAGAATGAGCGTGACGACCTGGACAGTCATCACCTGAATCAGAACGCGGCGGAACGTCAAAGGACGCGGGAAGGGGGAAGCGGGGGAAGCGATGGGAAGGGGTGGAGGGAGGGAAGCGGAGGGAAGCGATGGGAAGGGGTGGATAGGGAGGCGGGAGCCGGGAAGCAGGAAGCAATCCTACGGGGTGGGTGCCCTGGCGGCCAGCAGGTTGGCAAACAGTCTGGCGGCGCCGGGAACGCCGTTAGGCAGCTGGCGGAAGAACGCCAGCGTCGTATATACATACGTTCCGCTTCCGTATGCCGCCACCAGGATCGCGCCCCGGTTGGCGGGCTCACCGGGGTCGTTCATCGCCAGCGACGGGATGTAGTGCGAATCGAACGTACGGGGCATGTAGAGTGACCGATCCTGCACCCAGCCCTCGAAGTCAGCCTGGGTAATGACATTGGGAGTCCGCAGTACTCCGCTGGTGCTGTCCAACAACGTCACCGGTGCGTTCTCATCGGTCACCCGATCATGCGGCCGGCTGATCGTTATCGGGTAGGGCATCATCCCCGGCCGCTGCATCTCGTACTGGCCGTACTGAACCACCATCGTTCCACCATCACGCACATACTCCAGCAGCCGGCTGTTGTTGGCCACCAGCGCCGACGAACTCTCGTACGCCCGCGGACCCACGACGATGGCGTCAAAACCCCTCAGATCCGACTGCGCCAGAACAGCGGGATCGATGGGAACTACGTCATACCCGAGCTGAGCAAGCGAGGGCATGCTGTTGTCACCCACACCCCGTACATATCCCACACGTCGGGGCCCACCCGCCACCAGATCGACTGCCTGCAACACGAGCTGCGACGGCTGATAGACACGCCGCGGACGGATATGCTCGTACGCAATCGTGCGATAGCCCTGCGTGTACTCGTGTCCGGCGGAATCCGTGGCTATCACCTGAACCACATGCCGGCCAGCGGACAGTTGCCCCCGCACGGTGAACGACACGGTCTGGACCGTTCCGGCCTGCAATCCACTCACCGTCCGGGCCGCTGAATCACTCCGCAGGCCTTCAGGAAGAACCAACCTCACGCGCACTGCCCCCTGCCCCGCACCTGCACTCGTCAGATGAACGCGTATCTCCCGTGCAATGGCCGTGCGCGCCGGGGCGTACTCGAACTCCTGATCCAGGAGCACCGATATCGCGGGCACGCCGGCAATGGGATCATTCCGCTCACCCCGAACCGGATCCGCATAGCGGTACACGACAGGCACCTGAGCCGTGACCCGTGCCCCACCTATTCCCAGCACGACCCGGGCCCGTGCATCGATGGCCCAGCTCTCCTCCGGCGCGCCATCGACTCGGTAGTCGAGCATGGCACCCTGACGGGGTGCCTTCAGCCAGCGCGGCTGTGTCACACGTCGAAATGCCGCTCCAGCCTTTGCACCCAACTCCAGCGTCCAGGCTGAATCCGGCGGCAGATCGACTTCCGCTACGGACGGCTCACTTTTCCCTTCCCCTTCGGTCACCGCCGCACCCAGAATGCGCACCGGCAGGGTTCCGCGATTGTACACCGCCAGACGCACTGTAACGGGCTCGGTGGTCGCCCAGAGTTCCCGGGGTGCGGTTGCTTCCACCGCCACGCCCGTGGCCAGCAGCAACGCCTCTCCAGCGCGATCCCTCAACTCCTGCAAGGACGTGCCGAGGTCTCCCGGCACCTCTTCGCACGACCGGTCGGCGGAACCACCCGGGAGAGCCACCGCACAGATGGACGCGGCCAGTCGATCCAGCCTCACCAATGATTCGACGACACTGGCGGGATGGAAGACATCGAATGCGGCGCGCACGGCGCTGACGGCGGACGCCAGCGTATCGAGGCGGGACCGGGCTCCCGGTGCCACCACCGACCGGAAGCGCATCCAGGTGGTATCGATCCCGGAAAAAATCGACCGTTCCTGTTTCGGGTCCTGTGGCGCTGCCACACGCACTGCCTCGCGCTGCAGGGCGTCCATCCTCACTCCCTTGGGCTGCAGCGTCCCGAACGCCTGCGATCGGTGCTGTGAACGGCTGATCGCCGCCACCTCGGCGTAGGAACGGCCCAGAACCGGGTCATATTCACCCACGTTCATGGTGATGGTACCCGATTCTCTCCGGAAGCCCGCGCCGCGATAGAACTTGGAGACGGTCCACGCGCCGTAGCCGCCCGTCGTGGACGGCGGGAACCGGGTGGTATCGCTCGCCCAGTCATAGGCTTCCCGCGCCAGTATGCCGGCCGCCTGGTGCTGGCCATGGCCATCGCGGGGTGTTCCGGTGAACACCGAAATGATCACGTGGGGCCGGAAGGAACGAACGACCGTCAGCACATCCCTTAGCAGCGAGTCATGCGGCCACTGGGTAAACGCTTCGGCCGCGCTCTTGCTGAACCCGTAGTCGTAAGCCCGGGAGAAGTACTGGCTGCCACCATCCACGCGCCGCGCCGCCAGCAGCTCCTCGGTCCGGATCACGCCTAACGCTTCGCCCAGTTCGTTTCCGATGGCGTTCTGTCCCCCGTCTCCGCGGGTGAGTGACAGGTACGCGGTCTTCACGTGCAGTCCGCGGGACAGCCAGGCGATTATCTGGGTGTCCTCATCATCCGGGTGGGCTCCGATCATTAGCACCCGCATGGACTGTCCCAGGCCCTCGATGGACTCCGCGAGCGCGCCGGAACCGTGCTCCTGGACGGCGGGAGCAGGAGCGGGAAGCGGGAAGCGGGAAGCGGGAAGCGGGGGAAGCGCGGGAGCGGGAAGCGGGGGAAGCGCGGGAGCGGGAAGCGGGAGACGGGGAAGGGCGAACGCGGGAACAGTAAACAGCACCAGGTGCGACATCCTTCTCCACAACCGGCGCCAGCGTTGCGGACCGCCTTCCTGCGTCCCCCTTCCCGCTTCCCGCCGCCTTATCACCGCATGGCTCCCATCCGGGGAGCCCGAAGTCCGGCGGTATTGGGCGAGGCCCAGACGTCTCCCACGATGCGCGCCTGCTCTGCCTGATGCGACTGGAAGTACCCTTCCGCCGGGCTGGCCCGCTCCTGACGTCCGATATACCGGATGATCAGGGCATTCCCTGCCGAGGCCCGCAGACGGGGTGCGACGAAACTCCAGGCGCCCATGTTCTTGGGCTCCTCCTGAGCCCACACCACCTCCACCACATTCGGGTAGAGATCCACGATGCGCGACACCTCGTCATGGGGCCAGGGATAGAGCTCTTCCACCCGCACCACAGCCAGGTGACTGGGTCGCCCACTGGCCACCAGTTCGTAGTAAAGCTTTCCGGTACAGAAGACCAGTCTTGTAACGTCTTCACGATTGCCGACGCCGGGATCGTCGATCACCCGACGGAAAGCGCCGGTGCTCAGATCCGCCAACGATGACGCCGCGGCATGAAGTCGCAGCATCGACTTGGGCTGCATCAATACCAGCGGGCGCCGCACCGGGTCCCTGGCCTGCCGCCGCAGTATGTGGAAATACTGTGCGGGCGTCGAGCAGTACGCCACGCGCATGTTCCCCTCGGCGCAGAGCTGCAGGAAACGCTCCAGACGCGCGCTGGAATGCTCCGGACCCTGCCCCTCGTATCCGTGCGGCAGAAGGAGCACCACCGAGGAATACTGACCCCACTTGGCGGTGTCCGCGGCTATGAACTGGTCTATGATGGGCTGCGCCATGTTCGCAAAATCACCGAACTGAGCCTCCCACATGACCAGTGCTTCGGGTAACGCAGTGCTGAATCCATACTCGAAGCCAAGTACTGCGAGTTCCGTGAGCGGACTGTTGTATACCTCGAAGTGTCCCGGCGCGTTGGGAATGTGCTGCAGTGGTATCCAGGTCGTCCCCTGCTCCACGTCATGGAGCACCGCGTGACGATGGGAAAACGTACCGCGCTCCGAGTCCTGTCCCGTCAGGCGGACATCCACACCATCCAGCAGCAGAGAGGCAAACGCCAACGATTCCGCGTGACCCCAGTCGATGCCACTCCCCTCGTTCATTGCCTCGCGACGACGCTCCAGTTGCTTGGCCAGACGCGGGTGGACCTTCAACGTATCGGGCCAGGACAGGAGCCGCTCGTTGAGAGCAATCAGCAGCTCCGCCCGGACCGCCGTGGCGGGCGCGGTCGCTTTGGCCTCGACGGGCTCGTCATCACCGGAATCGGGCTCGGTGGTGCGGTTGGCATGCGCCGACTCGAAGCGTTCCATGACCGCCTGCTCTTCGGCGTCGACCTCCTGCGCCGACACCAACCCTTCCTGCACCAGTCGCTGACCCCAGATCACCCGCGGGGTCGGATGCTCCCGGATCTTCTGGTAGAGAACCGGCTGGGTGAACGATGGCTCGTCGCCCTCGTTGTGCCCCCAGCGCCGGTACCCCACGAGGTCTATGAGGAAGTCCTTGGCGAACTGCCTGCGGTACGCAATCGCCAGCCTCACCGCGGCAATGCATGCCTCCGGCTCATCGGCGTTGACGTGCACGATGGGGACTTCGAACCCTTTCGCCAGGTCGGACGCGTAGGCGGTGGACCGATCGTCAGGCGGGTTCGTCGTGAATCCCACCTGATTGTTGCAGATGATGTGGAGCGTCCCACCGACACGATATCCCTTCAGTGCCGACAGGTTGAACGTCTCCGCCACCACGCCTTCACCCGGGAAGGCCGCGTCTCCATGCACGAGGATCGGCAGCACGGACAGCTCGTCCCGGGCAGTGGCACCGTCCGCCAGGGCAAAGGCCCGCTGCTTGGCACGGGCCAGACCCAGCAACACCGGGTTCACCACTTCCAGGTGCGACGGGTTCGGAACCAGCGTCAGGCGTACCCTGCGCCCGTCCTCGAACCGCCGCTCCGACTCGAAACCCAGGTGGTACTTCACATCACCGGTCTCGGCTACCGCCAGATCAGCGTGCTTGCCATCGAACTCGTCGAAGACCGCGCCAAGGGGCTTCCCCAGGATATGGGTCAGGACGTTGATGCGTCCCCGGTGCGCCATGCCAATGACGACCTCGCGGGCACCCGCAGCGGAAGCATCGTGGATCGCCATGTCCAGCAACGGAACCAGAGCATCGGTCCCCTCGATGGAAAAGCGCTTCACATTCACGTACTTGCGGGCGATGAAACGCTCCAGACCATCCACCTCCGTCAGACGCCGCAGAAGCGTCCGCTTCTCCTCCGGCGTCAGGCGCCGTCGCAACTGCTCACCTTCGATCACCTGCCGGAACCACTGACGCTCAGCGTCATTTTCCAGGTAGTCGAACTCAAAGGCCAGATCCGACTGATAGACACCACGGAGCCGGGCCGCCACATCAGAGCCCGTTCCCATGTCGTATCCCAGAGCCGGAGCCGGAACCAGCGCGAGATCCTCCTCCGTGATTCCGTAGAACGAGGGCTGCAATTCCGCTGCACCACTGGGTGGTGAGCCAAGCGGATCGGTCTGTACCGCCCAATGACCGTAGATGCGGATGGCGTCCATGAGCGCCGCGGCACCGGCCACACGCCGCAGATAGGAAACGTCGGCCGCCACATTGGTGACCGGTCCACTGGTCCCCGTCAGGGACTCCGCGAACTGGAAGTACTGCCTCCAGGACTCCTCGACGGAACCGGGATCCTGCCGGAACTGCTCGTAGATCTCCGCGACGTAACCGTCGTTGTACACGCCGATGATGGGTACGCTCGTCATGGAATGGAATCTAAATCACGGAATCATACTGGGGGTGCAGACCACGCCCCGCGGCCGTCCGTTCACGTCGTACCGCTGTCCTCTCCCGGAACCCGCCCGGACAGGATCTGCACCGGCAAGCCACCATTCGATGTCCGCAGTTGCCTCACAAGTCGTGGCCCACCGATGGGCCCCCGCCTCTCCGCCGGGACCAACAGCGCCACACCCCATCCCCGAAACCGATGTTGCAGGATGTCGCCGAAGCGGGCAAGGAGTTGCTGCTGGCTGGCACGATCCCCCAACCGGACACCATACGGCGGATTGGTCACGACGAACCCCGGCCTGTCGCCGATGGGGACCAGGGATTGCACGTCCAGTCGGCGGAACTCCGGAGCGACTCCGGCCCGGACGGCGTTCTCCGAAGCCGCCCGGACCGCTGCTGCACTCCGATCGGAACCCTGGATCAGACCAGGTGGCACCGGCACCTGAGCGGCCTCGGCCTCTTTCCGGATTCGGTCCCAGAGAACCGAGTCGAAATCCGGCCAGGCAGTGAACTGGAAACCCCGTCGCAACCCGGGCGATACCCGGGCGGCAATCATTGCAGCCTCGATGGGGATGGTTCCTGAACCGCAGAAGGGGTCGACCAGTGGCGACCGACCATCCCAGCCGCTGGCAAGCAGCAGCGCCGCGGCCAGCGTTTCCCGCATGGGTGCCTCGGTCACCGCGGTCCGATAGCCCCGCATGTGCAGGTGACTGCCGGACGAGTCGGCGCTGATGACGCAGTGATCATGATCCAGACGCACGATGATGAGCTGCCCGCCGGCACCTTCTTCGTCTTCCCGTGACACCTTCCGCACCTGGGCGCCGCATCGCTGGACCAGATCCCGTAGCAGTCGCTCGGCCACCGCGCCGCTGTGATAGAGACGTGACTTGCGACAGGTCACTCGCAGACTCACCGAAGCGCCCACCGGCAGCACCCTTTCCCATGGCACCGAGCGGGCGCGCCGCTCCAGTTCGGCGAAGGAGACGGCACGGAAAGCAGCCAGCCGGACCAGCACCCGGCTGGCCGCGCGCAACTGCAGGTTTGCCCGATACAGAAGCGAACGATCGGCCTTGAAGTCGACTCCACCAGGAACCTCAGCGATGGACGGCGCATCGAGTCGCCGCAGTTCATCGGCAACGATGGGTTCCAGACCCGGCGCCGCAACCGCAAACGCATCCCAGGCGGCCACCCTTTTCGATCTGCGCCGATCCCGCGAGGGACTCATCTCAACCCGATACCAGGTCACGATCGACATCGATGATCGCGGCCATGTCGGGTGTGGGACCGGAGTCACTCGTGAGCAGAGAGACCCCGGCAAAGACCAGAATCGACGCCGTCAGAGCCAGGGCGGTTGCCGTTACACCGGCGGGGAAGGTGAACACCCGGAAGTAGGCCAGTGTCTCCAGCCCCAGAGTCACCACCATCCCGGTGGCAATGGATGCAACCGCGCCCTGCCAGGTTGCGCGTCGCCAGCTCAATCCCATGGCCAGCGAGGGAACCAGCGTGGAGGCAAAGAGCCCCCATCCGAAGATGCCCAGGAATGCCACGAGTGTATCTGAGAGTGTGGCAACCGCGGCAGCCGCCAGGGCAATGGCGACCGTCGCGAACCTCCCCCACGCCAAGCCCACCTCCGGAGTGCGCCCGAGCGCCAGTGGAATATCCCTCGTGAGAGCGGCCGCACCGACGTTCAGAAACGAGTTGACGGTGCTCATGATGGCGGCTGCCACTCCGGCGAATACCAGTGCGGCCAGCGCCACCGGCGTGAAGCCCAGGAGAAACGCAGGGGTGGCATCGTCGGGACGCGCCAGGGGCGAGAGCTCCCCTCGCAGCACGAGCGCCTTGACGACCATTCCCACGCCAATGAAGAGCAACTGGGCCACGATCATGGATGCCGTCATGATCAGCGGATGCCACTTGAGTTGTCGCGGATCCCGGATCATGTAGTACTTGGTGATCACGTGTGGCTGACCCAGCGTGCCGATGCCGAAAACGAAGAAAAACGACATGGCGGCCAGGGGTGTCCGTGTTCCCCACGGCGAGAGGAAGGCAGGGTCGGCCGCGTGAATGGTGCGCGACATCGCGTCGAATCCGTGTCCGGCTCCCAGCACGTAGGCAAACACCATCAGTGAAGCGGCGCACATGAGGGCACCCTGGAACAGGTCGGCGTAGACGCCTGCCAGGATGCCTCCCGTGGCAGAGTAGGCCAGCGTGATGAGCGCACCCAGCCAGATCCCGGGGATCAACCCCATACCGAAGACGCCATCCATGACGACTCCGAGCGCCAGCACGTTCGTGGCCAGATAACTCACGACGGCGATGACGATGGCTGCAGCCGAGAGCCCCTGGGCCGCGCGGGATCGGTAGCGGGCGTGAATGGCATCCGGAACGGTCAGTACGTCGCGTACCGCAGCGAGAAGGCGGAGCCGGGTCGCGAGGACCCAGCCACTCATGGCAGCCGTGACGGAGAGCGGCAGGACGATCCAGACGGCGCCAAACCCCCACTGATAGACCAGGCCCGGGCCGCCGATGAACGAGAATCCCGAAATCGTAGCCGCCATGGAAGCGATGGCCGTGGTCCAGATCCCGATTCCCCGGCCCGCGGCATAGAAGTCCGTGGGGTTGCGGGTCCTCCGGGAGGCCCAGAATGCGATGCCACCGACCGCCGCTATGTAGATCACCCCTGCCAGTGCAATCACCTGACCCGTACCAGGGAGCGGGACGGTTCCCTGGGTCATCATCTGTCCGGTGTCTGCGCGGGGCTTGCTGATTCGTCAGGCACGAGATTGCGCAGACGCGCTATCCTGTCAGCACTGAAAGCAGCGTCATCGAACGACACGGCAAACAGCGCCGGCAGGACCAGGAGCGGCAGGACACCGGCACCGTACAGAACCACCGCCACCCGAAGCGGGAAGCCCAGGACAATGATTCCCGAATCGGGCAACAGGAGCGCCATCGTCATTGCTGTCAGGATGACCGCTCCAATGATCCACAACACGACGCGCAGCTTCCTGGCCCAGCGACCCTGACGCGCCACCCCCATGCCAATCGCGGCCGGAGCAAGCAGGGCATTCCCCAGGGCCAGCAGAAAGGCGCCGGTACGGCTGACGCTGGCGTCCCCAAAGGCCATCAGGTAGCCTGTCAGGATGAGGACTGCACCGACCACGACCCCGCGAATCGGCCATGGCGTACGGCTCCCGGTCTCGGCTTCGTTCAGCATCGGCGAATTGTCGCCGGATGGGACCGGCAGGGAAAGTACCGATCCGGTCGGCCGGTTGCGCCGTTCGTCAGGTGATCAGGCCTGGTTCAGTATCCAGCCACCGTACAATTCGGAGAGACATCTGTGCGATTCATCCGCATTCCTGCCCTGATCATGTACGGAGCAGCCGTGGCCGCCTGCTCGGGCTCCACTTCACCGGAGCGTTCCTCCGAGATCACGGAACTGCCCCGTGCGCTGTCCGCCGCCGAGCAGAACCTGATCCAGTCATCCGGCACCTTTGCCTTCGGGTTCCTGAGGGAAGTGAACCGTGACTGGATGTCGCGGAATGTCTTCATATCACCCCTGAGCGCGTCCATGGCACTCGGGATGACCATGAACGGCACGGCGGGAACCACGTTCGACGAGATGCGGAGTACCCTTGGTTTCGACGGCCAGTCACTGTCCGAAGTGAATCAGGCTTACCAGAGTCTCATCCAGCTGCTGCGTGATCTGGATCCGGCGGTGGTCTTTCAACTGGCCAACGCCATCTGGTATGACCGCGCGTTCGAACCGTCGATATCGCCGACCTTCCTGGCTGACACACGTCAGTGGTTCGACGCCGAGATCGGGCCCCTGGATTTCGGGACCCAGGCGTCGGTGGATTCGATCAATTCCTGGGCGAGCCGTCACACCCAGGATCGTATCGATCACGTCATCGACGACACCGGTGGCGACCTGGTGATGATCCTGGCGAACGCGATCTACTTCAAGGGAGACTGGCGCTATCGGTTCGACAAGGACCTTACCGGTCCGCAGCCATTTACGCTCGCTTCCGGCACAGTGGTCGACGTCCCCACGATGCGGCGCAACGGCCCTGTGTTCACCGGCAGCACCACGAACGCCCAGGTGATCGAACTCCGCTACGGCGGGAACGCTTGGGCCATGACCATTCTCCTGCCCGATTCCGGGGTGTCGGTCGACGATCTCATCGAAGGGCTGACGCCGGAAGCATGGCAGAGTGCCACGGCGACGTTGACGGAGCACGAACTGGATGTCCAAATGCCCCGGTTCCGGCTGGAGTGGGAGGACTCGCTGAACGACGCTCTGGAACGGCTTGGCATGCGGTCTGCTTTCGAATGTGGCCTGGCGGACTTCAGCCGACTGTCCGAAGCACTGGCTCGCCGGCTCTGCATCTCCTTCGTCAAGCAGAACACGTTCGTGGATGTGAACGAGGAAGGTACGGAAGCCGCCGCGGTCACAACGGTGGGCGTTCGCGTAACCAGCATGCCGATGCCGGTGCTGATAGATCATCCGTTTGTCTTCGCGATTCGCGAACGGCTCTCGGGAACGATTCTCTTCCTGGGCAAGATCGCGGACCCCCGGTAGGATCAACGACCCGCGAGTCTGGTGACGCGCCGATGGTTCAGGCGCCAGCCGAGCAGGAGGAGGAGAAGGGCGGCATACGCCAGCGGAGCACGCACGTCGCGTTTCACCGCCAGGTAGTAGTGTGTCATTCCCAGCACGACCGCCGGAAAGATGAGCCAGTGGAGGGCAACCCAGCGCCGGTTTCCCATGCGGCGGATCCACCCTTTGGTCGAGGTGACGGCCAGAGGAACGAGCATGAGGAACGCGGTCATCCCCAGGGTGATGTACAGGCGTTCCGCGACGTCTTCCACCATCCTGTTCCAGCTCAGCTCCACGTCAAGCACGAAGTAGACCGAGAGGTGGAGTGAGGCATAGAAGAAGGCAACGAGGCCAAAGATGCGACGGTAGCGGATGAGCCAGCCCCGGCCCGTGATTTTCATGACCGGGGTGATGGCGAGGGTGAGCAGCAGGAAGCGGATGATCCAGATACCCAGTCCGTGTTCCAGGGTCTCGATGGGGTTGGCACCGAGGATACGGGTATCGCGAAAGAGATCGGACCACAGGCCCCAGCCGATATGGAACGCGGGGATCAGGGTGAGGGCGATGACGGGGATGGGGAGCCAGCGCGGTACGGTGCTGGCACGGGGGCGATGGCGATGATGCTGACCCATCGCGGCGGCCGTACCTTCCCCAGCGGGGGGGGCCCCCCGCTCCATCACCGCAGCCTCGTCAGGCATCAGTAGTACTTCCGCAGATCCATACCCGCGTACAGCCCCGCCACCTGTTCGCCATAGCCATTGAACTTCTCCGTCGAGCGCCGCCGGATCGACCCGATGATATCCTCGCGCTTCTGACTCCAGCGCGGATGATCCACATCGGGGTTCACATTGGCGTAGAAGCCGTACTCCTGCGGTGCCGCCACGTTCCACGCCGTGCGCGGCTGCTTGTCGGTGAACCGGATCCGGACGATCGACTTGCAGCCCTTGAAACCGTACTTCCATGGTATCACCAGTCGCAGCGGCGCACCGTTCTGGTTGGGTAGATCACTCCCATAGACACCCGTCACGAGCAGCGTCAGAGGGTGGAGCGCCTCGTCCATGCGCAGTCCTTCCACATAGGGCCAGTCCAGAACCGGGAACCGCTGCCCGGGCATCTGCTTCGGGTCCATCAGCGTGGTGAACTCCACGAACTTGGCCGACGGCAGGGGTTCCACTTTCCTGATGAAAGCCGCCAGGGGAAATCCCCGCCACGGAACGACCATCGACCATGCCTCCACACAGCGATGCCGGTAGATGCGATCCTCCAGGCTGACATCCCGGACAATGTCCTCCAGGTGATACTCCGCCGCCTTCTTCACCATCCCCTCGACCTTCACCGTCCACGGTTTCGTCCGCAGCGATCCGGCCTTGGCGGCGGGATCGTCCTTCGCGGTCCCAAACTCGTAGAAGTTGTTGTAGCCCGTCACGTCCCTCCAACCCGTCAACTGATCACGCAGATGCTCGCCCATCGTGACCGGACCCACCGTGTGCTGGCCACCTTGCTCCGCTCCCGTGGCGGCAGCAACCAGTCCCGAGCCCCGAAATCGCTCCATACCGCACGCCTGGGTCGGAATCCCGAGACCAGCCGCTATTCCCAGCAACCCTGCTTCGCGCAGAAACTCTCGGCGATTCCTCCAGACTGATTCGGGGGTCACCTCGGAAGACGGTATCTCAGATGCAGGTTTTACCCGAATCAGCATGTTCACATTCCTCCCTTCGTTTGCGGCCGGATCCTGCCGGCCAATGCGTTTGCCCATCGCCCCTGCGGGCGCTGCACCTTGTGGCCAGCGCTCGGCAAGCCCGGCCCCGATCAAGCCTGAGACAATCGAGCCGACTGCCTCTCACCCATCAAGAAAACTCAACAGGCCCAGGCCGCGCGTAAACGGGTGGAACCAGCCGAATAGGGATCCCGCAGGTCCGGCTTCTTCCCGGTCAGGGCACTCCAGAGTATGGCATCGCGGGCCCGCTGCAGCTCCGCCTCGGCGATTGCCGGATCCCAGGGTGCGCCGGACAACGCCCGCAACCGCGTGGACCCCTGACCGGGATTCCTGGCTGCAAACTCCCCCCACTTCCGGATCAGACCCTGCGCCCGCGCCTCCGCTGACCACATCATCACGGCACGGACCGCGGCCGCATCGGTTCCCCTTTGCGTAAAACCATCCAGCAGACAGCTCCAGGCACTGCCAACCTCCGGTGGACCAACGAACTCGCCAGCCAGCGCGGCAAACGGTCGTCCGACACCGGCCGACTGTACGCGAGGATCCAGGCGCGGTGAAGGCGCCTCCAATACCTGTCGCAGCGCGTCATGCACCGTGAGGCGTCGGGCAGCACCGAACTGATCGGCGAACCAGGTCCGGACCGGTGCGGGAATTCGAGTCAGCCCGGCGAGCGCCGCCAACGTGGCGTTCCCGCCGTCACCCGCGGCTTCGGGAGTAACAGCAGATGCATAACCGGTAAGGACCGGGTCCTGCACAGCGCTGAGGTACCCGTTCAGTCGCCCTTCCCGAGCCAACGCCGCACTGATGAACCAGTCCAGATTGCGCGCCAGAACCTCGGTGGGACGATCGTTCCCCTCCGGCCGCCGACTCGCCGACCGGGCTGCGCTGGCCATCTGACGCAGGGCGCCTGCCAGCGCTCCCGACGAGGTCCGCACCGCGTGATCGCTCCGATACCAACCCGCTGAACCGTACTCCCGGCGCGCTGCCTGCCAATCCAGATCGTGCGCGAACTCATGCGACATGACACCGCTGCTGGTTTCCAGCGGAAAGTAGATCGTGCGACCAATCGGGTCGTGCATCGCCAGGGCCCGGCTCCCAAGGGGGCTGGCTCCAAAATGCACCTTCAGACCCCGCGAATCGAACGACGGTAGAATGCGCTGGAGATCTCCGATGGCTGCCTCCAGGTTCCGCAACATCGCCGGGCGCCAGACGGGCCGGACCGTACTGTCGAACGTCACCGAGATACCCAGCCGGGTCTGGACGTCTCGCGGAGTCGGAGCCGGATCTCCCTCCATCCAGATCCTCTCCTGCGCATACGGGCGCAGTGCCACCCCGGCCGTGAGGACAGCGGAGGCGGCTGCCGGCAGGGCGTCCGACGAACCGGCACGGAGGCGCGCGTACTCCGCCACGATGGTCTCCTCATTGACCGACCCGGACACGAAGCGGTGCCGGTCGCGCGGCGGCACAGCGGCAAAGGCATTTATGAGGGGTGCATATGCCGAAACCGCCATGACGATCGGTGTTTCCGGTGGCATCGCCCGTCGCCTTGCCTGGGCCGCAAGCCGCTCCGGAAGCTGACCACGATATCGCATGACCGGAGGACGTTGCCTCCACGCCAGCACCGACGAATCAGCCTCTGCGTAACCCGCTGCGATTGCCTCCAGCCGGGCGACCAACTGAGGCAGTCGGACGATGGCATCGCGTTCTTCACGCGCCGACAGCGGTACGATCACCGGACGTTCAACGGCGAACCGCCTCGCCTCCCGCCACATACGCATGAGGGTGAAGCGACCGACCTCAGTCTCTCCGGCGGCCTCCAGCAGATTCCGTGCGTCCGACACCGCCAGAAGACGATCTCGAACCTGTGCGGCGGCCGTGGTCGCCAGTTCCGGTGCCCGGCCCGAGAGCGCACCCGAAGCAGTGGCCAGCTGATAAGCCAGGCGTACGGTCAGCTCACCGACACGAGGACTGGAGGCATCCCGCACGACACTGTCGATCAGGGCAAGGTGCAGTTGCCCACGCCCACGGCCTTCGCCCAGAGGATCGTTCTCGATGAGATCCAGCGCTTCGGGTGGAACCTGATAACCCTCTCCATGGAGCGTGCGGGCAAGGAGCGCCTCCGCCAGGTTCCGCTGACCGATGCCGGCAAGGTCAGGATCTCGCAGGGCCTGGTCGATGATCCGGAACGGACTCCCCATCCCCATGCGCAGTCGTTCCAGATAAAGCCCGGCAACTGCGGCCCCCTCACCCCGGGTACCTCCGGATGCATCGGTCGCCAGGGCACCTTCCAGCGAGTCGGCAAACAGGAGCCCGGTTGCCACCCGCTGCAGGAGCGTTTTTTCGTGTGCGGCATCGGCCGAGCGAAGCAACCACGCCGTTCCGGCAACCGCCAGGACTGACCCCAGGGTGGCAGCCACGACGGAGCGGGATCGAAGGACGGATGGACGCATGCCGGAAGATCGTCAATCGCTTGCGCGGATGATGTACTGGATATCTGGCAACCGGGCAATGGAGCAAGTCGGACGCACGAGGCCTCTTCCCGTGGTGGCTGGCAAGGGCCCTCCTGTCAAAGGTATCGACACCGGGCGGGTCGACTTGGTCACCAACCGAATGGGAGAACCCGTCCCCCAAACACCCGGCGTCGTGGTGTAGGTTCCCCCGGTGCCTGAAATGGGAGCCCGGCCAGCCCTGCGTCATCGCCGCCTCCAGGCCGTCGTCGGCCTGGCGGGAAGTCTGTCGTGGCTGCTGCCTGCGTTCCTCCCAGCGCAGGAGGCACCGCGATCCAACATCGGCCTGTCGGCCGCCGGGGCTTTCGGCATTTACGGGGGACGGGGTTGGCTGGAACGCCACGGACGGGGTCAGGAGTTTGGAGCCATGCTCGACCTTGGCTGGCTGCGCGGAGAGCGTACGCGGCTCCAGGCCGAGACGGGGATGCTGAGAGGGGTAACGCGGGATTCCCTGTCCTATCACACCCAGTCGACCGAAGCGGTGCATTACGACATCACTGCCACCCTGACGATGGTATGGCTGGGTGGATCTCCGGATTCCCGGCTGGTGCCCTACGCACTGGCGGCGGTGAGCGCGCACGTGCTGTCGAGCACCATTGGTATACCGGAGTTCGACATCCGTTACAACGCCAACCGCTTCGGGAGCCAGGTCGGCGCCGGCCTGCGGTTGAGGCTGGGAGCTTCCGGCAGGCAAGGAGTCTATCTGGAAGCACGGCGGGTGATCGCCGATGATGTCACCCGAAGCATTGCCCGGGTGGGTGCGCTCTTCTTCCTCTCCGATATTCCGTCGGCGAAGCGCAGAACCGCGATCCACGACGCAGGCCCCTGACTCCGGACTGGGTCAGTCGAGAGATTTCCGGAAGCGGGTGGCGCTGAGACCGACGAGCACAACCGCAAAGGCGCATAACGATGCCACGTCGCGCCAGATGGCATCCAGCGACGCCCCTTTCAGCAGAATGCCTCTCAGGACCCTGAGATAGTACGTGAGCGGAATCGCTCCCCCGATCCACTGCGCCGCCATCGGCATGGCCTCCCGGGGGAACATGAAGCCGGACAGCAGTACCGACGGAAGAATGACCAGATACGAGAGCTGCATGGCCTGCACCTGGGTTCTCGCCGCCGTGGAGATGAACAGACCCAGTGCCAGGCTGGCCAGTATGTAGGGTGCGGTGGTGAGATAGAGCAGTCCGATACTCCCCCGCAGGGGCACATGGAAGACGAAACGGCCCAGGAGGAGCACGACCGTCACCTGCACGTAGCCGACCAGGGTGAAGGGCAGGATCTTCCCCAGCATCAGGCCCGAGCGGGTGATCGGTGTGACGATGAGCTGCTCCAGGGTTCCCAGTTCACGCTCGCGCACTATGGACATCGACGTGATCGCCGAGAGAGTCAGCGTAAGCAGCAGCCCGATGACGCCTGGGACTATGTACACCGCGCTTTCCAGCCCCGGGTTGTACCATGGGCGAACCCGAACGTCGATGACCGGTGGTGCCCGTACGCCACCCAACAGTGAAGTACTGGTGGCATTTCCCACGAGTTCGGCAGCCGCAATGGCGGCCTGAGAGGCGAGCGGGTCGGCGGCGTCGATGATCACCTGGACGTCCGCCGTGCGATGACGTGCGAGGTCGCGCTGGAAGTCGGGTGGGATTATCAGGGCGGCCCGCGCATCACCCCGTTCCACGCGCCGTCGGAGGTCGTCCCTGTCGGTCACCTGTCCAACTATGTCGAAGTTCCCCGTGTTGGCGAGCTTCTGGGCCAGCGCCCGGCTCTCGGTGGATCGGGACTCATCCAGAATCACGGCCGGGAGGTGCCTGACCTCCATGCGGATGGCGTAACCGAATAGGAGCAGCAGGATGGCCGGGATACCCACCAGCATGCCCAGCGTGAAGCGGTCGCGGCGCATCTGCACCAGCTCTTTCCAGAGCATGGGCCAGAGGGGTGAGGACCGCAGGCGATCCAGCATCAGACCCGGGCTCCTTCATCGCGGCGTTGCAGTTCGATGAATACATCCTCGATGGTGGGTTGACCGAAGGCACGGGTGACTTCGTCCACCGTTCCCAGCGCGATGAGATGCCCACGGGAGAGGAACCCCAGACGCTGACAACGCTCCGCTTCATCCATGTAATGCGTCGTGACCAGGATGGTCGTGCCGATCCGTGCCATGCGGTGGATCCACTCCCAGAAGAGGCGCCGCGACGCCGGGTCGACGCCCGCCGTGGGTTCGTCCAGAAAGAGCATCGCCGGTTCGTGTGTGGTGGCACAGGCCAGCGCCAGCCTCTGTTTCCAGCCACCGCTGAGAGTACCTGCCATTTGAGAGCTTCGGGGCCGGAGGCCGAGTTCGTCGAGCAAGGACTGGATACGGCTCCTGCGACGCTCGCCCCGCAGTCCGTACATCGACGAATAGAACCGCATGTTCTCGACGACCGTGAGGTCGTCATAGAGACCGTAACGCTGGGACATATATCCGATCCGGCGACGGACACCCTCCGGATCCGTCGTCACATCCACGCCCGCCACCGTGGCGCTTCCACCCGACGGTTCCAGCAGGCCGGTCAACATCCGTATGGTGGTGGTCTTGCCGGATCCGTTGGGACCCAGGAGGCCGAACACTTCACCCCGATTGATTTCCAGATCGAGTCCTTCGACCGCGGTGATGTCGCCAAAGACCTTGCGCAGACCGACTGCATGCACCGCAACGTCGGCCGTGGCAGGGTTGGCCGGATCGGGGTTGCCTGGAACGGCCGTCATGGCTGGGGCGACCCGTCCTGGCGCTCGAAGTGCGCGGTTGCCGGAAGCCCTGCCTTCAGTGTGCCCGTGGTATCGGACAACTCCAGCTTCACACCGAAGAGAAGGTCGGCGCGCTCCTTCTCGGTCAGAGCCACGCGTGGCGTGAATTCAGCAGCAGTCGCCATGGCCGTGACCCGGGCGCCAAACGAGCGGCCTTCGAGTCCATCGACGGTGATCCGGACCGAGTCACCCGGGTGAATCGAGGCAAAGAGCGCTGGCGCTACGTAGACGCGGATCCACGCGCTGCGTGCATCACCCAGGGAAACCACCGGGACGCCGGCAGCGAGCACTTCGCCGGGTTCAGCATAGCGCGCCAGCACCTGACCGTGAGCGGGAGCAGTGAGAACCAGTGCCCCTACGGCAGCCTCGCCCATGGCCAGCTGCGCACGTGCCGTACGTACGGCGGCCCGGGCCGCTTCCACCTGCTCCGGTCGCGCACCCGCCCGGAGGAGCAGCAACGCCTCCCGCACGGCATCGCGACGGTCGGAGGCTACCCTGGCAGCCGTTACGGCAACGTCGAACGCTGACTGACTGATACCTCCTGACGCGAGCAGGCGTACCAGACGGACAGTATCCGCGGCAGTGCGCTGGGCCTCACTCTCCGCGACTCGCAACTCGGCTTCGGCTCGTTGGATTTCCTGGGGTCGGGCACCCCGTTCCAGGTCCCGGAGCTGGGCCTGTGCGGAAGCGACGCGCGCCCGGCGCTGTTCGATGTCCTGTGGCAGACCAGTCTGGCTCAACACGGCGATCGTATCGCCTGCCGCAACGGACTGGCCTTCCTCCACCAGAACCCGCACAACCCGTGCTGGTACCATCGCCGCCACATCGGTGCGGGTGAACTCGATGGTCCCTGTGGCCGTGCGAGTATCGGTGACCTCGCAGGCGACCCAGCCAGCCAGGAGCAACGGCGCCATGGATTTCATGCGCATGCGGGCTCTCCTTTGTGTCGTCCCTTTCTGGCAGGCGAGCGTAACCCCGCCAGTGCAAAGTCCGCGGCGTGCTTGGCGAAGCTCTCCAGGTCTCCCGGCGTCGGTCCGTCAGTTCCCCTTCCGAGCAAAATCCCGGCAACCGGACGGGCAAGGACCATGTAGCCTACCTGAGCAATGACCGATATCGCGGCGAAGGTGGGGTCCAGATCCCGACGGAAGTCTCCGCTCTTCTGTCCTTCGAGGATGGCCAGCCGCAGTCGTTCGAAGAGCGATGCTGCCAACTCCCGGATAGCCGGTTCCGCGTGGGAGGCTCGCCAGTCAATCAGCTCTCTTGCAACGATCACCTGGAGGGCAGGATGCGACTTGAGAACCGCCACCTGACTCTCGATGATGGCAGTTACGACCTCGTCCGGGCGGTTGGCGCTAGCGGTCCGGCGGATTCCCTCATCCCTGATCTCGCCGAGCACCCGCTTGATTACATGTCCGTATAGTGATGCCTTGCTGTCGTAATAATAGTATATCAATGCAGAGTTCTGGCCCGATTCGTCCGCGATCATCTTGATCGTGGTTGCATTGAACCCGCGCCGCGAGAAGAGACGTTCCGCGGCGTCCAGGATGGCCACCTTGGTACTGGACGATGGATCTGACACAGTTGATTAACTAGCCAATTAACGCCGAATACGCAATCCTCTGAATCGGGAACACGAAGAACGGCCAGCCAATTCAAGGGTGCCGCCCGCCTTCCCGTGGCTTACCATCATCTCCTTCGCTCCCGGTTGCTGCGACACCACGCCATCAAATCGGACTTCCGACGTGAATCCCGCGACCAAAGCACCCCGCGGCCTCGCCCAGCTCGAAGAAAGGCTCTCTGACCCCGGGCCCGCTGCGATCCGGGCCCTGCAGGACGTGGATGGCGACATCGCCGTGCTGGGGGCCGGAGGCAAGATGGGACCCTCGCTCGTTCGAATGATTGCGCGCGCCGCGCCCGACAGGCGGGTGGTCGCAGTCTCCCGATTCCGAAACGCCGAGGCAGCGAAGGCCCTCCGCGGCGAAGGGGTGGATGTCCTGACCTGCGACCTGGAAGACAGGACCTCCCTGGCCGCCATCCCCGATACTCGCAACATCTTCTTTCTGGCGGGCCAGAAGTTCGGAACCGCCGCCGACCCGGGTCTGACCTGGACGACCAACGTGGTGGTCCCAGCTCTGGTGGCTGATCGCTTTCCGGAAGCACGCTTCGTGGTTCTTTCCACCGGCAATGTCTACCCGCTCTCCCCGACGGATTCGGGTGGCTCGACTGAAGCCGATGAGCCGCGACCATTGGGTGAGTATGCCTGGAGCTGCCTGGCGCGAGAGCGGATATTCGAACACGCCGCACGGATGCGGGGAACCCGCGTTGCCATCGTACGGCTCAACTACGCGGTCGATCTGCGCTACGGCGTTCTGGTGGACATCGCCCAGAAGATCATGACGGGCGACGCCATCGACGTCACCATGGGTTACGTGAATGTGATCTGGCAGGGGGATGCCTGTGCCCGGATCATCCAGTGTCTCACCCTCGCCGCAGCGCCCCCCTTCGTGCTGAACGTGACCGGAGCCGATGTCCTTCCGATACGTACTGCGGCGGCGCGGCTGGGCGCACTCCTGCATCGCACACCGGTGCTGCGCGGTATCGAGGCATCCGATGCCCTGCTCAGCAACGCCGCCAGGTCACACGCCCTCTTCGGCCCACCATCCGTCGACACGGACCTGCTTCTGGAGTGGGTGGCCGAATGGATCTCGTCAGGCGGAACCACTCTCGGACGGGCAACTCACTTCGAGCAGCGGGGAGGTGCCTTCTGAACATCCGCCAGCATCTGCTGCGCGGTTGGGTGATTCCGGCACACCCGCTGGCGCTTTCACCACGGCGCACTCTGGATGAGCGCCGTCAGATCGCCTTGACGCGCTATTACCTCGATTCCGGCGTCGGAGGTCTGGCCGTCGGAGTCCACACCACCCAGTTCGCCATCCGGAACCACGGTCTGCTACGCCCGGTGCTGGAGCTCGCTGCCGAAACCGCGACGACCTGGCAGCGCCCATTTCGCCATCCCGTGGTACTCATCGCCGGCATCCGCGGCGATACCCGTCAGGCGCTCGACGAGGCTCGTCTGGCAGCCAGCCTGGGCTATCATGTGGGATTGGTCAGTCTGGGCGAAATGCCTCACGCCAGCGACGCCCAGCTCGTCGCCCACTGCCGCCGCATCTCCGAAGTGCTGCCCACAATGGGCTTCTATCTGCAGCAGGCAGTCGGCGGACGCCCACTGGGAGAACGCTTCTGGCGGGAACTGGCGGAGATTCCCGGACTGGCCGCCATCAAGATCGCACCGTTCAATCGTTATGCCACGCTGGACGTGATCCGGGCCGTGGCCCGATCCGGACGGACCGACATTGCGCTCTATACCGGGAATGACGACAGCATCCTGACTGATCTCGTCACCCGCGTACCCTGCGAAGCCGGCGGACGGGTGGTCGAACTTCGCATGGTGGGTGGACTGCTGGGTCAGTGGGCCGTGTGGACCCGGCGCGCGGTCCAGTTGCTCGACCGTATCCGACACGCCGGCCCGGCGGGTCCCCGCGGCTGGACCACGATTGCGGCCGCGCTCACCGATGCCAACAGCGCGATCTTCGACTCCGCAAACAACTACGCAGGCTGCATACCCGGAATCCACGAAGTGCTCCGCAGGCAGGGGCTCCTGCGCGGCACCTGGTGCCTCGACCCGCAAGAGGTGCTGTCACCCGGACAGTCCCGACAGATCGACCGCGTTCTGCGGACTCACCCCCACCTGACGGACGACGACTTCGTACGCGAAGGACTGGATCGCTGGCTGAGCTGACCTAGCGCCGGGAGGCCTTCAGCGTACTGTCCACCAACCGGGGAATGCCCTCGCCCACACCCTCCGCAGGCTTCAGGGCCGGGAGGAACTCTCCTTCCAGCGCGGCGCGCCCCTCGGCCGACAACAGAAAGACCGCAAAACGCTCCCCCAGCTCGCGATGGCGAGCCTGCGTGGGAACGGAAAAGGCGTACTGGATCGGTGCGCCTGTCATCGTCGCGGTATCCCGGATGCTGGTACCCATGACCCGGACGCTGGCCGTGGCATAGTCGGTCGCAAACGCGGGACTGCCCAGATCCAGTTGAGCAGGAAGCTCCACGTACCTCAGCTTCGCGGCACGAGCCATGGATTCGTAGAACCACGCGTAATCCAGTTCTCCCGATTCCAGCAGCGCCACCAGTTCGATCTCCTTGGGTCGGACGTTTCGCGTACCCGCGCTCGCTTCGAGTGCCGCCGCCAGACCGGGAATCCCATAGTACCGCTCGGCAAGTTGAAACACCATCAATGTCCGGTATCCCGCGGGATCCATGTCGGGATTCGAACGGCCGATCTCCAGACCCGGACGCTGCAGCACCCTCCACCAGTTGCTGGAATCGACCTCGGCTGCGAACCTGGACCGCTCGGTGTACGCCACGACGAGTCGGTTCACCGCGAACCGTACGTACCATGTCGTCTGTGACGGAACCAGCAGCTTCGGAAAGACATCCTCGTCAGCAAGTGCAATGAAATCGGGAACCTTGCCCAGCTCGGTCAGTTTCCGTGCGGTCTCCAGACTCCCCGCTGACTCGAGCTGCCACTTCACTCCGCTGCGCCGCGCAAAGGAGTCCAGAGCTGCGCGAATGGGAAGCGACAGGCTTCCGGCGGTGTAAACGACGAGTGGCCCGTCGCCGGACACGGACTCCCCCGACCCGATGCACGACAGGGAAACCAGTGAAAGCACGCAGGCCATGCTGCGCATCAGCCTGCCGGACACGGTCACGGCTTGTTGAGTTCCTGCGACAAAGCCGCTTCGATCATCGGATACAGAAACTCGAAGCCGGATTCGCTGAGTGCCACCGGGGCAACGCGCTGCCCGGAGAGGAGTGTTGCCTCACCCATCTCACCGAACATGAAACGAATGGCAACCGCGGGCAGCGGTGCCAGAGCGGGACGGCGAACGGCCCGGGCCAGCGCCCTCGTGAACTCCGCGTTCGTCACTGGATTGGGGGAAGCGACGTTGATGGGTCCCTCCAGGGACTCATGCAATGCCAGCCAGGACAGGGCTCGCAGGAGATCGGTACGACTGATCCAGCTCATCCACTGGCGGCCGCTGCCCAGCGTACCGCCCGCTCCCAGTCGGAAAAACGGCAGCAGGCGCCGTAGCATTCCACCGGATGGATGCAATACCACGCCACATCGGGCATGCACCACACGTATACCCGCCTCATGCGCTGGCACGGCGGCAGCTTCCCAGGCACGAACGACGTCGGCGAGGAATCCGGTGCCGCCCGGGCTCTCCTCGTTGACAACCTCATCGCCCTGGTCGCCATAAAAGCCGATGGCGGACATGTTCACGAGCACGTTGGGTCGGGGCTCCATGCGCGCACATGCCTGGGCCAGTACGGCCGTGGTCTGCACCCGGCTTTCCAGGATCATGCGACGCCGTTCGGGAGTCCACCGCTGACCGATGTCCTCTCCCGTGGCATTGATGACGATCCGGATCCCATCCAGCGCCTTGGGATCCAACCCCTCTCCGGCCGGATTCCAGCGAATGTGGCCGTGCTTCGGATCTTCCTGGCGGCCAATCCGCGTCACCGAGTGACCCAGTTCTTCCAGGTGCCGTACCAGCGCCGATCCAATGAAGCCCGAAGCACCGGCGACCGCTATGCGTCGGGGAGACTTGGGGGCCTTGCTCATGCGGCAACCGGCTCCAGTTCCAGAACCCTCCACAGATACCAGCTCGCGACGGTCCGGTACGGAGCCCAGGGCTTCCCGGTCTTCAGAACCCGCTCGGGTGGCGGGAGCTTGCGCAGGCGCCAGGCCACCTGGACTCCCTTTCGAATACCCAGATCGGTCACTGGAAAGACATCCGGCCGTCCCAGCCGGAACATGAGAAACATCTGCGCCGTCCAGATCCCGACACCCTTCACCTGACAGAGCTCACGGATGACCTCCTCGTCAGGCAGGAACGAAAGATCCTCGGTATTCAGCGACCCCTGGCTGGTGCGTTCCGCCAGGTCACGCAGGCTGGCCAGCTTCTGCCGCGAGAGCCCTGCTCCCCGCAGCTCGGCATCCGACAACCGCGCCAGGCCCTCACGCAGATCACCCCGACGGCAAAGCCCCGAGAGGCGTCCGAAGATGGTGGTTGCCGCCTTGGTGGAGAGTTGCTGATGCACGATGGAGCGCGCCACGAAATCGAAGTTGGTCCCGTCGGTGACCGGCCGCAGCCGGCAGGGACCCACTCGTGCTATCACTGAATCGAGTACCGGGTCCGATTTCCGGAGCCATGTCAGCGCCTTGCGATGCATCCCCCAACTCTAGGTCGTGGGCAGCGTCACGGCGAGGGTGGATTCAGTTCTTCACGCCGTAGCGCGTCGGGCGGCCGCCAGTGTCGGGATACGGATGACATACTCCATCCTGGTGTCCGCGTCCGTCCGCAGTATCTCTCCGTCCACCGATCCCGAGGCATGCGCGATCTCGAGACGCACCGCATGAAGCAGGCTGCCCTCACCCGAGAAGAGCAGCTGATCGGCCGGTGCCGCTCCTTCAAATCGGACCCAGGCCTCGTCACCGGAGCTGCCGTATGTCACCTGCATCTCCCGCCCCCGATCCGCCCGCAACGCGCAGCCGGCGACATTTTCCAGCAGGACCAGCATGGCGCGGAGCAGCGCAGCCTGGCGGACCAGCACGGGGGCGGTGTCGACATCGCCTTCCACCTTGCAGGCGAGGTACTTCAGGTCGGGGTGATGCTCATGGAGCGACACCGCCACCGGTATTATGTCCTGCAGTCGGATGGCCTCCATACTGGCCAACCCATCCGATGACAACGACCGGTACATGCGGAGCAGACGCCCGAGCCGGGACAATTCCTCGGACAGCGCGTCCACCACCCCAGGCTCCGTAGCCGATCCGGGATGCATGAGGTCCAGAAGTGCACCCAGTGCCGTCAGGCGGTTGGTGAACTGGTGGTTCAGGCCCTTGAGCAGCTTCTCGCTCACCCGGAGCCACTGGTCGCCCCAGAATCGGGTAGCGGGGCTGCCGTGCTCCAGCATGTTGTCCGGGGTAAGAATCGGATCGACGAGCATGGTTTGGGGCCCTGAACCCAGAGTAACTGGTTTGACTGCCATGGCTGACGATTCCAGAACCTTCCCACATCGGACGACCGGGCACACGCAATCGCCACTAATGTCACGCGGCGGGACAGGGTGCCTGCGGTTACTGTCCAGCGGACAATCCGGTACCTTGCCCGCCTACGATGCGAACCGCCGCGCTGCTCCTGTCCTGCTTCGCAACCCTCCTGCCCGTGGGCGGGTGTGGTCAGGAGACCTCGCGTGCACCGGCATCGCGACCGGTTGAAGGGACACGCACCATCTCACCGGGCGGGCTCGACGCGATCACGGAAGAACTGATCCGGCGTTACGTGAACATCATCGCGGACGACTCCATGCTGGGACGTGACACGCCCAGCCGGGGGCTCGAGCTGACGGCGAACTTCATAGCCACGAACTTCCAGCGGCTGGGACTGCGACCTGCCGGTGATTCCGGTGGATTCGTGCAACGATATCCCCTCACTCGTTCCGGCCCGGCCATCGGATCGCCCGATCCGGCAGGTTACGATCCCGGTTCGGCACCCAATGTTGTGGGGATCCTTCCCGGGACCGATTCGCTCCTCCGGAACGAATACGTGGTCCTCTCAGCCCACATGGACCATGTGGGTGTCCACCCCGGCGCCACTGACAGCATCTGGAATGGGGCGGATGACAACGCGTCGGGAACCGCCGGTATCCTGGCCCTCGCCGAGGCCTTTGCCGCCTCTCCCACACGACGCTCGATCATTTTCCTGACCGTGAGTGGCGAAGAAAAGGGACTCCTGGGGAGTCGCTGGTTCGCCAGCCATGCACCCGTTCCCGTGGAATCCATCGTGGCGGATCTCAACCTCGACATGATCGGTCGAAACTGGACGGATACGATTGCGGTCATCGGCCAGGAACACTCGGACCTGGGTCAGACTCTGCAACGTGTGGTGGCCCTGCATCCAGAACTCGGACTCACCGCGGTCGGCGATCTGTGGCCGGCGGAAAATTTCTTCGTCCGCTCCGATCACTACAATTTTGTCCGCCAGGGCATCCCCGCCCTGTTCTTCTTCAACGGCACGCACGAGGATTATCACCAGGCCAGTGACTCTCCAGACCGGATCGACGCGGAGAAGGAATCACGCGTGGCCCGGTTGATATTCCTGGTGGCGACCGAAGTGGCCAATGCAACCCAGCGTCCGATCTGGAACCCGGAGTCCCGCCGCCGACTGGTACCGCAGGCATTCTTTCCCCCGACCCCACAACCACACTGACGCAGACCACCATGAGCACAATTGACGCGGCTTCATTTCAGACCTGGAATGATGTTCCCCTCGAGACGGTCACCCCGATGCTGGACCGCAAGCTCATCACCGGGGACCGGATCATGCTGGCCCAGGTCTTTCTCAAGAAGGGCTGTGTGGTACCACGGCATCAGCACGAAAACGAGCAGTTCACCTACATCCTGCAGGGTACCCTGCGCTTCTGGATCGGCGAGGACGAATCCCGGGTACAGGACGTACACGCCGGAGAGGTGCTGCACCTTCCCTCGATGGTGTGGCACAAAGCCGAGGCCCTGGAGGACACGCTGGATCTGGACGTCTTTTCTCCACCCCGCCAGGACTGGCTGAACCGAACGGACGACTACCTGCGGAAGTAGACAGTGAAGATCACGCCCGAGGCCTGAGTGCGTGGCGCAGCGCAGCAATCACACCCAGTGTCACCCCGGCTCCCAGGAGGAGCACACCGACGCGGGACTGCGCCACGAACAGATCCGTCTGCGCCACAGCCGATACCCCCTTGGGCATCGGGTAGCCCCCGTCGCCGATCTGCGTCAGGACGTGGCGCGCATACGCGAACAGACCCACGCCACCAAGCACCAGGCTGAGTGAAACTGCATCCCAGATACGGTCAGAGAACCGGGGTCGATCCTTCATGGCTCGGAAGGCGGTCGAGGAGTGGTGAGGAGTGGCGTCGAAGCGACTGTGCGCTGAGAGGACTGCCCTGAGGGTGACGCTGTCACCATTCCCGGCGGCGGGGGGGGGTGTGTGGGGGGGGGGTGTGAGGTAGGTCACCGGGGAATCGGGTTCCTCCCGAAGGTTGCAGGACAGGGAGCGGACTCGTCCTTCAGTAGATGTCGCTCCCCAACCTGCCACTGGGTCGCGTGGCTCGCGCTTTGGTGTACCTGGTCCCCGTAGTGGTGGCGGTGCCCATCACGCACGTGGTGGCAGGCGATCTTGCCGGCGCTCTGGGAAATCCCGTTGCTCCGGGTCCCGCACCCGCGGAACTTGTGAACGTCCCGAAGTCCGACAACCGGGCGGCGCTCCCGGCACTCGACTCGCTTCGCGGAAGGAGCGGTCAGTTGCGTGCGGCGTTCTTCACGCGCGAGGAGCTGGATGCGTACCCTGCACTGCTGGACAGGCTGGGGACGGAAGCGCGTTTCCCCGGAGTACGCAGCATCCCATTGGGCAGCGTCGATTCGTTCTCCATCGTCACGTTGAAGCCGTGGCGGGACAAGCTGGGCAGCTACGTCAATACCTACCACGTCGGATACTGGCCGGGCGAGAAGCGCCTGGTTACGGGGAACTACGACAACCCGCTCGGCTTCATCGAGGTTACGCCCACCAGCCAGGATCTCAGGCTCTCCACCCATTTCTCGGTGAGAGATTTCATCACGCACGACCAGAAGGGCGTCTGGCCCAAGTATCTCGTCATGCGGGAGGAACTGCTGGACAAGCTGGAGCTGGTGTTGCTGACCTTGGAAGCCCAGGGCGTGCCGACCCGGAACGTGGCGGTTCTATCAGGCTTTCGCACACCGCAGTACAACCAGCGGTTGACGTTCGAGGGGGCTGCCTACGCCAGCCGACACCAGTTCGGCGATGCAGCAGATCTGATAATCGATGCCGATCGCGACGGACGCATGGATGACCTCAATCGCGACGGGGTCATCGATTTCATGGATACCGACGTAATCGAGCGGGCGGTGGAACGGGTGGAACGTCGTTTCCCCGATCTGGTCGGTGGGCTGGGTCTCTATCACGCAATGGGACCGAGTGGTCCGTTCGCCCACATCGACGTGCGCGGCACCCGGGCTCGCTGGTCGAACAGCGGTACCCCGCGTGCCGTGGTCGTGCAGACGGCGCAGAACCAGGTGAAACCCACCGGAACCTGCAAGGCGCCGCCGGAGTTCGAATACCTCTGCCGCGGCAGATAGCCACACGCTGACTGCAAGGGCAACCGCCGGAAGGGGCCCGGAACATCTTGTCGGCTCGGCAGGCAGCGGTACATTCGGCAGTCTTCCACGACCGAAAACCCGCCGCGTTCCGTCCGGTACGGCCCAACCCAGGTGGATGCGCAGTCACCGTGTGCCGGCGACACTGGCGACTCCACCTGCGAGGCCCGAGTCCCCGGGGACCAAACGGGGACACACCGCACCTCGCCACAGGAGCAGGATCCATGTTTCCCAGCCGCCTTCCACCAGCCAGGACAGCCTTGGTCCTCAGCCTGGCGGCGACGCTTCCAGGATTCCTCCCGGCACAGGCTACCGCCATTTCGGCCCGCCGTGTCATCGACGGAAAGGGACGGCTGCTGAACAACGCCACGGTAGTCGTCGAAGGCAAGCGCATCACCAGCGTCGGCCCTATACCCACCGGGTTTCGCGGCCGTTCGGTGGACCTTGGCGACGCCACACTGATGCCCGGGCTGATGGATGTGCACGCACATCTCGTCTGGCACTTCAATGCGCAGGGGAGATTTCATACTTCCGATGACGGCGAGACGAACGCCCAGGGGATGCTGGCGAGTGCCGGAAACGCGTGGCGGACCCTGATCTCCGGAGTTACGACGGTTCAGAGCCCGGGTTCACCGGAGGACGCTGATCTGCGTGATGCCATTTCCCGAGGCATGATCCCGGGACCACGGATGCTCACCTCCCTGGGCTCGATGAGTGAACGGAGTGGCAATCCGGAGCGGATACGGGAGCGTATCCGCGACTTCAAGACACGCGGCGCCGACGTGATCAAGCTGTTCGCATCCCGGAGCATCAGGGACGGAGGCGCCCCCACCATGACCGCGGAACAACTCCAGGCTGCCTGTGACGAAGCTCATGCGCAGGGACTCAGGGTCATGGTGCATGCCCATGCCGCCGAAGCCATGGCGCTGACCGCCGAAGCGGGGTGCGATCAGATAGAACACGGCGTCTTTGCCACAACCGAGGTTCTGCAGCGGATGGCACAGCTCGGTACCTGGTTCTCGCCCCAGTGTGGCTTGATCTTCCGAAACTATCTCGACAATCGGGCACGCTACGAGGGGATAGGGAACTACAACGCGGAAGGCTTTGCCTCGATGGAGCGGGCCATTCCGCTGGCGGTGGAGGCGCTCCGGAAGGCGCTCGCCACTCCGGGCCTCAGGATCGTGTTCGGGACCGATGCCGTGGCGGGAGCGCATGGCCGGAACGTCGAGGATCTCATATGCCGGGTGAACGAAGCCGGGCAACCACCGATGGATGCGATCACGTCGGCAACCTCGCGGGCGGCGGAGTCCATGGGTCTGGCTGATTCGCTTGGCGCGCTGCAGCCGGGAATGCTGGCAGACATCATCGCCGTCCGGGGCAACCCTCTGCAGAGCTTCGTACTGATGCGGGATGTGGTCTTCGTGATGAAGAACGGGGTGGTATACCGGGACGAACGCTGACACGGTGCCGAATCCCGACGGGTTCCGGTTCCGTATGAGAAATGCTGTCGTCGCGTCAGGAACCACACACGGACCCCGGGCAGCACTGGTGCCTGGCCTGGCCGGGTCGGGGTTTCCGGGGGCGGGTTCCTTCACCAGTACACGCTACAGGGAGACTCTGATGGGACTCATCTGGACCGCACTCGCCGGCTTCGTGACAGGAACCCTGGCCAAGTGGATCATGTCGCGGGATGAACCGGGTGGCTGGTTCGTCACGATCCTGCTCGGCATTGCCGGTGCATTCGTGGCACGGGTGCTCGGAGGGTTCCTGGGCATCTACCCACGGGGATTGATATCGGGGCTGATGGCCTCGGTCCTGGGAGCCATGCTGCTCCTCTGGGCGTACCGACGCTGGAAGAAGGTCGCGTAGGCCGACAGCAACTGCCTGGAGGTGCCTTGGCAGGGGCGGAAACACAGCGAAATCCGAGCCGCCCAAGTACTCTTCCGGACAGAATGAAACCATTCAGTTTCACGACATCGGCTGCGCGGTTGTGGCTGCCCTGCCTCCTGCTGGCCGGGGGAGCTGTGCATGCTCAGGAGTCGCGTCGGGTCTCCGGAACGGTGGTGGACTCCGGCGGCCAGCCGATCTCCTACGTCAACATCGACGGTGGGCCCAGATTCGGCAGCCTGTCGGGCGGCGACGGCCAATTCCACCTGAGCGTTCCGGCCAACAAACCAATTCGCGTTGCCTTCCGACGGATCGGATACCTGCCTGTGAGTGTGGATCTTCCGGCTGGCGGGGACACCTCCCTGACCGTGACGATGGCACAGCAGGCGGTGCTGATGGAGAGCCAGATCATTCGCGCCCGCGAGCAGGTGCGGGCGCTGGCCACTCATGGTTTTTACGAGCGGATGTCGCAGGGCATCAACGGTGCTCTCGTGGGCGAGTTCGTCACACCCGAGGAAATCGAGTTGCGTCACCCGCAGCGGACGACGCAGCTCCTCGAACAGCGACGGGGGATCCGGGTGAAGCGGGTGGGAAATTGCTATGTCATCACCACCTGCTACCGCATACTGGGCCCCAACGACTGCGTTGCGACGGTTTACCTCGACGGCCATCGGTTGAACCGGCTCAGCGATCCCGCGGCCGCGCCGTCGGCGGCAGCGCCGGAGGTCGACGACATGATCCCCGTGACCTCGATTGCCGCCATCGAGATCTACCCCCGTGGGTCCTCGGCCCCACCACGCTACCAGTCCCTGGCGGGAACCTGTGGCGTGGTTGTGATCTGGACGAAATGACCCGAGCCGAGGAGTCGCGCGTCGCGTTCCTGTGCTATTTCAGTCCCGCCAGCCGCGTGATGACCAGCAGGGCCCACTGAGGTCCCATCCACCCCTTGTCGCCGTCGTCGTAGGACTCGGTCAGAGAGTGCGCCCCGCGGCCCTCGCCGCCGCCAGCGAGCGTCATGGCCGGGATACCCAGACTCATCGGCCAGTTGGCGTCCGTGCTGGACGCCCCGGTGCGGACGGTAAATCCGAGTGAGGCTGCCGCAGCCTTGGCGGCCTGGATGATGGGGGAATCCTGCGGAGGTGAGCTGGCTGGACGCACGCCAATGGAGGTGATTTCGACCGTGATGGGAACACGGGACTTCGGCCAGCGGGCCTTCTCTTCCGCCAGCGCGTCACCGACTGCCTTGCGGAAGAGGGAATCCAGTCTGGCCAGCTCGACCGGCGATTCGGAACGCAGGTCCACGGTCATCTGCCCCAGCGGTGAGATCGTGTTCACCGAGGTTCCCCCCTCGACGATTCCCACGTTGAACGTGGTCTTGGGAGTGGCCGGCACCTGGATCTCGGAGATTTTCGCGATGGCACGTCCCATGGCGTGGATGGGGCTGGGCATCCCGAATGCTCCGAAGCTGTGGCCACCGGGGCCCTTGTACGCCACCCGGTACCGGTTGCTGCCGACGGCAGCACTGGTCAGCCCGAGTCCGGTCCCGTCGACCGCCACGAACCAGTCGACCTTTGCCGGCGGGTTGGCGAACAGGTACTTCATGCCGCGCAGGTCCCCCGGGCCTTCCTCACCCACGTTGGCAACGAAGTAGATCGTTCCGTCGGTGGTCACCCTGGCCGCGGCCATGGCCTTGGCCACACTCATCAGGACCGCCAGCCCACGACAGTCATCGCTGATACCGGGACCGCGCAGGAGGGTCCCCTGGCGGGTTACACTCACGTCCGTGCCTTCTGGAAAGACCGTGTCCAGGTGGGCGGAGAAGATCACCACGGGACCGGAACCGGTTCCGGGACGTTCCGCTATCACATTGCCTATCGAGTCGATACGGACATTCTTCAGCCCCAGCGCCTCGAACCGCCGTTTCATCTCGGCGCCACGGGCTGTCTCCATGAACGGAGGCGCTGGAATCTCGCAGATGGAGATCTGCTGATCGATCGTCCAGGCATTGTCGGTCCGGATGTGATCGAGAGCCGTTCGTACGGCCGGGGTGCTGGCGGGGTCCGTACCCTGGGCAGGGAGCGGCGCCGCGAGAGTCAGCGGCAGGAGAAGGAGGAGAGAGTTCGGGCGCATGATCATTGCATGTCGTTGATGAGCGAAGCGATGTCAGCGGGTGACATTCCCGCGGCGAGGGCGAGTGCCAGGAGAATGCGGGCCTTCTGTGGGTTCAGATCACCAGCACCAAGCATGGTTCCCTGTCCTTCCGGGAGTGAGGTCAACCGATCCGGATCGCTGCGACGTCCCACGCGACCTGAACCCGTTCGATTGCTGACCAGAACAATGACACCGTGTTCGACCGCACGGCGGAGCGCCCGGGACTGGGACGGGGTCGTACCACCCCGGCCCACGCCCGCGACGACGATTCCCCTGGCGCCATCGGCGACCAACCCATCTATCATGGTGCTGTCGGCACCTATGTAGCTGTACACGATATCGACGCGCGGGAACCCCTGAATCCTGTCGATGTCGACCCTGGGTGCGGCGCAGGCGGGCGCGGGATCGTGGAAGTAGATGCCGTCGGGATCCGTTACTCCGGCGGGACCGGCCATGGGAGCGGTGAAGGCATTCAGCCGGGTGGTATTCGACTTCGTTACATCTCGGGCCAGGAAGATCTCGTCATTCATCAGCACCATGGTGCCGCGTCCCCGCGCCATGGGTGAAATCGCCACTTTCACCGAGTTGAGGAGATTCGCCGGCCCGTCGGCACCAACCCAGTTTGCCTGACGCATGGCACCGGTCACGATCACCGGCATGCATCCCCCCACGGTGAGATCCAGGAAGAACGCCGTCTCCTCCATGGTATCCGTTCCGTGCGTGACGACTACTCCAGCGGGCGGATTCGGCTCCTTCTCGAGCTGGTGAATCCGGCGCGCCATGTCGCGGAGCATTTCCTGGGTAATGGCTCCGGACGCGACGTTGCTGAACTGCTCCGCGGTCACGGTTGCAAGTTCATTGATCTGTTCCACTCCGGCGATCAGCTCCTCACCGGTGCGCCGGGGATCGGGCCCCATGTTGGAGATCGTGCCGCCGGTGGCGATCAGGTGGACACGGGGACGGGGTGCGTTCTGCGCGTTGATCTCCTGGACAGCAGCGGTGAGAACAGCGAGGGCCAAAGTCGCGACCCAGCGTCCACGCCAGCAGCCCAGAACAGAGAATCCGCATGTGGCGGTTCGTCCCTTCCTCATCTTGCTGCCTCCTGGCTGGCCGCTGCCATGCCGAGACGATCAGCCAGCGCCTGTTGAAGTCTACGCGTCATCCCGCCGGGTGATCCGCTGCCGATCGGGGCACCATCCAGTGAAACCACCGGCATCACATCACTGGTGGTCCCGGTGATGAAGCACTCCTGCAGCAACGGGATCTCATGTCGAAAGACGGGAGTCTCATTCACTGGAATCCCCAGTTCCCGGGCCAGTTCCACGACGATGTCCCGCGTCACACCGGGAAGGACGTAGTTGGAATTCGGGTACGTTCTCAGCTCGCCGTCGAGGACACCGAAAAAATTGGTATGGGATCCCTCGGTCAGCGCGGTATCCCGGACAAAGATGGCCTCGAATGCATCATGGTCGTGGGCAAACTGGTTCGCCATCACCGCAGGGAGGAGGTTCACGGTCTTCAGGTCGCATCGCGACCAGCGGTAGTCCGGGTGAGTGACGGCAGCTACTCCAGTCTGGCGCAGGTCGTTCGGCGGTGCGAATCCGGTGGCGGAGAGAAATACAGTGGCTGGAGTTCCCGGTGGAGGAAAGCGGTGCGTCCGGGGTGCGGCACCCCGCGTTACCTGCAGGTATACGGTGGCCTGGCCCTCCCGCAGATGATTCTCCTCCAGCAGTCGGAGCTGCAGGTCGTGAAACTGATCCATGCTGATCCCGCAATGGATCCGGAGTTCCTGGAGGCCACGCGCAAGCCGGGCAGCGTGGCGCGACCATTCGAAGAGCGTGCCTTGGACCGCCCGGGTTACTTCGTAGACGCCATCACCGAAGAAAAAACCCCGCTCATCGACGGAAAGTCTCCCTTCGTTGCGGGGTACGAACTGACCATTCAGGTAGACGATGGAGGACACGGGCGATCCTGGAGTCTGGACGTTGGTGAAACCCGAAATGTACGGCAAGTACGCGCCCCCGCAGCCGTCATCGTCGGGACGGACCCGTCACCGGGATCCGTATCAGTCCGCATCAGTCCGCGACCACCCGCTTTACCACCCGCTCCAGGCGTTCACGCACCTGGCCGGAAAGCGTCTTCAGTCGCTCATTGCCGGCCACCTCGAGCTGTACCACGGGATCCAGCGCCTCCACCAGTGTACCGCCCTCCGGAAGTTCACGAATCACCACGTTGCAGGGTAGAAGCAGACCCACATCCGGTTCAGCCGAGATTGCCTGCAGAGCCAGGGCGGGATTGCACGCTCCCATGATGGTATACGGTGCAATCTCCACACCCAGCTTCTTCTGCATGGTGGCCCGGACGTCGATCTCGGTGAGCACCCCAAAGCCTTCTTCCTGCAGGTGCTCACGGACGCGACGGTCAACCTCGCTGAACGGAAGTTTCGTGGTTCGCGCTATCGCATAGCGCGCGGAAGATTGAGTACCCGGCATCTGGCGCCTCCTGTTTGTTCCCCGGTTCGTGACGCGGTGTTGGGATATCCGCTTGTCAGGGATTCGGGCAGTACCACTCCTCTGATGCTATGCGCGGAGAGTGGGAGCATTCGTCAGCAATTCCCCGAAAATCGGGAGCGAAACCCCTGCCTGCCGGTCGCCGGATCTTTTGGTGTTCTGTCGGGACATGGGAGCGTGGCATCGTTGGACGTCGCTCACCGTTCCATTCCATCTCGCCGATCCGGTCCCGCGTCCGTAGCTTCGCGCGATGCCGCCCACTTCGGAAACACAGCCGACGTCTGAATCGACTGTCCCCACTGGATTGCTCTGGCGTTGGGGACTGGTACTGGCAACAGCACTGGTGATCCTGGGGTTCGGGGCGCCGGAAGGTATCACGCCGCAGGCCTGGCATCTTCTGGCGATCTTTGCCGCCACGATCGTCGGGTCCATCGTGCAACCCCTTCCGGCGGGTGCCGTGGTGTTCCTGGGTGTCTGTGCCATCGCCGCGACCGGGACACTGCCACCCCTGGATGCGCTGCGCGGTTACGCGGATCCCATCGTCTGGCTGGTCCTCTGTGCCTTCTTCATCGCGCGGGGAGTACTCCGCACGGGACTCGGTCGGCGTATCGCCTTCCTCTTCATCCGGGCGCTGGGGAAGCGCTCGCTGGGACTGGCGTATGCACTGGTCGCAACTGACACCGTGCTGGCGACGATCGTGCCTTCCAACAGCGCTCGCGCTGGTGGCATCATCTTTCCCGTGGCACGAAGTCTGGCCGAGGCCTACGACTCGACCCCCGGGTCAACCGCCCGTCGCCTGGGATCCTACCTCATGGCTACCGTCTACCAGTGCGACGTCGTAGCCAGCGCGATGTTCCTGACGGGGCAGGCGTCCAACGTGCTGATCGCCAAGTTCGCGCTGGATGCCGCCGGTTACGAGCTGTCGTACGCATTCTGGGCGCTGGGAGCAATCGTCCCCGGGATTGCATCCCTGCTGCTGGTCCCGCTGTTCATCTACCGGACCCATGAGCCGGAGGTGAAACACACCCCGCACGCCACCGAACTGGCGCGGGAAGAGCTGACACGCATGGGTCCGATGTCACGCGACGAGCGGATGATGCTTCTGGTCTTCCTGCTGGTGGCGGGGCTCTGGATCACCCAGAGCTGGCACAGCATCAACTACGCAGTAGTGGCGCTGCTGGGGGTGGCGGTGCTGCTTCTCACACGCGTGCTGGACTGGGACGACATCATGTCCCACCGCTCCGCCTGGGACGTTTTCATCTGGTATGGCGGCCTGGTCCGCATGGCGGACGAACTGGGGAAAACCGGAATAACGCGACGCTTCGCCGAGGTCATGGCCGGATTCACGGTGGGCTGGGTATGGTGGGCTGCCCTCGCAATCCTGCTCCTGGTGTACTTCTACGCCCACTACGGGTTTGCGAGCATTACGGCGCATGCCACCGCCATGTTCACACCATTTCTGGTGGTAACCATCGGTGCCGGCGCACCGCTGGCACTGGCGGTGCTGGGGTTGGCGTATTTCTCCAACCTGAGTGCCTGTCTGACTCACTACGGTACCACGCCTGCGCCAATCTACTTTGGCGCCCGGTACCTGACGCAACGGGAATGGTGGCGAATAGGATTCCTGGTATCGCTGCTGACGATCACGCTCTGGACCATACTCGGTGTTACCTGGTGGAAGCTCCTGGGCTGGTGGTAGGTGATCCCGCGGACTTCTTCAGATCGACTGCAGAAACCCAACTTCTATTGCAATGCATCCAGCCCGCTCCCGAACGAATCCGACGCTGCTGGAACAGCTCGAGACTCCAGCCGTACTGGTTGACCTCGATAGACTGGCGCAGAACCTGGACCGCATGGCCGCATACACCGTCCTGCACGGTCTGGCACTTCGCCCGCACGTCAAGACCCACAAGTCACCCCGGGTGGCTGCCGAACAGATGCGACTGGGAGCCACCGGGCTTACATGCGCCACTCCCAGGGAACTGGAGGTCATGTCGGACACCTGCGATGACCTGCTGCTCGCCCATCCTCCCGTCGGCGCCTCGAAGGTCCGGCGGGTCCTGTCATTGCGCCGTGACGCCCGTCTCACCGTCGCTTTGGACTCAGTCGATGCCGCCGAACCACTGGCCGATGCCGCGGACGCTGCGGGCCGGGAACTGGATGTATACGTCGAGGTGGATGTCGGCATGCGACGTGTCGGCGTGCGGACTCCCGGCGAAGTGATCAGCATCGCGCGTCGGTTGCGCAACCTGTCGCCACTGCGTTACGCAGGCATCTGCTTTTATCCCGGTCACATCAAGGAACATCTCACCAATCAGGATGAGGAACTGTCTCGCCTGCGTGACGACCTTGCGATCCTGCTCCAGTCCCTGGGGGAGGCCGATCTGTATCCCAAGGTCGTCAGTGGAGGTACCACGAGAGCAGCATGGCGCATGCATGAGGTTCCCGGGATGACGGAGATTCGCCCCGGCACCTACGTGTACAATGATCGCGCTGTGGCTGCACAGGGCGCCTGCGCCTGGGAGGACTGTGCCCTCACGATTCTCGCCACCGTGATAAGCACAGCCATTCCGGGACAGGCTGTCGTCGATGCCGGGAGCAAGGCGCTGGGCCGGGAACCGCTCGCCAGTGGCACCAGCGAAGGGTTCGGGGCGCTGCTGGATCATCCTGAAGTCCGGGTGGCACGGATGTCCGAAGAACATGGGATGCTGGCCCTGACCGACAGCACCTGGCGTCCCCGGGTAGGTGACGTGGTGCGCATAGTCCCAAACCACGTGTGTGTGGCCGTTCACCTGTACGACCAGGTGCATGGTGTCCGGGGAGACGTTGTGGAAGTCGCCTGGCCGGTCAGCGCCCGCGGCAGGCTGGCAGACGCGGGATAGCCCACTGCCGCGACGAGTCGGAGGCGTCGCGGCCACCCGGAGATCCGTCAGTTCTCAGGCGCGCCCGTGGCTATCCAGTTGAGTATGGTGGTCACCTGATTCGGGGTCAGTGCACCGGAAGCGAGTGGCATTCGAGGAAAACCCTTGCGACGCAGGGGGTCGCTCCCGATGACCGCGGCCAGCCAGCTCTCCTGAGGACTGCCCGGCTTTACCAGCATGACTCCGGGTGACTGTCGCGAAGGCCGGTTGACGATGGCGTCGTAGGCTGAATCGGGAGTCAGAGTCAGACCACTCTGCTGGGTTGCCACGCTGTGGCATCCGCCAATGGCGCATCGTCTCTCGAAGATGGGCACGATATCACGTCGAAACTGCGGCACTGCGATGACCGCGTCTGGAAGCCCGTGGGTCGGGTCGATGACGCCTTCGTAGTCGACGCACGCCATCACGAGGACAGCGGCCAGGACGCCGAGATTCCGGACTGTCACTGCCGGAACCGCCAGTGCAGGGACAATCGGGCAGTCAACAGACTGCCGGGTGCATAGAAGAGCTCTCCACCAGTCTTCAGGCGCGAGCCGGCTTCCCAGGACGCTCCGGCAACGAAATCCGGCCGGGTGGCTCGCAGTGCCAGCACCGGGTGGTCCAGGTCCCGGCTGCCATCCGATCGGATCACCCCAATGTCGAACCGGGTGCGGTCCACGCGCGCACCCGCGCCGACGTAGATCTCCATCCCACCAGGGACTGGGTTGCGCGTCACCATGACCTGACCACCCAGGTCGCGGGGCTCGAACCAGTCGTCGCTCTCGTTCCCGTGGCAGACGGACTCGTAGTACGTCTCCAGCGCCGACCCGTGGCCCATCATGGCGCTGGCCGCGCAGGTAATGGTGCCGCGCACTCTGCCGCTGACCAGCCAGACCCTGGGGTGCACCGTCCATGCATCGGAGAGTGGGAGTGCCAGCGATGCCGCTGCCGAAACTACGTTGGCCTGTACGCCGAACAGTTGTAACGGGGGTATCCAGCTCGCTTCGAGGCCAACCTGTCCCCACCGGATCCCGATCCGCGGCCGGGGGAAGAACGGCGCCAGGTTGGTGACCTCGGGCTTGTCGATGGATGGGCGCCTCCGGCTCTCGTTGAGCCAGGGTATCCAGGTCACCTCTACACCCATGGTGAGTCGGTCGGAAGCGATGAACCCGGCCGGGGAGAACGCCAGGGCCGCCGAGTAGAACGCAAGCAGGCGACCTTCCGGCTGGTTGAACCTGTGGGTTTCGGTCAACCGTTCCTGGGCGTGGAGGGGGCCGGTCAGGAGGACCAGAACTGCAATCCCACCGGGCCGGGCTCGGGCTGCCCACCACGCGGTATGCCTCAGAACCCCTCCCGGCGTCCTTCCGCCCCGATCCGGTGGTCAGGGGATGCAGCATCCCCGGGTGTGATTCCGGGAGTGCAGGCCTGAGGACAGGCCGGTGCAGCACGATCGAGCAGGGAGCGAGTCCTGTGGCCGCAAGGCGACAGCATTCGTCACAAACCTCTGGTGAGGGATTGCACCCGGGTGAGAAGACTGGAATGCGGGTGGTGTTGCATCGCTCCGCATTCATGGTCGTCCTTCACAGACAGATCGCCTTCAATTCAACAACAGTCACGCGTGCTGAGCTTCAGGAGACGACCTGACATTGCCGCGGGCCACAGGCCGCGAGCCGTTGGTGACATACGCCACGGACTGACGTTGGTGGAGGTGACGGTCGTCCTCTTCATTCTGGCAGTCGGTTCGGCACTGGTGATACCGGTCGTGACGCACCCCGGTGTGGCCGATGACACTTCGCTCACCGCGGTCACCGGTACCGCGCGGGACCTGGCCATCCGCCGGGCGGAAACGCTGGACCTGGTGGTGTCCGACACCGGGTATCGCATCCTGGGCCTGGATGGGACGCTTGTTGTGGAGGGGGCTCTGGCGGGTCAGCGCGCCGGTCTCGAGTTCCGGTTTTCGCCCCTGGGTACCTGTCTCTTGCTGGCCGGTCCACCTGAGGCCCGCGACAACTGGGATGCCGTGCACTGTGGCTTTCGCGCCGGGGAAGTACGATGAGTCTCCTTGAAGCTGTCCTGGCGCTCTCCGTGCTCGGGCTTTCCGCCGTGGGGTATTTCCGTGTCTTCCGGTCTGTTTCGGCACAGACTGAAAACGCCGAGGCGTGGGTGGACGCGGTCGCCGGCGTGGATGCGGCCATGCAGGGGGGCCTGGCTGCGCTGGAAGAGGAGGGTCTGCCTGAGGTCGGCTCTCGGACGAATGCCCGCCTGGCGGTGGAACCCTGGTCGCCGCTGGTCGACGACATGGTGGTCACCGTCAGGCTGCCTGGTGGTCAGGAACTCCGTGTCCATCGACTGGTGAAGGAGCCGCGTGCGAGGCGCGGCGGCTTCACCCTGATCGAGGTGAGTGTGGCCCTGACGATAACCGCGCTGGTTGCCTCGCTCGCCTGGGTCGTACTCGATGTCGGCTACGAAACGGGGGATCGGGTCCGCGCCGGAACGGCGGCTCTGACCAGCGAGACCGCCACGCGTGAGCTTGTTTCGGCTGCACTGCGGTACGCTGATCCGGGGATCCGGGGTGGCGATACCGTTTTCCTGCTGGCACGCACGGCGGATGGCACCCGCCAGCATCTCGCCTTCGTCTCACGCGGGCTGGAGGAACCATACGGCGGTTCGCGCACCTGGATGGTCAATCTGGAGGCCGGAGCGGCTGGTCTGCGCCTCGATGCTGTCCCGGTTGAGGCGGCCGAGGGCGCAATCCACGCTGAGCTGACTTCGGCGGGGGGAGCCGGGATCAGCGTGTCGGACGGGGCAAACCCCGGTACCTGGCTGACCTCCTGGCGGCGTGCTGATGTGGCGCCCGCGGTGGTGCGAATACAGTTCCTGTCATCGTCACCGAACAAGGCCCCCATAGTCGCCAGGATCGCAGGAGCCAGTGTCCGATGACGAGCAAGTCCCGGCGGGGCGTGGCTCTCATCCTGGTGCTCTGGCTCGTGGTGATCATGGGCGCGGTGGGAAGCGCGGTGGTTCGCGACGCCCGGGGAACGATCGCACTGGCTGAAGCGAGCCGCGCCGCGGTGATCGCGCGCTATGCGGCAGAGAGCGGCGTTGCGCTCGTCTCCGCGGCCATGGAGGATACCCTGTCGATGCTCTTGCCGGGCGCGGATCGGCGGAACTGGTTGAATGGACTGGAGGCCTCCGGAGTCACCGACACCGTCGTCCTGGGAGACGGTCGTTTTCAGGTGGTGGTCATCGATGTGAGCGCGCGACTGGATGTGAACCGCGCCAGCGAGGCATCCCTCCGTACCTGGTTTGCTGGGTACACCAGTGGGGCCCGGGCAGCGGAGCTGGCACGCGCTATCCGGGTGTCGGTCGATGGAAACGGTGGCGTCGATGCCTTCCGGGCCGCCCGGCCGCTCCGGAGCCTGCAGGAACTGAGGGATCGGGGTCTGGTACCGGTACCGATTCTGGAGAAGGCCATTCATGGGCTGACGGTGGATGGGGACGGTACCATCAATGAGCGCACCGCCACGCGCGAAGTGTTGATGGCCGCGACGGGGGAGCTCCGTCAGGAGCCCTCCCGGATCCTGATCGTGAGCCGGGGCTGGATGGGTGGCCATCCCATGACGCATGAGGTGCAGGCGGTCTTCCGCATAGAGGGTAACCGGTTGGTGCTGATCCGGCAGCGGGAGAGCCGCCTGTGAGCACCCGTGCGGCTCTGGAACTGTCCCGGGACGTGATACGCGCGTTTCAGGCACCATTCCTTCCGGGCGGATCACCGGCGAGCGTCGAAGTCCCCTGGGACCCGGAGCGTCCGGACGAGGCCATCCAGGCGCTGCGCAAGGCGTTAGGCACGCCGTCGTCGGTCAGAGTGGTCATCGGGATCGATTTTCTGGAGGTGAAGCGCGTTCACCTTCCGCCTGCACCAGCGGGAGAGCGGGCCAGGATGATTGCCCTGTCACCCGAGCGCTATTTCGCGCAGGGAGGTGCGCCCCTGGTCACCTGTCTGCTGGCTGATTCCAGTCTGGCCTTTGCGACCGAGAGGAGTCGCCTCGAATCCTGGATCGCCGCGCTGGAAGCGTGGGCCAGAGTGGACTGGGTGGAACCGGCCCCATTGTCACTGGCGCGGGCACTGGTGCGGAATCCACCTGGCGTAGTGACGCTGCGGGGACAGGGTATCATTGCGATGATCGGGCACCGGGCGGGACGCATCGTCTCGGCGCGTATCATGCCCGCTACGGAGCCTGCGCCTGTCGACCCGGGGGATCCGAACCCTTCAGAGGAAGTTGCAGAGCTGGATCAGGTACGCGGTGCACTGCGTGATCCGGGCCCGTTGCCTCACGAGATGCTCGCACCGGAGGCCTGGAAGCTTCAATGGCGCAGGCGCCGGCGGAGCCGGCTGGCGGCCGTCACTGCCGCTGCCTGTCTTTCGGTACTGCTGCTGGCATGGAGCGTGGTTCGATATCGTGAACGCACGCTCTCGTCGCTCGATCGACGGCTGGCTGCCCTGGCACCCGGTGCAGCGCTGGTCGATACGGCACTGCGCGTCCTTCAGTCCCGGGAGACCGAACTGATGGCCGTGCGTAGTGCGTCCCGGATAAACCCCGATCCACTCGGTGCTCTCGTCGCGTTGGGCCTGGTTCTTCCGTCCGACGCGGTGGTGCGAAGCATCAAGGTCAGTGGGGATGCATGGGAGGTCGAGGGGGTGACCCCGAACGCGGCCACCATAGTGCCACGACTCGATGCCGATGGACGCTTCGACAGCGTCCGGGTGCTTTCGGCGACCTCACGATTCCGTGAGGGGAACCGATCCTGGGAGACCTTCTCCATTGCCTTCCGTTACCGCCCGACCCCTTGAAGTGCGCGAGAAGCGCACCATTGCCGTGGGGGCCGCCGTGGTGGCGCTCACGGCACTCGTCACGCTCGTCGCCATTCCGTTCGCCACACGCTGGAACCTGCGGGAAAGGGCCATCCTCGCCGCGCGGGAGCGAGTGGCGCGTCTGGAGGGTCTCGCGCGGCAGGTACCCCTGCTGCGGCAGCGCGCCGACTCCATCGATGAGAGCCTGGAAGCCGGTGGTGTCCGGATGTTTCGGGCGCGCTCGGCCCCTCTCGCCGCTGCCGAAGTACAGGCGTTCGTGCAGGAAGCAGCCCGGCAGAGCCGCGTGATCGTGAGTCGACTCGACGTCGCCGGGGCGGCATCCGGAGACACTGCCTCCGCTACGGCCCTGCCCGCGAGCATTTCAGCCAGCGGCGACATCTATGGAGTGGCGGACTATCTGCGTCGACTGCAGTTCGGCGAGCGCCTGATCTCGATAGATGAGTTGACCATCATGCCCAATCCGGCGTCACCTGACCAGTTGCTGCAGCTCACGCTCAGCCTGCGGGTTCCCATCGTCTTGGAGCCGTAGATGTCCCTCCACCGTATACTGACCGCCGCAGCGGTGGTACTGACGCTCATCGCCGGAGGCGTGAGTCTGCTTCCGGTATCGACCAGAGTGACGCCGATGCCAGTCCGCCTGGCAAGCCTGCCCGACGCTGCCCCTGGTGGGGTTCAGGCGGATTCACTGGCGGAAGAGGTCATTCTGGCGAATGTGTTTTCCGCCAGCCGTACCGCGCCAATGCGACGATACTCTCCGCCGGAACAGTTCCCCGCGCCGGAGGGTGCAGAGGGTGACAGCAGCATGCCGGTGGAACCGATGCCAATGGCGGGCATGCCCCAGCTCACGGGGACGATGGTACGTCAGTCGGGCTCCCTGGCGCTCCTGCGTCTCGATCCGGCGGCGCGATCACCGCGACTGTACCGGGTGGGGGACCGGGAGGGTGTCTGGCGCGTCCTCGCCATCACCGCAAGGGAGGTGACTCTGGACGGCCCGACGGGTCGCGTGGTGCTTCGCCTTTCGACCCCGGAGAGACTGCCGTGAAGCTTCACAGGTTTTTCTGGCTGATGGCCTTCCTGCTCTGGCCCGCCAGCTCCGTCCTGGCGCAGGGTTCGCGGCTGGATTTCCAGGACGCCCGACTGGCCGACGTGATCCGTTCCCTGACCTCACTGGCTGGTGTGAACGTGGTGCTGTCGGACATTCCGGACAAGCTCGTCACCCTGACCACGGTCGACGCCATTCCCGACGCGGAGATCCCCCGGGTCCTGGAATCCCTGCTGGAGGCCAACGGCCTGGTTCTGGTCCGAAACGGACTGGTGGCACAGGTGATGCCGGCCAGTGCCGCGCCGGCGGCCGGCGTTCTCCGTGTGGGCACGGACTTTCCCGATCCTCCGCCGTTAGGCATGGTTACCCAGATGGTGCCCCTTCGCAGCATTCCGGCGGACGAAGCAGTGGCTGCCCTCACCAGGGTGGCATCTGCCACGGCGCGCATCGAGGCGGTCCCCCGCAGCAACGCGATTCTGGTCACCGATCGCGGCGTGAACGTGGCCCGCTACCTGGAGTTGCTGAAGGAGCTGGACACCACCACGACGGGAGAAGGTGCCCTGCGTACCTGGGTGGTACCGCTCAAGTACGCCAGCGCAGGAGATCTGGCTCAGTCCCTGGGGAGCCTGTTCGGCATCGCGGTGGCGACATCGGATCGATCGACCGGGCTTCTCGATAACCAGAGTCTCTCCCGCTCCCTGGAGGGATTTCGCCAGCGGGAGAACGATGCTTTCCGGATGCGCGCCGGGCTGACGCCTGCCGCCGGGATGGCTCCGGTGGCAGGGGACAGCAGCACCCAGGGCGCCCTCGTGGGGCAGACCACGATTGTAGCCAGCGAACCCACCAATTCCCTGGTGATCCGAACCGCACCGCCAAACTTCCCTCTTCTCCGGGAAACCATTCAGGCCCTGGATGTGCGCCCCGCGCAGGTTCTGTTCGAGGTCACCGTGGCGGAAATCACGCTGGGCGCCGGTGATGAGTACGGAATCAACTGGCGGGAAGCAGGAGGGAGTGTCGAGTCGACCTTTGGAGACCCGGTGGCCGCTGACTCGACGGTCTCCGGTGGTCTGGTCATGAGGCTCGTGAGTCTGCGCAACGCGGACATACGCGCGGTACTGCGGGCCGTGTCGTCACGGTCAAGTGTAAGGGTGCTCTCCACCCCCGAAGTGCTGGCCATGAACAACCGGGAGGCTCGCGTCCTAGTCGGAAGTCGTGTGCCCTTCGTCGCATCCACGCGGCTCGGCAATGACGTCGCCATTGACCGCAGCGTGCAGTACGAGGACGTGGGTACCCAGCTGACCCTCATTCCGACGATCAACGACGATGATTACGTCAGCGTGCAGATCCTCCAGGAAGTGAGCAGCCTGACGAGTCGTACGGTGGCGGCCGCACTGGACGCGCCGGTGATCTCCACGCGCGAGGCATCCACCCGGGCGGTGATACGCGACGGACAGACCGTCGTGATTGCGGGTCTCATCGGTAACAGCGAGGAGACCGTGGAACGCGGCATTCCGTTTCTGCGCGACATTCCCCTCCTGGGGTGGCTCTTCCGGAACCGGAGCGTGGTGCGCAACCGTACCGAGCTGGCCATCTTCGTGACACCCTTCATTGTGCGGGTCGACGAGGACGCCGACGCGGTTCGCGAACGGATCCGTCGCCGCCTGAACGAGCGCCTGCCCGGCACGGTACCGGACACCGGAATCATTCGGCCTCCGCTTCGTTGACGATGGACCTGCGTTCGGCTGCCACCGGACCCCTGGCCCGTCGCCTCGCGACGGGGTACCTGGAGGAGCACGCGGTACTCCCCCTGGAGTTCACCCCGGACGGCGTTCTGGCCGTCGCTGCCGGAGGAGATCTGGACGTCACGGTAGTCGATGAACTGTCCCGCTTCTTCGCCTGTCCGATCCGGCTGGTTCCCACCGCCGCCGCGGAGATACGCGCCGCTCTCCTGGAGACGTCACCCACGGTGGAACCCGCGTTGGCCGTGCCTGACGAGGGCATAGAACTGGGGGACCTCCGCGCTCTGGCCGGCCAGGCACCGGTCATCAGGTTCGTTAACGTGATGCTGCTGGATGCGCTGCGCTCCGGTGCCAGTGACGTGCACCTGGAGTCCGACCTCGATGGGCTTCGGGTACGCCAGCGGCTGGATGGCGTACTGAGAGAGACCGCCGCCCTCGCCAGGACACACGCCGCCGGGGTCATCAGCCGGGTGAAGCTGCTGGCTGGTCTGGACATAGCGGAACGCCGCCGCCCGCAGGACGGACGCGCCCGCGTTGCGCTGGGCGATCACGAGGTCGACCTGCGGATTGCGACTCTCCCGGCACTGCACGGCGAAAGCATCGTGATACGCCTGCTCACCCACGCCGGCAGGGCGCGCGACCTGGCGGAGCTGGGGATGACGCCGGATCTGGAACGGCGGTTCGAGTCTCTCGTCAGGCGGAACACTGGACTGGTCCTGGCCACCGGCCCCACGGGTTCCGGAAAGACCACCACGCTTTATGGCGCCCTCACACTGCGGCACCAGCCCGGAGTAAAACTGCTCACCGTCGAAGATCCGGTGGAATATCGTCTGCCCGGTGTCGTCCAGGTGCCGGTGAATCGCAAGTCGGGACTGGGATTCGCCAACGCGCTGCGCTCCATGCTGCGTCATGACCCCGATGTCATCATGGTGGGCGAGATGCGCGACCGGGAGACCGCGGAGATTGCCGTCCAGGCCGCGCTCACCGGCCACCTGGTGCTTTCCACCCTGCACACCAACGATGCGGTCGCCGCCGTGACGCGATTGGTGGACATGGGCATCGAGCCTTACCTCGTGGCGGCCACTCTCGAGGGTGTACTGGCGCAGCGACTCGTCAGGCGCCTGTGCCATGAGTGCGCCGAAACCTGGCACCCCTCGGCGACCGATCTGGCGGCTGCGCCCTCGGATCTGGCAGCGGCTTCATGGCGATCGCCCCGCGGGTGCCCGGCCTGCTCCGGGTCGGGATATCGCGGCAGGGCGGGTGTCTTCGAACTGCTGGTGCCCTCCGATGGGTTGAGAACGCTGGTGTCGGAAGGCGCGCCCCTGGGTCGGCTCCGCGAGCAGGCAGCAACCGACGGCCTGGTGACCCTGCGGGAATCCGCCTGGCGGTTGGCGGCCAACGGGATCACCTCACTGGAAGAGGTCATTCGCGTCACCAGCGAAGGTGCGTTGTGAGCCTCGCCTTTCGGTATCGGGCCGCTACGTCAGCGGGTCAGGTCGTGGAAGGAGAAGTCCGCGCCGGAACCATGCTCGAGGCGCGGGAGCAGATACGTCGTCAGGATCTGGTTCCTGTCAGCCTGGAGCCGGCCAGTGGCGCGGCCCCGTCCGTCCGACGGACACGCAACGCCTCTCTGGCGCCTGATCTCCGGGCACTGGCGACACTCGTGAGTGCCGGCCAGTCCCTGGAGCGGGCGCTCCGGTTCCTGGCGGAGCAGGGCGAGAGCGAAGCCACCCGCCGTTGCTGGCAATCGATTCTCGATGGGGTCCGGGAGGGGAGATCGCTCTCGGAAGCCATGGCGGCGCAACCGCGGTTTTCGGCGTTTGCGGTTTCCGTTGTCCGGGCCGGCGAGGAGGGCGGTGTCCTCGATGAGGGACTCGCCCGCCTGGCGAAACACGCCGAGGACAATGCTGAACTTTCCCGTGATATCCGTTCCGCCTTGCTCTACCCCGCTCTCATGGCGGCCGTCACCGGCGTCGGTGCCGTCACCGTCCTCACTGTTGCGGTTCCCCGATTCATGGCCGTCCTGGGAGCAACCGAGGGGAGCCTCCCTCTGGCCACCCGGGCGCTCGTGGGAGTCAGCTCTGCCCTCGTTCATGGCTGGTGGATTCTGCTTGCCGTCCTCGCCGCAGGGATCATGGTGGCGCGAACGCTGCTGCAGGACATGGCCCTGCGAATGCGCTGGCACGCTGCGCGACTCCGCTTGCCGCTTGCCGGGCGGCTGGAACGGGACCTGGCGGCGGCGCGCTACTGCCGGAGTCTTGGGGTCATGCTGGATGCCGGGGTGCCACTGATGGCGTCCCTTGACCGCGCGAGCTCGGTGGTGACCAATGCGGCGCTGTCGGATGCACTGAACCGGGGTAGCGCGGCGGTGGCGAGGGGTGAAGGCATCGCCGACTCCATCGGCGTGGTGCTGCCCCCCATGGCGCGCCATCTTCTGCGCGCGGGAGAGGAAAGCGGCCAGCTTGGCGCCATGTGTCTTCGCATCGCCGGGCAACTGGACGATGACGTTCGCAGTACGCTGCGTGATCTGGTTCGCGTCATCGAACCGGCGATGATCGTGGTGTTTGGCGGTATCGTTGGGTTCATGGCACTGGCACTTCTCCAGGCGATGTATTCCGTCCGTCCCGGTTGAACATGGAGCAGACGTTCTGATGCATGGCATCCATCCTGATCGCGGCGAGCGGCGTGGCTTCACGCTGCTGGAACTGGTGGTAGTGATCATCGTGCTGGCCCTGCTGGCCGCCCTGGTGGTTCCTCAGGTGTTCGGACGCGCTTCCGACGCGCGTATCACCGCCGCACGGACCCAGATCGCGCTTCTGGCCGTGGCGCTGGATGGGTACCGCCTGGACAACGGCGCCTACCCTACGACGGAACAGGGGCTGCAGTCGTTGCGCGTGCGCCCGACGCGGACTCCCCTGCCGGTGAACTGGCGGGGACCGTACCTCCGTCAGGACGTCCCCCTGGATCCCTGGGGGCGTGCGTGGCTTTACACCAGTCCCGGGACGCGAAACCCCGGTGGCTTCGATCTGATCTCGTTAGGCAGGGATGGGCAGGTGGGTGGTGAGGGGGAGGACGCCGATGTTGTGGGACAGTAGCTCCCCGGAAGGGTGTCGCGTAGCGCCTGACTCCGGGGCTCCGGCTGGCCTCCGCGGAGCTCCTGGCGTGCGGGTTCGTGTCCGCGGCGTGCCCTTGCCGGGGATGCAATCACGGGGTCCCTGTGCTTTCGGATACAGCCGCGCCCGGTACGCCTCCTGCATCGTCCAATACGGTACGCACCTCCAGTAGAAAACTGACCACCAGGATGACAATTCGCATGTCCACGACTGGCGTGACACCCGAACAGGCTCTGGAAGCGCAGGCTGACTCCGACAGCCCGACCCGTCCGCAGGAGCGCGCTTCCGCACGGAGACGTTTCCTTGCGGCCGGTGCTGCCATCGCGGCCAGCACCGTGGCGGGTGCTCGACCGGTCCGAGCCCAGGGCACCACAGCCACACGAGACAATGGCATCCGCCGGATGGTACGACGCCTTCTGCAGCAGCCACCGCAGCCGGGCTTCGACCCGTTCCATCCGGTCAGGATAACCAGTACCGGATGGGACAGTGCCTTGGTGATGCTGGTACGCCGGGTCACCAACGGCGTTACGCCGGATGAGCTGGCACTGGCCCGCAAGCTGGGCTTCTACGGCTACCTGAACTATCACCTTGACTGGCAGCGTATCGACGACACCAGGACCCAGTCGTACGTGGGTCAGAACTACCCGAATCTCACCAAGGACGCTGCTTCACTGTATGACATGGACCAGGGAGATCTGCGCAGCGAGTTCTCCGAGGCCACGCTCTACCGGGCCGCGTTCAGCCAGCGGCAACTCTATGAGAGGATGGTCGAGTTCTGGTCCGATCACTTCAACATGGATTACAACAAGGTCCAGTACCTGCGTCTTCCTGATGACCTGGCGGTGACCCGGACACATGCACTGGGAAAATTCCCGGACATGGTGCGTGCCAGCGCCCACTCCCCGGCGATGCTGGAGTATCTGGACAATACCCGCAACCGGGCAGTGGCACCCAATCAGAACTATGCCCGTGAATTGATGGAGCTGCACACCGTCGGCGTGGATGGCGGTTACACCCAGGATGATGTCGCGGAATTCTCGCGCTGCCTGACCGGTTGGACGATTGCGCCCCGGGGCGCTGGCTTCCTGTTCTCGCCGCGGGTGCACGACTGGGGGCAGAAGGTGGTCATGGGGCAGGTCATCCCGGAGCAGCCGACGACCGCGGGCCAGCTGGGCAAGCGGGATGGCGACGTGATGATAGACTTTCTCACGGCTCACGAGAGTACGGCGCGCTTCATCTCGACCAAGATGCTGCGCTGGCTCCTGCGCTATGATCCCACACCGGCGCAGATCGAGGCGGTATCGGCGACGTACCGGAGAACCGGGGGCGACATTCCCGCCATGATCCGCGCCATCCTCACGCCGGCCAATCTCACCGGAGCACCTCCCAAGTATCGCAGACCGTATTCCTTCCTCGTCGCGTCGCTCCGGGCCACGAATCCCAGCATGCTGCGCGTGGACCGGCTCTCCGGACGCTGGCTTTATTCACTGGGACAGGTAATCGGCGCCTGGAGTCCTCCGGACGGTTACCCCGACGAGGCGGAGTTCTGGGCCGGCGGTGTGCTGCCGCGCTGGAACTTTGCGTCGTACCTGACCACGAACACCAAGGATGCCGTGGTGGACATAGAGCGCTTCAGCAGTGATACGGCGGAGGGTGTTCTCGACCGTATCGATGAACACGTCTTTGCCGGTGAAATGCCCGATCGGCTGCGCGGGCAGTTGGCACAGTATCTGAACGCTGGCTCGATCACACCGAGCCGCACCCGGGAAACACTTTCGCTCGCGCTGGCGTCATCGACGTTCCAGTGGATCTGACACCCGGCCCAAACACAAGAGCCTGATTTCGGAGACGACATGAGCCATGACCAGCACGACGACTGCGCGTGCCAGGAGTACAACTCGCTGGCTTCGCGGCGCGAGTTTCTTTCCCGTTCCGGAACCGCGCTGGGAGCCGGAGCCTTTGCACTCGCCTTCCCCGACTGGCTGCCGCAGATCTCCCTGGCGGACAGCTTCATCGCCAACCGGGATGTGATCGTCTCCATTTTCCTGCGCGGTGGCGCTGACGGCCTCTCACTCTGTGTTCCCTACGGGGATCCGCTGTATTACAGCAGCCGCCCGACGATCGCGATCCCAAGGCCCGACAGCAACAATCAGAACCGGGCGGTCGCTCTCGACAACTTCTTCGGTCTGGCCCCGGCAATGGCGCCGCTGATGTCGGCCTGGCAGGCCGGAGAGCTGGCGATCGTCCACGGTGCCGGGCTCACCTACAACACCCGGTCCCACTTCGACGCTCAGCATTTCATGGAAGTCGGCAAGTCCAACGACCCGGGTGTCAATACCGGCTGGCTGGGACGTCATCTCGCCACCAGCACTCCGGCCCGCGCCGGTGCTTCGCTGCGCGCCATCTGCTATGACGATGGACTGGTCGACACGCTCCGGGGCGGTCCACTCACACTGCCCATCCCCAACCCCGAGAACTACGGCATTGCCGGCAGCGGATCCACGCGTGACGAACGCACGAACTGGCTGGCGGAACAGTACCTGGACTCTCCGGAACCAGTCCGATCCGCCGCCTTGGATGCGGTCGCCACGATCAACCTCCTCCGATCACTGGATATCGACGGTTATCAGCCAGCCAATGGCGCCAGCTACCCCAACACCGGTCTGGCTCGCGGACTCAAGTCCACCGCGGCCCTGATCAAATCGGATATCGGTCTGGAGGCTGCCCATCTCGACATCGGTGGCTGGGATACCCACACACAGCAGGCGCCGCTGACGGGGTCCATGGCTCGGCAGATGACGGAACTTGCCGGCGCGCTGAACGCATTCTGGATCGACGTGATGGCCAGCGGTTTTGCCCAGAACGTAACGGTCGTGGCCATGTCGGAGTTTGGCCGAAATGTCCGGGAGAACGGCAGCAACGGAACCGACCACGGACGCGGGACCGTAATGTTCGCCATGGGCCGCGGCATCTCCGGTGGCCGGGTGATTACCCGCAACTGGGTCAGCCTGGCTCGCGAGAATCTGGCCGACGGTCAGGACCTGCCGGTAACGATCGACTATCGCGACATCCTGGCGGAGATCGTGCAGAACCGGCTGGGGAACACGAACCTGTCGACCATTTTCCCGGGGTACGTTCCAACCTTCCGGGGAGTCACGGTCGGATCGGCCACGGTCGCCAACTTCTGAACACTGACCGGGACTATTGTCGGGGAATCGGACACCGGCATTCCAAGGTCAGCCGATTCCCCTGAATTACCCGCGGCGCGGTCACTTCACCACGACCACACCGCTCATGCCCGGATGCAACGTACAGTCGAAGGAGAACTGACCGGCGGTGTTGAACTGCCGGGAGACGACCTCTGACGAGGTTGTCTGGATGTCGGCCGGCGCACCCGCCTGAGGCTGGAAAATGACGTTGTGGGGCTGGACGGGAAAATCAAAGAAGACCCGCTGGCCCGTCTGTACCTCGACCTGGTAAGGGACAAATGAATTGCCGGGCATCGTCACCACCGCGCCGGCACCAGGTGGCAGGACAGTGACCAGGATGGTTCCGGTTACGCCCCTCACGGTCGCTGACACGGCAGCGCTGCCAGCCGTGAGTGCATGCACCTGACCGGAGCCGCTCACCGTGAGAACCGTTTCACTGCCGGATTCCCACGCCACCTTCCCGGCGTTCGGGATGGCTGCACCGCCGGCATCCACCGCCACCGCCGCAAGCTGCATGCTCTGCCCGGGTGTGAGCGCCGTCGCGGGTGCCGTTATCTCCACTGCGGCTACGGGGACATTGCTGGTTGGCGGATCCCCGCCACACGCCACGACAGATATCAGGAGAGACCCGAAGAAGGTGCGCCAGCGCTGCTCACTTCCCCCTGACGACGTCCACCGCACGGCACCCCGGGCCGTGTTCCACGCAGTACCAGCCGTGCCGGTCATGGAAAACCTGGTGTGTACCCGCTTCCCTTTCGTAGTGCACCACGAAGATCCTTCTGGCACGGGATCGGCCGCCCGCTGCCACCCTGTGGTCCACCGAACGGACGGAAACCGTTTCAGGAAACAGATCCAGTTGTTCCACTTGTTGCCAGCAGGCTCCCGGAATGTGTTCACGGATAGAGTCCTCCCAAGGTAATCGACGGTCACCATTACCGACGATCCGCAATAACCGGGCATCACGCCGGCGCCTCACCTCACCAGTCCATGGTGAGATTCACCGTGGAAGGCGGACACTCCAGCCGGAACCTTCCCCGACGTGAACCAGATCACACCCCAACCCCTGATCGTGCTGGAGGCCTGCGTGGAGTCGCTGGACGAGGCCCGATCGGCCGTGGCAGCCGGCGCAACGCGAGTGGAACTCTGCTCCCGCCTGGACGTGGGTGGCATTACGCCCGATTTGGAGATGGTGGCACGCACCACTCCCGAACCCGGACTACGGGTCCATGTGATGATACGTACCAGGGGAGGCAGCTTCTGGGCTTCAGGCGATGAGCTGAAGATGATGCTGCGCGACATTGCCGCGGTGCGGGCCGCCGGAGCCGCGGGAATCGTCACCGGTGTGCTCACGGACAGAAACACGGTGGATATGGATGCCATGCGGAGACTCGTAGACGCGGCGCGGCCTCTCTCCATCACCTTCCATCGCGCCTTCGACGCAGCAGTGAATCTGGACTCCGCCCTGGATGCGCTGCTCCAGCTTCAGATCGATCGGGTACTGACGTCCGGGGGCGCGTCCACGGCGCTGTCCGGGGCCGACAGGCTGGCGGATCTGCGGCGTCGTGCGGGCGACGGAATCGTCATCATGGCGGGTGGCAAGGTACGGGCACCTCATGTCGTCGAACTCGTCAGGCGTTCCGGCGTCCGTGAAGTGCACGCCCGACCCGAACGAACCGTTCCCCTGAGCAGGGATCGCGGAAGGCCCTTCACCGGCGACGGATCCGCTGCCGGAACGGAACTGGATCCCGAGGGAATCAGGGCGCTGGCTCGTGCACTTCGAACCCTGGTGGTGACCTGAGGTCCGGGTCAGGACCTTCCCGTCCTCGCTTGCTCCTTCTCCGTCAGTGCCGCTGACCTCCGGCGCCCTCGCTGGGGATCTGGGGCTTGCTGCCCTGAACCGGTACCCAGTAGTCGAACCATTCCACGTTGCGCCGCATGCGGTCACGGGCCAGGCGGGGTGCATTGATGCTGTGCCCCTGTCCCGGGTACAGGATCAGCTTCACCGGTGTTCTGCCTATGCGCTTCATGGCTTCGTAGAACTGGATACTCTGCTCCGGTGATACACGCCGGTCAGCGGAACCGGACTGTATCAGCAGCGGTGTCGTCACCTCCTTGATCCGGGTGTACGCGGAATGGGCCCGCCACAGTTCGGGTTTGTCCCACGGCGTGGAATCCAGAAGCATGCTCAGGTAGTCGGAGATGTCGGTCTGCGAAAAGAACGCCGTAAGGTCGTTGGCGCCGGCACCGGCACTGGCCGCGGCAAAACGACGGGGCGCCGCGGTGATCCCCCAGAAGGTCTGGAGTCCTCCGTAGCTCCATCCCATCAGGCCCATCTTCGTGGAATCGACCATTCCCGTGCGTATCAGCTCGGTGACTCCGGAGTTGACGTCGATCCAGTCCTTGCCGAGTATGTCGCCGCGATTGAGCCCTCGAAACCGTGCGCCATAGCCGGTGGAGCCACGGAAGTTCGGCTGCAACACTGCGTAGCCCATGGATGTGAATACCTGAACGGGATACGCCGAGCTGACGGACGGGTATCGCGCTGATGAAACACCTCCCGGCCCTCCATGTACGACCACCAGGAGCGGCACCTTGCTTCCCGCCGCGTAACCCACGGGAAGAGTCAGGACTCCCTCGATGGACTCGCTGTCGGCGGCAGATTTCCAGTTCACAACCCGCTGTTCACCCATTGGAAGTGACGCTGCCTGCGGATTGGTGTTGGTGAGACGCTTCCCGTCAATGCTGGAGACCGGTGACGCATAGACTTCGGGTGACTCGGTACCGGTTTCGGAGATCCAGGCGATGGTTCCGCCCGAGACATCGAAACCCGAGTCGAAGCGACCGGTGCCGGTCATCCTGACGGGAGCGCCTGACGGCTTGCCGTTGGTCAGCGTTATCCGCCAGAGACCGCGGCCCGTACGCTCATTGACCTCGACCAGAAGGGCCTTTGAATCGGCCCACACGTAGCTGGCATCCTCATCGATGGCGGCCGTCAGGGCAGTCATCGGCTCACCCGTCACCGGCACCGTGTAGAGTCCGGTATTGGCGGTGCCCTGAAACTCGCCTGACGAGGCAATGACGAGGCCGGGCGTCACGGGCCAGGCCACAACAACCTCATTGCCGGGCGTGCTGGTGAGTGGCCGCGCTTCCGCTCCGGGTTCGCTCTGCACATACACCACGCCCGACTCCGCGGACACCAACGCAGGCTGCGGTTGGGCGGAGAACGCCACAGCCCGTGAATCCGGTCCCCATGTCATCGATGTGACGTGAAATCCCTCCGGTGAAATGATCCGTCCCTCGACTGGAGTGTGACCGTCCAACGTCGCCACCCAGAGGCGCGTGAACTCCGATGCATACGCGCTGTCCCGTACAATGGGCTTCCCGCGTTCCCTTTCCAGGTCGCGGTCCGCCTGCGACGCCTCTCCAGTTCCGAGAAACAGCAGGCGCTTTCCATCAGGAGACAGCCGGAAACCAGTCACACCGGACGGGAGTTTCGTGAGTTGCCATGCCTCACCACCGTCGGGATCGATCCCATAGACCTGTGCCCGCTCGTCGTCGGAACGGTCAGAGACGAAGGCGATCCAGCTTCCGTCCGGCGACCATTGCGGTCCCCGGTCCGTGCGCGGTCCCGAAGTAAGCCTCCGCGCGTCACCCCCGGCCGTGGATACGATCCAGACGTCGGAGTTGACTGCATCAGCCTCCACTGAGCGTTCCGTAACGACATATGCAACGCGTTCTCCATCCGGGCTGACGGCTACCTCACTCACTGCTTTCATTGCCATGACGTCATCCACGGTCCATGATCTCCTGCCGTCCTGGCCCTGGGCGGGGAGGAGTCCGCCCGGCACGAGGGCGAGAAGGGCGGTGATTCGACGGAAGCAAGGCATGCAGTGCGACATGGTCTTTCGTTCTCTCGGTGGTGTATATGCGCCGGTCAGCAACACGTCTGCCGCAGCCGAAAGTGCCGCACCCGCACCCGAATCGCAATCACGGGCCGGACTTCCGCCTGTCCCACGGATGATTCCATCCCCACCATGCTCAGGTGGCCTGGTCGTGATCCCCTCCTGAAGAACCCCGGCCCCGCAGGTACCACCAGTGCACGGCGGCCAGCAGGACGGTCACAACCATGGAAATCACCTCCCGCTGGTTCACCCGGGTCACCAGCACCAGAGCCATGATGCTTCCAGCCAGCGCCAGGAACGGACCGCCGGGTGCGTGGAAAAGGGCCGCCTGCACGCCAGGAGTGATGACGTTCCGTGAGTCCCGCCTGCGAAACACCGGCAAGGCCAGGCACACGGAGGCATACAGGAGCAGGCGGGAAATCGCGGAAAGACTCAGATTGGACCTGAGGCCGGCCTGCAGGGCCAGAAACCACGAAATCCCCGCGAAGATCAGGATCGACACATACGGTGTGTGAAACCGCGGATGCACCCGTCCAAAAACCGCGGGAAGGTCTCCGCGTTCCGCCATTGCCATCGTCAGGCGTGGCACGTTCAGCATGTTGCTGGCCAGCCATCCATACACCGAGACGAGCGCTGCAATGGAAATGACCACGGCACCGCCCGACCCCAGCATCACTCGCACCGACTCCGCCAGGGGACGGTCGTTCAGCGCCGGCTCGCTCAGGGTCACCAGCACCGTGAACTGCGCCGCAAGATAGAGCACAGTCACCAGAAGCAGTCCCACGATCAGTGCGAACGGAGCGTCCCGGCGCGCGTCCCTGGCTTCCGCCATGGGTATGAGCGCGGACTCGAATCCACCGAACGCAAACATCAGCAGGACCATGGCGGAGAGCCAGCCACCGGCCGACATGTCGGTCGCGATCGCCGCCGTCGCCATGTTTCCCCTTCCCACCCACCATAGACCCAGAGCAGCAAAGCCGACCAGTGGCACCACCTTCACCACCGCCAGGACATCGCTGACACGCGCGCCGGAGCCCACGCTCCGAATGTTCACGAACGCGTGGATTCCGACAAAGAGCGTCACCACCAGGATTTCGCCCGGCCGGGACGCCGCCGGTTGCCAGAGTTCGGCCAGATATACCGTGAAGAGGTTGGCCTGAACCGCGGCCGTGATGCAGCGGACCAGGTACGACATCCACGCCATCTGGATGCCCACGAACCTCCCGAACGCCGCCTCGGCATACACGTAGGCCCCGCCGGCCTGAGTGAATCGCGAAGCCACCTCGGCGAAACACAGGATCATCACTCCGGTTAGCAGCGCCCCGATGATCCAGCCGTACATCGACGCCCAGCCCAGCTGCCCGCCAAGAGTACCAGGCAGAATGAACACCCCGGTACCAATGATGGTGTTGAGTACCAGCCCGGTGAGACTCCACCGTCCAATCGATCGTACGAGTGACAATGTGCGTCGGAAGCGGGAAGCGGGAAGCGGGAAGCGGGAAAGCGTCAGGGAAGCGTGCTAGAGGAAGGGCCAGGAAAGCGTCAGGGAAGATTCCCGCTTCCCTTGATGTTCCCGCTTCCCCCGCTTCCCGCTTCCCGCTTCCCGCCTTCCCGCTCCTTCAGGTGTTCTTCCATCTGGATCCGTGGAATCCCATGCATGATCCAGTCCGCCGGCGCCGCTCCCTTCAGGTAGTGGTCGAACCATTCACGCATGCGAATGGCATAGTCCTTCTGATTCGGACGGCGCGCCAGGCCGTGATTCTCACCCACGTACTCCAGCAGGATCACGTCCTTGCCCAGTTGCCTCAGCGTATTGAAGTACGTGATCCCCTGGTTGAAGTCGACCGCTCCATCCTTGTCGTTATGCAGGAGCAGCAACGGTGTCCTGACGTTGCGTGCGTGGAACACCGGCGAATTACGGATGTAGGCGTCATAATTGTCCGTGAAGTTGCCCTTGAACCGCCCCTGGCTGGATTCAAAAATGGCTTGATTGGTGCCGCCGCTGTTCCAGTAGATCGAACTGTACATGCTCACCATGTCGGTCAACGCCGCACCGGCGATGGCTGCCGCGAAGATGTCCGTCTGGGTAACCAGGAAGGCCGTCTGATAGCCGCCCCATGAATGGCCCCAGAGTCCCACCTTTTTCGCATCGACGAAACCCGTGGCAATCGCTGCCTGCACCGCGGGCACCACGCACCAGACCGCTGACATCCCCGGATCGTTGACCCGGTATACAATATCCGGATCCAGTACCACATAGCCCCGACTGGTAAAGAGCGCGGGATCCGGGGCCCGGGTTTCACTGGGGGCCACGAACGATCGCATGTTCTGGGACCGCTTCTCGTAGATCGTCACCAGCATCGGGTACTTCTTCGACGGGTCAAAGTCGGCAGGCAGATACATCGCCGCCTGAAGCCGGTCGCCCTTCGCACTCCGATAGTTGATAAGTCTGGCCCCACTGGACCACGGCAGATCCTTCATCTGCGGGTTCACGTTCGTCACCCGGTACCCTCCCGCAAAACCCGGCTTGAAAACCCACCAGTCGGGATACTCGGCGAAGTTCTGACGCGTGTACATGAACGTGTCGGCGTCACGCGCTTTTATCACGTTGATGCGGGTGGTATCGAACTCCAGACTGACCGCTCCGGGCTTGCCGGGATCGATCCGAGAAAGGCCCTCCTTCTTGGTCCACTCGCCGTAGGTACCCACGTACAGCGGGCGGGACAGATCCACTCCTTCGTCGTTCGCCGGCCCACCAAACCGTCCGCCCGCTCCCCCACGGTCGTCGAACTGATACAGGCGGTTGTACCGTACCTGAGTACTCTTCCCATCGACCGTCAGGTTCACGGCGCGTCCGGTTGAGGGGTTCACCGGCACCTTCCAGAGATCCCAGTTGTCGTAAAGCAGCACAGCCGAATTGTCGCTGCTCCAGCCCCGCGCGTTTATGGCAGGTGGAAACAGATTGTTGTGGTCGTCCTGAGTGTTCACGAAACTCGTCGGGACTGACCGCGTGATGTTCACACTGTCACCTGTGGCCAGGCTCATGACCCAGTAATTGCCATCCTTGCCCCAGTAGAGAATCTTGCTGCCATCCGGAGAGGGCAGCATGGGCCCGACCGCGGGCTTCTTCTTCTGCAGCAGCGTCGTGGCACCGGTGCGGAGATCGACGCGATACACATCCATGTAGTTCCGGCCCGACCAGCTCGCCTCCTGTTGATAGGCCCTGTTGTCCGTACCCAAGGCATACCTGCCCCCCGGAAGCACCGTCACTGAACGTAGGGAATCATTCGCCAGCCTAATGAAGCGATCGTCCGCGAAACGGTATTCCGACAGGTAGTTGTACGCCCGATCGGCCTGCTCCTGCACGATCTGCTGGGACTGCAGCCTTGGATCCTTCGCGTGCCACAGGATCAGTGACACCTCATCCGCATTCCCCCTCCCCGTTGGCTGATTGATCCTCCCTCCAGCCCCCGGGGCCCCCGGCTGAACCAGACCGCTCCGACCCGCCGCAACCGTCTTCTCCCCCACTTCACGAATGCCGAAATACACCGAAGAAAGGTCATCGGAAAAACTGGGGGCCCGCTCCGAGGCCAGCTTCCAGCCGGTCGGAAAATCAGTCCGGCCCGTCGGATCGAAGACCTTCCGCACTTCCGGTCCCTGTTCCGTGAAGTCCGCGAAAACCAGGATCGAAAACACGGTATCACGCCCGGGCGGCGATTCGATCTTTCCCCGCATCACCGACAGAGCCCGCGAGCTGTCCGTCCACGCCAGGTGGCGATACAACATCCGCTCGGAATCAATGGCCCGGGATACGTTCGTCCTCAGGTTGCGAAGCTGAACACCGTTGCCCACCTGGTCGGGAGTATCCATGGTATAGGCCAGCCAGTCTCCCGCATCGTCGAACGCGAACTCCTGGATCATCCCCAGGTTGAACAGCTCACCGGACCTGAGGTTGTACAGCATCACGCTGGCACCACCTGCCGTACCACCGCCACCTCCGCCTCCGCCGACGCCCCGCGCCGGACCAGCAGGCGCGCCACTCGTAGCGGATCCACCACTCCCTGCCGGATAACCCACCAAGGCAACCCAGGTGGCCGTATCCGTGTTGAACAGAAACCGACGGATCCTGGGAAATTCCTTCTCCTCACCGCTGGCCAGGTTACGCACCACAAACCTGGTTGCGGTCTCCCGAGGCCCCTTCGCCGAGTCTGCACCCTGACGCCCGCCGGTGCCCTGAGTCCCCGGCCCCCCCGCCCGTCCGGAGGCACCCCGACCAGACCCTCGCCCGCCGGCGGCTGAGCTGTCCACCCAGTCAGGTCCCACCAGGTAGCCCAGCCAGCGCGAGTCGCCCGAGATATCCAGTGAACCACCAGTCTCACCCACCGGAATCCGCGTCTCCGTGGCCCCCTCGGTGGTCCGTCGAACCACGACGGTGGCGTTACCCTCATTCGGCGCCACTACGTAGGCGAACCACTGACCGTCCCCGGACAGCTCCGACTGTCGGATCGACTTCCACGCCTTCATGTCAGCCGGCGTGATCTCCCTCGACGTCGCACGCGCAGAGTCCTGAGCCGCAATCGACCCGGCAAGAAGCGCCGAAACAGCGGGCACCAGCCAAAGTCGTGACTGGATCTTCATGAAAACCTCGAGATTCGGAAGAGATGGATTGTAGCCCCAAACTGGTGTGCCACCCCGCCGACCGGAAGGCGGCACCCGCCGTTTCCCGACGGGAAACGGATCGGCATACCCGGCAGCGACACTGTTTGACTCGGAGCCGATCAGTGGCTTGCGTTAACCACGGATTGGTCGTCACTCTGTCGCACCTGATCTCCAAACCCCTCACCAGTGCGCACGTTCTTCACGGTCCTGGGCGCTCTCGTCCTTGTCTACTTTCTGTTCGGCATCTATCTGGCGCTCGTGATTCGCTGGGGTGACGAGAGAACAATCGGGCTCGGATACTACGGGCGTTCACCCCGGGAGCGCGAGCGGTTCAAGCGCGTTCTGGGAATCCACGCTGCCATCCTGGCGCCATTCCTCCGCCTGGCGGCGTGGACCTCCAAGCTGGACCTCCGGCGGGCCCGCATCCACTATCGCGGTACCTCGGCGCCATCCGGAAGCTGCAGCGCGGAGACATTCTCCTCCGCGGAATCGTACGAACCGCGTCCGGAGGACATTTTCGTCGTCACCCAGATGAAGTGCGGGACCACCTGGATGCAGCACGTCGTCTACGAGGTCCTGTTGCGCGGCAACGGCAACCTGGTGGAGTCGGGGACGGCGCTGTATGCGGTGTCACCATGGATCGAGGGGCGCAAGAGCGTGTCCATGGCTGAGGCTCCCTTGATCGGCACGGAACGGCCATCGCGTATAGTAAAGACGCATCTCCCGGCATCCCTCTGCCCCTTTCATCGGAGGGCCCGGTACATCTATGTGGCCCGCCATCCCGCATCCTGCTTTGCCAGTTGCGTGGACTTCGTGGTCACCAACGCCGGCGGCATGGAGCCCGGGATGGATGCGTTCGAGGAATGGTTCCGCTCGCCTGAGCTGATGTGGTGGGGAACCTGGACCGATCATGTGAGAGGGTGGTGGGACCGTGCCCAGGAGTCTGACAATGTCCTCTTTGTGCTTTTCGAGGACATGAAGAAGGATCTGCCGGACATCGTCCGGAAGGTCACCGCTTTTCTGGACATACGGCCTCTCACCGAAACGGAACTCGGTCGCGTGGTGGAGAAGTGTTCCTTCGCCTACATGCAGAAGCATCAGGAGGCTTTCGAGATGCACCCGCCTCACGTACTGCAGTCGCGCGCCGAACTCTTCGTGAGCGGAAGTGCAAACCGGCACCTCGACGTTGCTCCGGAGGTCCGCCAGCGGGTGATGCAGTGGGCAGCAGGTGAACTTCGCGCCACGACTTTTCCGCTGGAGCGGTTCTACCCGGACGTCGCCGGCGCCGACGGCTGAGCAGAATGGTGGGTCCACAGGGTTGATTTCTGTGCCGGATTTTCCCTGATCTCCGGAATCATGTCTTACCACCGGGCTGCTCAGACGATAGCCTTCACCGAAACCCACCGCGTCAAGGAGGTCGCTGCTATGCTTCGTGTAAATGGAAGAGTCGCGATAGCCGGATCGGTCACCCTCCTTCTGCTTACGGGGGCATGGACCGCTCACTCCGGAGGATGGCTGTCGCGGCATGCAGTCTCAGCCGCTGCCCTGGACCCAACGCTCAGTGGAGCGTACAAGTGGCGCAGTATCGGACCCGACCGGGGAGGAAGGTCCATCGCTGCAACCGGCGTCCGGGGCCGCCCGAACGAGGCCTACTTCGGCGCTACCGGTGGCGGCCTCTGGAAGACCACGGACGGCGGCGAGAACTGGGCACCGGTCACCGACGGTCAGATAGGAGCGACCTCGGTTGGCGCGGTGGCGGTTTCCGAGTCGAACCCCGATATCGTCTTCATCGGCACGGGCGAGTCCTGCATCCGGGGCAACATCATCCCTGGTGATGGTGTGTACAAGTCGACCGACGCGGGAAAGACCTGGACGCACATCGCATTCAGCGACGGCACCAACATTTCCAAGATCCGCATCCACCCCACCAATCCCGACATCGTCTGGGTGGCCGTATTCGGCTACTACGGTGGGCCGAACGAGGAGCGCGGTGTCTACAAGACCGCTGATGGCGGGAAGACATGGCGCAAAGTGCTCTACCGGGATGCCAATACCGGTGCTGTGGACATTTCGGTGGACACGAGGAATCCGAATGTTCTCTACGCAGCTCTTTGGGAGGCTTTCCGCAACGAGTACACGATGTCCAGCGGCGGGCCGGGTTCGGGTCTTTTCAAATCCACCGACGGGGGCGAAACCTGGACCGAGATCACCCGCAATCGCGGCCTTCCGTCCGGTGTGGTTGGACGGATCGGCGTGGCCGTTTCCGGGGCAGACCCGAACCGGGTCTACGCCCTGGTTGAAAACGCCAATGGTGGACTCTACGCATCGGATGATGCTGGAGCGTCGTGGACTCTGGTGAACGGAAACCGCAACATCCGCCAGCGGGCGTTCTACTACACCCACGTATTCGCCGATCCGAAGGCTCGTGACGTGGTCTATGTCCAGAACACTGCCTTGTTCAAGTCGACCGATGGCGGCAAGACCCTCAATGCCCTCCGCAGCAACACCCACGGCGATCACCACGACCTGTGGATCGATCCGGATGATACCCAGCATCTGGTGGACGGCAACGACGGTGGTGGTGCTGTATCGCGGGACGGGGGACAAAGCTTCACCGAGCAGGACTTCCCGACAGCACAGTTCTATCATGTGATCACCACGGGACACATTCCGTTTCACGTCTGTGGTTCGCAGCAGGACAATACCACCGCCTGCGTCTCGAGTGAGCCGCCGGGCTCGGGTCGCGGTGGCCAACCTAAGGGGGGCAATCCGCTCTACACGGTGGGTGGCGGCGAACCGGGGTACATCGCACCCGACCCGAAGGACATCGACGTCTACTTTGCCGGAACCAACAACGGCGGATTCATGACGATGTACAACCGGAAGACCGGACAGCTTCGGGAAGTGAACCCCTATCCCCGCCAGTATCAGGGCGAGCCGTCGAGTGAGGTGAAGGAGCGCTGGCAGTGGACCTACCCGATCATCTTCTCACCGGTGGACTCCAACATCCTCTATACGTCCTCCCAGCGCGTCTGGAAAACCACCAACGGCGGACAGAACTGGGAACCCATCAGTCCGGATCTCTCCAAGCATGATCCCAAGACCATGGGACCGTCAGGCGGACCGATCACCCATGACATGAACTGGCCCGAGATCTACGCCGTCGTCTTCGCGCTGGGACCCGGCAAGAGGAATGTCGACGTGATCTGGGCCGGAACGGACGATGGACTGGTACATGTTACCCAGGATGGCGGGAAGACCTGGACCAACGTGACACCACCCGATATGCCTGATCTGGGTCGTGTCACTCAAATCGACGCCTCCGCCTTCGACGACGGAACGGCTTACGTCGCGGTGAAACGACCGCTGTTCAACGACTTCGCGCCGTACATCTTCCGCACTCACGATTTTGGTCGCACCTGGACGAAAATCGTCAGTGGCATTGCGCCGAATGACTACACACACACGGTCAGGGAGGATCCCACCCGTCGCGGTCTGCTGTACGCTGGAACGCGTCTGGGCGTGTACATCTCCTACGATGATGGCGACAACTGGGAGTCACTGCGACTGAACCTGCCCACCGTCCCCGTCAATGACCTTTGGGTCGACAGGGACGCTCTGGTACTGGGAACGCATGGACGCAGCTTCTACGTACTCGACAACATTGCGGCCCTGCGTCAATACACCCCGGCAATAGCTTCGTCGCCGGATCCTTACCTTTTCCGGCCCGCCACCGCCATCCGATCCGGAACCAGTGCGTCAATTCAGTACTGGCTGAAACGCCCTGCACAGAGCATCAAGGTCGAAGTCACCGACGCGGCGGGTCGGGTGGCATTCAGTGTGACGGGTCCGCCGTCCAATGCTGCACAGGCCGGTGGACGTGCCGGGGGAGGTTTTGGACGGGGGGGACGCGGCGGATTCGGCGGCGGTCCTTCCACCGCAGCCGGATTCCATACCGTTTCGTGGAATCTGGACTATCCTGACGCGACCACGTTCCCCGGAATGATCCTCTGGGGCGCCAGCACTTCAGGTCCGGCGGCAGTGCCGGGCACGTACCAGGTGCATCTCACTGTCGATGGACGCACACAGACTCAGCCGCTCACCATCATCGAAAATCCACTCTACAAGGACGTGACTCTGGCGGACCTGGAGGCACAGTTTGCCCTGGGTATTCGCATCCGCGACAAGCTGAGCGAGGCCAACCAGGCCGTGATCCGGATACGCGACATCAAGGGTCAGGTCAAGGATCGCCTGGGCAGGACGCAGGACGCCAAGGCAAAGCAGATCGGTGATAGGCTCAGCCAGCAGATAAGTGGCGTCGAAGAGGAGATTTACCAGGTCCGCAACCAGAGCGGCCAGGATCCCCTCAATTTCCCCATCAAGATCAACAATCGTCTGGGCACTCTGAATCGCTCGCTCAACACCGGTGACGGGCGCCCCATCCAGAACATAGAACCGATCTTCAACGATCTGTCGGCTGAACTCAAGGTTCAGACTGATGCCCTGGAACGCATCCTCAACACGGAACTCCCCCGGCTGAACGCCGAGCTGCGTCGGCTGGGACTGCAGGAAGTGAATTCCGGAAGGGTAATCTCTTGACCTGATTCACCTGACGGACTCAGGAGGGCCCTTCGGGGCCCTCCTTGTTTTCCTGGAGGCACCGATCCAACCGGCGATCCGACCGACGGAGTTCCCCCCCTCGATGACCTCCCGCGACTGATGACCAGGAGGCAATCAGAAACGGGCGCGTATTCCGAACAGCAGTTGTCCGTCGTGGTTGCTCAGCGCACCGCGGGTGATCGCCGCGCTGTCGTAGCGGTCGCGCAGGGTGACGGTGGTCGACAGCGCCGAATTGAGCGCCACCGCGAGACCCGTCTGTGTTTCGGTGGTGTAGCTGTTCAGTGCCTTGGCGGCCGGCTGCCACAGCGTCTGGTGTGACATGGTGACCGCACTCGACAGACGCCGGTCAGCCCGCAGACGGAGTGACCATCTGGCGAGAGTGACGGTGGCGCGCTTGTCGGGTGCGGGGTTCAGCGCCCGGGTCTCTTCCCACAGCAGCGCCAGCGACAAGTCCAGGCGGTTGTCACCCGGCGGAATCAGCCGCAGCTTCGCACCTCCTCCGGAAGCATAGCGATGGGCAACCCGCTGCTGCAGGCTCGCCTCCGCTGAACCAAAGTAGAAGGGGCTGAAGCGGTCGTAGGGTCGGTAGTCCAGGCTCAGGGAAAAACGGGAGGAACGCGCGGTAACCTTGACCACTTCCTCATCGTTAGGTGCGTCCGCGTAGGAAAACCGCATCTCCGCGCGGAACTCCACGGTGCTGTCAGCCCGCGAGGTATTCGCCAGGAACGCCGCTACCCGCCCCTTGGCCGCACCAAACAGGAGGTTGGCGTTGGCCTCGACTGTATTGTTCCACTTCGCCCCTTGACCCCAGGCCGGTCCGACGACCCCGCCCAGACCGACTGCCAGCAATGCAACTCCCAGTGACGCACGAACCACGCCCCTTCCTCCTGCAACGGTGCCCCGGTCATACAGCCGCGAACGTTGCACCGAAGATATCACCCATGGCGAGGATCCGCGGGGTGGAGGGACCCGCACGGTCAGGATGGCGGATTCCGACCACCCGATTCAGGGGTCACCGTACCCCCCTCCTCCACCAGATTCACCACCCTGTACACCGGTGTCGCGGGCTGGCCGGGAATCCCGCTGCTGCGCATGATCGGCCGGCCTCCATAGCGTGGCATCCGGATGAACCAGCGGCTCACGATCCATGCTCCTGTCTCCACCCTGGAAAACTGCACCTCGCCTCCTATTCCGCGCGTGATGGTGGCCGGCGGAAGACTCGTGTAGGCAAACTCCACGAGACGGAGCTCAAAGGTCCGCGAATCCAGCCATATCGTGCCCTCCACGTCCGCTGTCTTCCGCCCGGACACCGGAGAAAACGCAATGCCGGTCAGACCGGCACGCTCCCGGCGTCCCTCTCTAAGGGTGTAACAATGATCCCGGCGGAAGGCAGCGGAAAGCAGAACGTCGGCGTCGGGGGCATAGTAGGCGACGCTGTCATTCCCCAGACTTCTCCAGTAACCACCCTTCGAAAGGTCGTCACCACTGAGGCTGAAAAAGGCCCGCTCGGCCGCGCCCGGAGCACGCCGCATGCTGCGCTCTTCCTCCACCTTCAGACTGCGTGGCTCCAGGATCCGCACATAGTGCTCTATCCGGGCACGTACCAGCCGATCCCTGAGTGAGATCTGCGCCGCGGCCAGTGCCGTGCGCGCTTCATCCCACAGCGACGCCAGCCGCGTGACCTGTTCGGGCCGCGTCGTGCAGATGTCGTTGCTGACCACGCGCACGGACGGCAACTGAAACGCGAACGGTTCCAGGGTGATGTTCATCTCCCGCACTTCTGAGGAATCCAGCTCGATCACCTCGGAATCGAAGCGCCTGACGCCAATCCGCTTGGCTCGCACACGGTACCGCCCCGGTTTCGGCACCCTCAGGAAGAAGAGACCACGTTCGTTCGTCAGAGTGCTGGAAACGGCTGCGCCGCTTACGCTGTCCCCGGGCTCCAGAGTCACCAGCGCACCACTGATCGCCAGGCCGGACGTACGCTCGGAAACCAATCCCCGTACGGATTGCGCCCCTGCTGCAGGGAGCACGCCGAGCATATCGATCGCGATGAACAGTGCCCAGCCGGTATGACGCATCAGATTGGAAGGGACTCAGGTTTCGACCTCAGCCGTAGGAGCTGCCGGCATGGCTCGCATTGACTATGCCATCAACAAAGGGAGTTTGGAAAGCGCCTGCGCCAGATCGGGCTGAAGCTCAAGCACGGGCAACAGCGGATCGGCACCCAGACTCTCCATGCGGGCTGAAGCATTGCGGATGGTGAAGTCCCGGGGGTCCAGCCCTTCCACCACCTCATCCCACTGCAGGGGCATGGATACCGTGGCGCCCGGCAGGGGACGCACGGAAAACGGAGCCACGATCAACTGCCCGTGCCGGTTCTGCAGATAGTCAACATAGACTTTCTCGCCACGCTTGTTGATCGTTCGCATGATTGTGGCAATGGGACCCAGCTCCCGTATGACCAACCGGGCCAGCAGTTCGCCGAGGTGCCGAGACTGCTCGTAGGTGCACTGCCTGCCCAATGGGATGAGGATATGCAGGCCCGTCTTGCCGGTGGTCTTCACGAAGTCCGGAAGTCCAATCCCGGCACAGATGCGATGCAGCAACTGGGCACACCGGATGACGTCAGTGAATGGTGCGTCCTTGGGATCCAGATCGATCACGCACCAGTCCGGCAGCTCCAGCGAACCGACCCTGCTGGCCCAGACGTGGAGAGGGATCGCTCCCAGATTCGCAATGTAAAGCAGCGATTCCACGTCGTCACAAACGAAGTAACGGATTTGTCGCTGCGTGTCGTTGCTCCAGATGGGCACCGTATGGATCCATGCCGGCGCAAACTCGGGGGCATCCTTCTGGTAGAATGACTTGCCGTCGATTCCGTCCGGATATCGCGTCAGGACCACTGGTCGGTTACGCAACCAGGGCAGGAGCCAGGGTGAAACCGTCCGGTAGTAGTCGATGAGATCTCCCTTTGTGATCTTCTCCTCCCTCCAGAACACCTTGTTCAGGTTGGAAAAGGAGACATCCCGGGAAGGAGGCGTTGCGGCACGGTCTTCGACCACGCTTCCCTCTTCCCTCTTCTCCCTTCCCGCTCTTTCGCACTGGTCCACCCGCTTGTCGTCCCGCATCCGGAGAAACGCGGGATGCCGCAGAAGGCCATCGGGTGTCCACTCCGTGAATCGAACCTCGCACACATGGCGGGGATCCACCCACGTCGTCGTGCCAGCCTCCGGGATCTCACCCGACGGCCTGGGCTCAGTATCACCGTCCACCACCGGACCGAGACAGGGTGGGTCAGCCCGGATGTCACCAAGCAGCTGTCCATGCAATTCAGCAAGCTGTTGATCCGTGAAGCCGGTCCCTGCTCTCCCGGCGTAGACCAACCGGCCTCCGACCATGTCCGCCAGTTGCAACGCACCAAACCCGACCCTGCTCCCTTTGGGCTCGGTGAATCCAACTATGGCGAACTCCGCACTTCGCTGCGCCTTGATCTTCTGCCAGTTGGAGGAACGCCCGGCCCGGTAGGTCGAATCCAGTTTCTTGGCAACTATTCCTTCCAGGCCCTGTTGTTCCACCAGCGCCATGAAGGCCTCACCCTGCGTTTCAACATGATCCAGCCAGCGCACTGCACCCACACCCCCCACGAATGATCGCAGCAGCTCCTTTCGGCGACTCAGGGAAAGAGATCGTGTATCGCATCCCTCGACCGTGAGGAGGTCGAAGACGAAGTACGTCGCTGGCGATCCGACGGCCGCGTTGCGGATGTCGATCGCGTTATGCAGACGGCCGCGTCGCTGCAGCCTCGCGAAATCAGGTTTCCCTTCTCCGTCCAGGACCACGACTTCCCCGTCCACGATGCAATCATCCACCGGCAGGGCCTTGACGGCCCTGGCAACCTCCGGGAAAACCGCGGTATAGTCATGCCCGTTGCGTGTAAGCAGCCGTGCTTCACCACTTCGCTTGCCCGCCAGGAGCCGGTACCCATCCATCTTCAGCTCGAAGATCCAGCCTTCGCGGGTGAACGCCCGATCCCCGGTTTCCGCGAGCATCACTCCACTGGTTGCCAGACCCACATGCTGCCTGACTGCACCGGCTTCTTCCAGTGCCGCGCGCAGTTTCGCTTGAGGCCCCTCTCTGGCCTTGACTGCCTCAACGGTCAGGCCTGACAGCACGGACTCCTCGGGGAACACGTCACCGGGTGATCTCACCCATTCGTCCCGTTCCTTTATGAGGAGCCAGTCCTTCTCGGATTTCCTTATCTTCACCAGCGTCCAGCGACCGCGGAGCTTGTAGCCTTTCAACTCGAAGAGGAGCTTCCCCTTCTCCAGACCTTCACGCCAGTCCTCCAGCGCGACCCACTCGCCCCGGTCCCAGACGATGATGCCACCGGCACCGTAGTTCCCTTCCGGGATGATCCCCTCGAAATCACCGTACTCCAGTGGGTGATCCTCCACGCGTACCGCCAATCGCTTGTCACTGGGATCGCAGGAGGGACCCTTGGGCACTGCCCAGGATCTGAGCACCCCGTCCATCTCGATACGGAGATCCCAGTGCAGTTGGCGGGCAGCGTGCTTGTGGACCACGAACAGACGGCCCGGCACCGCCGACACCTGGCCGACCGGCTCCGGCGAGGTGTCGGCGGAGCGCTTGGCGCGATAGGTGCTGAGAGCGTCATCCTGGAGATGAGGAACATCGTCAGCCGAGTCCATGCCGGAACGTTGCGTCAATGAAGTCGAGCGTGGGAGAGCCAAAAGGTGATCTGGCCCCCCGGAATCCTGCAACCGGTGTGAGCCGCCAACATGACGCCAGTCATGACTTCGTCGTCTGTTGTAGAGGCTGGTCCCGGTTGGAACCTGCGAAACGACGACTCATATTCACCAAAGACAGTCGACCGGGAAACAATGCCGGCGGCAGACCGCCTATCGTCCCTCACGGGGACGATCCGCCACCCTCATGGAGGAACCGATGCGAACGACGATCGTAACGTTCTCACTGCTTTCACTCCTGGCTGCCTGTGGTGGTTCATCCACGACCGAACCATCCCCTACCGCTACGAAGCTCCTGATCATGGGACAGGATACTGGACCCCGGTATGGACACTTGACGGTCTCCCGCAACGGAGTTCCCGTGAACGACGCCGTGGTTTCCGCCAACGGCGTTCCCGCGACGCTCAACAATGGCAAGTATTCCTACGATCTTGGTGCTTTGGTGCCGACAGGTGCCGAACTCCGGATCCGGGTGGAGGCAGGTGGAGATATGGTTGAGGGTGTCGTCACGGTCCCCCTGCCAGCCACGCTGCTCTCACCCACGAACAACCAGTCATGGGTGCGCGGGTCTCCCCTGGGCTTTGCCTGGAGCGCCAGCGCGTCTCCAGACTGGTGGCGTATTTCACTCAGCTATGTCTCGGGTCCCAGTGGGGACTCCGTGACAGATTCAGTTTCAGGAACGTCGAGGGCCGCCTCCCTTGTAACCACTGGCATCCCCGTTGACGGCCAGATTACGCACGCCAAACTCATTGGTTACCTGGCCGGGACTTTCACCGGCCCGGCCGCAGCGGGATCCAGTCTGCGCTTCCGCATGACGGAACAACTCCGTACTATCGTCGAGAGCCCCTGAGTCGAACGAATCTCCCTCGGCAGCACCAGACACCCAGCCCACCTTCCGATGCCAGCACGCTCAACCGGAACCGCGACCATCTCTTTCGGGCTCGTGTCGGTACCCGTCCACATCTATTCGTCGGCAGAATCCCGGGCCAACGTATCGTTCAACTTGTTGCACAAGAAATGCGGCACCCGGGTGAAGCAGCAGTACACCTGCCCAAAGGACAACGAGATCGTTCCCCGTGACGACATGGTGAAGGGGTACGAATTCTCCAAGGATCAGTACGTATCCTTTACACCGGATGAACTCAAGGCTCTGGAGGAGAAGGCCACGGGTACCATCGATATCAATGAGTTCGTTCCCCTGGCCGAAGTGGATCGCGAGTTCCTCGACAAGGTTTACTACCTGGGTCCCGACAAGGGCGGGGATAGGGCGTATCGTCTCCTGGCCCGGGCACTGCAGGACACGGGTCGCGCAGCACTGGGTCAGTTCGCCGCCCGCGGGCAACAGCATCTGGTACTGCTGCGCCCCCGAGGACACGTCATCATCATGGAACAACTGCACTATGCGGATGAGATGAAATCGGCCGACGAGGTGCCTGTCCCCGAAGGTGAGGTGAAGGAAGGTGAGCTGAAGCTGGCAATGCAACTCATCGAACAGGGTGCCAACGATGAGTTTCAACCTTCGAAGTACCGGGACACTGTCCGGGAACGGGTGCTCGAAGCCATACAGTCCAAGGTCGAGGGTCACGAGATCACGTCCGAGCCGGCACAGGACGGAAGCGGCAAGATCATAGATCTCATGGAAGCACTGAAAGCCAGCCTCGCCAAGGGAAGCAGCGGCGGAGAAGAGGGAGGCACGCGAAAGGCGTCCTGACCACCACTCTTCCTGCTTCCGCGCTGTCGCCCCCGGATCACGGCACCACCTCCTCCCGACATGATAGTCCTCGCCGGCACCAGCGGATACGCCTTCAACGAATGGAAGGGCTCGTTCTACCCTGACGATCTGCCAGCTGACGGAATGCTGGGATTCTACGCTTCACGGTTCCCGACCGTGGAGATCAACAACACGTTCTATCGCATGCCGCGGGAGAACGTACTGCGAAGCTGGGCATCGCAGGTTCCTGACGACTTTACATTTTCCATCAAGGCCAGCCAGCGCATCACCCACCACACCCGACTCAAACCTGAATCGCAGGAACCTCTCGGGTATCTCCTCCGTAACATCGGTGTCCTGGACCACCGACTGGGACCGGTACTGTTCCAGTTGCCACCCAACATGAAGAAGGACCTCGAGCGACTGAGGCGCTTTCTGGATCTGCTGCCCGACGATCGGCGCTTTGCCATCGAGTTCCGAAACAGCACCTGGCTGGAGGACGACGTGCTCGATGTGCTGCGATCGAGGAATGTGGCCCTGACGATCACCGACCAGGATGACTTCGCGACACCCATGGCGAGCACCGCAAGCTGGGGGTATCTGCGCCTGCATCGCTTTGACTACGGCGAGGAGAACCTGCGCGAGTGGGCAGTACAAGTCACGGAGCAGCCATGGGAATCGGCCTACGTCTACTTCAAGCACGATGAGGGTGTGGGCTCCGGTCCTCCTGCCGTGGATGCCTTTTCCCGGATCCTGAGCTCCCTCCAGCACTGAAAGGCGGAGAGTTTCTTCACACCGAACCATCCCAGCGTCGGAAGGCTCCGCGGGCCGGAACCTCAGCGAGGCAACAGTGTCACACCCGGTCGCGTCTCGGGAGCACTTGGCCCGGTGACTCCGGCGTGATCCCCATTTCCGCCAGATACTGACCTCCGCCGGTGGGCAGACCCCCGCGAGTGGCGACGCGCGTCAGCACGAGGCGGTCCCGGGTACGTGTCATACCGACGTAAAGGAGCCGTCGGCCCTCCTCGATCTCCCCCTTCGTTGCGGGCCGCTGTGCATTCATCCCCGGAAGCTCGGAATCCTCCACGCCAGCTACATAAACCCGCGAAAACTCCAATCCTTTCGTGGAATGCAAGGTCAGAAGGCTCACACGATCCTGGTGAATATCGCTCCCGTCATGCCTGGACAGCGCCAGAAGGTCCAGCAACTGAAGAATCTGCTCTGCGAGCGTGATGGCATCGCATTCCACAATGAGACGACGCAGGCGCACCATGGCTTCCGGATACCTGTCCTCAGCGGTCCTTTCCGTCCGCAGGCGGTCCATCTTTTCCCGCCCGCCCAGCAGATCGATGAGCTGCTCGGCGGTGGGAATCGCGGCACGTTCCGACAGGTTGCGCTGCACCTCGTACTGCTCCAGGGCGTGGCTGTATCTTCCGAGCGCATACGTGGCCGCCAGGTCCCTGAGGTCACGATATTCGCGGCAGGCGGTGGAGGGTTCGGAAGCTTCGCCTGATCCGGAGCAGCAGGATGGCTCCGGCGTCATCACCAGCGCGATACCCAGCCAGTCCAGAAGGTTGACGAGGGCAGTCTTGCGGGCGCGTGCCAATCGCTCCACATCCAGGCGAAGGAGCACGTGCGCCAGGGTCCGTGCATCATTCAACGCCCGATGTGCCTTCTCGACCTCTATTCCGTACGCGGCGGCCAGATCGATCAGCTTTCGGCTCCCGGGATGCAGTTCCCGAGCCAGGAGCAGGGTGTCGTAAGTGACGAGCCGATCGCCAGCCAGATGAGCACTCATCCTTTCCAGTATCGGGAAATCGAACTGATAGCCGTTATGTGCCACTACCACGTCCGTGTCGCAGAAATCACGGAACGACGGCCACACCTGATCGAACCGCGGCGCGTCGGCCAGGTCCATATCACTGATCCCGGTGATGGCAGCGGCTTCGGGGTCGACTGGAACTCCGGGTTTCACGAGTGAGGACCATTCATCCTCGATTTCACCATTGCGTACACGAACCGCCGCCAGATCGGTAATCTCGGCTTTCACCGGATCCCGCCCCGTTGTCTCGATATCCACCGCGGTGAAGTCCCGGAAGGTGGCGTTCATCCGTCGCGTAGCCACCGTCTGAAGGGCCTTGAAAAGACCCAGGCCAATGCCGAGTGTCGGGGTATCCGTTCCGCGCACCGCCACTGCGCCCTCCGGGCAGGACACGCCCAGCGCGAACGTACCGAAGCCAGCTCCTTCGAGCATCGCCCGGAGCGGAATCTCCGCGCCGTTCAGCGGTTCAACCCAGATGGTTGCTCCCTCGTCGAGCGCATTCCCCAGTCGTTCAGCCAGGCGACGGACTTCATCATCCTTCAGCGGATCCGAAAGTTCGGCATGACGCTCTTCCAGAGCCGACCGGTATTCGCCCACTCGCTGGGACAGCAGATCGGCAACCAGTGCATCCAGTGTAAGGTGCTTTTGTTCCAGCGCCTTCAGGTTTCCCAGTGCGTAGAGCGCCCTCCATAGTTTGCGGCGGTCGGGATCCTGACTGGGGCGTTCTCGGGCATACGCCGCCACGCGATCCCGCAGTCGACCTCCTTCCACGGCCGGGTTCGTCAACACGATATCGATCAGGCTTCTAGGCAGAACCACTTTGAGAAACTGCTCCTCGCTGATGTCATCTCCGGGCCGGGAAATGACCCGCAGCGCCGCGATCAGGTAGTTGACCACCGGATGGTCGGCGAGGGCACGCCCCTGCGCCAGACGGCAGGGGATGCCCCGCGACACCAGCTCGCCTTCCAGTACGTCGCCGATATCATGGCGACGATAGAGGATGGCGTAGTCGCCCCAGCCCAGTCCCGATTGCCGGTGATCGGCCTGGATATCACCGATCAGCCAGTCTGACTCGGTCAGGTCATCATCGAACTGCACCGCCCGTACCGGCCATGGTGATTTCCGTTCCGCGATGATGTGTTCCTGTTTGCTCCACTGCTCCCGCGGATTGTGCTTTACCAGCTTCACCGCCAGATCGAAGACCTGAGCGGGAACGCGATGGTTGTAGTTGAGCGTGATGGGTGTGGTAATGCCGAAGTCATTCATCAGATCGCCGAAGAGTCTCAGGTCGGCTCCGGTCCACGAGAAGATGGACTGCTCATCGTCCCCCACCGCGAAGAGGTGGCGATGCTCTCGCGCCAGTTCCCTCACCACCTCGTACTGACGGCGATTCAGGTCCTGGAACTCATCGACAAGGATGACGTCCCACTTTCGCCGGATCTCCGCCGCCGCTTCGGGGTTCGTCTGCAGCAGTTCCGCCGCCTTCATGACGAGCATGTCGAAGTCCGCCATGTGGTTGCGTTCCAGCCTGCTGGTATACTCCATGAAGGTTCTCGCGTCGCGATCCGACAGCGGAAGGTCCTTCAACCGGTGGAGCGAAAAGGCCCGGCAGATCGACTTGTGGAATCGTGGCGGTTCACGAAGCCTGCCCAGGATGGCGTGCTGATATTCTTCATCTGCTATGCCGAATCCACGTTCCAGGCCCACCAACTCACCGTGGGAACGGAGCAGATCGGCGCAGAATGCGTGTATGGTGCCTCGCCTGACTCCCTGCGCGTCGGCCCCCAGAGCCTCCAGCCGCGCGCCGATCTCTCCGGCTGCCTTGTTGGTGAATGTGAAGGCACAGATGCGCGCTGGATCGAACTTCCGATGCTGTATCAGGAATCGGATTCGTTCGATCAGGCAGAAAGTCTTGCCGGCACCGGGACCAGCCAGCACCAGCACCGGTCCCGGTTCGGCCTCGATCGCGGAGCGCTGCGCATCAGTCGGTGCCTGTGAAGTGATCAACGCTTCCCCATCAACGCTTCCCTCCGCTTCCCCCTTCCCGCTTCCCCCTTCCCGCTCAATTCTCTTCCGACATCGCCCTTCTCTCCACCTCTATCTCCCGCACCCGTGCGTCACTGGCAAAGAACTTGCGCACCCGGCTTCCCAGACCATCCAGGTACGTATAGGCGACGGGTACGACGATGAGGGTGAGCAGGGTGGAGGTAATGAGTCCGCCGATGACGGCACGTGCCATCGGTGCCCGGAATGAGCCGCCTTCGCCCATGGCCATGGCAACCGGCGCCATGCCGGCGATCATCGCCATCGTGGTCATGATGATCGGTCGCAGGCGGACCGCGCCCGCGTCGATGAGCGCCTGGGTACGCTCGGCTCCCGCGCGCCGTCGCTCGTTGGCGTTGTCGATCAACAGGATCGCGTTCTTGGTCACCAGGCCCATCAGCATGATCACGCCTATCATCGACATCATGTTGAGCGTGCTGCGCGTCAGCAGCAATGCCAGGAGAACGCCGACCAGCGACAGCGGCAGTGACAACATGATGGCGAAGGGCTGCGTGAGCGACTCGAACTGGGACGCCAGAATCAGGAAGATCATGATGATTGCCAGCGACAGCGTCTCCACGGCGTATCCCGCGGTTTCCTCCAGTTGCTGGGTCTCGCCCCCCAGTCCAATGGTGTAGCCGGGTGGCAGAGGTACGTCAGCCAGCGCCGTACGGATCGCCGTCGATGCCTCGGAGATGGATACGTCGACGTTTGACGCGCCAATGGACACGATACGCTGGAGATTCTTCCGGTTGATCTGTGCCGGCGCGGTCCCCTGCACGATGGTGGCAATATTCCGCAACGGAACCGTGGCAACCCCGTCAGGCCCCCGCGTCATCGTGGGTACCGGGACACTCCCAAGGTCGCTGACGGTGCGCCGATCCTCGTCCGCAACCTGCACCACGACATCGCGCTCCTCCCCCGTGGGATCCTCCCAGCGGGTGGCCGTCTCACCCGCCATCAAGGGACGCAACGTCGCGGAAATCGTGCTCAGGTCCACGCCAATCTGATTGGCGACGTCCCGATTGACTTCGACACGGAGCTCCGGCCTCGGGGTTCCGATGGACGAACGTATGTCGGCCACGCCCGGGATCCCGGCGAGAATCCGGACCGAGGCATCCGATGCACGTTGAAGTTCGTTCACGTCGGGACCACGGATCTCGACCTGCAGCGGCGCCTGCGCACCACCGATACCGCTGGGAACCAGTACCGAGGAGCGGATGCCGAAAACGCTTCCCACCTTCTGACGCGCCACTGCCATCATCTCCTGCTGGGACCGCTCCCTCTCATGCGTCGGCGTGAGTCGGACATAGACCTCACCGGACTTCACGGTCCCGGTCGCACCGGATCCGATGGTCGTGAAAGTGTAGGCAACTTCGGGATCGGCACGCAGCAGACGATCGATGTATTCCGCCTTCTCGCGCGTGTAGGAGAGGCTGGAACCTTCCGGCGCCTCGAACTGCACCACGAACTCGGATTGATCGGACTCCGGCATGAAGCTGCCGCCGATGAGGGGTGTCAGACCGATCGCCACCACGAAACTGAGCGCAGCGATACCCAGTGTCGCCCGCCGATGCCCCAGCGCCCAGCCGATCACTCCCCGGTACCGGTGGGCCAGGCCGTCAAACCCCCGGTTGAACGCCGCAATGGCGCGGGTGAGCGGATTCCGCCGGCCGTGCCCCATAGTGTGGGCGTTGACGCCCCACCACGCACCCAGCATGGGCGTAAGGGTGAAGGACACGAAGAGCGAAACCAGTACCGCCCATGCCACCGTGATCCCGAACGCAAAGAAAAAGCGCCCGATGATGCCACGCATGAAGGCCACCGGCACGAACACCGCAACTATGGACATCGTGGTGGCCATGACCGCCAGCACGATCTCGGTCGTCCCCCGCGACGCCGCCGTGAAATGATCCTCCCCCATCTCCCGGTGCCGGACGATGTTCTCGATCACCACTATGGCGTCGTCGATCAGAATGCCGATGGACAGGGACAACGCCATCAGGGTCAGCACGTTGAGCGTGAAACCCATGGCGTTCATGATGATGAACGACGAGATGACTGATACCGGGAGCGCCAGCGAAGTGATGGCCGTTGCCTTCCAGTCATTCAGGAAGAGCATCACGATCAGCACCGTCAGAAGTGCACCCAGGATCAGCTCGTGGATGACGTCCGAAATGGAGTTCCGTATGAAAACGGAGTTGTCGCGCACCACGCGTAGCGACGTACCCGGCGGAAGTGTGGCCTGCAGCTCCGTCAACATCTCCTGCACACCATCAGCCACCGCCACGGTGTTCGCACCCGATACCTTCAGGATATCGATTGCCAGCGCGCGGGTCCCATCCAGCAGCGCCATGGATCGCTCTTCCGGGCTGCCATCTTCCACGGTAGCGACGTCCCGCACCCGCAGAGGGTCGCCGTCACGCATGGCAACAATCACGTCACCAAACTGCTCCGGTGTCTCTATGCGACCCGCAACCCGAACCAGTTGCTCCGCGTTGCCGCTCTCCATCCGGCCGGCAGGAACTTCCAGGTTCTGCCTTGCCAGCGCCCCCATCACTTCCGGCACCGTGATTCCCAGCGCCTGCAGGCGTCCGGGGTGCAGGAAGACACGCACCTCCCGTTCCGCTCCACCGGTCACCCGCACCTCTCCCACACCCGACACCGACTCCAGTCTCCGCCGCAGGGCCTCTTCCGCCAAGGTGGTGAGCTCCACGATGGGAAGGGTCGACGACGAGAGCGCCAGCGAAACGATCGGCTGTGCCGCGGGGTCCAGCTTCTCCACCACCGGTGGATCGATGTCCGTCGGCAGCGACCGCCGGATGCCTTCGATCTTGGACCGGACGTCCTGGGCTGCCTCATCCACTGCCCGCCCCAGTTCGAACTCGATGATGATCTGGGAAACACCCTCGAGCGAGATCGAATTGATGTTCCGCACTCCCTCGATGGGATTGAACGCCTCCTCCATCGGGCGCGTCACTTCCCGCTCGACACCTTCGGCGCTGGCACCCGGGAACGTCGTCTGCACGGTCACGATCGGCAGATCGATGGACGGAAACTGATCGATGGGCAACCGCTTGTAGCTGAACAGCCCCAGTACCACCAGGCCCAGCATCAGCATTGCCGTGAAAACCGGTCGCCGGATGGCTACCCCGCTGAGTCCTCCACCTCCACCTTGCGCCATGGCTACCTTGCTCCGCCCTGCGAGGATCCCGCAGCCGCCGTGTCCGACGCAACCGTCACGGCAAGTCCATTGGCCGCGCCCACGACCGGTCGGGCCAGTATGCGATCATTCACCGAGATGCCGGAGAGCACCGCCACCATGCCCTGGGCATCATCCCGCGTACCTAACGTCACCGGCGTCAGCACCAGGGTCCCATTCTGAATGAGGTATACCCGCGCCTGTCCGGCGCTGTCGCTGACCGCGGCGACCGGTATGGCGACCACGTTGGCCGGAGATCCGGCGAGCACCCTGCCGTGCGCGAACTGCCCGGCAACGATCTGACCACCGGGATTGGCAAGTTGTGCGGCCAACCCGACCTTCCGAGTAGCCGGATCGGCGCGCGGGTCAATGCGCGCCACCCGCCCCCGGAACATCCTCCCCGGAAGCGCATCCAGGGTGAATGTCACCGGTGAGCCGACCTTTATCTTCATGGCTTCGTTGACGCCGACCTGCGCCCGGAGTTCCAGGGTGCTGATGTCGACGATGGTGAAAAGCTGGTCACCACCGTTGACCGCTTCGCCCGCTTCCACGGCCCGGGCACTGATGACTCCCGCAAGTGGTGCAGTCACCTTCGTGCGCGCTTCCGCCTCCGCCGCTGACGCCAGTTGCGCGCGCGCGGCTGCCAGTTGTGCCGTCGCCGCCTGATGAGCCGCTTCGCTGGCACGCAGATCGATATCGGAGATGGCACCCGCGGCCTGCAGCCGCTTCGCGGATTCCAGTCGCTGCGTGGCCAGCGCCAGCGCGGCCTCCGCCGAAGCAACCGCCGCACGGGCACTGGCTGCCATACCCCGGACCCCCTCCGCCTCGATCACTACCAGTTCCTGTCCCTTGCCGACCCGTGATCCCCGGTCCACGCTGATGTTGCCCAGCCGTCCGGGTACCTGTGCCTTGACGATCACCGTCTGCGCCGGTTCCAGTGAACCACTCATGGCCACGCCGTCCACCAACGACATCTCTCTGGCGAGCGCTATGTCAGAACCCGTAAGGGTCACAGCGGCCAGCGGAGTGGCTGTTGAGGGTTCCGCCTGCGGACTCTTTTCTCCGCAGGCAAGGAGCAGTGAAAGGAACGCGGCTGCGGCGGGCCTGACGAGAAACAACGAAGTCCGGGTCATGTGATTCTGAGGCGGCGGGAGCGGCCGGCGGATTGAGAGTTCCAGCGGACCAGCAGGTCATGGAGGCTTTCCACCACGGCGCTGTGGAACTCGCTCCATTCGGCGATGCGGTTGCGTACTTCGGGGTTGTCGCGGGCCACTGGAAGCCCGGCGCCTTCGTCGAGCAGTTTCTGCAACGTCGTTAGACTCTGGATGCGTGCGCCGAGCATGGTCTGGAAACTATCGGGGGCAAAGCTGTAGTACGTACGTCGGTCCCCTGGAAGTGTCAGTCTGACGAGGAGTCCCTTGTCGACCAGCCGTCGGGTGTCATTGGACACACTGGCCCGACTGACGCCGAGCGTGACCGCGATGTCATCCAGGGAGCGTGGGCCTTCGGAGACGAGGAGCAGGGCAGTCACTCTGCCGGCAATGAGCGGCATCCCCTCGTCGGAGAAGAGGAGTCCCAGCTTTTCTATGAAGGTGCTGACGTCAGGTTCGTGGTGAGTCATGAGATGGATCAATGAACCATAGTTTGTTCAGTTTGTTCAGTCAACACTAAATAGTACGGTATTGTGACCGCGCGACGATGGGCCTGGCGGCACCCGGAAGGGTGGAAGGCGGTCAGCGACCGGCAACGGTATCGTTCGTCCCGCGTGGTGCGGGCGGCGCCTTGGCAACCACCGGACTGGCCTGCGGCCCTGGCTAGCGGAACCCACCACAAGCCAGGAACTGAGAGACGGAGACGCTCGGTGCGTCCGGCCATCCGACGGTGTCATCGATCAGGCCACGGCACCGAATGTTTCCGGCCCGCGCAGGCGTAGGCAGTGGCTCCGCAGTGAAGCGAGATTCGGAGGGCAGCATCACACCGCGCTACGGGCAACGCGGGGCTTGCGAGCGACGGCACCGCATCACTTCTCGCCAACTGTCGCGCGCATTTCGTTGCCGCGTCGTCACCGCTGCTGGCGTGCATTCGGGACCATTCGCTACCGAAGCTCCGGGTCCTTCCCGGTCGACCGTCAGCGTGTCCGGTCATCGGCTTGCCGGGTGCGCAGGTCAGTCCGGATCGCCATTCTTCCGTTACGCACCCTTTTCGATGGAGCACTCGATGCTGCCGACTGTCGAGGTACTCTACCGCCTGCTGATTGCCGCCATACTGGGCAGTGTCATTGGCCTGGAGCGTGAACGATTGCTCTGGGCGGCCGGACTTCGCACCCACATGCTCGTGTGTGTCGGTGCTGCCCTCATCATGCTCGTGTCAACCTTCGGGTTTGCCGACGTTCTCGGTCGCCCGGATGTTACGCTGGATCCTTCGCGGATCGCGGCACAGGTGGTGAGCGGAATTGGCTTCCTGGGCGCCGGGACGATTCTCCTGCGCCGTGAGGTCATTCGTGGCCTGACGACAGCAGCAAGTCTCTGGTCTGTGGCGGCCATTGGTCTCGCGGTTGGCAGTGGACTGTACGTCGCCGCTAGCAGCGCCACGGTACTCATCCTCCTGATTCTCGTGGGACTCAAACCGCTCGAAGTGCGCTGGCGGCGCCGCGCACCAACGCCTGGCAGGATTCAACTGGTCGTTGCAGACGGAGCGGCCCCACTCCCCGGACTTTCCACCGTTCTGGCGTCATTCAGTATCCCCAGACTCGAGCTGCAGTACGACTCCGGTCGGCCTGATTCCCAGGTCGTGCTGACGCTGGGGCCGGTCCCTCAACGGACACTGACGGACCTGGTGGAACGGATCCGTGGAGTGGAAGGTGTTCGATCGGTGAAACTGGTAATCGATGACAGGTTGCAGGAGACCCCGACGACCTGACCACTGCGCCATACCGCGGAAAATCGCCACGGTATGGCGCAGCCCGTCTGTCATTGCAACCGTGGAGCAGACGCACCCACATGGTGCCCAAAACACCGCCACGCCTGACGCATCATCACTGGACGATTCGCACGGGGACTGATCGCATGTCCCCTGTACCGTCGCCCAGGGGTCCTCCACCCCAGCAATAGACACCACCCCCTGTAGCGTGCAATGCGCAGCCGCTGACACCACCGAAGGTAATCCGGCTGAAGCCTCCTGACGGAACCGTAACCATGGTGGGAAACTCGACGTTCATCAGCCCGCCATTGCCGATCTCGCCGCCCACGCCCCTCCCCCAGCACCAGGCACCATTGGAGGTATCCAGTGCACAGCCGGTAGTGTAGCCCAGCGACACCTGTCCGAGACTGACACCGATCGGAAAAGGAACAGCAGTGGGGGTGAGCACGGCGCCTTGCGATCCACCAGTACCAAGATACCCACCCCCGTTGGACCCCCAGCAATAGAGGCGCCCGGAAGAGAGCCCCGTGGTTACCGCACAAGTCCTCCCCAGCCCTGTAGAGATGGAGGCAAACAGCAACGGCGCTGTGCCCGAACCGGTCACCTTCACCGGCGACAGGCGGTGTATGTCTTCCTGTCCATCGCCGAGCGCTCCACTGAACGCAGCCCCCCAGCACCACGCTGCGTGATCGACGGTGACACCACAACTGAACCTATCCCCCGCGCTGACCTGCACGAAGTCGAGGGGCGCGACACCGGTGCCGGAGATCTTCGCCGGAGCGCTCTGGACGCCGCCAAGCACACCATTGCCGGTCGCACCGTACTCGTTGGACCCCCAGCAATACACCGCAACGGCAACGATCCCGCACGTATGACTACGTCCGGCGTCGATGGCGGTGTAGATGCGTCCGCCGGACGGACCTGAGCCGTTCACGTGCACCGGCACAGGACTGGACATGTTCTGGCCGTTGCCGAGTTGACCCTGACTCCCCGCACCCCAGCACCACACTTCTCCCGATGAGGTGAGGCCGCAGGCATGGCCATACCCGGTTGTTACAGCCATGAACGCCACTGACGCATCAACGAGAAACGGCACGACTTCATCGAAGGCCGCCCGCGGCGAACCGAGTTGGCCCTGATCGTTGGCTCCCCAGCAGAACGTACCGCCCGGCGCAACACCGCAGCTGAAACCCGACCCCGCGGAGTTGATCCCACCCGACGACACCGTGGAAAAGCTCACCACGACCGCGAAGGCGGCGCTCTGCGACGTCACCGTCCCTGACAAGGCCACGAGGCGGTAACCGGAACCTGGCCGGTCCACACGGAGATCATCGAACGTTGCGACGCCCGCCGTGATCGTTCGGGTCAATGTCCCCAACAGGCGCGTTCTCTGCCACGGTGCGTCGCCAAGAGTGAGAGTCACGCTGCCATCCGTCGTAACGAGATTACCGAACGCGTCGCGCTGTTCAATCCTTACTTGAGGAACAAGCACCCGGTTGGCTTCCACCGTGGCCGAGGGCTGCTCCACAAAAACGAGGCTGGCCAGCGGCCCTGGGTCGACGTCGAACGGGCCGTATGACGGGGAGGTAACATTCCCGGCGGTCCCCGTCAGGTGGTAACCAGTCCCGGCTTTGGCGACGGCAACTCCCTGAAATAGGGCCACTCCGGCCACAGCAGGACGCGTCGTCACGCCGCCGAGTGTGGCATTTCCGGAGTTCGCCGCCAACGAGAGTGTCACCGATGCCGCAAACGCCGTGACCCTGTTTCCGCGCGCATCAATGGCTTCGACGGTGACGTCGAATGGCTCGCCAGCCTGCAGGCGCCCCGGCGGGCCTGAAACCACGCGCTGCGTCCGAAGCTGCGCCACCACCTGATCCACTGTCACCGAGACCTGCCCCGAAATGCCATCCACCGAAGCTGTGACGACCGCGTTCCCATTGGTGACAGCGCTCACGACGCCAGCGTCCACCGTTGCCACTTCAGGGGCGGACGATGTCCAGATGACGGTCTTGCCGGTCAGCCGGTTCCCGCGGTTGTCCTTTATGACGATGGACAGGGACTGTGTAGCGCCAAACGCATTCAACGTTACGGTGGCTGGGGCAAGTTCGACGGAGGCCACCTGACCGGGCCCGGGACCCGACGGTTCGTTGGAATCGCTGCAGGCAGGAAGAATCCCCAGGACCGCGGCACAGATCACAATGCTCTTGACTCGCTTCATGGCGTCATCCTCTCCGGTTCCCCCCGCGGGGGGTCAACAGGAGAAAACGAAATCCGACGCCGATCGGGGCCACGGCACTCTCCCCGGGAAGCTGTACGACTGACACCGGGTGTCAGAATCGACAGCAAGGCAGGCTCTTTCGGTCCCCCATGAGTCGGATGGACGACGGATCTCAGCGCAATGCGGCCCGGACTCGGGTCAGTTCACGAGCCACTGCCTCACGTCGCTCTTTCCAGGCGGGAGCCTGCTCATATATGCGGGCGCTCTCCACCAGCAGTGATTCCGCCGAGGCAATGCGTCCCATCCCCAACCTGGCCCGGCCCAGCAGGTAAGCCGTTTCCGCACGCCGGTAGTCGTCGCCCGAAAACTGGCGCATCTGAATGTCACGGGCAGCGACCAGCAAGGATTCGGCATCCGCGTTACGCCCGCGAAGCAGCAGCAGTTCTGCCAGGGTCGTCCATCCCTCAGCCATTCTCGGGTGTCCTCTGGGGAGTGATCGGGACCACACACCCAGCGCTGCCCGGACTTCCATCTCTGCCTCGGCGTGGCGCCCACGTCGCAGTAGGGCCATCGCCAGGTTGCGACGGGAGGCCGCTACATCCGAAGCACTGTCACCCAAGGCACTCCGGCGAAGCGCCAGTGCATGCCTCAAAAGGCGTTCGCCTTCAGCGAACTGTCCCGAGTTCACCAATGCCACACCCAGATTGTTGATGGCCGTCGCCGTACGGGAGTCAGTATCACCATAACTTTTCGTCCAGTACCGCACGACGTCACGAAATAGCACGGCGGCACTGTCGAACATCCCGGCACGAAAGAGCAGAACCGCGAGGTTGTTGGCTGTCTGCAGCGTCACCGGGTGATCCGGCCCCAGTGTGTTCCTCCGTATGGCCAAGGCCTCGCGGTCGAGGGATTCAGCTGCGACCAGCCTGCCTTGATCCGAGAGGTTGGCGGCCAGCGCCGACAACGAGTAGGCAATGTCGGGATGGTCGTCCCGAAGCACACGACGACGGCCCGCGAGCGTAGCTCGATTCAGTGATTCGGCTTCTGCGAGTCTCCCGGTCTTCGCCAGGGTCACCGCCAGGTTCCCCATCGTCGTAAGGAGCGCGGGATGGTCGGGAGGGAGGAGGCGCTGACGGATCGCCAGTGCCGCCCGGTACGCCGAGTCCGCCTGCTCGAAACGCTCCAGCTGGTCGAGCGTTACGCCGAGGTTGTTGAGATCCGTGGCTACCTCGACATGCTGTGAACCCAGCCGCGACACGTCGATCCGCAACACCCGGCGGTGCAGGGTCTCGGCACGCTCCCAGTCGCCTGTGTCCTCCAGGTTGTTGGCGATCTCGCTCAGCGTGGCCGCGTAACTGACGGAATTCGCACCATCACGCGCATCGCGGATGGACAGGGCGCGTCTGAGGACGGAATCCGCAGCCGCGTAATCTCCGGAGGCGTTCAGCACCGTTGCGAGATCCGTGAGACGCTCCGCCAGCTCCCGACTGTTCCGACCCAGGGTCTGTTCGGCCAGCAGTACTGCGCGTTCCAGCGCCGTCCGTGCCTGCGGCAGGTGTCCCAATTCCCGGTAGGTGACGCCGAGTACTCCGAGCAGTTCCTGTTGCACAGCCGGCTGACCGGCAAGCGCGGAGTCGACCCGTTGCAGACCGCGATCAATGAGTTCGCGGGCGGTCAGATCTCTGCCACGCGATTCCTCGGGATTCGCGCTGCGGAAAAGGCCCACCACGAAATCCCGTGTCTCACGCGCCTTGTGGGCTTCCTCGCGGGCAGTGCGTGCCTGCCAGACGGTGCTGACGACTCCCGCGACGACCACGATCACGAGCACGACAGACGCGACCAGACCCGACGTATGCCGCCTCGCGAACTTCCACAGCCGATAGGTGCGCGAATCGGGCCGGGCGCGCACCGGCCGGCCGGTTCGGTATCGCTCCAGATCGTCAAGCAGGGCATCCACCGACGGATACCTGCGGACGGGATCCTTGTGCAGTGCGCAGGCAAGGATCGTGTCGAGGTCTCCCGCCAGTGTCCGGCGCAGGCGTCCCGGATCGGTTCCGCGTCGCGCCGCCAGCTCCAGGGACGATGCCACCTCCTCTTCTTCAGACGCTACCGGATCATGCGTAACGACGTCGCTGGCCCGCGGTGGGTCCAGCTCGCAGATCGCCCGCTCCAGTTCCCGTGGTGAGCGATCCTGGGGCCGATGAGCCCGGCGGCCCGTCAACAGCTCATACAGGACAGTGCCTGACGCGTAGACGTCGGTTGCCGTGGTGATCGCCTCCCCCCGGATCTGCTCAGGCGAGGCGTACTCCGGCGTCATCAGCCAGTTGCCCGTCAGGGTGGTGTCCGGTGGCGATACGTCGTCGAGTATCCGGGCGATCCCGAAGTCAAGCAGCTTCACCGTTCCGTCGGCGGTGACCAGGATATTGGACGGCTTGATGTCGCGGTGGACAATGAAGTTGTGATGCGCAAAGCGTACCGCGTCGGCAACCTGTTCGAAGATCGCCAGCCTTTCCGCGACTCTCAGACGGCGCTGGTCGCACCAGGTGGTGATGCGCACGCCGTCCACGAACTCCATGGCGAACCAGGGCGAACCATCCGGCAGTGCTCCACCGTCCACGAGTCGTGCGATATTGCGGTGTTGCAGACGGGCCAGTATCTGCCGTTCGGCAAGGAAGCGCCTGCGGGCGCCGGCGGTGATGGCGCCACCGCGGATGAGTTTGAGCGCAACCACCTGTGAGAATCCGCCGGAGACACGCTCGGCCAGGTAGACGCATCCCATACCGCCGCTTCCCAGGAGACGAAGGAGACGCCACGGGCCGATCGTTTCACCCGCACGTGCCCGCTCGTCCGGAACGACACCGGCCACCCCCAGGACCGCGGCCGCCGAGTTCTCCAGAAAACCTTCCGACTCATCCAGGGCATCCGCGAGCGCACGCGCTTCAGCAAGAAGGGACGTGTCGTCGCCCGATGCGGCGGCCATCACCGCGTCTCGCTGCGCCGGTTCCGTATCCAGGATCAGGTCCAGGATTGCCTCCAGGCGCTGAGCGCGCGACGGCGTGGCGCTCACGCAGCGTCGCCACCCGGTGGCGCCGAGGGGGCGTCCTGCAACAGCCGGTACAGGAACGCCCTGGCCTTCTGCCACTCGCGCTTCACGGTCCGCGGGGAGAGATCCATGACCTCGGCAGTCTCCTCGACCGAGTATCCGGCAAAAAACCGGCACTCGACGACGCGGGCAAGGCGCGGGTGCTCCGCACCTAACGTGGTGAGCGCCTCGTCCAGCGCCATTATCTCATCAGATGCCGACGGGGTCGCGACCTGCAGCCCGTCCAGCGGTTCCGCCGGCTGTCTCTGGCCCCGCTTCACTGCTCCACGCTCGCGGGCGTGATCCACCAGGATATGCCGCATGGCGGTCGCGGCCACCGCGAGGAAGTGCTTGCGGTCGGCGTAGCCGGCTCCATGCGAATCGACCAGTCGCAGGTACGCCTCGTGCACCAGCGCCGTCGTGTCGAGCGTCTCGCCGGGACGCCATCGGATCAGGTGGCGGCGCGCGACATTTCTGAGGTCGGTGTAAAGTACCGGCAGAACCGCATCGAACGCGTTGGGATCCCCGTTTCGGGCGCGTGCCAGCAAGCCCGTGATATCGGGATCACCTGACATGGGATATGCGGGGGTCCTGGGGCGTCGGGTCTGGGTCGAACATAGGCGACGCCGGATGATCGGGCAAGACGGCCGGTACAGTGTCCGAGCCGGTGAAAGCCCACGCGAACCTGCACGTGCTGCTGCGGATACCGAAATCATGGGACTGCGGAACCCTGCCCACTCAGGCGAGTCATGAGAATGCGTGCCACCCCCCTGACTGCTGCGTCAAACAGATCAGGAATCAGGAGTTCGACCAGGCCCGGCAAGAGCAGTAGCGCACCACCTATCATGGCGATTGCACCGCCAACAGGAGAGCGGATCCTTGCTCTTTCGGGATGGTTGTGGAGCCGCCATCCAAGCCAGTTGGCGACACCGCTGGCAAGTATGGACGCGCCGAACGGTGCCAGGAACAGGCCGGGGCGCTCTGTGACGAGACGAAACAACGACCCTTCAGCGTGGCTCGCCCACGCCATCGCCACGACGATCAACGCAACACCAAGCAGGGCAAGCCAGACACTCCCCCACAGCGCGGCCGCTCCTTCATAGCGCGCGTAGCGCGCTTCGGGGCTTGGTACGACCTGTATCCTCGTGACCGCGCCTGACGCGGCCATGGCGACACCTGCCAAACCGAATGCGGTGATTCCGGCTGCCTGTATCGCCCGACCCGGGATGACCGCTGACCCCAGCCCTGCCCCGATTCCCCCGATGGCGAACCCGATGGCAACCGACGAGTAGCGAACCATACCTGACCTCCTTCCACCGAAGGAACGGAGAATCCTTTACCGCGGGGCCATGAAGAACCACGGCCGGTATCGCTCTCCTGACGCGTGGATGGCCGGAAATGGTCAGTGAAGTTCGCAGAAATAATCCTGCAAGACTGAGACCGGATTATGTCTGGCCCGACACGTCAGCCGACACATCGTTAGCATTCGGGAGCCCGATACCGGTCACCCTGGATCACCAGCCGTGTTACCTGCCGGCACGACTTCGAGACGTCACCTCTCGCTGATCGTCGCCGAACCCGAAGCCCGGCAGGATGACGTGATGTCGAAGTGCCACTCGACAGAGCGTCTTCTGTTCCAGATCAACCCCGGTGGAAGTAGCGAACGTAACCATGCAACCCCTTGCGCCTCGGAACCGGACGCCCCATGCATTGCGGTATCCTGTTCTCGAGGATCCGGCAATGCTGCATCCGATACTGCAGTTTTTCACACTAAGGTCGCGCATGCTGGCCGGCGCGATCCTCGCCACCGCAGTATTCGCCACGCCCGCGTGGTCGCAGATTGGTGGTCTCGTGAGGAAGGCAAAGGAGGCCGCCACCAGGAAGGCAGGCGATGACTCCGGTTTGAACGCTCAGCTCGAGGGTGAGAACGTCCAGTACACCGACGTCGTCCTGGAACTCACTCCGGAGCGCCTCGACAACGTCATTGCCGGTTTGCGGGTCAGCCGCGGCGCGCTCTCCGGCAGACCAGCGCTGGTGAACAAGCGCGACGCCGCGGCGACGCGCCTCCAGGACGTCACCGAAAGGAACAGGGACGCGATCGACGCCACCAGGCAGAAGCGTCAGGAAGTCGAGTCCTGCCGGCTCGAAAGGTTTGACGCGATGGAAGAAGCCAACCAGGAGTCGATGGGGAAACGCGCCATGGGCGACCAGGCCCTGCAGAGGAAGCTGGCGGACATCAGCATGAGGATGGGTCAGGCCCAGATGAAGGGCGACACGGTAGAGATCAGGAAGATAGGCGCCGAGATGGAGCGGCTGACCGCACCAACCGCCGCCGACTCGGCGGCGGTCGACAAGACCTGCGGCAGACCCGTCCCACCGTCGGCCCAGGAGAAGCAAGTCGCATCGATCCAGGCCGAGGTAGCGCAACTCGACGGCCAGATCCGGTCGATGGAAGAGGATGCCGCGAAGAAGGCGGCGCAGGCCTGCGAGATGAGCCAGACGCAGTGCGCCATGGCGCTCGAACGGCTGGAGCTGTGGTTCAAGCGAGCAAAGGACAATCAGAAACAGCGCGGATTCTCCACCAACGAACTGAAGGCGCTCAACAGCAGGCGCGACGCCATCGAGAAAGCGATGTAGGCGGTGCGGCTCTGCACATCTACGCTCGTGCTTCTCGCCGCCCTCCTGGTTCCGGAGGGCGGCGCTTCACTTGGGGCACAGGATCGGCTCATTCCCCTTCCTCAGTCACGCCTTGCGGTCCGCGTGGACAGTACCTGGCAGACGTGGTGGGACTCGAAGCTGGCGCCCATGCGGTGGTCCGACACCACCGCTGCTCTGGCACGGGTGATCCGGTGGGAACCCGCAGCTGACGGTATCGAGTGGGGCGAGTTGCGCCTTTCCGGACGGGGAGAGGCGTGGCGGGTACGTGCGATCGCGGTACGGCTGGATCCCTCGCGCGTGACCTTTTCGCTGGATACGGCATTCACGACCGGGCGCCAGCGCGCCGCCTGGACCATCCACACCGCGGACAGCACCGTGCTCTTCGCGATCAATGCCGGACAGTTTCCCCACACCATGCCATGGGGCTGGGTGGTGATGGAGGGTCGTGAGTTCCTCGCTCCCGGGGTGGGCCCTCTGTCCACGGCATTCGCGGTGGACTCGTCAGGCAGGGTTCGCTGGGTCCAGGGGCCGGCGCTGCAGAGCGCGGCCACGCGAAGCGGAATCGTCACCGCCTTTCAGTCGTACCCTACACTGCTGGCCGGCAACGGCGTGGTGCCGGAGGCCCTGCGCATGGGCGGACTGGGTGTGGACGTCGGGCACCGGGATGCCCGGCTCGCGATCGGCGAGGATCGGCACGGCGCCATTCTGGTGGTACTGACCCGCTTCGACGCCCTCGACGGAAGCCTCGACTACATCCCCTTCGGGTTGACGACACCGGAGATGGCGGCCGTGATGGGGGCCCTTGGCGCCCGGGATGCCGTGCTCCTGGACGGGGGCATCTCCGCACAGATGCTGCTTCGCACATCGACGGGGACGCAACTGTGGCCGGGACTGCGTCGGGTCCCGTTGGGTCTGGTGGTCCGGGCACGACCCTGACCAGACCAGCGGGAACCCGCTCGACACACACCACTGGCGTCGCGAGACCTCTTCGCAGCGTCCTGCTCGGTCACCTGACCAGCCAGTCGTCGGGTTTCAGCGGCGACCTGCTGGGAACACGACGGAACCAACCCCTGCAGGCCGTCAGCTGGACAATCTGCTCTGGATTTGTCCGCCGAACGAGCTCAGCTTCCTCCAGATCACAACGTCCTGAGGACTCCGTCATGCGGCCGAACCCGTGGTATGCGCTTTCGCTGGCACTGCTCGCCACCCTGGCGTGCAGCGGAGGAACCACCGAGCCCGATGGCACCGAGGGCCGGAACGGTGAAGAAAACAGGAAGATCTTCACTGCAACCATCAACGGAGCCCCTTTTGCCGGAACCACGGTGACCGGTGCCTGGCTCGCCGGTAACCTGGTCGTCGCGGGACAGACCGCTGGCAGGACAATCCACATCTCTGCGATAAATGCTTCCGGACCTGGTACCATCACGTTCGGCATTGGTAACCAGTGGAGCGCTCTCGCCCAGGTGATCGACAACACCACGGGGCAGTTTTCCACCGGGTACGGCGGGTCCGGATCCCTGATCCTCGAAATCGCCACCCTCAGCCGCATCAAGGGCAGCTTCTCATTCATCGCCTATACCGGCAGCGGGGGTGGACTGGGACAGCCCGTGGTGACGGTTCAGAACGGTGCCTTCGACGTCACCATTCCATGAAACTGAAAGTGCCGGCCACCCACACCAGGCAGCCGGCACTCTCGGTTCGAGATCCAATCCCTCGGTTACCGACCCGGACCCGTGCCCGCAGTTGCGTTGGTGCCCAGCAGAAAATGCCCGAACCACTGCCGCAGGCGGCCCAGTCGGTCCACCAGAAGCCACGGCTCCCCGGTACGCGACAGATCGTGGTTCGAACGGGGATAACGCACGAACTCCGCCTCCACTCCCTGCGCCCGCAGCGCCTGGAACCACATCTCCGCGGTCGCCATCGGCGTGCGATGGTCCTCTTCGGACTGCACGATCAACGTGGGCGTCCTGACGTTCTTCACGAAACGGATCGGCGACAGGCTGTCGTACATCGCCTGGTTCTCCCAGGGCGGCCCGAAGAACTCATTGTTCGTCAGACTCTGCACATCCGTCGTTCCCCACCACGCGGTCCAGTCGCTGATCATGCGGTCCGCCTCGGCGGCCTTGAAACGGTTGGTCTTGGTCGTCACCCATGCCGTCATGAAACCGCCATACGAACCGCCCGTCACTCCCATTCGCGTGGAATCGACGTCGGGACGCTTGGCCACGATATCCACCGCCTTCATGAGATCCAGATAGTCCTTCCCGCCCCAGTCGCCCCGGCTGGCGTTGGTGAAGTCGCCGTTCGTGCCTGACGAGCCCCGCGGATTGGTGAAGAGAACGAACATCCCCGTAGCCGCCAGATTCTGGAACTCGTCGAACCAGCCCTCGTTGTACTGCGAGTGCGGCCCACCATGAATGTAGAGCACCACGGGATACTTCCGGCCCTCCTGATAGCCGTAAGGCTTCATCAGCCATGCCTCGATCTCGAGGTTGTCGACTGACTTGTACGTGAAACGTTCCGACGCCGACCAGGCCACCTCGGAGTTGAGCTTGTCGTTGAAGCCGGTGAGCTTGCGCTCGTTTCCACCGTTGTAGTCCGACGTGTAAAGCTCCCAGGGATGGGTTTCATCGGTCACGATGTAGATGAGCTTCGTCTGCGCCTTGTCGGACTCGATGTCCGAGATCACCCGTCGCCCGGAAAGGATCGGTGTCACCTTCTTCGTGGCGGGATCCACCTGCCACAATCCCCGCGACCCGCCGGTGCTGGTCTCCATCCGGATCATCCCGTCCTTCCCCCAGGAGATCTGACCGGGTTCGTATTCCCAGCCGCCAAGGATGTCCACGGGCTTGCCCTTGCCCGCCACATCGACCGTGAAAAGGCGCGCACTGCGCAGTCGCGTCGGACGACCGACAAAAGCCAATTGTCTGCTGTCGGGTGACCAGATCACGTTGGACTCATCACCCAGATACTCGATGCGTCGTGGCGAACATTCCTGCGTCTTTGCCTCGCAGGCAGCCACCGGCATGACGTACAGATCCGAAGTGTTGCGAACCGCCTCGTCACGGGCGCGGTTGAAGGGCAACGCGGCCAGGGAATCCTCCTGCTTCCTGACCACGGAATCCGCCCGCAACCGCGAGTCAGCGGAAAAGACGACCCATTTCCCATCCGGTGAGACACTGGGTGATCGATGCCCGTAGGCAGTATTCGTCAGGGCGGTGCGTTGGCCACCCCGGTGCTGGATGAACAACTGCGCCGGCGGAGTCTGAGTCTGGTTGCCGCGCCCAGGGCCGCTTTCGCGACCGGTGCTGGGGATGAATCCCCGCCCGTTCGACTTGTACGCCGCATCGGTGATGTGCATGCCGTCGAAGCGCGCCGGATCGACGGGTCGGGTAATGGCGTTCACGGGAGGCCGGGCCATTGGAGGCATCTTCGCCCAGGGGCTCGCGGAGTCGGGCGCCGAGCCACGACCACCACGACCAGCGCCAGCCGCGGCGCCCCCACGAGCACCGTTTCCTGGTGCTGTCGCGGTAATGGTGAAGCTGCTGTCCGCCGGCGATGCCGAACTGCCACCTCCCGCGCCACCGAAGCGTCCGCCCCTCCCGAAACCGCCGGACGACGGTGCATCCGGTGTCTGAAAGGCCTCGCCGCCTTCATCCATCCTTACCGCCCAGGTATTTCCCTTGCCGCCGGGACGTTCCGACGTGAAGTAGAGCGTCTTGCCGTCGGGTGACCAGCGGGGATTCGAACTGTCGAAGTTGGGTGATGTCATCCGCCGCGGTTCGCCCCCACCGGTGGAGACTATCCAGACTTCGGAATGGCGCGTGTTCTTCGACTCCACGGGAACCGTGACGGTGAAGGCCACCGTGTTCCCGTCCGGTGAGAGTGCCGCTCCCGCCAGTCGGGTCACGCGGTACCAGTCCTCGAGTTCGAAGGCGCGCTTCTGGGCTGCTGCCGGGGTCGCAATGACGACGGCGAGAAGGATGAGTTTCCAGTTCCTGGTCATGAATGATGCCTGCGGGTGGGTCCGGGTTCCATCAAGTCCGCGGATGACTACGTCCGGGACGGCTCGTCCGTTCGCGTACCGCCGCGTTTGCCGACGGAGTACCGGGACTGGATACGATCGCTCCAATGCTCCCGCAGCACAACCGCCCCTCCCTCCCGAACCGTCAGCCGGCATGTGGCGAAGCATCCCACCCCGACCGTACCTTGTGCCCCAAACCCCAGCAGCCTCCTCCGATGTCACGTCGCCTCCTTCTGGCCGTCCTGCTTTCAACGTTCGCCTCAGGCTCGAGCGCCAGCGCCCAGCGCGCCGGGAAGTTCGAGTTCTCGATCAGCAACATCATGCGTGGCCCGGAGCTTTATGGCCGGACACCGTCGAATATCCGCTGGACCGCGGACGGCCAGTGGATCTACTTCAGGTGGCTGGAACCGGGATCCGACTGGCGGTTGTCTCCCGTGCAGTTCCGTGTAAGGGCAACGCCCGGATCCAGACCGGAACGTGTGGAAGAGCCCGTCACCGATGTGGTCTTTGCCGATCAGGGTGAGCTGTCACCGGACGGTCGCATGTTGCTGCTCGTCAACGGTTCCGCCATTGCGGTTTTCGACGTCGGCAGCGGCACCACAAGAATCCTGACTCAGACACTCGATCCCAAGAGCGGCGCAAAGTGGAGTGCCGATGGCAGCGAGATCCTGTACATCAGTGACAACAACGCCTATGCCATTTCGGTAGCCACCAGCGGAGTCCGGCAGCTTTCCGATCTGCGCGTCGCTGGCAGTGGTGCGAACGCGGTGGACAATGCCGGCTCCGTGGCCGCCGGACGTGGCGGACGCGGCGGTGGTCGGGGCGGCAGAGCCGGCGCCTCAGCGGATACGTCACAGAAGGGTGAACTGGAGCGGGAGCAGAAGGTACTCTTCCAGGTCCTTCGCGACCGCGAGTGGGCTGACAGTGTCGCTCGTGCTGGAGGGCGGGGCAGCGCCGGTGGCCGCGGCGGGAGGTTCGGCGGCTTCGGGGGAGGCAACGACGTAATCCCCGGCCTCGATGCCGCGGTTCCCAAGGCCGTAACGCTCATGACGGGCGAACGCCCTTCCGGCGTGTCCGTGTCCCCCAACGCGCGGGCCCTCCTGGTCACGGCCACGGTACCTGCCACTCAGCAGGCCCGTTCCACACTGGTGCCTCAATGGGTGACCGAGAGCGGGTACGTGGAGGAAATCAACGGGCGGGCAAAGGTCGGTGACCAACCCTTCGGTTCCTCGCGACTGCTCTGGGTCTCGCTCCCGGAGGGGAAGACGCAGGTGCTGCGGCTGGCGGGCGACTCACCGGCCTCGCTTCGGATCTCCACCAGCGTGATGGACTGGAACGAAGCCGGAACCCAGGCGATCGTCCTCAGCACCAGCGCCGATTTCAAGAACCGGTGGATCTACACCGTGAATGCCGCGGATGGAAGCGCCAGCCTGGTAGAGGCATTGCATGACTCCGCCTGGGTTGGCGGTCCCTGCAGTCGGTGCGCCGGCTGGATCGAGGGCGGTACCCGGGTCTGGTATGTGTCCGAAGCCGACGGCTACGCCCACCTCTACACCGCCAATCCGGATGGATCGAACCGCCGGCAACTGACACAGGGGAAGTGGGAAGTCACCGGAGTCGAACTCTCCCGGGACAGGAAGTCGTTCTACCTGACCTCCAGCGAGACATCGGTCTTCGAGTCCCACTTCTACCGCATGCCGGTGACAGGCGGTCCGCGCGTGAAGATAACCGGACCCGTGGGCAGCCATGACGTGACCCTCTCGCCTGACGAGTCGATGATCGCCGACGTGCATTCCAAGGGCAACCGGCCACCGGAACTGTTCATCGGCAAGAACGAACCTGGGGCGGAGCTCAGCCAGATCACCACGTCACCGACCGCGGAGTGGCTCTCCTTCCGCTGGATCACCCCGAAGATCGTGATGATCCCGGGATCCGACGGGACCCCCATCCCGGCGCAGATCTACACTCCGGCTGACATGGGGGCACGACCCAATGGTGCCGGGGTGATCTTCGTGCACGGTGCCGGCTATCTGCATAACGTGATGAACTACTGGAAGAGCTCCTACGCACGCGAGTACATGTTCAACCACTACCTCGCCAGCAAGGGTTACGTCGTACTCGACATCGACTACCGCGGCTCGGCGGGCTATGGCCGCGACTGGCGGACCGCCATTTATCGCTGGATGGGTGGCCGCGATCTCCAGGACCAGGTGGATGGCTCGCGCTACCTCCGGAAGAACTACGGCGTCAACCCGGAACGCGTCGGCATCTATGGCGGCAGCTACGGCGGCTTCATCACACTGATGGCGTTGTTCACCGAACCAGAATGGTTCGGCGCCGGCGCCGCACTCCGTTCTGTGACTGATTGGGCGCACTACAACCACGGCTATACCGGAGCCATCCTGAACCTGCCGCAGGATGACTCCGTCGCCTACCGCCGTTCCTCACCGATCTACTTCGCCGAGGGCCTGGAGGATCCCCTCATCATGCTGCACGGCATGGTGGACTCCAACGTGGAGTTCCAGGATATCGTACGACTGACGCAGCGGTTGATCGAGCTCGGCAAGAAGAACTGGTATCTGGCGCCCTACCCGGTGGAAAACCACGGATTCACACGACCGGATTCGTGGACCGACGAGTATACCCGCATTTTCAACCTCTTCGAATCCACCATTCGCGTGGGACGCAAGACGCTGCCCGGCACCGTGTATTGAACGGCTTGTGGAACGATGGCGAGCCCTGAATCCGAGGATTGCGTTCAGGGAGACACATCCGGTGGACTACCCGCCGGATGTTGCCGTCAGGCGGTAGCGAACCAGCGTTGGAACGTCGTTCTCATCCAGTTCCTCTCCCCAGGCCACGTCCCCCGAAACCCAGCGCAGGCGCACACGCGACGGCACGCCCACCTCGGCGAGAACCTGACCGTCGGAACCGATTACGGTCCACGTATCCGGTCGCGTGGCCGGATCCCAGGGAAGCCACAGAGTACCATCGTCGCCAGCCAGCACGCTGGCAACGATCGGAGTCCGATACCGGGGAACGTAAACCGAGTCGGCGATCATTCCCGGCTCGAAGCGCGACCCAAGCCGGCGTTCCAGACCCGCCACGACGCTGTCCACGACAGCACGATCGGTCGGAACGGGCGTGTATCGTATGTCCGTTACCCAGGCGGTATCGCCGGATGCCGTCAGGGCCGTGACCCGTACCGCGGCCCGTGCGGCGTCGGGCGGGTCGCTCCGGTCGATCACATAGGCCCGTCGCGCAACCGATCCAAAGACGGTGAGCGGTTGGTCGCTGAATCGAAGTACGTGATCCGGCGCAGATTCCCATCTACTGCCCAGAGCGTGTCGCCAAGCACACCAATGACTTCCAGACCGTCGAACTCACCCGGTCCCGCACCGGCGCGTCCAATCGTGCGGCGATACCTGCCGTCCAGGCCATAGACGCGGATTTCGGGAATCCCTCCCTGAAGCACGAAGATCGCGTCGTCGGTGGGTACCACCTTGGTCAGGTTCGTAAACAGGTATTCGGGTCCGGCCGTTTCACTCCCGATGCGGAGGTCGGCGCTCAGGATCATCCGTTGGATGCCGGGACGGTCACGTGAACCCGCTTGGCACGATGCCAGGGCGAAGACAACCGTCATGCCGGTGGTACGCGCCACCACACCCGCGCGCAGACACCCGACGCCCCAGAAACTGGCCCTCCCGTCATCCGGCATTCAGCGCTATCCTCGATGGTTCAAGCGTAAGCAACCTCAATCTGACCGCGCCCGGACCAGCCGACTCATGCGCCTCGCCACACTCCTCATCTCCCTGCCCGCCCTGCTTCAGGCTCAAGGTCCTGAACGTGCAATTCGCCGGGACATACCCATGACCAACGCCATCCGGAAGGCCTTTGCGGCCGGTACGCGTGACTCGACTGGCAAACCCGGCAGGAATTACTGGCAGCTCCGTACCGATTACACCATCGAGGCAAGGATCGACCCGGCAACCCAAACCATCACCGGCACCGAGACCATCAAACTGGTCAACCCCAGCCGGGATGCGCTCAATGAACTTCGTTTCCGCCTGGATCACAATATCTACATCCCCCGCAGCACCCTGGGTCTTTCACGCCCGGCGGAATCCACGGACGGCATGGTCATCACCAGACTGGTGGTGAACGGGAAGGAAGCGGACCTCAACGCGCCACCACCACAATTTGGTCGCGGTGGACGCGCGGGGGGCGCACCCATCACGGACATCCAGGTGCAGGACCTCAAGCGCACCAACGCGAGGGTTCTCCTGCCCACGCCCATCAAGGCCCGGGACTCGGCTACCATCGAGATTTCCTGGCACACGAAGCTACCCGGGGGGCCGGATGGATCCGGCCACCGGATGACGCAGCGCTGGGCAGACACTCTCTTTCAACCCACACAGTGGTATCCCCGCCTGGCTGTCTATGACGACCTTCGTGGCTGGGACACCCAGATCTACCTCGGGCCCGCGGAGTTCTACAACAATTTCGGCCGCTTCGATGTGCGAATCACTGCACCGGGTGGCTGGATCGTGAGTGGTACGGGCGTGCTGCAGAATCCCAACGAGGTACTGACCGCCACCGCCAGACAGCGCCTCACGCAGGTTCTCAAGACGGATTCCGTAACCACGATCGTCAGTGCCACTGAAATCGGACCCGGCCAGGCGACGGCACCCGGCGACTGGCTCACGTGGCATTTCGTGGCGGACACGGTGAATGACTTTGCCTGGGCAACTGCCAGGAAGTTCGTCTGGCAGGCGACCCGGGCGACCATACCGGGCAAGGGACCGGTTCCGATCCACATGCTTTTCCTCCCCGGTCGCGCGAACCTCTTCCGCGACGCGGGTCAGATCACCCGACATGCGCTGGAGTTCTACTCGAAGCTCTGGGCGCCATACCCCTTCCCGCAGCTGACGCTGCAGGATGGACCCAGCGCGGGAATGGAGTACCCCATGGTGATCAATTCCAACCGGGGTGCTGCTGACCACGAAGCAGGGCACCAGTGGTGGCCAATGATGGTCGGCAACAACGAGACCTGGTACGGCTGGATGGACGAGGGATTCAACCAGTACATGAACATCCTGTCCGACGCCGACGCCGAAGGAAAGAAGGCGGACCTGGACGGACTGGGGCAGAGCTACGGGCGCACCCAGGGCGACGAATGGGAAGCGCCCATGATGTGGCCCGCCAACTGGGCGGGTCCGATGTACAGCTTCCAGACCTATCGCAAGACCCCGCTGATGCTGTCCATGCTCGGTGGGATCGTTGGCGACAGCGCCGTCCAGGCGGCTCAGAGCAAATATGCCCACGTCTGGGCATTCAAGCACCCGTCTCCCTGGGACTACATGTTCTTCATGCAGAATGAACTGGGAAGGGACCTGGGCTGGTTCTGGTACTACTGGCTTTTCACCAACGAATCGGTTGACGGCGCCATCAAGTCGGTGACCACGGAGGGTCCGCGGACTCTGGTCACGGTGGAACAGGCCGGCCAGATGCCTTCACCCGTGGTCCTGAAGGTGGAGTTCGAGCCCAACGGACCTGCCATCCAGAACATGGAGAATGCCAGGATGGTGGACGCCACGACCGCCATCGTGACCTATCCGGTGGACGTCTGGTTCAGCGGGAAACGCACCTACACCGCACGGCTGGACTTCGGCGGGCGGGGCATCCGGAAGATCACGCTGGATCCATTTGGCCGGTTTCCGGACCACGAAACGAAAGACAACGTCTGGCCGGACTGAGCGGGAGGCGGGAAGGGGGAAGCGGGAAGCGGCCTCGCACTCACGGCTTCCCGCTTCCACCTTTCCACTTCCCGCAGTACGTTTAGTACGTGATAAACGATAAGCACAAACCTTTCTCAAGCCGGAAGGCAGCCGAGGCCGCCGATGGCTTCATAGAACAAATGGGCCTCATCATGGCGGCCGATGGCCTCCCCCGCATCGGTGGCCGGATCGTCGCGCTCCTCCTCATCACCGATGGCGACATCTGCCTGGACCACATCGCCACACGGCTCCGCGTCAGCAAACCCAGCGTCAGCATCAACACTCGGCTCCTGGAAGAAAAGGGCGTCATCGAGAAGGTCAGCCACCCCGCCGATCGCCGCGATTACTACCGCATCTCCGAGGATGTCTTCGGTCGTACCATGCAACACCGGTTGAACCGACTCCAGAAACTGCAGCACTGCGTCGCCGACGCGCGCTCATCCCTCACCGCGGCGCCTCCCGCCGTCACCCGACGGCTCGATGCCTTCACTGACGCCTGCGCCCAGCTCAGTGAACTCACTGCCCATGCCCTGAAACAGTGGCTGGAATCACCCCCGGCCGCGAAACGGAAGCCATGACAGGCCTCGCCGCAGGACGGGCAATCCGGACAGCAGCAGCCCTCCTGCTCGTCGCTCCGGCTACCGCACGCGCCCAGGATGTTCCGCTGCGACTGTCGCTCCAGGATGCCATCAACCTCGCCCGCGAGCAGAACATCGCAGCCCAACTCGCAGGTCTCCGCGCGGATGAACTCCAGGCGCGGGTGTCCCAGCGCCGCGCGGACCTGCTGCCTGCCCTGGGCGCGCAGATCACCGACGGCTCGCGCACCTACAACACCGCCTCCTTCGGACTCGCCTTCCCCGGCTTCGACAGCAATGGCTCCATCATAGGGCCCGTACGTACCGTCGACGTGCGGGCCCGACTCGGCATGACTCTCTACGATCCGGGCGCCCGCGCCCGCCTCCGGGGTGCCGAGGTGGCCGCTGACTCCGCGGATGCAGGAAGCGGAGTCGCCCGGGATATTGTGGCTCTCACCGCAGCCGCAGCCTACCTGCGTGCCCTGCGCGCCGACGCCATCCTGACGGCGCGCGCCGCGGATTCCTCCGCCGCCGCCCAACTGGTCATGATGGCCCGCGACGCGCTTGCCGCGGGCGTCGGTGTCGGCCTCGACGTGACCCGCGCGGAGGCCCAGCTCGCCGGGGTACGCACCCAGCTTGCCGCCGCACGGAATGAACGACTCCAGGCACAGCTGTCTCTCAGACGGGCGATCGGTGTAGCGCTCACCCGATCGCTGGTCCTGCTGGATTCACTGGAAGCACCACAACCGTCCGTGCCATCGCTGCAGTCGGCCATGACCGATGCACTGAAGCTGCGTCCCGAGCTTCGCGCAGCCGCGGCGGGTGTGCAATCCGCACGACTCGCGCGTGACGCCGCGGCGGCTGCCCGACTGCCGGTCGTGGGCGCCTTCGTGGACCAGGGTTACACCGGTCGGGCGTGGTCTCACCTGCTCAGAACCTACGCATTCGGACTGCAGCTCTCCGTTCCCATCCTGGAGGGCGGGCGCATCAGTGGCCGGGTGGATGAACAGACCATGGCACTGCGGGCTGCCGAACTGAGGCTTGCAGACGTCTCTGAGCAGGTGCGGTTTGAAGTAGGCGCGGCACTCATAGACATCAGTTCTGCCTCCGAGCAGGTCTCTCTTGCCCAGGAACGACTTCGTCTCGCGGAAGCCGAGCTGGCGCAGGCGCAGGATCGCTTTCAGGCCGGCGTCGCAGGCAATGCGGACGTCATCACGGCTCTCCTCTCGTTGACCGGATCGCGTGCCCAGTTGATCGATGCCGAGACGGCGCTCCGGTACGCGCACATCTCACTGGCCCGCGCCGAGGGTCGTCTTTCCGAAACACCACAGAAATGAATCGTCGTGCGTTGGTCCTTGTTCTGGGTGCGGTTGTCCTCGTATTCGCGGCGCGGTGGGGCTATGACAGGTGGCAACACTCGCGTACTCATGAATCCACCGAGGACGCACAGATAGATGGCCGGATCATTCCGGTGCTCAACAAGGTTGGCGGCTACGTCGCCCGCATCGCCGTCATGGAGAATCAGGAAGTACATCGTGGCGACACACTCCTCGTGCTGGATGATTCAGAGCTCCGGGTTCGACTGGCGCAGGCCGACGCCGAACTGGCTGCCGCGAGGGCGTCGCTGGGGAGTGGCGATGTCGTGGGCCAGGCAGTCGCCCAGATCGAGGTTTCCAGGAGGCAGCGGTCTGCCCTGGAAGCACAGCTGGAAGGAGCACGAAGTCGCGCCCAACTGGCGCAGGACGCGTTCGATCGCGTCGATGGACTTGCCGGGAAGCAGATCGTATCCCGTCAGGCACTGGATGTGGCGCGGGGTTCCCTGGAAGCGGCCAGGACCGAAGTGGCTGCGCTCGAGCGGCAGGTGGAGGCAGCGGGTGCCGGTGTGACCGGCGCCGAGGCCGGTCTGCGCATGGCTCGCGCCCGTTACGAGGCGGCGAAGGCGGCGCGGGACAACGCGGCACTGCAACTGAGCCATGCCGCGGTCCTGGCCCCGGCCTCGGGAACGGTTTCCCGGAAATCAGTCGATGTGGGTCAGTTGCTGCAGCCGGGGCAACCGGTGCTCTCGATTGTTGCGAGCGACAGCATCTGGGTGACTGCGAACTTCAAGGAAACCCAGGTTGCCCCCATGAGACCCGGTCAGGAAGTGGAACTCTCCGTGGATGCCTATCCGGGGTGTCACGCTCGCGGCCGGCTGGAAAGCATCAGTTCTGCCACCGGTGCCCGTTTTGCTCTCATACCACCGGACAACGCCACCGGCAATTTCACCAAGGTGGTGCAGCGCGTGCCCGTCCGTATCGAGTTGACGGAGCGGTGCGGCGAGAATCAGCCCCTTCGACCGGGGATGTCGGTAGAAGCCAGCGTCCGCATCGGCTGACCCGGGCCCGTGACGAGTACAACGATGGGCAGTACCGTGATCGGCGAGCTGACGCCGGCAGCAGCCATGGATCGCGACCGGGACGAGGGAGACCCGCATCGATACATGATCGCGCTGGCCGCGATCCTGGCATCTCTCATACAGGTGATCGACACATCCATAGTGAACGTGGCGATCCCGCACATGATGGGAGAGCTGGGCGCCAGCATCGACGAGATCGCCTGGGTATCCACCGGATACATCCTGGCCAGTGTGGTGGTCATCCCCATGACCGCCTGGCTATCGGGATTCTTTGGCCGCAAGCGCTACTTCACGGCATCGATCCTGATCTTCACGATCTCGTCGTTCTTCTGTGGCGCGTCGAACACGCTGTCGATGCTCATCTTCTGGCGAGTGGTGCAGGGCATTGGCGGCGGGGCGCTGATGGCCACCTCACAGGCCATCATTTTCGAGGCATTCCCCCGTCGGGAAGTGGGGACCGCCATGGCGCTGTTCGGTCTGGGAGTCATGGTTGGCCCGACGATCGGGCCAACCTTGGGCGGGTGGCTGACGGACAACTACAGTTGGCCCTGGATCTTCTATATCAACCTGCCGATCGGGACGGGAGCCGCCTTGATGGTCATGACCTTCGTCCACGATGCTGCCCATCAGACGAAGGCCCAGCGGATCGACTTTCCCGGGATCGCCATCCTGGCCGTGAGTGTGACCGCACTGCAGTACTTCGTGGAACACGGCCAGCGCGATGACTGGTTCAACTCGCCGGTGCTGACCACACTGGCGGTGGTGGGAGTTGTTGGCGCCATCGTTCTGGTGTGGCGGGAACTCGTCATAGATCACCCGATCATAAACTTCCGCGTGCTGCGGCACCGGGACGTGTGGATCGGTGTGTTGATCGGCGTTGTGGTGGGCATCGGGTTGTTCGGATCGATATTCGTGCTGCCGGTATTCCTCCAGCAGAACCTGGGAATGTCGGCCTGGCAGACCGGCCTGGTGATCCTGCCCGGAGCAATCATGACCGCGTTGTCCATGGCGTTGGCCGGAAAACTCACCAACCACGTCGATGGTCGTGCAATGATTGCCGTGGGCGTGACGCTGTTCGGCATTGCCATGTGGCAGCTGTCGCTCGTCACGCCGCAGGCGGGGGCGCGGGACTTCTTCTGGCCGCTGGTGCTCCGCGGCCTGGGGCTGGGCCTGATGTTCGTGCCGCTGAGCAACATCACGCTCGCCGACCTGGATCATCGCGAACTCCCTGATGGAACTGCCATATCCAACTTCTTTCGCCAACTGGGCGGTTCCTTCGGGATTGCCGGGATGGCGACGCTGTTGACACGATTCACCACGCAGGCACGCGACGCGCTGGGTGCCCACCTTTCCGCAACCGATCCAGCCACCCTCCAGCGTCTCAACGGCCTCACGCACGCACTGATGGGCCGGGGGATGGATGCCGGTACGGCCCATCAGGCCGCGCTGTCGATCATGGACCGCCAGCTCCTGGGTCAGGCCAGCGCCATCGCGTTTTCCAAGGTGTACCTGCTCAGTGGCCTCATCCTTGCGGCGACGCTGCCACTGCTGCTCCTGGTGAAGCACGGACGCCCGGTACTGAGGCCGAGGGGACAAGCGGTGCACGCGGAATAGCCCCCTCCGGTTCCCTCCGCTTCCCTCCGCTTCCCTCCGCTTCCCTCCGCTTCCCTCCGCTTCCCGCTTCCCGCTTCCCGCTTCCCTCGCTTCCCGCTTCCCGCTTCCCGCTTCCCGCGGTTTCTCCATCTGTCTGGCGACTTCGGGTCACCTCTGACGATCTTACGAACTTCAGTCCCGCCGCCGAATCACGGAGTCCATGCCGTCGTGACCCGCTACGTCCGCATCCTGCTGACCATCAACGTCGCACTGTACTTCCTCCAGAACACCGTTCGGGGGACCACTGATGCGCTCATTCTGGTGCCGCAGCTGGTGCTGGTCCGACCCTGGACGATCATTACCTACATGTTTCTGCACGCGGGCCTGATGCACATCGCGTTCAACATGATCGCCCTGTTCTTTTTCGGTCCCCGCGTCGAGGAACGCCTGGGGAGCCGGTCCTTCCTGATCCTGTACTTCATCAGCGGAATCACCGGTGCCATCGCCTCCATTGTCACATCGCCCTCAGCGGCGGTACTCGGCGCTTCCGCGGCGGTATTCGGGGTGATGCTCGCGTTTGCCTGGTTCTGGCCCCACGATCAGATCATGATCTGGGGAATAATCCCGGTCCCCGCCCGGATGCTGGTGATAATCACCACGGCACTGTCGTTGTACAGCGGGCTCTCGGGTGGGGGACGCGGAGTGGCGCACTTCGCCCACCTGGGCGGTTACGCCGGAGCATTTCTGTACCTCAAATGGCTGCAACGGAACCGACAGGCGTTCCGCCGCAAGGCCACCAGCGGACCGCCGGCGCGGGAACTCAAGTTCACCGGACGGCCACAGGTCGACCTGCAGAAGGTGCATGAAGTGAACCGCGATGAGGTGAACCGCATCCTGGACAAGATTTCGGCGCACGGCATGTCAGCGCTTTCGCCGGAAGAACGGCTCTTCCTGTCCAACTTCGCAGCACCCGACGACCGCACACCTCCAGTGAGCTGAGGGAAATGTCCTGGAATCACGAACGGCAGTACTACCGGCTCTTGTTCCCTCTGGGGGACCTGGCCGTGTTCGTGGTCGGCGATCTGCGCATGCGCATCCACGAAGCGTCGGAGCGGGGAATACGCTATGCGCCAGCCCCCGGCCATGCACCTGCCGTGGGCGAGGTTGTGAACGGGACGGTGCATTTCCGGAGCGTGGGTGAGTTCGAGGTCACTGGCCAGATGAAGCGGATTCAGTCCGGCACGATGGTTGTCGTCCTGGATCCTCCAGGCCTGCCATATTCCGCTCTCATCGCGGAACAGTTGTTTCTCCGACGGCACTACCCACTCAAATAGCGGGAAGCGGGAAGCGGGAAGGGGGAAGCGGGAAGCGGGAAGCGAGGCGCAACAGGGCAACCGACAGCGTACCTTTCTGACGAGTCCACAATGGATCCACGGGGGCACCATGCGATGGATGCCGGCGGCGGTCATGGTTATCGCACTTGGTGGGAGCGATCCCGCAAGCCACAACGTGGTTTCGACCGGTGGGGTTCGGATCCCGGCGGATACGGCCCCCCCTTTCCTCCCCCCGGCCACCATACCGGAGCTCGAAGCACGGATCCGGGAAGTACTCGACTCACTGAAGGTACCGGGTGCCGGACTGGCCATCGTCAGGCATGACACCGTCGTGTACACCGGGGGTCTGGGGCTTGCCCGTGTGGAGCCAGAGTTACCCGCGAATGCGGCGACTCTGTTCCGGATCGGCAGCACGTCCAAGGCATTCGTCGCACTGGCAGCGCTCCAGCTGCAGCGCGAGGGCAAGCTCTCGATAAACGACCCCATCCGGAAGTATCTCCCTCAATTCTGGTACCAGAACGACTGGGAGGAGACCGATCCCATCCGGATAGTCCATCTGCTGGAGCACACCTCGGGTTTCGATGACAACTCGCTGATGACCTACGCCAACAACGATCCGAAGCCGCTCACGCTGACCGAGGGGTTGGCTCTGGACTCGACTACACGCGTTTCGCGCTGGAGGCCGGGTACCCGCTTCGCGTACTGCAACACCGGACCGGCGATTGTGGCCCGCATCATCGAGGTGATCGAAGGGAAATCTTTCGAACAGGTCGTTCAGGAGCGGCTGTTCGATCGCATCGGTATGCACACCGCGACGTACTTCTTTCCGGACACCGCTAACCTTTCCGCTGCCACGTTATATCGGAACGATGGACGGACGCCCTATCCATACTGGCATGTCTTCATCCGGCCCGCGGGTTCCATCAACGCCGCCGCAAGCGACATGGCCCAGTACGTACGTTTCCTCCTGAACCGCGGCACCGTGGGTGACACCGTGGTGGTCGCAGGGGAGGACATCGATCGGATGGAGCGCTCGGAAACCTGGATCGGAACCAGGGCTGGCCTGACCGTGGGTTATGGGCTGCACCTCTACCGGGCCTCTGACACGACTGGATTCGTCTGGACGGAGCACAATGGCGGGGTGGAAGGTGGATTGTCGGACATGAGCTACATTCCTGACGAAGGCATCGGGTATGCCATGCAGATCAACTCCGGGAACGGGACGGCCTTCGGAGAGATCCGGAAACTGATTCGGGGCTATCTGACGCGGGATCTCCCCCGGCCCCCGGAGCCACAGCCGGTTCCCGTCCCTGTTGAAGTGGCCGCTGAGTTCCGCGGCTGGTATCGGCCGGTATCTCCTCGCATACAACACCTCCAGTTCCTGGAGCGCATCATCGGACTGACGTCCGTCCGCATCGTGTCCGACACCCTGCTCTCAGGTACCGTCATGGACGCACCGGAAAAGCTGGTTGCGGTGGACAGCCTGCGCTTCCGGCGGCCCGGGGAATCAGTGGCAACGCTGGCGTTCCTCCGGGACCCGGAGAACGGTCGCCCCCAGGCCATGGAGGTGAACTTCGGACTTCCGACGTCCTTCACCCGTGTTGGCTCCTTCCAGGCCCTCCTGGAACTTGGTGCCGCCGCGGCCTGGGTCGTCGCGGTGCTGCTGGGTCTGGTGGCTCTGGCCCTCGTTCCCGTCCGCGCACTCGTCAGGCGGCTCAGAAAGCGTCCGCCCCCTTCGGGTAACGCTCGCTGGATGTGGCGAACAGCCATGCTGGCTTCGCTGGCCACCACCGCTCCACTCGCCCTCATGATGCTGATCGGTGCCGGGATCTCCGATCTCGGGAACCTGACACCGGTCAGCGGAAGCATCTATGCCGGCTGCCTGCTGTATCTCGCGGCAGCGGTCTTCGGTCTGCTTCTCCTGCTTCGTTCACACGGGGGTGTAGGGTTCTGGAAAGGAGTTTCGTTGTGGACTGCCCGCGGCCTCATGCTGATGCACGCGGCCGGCGCAGCCTACTTCACCTGGTGGGGCCTGATCGGCTGGAAACCCTGGAACTGATCGGGAAGAGGGAAGCGGGAAGAGGGAAGCGGGATACGATCAGCGGGGAGGTGGGTACTTGAAGGCCCGTCTCGGATACGGCGGAGGCTTCGGCACCGGCCGGGGATCCTCGGCGATCTTCTTCTTCAGCCAGTCGATCGCGGCATCCAGCTGCGCATCCTGACCCATGAACGTGGCATGCGGCAGATTGTCCACCACGATATCCGGGATCACACCCTCCTGCTCGATCAGCCACTTCCCTTCCGGACCATACACTCCACTCATGGGTGCACGCGCCACCCCACCGTCGCTGAGCGTGTTTACCCCGCTGAGCCAGATCTCACCACCCCATGTGCGGGCACCCAGCACCGGACCCAGACCCAGGCGACGGAAACCCTCCGCCACCGCCTCACCGTCCGACGCGGTCTCCTGATCCACCAGCATGATCATGTGCCCGCGGAAGGAACCCTGCATGTTCCAGTAAGGTTCCCCAGCGCGATCCTTCCAGTACATCCAGGGCTTTCGCAGCAGCATCTCCAGAACCCAACTGTCGATGTTGCCACCCCGGTTATGACGCATGTCGAGGATGAGCCCCTGCCGGTTGAAGACCGGAGTGAACTCCCGGTAGAACTGGTTGATGTCGTTGGTCCCCATTGCACGCAGGTGCACGTAGCCTATGGCTCCATCGCTCTTCTCCTCCGTACGGAGCCGGCGGGTGTACTCCCAGTCGGTATAGCGGAGATTGCTCTCGTTACCGGTCGGGGTAACCACGATCTCCCGGGCCAGTTCTCCGTCACCGATCGTGAGGAGCACCTGCCGGTTCACCTGATTCCTCAGCAGGACACCGATATCCTCCACTGACAGCGTCCGCGTTCCATTCACGGCAGTAATGATGTCGCCAGCCTTTACGCCAAGTGCGGGATCGGCCAGGGGCGACCGTTCATCGGGGTACTCAGGATCGCTCCGATAGATGTAGTCGATGCGATACCCTCCCCTCGCGGCATCTCTCATGAGACGTGCTCCCAGCGTCGCCACGGAAACATTCTCGTCCCCCCGACGCAGATCACCACCGCGCACCGCCGTATGGAGCGCCGAAAGCTCGCCCACCGCCCAGCCGATCAGATCGCTGAGTTCATCGCGCGTGGTGACGCGCGCCACCAGCGGCAGGTACTTGTCGAGCGTGGCCTGATAATCCACGCCATGCATTCCGGGGTCGTAGAACCAGTCACGCTCCAGACGCCAGGCGTCCACGAAGATCTGCCGGAAATCATCCCGCACGTCGATGGGGAAGCTCCACCCCGAGAGATCCACACGACTGTCGTTCAGGTTGCCCACCTTGGCCGCCCGGGCATCGATCACGTGGAGCGCCGTACCCTTGCGAACCAGCAGCTTCCTGCCGTTGGCGGAGAGCTCAGCCGAACGAATGGCGTCCACGACCACCACGGGCTCCGGCTTCTCGTTGCCGATCTTGAGCGCCACGAGATCCGTGGTTGCTCCGGCCCCCGACCCAGTCGAAGTGTAGAACAGCGTCTCGCCATTGGCCGCCAGCCACTGATAGTTGCCCGATGGCACCGGAACCTTCCGGATACGCAACGGCAGATTCTCCAGCTCTATCTGCACTGGACGCACTGCCGTGGTGTCCGTCCTGGGCCGGCCCGGCGCAGTGACGTCATGCAGTTCGTCGTCCGGCAGGAAGGGTGACCTTAGACCGGAACGAAGCGCCACCTGATAGATCTCGATCTCCTTGTCGAAGTACGGCTCCGGTCGGCGATTGCCCCAGGGCGCACCCACCAGGGATCGCAGATTCCGGTCCGAAAGGAAATAGATGTAGTCACCCTTCGGGTCCCACGCCGGGGAATAACTGTTCGTTCGATCGGAAGTCAGCTCCACGCTGCGCCCTGACTCCACGCTGTAGATCATTATCTGCTGGAATGAGTTCAGGGCCGTCGCCTGCCAGGCAAGCCAGCGCCCGTCCGGGGACCAGGACATGCCATTGATGCCTTCCCGGTTCAACGACACCTTCTTCATCTCCCGGGTGCCGAGGTTCATGACCCAGAGGTCGCGGTTGTTGTCGGACCAGGCAAGCCACTTTCCGTCCGGCGACGGATTCCCCTGAAAGCGCAGGATGTGGCCACCACTGGTCAATGGCTGGTCATTGCCCACGCCATTGGCCGGAATGCGGGTGAACTCCAGCTCCTTCGTCTCGTCGGAAAGCGCGATGAGTGATTTTCCGTCCGGCGCAAACACCGCATCCCGAAAGCGGACACTGTCCTTTCGTGCCGCCCGCACCAGCCGGCCACTCTTCGCGGGCGCCACGAAGACCCGCCCCCGCGATGTCAGCACCACGCGGTCACCGTCGGGTGAAAGGTGGGCGGAAGACAGGTAGTCCATTGGATCGCTCACCCACTTCTGACGCAACTGGTCCAGATCGGTGGAAAGCCGGATGGGAATCATCTTCGTCTGTCCACTGGCCACATCCAGAATCCACAGGTCAGCGCCCAGTTGATAGACGATACGGCCGTCGTCGAGAGACGGAGACCGGACGTCCCACCCCGAATGATGAGTGATCTGCCTCTTGTCGCTGCCATCCTCATTCATCGACCAGATGTTCATCGTGCCATCGCGATCACTCACGAAATAGACCCGATTGTTCCACCACATCGGTGAGTGGCTCTCACCGTTGTAATCTCCGGTCAGCTCTGTAGCCTCGGCGTCCCCCTCCCGGAAACGCCACACATCGCGGGCAGTGCCACCCGTGTACCGCTTGGTAACGTTGTTGTGGAAGTAGGGCCGCGAAAAAAACAGGGTGCGACCACTCGCGTCGTACGTCCCCTCGGATGCATTCGACAGCGGAATCAGCCTCCGGGTGCTGTCACGGAGATCGATCTGCACCATCGATGGCTTCGGAATCGTGCTGTAGCTGAGCGTCGTATACACCAGCCTGCCGTCGGGCGTCCACGCCGTGGCAGTCGCCGCATCGCCATCATACGTCCACCGGATGGGTGAGCCACCCGAGATCGGCATCGTATACAGTGCGGCCGGGCCCTCATACCGCGCCGTGAATGCCAGGGTGCGACCGTCCCGGGAAATCACCGGGGAACTCTCCTCGGCGGCATGGGTGGTGATCCGGTGCGCCAGGCCTCCCGATACCGCCACGCTCCACAGGTCTCCCTCGGCGGCAAAAACCACGAGGTCGCCACGGATGGCCGGAAACCGATAAAAGCCCGCGGAACCATTGGCAGGCGCCTGCGCCAGGAGCGGCGTGGCAATGAGCAGAGCGACGGGAACGACGCGGTGGAGTTCCATGACGATCGGGGTGAGAGTGGAACCGGTTGAGGCGGCACCGGGCGGGTGGACTCGTGATCCCATCCGCAAGTCCTCAACCTGGGAAATCTGGCATGATTTGAGGGGGTCAGGAACCAGCCCGAAACGGTTAGATTCCGGTTCACCCGTGACGAGGCGGAAGATGATCGAGTCTTTTGAGTTCGCCGACGGCGACCGCACCTACAAGTGCCAGGTCAGAAGCCCGGCCGGCCCCATCGAAGAAGCATGGTGGTGGTTCCAGGTCTCCGGCGACTCCCAGGTTTACGCACCTTTTCGCGCTTCCAAGAGCGACACCAAGGCTTCGGTGCGACCCAGGGTGGTGAGCTTCTATAAGCATCGCCTCGCCAGACTGGCCGAACCTCCCGTGCAGCGCAATCGCGGACGGCCGCCCGGCAAGAAGAATCAGGAAGCCACGGAAGAGGCCGCTCTCTGAGCTGCGTCATGAACGCTTTCCGGCCGGTGTGACAAATCCGGCCGGAAATCCGCCGCGACGCCGCCGCCTTCCGTGACGCGGCTCCAATGATCGACGGGAATCAAAGTCAGCACCTTCTCCGCCGATCCGCCTGGTGGCCGCCTGCTGGCGTTTCCGGACGTGTGCCCGGATATTGGCGCGCATCTCAATCCCTCCGGACGGACGGTAAGGCACAATGCGCAATCGCCGGTTCTCCAGCGTCGCCACCATCTGTGCGATCGCAACCGTCAGCCTGGCCTCGCCAGTCGCATCGCAATCGTACTTCCCACCGCGCGGCTCCTGGGAACACCGAACGCCGGCACAGGTGGGCCTGTCACAGACTGCCGTCGACTCGGCAGTCAAGCTGGCTATCGCGGGCGAGGCCACTTCCCCACGCAATCTGCTGGAGAACCATCGACGCTCATTCGGACGGGAACCCTACGGTGAAGCAGTGGGCCCACTCCGCGACCGGGGTGGAGCAACCGGGCTCATCATAAAGAACGGCTACATCGTCGCCGAATGGGGAGACCCGGATCGCGTCGACATCACCAACAGTGTGACCAAGAGCTTCCTCTCGACGACTGTGGGGCTCGCATGGGATCGGAAGATGATACGTGACGTCAACGATCCGGTCCGCAACTACATGGCGCCGATTCTGGCGCTGAAGGGTCCGCCGGGGAACGCATCGCCCATCGTCACCGTTCCACCCGACCACGTTGGACTCGACTCCGCATATCGTCCCCCGAATGTCACCGGCAGAGCGTACGATGCCTTCGCCTTTCTGGAACCGTTCGAATCCGAACACAACCGGAAAATCACCTGGGATCACCTCCTGCGTCAGACGAGTGACTGGCAGGGAACCCTGTGGGGCAAGCCGGACTGGGCAGACCGGCCGATACCCGATACCACCCAGTGGCAGACCCGGACCCGGTACGATCCTGGCACGGTCTACAAGTACAACGACGTCCGGGTGAACGCGCTGGCGCTGGCCGCCCTCAGCGTGTGGCGCAGACCACTCCCGCAAGTCCTGCGCGAATACGTGATGGATCCCATTGGTGCATCCAACACCTGGCGCTGGTACGGATACGACAACTCATGGATCGTCCTCGATGGCCAGCTCGTGCAGTCCGTTTCCGGCGGTGGCCACTGGGGCGGCGGCATGATCATCAGTGCCCGGGACATGGCCCGCTTCGGCTATCTGACACTGCATCGGGGGAAGTGGGGCGATCAGCAGATCTACTCCGATGCCTGGTTCCAGATGGCGACCACGCCCGGCGAGGCAAACGACGGCTACGGCTTCATGAACCATTTTCTGAACACCGGACGAAAGGCTCTCCCCAGGGCTCCGGAGAAAGCGTTCTATCACCTGGGTGCCGGCAACAACATCATCTACGTCGATCCGATCAACGACCTGGTGATCGTGGCACGATGGATCCGCAGTACACGGGTTCTCGACGACATGATCGCGCAGCTCCTTGCGCGCTGATCAATTGGTCACCCGCACCCAGGCTACATACCTGTCCGGGTCGATCGGATGCGTCGACACCGGATATGGCTTGAGAGAGATCAACCTGACGGTGTAGCCGAAGTACGCTGCTTCTCGGGGATCCAGATTGGTATGCAGCTCCATCAGCATGGACGCCGCCTCACAGCCTTCCTTGATGCAGGGCGGGTCAGCCTGTATGGAAGCAACAGCGTCCCCTGCCCATACGCAAACCACGTCTGACGGGCACCGCGAGTCCGACTTCACACCGGTGAAGGTAAGCCACAGCGTACCCACCCGAACCTGTCTCCCAGGGTGTAGCGGTACTGAGTCCGCGGCTTGAACCAGGCTGTAGACGGCGAAGCCGTCAGGCTCCGAAACCGTCGTACGGGAACACGCCACCAGCCACGTGGCCAGAATGACTATGGTGCTGGAGAGCCCTTTCATTGGTTCCTGCCGTATGCGGTTGACATCTGAATCGACACTCGGAAATCACATCCCCCTGACCATGCTTCCCGCTTACCGCGTCACTTGACCAGAAATGACTGCGCCTTCCCCACCGCCGTGACCTGCGTCCCTCGCATCGTGCCCAGTGCGGCCGTGTAATAGCCAGTCGGTGCCCGCCTCGCACCACCACCCCGACCACCGCGGCTACCCGCCGCTTCCGCCGAGCAGGAGGGAATCGAGGGTGCCCGTGCGGTACTGTCAGACGACGCCGCGGTGCCAGTACCCCTTTCTTCGTCAACGCCTCCCGTATCAACGCTGCCGTCATCCTCCGAGCTCGTGTCCATCGTCAGAGGCCAGGCAACCCTCCGGAGACCTGGCGTCTTGTCGAGTTCACACCGACGAACCTGCTCCCCCGCCGTGTTCTGTATGGTCAGTACCAGCTTCACGCTGTCCGGGAACACGGCATTCACGTTATAGGTGAAGACGGCACCAAAGGGTGGGTTGGGCCGCTGGTAATTGCCCGAAAGCGTGCCGATGCCTGCACTCCCATCAGGACTCAGTCCGGTTGAATTGAACGAGTACGCATGGCGCAGCGGGAACAGCCAGGCGTCTGCACTCAGTGTCTCGTTGCTGATCTCCCGAAGCGGGCTATAGTCATCGAGTATGTAGAAACCGCGGCCAAAGGTGGCAATCGCGAGGTCGGTCTCGCGCTTCTGTACCATCATGTCGCGCACCTGTATCGATGGCAGTCCACCCCGCAAATTCGTCCAGTTCGACCCGGCATCCACCGAGACGAACACGCCGAACTCGGTACCCGCAAACAGCAGATTCGGGTTCACGTGATCCTGTATCACTGACCACACATCGTGCTTCGTGGGCAGGTTCCCCGAGATGTTGACCCAGGTCCGTCCACGATCGGTGCTGCGCACCAGGTACGGCGCATAGTCACCCCGCTGCCAGTTGTTGAAGGCCACGAACACCGTATTTGCATCACGCGCCGATGCAAACACGTCCGATACATAGGTGAACTCAGGGACGCCCGGAAACTTTTCCATACGGCGCCACGTTGTCCCTCCATCCTCGGTCACCTGCACCAGACCATCGTCCGTTCCGATCCAGATCAGCCCCTCGTAAACCGGGGATTCGTCTATGGTGACGATGTTGCTCAGGTTGGTGGTGGACACGTTGAGCGCCACGGACCCCTGAGGCCAGACCTTCCCCATGATAGGGAGCGTATCCCGATCGAGGTTGCGCGAAAGGTCCGGACTGATGCGCGTCCAGTGATCTCCCCGGTCATCCGAGCGGTAGAGGAACTGACTCCCGAAATACAGCCGCGTGTTCAGATGGGGGCTGATGATGAGCGGCGCATCCCAGTTCCAGCGATCTGCCGGTCCACCGACACGTCCGGTACCCGCACTCCGCTGCGTCGTATCGGCGGCAGCACCTCCGCCTCCACCGCGTCCACCGGCGGAGTCCGCTGATCCACCCCGACCGCCCGCCCTGCCCTGCCGTGACTGGCTCAGGTTGGGACGGATTCCCTGCCCGCGCCCGGTACGGGTGTCGTACCGGTTCAACCCTCCGTTCTGCGACTCGGCGTAGAAGATGTTGTCATCCTGCGGGTCGCCGCGGGCCTGGAAGCCATCCCCACCTGCCACTATGAACCAGTCGGAGTTGCGAATACCCCACGGGTTGCTGGTACGGGACGGGCCGCACATCGAGAAGTTGTCCTGAGTGCCGCCGCATACGTAGTAGAACGGGCGCGCATTGTTGACGTCCACCCGATAGTACTGCGACACGGGAAGATTGGCGAAAAATCGCCAGGTCGTTCCATTGTCGTAGGTCTCGTAAAGCCCGCCGTCGTTGCCGACCAACAGGTGATCCTTGTCCGTGGGATCGAACTCCACCTCGTGATGATCCACATGCATGGGGTTGTCATTCCCCTGATCCCATCCGGTGTTGGCCCAGGTTGCGCCGTAGTCAGTGCTCTTCAGCAGGTTGGTGTTCACTGAATACATGGTGCCAGGTCGCGCGGGATCGATGAACAGCTCCGAGTAGTATTGATCGGCGCCCGCCGAGTACCAGTTGTACTTCGCGGTATCCAGCGCCACCGAGGATCCGGCACAGTTGACGTTCAGACTGTCGGTGATTGCATTCCCGCGTCCGCCGCTGCGGCCACCCCGACCACCACCGCTGAAACCGCTCCGGCCGCTGGCTTCCTGCTTTCCGTATCGCACCCAGCTCGCTCCACCATTTGTGGACTTGTAGAAACCCTGCCCACCCTGCGCCTGAACCAGTGCGTAGATCTCGGTGGGATTCCGGCGTCCTTCGATGGCAAGGGCAATACGTCCGATATCGCACCTGGGGAGACCATTCGTCAGGCGGGACCAGGATCGACCGCCGTTGGTCGACTTGAAGATGCCGGCCTCGCGTCCACCGCCGATGGCCTGTCCCACGTGACGCCGGCGCTGGTATGCTGCTGCGTAGATCACATCCGGATTCTTCGGATCCAGAACGAGATCGGTTACGCCGGTGTTCGCGCTGATGGTGAGAGATGCCGTCCAGGTGGCGCCTCCATCGGTTGTCTTGTAGAGGCCGCGTTCACCCCCCGCCGAGAAGAGAGGACCCTGCGATGCCACCCAGACAGTATTGGAGTTCCGCGGGTCCATCACGATCTTGCCGATGTGTTCCGACGTCTCCAGGCCCATGCGCTTCCACGTCCGGCCGGCGTCGGTGCTCTTGTAGATGCCGTCACCGAAGTGCGCGCTTCTCTGACTGTGGTTTTCACCGGTGCCGAGCCAGACGATGTTGGGATTGTGGGGATCCACTTCGACGCAGCAGAGGGTGAACGAGGGTCCTTCGTCGAAGATCGGCTCGAAGGACACACCCCGGTTCACGGTTTTCCAGAGTCCGCCAAAGGCGGTCGCGACATACCAGACGTTGGGATTCCGGGGATCGATCTCCACGTCAGCGATGCGACCGGTCACCAGACCCGGACCGATCGATCGGAACTCGATGCCGGCGAGCCGATCCGCCGGAATCGGTCCCTGCGCCTCCAGGGCTGACGTTGTGGCCAGCCCAGTGGCCAGGAGCGCCACCAGGGCGCGGGGATGACGGATGCGCATGAGAGACATTCGCTGTCTGGGGGAAGTGATATCCCGCACGATTTGCCGACCCGCTCGGACCAGTCTTTCCCGCGGTCGGATGGAAGGGTGTCTGGAAGGTACCCCGATCGGAAGGCGCCGCCACGGTCGTGCTGCGCCTTCCCGTCCCGGATTGCGGGTCCCCGTCGCCGGCCGCTGGCCGTGCCCTCTCAGCGCCTGGATCCCGGGGGCGAACGCTACCGGATGGAGGGGCCGCCCACCAGTGACCGCCTCAGTCAACGGTCCCGCCATGAATATCTGAACGTTTGCCTGGCCCGTCGGTCTCACAGCCCATGAGAAAAGGCTCACCCGAGGGACTCAAGCCCGGTCCTGGGTGACAAACCTGGAAAGCAAAGGAGAGAGCAACGTGAAAGGTCTGAAGGCAGATACGAGGTTCCTGGGAGCCGGCATCCTGGCACTGGTGGCGAGTGTGACGACAGTGAACGCCCAGACAGTCGGCTCGGCTTCGCCGGCCACTCAAGTCTTCCTCGTCGCACCCGATGGCAACAGTGCCCGCTACTATGTTCAGGAGCAACTGGTGGGCTTCGATCTCCCGAACTACGCGATAGGCGAGACGCTGGACATCAAGGGTCAGGTGGCCTTCGACACACAGGGGAAGATCGTTTCCGGACAGTCGAACTTCACCGTTGGAGTGTCCACGCTGAAGAGCGACAAGGACCGCCGCGACGGTTACGTTCGCAGCCGCCTCCTGGAAACCGACAAGTTCCCTACCGTTACGTTTGTTCCGACCACCAGCACGTTGAGCGCGTTACCTGAAGCCGGTCAGCACACTTTTTCGGTCACGGGAAACCTGACGGTGAAAGGCGTCACCCGTTCCGTCACGTGGACCTTCGACGCCACGTTCAGCGACGATGCGGTCACTGGTAAGGCCACCACCACATTCAAGTTCGCGGATTTCGGCCTGACCAAGCCCCGGGTTCCCGTTCTGCTTAGTGTGGAGGACGACATCCGTCTGGAGTACACCTTCAGGCTCATCGAAGGCCGCTGACGCAGATTGCGGCCCGGTGCAGGCCCGCGCCGGTCCGGTTGGAAATGCCGGGATCCCTCTGTATCCGCCCTCAGCGTCCGGACAGACGCGGGCTTCGACGTTCGGATCTACGCACGTGAAAGAGACTGTCCCAGACTGCCAGTGCCGGCTTCGGCCGAAGCTGCACGTCCACCATTCCCAGTTGAGCGAAGAGAGGGAGGATGGATCCTGGTGGCACGTTGAAGGACGATACATCCAGATCAGTGAAGGTAAGCTGGAAGAGCGCCACGGCGTGTGCTGAATCAAGCAGCGCTGCCTGACGTCGCAGATAGCGCGCCTGAAGCTCCGGCGACGAATTGACGTTGCCCACCGAACCCGACGTCCAGCCTCCCTCCACGACCATCACCGGGATGTCGCGGTTCCCCCTGACGCGGCTGTAGTAGTCCGGCGGGAGGTCCTCCGGTCTGCTCCAGGGGAAATACGGATAAGACGACAATCCCAGGGCCTTCATGAAGGGAAAATCCCGGAAGTCCTGTTCGACTCCGACAAACGCTGTACCCTGACCCGTCGCGCCCCACGCGGTTTCGACCTGAACACTCACGTATGGAGCCGAAGCGGAGGCCATGGCCGTCAGATCATTCGCGGCAGCGTTGACCATCGCGACCAGTGCCTCGTATAGCGCCCTCGGCGCGGCCACACGGATGAGATTGGTTTCCGCGGCAAGGCCGATATATGCTGGACGCAGGATGGAGGCCATCGCCTTCACGTAGTCACGATATGCCTGCTGGACTTCGGGTTCCGTGATACTCCTTCCCAGTTGCACCAGGGCAGGTGATTCAGCGGCACGGTCCAGCCCGTTGGTCACGTCTATGGTGACGAAGAGCTGGAGGTCCCTGGCCCGGTAGTAATTCGCCAGGTTCAACTCATTGCCCCTGACCTCGTCCGACGCGCTGATGCCGCTCAGCAGTGCCGCCCAGGGAACATCCACGTGCATGATGGCGGCGTCTGCCCGTGGCGTCCACATCCCCAGCACCTGCAGGACTGCCGCGGTGTCCACCCTGGGAGGGATGGCGGAAAATCCCATCCGCCAGGAACGCGTGGGGGCGTCAGGGTCCGGGTCGGTGACAGTTCCCGCGCCGGAGCAGGTCAGCACCGCGATTCCGATTGCCAGAGCGGCGCCGAACCGAAGGAGGTTGGCCTTTCTCTCCGATGCCATGCGATGCTTTCTCACGTCAGGGGCGCGAGCTGGATTCCGCCGTTTTCAGGAGATCGAGTGCCGCTTCGGACATGCGACGCTGCAGCTCGCCTGCTGGCGAGACCTGGTTGGTTGTATTGAATGCCGCTATGACTGCCATGGTGCTCAGCGGGTCGAAGTAGTAGAACGACCGGAAACCTGCCTGACTGCCCGTATGTCCCAGGATACGCTGCCCGCCACGATCCAGAACGAAGAACGAGAGCCCCATCCAGCTCGTTGGCGAGGCTTCGTAGCCCTGGGACATCGGCTTGCCCGGGCGCCACATTTCAGCCAGACTTTCCCTCGACAATACCACGTCGTAGCGTTCGCGCGTCATTCCCGGAATCACCGCGTTCGTCAGGAATGCGGTATACTTCACCAGATCATCGACGGGTGCATTCCAGGCCCCGTTGGGTGAGGTTATGCCGGGATCGAAGTCCGCACCATTGTCCTGGACGTGTACCGCGCCGGTGCTGTCGCGGATGATGTAATAGTTGTGTGACCGGTGCGATGCGAGATAGTACGGTGTTCCGCGAAAGTAGCTTCGCGTCATGTCGAGAGGCGCGAAGATGTTCTTCTGAATCCAGGCATCCCAGGGATCACCCGTGATCTTTTCGATTACCCGGGCCAGATAGATGAACCCCGGGTTGGAATAACCGTAGCGCGTGCCTGGCCGGAACAGGAGTTCCTGGTACGGCATCATGGCCGTGAGCTGATTCCAGGTCGTCGGCTCGAATGGTTCCCATGGTTTTCCGTTGCCCCAGGTCCACGTGGGGTTCTGGAACCCCGCGGTATGAGACAGGAGCATCCGTATGGTGATGCTGTCCATCATGCCGTACGGATCGTGCATCCGACGCAGCTCCGGTACCCAGCGGACGATCGGATCATCCAGGGATAGCTTGCCGCGATCGCGCAGTTGCATGATGGCGATGGCGGTGAGCGACTTGGTGATCGACCCCCAGTGAAAGATGGTGAGCGAGTCCACAGGTACTCCGGCAGCACGATTCTGATCGCCCGTGTCATACCGGGCCACGACTCGGCCATTTCGCATCAGGACCACGCTGGCGCCGACGACTCCGTCGCTGTCGACATACGCCTGGAACGTCTTCGTGAATGGCGCCCATGCGGCTGGAGCCTGAGCCGGGACTGTCACCGGGATGAGACTGGCAGCCAGGAGAGGAAGTACTGTCCTGCACATACTCTGAGGCAGCGAACGTGTCGCCGAACCGTGGGTACGGGTCATGGGATGGAGGGAGTGACGGGAACGGATCTGTCCGGCAACCCTGGTGACGTACTAACCCTTCAATGAAATGGCTTTCTCGCGGCGTGGCCAGCGCCACTCATCGGTCCCAGGCATCCGACGTGCGGCATGTCGACGCCAACGTGTCACCCGTGTCAGGTACCCCTTGCGCCGTTGGTGGCCGGGAGGATCGGAACCCGCCTTGCCCTGAGGAGCCATGCGGGCAAGCAGTGTTCCCGGAGTCTGGTCTCCAGGCAATCCGCATCGATGGCGACAACCTCCCAACCCCTGTCGGGTGTGAACACCGCTCTCAGTTCCTGCTGCGTGACGGGGTGGGGACCAGGATCACTGCCGACGTCGCTGAAACAGAGCAGAAACAACAGGGCATCGCTTCCTGTCACGGACGTCAGGCTTGTTGCATATGCCTCACGTTCGTCGCTATCGAGCGAGTGAAACAGCCCGCAGTCGAGTACCGTCCGAAACTTTCGATCCAGTCGACTGAGGTGGAACGCATCGATCGCCGCGAACTCCGCCCCCAGTCGTCTGTCGTTGGCCTTGGCGCGCGCCATCGCCAGCGCGGTATCAGCAACGTCGACACCAACGACCTCCAGTCCCTGTGAAGCCAGGAACAGGGCATTCTCTCCGGTGCCACACCCTGCATCGAGCACCGGTCCGGTGAATCCTCCCTTGGATGCCAGACGCACTACGGCAGGCTGGTGTCGACCAATATCCCACGGCGCCGGACCGTCGACGTAGGACATATCCCAGGAACGGCCGGCCATCCGCTCATGCGTCGTCGGTCGGCGGCCTCGGTATGGATCAGTCGCTGGATCTGCGTCCCCGGGGATCATCGGAGCATGCTCAGGTCGTTCGCCGCCAACCGTTCTTCCTACTCCGCTGTTGTCGGATCTATCATCGTGTGCACGTGCGACACTGCGTTCGCCGGGAACCCCGCCTGCCGGGCGTGCTGGCGCACCGCCTCCTCGTTCGGAGCAACATATACGCAGTAGATCCTGTCGTCAGTGACGTAACTCTGGACCCATTGAATAGAAGGCCCCATCTCCTTCAGGACACCACACGACTTCTGTGAAATGGACTGCAGCTCCTGAGGCGACAGTCGCCCGGCCCCAGGCACTTCTCGCTCGATTACGTACTTCGGCATTGTGGATCCCTCCGGCAGCCTGGTTACAATCGCATACTGCCGTCGCGCACCCTGATGCGCAAGCTTGTGTGCGATGCCCAGTGGCCGAGTCCGCTGCAGATCACCCGGCAGGCTGGACAGCACCCCGCGTATGGACCCGGTAGCGCAGGTGTGTTGCCTCCGGTGTGTCGATCACTCTCGCAATTTCCAGTTCGACCCGAAACGGCAACACATCGAACAGTCGACGGCCGCTACCGAACAAGACCGGTATCAGGTGAATCTGCAGTTCGTCGAGTACTCCGGCTTCCAGTGCCCGTTGCGCAGTGTAAGCTCCGTGCACCATGACATCCCTGTCCTTCGCGGCGGCCCTCGCCTGTTCCATGGCACTGACTATCCCATCGTTCACGATCGTCACCATGGGATATCTGGCGGAAGCAGCGTCAGGCGGGCGATGACTCGGCACAAAGATCGGGACACCGTGATGGTTTCCGCCCCAATAATCCACCTGCTCCACGCTACGGCGGCCGGCAACGACTGCGCCCGTCGCCATGCCCTCATCCATGAAGCGTGCACCCCAGCCACTCCCTGTCGTAACGGGAGGTGGCGACTGGAATCCATACCAGTCGTGCAGCCGCATGAATCCGTCCCCACCGGGATTGGCGGGTTCGTCATGCAGGCCGGCGATGTAGCCGTCGAGTGACATCGACATGTAGAGTACGGACACGGACATCTGGACCTCCCGCAAGCGATGATACTACCAACCATGACATCACAGTCACTGACGCCGCGTCAGCCCGGAAGTGCGTAGAGGCATTCAATCCTGCGGGTGATCGGATCTGGCACCCTGTCTAGTGGCCACGTTGACCGCCCGCATTACGCGTGGTGTACCGATTCCAGAGCCTTCTCGACTTCACGCAAACAAACGGTTCGGGCCATCACCTCCGACGACAGTAGCCAGACGGTGTTCGTCAGCTAAGCAGGCTGTCCGATGCCGCTCCTGGCTGGTTGAAGTGGCTTCACCGGCGTTCTACGGGTTTGTCACCTTCTCATTCTGAAAGACCATCATCTGCAGTTTCCACAGGCCGTTCGCCCCGCGGGTGAACACGTAGAGATAGTCCGCCTGCAGCAACTGTCCGGTATCGTGGCCTTCGGCATCATAGACGTGCCCCGTCATGGTACCGATTGACCATGCCAGACTGTCACCGACCTTCGAATACCGTTCGGCGACCCTTGTGTCGCGAAATGCCGGCGGGTTGGTCGTCAGGACCGTCGCTTCCATGACGTCCCGTCCGTACCGCAACTGGTGCGGTGACTTGAAGAACGCATCCGGCTGCAGCCAAGCCAACATCCGGGGAAGATCGTTGGCATCCCAAGCATCGGTGAAGGCACGCGCCAGCGAATCCGTCAGGGTGGCCTCCTGGGCGCGGGTCGTTCTGGGTGCCGTCAAGACGATGCATGCCATACCCAGTAGTGCGGATGTCGCTTTCACGGCGGGACCTCCTTGCGGTTTGAGTACTACTCTGCACTGCGTACCCCTACACTGTTGGCGTCACAGCCTGCGCCCGTCGCCGCACGCGATGGTCATACGGAACTGTCAGGCACGGAAGCCAGAGGCAGCACATATGACGCCTCGTCGGGTGGCGAAGCACTGCGCAACTGTTCCGGAGAAAGGAAACCCGCACGGGTGTACAGCGTCACGGCCGCTCCACTCGGCCATACCTGCAGCTCGTGAAGATCCGACCGCTGCGCCTGTTGAATGACGAGTGCAAGCATCCGGGAACCCAGTCCCCGATTGCGATGTTCTTCCCGCACAAACGCATGAGTCACGTACCCCCATCGGTGCGATGCAATGCCGGGCACGGGTACGGTAGCCACGTGTTGGAGGTACAGACAGCCCAGGAGACCTTCACCACTCGATGCCACGGCAACAAACCACCGACCGGACTCGAGTGCCCCGAGGAACCACCTGACGAACCTTGGTGCAAACGCACCGAGTGGCTCGGCGTCCTGCTCGTGAGGTTCTCGCGACAGCCAGCGCAGTGTCGCCAGTTCGGTTGCATCAGGCCACGATGCCGGCCTGATCAGCACAGGTGTCATCGCTTGGTTCAACGGCCAGGCTTCAAGGTGGTGGCGATTTCACCGTCCGAGAACGGGCAGGTAGGCTTCCCACGGTCCCACTTCAGCGCGGTAGCGTTTGGCCATCACGCGTACGATCTGACCGATGTGGCCCAGGTCATGGACGACCCAGGTGGACAGGAGCTGGCGCAGTGTCACCATCCCGAATTCGGGGTGTTCCCCGACACGCTCCAGATCCTCCGCCGTCAGGTTCCACCCGCGCAGAGTGGCAACATTGGTCCGCCTGAGATCTTCGAACTCGGCGAGCAGTTCCGCCATGGTCTTCCCGGAACTTGCGGTACGATGTGCAAAACGATCGAACGGCTGAAGGCGACGATCGGCGTGCCTGTCCAGGATCGTTCTGGCCCGGGTGATCCAGTCGGACTTTTCGCCCTCAATGAGGTGACCGACGTTCTCGAAAGGGCTGAAGGTGTCTGGCCCCTCGTCGCAGATGATCCATCCCCTGGGGAGGTCCGCGAGGAGGGCCCGGAGCACAGCCGGAGTACGTTCCAGGACCACCCCTGCCTCATCCACGGTGAAGACCATACCCATGTGTGCGACGTCATGACGCTCGTCTGGCTGACTCACGGTTGTACACCTCGGCGGATCTGAGCTGAAAGGCATTGAAGGATCCGACGTCTATATGATGCCCAGATGCTTCATTGGAAAGTCCTGCGTCGGAGGAGCCTGGCCCCGCTCATCTACAGCCGAGTCCTGCCTGGCACCTCCTGGAGAGCACCGGGTGCTCAGGGACAACGGCCACTGCCGAAGAGCGCAATCGACGGCGCCGGGTCGGATTGTGAGCAGAGTGCACCCGTAGGCGTCCTGGCGAGCGGCCGCCACCTGGTGCGCGCTCCGAGAGTCCCTGGTCCCTGAGCGCCGACGCCGGCGATGGCAAAGCCGAGTGACACGGGTTCGTTGTCCAGCATGCCCATACGCTCCGTCACCACCTGCACCACACCGTTCCACGCCACCAACCCGAGGACGCCATCCGCGCCCCCATCGGGCTGTGCAATCGTCATCGAGCTATTGTGGACGGTGATCGTGACGCGCTGGAATCCACTGATGGAGGTCGTCGTCTGCTGGCGGGATGTCGCGTCGAATACGTGGACTTCGCCCAGGATGGCGGACGCGGCGACCACCCGATTTCCGGCTTCGTCGCACAGCAGCGGACCATCCGAGGCCCTCGTGCGGACGAGGGGGTGTGCGCCAAGCGGATGATTGGTCCGCGGTTCGCCAAATGACGCAACGACCTGGATCTTCTCATCCTCCTCACGCAGCTCGCGCAGGATCGTCGGCGCATTGCGTGCCAGGCCGAAAATGCGTGTACCCAGCACGCAGATCTTTCGCACGCCGATATCTTCCAGACGCAGAAAGCGCGGTGTGGCTAGAGTGTCCCGGAGCTGGTAAACCGTGACGCGAGCATTGGACGCATCTACCACGAAGAGGCGCTGCTGACCCGCATCAAGAGCAAGTGATGTGGGAGACCGGAACTCACCCGGTCCGCTACCGGAGCGGCCGCGTGTCTGGAGCAGCCGGCCGGTGTAGTCGAAGACCTTTATGAACGGAGCATCGTGCTCCAGAACGACGAAGCCGCGGGGGAGTGCGACGACGTCCCGAATGCGGCCAAGCTGGGTGACGGTATCGTTCTCGCCACCGATGATCCAGCGGGGTGCGTCCTGAGCCAGGGCGCTGAGTGGCACGGCGAGGGCAAGCATCGTGCAAGTCAGTCTGACAAGCATGGGTTCTCCAAACCTGGTGGCATTCGTGATGGTCAGGCGTCGACTACGCCGTACTCCAACGTGGTGGCTGCTCGCGCAGCGTTGATACCGGGTTGTCTGCAGTCCCTGCCCGCGAGGCGTCGGGAATCCATGGATTGGGTCCGTGGCCGGTACCGTTGTTCGGAATGTGCGATCGGTGGCTTGCGCCGAGCTGTTGGTTGGCGCCTGGTTGCCATAGGGTCTGCCTTCCCCGTGCCAGGACGCCGTTTGGTCGCCTTCGGTAGTTTGGACACCGGGCCCGGCAGGTGCGTTTCCACCGTAGTCTCCTTCTTATGGACCCCCTTGCCGATCGGGAATGTTTCTGCTAAATACTGAACCGTATGGTTCAGTATCCCACCGCCCGACTCGATACTTGCTTCGCTGCTCTCTCGGACGCCACCCGGCGTGGCGTTCTGGCGCGGCTCGGACGGGCAGACGCGTCCATCTCGGCCCTGGCAGAGCAGTTCGACATGACGCTGACGGGCATGAAGAAGCACGTCGCTGTCCTGGAGCGGGCTGGTCTCGTCACCACCCGGAAGGCCGGGCGCGTGCGAACATGCCGGCTGGGGCCACGTCGCCTGGAGGAAGAGACGGCGTGGCTGGAGCGGTACCGTCAGCTCTGGGACGAACGCTTTGACGCGTTGGACAGGGTCGTCGGGGAACTTTCACGCAAGGAGAAGCACGATGAACGCGGCTACCGAAAGTAGGCCCGACCCGGTGAAGAACCGCACTACGGTGGAGCGGACGTCGGACCGCGAGGTGGTGGTGACGCGGACCGTCAACGGCCCGGCACGCCTCGTGTTCGAGGCCTTTACCAGATCCGAGCTGCTGCAGCGTTGGTGGGTTCCCAGGTCGCTGGGTATGACTCTGCTGTCTTGCGAGGTGGATGCCCGTGTCGGAGGCAAGTACCGACTCGTATTCGAGCACGGAGGCTCCGAGCCGTTTGCCTTCTTCGGCACGTATGTCGAAGTACAGCCGCATACGCGCCTTGTCTGGACCAATGAAGAGGGTGGTGAGGACGGACATGTCACCACGGTGACCTTCGAGGAGCAGGGGGGCAGGACGCTGGTGGTTCTGCGCGAGAGCTATCCGTCGAAGGAAGCGCTCGACGCGGCCGGCACCGGAGCAGCCGAAGTAATGGTCGAAACGTTCGATCAGCTCGACGAACTGCTCGGCGCGTTGGGTGGCAGCCCGGGGCCGCACTAGAGACTCCGTTCCACGCGGCAGTTTGTCTGATAGCTCCGGGACTGGGGCCCGGGGCTGTCAGATGGAGTCGTGGGCGGCAGCGCCACCGCAGCCTCTGGAGCTCATTCAGGGAGCGAAGAGCATCCTCGAGTAGCGTGGTTCAAGACAGGCGTCGTGGTCGTCGGGCGTAAGGGGCGCACGCTCCAGCGGCCATGAAATGACCGGCTTCATGGAAGTCGTTTTCTCTCAAGCCAGGCACGCTGCCGGCCCTCGACCTCACGCTCGTGTGCGAGTGATGCCTTCTCCACCGCACTGTTTGCCGGGTCGCCTGCCATGATCTCGGCATAGCGCGGCATCGTGCGCGGGTCTGCGCCATCTAGAATGCTGAGAGCCGTCTCCACCGTCGCGGCAATGACCGCGCTCTGGATGGCCTGACCGAGGTCCAGCGAGGCCACCTTCGGCGAGCCAAAGTATCCCGGCCATTCCTGACTCCTGGCCAGGTTGATCAGATCCGGGAAACTGTCGCCTCTCACTGCGGCAGCGCTCGAGCGGGCTGGGCTCACCAGACTCGGACGTATCGCGATCATGGCGCTGGTTTCGCAGGCGCCGGAGTGCACGGAAAAGCCATCCTCCCCGGGAATCCTGTCGGCAACGGTGGCACATCCCGCGTCATAGACAGACATGATTCCACCCAGGTTGACCATCTCGCCGCCATACTCATCGTGAAAGAAGTCACCCGCCTGGTCGAGCGCGCGATTGTGATGCGGTGCGGCGTGGGCGTTCGTCACAAACACCCACATGAAGCCCTGTTCGCCAATGGCTGACGCAAGGTCCATGAAAATGGACCTGACGGTTGCTGTCCGTACCGGATAGCTGCCGGGAAACGACCATTTGGCGCCGATCACATTCGCGGGACCGCTGCCCAGGGGGATTGGCGGGAACACCAGCACCGCCCATCCGGGCCGAGCTGCTATGGCGCGAGCCAGGGTGTCCGTGATGTACTCCACCTGGTAGCCATCGGAATAGGATGGCAGAAATGGACCGTGCTCTTCGAGGATAGCGCTCTGCAGCAGCACGACTGTGCGAGCACGGTCAAGTCGTTCGAACTGCGTAGTGTTCAGGTCCGGGACGTACAGAACCTGCGCCTGGACCGATACTGCAAGAAGCAACGTAACCACCGATATTGGTACGGCACTGCGCGCAGTCATACCGGTTACCTCCGTGTTTTGCGTCAATGTCGCTGGTCGGGTGGAGACTGTCCTGTGTTGGACCCGCTTGCGCCGCTTCACAATGCCACCAGGGACCGCCGATGGAATGCCCTCTCAGCCAGCAAGAGCGGGAGCGATATCCCCGCCCGGCACATCATTCTCAAGGGAGTGAGCTCAGACCGTTCTTGGATCCTACCACGACCGCCGCATGACCCCTGGCTCACGGTACTCCCATCCGGTTGATCCGGCAATACTCCGGTTCCGCCTCATGGTCCGCTGGATCCAGTGTCACCGGGCGCCATGCGGGTGCCCTCATGAGTGTACGCCACTGCTCCGCCGGGACATCACGATCAGCTTACCAGATGACGATCGGTCCTCGCGTCGCCACCCCTGGCCATTGGTACCGCATCGAGCGCAAGTCGGGCCAGAGCGCGGCATGGCCACGGTGGGTGAATGGGCCGGACCCACGGCGTGGGCGATCGTGGCCAAGGTGATGACGGCGGCTCCGGAACCGGTCACCACCTACCGCAAGACGGTACCGCCCTTGCCACGCGCTAATGACTCCGGCACTGCCGAAGAAGCGCATTGCCCCGGTCGCGTTGCCGATGCGGGCCAACTCCGCGAGCTTCCGGGCGTCAATCGGATCGGTCTTCGTCCGCGTCTGCCAGATCAACTTCACTTGATACGCATCGACCGCGAGCGCGCGATGGCCCGCGGCGGTCACCCGCCGCTCCAGCCACCAACAATACAGGGTCGCCTCCAGCACGACCGTCAGCTCTTCGCCTAACGTGCCCAGCCACCGCGACAGCGCATCCCAGGTCGGCGACAGCCGACCCACCTGATCGAGGAGCATCCCCTCGGCACTCAGGGCGCACCCCGTAATGTAGCGCTTCTGCAGATCGAGTCCCACGAAGACCATAACGCCTCCCGAACGGTATCGGGGAAGCTTGCGCTCCTTGGGCGACGCCCCGGCGTTCATAGGATCGTGTTAGGCCGCCAGCTTGACGTCCTGATGACGTGCACTGCTGGCAAGCTCCTCGTAGTGCTTTACGGAGCGCTCCGACCCTCGATCAACCGGGGTTCGAACACATGCACGCGGAGGTCGCCGTCAGGCAGCTCGACCACGGTGTACATGAGCGGACTGCCGCACAATGGAGCAAGTCGGGATGGAAACCGGTATGACGCGAGCAGCCGACCCGAGCCTAGGTCGATAGCCTCGATGATGGTATCGAAAGTACGTTCCTGCCACTCGGGTGTCACTCGCATTCCCATGCCTGGTTTCCAGCTCGGATCGGCCACCGCTGTGTATGTCCAGAGCCTACCATCATCATCTTCCCACGCATGGAGCAGCATGGGAGGCGGTGGCAGAGTCACGTACACATCCGCCGAAAACACGCTGGGTGAAGGAAACCAATCGGCCTTCCTGATGACGGTCAGGTCCGTGCTGTCCGGCCCGGACCAACGGCGAAGTTCATACGACCAATGGCTCGCCGTCCAGAATCGACCATACGGTGCGTTGGCGACGAGCCAGTTCTCGAGCTCGAGAGCACTGTCCGGCTGTTGGGGCTCACCAAAGGACATCACCTCGCTCCCGACACGATCGAACATGTGGAACAAACGGTCGCCTCGAGACTTGGGCAAACGGAAGAGCAGCAACCGGTCGTCAGGAAGCATTGTGAAACTTCGGTAGCGGTCACGTGTCGGGAACACGCGAGCATACTCACCAGCCGCCGATACGACTTGGATGCGTGCGTTGCCGTCATCGATTACGTATAGCGTATCTCCGCTCCCAACGGCGACACGCAGCGGAGAGCGAAACTCACCTGGTCCGCCGCCCTTCCGGCCTATGGTCCGCACAGTTTTACCCGCGGTGTCGTAGATGTTGAGAAAACCCCCACCAGCCACGCCGCTGAGGACATACTCGCCCGTGGATAACTTCCCGACCATGCACTCTCGACCGGCGGCGTTGGGCTGTACGCTGACGGAGTCAGTGGAGTCTCCCAGCGTGACCACGTCCACGAGCTCAATGCGACACTCCTCACAGTCCGGATCACCCGCGACTGTCAGTCGTCGGCCATCCAGGCGCTCGCCGCCGCACGCCATCATCAAAGCCAGGAGCGGAACTGCAAAGCTCCTATCGGGGCGCGGTTTCCTCCTGGCGCGGACGCGAGTTGTGCGCATTCTTTCTCTCCAGGTACTTGTGCAAGTAGGTCCGGCTAGGCATTCCGCGAAAGACGAGGCTGTCGAGGACCACCGTTGGCGTCGACGCAATTCCCAAGCGGAGCGCGATTTCCTTCGCCTCGAGGAGACCGGCGATGGAATCATCACGCTCAACGCAGGCTTGCAGCTTCGCTCCATCCACGATACCACTCCGTGCAGCCAAGTCGGCCCACGGGACTATGCCGAGTGAGTCCGCAGCGCTAAAGAGCGTTGCGGTCAGGGCCGCTTCGTCCTTTCTACTGGAGACGCAGGCAACCGCTCTGGCCGCTTCGATCGAGACTGGGCCCAGGATCGGGAATTGCCACCACTTGATCGCTACTGCGCGCCGATAGGATGCCGGCAACGAGGTCAAAACATCGTGTGCATATCGACAGCCCGCGCATTTGAAGTCCGAGAAGACGACGATACTCGTCAGGCTTGAGTCCTGACTCGCCGCATATGACCTCCAATCAGGAAGAACGATGGGCGCCCGACCCTCGGGGATCCGCGCGCTTCTGGCATTCCGTAGCCGCGCAGCGGCAATCCCGATGAGCAGAATCACCGGCAGGAGGGCGAGCAACTGCAATTCCGGGTGAATGCGCGGAACCGTCATCACTCAGGAACCAGAGCGTGAATGTGCGCACCACAGTCGTGGGCGGTCTACACATTGAGCGGTGGCGGCTATTCGATCCACCAGCAGACACCGGGGTCGCCCGGTGAACCGGAGCATGGCGGACATAGAGGGGTACAGTGAATGCCCAGCGTGCACTCCGTGTCCCGGCAGTCGGTCCATGCGAGCGCGTCAACGGGGCCACTTACAACCCACGCGGCCGCACCGAGTAACGCAGCGCCAACCCAGAGGATCCGCTTCATACGACCCCCTCGTAAGTGCAACGACAGCCGTGAACGGCTGCTGTCGCTAACGTACGAACCGCTTTGATGCCTGTCAAGATCCAGTTGTCGTAGGCGGCGGTGCCGCAGCATGTGCGCGCTCGGCAGCTGCATTTTCGGGTTAGACCGGCCAGGGTACAACCCGGGGAGATGGGTGACAGGTGTCCGTGGACATGGGTGACACTCCTTCGGCGCCGAATCTTCGGCCAATCCGCTTTCGCAGTCTCCGACGCCCCATTGTTCCAACACTCCGCCGTGCCGCACGGGAAGAGGACCTATCAGCTCTTCGTGCCAAGGCAACAGCTGGCGCGTTCCAGACGATTCTCGCTTCGGCTGACGAGAATAGTATCGAGGCCATCGTTGCACTCTCCCGCGAACTGCAAGGCATCGTATTCTTCAACGAGCAGCGCGGTGCCGTTCAGATCCTGGACTGCAGCCGATCGAGCGTGATTTCCAGTCTGCAAGTAAGCGATGTGATGATCGCGCCGCGATCTTCCGCATCGCACGCCGACGCTGGGCCGAGCTCCTCCGACAGACCCTCGAGGTCGACCCCCTCCGGTGTCCGTCGTGCGGCGCGGAGATGCGGGTTTTCGCCTTCATTACTCAGCGTGCGGTGATCGACCGGATTCTCGATCACGTCCGCCGCGCACGCGAGAGCGCGCGCGGTCCGCCGCGGGCCCTCCCGATGCGCCCCGGCACGGCCGCAGCGCCAGCCGGCCTAACCGATCCGCCATTCTTCATCGCCGCCCCCGACGCTCGTTCCCACACCGCGCCGGGGACCGCCGTGCTGCACGGTCGAACGCTCGCTCGTCCTCGGATGACCGCTCGGGCGAGGGCGATCACCTACTCGATCTTGACAAGCCACCAGTCATGTCAACGGACAGCATTCTGTCGCAGGCGACCAGACCAAGCCGCCGCGGACGGCGGCACCTTTCTCAAGATACGACAGCCGACGGCGGCGGCAATCTACACCTTCGCCTGTTGGGCGGCACCTACGGCAGTGCCGCGGCCCAGTGGTCTTCCGAAAGAATCGCGATGGCTCCGCCAGCGGATCGGAGTGTGACTGCCTGCTCGATCTTTCTCCCATGTGATGTATGGATCCAGTCGCGACTTCCGAACGTGCCAATCACCAAGTAGTGCGTGTCACGCGTGATCGAGGAGCCCGCACGAGCGCCTAGCGTGGTGACCGCACCCTCGCAGACTCGGCGAGGCCCGAACGCAAACTTGCCAGTGAACACGAAGGTATGGCCAGGGAACACTAGCTCCGGAGGTGGTGTGTCGATCGGCAGCGTCGTCGACGCCGTATCGCCTGCAAGAACTCCTGCTGCCCCACCGGTCAGCTGTCGGAGCAAGTCGGCGAGGTCGGATTGCTCCTCCGGTGTCACAACTCCGTCGGCGAAGACCCGATCAAGTCGGGACAAGAGGACGTTGCCTGGCCAGCAAGAGACGGTTTCAGGATGCAGTCGCGCCCAGTCATTCAGCAGCGCGGCTTCAGAAGGCGACACCACTCCGTCGGCCAGCATTCCCTTGGCAAGGCCGAGCATCTCGGAGATGTCACGGTCAAGCCTTCGCGCTGCGTTGAAGGCCGGATTCAATGGCTGACCGTCCTCATCGCGCAATCGGAATACCCCTCCGAGGTTGGCGTGTCCGCCCAACGGATAACGTTCTGCTGCAAGCGATCAAACGGAGTCGCCGCGGACGGGGCCTCCGCCCCCAATATACGACCGGCGGCCGCGGCGGCAATCCACACCTTTCGCGTGGCAGCAGCAACGCCTGTTCTGCGGACTCGTACGACATCTCGGCTTGTGCATCCATGGCAATCGACGCAACAGAAGCCATCCGACCCACGGCCAAGCCTTTTCGGGTGAAAGCCAGAGTGGGAATCGGGCCACGAACTTGCGGAAGCTTACCAGCGGCGAGGAGCGTATCGCTCACGGTTCGCACTGCAATCTCGTAGAATGTGACGCGGTCGTCGAGCTCGGGGCTGATACCGACCCCGCGCTCGCCACGTCCGGACCGTCTTTCGATCGCTCCCGCACTCGAGCGCGAGTCGCTGGACCGGCTCGCCCTTGGCCAAGCGGGCCAGGAGCTCCTCCACCACCTCGGGTTTCAACACGGGCACTGCCTCCGCAGAGACTGGCCCGGCCGATGCTACCACCCTCCCATCCGTTTCCTCCATACCGTCCTCCTCAGGTGACGGTGGGGAACTTCAGATGTCGGAAAGTGGGGAATTTGAGATGTCGGATGACGCGGAAGACCCGGAAGCGCCTGGAGACGCGTGATCCGAAGCGGGCCTGGCCCGCGCGAAGAACGATCACGACATCCTGGCACGACACGATCGCGTGCGGCAACGGCGGGCGGACGCGTTGGAAGCATCCGGGAGCGGCGGCGCCGAACCAGGTGTGGACGATCGATTTCAAGGGGCAATTTCGCACGCGGGACGGCGTCTACTGCTACCCGCTGACCGTGATCGATCACTTCAGTCGATACCTGCTGTGCTGCCACGGCCTGCTCGATGTGCGGGGCAGCGGAGTCAAACCGCAGCTGCGGCGCCTCTTTCGCGCGCACGGCCTGCCGGACGCCATTCGTAGCGACAACGGCTCGCCGTTCGCCTCCACCGGCATTCACGGCTTGAACGGCCTCAACGTGTGGTGGCTGCAACTCGGGATCACGCACCAGCGCATCACGCCGGGCGGCCCGCAGGAGAACGGCGCGCACGAACGCTTGCACAAAACCCTGAAGGCCCGGGCGACGAAGCCGCCGGCGGCGAATCTCCAATCTGGAGCAACGGATGTTCAACGCGTTTCGGCACACGTACAACACGCTGCGGCCGCACGAGGTCCTGGACGACGACACCCCCGCTTCCCGGTGGACGCCCTCCCCACGTCCGTTTCCGGAGCGCATAGCACCCCCCGAGTACCCGGGCCATGTGGAGGTGCGGCGCGTCAGCAACTGTGGCACGTTTCGGCTCCACTCAGGGCAGTACTTCCTGAGCCAAGCCCTGAACGGCGAACACGTCGCCTTCGAAGAAGTGCAGGACGGCATCTGGAATATCGTGTACTACACCAAGCTGCTCGGTCGCTTCGACGAGCGCACTCACCGCATCACCGGCGCCCCCTCCCTCAAAGGACAAGTGTTAACCATGTCCCCGGACGTTCTGTCAGCTATGTCCCCGGTTGTTCAGTTCGCCAATCCGTGCTGAAGGTGGACGCGGTTGACTGCGGCACCCGGCACCAGACCTCGGTGCTGCAACGCGAGTCTGCGGGCACGTTCGTGCCCGCAAATGCGCCAAGCATGCTCCAAGCGACATCACTCTACGCTTTGGCGGGCGGTAGTACGCCGACCACTGGCGGTGTCAGCTGGAGCCATAGGGTCGTGTTGCACACGGGGCACCGGAACTGCGGTTCGCTAGCAGGAAGATGAACTGAGTAGCGCGCCGTGCACTTACCGCAAGCGATGGGAACGCCTGTTGGGCGTTGGTTCGCGAGCGTTGCAACCAAGAGGCCAAGTCCCGCGCCGACGACGGCTGACTCTCCTTCTCGGAGTGCCCCGCCAAGCGCGCTGCCGGCGGCGACCAGCGGCAACACTTGAGAATCGTCGTACGGGACGACTACGGACCGAAAGTACGCGAACCACGCGTCCGACGGATCGAACCTGACGCAGTGCTTGAGGGCAGGAGTGACGATTTCGACCCTGCCAAGATCACCACGTTCTTCTAGCACCCACACATCGCGACGTGCGGCAACACCCGTTTCCCACGCGACCCAATCGCGAGAGTGTGCAATACCGGCAAGCTGTGGCGTGACAAGCACGAACACGGCATTCGAGGACTCGATGTCGGCCTGAATGCGCGAAGCGTCTGCCGGCCCGGCGATCATCGCTTCCAGCTCTTCGAAGATGAGTTGGACCTGGGTACCAGCCGCGACTCGCGCGAAGTAGTCGACCAGATCGCGGTCATGCCGACTATGTGAGACGAACATCTTCGCCATGAGCTTCTCTGCTTTACGCTGGCTAACGCCTGCGTTCAGCTGCGCCGCATCGCAACAGACGGCTGCCGTGGCGCAGCACACGGCAGCCAACATTACCCCGTAGCGGCGGCAGCTGCAACGCTCAGTTAGACAGCGAGTGTGTGTCGGCACCGCGAACATCCCGCAGCGATAACCTGTCGCCAATGCGCACCTCGGGAAAGCTGCTCAGGCTCAGGAAACGGCCGCTAGCGGAAAACGCGAAACCATCGACCTGCTCACTGACCGTGGGAACCGCCCCCGCCGCGATGACAAGACCTGCTGCAAAGCGGACGAGCGCTGCACTAAGGAGCAATTCGCCCTCAAGGCTTGGTGCAGGAAGCTGACTCCCGTACTGCTTCTCGAAATCGCGCTGAATGGCTTGGAGGCGGGCTCCGCCAACGAGCTCGTGAAGATCATACCGGCCGTTACGGAGCATAATGATGCCCCCGCTCGCCAGCACTTGCCGGTATTCCTCAACGCTGCCGCAGTGCACGTCCGGGTAGTCGCGAAAGACTCTCAGTTCATGCTGCGGCTCCCCCTCCACACCCGTGTGCACATGATAGAGATGTGGTGTCTCGCCAACGAAGCCTGCAAAGTGCGCTCCGCGGCGATCCTCATCGCTGTCACCGCCCGCCAGCCGCAAGTTCGCCTGGCTCGCGAAGTCTTGGGCGGCACGACCAAGGTCGTGCCCGCGATCAAGGCCCTGGACATAGCTCGCAACCCACGACTCATACCCTCCGCCTGGCCATCGCGCAGAGCCCCAAAGCGCGACGGAGATGCGTGCTGCCTCAGATACGAAGACCTTCGTGGCGCTCGGAGAGGATGCGGTTTGCTGACCATGAGGCCAGCTTGCCGCCTTGTCTCCGACAACGGTTACGCCGTTCTTGGATACCGAGGTGACGACGAGCGTCATGGCGTGGTAGCGCTGTCTAACGCCGCGGCGCTCTGCCGCGGCGGCTCATAACAATTGCGGCATGCGAGCGTAGCGAGCAAGCCGCCTCCCCAGCCCCGCCGACGGCAGCAGCGCCTCGTTATCGCGCGGGCGCAATTGCTCCTGCCGTGATTGGCGTGCCCGGGGGGGCAGCGACGCTGGGCGCCTCGGGATCATCGAGGTCGCGATCAGACCGAACGTTGGCTTCCGCGGCCCAACCCGAGAGAAGCCACGCTGGTAGCTGGTCGTGTCGGCGGACGGCTACACGTGCATTCGCGTACGGCATTGTCGGCAGCAGTACTGTGCGGACGAGCAGGCTATCGGGGTTGACCTGGATCGGCGCGATCAGGTCCGGGGCAAGCGTGATGTTCTCGCGACTGCGGAGATAGAGGGGAACGAGATAGTTCATCTTGCCGAAGTACCAGTAGCCAAGGTGGAGTCCGCGGTTCAACGACCACTGGATGGAGCCCGCAACGGCACACATCTGCGCAACCGGAGGGGTATCGTGAAGAAAGGAGACGCGCTCTGCGTTTTCACCGAGAATGTGATCATGCAGCATTACGATCTCTGCACCGACTGGAATCTGCGTGGGCGATGGAATCTCCGGAGCCATTGGCAGCTCTGGTGCCGAGATCATCGCCCCCGCCGTGACGAGGTACCAAGGGGTTGACCCCGGTCGCTCGTTTCGGCCGAACACGAGATAGAGCGGCGTACCGTAGCGCGTCTGGAGGTGGCCGGCGGTCGTGTAGAACTGGTTCGAACTGGTCGTAAAGCGAGCCTGCTCGATGCTCCACGCGATGTGGACCGCCAAGTACTTCTCGAGTACAAAATGTCGTTCGCCCCAGTGCTCGTTGAGCGCCTCAGCAGCGAGGCTATCGAGGATTTTTGGCGGAATGACGGCAAACCGATGGAGGCGCTCCACGACCTTGTTGGTCAGCGGATCGCCGAGTTGCTCAAGAAGCTCATCCCGATCGACCATGTGCTTTTCCGAAGGTTGTCGTCGCGCTAACGCTCCGGTTCAGCGGCGGGCCGCGCAGCGGACCGTCCGCTGCAACCGGTTGTTAGGCCGCACCTGAGTGAGATCATCGTTCGATCAGAAAGAGGAATTCTCTATTCGGTTCCTCGGCATCACGAAGCCACTCGTTGGTCCATCGCATTCCGGCCATGACGTTCCTCTTGTAGTCCAGTTCAACGACCTCCATGATGCGACCATTGCGTCGCATGACGTCCTGCAATTCATCCGCCGTAGCTCGCCCACCCGAGCTGTACGAAAGAATCACCCACCGGGCAGTTGTCTTTTGCAGTAGTCGCTCAATTGCGGCCACCGCGACGAAGCGACCTTCCTCATTCTTTCGAAACTCCTCGAAGACAGAGGCGGCCACCGTGTCGGACGTGTCCCTGCGACGCTTGACCTTGCCGAAGAGTTCTGGTTTGTCGAATAGGCACACGCTGGTCCATAGGTGATAGTACGACGAGTAACGAACCCGTGAGGGGGGCATCTTCTCGTTATTCGAGCCGTACGGCGGGTCGAAGTAGGCCAGGTCCACCGAGGTATCGCCAGCGATGTCGAACACGTCCTTACGCGACACCGCATGTGCTGCTTGCGAGACAAACAAGCTGGGAACCGATAGTTGCAACTCGTTATATGATCTCGGCGACCAGTCGTTCAGATATGACACGAAGTGCCCCAAGGTGCTGTCCACTCGGTCAAGCGCGAGGATTAGGCTCGCTAGCGCGACTGACTTCTCGACTCTTCCAAGGCCAAGACGCTCGATTTCTTCTCGGATGCCATCCAGCTTTCGGGTGTTGTGGCGCTGCCACGGTTTCTTCAGGCCATCTGGTTGCACCGAGCAGCCACCGTTAGGTTCGCCACCATAGTGTTCTGTAAACCAGCCATCGGTTGGGGCAACGGAGTTCAGATGGTCGATTAGGCTTCTGTATGCCTCGCGAGGCTTGTTGTTCAGCAAGTAACACGTTCCGAAGACTTCAGACCACACTGCAATATCGTTACAAAGAACCGTATAGCCGCACTTCGCAAACGCCTGAGACACGCGGGTTGTCCCCGAGAATCCATCGAGAACTGTCTTAGCGGTGGTCTTCCGTGCCAACTCAAGAATCGCGGGCAATAGGCGCAGCTTAGATCCGGCGTACTTGATTCCTTCAGTTGTAGGCGCGTCAACGACGGCGTCGCCGAACAGCACCAGTTGCCCAGTCATGGCTTGAGCCCTGCCCGCTGCTTAAGCAGGACGATGTCAGCCTTTATCTTCTCCAGCGCCGATGCGTGGCCTGCCTCGGACGAGACGAGGGCGTGCGAAAACAAGGCGACCAGAACTTTGTTGTGGGAGTAATCAATCCATCCCCCGGTTACGCTATCGAGGTACTTCAGCCCATTCTTGGTGTGCGTCCAAAGTCCACGCTGGAGAGCGTTTGCTGCCGCATCGCCGTATCGCACCTCACAGATGTAGTCACTGTCTCGATCGTAGAAACGATAGACCGGATGCTTCCTGCCACGGCCAGCCTCTTCGAGGGTGATTCTCGTAGTTGCAGCCTTCGCACGAGCGCTGTCAAAGACGAGGATGTTGCACCTTTGGGCTTTCTCATCGTAGATAAGTGGAAGTACGTTGATTGCGGTGAAGCCGGCAAGAGAGGGATCATCGAAGATGGCGCGAATCTTGGAAGCATCCGTTATCTCTTGTCCCTCTCTCTTCAACCTCGGGAACATCGCAGACGTCTTGTCGGTGGAAAGTTGAAGTGGCCCATCGCCGTACGCTTTGAGGCTGACCGGGAATTCTGCATTCGTGATCTCGTTGATGACCTTTATGTCTTCTTCTTGTGACTTGGCGCGATAGAGGTCCTTGCCAACGTGGACCGAGCGAAAGTCGTACATGTACTGATTGATGAACTCGGCAATTGCAATTTCCGCGAGGTCGCCATGCGTCTTGTTGCCGATGAGACGCATGGTGAAGATGTTGCTCAGCGTCGTTGTGATCAGCACCGGGTGCTTGCTGATCAGCAGCTTTAGACGCGCGGTGAAGTCTTTGTAGGGATCAGGATTGCTCATCTGTGCCTTCGTGTGTGCGGCCTAACGCTCAGCATCAGCGGCGGCGCGCAGCGCCGTCCGCTGCATGCTGTTGTTCGGCAGCCCCGGCGCCGTCATCGGTCGCTCATTCCATTCAGGATCCGCCAGACCCTCCGGTAGTCGTGTCCCGACATTCGCGCTGATGCCGGCTTGGCTTCTTCCCATCTCTCAGGTGGCAAGCCGTAAAGCCATTCTCTCGCCCGAACGACCCGCGGGCCGTCCCCTGCGGTCCCTTCAGTTGCGAACCGGTCCCCAAGTGGCACCGCGATGGAACGAGGTACACCGAGCGATCGCATGAGGACGGCGTTTACCGTCGGCACCCCGTAGAACACCATCGCCGGCACCGACCGAAGAGACTCGGCCTGCTCGGGCGGCAAGCTAGCGGTGTCGATGTTGGCAAGGGCTTGTAGCGCGCCGAGGCCCCAGGCCCCCGCCTGCGCAAAGCGCTGAAAGAGCTGGCGGCAGCACTGAGTGATGCTGTCCGTGACGTCACCACCTTCCGTCTGGAAGTGCCGCGTTGCGATCTCGCCGAGCGGCCTCCCCTCAACCCACATGGACAGCACCTCTGCAAGGTGGCGATGCTGCGAGCCCGCTGGCACCTCGAGCTGCAGCTCGCGAACGCCGATGAGGATCTCGAATAGTCCGGCGAGCGTGGGTGTTCCCGCTCGGAAAAGCTCGCTGGGACTCCAACCGTCGACCGTGCTAGGGATGGAGTCTCGTCGCTGGAGGATTCCCATCAACGTCTCTCCTGAAAATCCTGTACTGTCCACCAGCGACAGGACGCCTGGTCCCATGCCCCGCAGCGTCTCTGCGTACTGCCTGCTGGCATCTACCAGCTGCTCAGCGGCGGCCGGTCTGGATGAAGAGAGCCGGCGATAGCCCCAGGTGGCTCTGAGGGTCTTTTCCGCATCTGCGACAAAGCGCTTGTGGTCGCCCGCTTGTCGATATGCGTGGGCGAGGTACTGCGCGAACGCCGCCCATCGTGGATCGTGCCGAACGAGCGACGTCAGGTTCAGATCCCAGCCACGATCCAGAACGTCGATCACCATCGTCTCGAGGACCGACACGAGATCTTGAACCTGACGAGACACGAACGACTCGATGGCCGAGTCATCTCCTTGCTGTGCAGCGAAGGCAACGATGCCTAGCGTATCCTGGAACAGCCTCCCTGCACGCCCAGCCAGGTTTCGAAAGGCGGCCGGGCTCATCTCCTGCTTGCCGCGGTTGGGCTGGTAGAGGTAGTGAGTTGCGAGCACGATCGACGACACGGGGAAGTTCACTCCCTGCGCAAGGGTCGTCGTGGCGACAAGGACGCGGACATCGCCTTCCTCTGTCAGCCACTCGACGAGGAACCGTAGCTCCGGCGACAGGCCACCGTGGTGAACCGCGATGCCCTTGTCGAGGATCTCTCGAAGCTTGAAGTCCGGAGCGATCTCTGTCTCGGCGAATCGCTTGACGAGTTCCACTCGATCGGTCGTTGGGCGAGGCTCGCCGGCTTGGCTCAGGAGGTCTGCGATCGTCCAGGTCGTGCCGGGAGAATCCGCGAGCACGATGCAAGTGCTGCCCGCTCGCTGCGACAGCACCTTGGCAGCGGCTGCGGCAATCTTGCTCTTGGAGGCCTTGACCGCCGATACGGTGAGATCAAGCGCTGGTCCGTCTCCGTTGAGGCTGAGGGGTTCGGGCGTCTCGATCCCCGCCGGCTGCGTGTGCAGCGTGCGGAACTTCAGGGCCCAGTCCCGCGCGCGCCCTTCGGGATAGACCGTGCCAATGGCACGATCGTTGGACTGCCAGTCTGCCGCCAGCACGGTGATCGCTCTCGAGCGCTGATCGTCCAGCCACACAGCGAGCTCTTGGCCATTCGGGACGAAAGGCGTCAACAACAGGAACTGGGCATCCGGATACTCCTGATTGAGCATGGCCAGGAGGAGTTCGGCGCGGACCCCACGTTCCGTCTCGCCGATGTTATGGGCCTCATCCAGAATCACCAGACCAAGCGGACGTTCCGTCGGCCGGCGCTTAGCGCCACGAACGACGAGATCAAGCTTCTCCGGCGTCGTGACGACAACGTTGGCGGCCTCGGCCGACGCCAACCACTCCTCCTCGAATACATCCACCTCCTGGACCGGTGCGGCGGACTCCACGGTGAGACCGAGTGGTTCGAGGTCGCGGCGCAGCCTCAGCGCGATCTGGTTCACGAGGGCGCGAGTCGGCACCAAGTAGGCGATCCAACAGCCGGGAAAGCTGTTGATGGCCTGCAAAATGCGGAACTCTGCGAGGAGCGTCTTTCCGCTGCTCGTCGGCATCTGGACCACGACAGCACGGTGGGCCGGGTCCAACAGTCCGTCCTCCAGCAGCGCGCGGCGCTGAGGAGGCAGAAGCTCCAGCAGTGGTCTCGCTACGTCTTCGGAAGCGAGATGTCGAACGTGATCCGAGATTCGGGAGTTGAACGATCGCAGCAGCCACCAGATCGAGTTCTGCGCGATGCGGATGGAGGCGGCGCGCATCCAACGGAGAAGAACATCCAGCTCGACCAGCCCGCCCGTCGATGCCGCGCGAATCGCTCGGAGGTAGTGGAACTTCAGCTCGCTGACGATGTCCTTCGGGGATCCCTTGCCACAGAACGTGCCAAGGAGCTCCACCGCCTTCGCAAGATGATAGAGCGAGACCAGCTCCAGTGCGGCGACCTGCGCATTGGCACTGACACCCGACAGGAAGTCCTGCTCGAACTCGGCCTGCAGGCGCCGGAGTTCGGCGATTCCGCGAGCCACTTCGTGGAGGTCAGCCCAGCCGTCCTTTCGTGTGATGCGAAGAAATGAATCCGCGACGGTCGCGAACACTCTCCTTGGCCAAGCGTCCTGCACTTCCGGGAGATCCGGCAGCCCTTGTTCCCGGAGCCAACGGCGGACGTCTGCCGACCGATCACCAAGAACCCCGTAGCTTGCCAAGCGAATGAGGCGCTTCCGGCTAGCGTCGGGATCGGTCGGTTTCGGCAGAGCGCGGAGAAGGTAGAACGCGTCACTGGAAGCCGTCCGGAGAATCACTGACCCTGTGCCAGCCGTCGCCGCCTCCGTATCATCAAGGTGCTCAAGGGCCATCAGCTCTGCGACAAGCAGAGCCTGCTGGACCAGTAGCGCATCCGAGTCCGCCAGGGACGCGAGGCGCGTGGCGTCGCCGCTGGCGATCTGATCGAGCACAGATCGCAGCAGCCACGCGCGCGAGACGCCAAGCGCTCGCTCATAGCGCTCGAGCTCGAAGTCGCTGCGAAGGTCTCGCGCGCTTCCGGCACCGGTACCTGTCATGGCCGCTCCGCCGTTCCTCGGAGTACCTCGGGCAACTCGGCGACTTGCACGGGCAGGTAGTAGCCTACAAGGAGCACTCGATAGGGCGAGTTCTGGTCCTCCACCATGGATCTCACCGGCTGGAGATCCGCTTCTTCCGGATCACGTCCTCGCAACAGGACGCCGACCACGGCACCTTGCGGCGGGCTCGCCAGATAGAAGGAGAGACATCGATCGAATGTCTCTTGCCAGCCTTGCCCTTTCGCTCGCACACAGAGCCAGGAGATGAGCAGCTGCCGGCGATCCTCCGACGACAGGAGACGCTCAATCTGGCACCGCAAGCCATCATCACCGTTGATGACACTGGCGCGGACGTCCTCCGCATCTGAGGATTTGACCTCACCAAAGAGAAAGCACTCGGTGCCTTCGTCACGACAGAATCCAATGAGGTCCGGGCCGGGCAGGCTGGCCGTCGCCGAACGCTTGTCCCAGGACGGGGGCCAGGGGAACTCAGCCCGCTCGGTCTCTTCCAGCAGGACCTCCGCGAGAACCTCCCCGATTTCCCACGGCGCGAGCTCAACGTCGGCGGACGAGACTGAATTCAGGTTCGCAATCGCGAATCCCGTGCTCGTCAGCTCGCTGAGGTACTCACACAGCTGCTCCCGTGCAGACGCACGCCTCAGGCGCTCTCGAACGCGAGTCTGGACGAATCGCCTGACCTCGTGGGTGGACGAAGCCCTTCGTCCATGGACACGCAGGCGGCCGCCTTCGTGTCGATAGGCGTCTTCCCAGCGCAAGGTCACCGCAGCATCCACAACTGGCACCTCGCGCCCGGCCGCCTCACGGTCTGCCTCCGACATCGACATCTTCGGACATCCCGAGTTCGCGCAGCGCGACCTTGGTCTCCTCGATCTTCGCCTTGGAGACGCCGTCGTCGGGATGTACGTCCACGGTCAGCGTGAGCTTGAGCCCCTTCGCGGCGGCGAAACGGGCCAGCACCTTGGTGTAGAAGTTCATCCATTTCTGGGGCGTGATCTCGCCGGTCCAGCGGAATCCTCCCACGACGTCCGGGGTGCCACCTACCTGGGGTGAGGTCGTGGTTCCCCCCGAGACACCGCCGGCGCTCCACTCCGCGCCGGGACGGGGTGTACCTCCTGACGGCGCCGGCGTCGGGCCTACTGCTTCCCCTGACGCCTGCCGTGCGATGTATGACTCCGCGTCGTCCTTCGAGATCAAGAACACGTCGTCAGTGACTTCGAGATCTGCCTCTCGGAGTGACTGCCGATACACGAACGGCTCATACTTGCCGGTCGGCTCCTTGACTACATAGGCCATCATGCCGGCCTCGACGCCGCGGCAGATGGTCTGCTTGACCGTGTCGGAGTTCAGCAGCCGGGGAAACCTCGGGGAGGCGAAGAAGGCATCGCGGACGGCCTTCGTGCTCCACTCCGGCAGCGCCGGGGGCCAGTTGCGGACGATGAAGTTCGGGCTGACGCCGTCGACGACGAGGTCCTCCTGCTGGAGGCGGCCGAGGACGAGCGCGACCAGCGAGTCGGCGGCGCTGGAGTGGACGAGGCCAAGGTCGACCTTGCGCAGGGCGTTCCTCTCGTCGAGGAGGAAGACGTTCTTGTAGGTGCGCCAGACCGATTCCTGGAGGTCGCGCTTGGCCCGCTTTAGGTTCTCCTCGAGCTGGCGGTGCTGCGACTCGTCGATGCGCAGCGTCTCCGTGTCGGCGTCGATGTCCTCCCAGGCGAGGACCTTCCTGGCCTCTTCGGAGAGCAGGGTGCCGTCCTCGGCCACGCACCAGATGAGGGCGCTCTTGTAGGTTCTCGACGACGACCCGTGCTCCTTCGCCATCGTCTCCATGAGCTTCGCAGTGGCCGTCTCTCCTGCCTCGTCCTCGGGGGCGAGCACGACCAGCGTGAGGGCGGCACGGTCAGGCACCTGGTTCGTGCGCTCTGGGAAGAAGACGCGCTCGATGCCCTTGCCGGCCCCGAACACCTTCTCGACTTCGGCGCGCACCCGGTCGCGGATCGCGTTCGCGGGGACGCTCGCCCGTCGGTCGGCGAGGAGCTTGTTGAGGTTCGGCTGGAAGCTGAAACGGAAGCGGTTCTTCTCGGCAGACAGGAAGTAGCACGTGTCGGACAGCGCCTCGAGGCTCTGCTCGACGTTGCCGATGTCCAGGTCGGGCTCGGCCACCGCGAGGCGAACCTCCGGAAGCGTCGCCTCGCCGCGCTGCTGGCCGCCGTTGGACTCGAAGAAGATCGTCGTCGCCACTTTCCGGTGGAGGCGCGCCTTCTTCACCTCGGCGGTCGCCTCCTTGTCGAGGCGCAGCGCGTGAGCGTGTTCCTTGCCCGCGATGTCGGTGGTCACCGCCCCCTCGAGGCGCGACTCGCCGAGCTGCTCGAACACCGCGGCGCGGAAGGTCGAGTCGTCGAGGGGAGCCGTGCCCAGCGTGATCAGCGGATCCTTGTGGGCGCCCTTGAAGCCCTCGACGTAGGCGTGGGACACCCACAGGGCCAGGAGGCGCAGGACGCCGCGCGTCTGCTGGAAGCGAGGGAGCGCCTGCCACTTCCTCTCGAACACCGACAGGACCGAGGGGTGGAACGGGTAGCTGCTTCCGAGGGCCTCGCGGGCGTTATCGACGGGAAACCAGCTCGGGAGCTGATGGCGGTGCGTCTCCATCCACTCCGCGTACTCGGTGACCGTCTTCGAGGCGTCGGCGGGCAGGCCGTGCCATTCGAAAAGACGCCGGCGGATGATCTCCGAGGTTTCGGCCTCGGCCGACATGATCACGGCTTTCCCCAGGCGGTCGAGCAGCTTCTTCAGCCGCTCGTAGTCGGACTGGTCCTCGGCCGTCATTTCCAGCTCCGACGCCGGGATCGAGACCGCGAGCACGACGTTCTCCCGCGAGCGGGAGACCTCGGACAGGTTGTGGAGGAAGTTGTAGAGCTGGGTGGCGAGGCCGCTCTTGCGGCTGCGGCTGACGTAGTTCATCAGCTCGTCGAGCAGGATCAACACGGGCCGGTCGGCCGGCAGGATCCGCGCGACGACGTCGCCACCGGGCGCCGTCAGCGTCTTCTCGTGCTCGGCGACGATGCCGAGGCCGTCGGCACCGAGGAGCTGCCAGGCGATCTCGCCCCACGGCGTCTTGCGGATCGGTGTTCCGTCGGCACCACCGCGGCCGGAGAGCGAGTCGAACTCCGTGCCGACGAACACGGCCGTGGCGGCCCGGGGAACCTCGGTCACGCCGGCCTTGGTGAGCAGGGAGCGCACGCCCTTCCACCCGGCCGCCTCCGGGCCGCCCTGGGCGAGGTGGTAGAGGAGCGTGAGCGAGTGGGTCTTCCCCCCACCGAACTGGGTGGTCATGTTGAAGACGGCGGAGGTCTCGACTTTGACGCCGGAGAGCCGCCGGATCACCTCGGCGGCGAGGCCCGAGAGGTTCTTCGTCAGGTACGTCCGCTCGAAGAAGTCGGCAGGGTTCTGGTAGACAGCCGGCGCCCGCCCGTCGCGCACCTGGTCGAGGTGGACGGCGAACTCGGAGGCGTCCAGGGGCCGGCCCTCGCGGAGGTCCTCGCGCGGAGTGATGACCTTGTACCAGGGCTTCAGAGCCATCTCGGGTTCTCCTTGTGGTTATCCAAAGCCCAGTCCCTTCTTGCGGGCCAGCACGCCATCCACCCAGCGCTTCTCGTCGGTCCCGGCCGGGTAGAGGGCCGAGAGCGACTGCGCGAGCTTCCAGAACGTCGCAGCCCGGCCGACGCCTTCCTCGACCAGGAAGCGCTTCAGCGCCTCGCCCCGGCCGGCGGCGAACAGGACCATAGATTGGTGCACGCGATCGAGGGTCGTCTCGCCCAGCGGA
>CAYPLP010000003.1:0-585128 GCA_964411635.1 uncultured Gemmatimonadaceae bacterium
GGTGGGGGGCGGGGCGAGTTGCAGGAATAAGCGTTTCGCTTGCGGGATGGGCGCTTAGGAGGCAGGTTGACAGGTGAATGTGCAAGCCAAGCACAGGTTCGGCGGTCCACGTCACACTACTCAATCACATGTCACGCGAGTTTCCAGACCGTGTCTGAAGACCACAAGGACAGGATCCGCCGCATGCTCGGCGCGTTCAGAGATCGCGCCGCGGAGCTATTTCAGCCGACCACGGCTGACATCTTCAAGTTCTATCAGAAGGGTACCTACGGCCTGCTCTACGCCAAGCCGACTTGGTCGGTTCGACAGCTTTTGTCCATAGACCGCGAGGTCTTGGTTCTCGCGATATCGTTCCCTGATCTTCACGCTCGGACGAACAACTTCGCGATTGAGCATATCGACGGGTCCGACGGGAGACTTGAGCGCACGGTCACAATTGTCATTCACTGCGACGAGGACGGGGACCGAAAGCTACGCAACTGGGGTCGCGATGTCGGCCTTACGGTCATACCGGTGTTCATGCCTGGCAGCGACTTGCCCGGAGGCTCTGAGCTAGAGCGTAGATTGTTCGCGGAGTTCTTCTCGCGCGATCCTTTCGACGTCACCGGCCCTGTCTCGGACGACAATCAGTTTTACGGTCGACGCGACGAAGCGCAGGACTTGGCGCGTCAGCTACAGCAGGGCCAGGTGCGTTCGTGCATGGGGATACGAAAGATCGGCAAGACGTCGATCCTCCATCGAGTACTCGCAATTCTGCAGAACTACCACGATTGCTACACAGTGATCGTGGACTGCTCAAAGGACAGCGTGTGGCAAATGAACGCTGCACAGCTGTTGGGCGCTATTGCCAATGCTGTCCCTCGTGCGATGGCATCTGAGGATTATGTCGCGGAAGTGAGCCAGAGCAGCACGAACGACTTAGGGAAGGCGTATCTAGCTCTGGTTGAGGCGCTGCGCAGTACAAGCGCGACTGTAGTGCTCATGATGGACGAGGCTGACTACATCACCCCAGGAAGTCCTACGTCGACGGCTTGGCGGACAGAGTTCAATCCATTCTGGCGAAACCTCAGGGCTGCATATCAGGAGCTTGCGAGGAGCACCGCGCGGTTGTCGGTGCTGGTCGGAGGAGTGTCGAGCAAGTGGTTCCTCCAGGAATCCGTCGATGGCGTCGAGAATGCCGCACTCGCCTTCCTTCCCGAGGAGTATCTGGCACCTATGTCACGAGGGGCCAGTGTGGCGATGATTCAGTCTCTCGGGCGCACGTCTGGTCTGGTATTCGAGGAGGCTGCCGCTGGTTACATCGCTGAGGCCTGCAGCTTCCTTCCGTTTTGGATACGAAAGGCTGGTTCTTTCGTGCATCGACACACTGAGGTAGAGTCACGGCCGGTGACGGTGACTTTAGCGCAAGCGAAGCTACTCGCGGAGGCCTTCGTGCGCAGTGAAGGGGCCTCGATTGCGGAAGTCGCGCTGCGCCATCTCTTTCGCGTCTACCCTGAGCTGCGCGTCGTTGCTGCCTCATGCGAGAAGGGAGATGCGAGCGAACACTCACCTTTTCTCCTAAGCACACTCTACAAGTACGGAGTGATAGCTACGCCGAGCGCCTTCCCGGACATCTCTGGCAAGATGATGTCGGCTGGACTGGAGCTCGCGCTCGCGACTGACGCCGCAACTGAGACTTCATCGCTCGCCCCCCTTCCCCAGTCGCTTCAGTTCGAGACACTCACAGAATGGGCGGAGGAGTTGGCGGCCGCCGGAGCGCAACGCAACGTGGTGGAGAAGCGCATGCGGGCGATGGCTCTCAATTTCCTACGATTCAACGTGCTTCAGGACAAGTCACGCGGTACGCTCAGCGACCGTTTGCAGAGAGTCATTGATGAGAAGCGGCGATCTCAGGTACGGCACCTGGGGCCTGAAGAGCTAATGGAGAAGTACACTTGGCTCGAATTGGTACAACTAATCGAACGGGAGTGGTCTCTATTCTCGTCCGTCTTCGGTGACAAAGCGCTTTTCAAGCAGCACTGCACAATCGTAAACACGCGACCTGACGCGCATGCCAAAGACGCCGACCGAGCTGACCTTGCCAACTATCGACGTTCCGTGGCTTGGCTGGAAGACGCAGTCGCTCGTGCGAGTTGATGGTTAGCGTGATGTTCTGCACACATCTCGTCGCTACTCAGGCCAAGGGCGCACTCTCAACAACTCGTACCCGACGATCCGTGGGAAGGGGCCACCGAACACGGGTTACAGCAGACCGCCGAGCTATTGTGTGCTCGCTCCGCTCGCACTGTATCCTTCGGCGGCAGCTGAACGGTGGCGTTATGCAGCACGGCGACCAGCGCTGCCAGGTTCGAAGTATCCCCTGCGACCCAGAGGTAAGGTACCACATGAGATACCGGCAACGCGGTCGAGTGGCCTGCCTCTGGCTTGCAGTCTGCGGTGTGCTGGCATCTGTCCCGCCGCTGGGTGCGCAGACCAGCGGGGGCGCGAACTCTATATGGCCCTCCCGCGATGTGAGCATTCCGTCGAGTCCGCAACTCCCATCGATTCGCATTGGGATCTGGGATTGCGGTGTCGACACCAGCCTGTTCACAGGACAGCTCGCGCGTGACTCCTCCGGACGCGTGTTGCTCAGAGGCTACGACTCATTCAAGCGCCGCCAAGACACACCGATGGCGCAGCTGAATGAATCCCTGCTTGCTCGCCCCGATGAACTAAACGGAGTTCTGCAGGCCTACGATGACCTGGACAGCGGCGTGGAAAGTCCGGCCGCCGCCCGCCTGGCGCAACACCTTGAGGCACTCCCTGAAGCTGAGCGCGCGGCTTTGGAGGAGGATGCCCATCGAGAAGCGGAGTCGATCCGCGACCTTCTCGCCTTTCTCGTCGAGAGTGGCGCTCGCGTCGTCAACCTTTCGTGGGGGCGCCACGAATCCAGCTACCGGAGTAACCTTGCAGAGTGCGCGCCGGAGATGCCGGTAAGCGAGCGCCGAGCGTTGGCGCGGTACACGGTGGATACCATTCGAGCGGTTTTGCGCAGCGGCATGGCAGCGGCGCCTCACGTGCTATTCGTGGGTGCCGCTGGGAACGAGGGCTCCTCGGTGGAACAGAGCAATCCTGCGACGCGGTTTGCCCTCCCGAACTTTATTCTGGTCGGGGCTGTCAATCGCGCCGGGGCGATCACGTCCTTCACGAACACCGGTCCGGAGGTAACTCTCTACGCCAATGGCGACCGCGTGCCGGCCCGGTTACCGGGAGGTGCACAGTCCTTCCCATCGGGTACGTCCATGGCCACCCCGCTGGTGACCAATGCTGCGGCAAAGATGCTTGCAGTCAACCCTCGGCTGTCGGGCGCGGAGCTGCGCGTACTCCTTGAGCAGTCGGCAGATACGAACGCGACGGGGCAGCGCCTGCTCCACACGGCCCGCGCGGTGGAGGCTGCTCGCAGAGCATCACCTTAGCGACAATGAGACGCGGTCGGTTATTGCACCACGCTGTATTCTGCCTAACCCGCGCTTGCTGCGGTCGGGGCCATGTGCCTCGGCCCGCGCGTTGTAGATTGGCTGAGGCACGCGCGGGCCTCGGCGGGCCCCGCAGCTGAAGCGCAGGCTCGTTAGAGAGCGCTCTTGACGGCAGCGGCTTCTCTTGCTACTGTACAATAGTACATATATCGGGGAGGCGCGCGTGGTGGTTGATACCTCCGCTCTACTGGCTGTGCTCCTGGAAGAACCAGAGCGTCCCGCGCTGATTGCCGCGACCAAGGGGGAGGCCCTCTTCGCCCCGAGTTCCCTTCCGTGGGAGGTGGGGAACGCCCTCGTCGCAGCCACGCGCCGACGGCGGCTGACGACGGGTGAAGCCCAGCTGGCCTGGGCCTCGTACGAACGCATCCCGCTCCGACTGGTCGATGTGCAGATTCCGCGGGCCGTGACCTTGGCGGTTGAGCTGGGGTTGTACGCCTACGATGCCTACATGTTAGAACTCGCCCGCCAGCGTGGGCTACCCCTCTTGACCCTGGATCGGCAGCTCGGCGCGGCCGCCATCGCCAGCGGCTTGGATCTTGTGGAGTATTGACCATGAAGACCTATACGTATTCCGAAGCGCGGCAACGGTTGGCAAGCCTTCTTGACCAAGCGCGGCGTGATGGCCGTGTCCAAATCCGTCGTCAGGACGGTTCTACCTTCGTGCTCCAGCCGGTGACCTCGTCGCGTTCCCCGCTGGATGTCCCGGGGGTGCGAAGTTCACTGAAGCGGGGCGAGCTGGTCGAGATGATTCGGGAGGAACGGGCTGGAGCGGGTGATCGCGTCGTCGAGGCGCTCTCTAACACGCGCTTGCTGCCGCCGGCGCGCGCAAAGAAGCGGCTTCGCCGCTAGCGCGCCGCGGCAGAAGCGCAGAGTCGTTAGCCAGCGAAACAGGCGCCGGATGATGCTACGTTTCCTCCGGTTCAATCGGCTTGGCAGTTCCACACACTTTGAGCCGCTACCTGAATGAACGAGCGCGCCGACGCGCGGATTGCAGCCTATCTGGAGGTGAACGGGTATCACCCGCGTTCGTCCAAACATGGCGATGCTCTCTGCGCATTTCTCCTCGAAGATCTGCTCGCGACATGTGAGCCGTTTCGGCGGGCCGCAGAGCGCGACGCGATTGTCTACCGCTCCAACTTCACCATCGACCCTCTTTCACCAGACCGCTGGAACGCCGACCTGGTCGTGGGGCCGCCAACTCAGCACCCTGAGCCGACGTCCCGGCGCGTCGGGGCAATCGCCGAGGGCGATCCGCGTGAGATCTGGATCGCTGTTGACGCGAAGACGATCATGACGGAACATGGGAAGGCACGTCGAAATCGGCAGCGCGACCTGAACTCGTTTCAGGACATTCTGCACCGGAAGAATCCGCCCAGCATCGTTGCCGGGCTACTCATCGTCAATATCGCCGAGCGCTTTCACACCCCGCTGGCAAGAAGCCAAGAGGGCGTGACAGAACACAGAAACATCATCCGACTGGTTACTGAGATCGTCACACTCATGGGAGGACTTCCCAGGGGGAGGGCTGAACCGGGGCAACCTGGGCTCGACGGCCTCGGCGTCATCGTTCTTTCTCATTCCAACATTTCTGGCGAACCAACACGACTTGTCGCTGATCCGCCCGCTCCCGGCGCCAACGACGCGCTCAGCTACACTTCGCTCCTACGCGACTTGTGCACCGCCTTCTCCGCGAGGTATGGGCGGTAGCGAACGCGTGCGGCTCTTGCAACGTGACGTGACATACGTTACATTGGTGCCATGCCTATCGGTAAGAGCCGGCGCATTGTCATCGACGTCGCGGACGTCGAATTGAAGCGTGATCTGTACTCCGCCCTCGCGGCGGAAGGTCGCTCTCTGAAGGATTGGTTCGCATCAAGCGCTCGTGAGTACTTGAGTGATCGGTCGTCAGCGCCAATGCGAGTGGCCGAGCCGCAGCGCACCTACCGTGCCACCCGGAAGCGGAATACACCAATGACGCTTCCCAAAACGGCGGTCTCATTCGAGCAACTCGGCGTTGAGGAGCGGCGCAAGGCTGCGGCACGCCACGCTGAATCGGCGAACGAGCTTCGGCCGGCATCGGTGACACTTCGATGCGGAGACGCGCGTGACCTTGACTGGGTACCGAGTGAATCGGTCCACCTCGTCGTTACCTCCCCACCGTACTGGACCCTTAAGGAGTACAACGACACTCCTGGCCAACTCGGGCACGTCCGGGAATACGAGGAGTTTTTGGACGAGTTGGACCGTGTATGGCGCCACGCGTTTCGGATGCTCGTTCCCGGAGGGCGACTGGTTTGCGTTGTTGGCGATGTGTGCCTATCGCGGCGCGAACATGGCCGCCACTATGTAATGCCGCTTCACGCGGATATCGCCGTGCGCTGTCGCCGAATCGGCTTCGACAACCTTAATCCGATTCTTTGGCTCAAGATCTCGAACGCTTCTTTCGAGGTGGAGAATGGTTCCAAGTTCCTTGGCAAACCGTACGAGCCGAACGCGATCGTGAAGAACGATATGGAGTTCATTCTTATGCAGCGCAAGCCGGGCGGTTATCGCAGCCCGACGCAGGAGCAGCGCAAGCTTAGCATGATTGCCAAGGAGGACTTTGACCGCTGGTTCCAGCAGACGTGGACACTCACTGGAGCGTCAACCAAGGATCACCCCGCTCCGTTCCCATTGGAGCTGGCCGATCGACTGGTGAGAATGTTCTCGTTCGTCGGCGATACGGTCTGTGACCCGTTCGCTGGCACTGGGACCACGCTGCTAGCTGCTGCGCAGGCTCGCAGGAATGCTGTTGGTACCGAGATCGATCCAAAGTATGTAGCGCTTGCGGAGCGCAGGTTCGCCGCGCTGGGCGACCTCTTCTACCAGCCTAGCGTAAGAGTTCACACCGCTGCCGTAGCAGAACGGCCACGGCGGGGCAAGGGCAAACGCAACGCTGGCTAACTACGCGATGAAGCTGTCGAGCGGTCTGCGGTACGCTCGCTGCGCTCGCGCTTTGTTTGATCCGCTCGCAGCTTATCGCTGGCGTTAGCGCGCCTGCACGGCCCGCCGCGGCTTGGCAAGACGACCCCCAGTGACTACATTGTAATCACGTCCCTGGAGGATCACGATACATGAAGACCAAGGCCAAGCTCGTCCGCATCGGCAACTCGCGCGGCGTCCGGCTCCCCAAACCGCTTATCGAACAGGCGGGCCTCTCCGACGAGGTTGAGCTGGACGTCCGCGAAGGCGCCATTGTGATTCGCCCGACGGACGGCCCACGGGCAGGGTGGGCGGACGCGGCCGCCGAGCTCGCCGCCGCTGGCCCCGAGCTGCTCGACGCTCCAACTCCCAGTGCCTTCGACGACGAGTGGACGTGGTAGTGCCCGCCCGCGGCGACATCTTCCTCGTCAATCTCGACCCGACGATCGGCCGCGAGATCCGGAAGACCAGGCCGTGCGTGATCGTCTCACCCGATGAGCTGAATGCACATCTCGCCACCTTCGTCATCGCACCGCTGACCACGGGCTCCCACCCGTATCCGTTTCGGATCCCGTGCAGGGTGGCCGGCAAGGCGGGGCATATTGTGCTGGATCAACTGCGCACCGTAGATCGGCGCTGGCTGGTCCGCCGCGTCGGGCGACTTTCCGCTGGGACCCTGAACTCGACTCTCACGGTGCTGCAAGAGATGTTCGCGCCATAGCCGTCGGTAGTGGCTGTGAGCGAATCACGACGCCAAGTGGTAGGGCCCAACGAGTAGATTTGGCGTAACTAGCACCGTGCGAGCGTGGCAGCAGGGAGAGCCGAGCAACGGGTCTCGGCTCTCCAACACGGGAACGGCGAGGGCTGGTTTCAGCGAAGTGATTTGTCCTGGGAGGGCGGCGTTATGCGTTTCTGTCGCACTTTGGCGGTCATGCTATGGTGGTTGGTGCTTCCTCATTATGTCACTGCGGCGGTGCAACAGCCCGTCGCGATAGTCGTAAATGACGATCTTGAGTGCCCAACCTGCACATTGAAACGAGGGCGCGAAATCGTTCTGGGTCCGAAGGATGGCGAGCACGCCATAGTCGATCGCGTTAATGCAGTTCGCGTAGATCGGCTTGGTCGCTACTGGGTCATGGCCGGTGACCGTCCTCCACTTGTGTTCGATTCCAGCGGACGACTGGTAGCGCGTATTGGAAGGACGGGCGCTGGTCCGGCAGAAACCATCCGACCGTTGGATGCAGTTGCGCTGCCCGGCGACTCGATGCTCGTCTTCGATGGCGAACTGAGTCGGCTAACTGTATTCGATCGCGACCTTGGGGCGGTGCGAACAATTCCACTTGGTGTCGCCATGCGCCCTTGGCTCGTGCTGCAGTGGCCGGACCGTGTGGTTGGGAATGGCCAGCTTGGGAGTCCCGAATCCGCTGGTTGGTCCCTACATCTTGGGTCTCTTAGCCAAGATGGATTCCGACTGCTGAAATCCTTCGGTCCCGGCAAGGGCGATGTGCGGCCGAGGGACTACGGTAGGACAGGTCAACTCCTGGCGCCATCAGCAACACCAAACACCTTCTGGTCGTCGGACGAGACGTTGTATCGTGTGTCATCCTGGAGCGCTGACGGAAAACAACGACTAGAGATGACTCGCCGACCGGCGTGGTTCGCGGCACAATCGTCCAACACGCTCGGCGGTCCAACGCGACCTCCTCAACCCAGAGTGAGTTGTCTAGCAGAAGACAAAGATGGGTTCATCTGGGTGGCTGTGCGCATGCCCAAGTCGACGTGGCGGGAGGCATGGCCCAGCATGAAGGCTGGCGAATACCCGCTGTCAGCTATTGCTTTTGAAAAGATGTTTCAAACGACACTTGAGGTACTCAATCCACGGTCCCGAAAGGTCGTCGCGCGTTTTGAGCTGACGGATTGGATCCTTGACTGTCTCCCCGATCGGAGGTTCGCCATCAATACAACCGACTCGGACGGTGTATTCCAGGTTCGCGTCGCCATGTTTGAACTCGGTAAGTGAGGTCAGGTCGGTGCAGTGCTCTCAAATCGCTGTACCCGGTAGTGCGCCAGTTGTGACTACGGTCAAGCTTGTCTGGCTCACTGGTGTTCTCTTGCAGGGGTTGGGCGGATTCTCGTCGGAGATGCCGCCGGGCCGTTACTTGCGGTATGCGTGGGAAAGTGCGACGCCCAAGTTGCATAGCGCGCCTAGTGAATCCGCACCTATCGCGAGGACGTTACGTGGCGTCCGAAATCGGTTGATCGAGTATGACTCCGTCAGGTACGTAACGATTGAGCCCGGATATCTTGTGCCTCTTCGTGACACACGCCTAACGGGCCGAATATTCGGAAACGTGGAAGCTATTTCCAGGAGCACGTATTACCGTGGTGAGACGGAGGTGGTCGATCTCATCATGGCTGCGGGTGACACGGTGTTGTATTTGCAGGATCGAGCTGACAACACGTGCTTCCTTCAGGTAGGGTCGGCGGTTGTCGAGGCTCAACCGTGTCCGTCTGGAGGACTCGTCGATTGGCAAACCATTGCGTATCCGCAAACAGAACTGTGGATTCGCGTGACCACAGTCGGTAAGCCATTGGGCTGGGTGAAAACCGGCGCAGGAGTAACAAAAGTCGCGCCCCGCTACAGCGACGTCTCACTCGGGACTCTTCCCGATTCGCTATCGACCGTTGCTACCTCGCTCGGCGGCAATGAGTGCCTGTGCCGCCTCCCCTTGTCCGCGGCTTTGATATCGAGCTAGAGAGCCGCGTCGACAAATGTCCGCTATGCGGCATAACGTGCGTTGCTGCTGCCGGTGGAGCTGTGGAACGCGCCGAGGCACTCGCTGCGCTCGTGTCCACGGCGCGATCGTTTTCGATCCACCGCAGCAGAACGCCATCCGTTAGGCCTCAGCGCGAGGATGCGAGGCTGCCAAACCTCCCAATCTCAGGTTGTCGGGTGCCGCCCGCAGTCGCCGGAGGGAGATCCTGGCCGGGGCTCGGGCTCCCGGCAACTCCTGGTTGCGCGTGACTGACTCCAGGCCGCCCGTGCCGTGGGATCTGGACCTGATTGGCAGGCAGGTGGGGCCGTTGGTTGCACCGGGAACTTACACGGTGGCGATGGTGTGGGGGGGCGACACGCTCCGACAGCCGGTCGAGGTGCGTGGTGATCCAGACAGTCAGGGGACCGATGCCGACATCGTGGCACAGGTAGCGCTCGCCCTCAGGATCAGGGACGCGCTCAATGAGACGGTGGCGATGATCGACGAATCGATCTGACGACCTTTGCCCAGAAGGCGGCCAAACTGGGATTGCAGCCGCGTGCCGTCATCCAGTAGTCAAGGGCTCACCCATGCCGGCGACGGACGCCGGCATGGGCCGACCCGTCCGCCGCGTCTAACAGTGCACCACGGCCGTGTGGGCGGAGCACCTATCGTTCAGCGCGGTCTCCCCTTATCTCGTCCATGAGACGCTGACCGGCGTGCCATCGATGGTTCCTGTCCAGTTCATCATCGTGCCCTGAATCGTGTAGTTGAAGACGACCTCATCGTCCGTCCCGGGGTCGAGGGTAACCTGATTCGCGGTTGACGTGTAGTTGCCGGTGTTAGTGCAGTTCTGGGTGCCTGAGCACATCCCGAGGAGATCGTTTGCCACCACGAACGAATACGTCCCGCTGCCACTGAGCGTCATGCTGAGGGACATACCTTGGGCAATGAAGTTCATGCCTTGCGCAGTGAAGCTTGTGGCATTCCATGTGCCGACCAGGCTGGCGCCAGGGGGGGCGCTGGGCTCGTCATTGGAGCAACCGGACAGTGGTCCGGTAACGAGCGCCAGTGCGAGTGCGATGACTGCGATGCGAGGGATCGAGGTACGCATTTCCGTCACCTCCTGGGGGATACGGACGGTGGTGCCACTCCGAGGCCAGAGCCGGCGCGCCACCCGTAGACGTGGACCTTGGTGCGTCCCGCAAACGTCGTGCCGAACGCCGTCGTGTGACCAGAGCTGACCGACTAATATAGCGCATGCGTCAAGATTGACCGGCGGCAGGTTGCTCCAGTCTCAAAGGCCGAACTAGAGCAGGAGCTCGTAGCGCGCTCTACCGAAGGTTGAACAGCCGGGTTGATGGGTCACACTTCATCTCAGCCGGTGATGATGTAGTCGTGTTAGTCGAACGTCGCCAGTAGCACGGTGTTGAACCAGATGGCCCAGATGCCGTCGTCGGTCTCCTCGAGCGCGCTCAATCGGGAGCTGTCCGCATGTTCGGTCGGCCCGCCAAGGACTGCGCCATGACGTCCTGGGGCGCACCAGGCTGGTTCCTCAGCACACTGCCGGACACGCAGTATCTATGGACGGTCCCTGTGCTGGCGGAGTGGGAGGGTACTGCCGGGTTCGGCAACACCGTTGACAGTGATGACGGCGACCACTGGTGGCGCTTCGATGGCGACTGGTACTGTTCTGACGAGGGAGGGGGCGGGGGACGTACTATCCGAACATCAATCCAGATCCGTACTGTGATCCCTCGGAGACTCCGCGATGCGAGCGCGCGATGACGCAGGCCGAGAAGCAGCGAGCCGCGAACGCGCTGAACACGTACACGCGCGATACGTCGGCGATGTCCGACAGCATCAAGACTCTTTGCAGCGAGCTGTTTTCATTGACCAACGCCCTACTGAACAACGGCGTATTGAAGACCGCGTCCAACGGCGAGGAGGATCCAACCTCAGCTGCGTTTCACTACGGCGTCACCGATCCCGACAACGACTACGAGGTCCATGTCGAGCCTTGGCTGCTTCGGGACGCAGCGAGCAATCCCAAAGCTGCCTGGGAGCTTGAGAATACGCTTCTGCACGAAGTCTTGCATCGTCCCGCGGCTGGTCCTAACACGCACTCTCCTCCCTCGCAGGCTATCTACAACAATGGCAGTCTTTACAAGGGTACGACGTATATTTGTACGGAGTCGCCCTTTGACCTCCTGAATTGTGGCAACAACAACGGCTGCATGGCTGCGTACCTCCTTTGACCAGAGGTTTGAACTGATGCTCCGTGTGCACAGACTGGCGCTGGCGGCGGCCGTTCTTGTCGGCATCGCGAAGCCCGCGTCTTCTCAGACAGCCGAGGCGGCTGCGAACGCACGTAGGGCTGCCACGAGGATTGGCACAGCAGTGCTGGCGTACCGCGCCGCGCGAATGGAATTGATAGGTGACACTTCGAAAGTCCGGCTGTGTGACGCGCGTTTTCGCTCGGCGGTGCCGCTGGACACTACAGGTCCTGCTCGTGTTGCAGAAACCGTGGGTGCCCACCAGCGGGAATCGTGCGACGAACCCGTCGCCCGAGTCGTAGGCCAGGTCGTCGTCGTGATCGACTCCGTCCACCTCACCCTCAACGAGGCTACTGTGTACTCACATGTACGTCGCGGCGAGTCCATGCACCGGGAAGTAGCGCGATTGCGCGTTCCTTTCGGAGCGACCAACGGTCACTGGTCCGTTCTGGTGGTGGAGATAGGTAGCCCTATCCGCATGACGGGCGGGCCACCAGGGTTGTAACCCAAGCAGCGAGCAAGGTAAGCGAGAATGATGCCTCGATTCCAATCCCAGTTCCGAATGCCAGCTGCCGCGTGGACTGAGGGCGGTTCGCGCGGTGGCGGGTGCGGCCGGGTTCTTGTCGCCATGGCCTTACCTCTGCTTCTCTGGGCGGCGCCTTCTTCGGCGCAGGATACAATCGGTGCCGCTCAGCGCGAAGTTGCGCGGAGGGCAGCCGAACGCATCGGTTTCGCGCTGACGACGTACCTGGAGGCGAGAGCCGAAGTGTTCACAACTGTCCAGCTAAACCTGTGCAACGCAGTCTACCGGTCTCTGGCAGTGCCGCTCGACGACAGGGCCAGCGAGCGCATCCGCGAGATCGTTGGTGCAGACAGGCTAGCCCCATGCGACACGGCCCAGGCGGGCCATCTCGTTCTCGACTCCGTACGAATGTCGTTAACGAATGCGATAGTGTTCGCTCGCGCGACTGGACGGAACTACCTGAGCCACGAGGTTGCTCAGCTACGAGTATCGATGAGTACGTCCGGACATTGGATCTTGCACGCGCTGGTGCTATCCCCGACCTCCACGCCCGGCAAGCTCCCGGGATTGCGATAGGCGAAGGACCAGTCAAAGTGAGCGCGCCGACAGTCGGTGCGGATAGACGATCGACTCTTTGATATGTCGACGGCACAGCCGGCTTCCCGGTATCGCTTTGGGCAGACCCATACTCGGCACGTGAGCGCCTGGTTGTCGGGGCATGCAGAGCGTGCGGGGGCTCCGCCAAGAGGCCGCCCGTTGGTGCCTTCGTTGGACTCCGGACCACGAGCAGATTGATCCGGCGTGTTCCCTGGCTGGCTAACGAAGCAATGAAGCTGCCGAGCGATGTTTGGACGGCGGCCTTCGGCCGCTGTCATTGTCGTCGCTCGCAGCTTATTGCGGGCGTTAGCCAGATGTACCCATTCTGACGTGTCGAGGGCCCGGGGAGCGCGCCATCGCTCGCGGGCGCAACAGGTGACTTCCAATCGCAAACCTGAAGGCTGATTCGGGTATTGGCAAAGACGGCCCTTGCGCGGGCAGGCCAAGTTTCCAATAGTTGGTTGTCGTGAGTCGCGAGTGAAGGGCGGTCGCCCCAGCAAGAGGGCACGCAGAATGAAGCCGATCCTTGAAACCAGTATGACCGCTGCAGTGTCAGTTGCAGCGCTCGTGATCGCCGGCTCAGTAGCCTACAGGACGTTCTGCGATCAACGAGCGCCGGTGCCATATGACATGGGCAATCCGCCGCCAGTTCAGATCGGTAAGCTTCGAGCCCTTGTGGATACGTCGGGTCTGCGCATTGGAGCGACCGGGTCAAAGGTGACAATTGCCGCAGTCATCGATTGTGAGTGCCCGTTCTGTGCGCGATACGCTCTGATTCTCGACTCGCTGCGAAACGACCACCCCAGGACTGTCAGCGTGGAGGTGCGCGTGCAGCACGATGTGCTGCACGCCAACATTGCACCCATCTCGCCTAGCGAGAGCTCAGTGCGCCGCACCTTCTGCTGATGTACTCCAGACCCATCATGTTCCTCCGAAAAGCGCTGTGGATGGCGCGCGCCTGGTTCCTCTACTTGGGGCTTCCTGCTCCATCTCTCGCGCATGCGCAACGCGTGGTGATGTTGCAGTCACCTGTCGGAGAGCATCGACACGCGTTCTCAAGCATCAGCGGCGTTCGCGAGCTGAGCGATGAACGAGTTATCGTATTGGATGAACCCGAGCTATCGGTGCACGTGGTCGATATTGCGCGGCAGACTATCGCCATCATCGGTCGAAACGGCGCAGGTCCAGGGGAGTACGGCTGGCCCGCGCAGCTGTTTCGTTTTGCGGGTGACACGACGGCGGTGCGAGACGGCCAACATGCTCGTCTGGTGATGCTCGTCCCTGGCGGCACGCAAGGTGCGACCAGTTCGCTCGATGGCCGGCCTACGGCTGATCCTATTTCGGGCCTACCGTCCGTTACCGCCACCGACGCCACCGGCCGGCTCTTTGGCTACGCGCTGTCCCCTGACGGCGGAGTAGCGCGGATCCTTCGGTGGAAGCGTAGTGGAAGCGAAGTCGACACCATCGCCACGCTCGAGTTGAAGACTGGCCCTGCTCCTGCTCCTGGATTCACCACGCCGGTCGGTCCGTACTCCGCCGAGACCTCGTGGGCCGTAGCACCCGACGGTAGAGTCGCTGTCATTCATCCACAGCCGTACAGCATCGATTTGTTCATCCCCGGCGCGACGACAATCAAGGGGAAACCGCTGCCCCATCGCGAAGTGCGACTCACGGAGGCGCACAAGGAGGAATGGCGAAGGGTTGCCCTGATGCCGAAAGTTGGCCTTGCGATCACAGGTTCCGCCGGCAACTACGTCAGTGCTGCACAGAAGGTCGTTCGACCGTTTCGCGAGCCGAGAACCTGGCCATCCGCACTCCCACCTTTTCTCCCCGGGGCAGGCCAGTTCTCGGAGTCAGGTGATCTCTGGATTCGGCGAACCACGGATTCAGTCGCGAAAGTCTTATACGATGTTGTGGATTCCGCCGGTTCGCTAAGAGGTCAGGTTCGGCTTCCAGTATCCACGCGCATCGTTGGATTTGGCGTTCGCTCCGTCTACGTAGCGCGTGTCGACGCAGATGGGCTTCACTATCTGCAGCGATACGCGGATCCGTTCCGGAGTGGACTGCGCCACTGAGCCCCCGCATCGCATACGTCGCATTACTGCGGGGATTCGATCAAGGCACAACCAACGCAGAAGGGGTCAGCTGGTCGTCACTCGGTGCCCGACGCACATTGTTGCCCTTGTCATCAGCGTCGAAAGCGTCTCGCCGCACTGGCTAACGAACAATTGCTGCTGTTGGGGCTGCATGGAGGCGGCTGGCTCGCTTTGCTCGCCTGCCGCAGCATCGATCGCGCGCCGCAGCAGAATTGTGGGCGTTAGAGAGTGCTGCGGCAGAGTTCGTCATCCTCAGTGTGCTGCTGGCCGGTTGCGCGCGCCGCGACGAGGTGCGATCCCGGGTGCCGCCCAACATGGCGTGCCGCAGCCAGCCGACATATATAGTATGCTGGCTGCGCTCGCGTGGTTGACACGCGGCTGCAGCTGACGCTTGGCATTCGGCTCCTCGCTGGCGCACAGGCGTGGCGGCTTGCCTGCTGGATTTGCGACCGGGTTCCTTCGTAGGAGGCATACCTATGCGAATTTTACGGAAGAACATCTCAAGCGTTCAGACTGTATTGATCCTCTCTGGATCAATTCTCATCAGCGCGTGCGGCGGGGGATCGCCAACCGAGCCTCCCGGTGGGACTACTCCGCCTCCACCGGGCCAATCCACGGTGCGGTTGACCCTCGTGCTTCCGGCGATCAACGAGCCTGAACCCAATCAAGCCGTGCACCGCGTACACGTGATCTCCGGAACCTCTGGGGTGACCGGCGGAGGAAGGGCCGGCACGCCGGTGAATCGAGCGGCTGTGACGCTCAAGGGCTTCAGCTGTTCTCGCACGGGACCGCAGGCCACCACATGCCCCGTGGACATTCCGGTTGGCCAGGCGGTCGCCCTGGTGGTCGAAGAGGGTCGATCGTTTTGGAGTGGTCGGGGTCAAAACGGCCTTGGAAGCCCTCCGGACTTCTACCCTGTCGAGTTTGTCGATTGGGGCGGAGACTTCTCGTCCGCCGAAATTGTTGAGCCAGGATTCCTCCGCTTCACGGCGGATCGCGACCGCCGTATCGAGGCTCGTTTCCGATCGATCTTTCCGATGATCCTCAACATGAACGTGCAGGGCATCGGAGGTATCGCCTTCAAGGTCACCATTCCGCCGGTGCCGCTGCTGACGCTCCCGGCCTCCACTTTGTCTGCCAACGGTGTGCGGACCATAGGATGGGGTGGCAAAGATGTCGTCCAGTGGTTCTTCATTCGGACCGGGTCGTCGGTGACGCTGGAGCCCGTTGATGATTTTGACCGGCCCGGCGGCTGTGCTCCGACTCCGTTTTTGCCGTGCGCGGAGTTTCTGAACTGGAGCGGTGCATGCACAGGGAGCGGGCTCTGCACCTTGACACCAAAGCGCGAGTTCCAGGCGGTGACCGCCAACGTGAGAACCAGGACGAACTGAGATGCATCGCACCGGGGTGGCACCACCGGTGCTGTGGAGTTCAACAAACCGATGAACCCGACGGCCGCCTTCGACACCAGCGGGTTATCGGCAAGTCGTTAGGGCTCACGACGGACACCGCTGCAGGGCCGAACTTGTCTGAGGAGACAACGTACGATATACTGTACGTTGTAACGTCCTCCTGCAGGAGAGCTCGTATGCCCCGTATACGCCCTTCCACCGATGTCCGCCCGATCACAGAGTTCCGGGCCAATACGTCCGCGTTCCTCGATCAGGTCCAGAGCACCAAGCGGCCAGTGGTGCTGACACAGCACGGACGCAGTGCAGCGGTCCTCCTGGACGTCGGGGTGTATGAAGATTTGCTGGAGGAAGTGGCACTGCTACGTGACATCCGGACTGCTGAGAGTCAGATCGAGGCTGGCCAGGTCGCGCCGCACCGTGCCGTCGCCCGGCGGCTGAAGGCGCGCTTGCTCAAGTGAAGGTCACGTGGACCGCCTTGGCCGAGCAGCAGGCTGCCGAGGCCTTCGCGTACATCCAGGCCGACCGACCCACGGCGGCGGTGCGGTGGCTCGATCTGCTGCTCGAAGCGGTCGCAACACTCGCGGAGTTTCCGGATGGGGGCCGAGCCATCCCTGAGGTGGGGCGCCCTGAGCTTCGTGAACTCATCGTGCGACCCTATCGCGTGATGTATCGGCGTGACCCGAAGCAGGTGTTCATCCCGAGTATCCGGCACGGCCGGCGGATGTGCGACGATGGATCATGCGTTGGCGGAGCGGTGTCATGGTGCCCTCGCTGAAGGAGTTCAGCGTGAACATCAGAGATCACTCTGCCGACTTCATCAAGCACGGTACGGCAGTACGAACCGCAGTGCTATCCGTCGAAGGCGGATTGAGTTCAACGTGCGTTGCTGCTGGCGACGCAGCTGCGGTACGCGCTGAGGCACTCGCTTCGCTCATGTCCACGGCGCGATCTTATGTGATCCACCGCAGCAGAACGCCATCCGTTAGCCAGACAGAATCAATGAGGAGACAATGAGAGCAATCGTCGCATTGTGCTCAGCCATGCTCGCGCTGGTCGGCCATACGACCGGTCCGGACCCCGCCGACGTGCTGCGCATAAAGGAAGCGTTTCGTCTGACCGAGGCAGTTCAGGATTCGGTATGGCCGGGCGGTTGGGGTGCTGTGCCCTTCCCATTGCTACTGGTTTCGGAGGAGCGGGAGTTCCTCGTGGCCTTTCCCAGAACTCCGTCAGGGTTTGAGGAAGGTCCGTATCTGGCCACTCTTGGGACTCGGATCTTGGAGCGGCCTCGCCAGTTGCAACCCAATCTGTTGGCAACCTTCCCCGCCTTCGGACCACCGTCGGTCGTCGTGGTCGGCCGACCGGAAGCCACGGACAGGAACTCGGCGACTTGGGTCCTCACCATCGTCCACGAGCGATTTCACCAGTTCCAGACTGCGGACTCCGCCTACTATTCAGCGACGGAACGCCTGGATCTGTCCGGCGGTGACCAGACGGGTATGTGGATGCTGAACTATCCATTCCCATATCGTTCGAACGCGGTTGTGGCACGCTTCTCGGCACTCTCTCGCAACCTGGCTCGTCTACTGGATCAATCGTCTGCGTCTGAGCGCCGGGCATTCTGGGAAAGCTACATCGCGTTCCTTGGGGATCTGTCGGAGCGAGATCGCCGGTACCTCCGCTTTCAGGTCTGGCAAGAAGGGATCGCCCGCTACGTCGAACTCCGAACGGCAGAAGTTGCCGCCCGCCGATACAAACCGACGCCGGAGTTCGAAATGTTACCCGATTTTCGGCCGTTTGCAGACATTGCTCGCCAGATGCGTGCCGCGATCCTTGATGAACTGGCGAACCCAGACCTGCCTGGGCGACAGCGCGTGAGCTTCTACGCGTTCGGCGCCGGCCTGGCATTACTACTTGACCTGGATGTTCCAAACTGGCAGATGAGGTATCTGACCGAAAAGTTCTCGGTAGAGCGGTACATCGAACCCGCAGGCTAACGAGCGCGTGAAGCTGTCGAGCGCCGCACTCCGAGTTCGTCGTGACGCAAGCTCTTGGGCCTGCGGCGCTCGCAGATGAAACTGATCTGGCAGACGCGGACGAAGACGGACCCGATCGATGCGTTCAAGCTGGCCGAGTTCGCCCGCGTTGGGATGCTACCGGCGTTGTGGGTGCCCGATCCCTGGGCGCGAACCCTGCGGCAGGCGCTCCGCGGGCGGGTGTTCCTGGTGCGGCAGCGGACGGTGATCAGGAATCGGGTGCAGGCAAGAGAGGTCGAGCGCGCTAGCCTTTCGACCGCGGTCGTTCCTGATGGGGTGGCGTTACCTGGCGGGGATAGCAGTGACCATTCGTCGCCTGCTTCAGCGCAGGCCATGATTGGAGCGAGTGCGGCCAACACGGCGTTGCGCTTCCGAGCAACTGGCACATGGCAATCCTCATCGCACCATAGACACGGCGCTCGGGCCGAAACTCCAGGTGGCCGGATCGGCCCCACACGGTGACGCGCCTGGTGCGTGCGTGCGCAACTCGATGCGAAGAGTGGTCGCCGACGTCAGGGACAGGAACCAGCTCGCGAGCGCGTCACGGTGGGCGTCCGGGCCGTAGCAGTAGATCTGTCCGTCCGGTGTCACGTGCTCAAACGCGCGGTTCACACGACCCGAGGCGAGACGCGGCACGAGCGTGGTACGCGCGCCAAGTGTCGCGGGCCCGATGCTCAGCACGAGGTAGTCCTGGGGCCGGTACGGGTAGTTGGCCAGCGTCATGTAACGCGTCTCATCTCCCCCGACCGGACCGGTCACGCCTGATTCGGCCCAAACGCCCTTGGCCGTTCCCACGACATCGACCTCCATGGTACCGCAGCGTGGATCACCTGTGGGAACGATTGCGGGCCGGACTATGTCGCGTAGCTTCGAGAACAGGATCGCCTGGCTGGCCGCGTCGAACTGCTCCCACATGCAGACCGCTTGAAAGCGGGCAGGCGGATGCCGCCCTGGCGACATGTAGAAGTGGTTCACGCGGGCATCGAGTAAGCCGAAATCGATGACGCGTGCCCCGCCCGGTGGACCGCCCGCGCCCAGCACCTCCCCGGCCGCGACCTTGATGTCGAGGCCGCGGGCAGTGCATGACTGGATCTGCTCTTGGGCGGTTGAATAGGTGCTGCAATCGCGCCACTGGATCGAGCTCGCTCCAAAGACCGGCGCCAGGGATGACACGTGGCCGAACCACCCCCTGATCTCCTTGCACACCTGGAAGAAGATGGCGTAGTCCTCGTGGCCCTGACGTGTGGGCGATCCCGCGTAGCGCACGCGACGCAGTTCGGTGACGGCGATGTCGCCGGGCGATCGGAGCGTCGTGTTCTCACGCGCGAGAAACATCCCGCCGTGCGGCGTCGGCAGCGTGTGTCCCGGTCCGTCGACCCCGCCAAACACCGAGACCGAAGACAGGTCGATCTCGGCAACGGGAAGCGTGTGGAAGTAGGGCGGCGGACCGCAAGACTCGGACTGTGGCCCTGTGACGGAGTCGACGCAGGCGCCAAGCACCATGGCGAGCGCCAAGGCCCACACCGCTGATCGCGCCGCCCGGAGCTGCCCCTTGACCCCGCCCGGTCGGCTGATCCCGAATCGAACGCAGAACGCTGTCATTCTGTACAACCCGCCTCGAGGCGGGCCTGCAAACACCCGAGGTCCTTCGATCAGTCTACTCTCTGTCCTCCACATCGAACGCCTCCTGTCTGGGGGCGACCGCAGAGAGGAGGCGCAATTCTCCCCTCGGCAATCAAGGCGTTGATCCACCCGGTGGCGCGACCGCCTCTGAGAACGGGGTTGTCTCGACCGATCCTCATTCTGGATGCTGTGGTGCGAGGATGGGGCTAAGGCGATCCTTCAGATCTCACCCGGCCGAAGCTACGGTCGCAGCCTCTGAAGCGCAATGTCGGGTAGTGCACGATGCCCTGCCCGCTCTCGCCCCCTGTATCAGGATAGTTGTCGCATGATCGTGTGAGATCGGTCATCGATCATTCTCGCTGATCTTTGCCGCGTACAGGCGACGGAGTTGGGGACGCTTGAGGGGACACAGCGCTTGTTGAGCTTCTCCCGCTCCCCGCGCCAGGATTGGCGCAATGGCCCTACCTCGCCCTTGCCGCCGAGCTTCCAGAGCTCTCCGACCGAACGACTCATATGATGTCGCTGGGCGCCTCTCGCATCGCGTTCCTGCGTGACATGATGGGCCGGCGCAGGCAAGAAGCGTCATCCGGTGGCGCGCGGTACACCTTCGCGGTTCTCGTCGGCACTCGGCGCGCAGCTCCGCGACAGGGCTGCAAACCGGCGTTGTGGCTGACGCCGCGTATCCTGCGGTGGGTCAACTCGCCGCGCTGCGCCGACATTCGCTTGACGCGGTGCAGTCGAACGTTAGGCGGCCGTTGTAATGACGTGTGCCCTTGGGCTGTCGATCTCTGGGACGCCGCCCAGGAAATCAAGGATGAAGTAGCCCGGATCAAACCACTTCATGTCGCATAACTGTTGTTTGGCAGCTGACGGCGACACTGCGGAATGCGCTGAGGCACTCGCTGCGTCGTGTCCACAGCGCAGACTTGTCTGTTGCCGCCGCAGCCTGAACCCTGTCCGTTAGGTGCTGTATGGTTCCTGGTAGCAATCCTGCGGTATCAGAGTACGAAACCCGGATGCACCGCGTGCTCGCGTATATAGATGAGCATTTGGATCAGCCACTTGACTTGGAAACACTGGCCAACGTTGCTTGCTTCTCCTCCTTCCACTTTCACCGGCTGTTCTCTGCCTGGATGGGTGAGCGGCTCGGTGAATACATACGCAGGCGTCGTGTTGAGATCGGGGCCATGCGTCTCGTCGCACAGCCGCAAACCAGGATTCTGAACGTGGCGTTGTCTGTAGGCTTTGGATCCGGTGAAGCGTTCACCCGGGCATTCAGGGGGCGGTTCGGTTGTTCGCCATCAGACTGGCGTGCAGAGCAGTCGTCGGCCCGCCTCAAGAATAGCAAGTCTGGTCAGGTGCATGGCAATCGTAGTCAGGCGCCACCACGCGCGATCGGCGAACATGTAGGATCCCGGAAACCATATGAGGATGCCAACATGCAAGTAACTTTAGTCGATCGGCAGCCGGCTTACATAGCCTACCTTCGCCACTTTGGCCCATACGGCGAACCCTTAACCAGATTCTGGCAGGAGACCTACGTCCCATGGGCAATCATGAATCAGCTTGGTGAAGACCACGCAAGGTACGGCATCAGCTATGACGACCCAAGCATCACTGCGCCGGAGCAGTGCCGATATGACGCTGGTGCGGAGGTCGACGCGGATTTTGTCGCAACAGGTGGCGCCAACAAGGCTACCGTCCCCGGTGGCAAGTATGCGGTTTATAAGTTCAGGGGTTCGGCCCACCAGGAGGGTGAAGCCTGGTCTGCGCTGCTGCGCGACTGGTTGCCCTCCAGCGGGTTCCAACTCGATGATCGTCCATGCTTTGAGTACTATCCGAAGGGTGCCTACTGTAACGGTGAAACCGGAGAATTCGAGTGTGAGCTATGTGTACCCGTTGCTCCACTTTGAGAGCGCTGCAAACGGCTTTGAACAGCCGGGTTGATGGGTAGCAGAAGTGTCCAGCAGCATGGGTAACACCTCATCTCAGCCAGTGATGATGTAGTCGTGTTCGTCGAACGGCACGACCGCGATCGAATTGTCGCCCGGCAGCACCGCGCTCGCCACCGGTGGCGGAACGACCGCCACCGCATCGGCACTCCGCGTGGTCCGGCGCCAGGTCACCACCGCCGCCACCAGGAACACCCCGAGCCCGATGGACGACGCCATCCGCCGCGAACGCTCGGCTCTCGGGATGGGCGCGTCGAAGACCCCGCTCACCATCGACGGATCCTCGAGCATCCGCAGCACCGAGTTCGCCGTCTCCGGCCGGAGCGCCGGGTCCTACTCCAGGCACTGCGCAATCAGCGATGACAAGGGCGCCGGCACGTCGTAGCGCCGCCCATTGAGCGAGGCCGGCTTTTCCGAGAGCTGGGCCGCGAGCAACGTCTACGGAGCACGTTGTGAAGGGCGCCGCCCGACGTTGGAAGCAGCGCCGGCACCTGGCGGGGCCTCAAGTCTCATCATATCCAAAGGTACGCCGGAAGCTGGCGGCCACGACGTGCTCCATCGCTGGCATGTCCACCGGGTGGCCCAGTTCCCGCGCCATCGACGTCATCCGGACATCCGGAATCCCGCACGGTACCATCAGGTCGAAGTACCGCAGGTCGGTGTTGACGTTGAGGGCGAAACCGTGCCAGGTGACCCAGTCCCGGGCATGGACTCCAATGGAGGCGATCTTCCTCAGCCGGCCGCTGCCCGCCGGGTGTCCGGCGTCCTTCCCGGGTGAATCCGGACGGGCGGCCGCCTCCCAATCGCCCCCTTCCGCGGCAATGCCAGGGAACGGCCGTGGTGGCGCCGTGCCGGCTTCTCCGGTCCCAGGGCCACCCCACGTCTCTCCGCCAATCCATACTCCCGTGTAGCCCCGGTTGCGGGTACCGGCGAGGCCATAGCGCGCCATAGCCACGATCAGCGTCTCTTCCAGTTGGCGAAGGTACCAGTGGAGGTCCTGCCGGAGACCCTTCAGGTCCAGGATCGGGTAGCCCACCAACTGACCGGGACCATGAAACGTCACATCGCCGCCGCGCTCCACGTCAAACAACTCGATCCCATGGCCGGCGAGGTATTCCGGCGAGACTCCCAGATTCGCCTGGCGGGCGTTCCTTCCCAGGGTCACCACCGGGGGATGCTCCACCAGAATCAGCAGATCCTCCGTCAGTTCGCCCGACACCCGGGCCTGGGCGGCAGCCCGCTGCATGGCGAGGGCCTCACCATAGGGCATGATGCCGGGAGAGGAGACGCGGAGTTTCACGGGTATCGACGTCCGGCTGTCGGCCTCCTGGGGATCGCTGGCGGGCACCAGGCACTGCGCCCTGATGCCCACCGTCCACCGGGACGTGTCCTCACGCGTGAATCATCTTTCCCAGTGAATCCAGGGCCGCTTCCGCCACCGCTTCCGCCATGGTCGGGTGGGCGTGGATCGCCAGGTCGATCTCCTCCACCGTGAACTCGTTCTCCCGCGCCACGGCCAGTTCGTGAATCAGTTCCGTGGCGTGGGCTCCGATGATGTGTGCACCGAGGATCTCACCGTACTTCGTGTCCCGGATGATCTTGACGAATCCTTCGGTTTCGCCGGCGGTGCGGGCGCGGCCGCTAGCCGAGAAGGGGAACTTGCCCACCTTGTAATCGAGCTTCCGTTCCCTGCACTGGGCTTCGGTGAGTCCGATGGACGCCACTTCGGGATGACAGTACGTGGCGTTGGGGATGTTCCCGTAGTTCACAGGGTGGGGTTTCTGACCCGCCAGGAGTTCCGCCAGCACGTGTCCCTCGCGGGAGCCCTTGTGTGCCAGCATGGGAGGCCCGCTCACGTCGCCGATGGCGTAGATCCCCTTCGCCGACGTCTGGAATGTGGACCGGTCCACCTGGATGAAGCCCTTCTCGTTCAGTTTCACGCCGGCTTTCTCCAGTCCCAGGTTTTCCACGTTAGGCGCGCGACCGGCCGCGACCAGCACCACGTCCACCTCCACTTCCTGCTTCGCCCCTTTGGATTCCACCGCGAACTTCACCCCGGACTTCCCGATCCTCACATCGCTGATCCGGGCACCGGGAATCACGTCGATCTTCCGCTTCCGGAACGTGCGGGCCAGTTCACTGCTCACATCCGCGTCCTCGAGGGGGAGGATCGCCGGGAGGACATCCAGCAGCGTCACCCTGGATCCAAACGCGTTGAACACGTCGGCGAACTCGCACCCCACCGCGCCGGCACCAACCACCGCCACGGCAGCGGGCGCCTTCTCCAGCACCAGCGCCTCGTCCGACGAGATCACGGTCGACTTGTTGATCTCCAGACCTGCCTGGGGCAGTCCCTTCACACGGGAACCGGTAGCCAGGACCAGGGCCTTTTTCGCGGTGTGCGTCTCCACCTTGCCATCGGCATCCTTCACCGCGACGGAGAGGCCACCCGCCAGTGTCGCCGAGCCTCGGATCCAGGTGACCTTGTTCTTCTTGAAGAGAAACTCCACACCCTTGGAGTTCTGGCTGCTCACCGCGCGGGAGCGCTTCATGGCGACGCCGTAGTCGAACGAAACGTCGCCCGTATTGACACCGAACTCGGCGGCGTGGCGGACCTTGTTGGCCAGGTCCGCACTGGCGAGCAGCGCCTTGGCGGGTATGCAGCCCCAGAGGACACAGGTGCCACCCAAGCCTTCGCGCTCGATGACCGCGGTGGAGAGTCCGAGCTGACCGCAGCGGATGGCGCCGACATAGCCCGCCGGCCCACCGCCAATGAAGATCACGTCGTAGGAAGCCATTTCGGTATTGGGGAAACTGGAATGGAATCGGTGCGTGAAACTTAGCGGGAAGCGGGAAGCGGGAAGGGGGAAGCGCGGGAAGCGCGGGAAGCGCGGGAAGCGCGGGAAGCGCGGGGAAGCGCGGGAAGCGCGGGAAGCGCGGGAAGCGCGGGAAGCGCGGGGAAGTGCGGGAAAGTGCGGGAAGCGCGGAAAGCAGGGGAAGCAGGGGAAGCGCGGGGAAGCACGGGGGTGTGCTGAAAGCTCCCGAAGTGCCTGGCGGTGGTCTCCCGCTTCCCGCTTCCCGCTCCTGTCTATCTGCGCGATTTCACGCCGTCTGACAGGATCACTTCCAGCGGATCGGCTCCGGCGATGACATTGACGCTCCGGCCCCGCGCAATCGAAAGAACTTCACCGGTCCGCGCGTTGCGGATCAGCGCCGCGCGCGTTGTCGGGCCCCACGAGACCCGTACTCGCTTGCCTGACACCGAAGCAAACGTCGCTGGTGCCTGGGCCGCTGAGCCGCTCGCGGCGCGCATTTCCGATTTCCTGCCGCCCCTGGAGAGCGTGAGTCGGTCCAGCGTCCGGCCACGCAGCACCGTCATGGGGACCACGAACGCAAAGGCTCGGGAATCACCGGGGATGTCCGCGATCCGTTCGCCGTCGAATGACAGTGCAAAGAGGGACTGTCCCGCTGCGTCGAAGGCTTCGATCCTGTTGGGGCCGGTTCGCGCCGGCATCGAAGCGGGAGCATCGATCTCGAACGCCGGCTCCAGGATCGGTACCCCATCCACGATGCGGCCCCAGATGAGCAGGCCCCGCCGGCTGCCGCCCGCCACTATCCGGGGGCTCACGATCGATGGATTGGCTTCCCGCCACGTCAGGATGGCGCTGTAGTTGTAATCACTGATCCAGTCCGGGTCACAGTACGACATGAGGTCGTATTGCGTCGGCGGCCTGAGTGTCCCCGCGAAGATGTCGTAACCATACGCACCGATGCGTCCGCCCGCGTGTGCCGTATCGGCGGGATAGCTCGGGTCCGGTCCACTGGGGCCACCACAGGGAGCGTGCAGCCGGTTGAAATTGTGTCCCAGTTCGTGCGCCAGGATATCGGCACCACTGGGGAGGTAGTCCCACCCTATCGCTGCCGGGGCACCGATGTAGCCCAGGCCCGCCACACCCGACGAATAGCCTACCTTCACGACACCGTAGTAGTTGCGGGAACTCCCATCAGCGATGCGGAGCGCGTATATCTCGCTCAGCACCGTACTCCAGTTTGCACCGCCCGACGTCAGAGGCGGTGCGGTCGTGGTGACGGTGTCGTGCAGACTCACATCCACCGACGGTGTGGGCATCATCCGCAACAGTTGGTCGGTGAAGGTGTCCAGATTGTCGTCGTTCACATCACCGGCGCTGTCGCTCTGCATGATGGGAACGAGCGTGATACGGATCGGTGTGAGTGAGCGCACGTTCAGGGGCGCTGGCGTCCCCGAGGCCGGCCAGGTGTTGTCCGATTCGTCAGGTTCCGACACGCTGTCATTCGGGTCGACATCTATCAGCATCCGCAGTCCGGGCGTCAGCAGCGCGCCACTCAGCGTGGTATTCCACGACGAGTTCAGTGTCCCCTCGTCGGCGGAGGTCGGTACTGAGGTACCCGGTGCGGGGATCGTCACGGTGTTGACCAGCGTTGACCCGTTGTAGAACCGGACCCTCACCGTCGGTTGCAGGCTGTTTGTCTGACTGGCGGTCACGAAGACTCGCAGGAGTCCGGTGCGACCGGACACCAGTGGTACCGTGTTGCCCCACGTCTGCACGGACTGGGTGATGTAGGCGCTGGCGATGCGGAGGTTGGGGCCACCGGGAGCAGTTGCTGAGTAGTTCACCGGAGCGGATACGGATCCGCCAGCCGTGACGGTCACCTGCTGTGTCAGCGGCAGCGGCGCATATGTCTGAGCGCCACTCACTACTCCGGCAGCGGTGATCACGTAGTTCCCGGTGCCCACCGGCAGCACCTGCGAGGCACTCAGCAGGACGGAATAGCCTCCGGGTCCTTCCACCGTGACCGCCGCAGGAACGCCGGGCGGCAGCCCCGTGATATCCACGCTCAGTGTTCCGGTCTGCAGCGAGTACGTGACGTTCGCGGGGGTGGCCGTAGTGGACGCCGGAACGTTGATCAGTTGCGTGACCGGCGCGGGCACCCAGGTTCCGCCGTCCGACACCGGTGAAGCCGCGACCTGATACGGACCCGGCGTGAGACCCGTGACCAGGGTCGTTTCGGTAGCGTCCCGGCGGTACCCGTTCGGTCCCGTGATGGTCACCGCGGCGCTGGTGCCGGCCGGCAATCCGCTCACGCCGAGGGCGATGAGGCCGCTGGAGAGCTGGTAGAGAACCGGAACCGGCACGGGGGCAAGACCCGGACCTAACGCGACGTTGATGGTGCCGGGTGTCGCCGGGCCGTAGATATGGACGCCGGACGACACGGGCTGTGGGGTTATCGCGTAGTTGCCGGGCGTCAGGTTCCTCAGCGTCGTGGTGGTCGTCAGCAACGCGTTGAAGCCATCCGGGCCGGTCACCGAAACCATCCCCGTCACACCCTGTGGCAGGCCCGTCACGATGACCTGGAGCGCGGCGCTCTGAACGCCATACGCGAACGTCAGGACGCTGGGAGTCGCCGAGGCCGTAACCTCCGCCTGTTGTACCGACGGCGTGGCACTCCAAGTCGCGGTGCCTGCGGTATAGGGGGGCGCCGTGACGGTGTAGGTACCGGGGCTCAGCCCGGTGAGAGTGTTTCCGGGGGTTACGGCCTGCGACAGTCCGTCAGGTCCGCTGACCTGGAACTGAACCGCTCCGCCATCAGGCAGGCCCGTGGCCGCCAGAGCGAGACGTCCCGTTGCAATGGTGTAGGACGCGGAGACCGTCGATGGGCTGCTGGTTGCCTCTACGAGCACGACCGCTGGTGCTGCGGTCCAGGTGTCCGGTCCCACGACCACCGGGTTGGCTGCGATCCGATAGGAACCTGGGGTCAGGTTCGTGAGCAGCGCTGGTCCGGTGACGGTGCTGTCGTAACCCGCCGGACCCGTCAGGTGGATGGTCCCGCTGGCTCCGGACGGAAGCCCGAGGATGGCGATCGAGAGGCCGCCGGTGGCGATCTGGTACGTCACCGACACCGTCGAAGGCGTCGGCACCGCGACCACATCGACCGTCAGGGTCGAGACAATTGCATCGTATCCGTAGCCCCCCGCCAGGGTACGCTGGGATGACACCACGTAGGTGCCGGGTGCGAGTCCATCCAGCCTCGCCGACTGGGTAATGGTGCGGCTGAAGCCACCGGGACCCGATACCGTGACGGCCGCACTGGCGCCGGTTGGCAGACCACCGACAGTCACTTCCAGAGCGCCGGTGGCCAGGGTGTATACCACCGGTACCGCGGTCGTAGTCTTCCCGCTGTCGATCCGGACTACCTGACTGGCTGGGTTGGGTCGGTAAATGGCTGGGCCGGCGTTGACTTCGGCTGCCGCCAAGGTGTAGGCACCGGCCGCCAGGCCGTTGATGGTGCCTGAGGTCGGGACCTGTCGGACGCCACCTGGCCCGGACAGCGATACCCTCGCGGCCACGCCGGACGGCATGCCTTCGATCTGGAGCAAAAGAGCGCCGGGTTCCTGCTGCTTCTGGTCGGGACCCGATGGGTCACCGGGTGAGCATCCGGCGAACAGAGCCAGCACTCCCGGCAGGAGGATCCGGACAGGAAGGTGGCGCCAGATGACCTTGTGGTTTCGAGGGAGTCGAAACGGCATTCCCGAGATGTTGACGCTGCTGTCAAGGCGTCAGCCAACGCACTGCTGCTCCCTGCCATGACGCGCCGGATGCTGCCACCGCAACCTGTTGCGGTGAACAAGCTTCAGCTCGGTGTCGCGGTGTGACGGGAACCCGGTTTTCAAGCCGTCGGATGTCGCTTCGACGGGGCGCCATCGGCTACATGGAAAGCGTAAGTGGAACCTCCAGGAGCCGCCGCAGCGTCTGCAGGAACCGGGCGCCGGTGGCCCCGTCGATTACGCGATGATCACAGCTCATGGTGACGCGCATCCGCCGCCTCACCTCGATCGTGTCCTTCAGCACGACGGGCTTTTGCTCGATCCCGCCAACGGCCAGGATTCCGGCTTCTGGCGGATTGATGATGGCGGTGAACTGATCGATCCCGAACATGCCCAGGTTGGAAACGGAGAAGGTGGAGCCGCTGTACTCCTCCGGTTTGAGTCTCCGCTCCCGGGCGCGTCCGGCCAGGTCGCGGGCCTCGCGGGCGATTTCCCGCAATCCCTTCCGGTCGGCGTCGAATATCACTGGTGTTATCAGTCCATCCGGGATGGCCACCGCCATTCCCAGGTGGACGCGATTGAAGTAGCGGATCTGGTCACCCATCCAGTGGGCGTTGCACTCGGGGTGCTGCGCCAGCGCGGTGGCGACTGCCTTCAGCACTATGTCGTTGAAGGAGACCTTGAACTCGTCGCCCATGTCGGCCATGGCGCGGCGCATTTCGGCGGCACGTTCCAGGTCGAACTCCGCGGTCAGGAAGAAGGTCGGGATGGGTCCGGTGGACTCTGAAAGCCGGCGGGCAATGGTCTTCCGGATCTGCGTGAGCGGTACGTCGCGGTATACCTCGCCGGGGGGGATGAATGGGGCGGGCGAAGGCACCGGTGTGGGGAGCTGCACCGCGCCGCGCGCCGCTTCGATGTCACGCTTGATGATCCGGCCTCCGGGTCCGGACCCACCAATGGCGGTGAGATCGAGGCCCTTTTCAGCAGCCATTCGCCGGGCGAGTGGTGAGGACCGGGTCCGCTGGCCACCCGGGTGTGAGGGGCCGGGGGGCTCCGTCGGGGGCGTCGCCGAGCCGGGCGGTGGGGCGTGTGCTGGTGCCGAAGGGGCTGGCGCTGGACTGGGTGGGGGTGGGGGCTGCGTCGATTCAGTACGATCCGGGCTGGAAGGATCGTGCTGCGGTGCGTTGGTCGGGGTAGCTTTGCCACTCGGGGGGGGGCCCCCGGTGGGAGTGGTCCCGGCAGATGCGGCACCGATCAGGGCGCTGATGTCCTCGTCAGCCGAGCCGATCACACCAATGATGGTCCCCACCGGCGCGGTGGCACCTTCTGCCAGCAATCGCTTGCGAAGTACGCCTTCGCCCCGGGCCACGAGCTCCATGATGGCCTTGTCGGTTTCCACTTCGGCGAGCGTCTCGCCGCTCGAAACCGTGGCGCCCTCATCCTTGAGCCATTTGACCAGGCGTCCCTCCTCCATGGTGGGAGAGAGCGCTTCCATGAACACCTTGGTTGCCATCGGCCGGTCCGGGGTATGGAGTCGGAGTCAGCATGCCGGTGAATGCTCACGAGACCGTCCCTGAGATTCTCCCGCACCTGACCCAATGAAGCGAATCAATCGAGGTACATCACCTTTCGCACCGCGGCCACGGTTCCGGCGACGTCCGGCTTGGCCGCGCGTTCCAGGTTCCGGGCATACGGCATGGGGACGTCCGCCTGATGCACCCGCAGGACGGGCGCATCGAGATGGTCGAAGGCATCCCGCTGGATGTAGTCCGCAATCTGGGCACCCACACCGCAGACTTCCCAACCTTCCTCCAGGACGACCGCGCGATTTGTCTTGCGCACGGATTCGAGGATGGCATGGGTATCCATGGGACGGATCGTGCGCAGGTCCACCACATCGACCCGGATGTCCTGCTGCGCCAGTTGATCGGCGGCCTGGAGCGCCAGGAGCACTGACTTGCCATAGGTCACCACGGTGCAATGCTCACCTTCCCGCTTCAGTTCCGCCTGCCCGATGGGAATGAGATACTCCTCGTCAGGCACGTCACCCTTGGTGTTGTAGAGCATTTCCCCTTCGAACATGATCACCGGGTTTTCGTCGCGGATGGCGCTCTTGAGCAGTCCCTTGGCATCCCGCGGGGTTCCCGGGGAGACGACCTTCAGGCCCGGGATGTGGGCCAGCCAGGAGTCGAAGGCCTGCGAGTGCTGCGCCGCCAGTTGCAGGGCGGCGCCGTTGGGCCCCCGGAACACGATGGGAATGTGGAACTGGCCGCCCGACATGTAGTGCAGCTTGGCCGCGGAGTTGACGACCTGATCGATGGCCAGCAGGGCAAAGTTCCAGGTCATGAACTCGATGACGGGCCGCAACCCGACCATCGCTGCCCCGACACCTATGCCGGCGAATCCGAGCTCAGTGATGGGAGTGTCCACCACTCGCATCTCACCAAACTCCTGGAGCAGCCCCTTGGACACCTTGTAGGCGCCCTGGTAGACGCCGACTTCCTCACCCATGAGGAAGACGCGGTCGTCGCGCTGCATTTCTTCGCGGAGCGCCTGGTTGAGTGCGTCGCGGTAGGTAAGAACCGGCAAGCGATATGGGTGTTGAAGGGTGGAAATGATGCGGATGGCCGGGGAATGCCTCTTCCCTCGCGGGTCCTCAGGAACCGGCCTCCACCAGGACGTCCTCATGCAGGCTTTCCAGAGGTGGTTCCGGACTGGCTTCCGCGAAGTCCCAGGCGTCCTGGACCTCCGCCTTCACCTCTTCGTCCAGCGCCGCCATGCGGGCATCGTCGATCTCTCCATCTTCCTGCATGCGCATGCGCAGCACCATGATGGGGTCGCGCTTCATGTGCTCCTCCAGTTCGGACCGGGATCGGTAGGTTCCGGAGACGGCGTCCGACATGGAGTGACCCATGAAGCGGTACGTGCGAACCTCCAGCAGCGTGGGGACGGATTCGTTGCGGGCCCGGTCGAGCGCCTGCAGGGCGGCCTCCCGCACCACGCAGACATCCTGGCCATCGACCCACGCGCGCGGCATGTCGTAGGACGCCGCACGCAGATAGATGTCGTGTATGGAAGATGCCCGTTCCAGTGCGGTTCCCATGCCATACCGGTTGTTCTCGATCAGAAAGACCACCGGCAGCTTCCAGAGGGCGGCCATGTTCAGCGCTTCGTGGAATGCACCGGTATTTACTACGGACTCACCCATGAAACAGAGACAAACCTGGTCGCCCCCCCGGTACTTGATGGCGAAACCCACACCCGCGGCAAGCGGGACATGGCCACCCACGATCCCATGGCCACCCAGAAAGTTCAGGCCGCGGTCGAAGAGATGCATGGAGCCACCCTTCCCGCGGGCGCACCCATCGACCCGCCCGAACAGTTCCGCCATCACCGAGCGCGACGTCATCCCGCGGGCCAGCGCCTGCCCATGATCGCGGTACGTGGTGATGACGTAGTCATCCTCGCGCAACGCCGAGATGGCCCCCGCACCCACGGCCTCCTGCCCGATATAGAGGTGGCAGAAGCCGCCAATCCTGCCTAACGCGTACGCTTCGGCGCAGCGTTCCTCGAAACGACGCTGCAGCAGCATCGACCGCAGGAGCTGCTGGCGCAGTTCCGGCGTGGTGGAATCCCCGGTCAGGGGCTTCGCCTCATCCGCGTTCTTCCTGCGTGCTCTTGTCTGGGCCACCATTACTCCCGTGATTCGCAGTTGAGGGATGGTCGTCGACACCCCGGCCGGGGCGCCCGGCGCTCCGGTACTCCACGCTCCGCGCCCACGTCAGGTCGCCACGCCAGCCGCCTGGACCTGATCCCAGGCGTGATAGCTGGAACGCACCAGCGGACCGGACTCGACGTGACGGAACCCCATCGCCAGACCCTCGGCGCGCAGCGCCGCGAACTCGGCGGGAGTGTAGTAGCGGTCCAGCGGCAGATGGTCCTCCGAAGGACGCAGATACTGACCCAGAGTGAGGATGTCCACGTCCACGGATCGCAGATCCCGCATCACCGCGAGAACCTCCTCCACCGTTTCACCCAGACCCAGCATCATGCCGCTCTTCGTCGGAATCGAGGGCGCCCGATCCTTGACGAACCGGAAGATCGAGAGCACCCGCTGGTACCGCCCGCCAGGACGGGCCTTCTTGTAAAGCCGCGGGACGGTTTCCGTGTTGTGGTTGTAGATCTCCGGAGCCGCTTCGAGCACCCGGGAAATGGCCTCCTCATTACCCTGGAAATCCGGTACCAGAACCTCCACTCCGCAGCCCGGTACCCGTTCATGCACCAGGCGAATGGTTGCGGCAAAGATTCCCGACCCGAAATCCGGAAGATCATCCCGATCGACCGAGGTTATCACCACGTGACGCAGATTCATGGCAGCCGCTGCGTCTGCCACCCGGGATGGCTCCCCGTAGTCGGTCACCGGCGGCCGGCCGTGCGCCACCGCGCAATAACCGCAGTTGCGGGTGCACACGTCACCCAGAATCATGAACGTCGCCGTACCGTACTCCCAGCACTCGCCGACGTTGGGACAGTGGGCCTCTTCGCACACCGTGTGCAGCTTCATCTCGCGCATCAAGTGCTTGAGACGCACGTAGTTGGCACCACCCGGCGCCTTGACTTTCAACCAGGGCGGCTTGCGCTCCGGCAGGGGCTCGGCGCGGTGTCGTCCCATGATCTGGTGCAGGTCTTCAGACATTCGGTATCCGTTGTCAGCGACGGTTGCAGCACGGCTCAGACGGCGTCCGGGCAATCTAGGATCGGGGTCACGAAGTGACAGCTTATAGTAACCGTTCGGACCGGTCGGGAGCAGTTAGTGTGGCGCAAACAGGTGGATTCAGGTTTTCGTTGGGTTTCGGAACCCCAGCCGCCAGCGTCCTGAAACAGTCTGGCGTAACCTGCCGTAGGAACAAACCAGACAGTCACTTCCAGCATCAGTTCAATGCTTCGCACCATTTTCATGATCGGCCTCTTTGCCATCGGGGGCCTGTTCCTGCTCAAGATCACGTTCGGCATCTTCGGGGTGTTCTTTGGTCTGCTCACCGGACTCCTGAAGGCGGCAGTCTTCATCGGGCTCGTGGGAGCCGCCCTGTACCTCGTGATCCGGATCGTGAGTCCCTCGACGGCACAGCGGCTGCGCGAACGGTGGTCGTCCGGCTCTATGTAGATCGGGCCGACGTCCCTCTCGTCTTTCGCCTTGCCACCAACGTGTGGCAACCGGCATCCCGTGATGCCTGCGCCCCGGCTACTCCGCCGTGCTCCGGGTGCGGTCCAGTCGATCCAGCACGGCCCACACCAGCAACGGGATCATGATCTCATGATGGCCCGTGACTTCGTAGCCTGACCCCCCGGCCAGCACGGGACGCTGCACGACATTTACCCGCGGCCGGTAGTGCCGCTGCATGTCGAAGTCGCAGGTGGTGAAATCGAACGGTCGCCCCGACCCCAGATTGCGCGCCATGGTCAGCGCCTTCAGGAAGACCTCGGGGAGCACCACGGCACTCCCGATGTTGAGAACCACGCCTCCCTCGTGCAGATCCGGCAAGGCACCCGCCAGGCGGCGAAAGTCCCGCAGCGACGTCTCGCCGATTGCGGCTCCGTCGGCCATGGGGTGCTGATGAATGATTTCCGCACCCAGTGCCGCGTGCACCGTCACCGGCACGCCGAGCCGGCGGGCCTGCAGAAGCAGTGACACCTCGGGGTGGGCCAGGTTGGAGATCCGGTTGAGGGACTCCGCCAGTGCCTCGCCCATTCCCTGACCGCACCGGCTTCCGGCCGTGAGCGCTTCGTTCATCCCGCGACCGGTTTCCTCCACCATGCCAAAGGTGCCGTCGCGGAGGCCTGCCGCCACATCCTCGGATGTGGCTCCGAAGCGTGCCACTTCGTAGTCGTGGATTGCCGCGGAGCCGTTCATGGCCAGGTGAGTGATTACCTCACGCCTCATCAACTCTATCAGGAGCGGGGCGAGTCCGGTCTTCACGACGTGCCCACCGGTCATCACCACTACCGCACGTCGCAGGCGGGCTGCCTCTGCCAGGGCATCGACCACGCGCAGAAAGTCCCGGGCCACCAGGATCTGCGGAAGGGAAGACAGGAATGCGGACAGGGAGCGATCGGAACCGGGCGGCTGAGCAAACTCCTCCGCCTGCACCTTGTTCGGCCGGCGGGTGATGGGAACGGTGCGCAGGCGGGTGACATCGGCCTCGCGATACGCTACCGGATCGGGTTCGTCGGGGGTCGGTGCGATGTGAGCTGGAGGCTGAGGGTCACGACGCTGAGATGGACGCGCATCTGGACCATTATCCGGCTGGGGTCGTCGGAGAGCCAGATCTGGGCGTTGCCGCCTTCGGAGAAAATGCCCTTGGACTTGATGATAGGTTGTATGACGATGGTGTCGAATGTACCGGCGGGGACGCTGACACGCTCCTTCCGGAGAACTTTCACGATCACCGGATTCCGATCCGGCCGGAAATAGCGGTTGAGTTCGTAGGTCTTTCCAACTTCGAGGTCCATGGTCCTGACGAGGTACAGGAGGGCACCTTCGTCCAGCGGGTTCGGCACCGACGGCAGTTCCTCGCCGTCGTTCACGCGATACGTCTGCCGCTCCGGGAAGATTTCGTAGGTCTTGTCCTTCTCCGACGGATCGTCGTCGGAGTCCTGGGAAAAGCGGACCGAGGCCTGCAACTCCCGGTCGACCCAGCTCTCCAGCAGGTAGTGAACGGAAACAAAGAGTTTCCCCTTGAGTTCGAAACGGGTGTGCAGGGCGGGTCGGCCGCGCACGTCTTCGATTCCCACCACCTCCATGCTGCCCCGGCCGGGGTTCATGAACCCGTACTTCACGACGTACTCCATCCGTTCACCGGGTCCATAGGGAATCGGCCGGCTCGTCCGGGCAGCGGCCGTGCTGTCAGTCTGCTGCGCGGAGACTCGTGTCGAAGGGAGGAGTGCCAGAGCGGCGAGTGAGGCCAGCAGCATCCGCCTCACGGATGTTCCGCCGGTTGCAGGCGATTGCGGCGGGACCGGATGTCCCGGCTGAGTCGGAGGAATCGCACCGCGTCGCGCAGCGGCCGCACCCTCGTATCGCGGGGACGCAGGTCGAATCGGGGACTGACCTGAACCGATTCCACGCGCCGAGCGTGGGGAACCGTGGCGTGCAGGAGATCGAGATTCACTGCCCAGCCGTCGCCGTGAACGACCGGCAGGTCGCCTCTGGCCCGGGTGGCGTCCTTCAGGACGGTCAGGCGAAAGAGCCGAAACGAGCTCAGGGGGTCATCGACACCCTGTACCCGGGCGAACGTCCGTGCCATCCATGACGCCGCGCGTCGCAGCCGCCGGACCGGCACGGGATCGCTGCTGCCGGCGGCGTGTTCACCCACGACGATGTCCGCGCCTCCCTCGAACTTCTTCACGAAGTCCGGAATCTGGCCGGGCTGGTCGGTGAGATCTCCCTGCATGAAAATGACGGCGTCGCGACGGGGATAGCGACAGCGGGCGATCGCGGCCCGGGCGAGAGCGTCCACGGCCCGGGCGTAACCGACCTGCTGCGGTCCGCCCAGAACCGTCAGCGGCAGGACCCCGGTGTATCCCTTCAACACCTCGGACGTCGAATCGGTGCTCCCGTCGTCGTACACCAGGAGTTCGTACTCCCGGGGGAACTCGGCGAACTGCTTCCGAATCCGCCAGAGGACGAGCCCGATGGTGGGCGCTTCGTTATGTGCCGGGATGCAGACGAACAACATCGAAGGATGAGGCTGTCAGCGCAGTTGGTGGTGGATGCAATTCGAAGAATGACGCACACGTCGGATTCCCCGAAAAACTAACCGGACAACGGCCTGGTTGTTCCCTCGAGAGTCCCCTGGCGGGCTCAAGGCCGGTGTCGGTGGACCGCGACACCGCGGGCACCCCGGATGGCTGCCTGATACGCCTGGGCGGTGCCTTCGACCATCCGCGAAACCGGGAAGTCCCGGGCCCGGAGACGACCGCAGTCAGCATACCTGTGCCGTCGCTCGGCATCGTCGATGAGCTCCCCGACGGCTGCCGCGAACGCCGGAACGTCACCCGGTGTGACGAGAGTGCCACTCTCACCATCTACGATCACTTCGGGAAGCCCGCCAACGGCAAAGGCCACCGGCGGCACGCCCAGAGCCATGGCGTCGATGACGGCGGTTCCCAGGCCTTCGTTCATGGCCGGATGCCAGAGCATGTCGAGGCCGGCGATGGCCGGCATTACGTCCTCCACGAAACCGGAACGGAATGACTCCACCCCTCCGAATCGATCCATTCCCATCCCCACCTCCACCGTTGATCCGCCGATGAGCACCAGCCTGGCGCGGGCGCGATCCGTCGGGGGGAGTGCCGCTGCGATGCGATCGAGCAGTCCCACACCCTTTTCCGCAGTCATGGCGCCGACCAGACCGCAAACCACGGTGTCCGGTGGCCAGCCACGTTCCCTCCGCCAGTCGCGGGGACGTTCGACGTGTGGAGTCGGGACCCCATCGTAGACCAGGTCGATTCGCGACCGGGGAACGCCACCACTGATCAGGGTGTTGCGCACTGCCCCTGAAATCGCGATGTAGCGCGCCACCCGGGAGCCGTACTTCAGCCTTCCACGGGGTGGCAGGGCGACGCGCCTGGTAACCACGAGGGGCAGGTTCCGGTGTCCGATGAGTGCCGCCAGCGCGATGGCGTGGGCCCGGGCGTCGTGGGCGTGAACCACGTCCGGCAGCCAGGCACGGAGAATGCGCGAGATGCGCGCCGCCGCCGGCAGATCCCAGTCGCCCCGGGCGCGCAGGGTCGCGGTCGCGAGTCCCAGGCTTCGGGCGCGCTCCAGCAACGGCGAGTCAGGCGGCGCCATGACAAGGGGTTCATCACCCGCGTTTCGCTGGGCCTCAGCCAGCAGGAGGACCTGGCGCTGTCCCCCGCGCCAGGCCGGACCCGTGTCCAGGTGAAGCACACGCAGCGGCATCCCTCAAGTTCGCCGCCATTGCGCCCCACGGCAACGAAGGGCCGCCAGGGAACTTCCCGTGGGTTGCAACAAGTATTGAACCTGGTCGTCCGATACTTGGAACTGGATGGCCTCTGTAACTGCCGCAGAAGGAGGTTCCCATGATTCTGGCCGATGTCCGACACCGCCTGACGAGGGATGATGCGCAACTGGTGTTGCGTCTGGTGGGGCGCGGTTCGGATGAGCGTCTGGCCGCTGCCGAGAAGGTTCTGCGGGATGAGGGCCTGGATGCGCTGCTCGACGATCCGGTCCTGCCCGAGGCCCTGGTGGAGGCTCGTCAGGCAGCCCATGCATCGCTGCCGCTCTTCGCCTATGTCGTGGTTCGCCAGGCCATGCTGCAGGTCCACGAGGACGACCGGGGACTCTGCGACTATGTGGCGTCCATCCTGGTGCACTTTGCCACCCGGGACAATGCCTGGCGCGTGTCACCGGTCGATGATCAGATCTACGACACCGTGGCTGGTCTGTTGGCCGACACGGAACGCGGCGATCCCGCCAGATGCTTCCTCGTCCGCGCTCACCTGGGCAACTTCGCGCTCTGGATCGGCGGGCTCTTTCCGGACCGGGTGGAGGAAAGATACTGGCGCCGCGCCGGTCCCGACCTCGCGTACTTCGACGCCATGGGTCAGCGCGGCTTTGCCATGGCGGCGGAGCACCGGCTGTCGGTCCAGTACGGCATGCGGGATCTGTTCAAGGCGGCCGCGGATCGGTTTCCCCGCATCCGGGTGGCTCTCAACCATGTCAGCGACCGTTTCCTCTTTACCCAACGGAACTCGCCGGAGCGTCTGATGCGCCAGGTCAGGGACGATGCCCGCTGGATCCCGCGGTCCTGAGACCGGCTGGCCCCGGTGATCCGCATTCGGCCGGACGTTGCCAGCGGTTCCGACCGGTCGGTAAAGTATCGGTGTCCCTGAGGGTCTCGACCCTCTGATCCCCTCGTTCCCGTCCAGCCGTGTTCGAAGACGTTCGTCAGGCCCTGCATGACCTGCTTCACGGCAACGTTCCGGCCGGGGAGCGGCGTGAAGTGCTGGCCACCATGAAGGAAACCATCGTCCGGGCAAGGATGGCCCTGGACGATCTTCGGGAAAGCGTGGAGGTCACGCGCAAGCGCGTGGCGCAGGAGCGCCGGGAGCTGGAGACCGTGAAACGACGAAAGGGCCTGGCGCTGGGCGTCGGCGACACTGAGACGGTGACCATCGCGGAACGCTTCGAAACACAGCACGCCGAAAAACTCGCCGTCCTGGAACAGAAGCTGGCGGTGCAGGAGAACGAACTTGCGCTGGTGGAGCGCGAAGTCGAGGAGATGAAGTCGCAGTTCAAGGCGGCGTCCGCCGGGGTCGGGTCGGGACTGAGAAGTGGAGGCGCGCATGGTGCAGGTGTCGATCCGCTGGAAGAGGAAAGCTCCCGGCTGGATCAGCAGTTTTCCGAACTCGATCGTGCCGCGCGCAGGGCGGATGCCAACGCCACGGCAGAGGCCCAACTGGCCGAGCTGAAACGCCGGATGGGGAAGTAGCTGCGTCGTTCCCTCGTGGCCGCGCTCCTCGCGGCGAGCCTTCCGGTCACTTCCGGCGCCCAGGGTGACGAGACAGCGCTGCGCACCCAGGCTCAATGCAACGGCCAGGTCATCACGGGGATATCCGTGCGTGCCTACGGCCCGCGATATGGGGGACTGTTCACCCGCTCCCCCTGGCTGGGTCGCCTGGTCACATCGCTGCAGGTGACGACAGCGCCCGCGGTCATCGAGAATCTCATCCTGCTGAAGGAGGGCGGTCGCTGTTCGATTCTGCTGCGCCGGGAGACCGAGCGGCTCCTCCGGGCGCAGCCCTTCCTGGCGGATGCTTCGGTGACCGCCTATCCGGCGGGTGACGATTCCGTCACGGTCGAAGTGGTCACCACCGACGAACCGGCGCTCCTTGGCTCCCTGGGAGTCTCGAGTCGGGAGCCCTGGCTGCGAGCGGTGAAATACGGCAACGCGAACCTGAGTGGTCGTGCGGTCACCGCACTGGCAGGCTGGCGCGACGGGGGCTACTACCGCGACACCTTCCAGGGCACCTACGCCAACTGGCAGATGTTCGACTCCCCGGTACAGATGCACCTCCGGGGAGTGCGGCGCGATCTGGGATTCGAGGTCTCCGGTCAGCTCACCTATCCCTTCTTCACTGACCTGCAGCCGCGGGCCTGGCGACTGGCAGGGGGCGCGGATGAGATCTACGTGCCCTTCCGCTCGCCGGGTCGGCCCCGGGCATCCCTGGGTGTCCGTCGTCAGTTCGCCGACCTGGGTGGGGTGATCCGGATTGGTCAGCCGGGACTCCTGGCCATCGCTGGCGGGGCGCTCTCGCTGGCCCGGGCCACTCCGGATCCGACCGGTGTGATAGTGACCGATTCGGGTCTCGTCCCTGACATGGGGACCGAGCTGTGGGGTCGCTACGGCAGTTTTCGGTCGGCGCGGATCAACCTGCTGTTGGGGTACCGTCAGGTGAACTTCCTGCGCGTGGAAGGTTTCGACGCGCTGAGTGGATCGCAGGACGTGCGGCGGGGAGTGCAGATGGCCCTGACCATCGGGCGGTCGCTGCCGCTGGAGGGTGCGGTACGGGGGGAGACCTTCGTATCGGCAAACGTGTACGGTGGGGTGGGATCTCCCACGTCCTTTGCCGGGATCGAGGCACTGGCCGAGGGACGGCGTGTGGCGGGGATCTGGCAGGGCCTCCTTCTGGGAAGCCGATTCGGGTTTTATCTCCGTCCTCACCCACGACACACCATCGTTGGCAACCTGGAGTATGGTGCGGGGCATCGTCAGTGGTTGCCGTTCCAGTTGGCCATCGGGGACGGCCTGGGTGGGGTACGGGGCTACGAGCGGGCCGAACTCGGGGGTGCAGCGAGGTTGGTCGCGCGCCTGGAGGAGCGCTGGCGGGTGGGGAACATCAGGGGTACCGCTGATGCGGGTGTGGCTGTCTTCGCCGAGGCGGGACGTCTCTGGGCCGGGGATGCGCCTTATGGTGTGACGACGGACTGGCTGCCGAGCGTGGGGTTGGCGGTACTGAGCGCCATCCCGCCCCGGTCGCGGCGGATCTGGCGGCTCGACTTCGCGTTGCCTCTCCGCCGTGAGGGCGGCGCGCGCTTCGGCATCCGCATCTCCAACACCGATCGCACCCGGGGCTTCTGGATCGAGCCTAACGACCTGCGGCGCAACCGGGAACGTTCCGGCCTGGTGACGGCGTTCAACATCCCCTGACGCGGCGGCCGCCGTGCCCTGACGGATCCGGGTGAGCCGCCTGTGCGGTGGCCCACCACCGGGTCAGCTCACCCGTCGCAGGAGCTCAGGCTCAGTGCTTGGCTTCTCCCATCATCCTTCTTATGGGAACTATCATGGCTGCCAGCACGGCCGCCGAGATGAACAGGGACATCGCGGTCCGCTGGAAGAGCTGGGGCATCTCGGCCAGGTTCTCGGGGTTGACGTGTCCACCGACCAGCCCGGCAATGAGATTCCCCAGCGCTGCCGCCAGGAACCAGACACCCATCATCTGTCCCACGAAGCGCCGTGGCGCCAGCTTCGTCATCGACGACAGGCCCACCGGGCTCAGGGAGAGTTCTCCCAGCGTCTGAAGCAGGTAGCTTCCACAGAGCCAGAGCATGGAGACCCGCGCGCCCGTGCCCATCGCGATGACCCGGTTCGAGGCGGCCACCATCAGGAGGAAGCCCAGTCCGGCCAGGAAGAGACCGGCGGCGAACTTGGCCGGGCTGGACAGGTCGGCGCCACGCTTCGCCATGAAAACCCACAGCGCCGCGAACACCGGCGCCAGGGTTATCACGAAGAGCGAGTTGACGGACTGCAGCCACAGGATGGGCACTTCCCAGCCGAACAGCATGCGATCCGTGAAGTCGGCGGAGAAGAGGTTGAGCGATGTGGGAGCCTGTTCGAAAGCGGACCAGAAGATGGTGGCGAACACAAAGAGCACCACGATGACGGCGATCCGCTTCTTTTCTCCCGAATCCAGCCCGGCCAGGAAGAAAAGGTAACCGAAGTAGAGTACCGCCATCAGGAGCATCACATCGCGCAGTCTCTCGCCGATAGCGATGGGATTCACGGAGTACACCCCGGCCATCCCCAGCACCACGACGAGGGCGATGACGGCGGTGCCGCCCAGCGTCAGGGAGCGTACCCGTCGCTGCTCCGCCGCCGTCCCCGATGGCTCCACTCCCAGTGGCCCCAGCGTTCCCGCGGCGCGGAGCCGATAGGTGATGACACCCAGCAGCATGCCGATTCCGGCCGCTCCGAAACCGAAGTGCCAGCCGACTCTCTCGCCCAGGAAACCGGTGATGAGAGGCGCAAACAGCGCGCCGACGTTGATGCCCATGTAGAAGATCGAAAACCCCGCGTCTCTGCGGGCTCCGCCCTCGGGGTAGAGGTCTCCGACTATTGCCGAGATGTTGGGCTTCAGCAGACCGGTACCCATGACGATCAGGATGAGCCCCGCGAAGAAGGCGTGCTTCTCGAATACGGCGGAGAGCGCGATCGCGAGGTGTCCCAGCGCGATCAGGATCGCGCCGTAGAAGATGCTGCGACGCAATCCCAGCCAGCGGTCGGCGATCCAGCCACCCGGAAGGGAAGCGAGGTAGACACCCGCGGCATAGATGCCCACGATGGCGGATGCCTGGTTCCGCTCGAAACCGAAGCCCCCGTCCACCAGGGCCGCGGTCATGAAGAGAACCAGCAGGGGACGGATCCCGTAGTAGGAGAACCGCTCCCACATCTCCGTGAAGAAGAGCGTGGAGAGTCCCGCCGGGTGGCCGAAGAATCTGCGGTTGTTGATGTACGGCTCGGCGCCACTCATGCTGGCAGGTGTCGGGGTTGCACCGTGGGGGGTATCACTGGGCATGGGGCGTCGGGGTTGGCGTCAGGGTGCAGGATGGGCTACAGGGGGATGTCGCTGCGGTTCCTTCGTGGCACCGGCGGCGCGCTGGGTCGTCCAGTCCACGGCCGTGGGGGGCTGCTTGATGCAGGCCGCCCAGTGGCCGGGTGCCTTCTCCTCCAGGGGAGGAACGATCCGGGTGCACGCGGCGTCCCGCATGGGATGATGACACCGTGGGTGGAAGACACACCCCGGTGGTGGTGAGATCGGAGAGGGGACGTCCCCGGCGAGAACGATGCGCTTTCGTTTCGTCACCGGGTCCGGCACCGGTATGGCCGACAGCAGCGCCTGCGTGTACGGCATGAGTGGTTCACGGTAGAGGTCCCGGGAGCCGGCGAACTCCACGATTCTTCCGAGATACATGACCGCCACCCGGTTCGCCATGTGTTCGACGACCGACAGGTCGTGCGCAATGAAGAGGTATGTCAGGCCCCGGTCGCGTTGCAGGTCCTGGAGAAGGTTTATCACCTGGGCCTGCACCGAGACATCCAGGGCGGAGACCGGTTCGTCACAGACGATGAACTTCGGTTCGACGGCCAGGGCGCGCGCGATGCCCACCCTCTGTCTCTGTCCGCCGGAGAATTCGTGCGGGTAACGGTCGGCGTACTCCGGGCGCAGACCGACTTCTTCCAGCAGGCGCCGGACGCGGGCGTCCGCTTCGGCGCCCTCGGCAATGCGGTGAATCGTCAGACCCTCGCGAACCGTGGATCCAATCGTCAGGCGGGGGTTGAGCGACGAAAAGGGATCCTGGAAGATGATCTGCATCTTCCGGCGCATGGCCCGCAGTTCAGCGCCGCGCAGCGCGCGGAGGTCACTGCCTTCGAAACGGATCGTCCCCGAAGTGGCCTCCTCCAGGCGGAGGATGGTGCGTCCCAGTGTCGTCTTGCCGCATCCTGACTCACCCACCACGCCTAACGTCTCGCCGCGACCCACGTCGAGGTCGATGCCGTCCACCGCCCGCACCACTTCCCGGCTCCGGCCGAACACGCCCCGGCGCACCGGGAAATGCGTGGCAAGCCCGCGAACCGAAAGGAGAGGGTCCTCCAGCCGTCCCGGCACCACGGCGCCGGAGGGAACGCTCCATGACTGGAGTCCCCTGGTCCCCGTCATGGGACCCTCCGTGGAGAAGGGTCACGCTCCGGTTCATCCACCAGATGGCAGCGGGCCATGTGATCCGGTGCGTATGGGTAGGCGGGCGGCGGTTCGCTGGCACAGCGATCCCAGGCCAGGTCGCAGCGGTCCCGGAAGCGGCATCCAGAGGGCCAGTTCAGCGGCGCCGGCACGCTCCCCGGAATGACCGTCAGGCGCTCCTGCTTCTTCCCCAGATGCGGCATGGCCGCCAGCAGGCCCCGGGTATAGGGATGCCGTGGGTCGGCGAAGAGATCACGTACCCCTGCCTCTTCCACGATCTGTCCGCCATACATGACCACCACACGCGCTGCGAACTCCGCGACCACGCCGAGGTCGTGGGTGATCAACAGGACCGCGAGTCCCATCCGTTCCTGCAGCTCGGCCAGCAGGTCGAGTATCTGGGCCTGAATGGTGACATCCAGCGCCGTCGTCGGTTCATCGGCGATGAGCAATGACGGACCCATCATGAGGGCCATGGCGATGAGAACGCGCTGTCGCATTCCACCGGAGAGCTGATGGGGGTACGACGAGGCCCGCGCGCGTGGGTCGGGAATGCCCACGGTGGACAGCATCTCCACGGCGCGCTCCCATGCCACCTTGCGGGACACGTCGGAGTGCACCCGTGCCACCTCGGCCACCTGGTCGCCTATCGTGAAGACCGGGTTCAGTGCCGTCATGGGTTCCTGGAAGACCATGGCGATCCGGTTCCCCCGAAGGCGACGCATCTCCTCCTCGGTGATGCGCAGCAGATCCCTGCCCTCGAACATGATCCGTGATCCCGGTTCGATTCTCCCCGGCGGATCGATGAGCCGGAGCAGCGACAGCGCGGTCACCGACTTGCCGCACCCGGACTCACCCACCATCCCCAGCATCTCACCGGGACTGATGTCGAACGAGACGCCATCCACGGCGCGGGCGATGCCCTGGCCGACATGGAACCAGGTTCGCAGATCCTCGACGTGCAGCAGAGGCGCCACCGGCGATTGGGGGCCAGGGTTCGTCATGGGCGGGGAAGCTGGTTCGCACCCAGCGCAATGCGCAAGCGGTCGCCCACGACATGAATGGCGAGAACCGTGGTGGCCAGAACCGCCCCAGGGAAGACGGACATCCACCACGCCGTGGCAATGTGATCCCAGCCGTCGCGTATGATGCTGCCCCAGCTTGCGGCTGGCGGAGCGATGCCGTAGCCAAGGAACGACAGGCCGGCCTCCACCACGATGACCTGGCCCACGGCCAGGGTCGCGGCCACGAGCACCGGAGCCAGGGTGTGAGGGATCACGTGCCTGACGAGTATGCGATGGCCCGTGGCGCCCAGCGCCCGCGCGGCTGTTACGAAGTCGCGGCTGCGAACACCGCGGACTTCGGCGCGTACCAGACGACTGGTCCCGAACCAGCCGGTGAAGCCCAGTACGGCTGCCAGGAGCGGAGCGGACATCCTTCCCCAGAAGGCCGCCACGGCCAGCAGCAGAATGATCCGGGGGATCGCGAGCCCGGCATCGACGATGCGCATGAGGATTCCATCCAGCGCTCCACCGGCATAGCCTGCCAGAGCACCCCAGGCCACTCCTGTCACGAGGGCGAGCAGCACCGCGCCGAATGCGATCCCCAGGGACAACCGGGCGCCGAAGATGACCCGGGACAGTACGTCACGGGTCAGGTGATCGGTCCCGAAGAGGTGGGTCGCTGACGGTGGTGTCGCGCGCGCGCTGATGTCCATTGGCACCGTTGGATCGAACGGCGCCACCAGGGGGGCAAGGAGAGCCACGGCGGCCACGAGTACCAGTACCGTCAACGCCACGACTCCCGGTACATCCAGCCAGCGTCTCCTCGCCCCGCGCAGTGAGACCGGGTGCGCGATGATCGTGGGGGCATCCGCGAATTCCAGGACGGACCCCCGCGTCACGTCAGGCATCCCGCTGGCGGGGATCGATCGCCAGGCTGGCGAGGTCGGCCAGCATGCTGCCGGCGACCACGAGTACTCCGGAAAGCATCACCACGGCCAGGACCACCGGGTAGTCACGATCACCCACGGCGCCCACCACCAGCGAGCCCATTCCCGGCCAGGCAAAGATGGATTCGATGAAAACGGCGCCGCCCAGGAGCGCCGGCACGGCCAGACCAATGAGCGTAATCGTGGGCAGCAACGCATTCCGCAGGGCATGGCGGAACAGGATGTTTCGGGCCGGGACGCCCTTGGCGCGTGCGGTTCGCAGGTAGTTTTCCGGCAGCACTTCCAGAATCGCGGCGCGCTGATAGCGGGATATGGTCGCCGCAATGAGCAGCGAAAGCGTACCGGCGGGGAGCACCAGATGCCGCAGTGTGTCGATGACCCGGACTCCGACCGGTGCGTCCGCCGCCAGACCGGGGCTGCGCAGTCCAGCCATGGGAAACCAGCGCCATGTCAGGGCAAAGAGCAGCATCACCAGCATGGCCAGCCAGAAGTCCGGAATGGCGGCAATCAGGATGGCCACCCCGCCGGTCAGTCGGTCCAGCCAGCCTCCGGGTCGTGCCGCCTGCAGCGCCCCCAGTACGATTCCTCCGACGAAACCAAGGAAGAGGGCGATTCCCATGAGGCCCAGCGTCCGCGGGACATGCTCCCGAAGCAGGCTCGATACCTCGCGACGATGGGTGAACGAGATTCCAAAGTCGCCCCGGACCGCGTTCCCGAGGAATGTCAGGTATTGCACGGTGATGGGCCGGTCGAGCCCGAAGCGGGCCCGTTCGGCGGCCCGCATCGCATCTGTGGTACGGGGATCGAGCAGCATGGCCTCGAGCGGTTCGCCCGGGGCGGCATGGATGAGGACAAACGCCAGTGACGTCGTCAGGTAGACGAGAAGGAGTCCCTGCGCCGCGCGACGGAGAAGGAAGGTCATCTCGGAGCCTAAGATACGGCGGTGCAGCGCATAGGGCAGCAGTGCGAGCGGCCCCCCGCAGGGAGCTGCACGTCCACCCATGGTATCCGCCATCTTTACCGTAAGCGATCGCTCGTGTGGAATCTCCCGCCGCTTCCGGCCCCAGTGAGATGGCCTTGAATCCTTCCGTGAATCTTGCCGCGTATCGATGGCTGCACCTGTATGGCCCCGCCATGTCGGGGGCAGAGAACATGGCGATGGACGACGCTCTCCTGCAGCGCGCGGCGAGGACCGGGGAATGCGTGCTGCGGGTCTACACGTGGACCCGTCCCACGCTTTCGCTGGGACGCAATCAGGCGGCGCGGGGTCGAATCGATCCCCTTCGGGCCGCGACGCTGGGCGTGGACATCGTTCGCCGGCCCACGGGTGGTCGTGCCCTGCTTCACCACCGCGAGGTCACCTACAGCGTCACGGCCCCGCTGGAACGCGATGCTTCCGCCAGGGCGTGGTACGACGCGATCGGTGGAGTACTGTTGGATGCGCTGCTGGGCCTGGGAGTTCCCGCCAGGCTGGCGATGCCGTCCGGAAGAACGCCGCTGCCGCACACCGCAGCCTGTTTCCAGCGTCCGGATGCCGGGGAAATCGTGGTCCACGGTCGCAAGCTCGTGGGCAGCGCACTGCTGCGTCGGGAGGGTGGGCTTCTGCAGCACGGCTCGATTCTGCTGGAGGATGACCAGCCGATGCTCACGGAGTTGCTGCCGCCGGATGAAGCACGGCCGGAGCCGGCGGGGACACTGCGGGAGGCATTGGGGGAGCCACCGGGAGAAGGGGTTGTCGCGAGGGCGCTCCTGGACGCATTGAGCAGACGCGCCGGTGGACGAACGACGCGGCTGCTCCCGGACGAGGAACTCGAAACCGCCGCTCTGATTGCGCGCGCGCGGTACACCTCCGATGCGTGGACTTTCCGGGAATGACGCCGGCGGGCCTCTGACCCGGACGGGTGACCGCTGGCTAACTTTCGGGCCTCTCTCAACCATTTTCGAGGGGTCGTAACCGATCCCCGTCGAGGTTCGTATGACCACCACTCTGACCCCGGCCACCGCGGCCGCCGCTCCAGACACTTTCGTCCGCCGCCACATCGGTCCGTCTCCCGACGAGGTTGCGGCGATGCTGAGCGACCTGGGCTACCGGACCCTGGACGAGTTCATCGAGGCCACGGTTCCCGAGTCGATCCGGGTGAAGAAGCCGCTCGGGATCGGGCCGGCCCGCACGGAAACCGACGTGCTCGGCGAGATCCGTGCGATCGCCTCGAAGAACCGGATCTTTCGTTCATACCTGGGCCAGGGATATCACGACACATACACACCGCTGGTGATCCTCCGGAACATCCTCGAGAATCCCGGATGGTATACCGCGTATACGCCGTATCAGTCGGAGATCGCGCAGGGCCGTCTGGAAGCGCTGCTGACCTATCAGACCATGGTAATCGACCTGACCGGTCTGCCGATCGCCAATGCGTCGCTACTGGACGAGGGGACCGCCGCGGCGGAGGCAGTGAACCTGGCGTACGAGGTCAAGGGAAGGGATGGGAAGGAGACGGTTTTCGTCGACCGTTCCTGCCATCCCCAGACCATCGACATAGTGAAGACGCGCGCCTGGGCGTCGGGACTCGAGGTGGTGGTGGGCGATGCGCGGAACCGTCGCTTCGGCAGGAAGATTTTTGCGGTGATCGTGCAGTATCCCACCACGGACGGAGCGGTGGTCGACTGGCGTGAGGTAGCGGACAGGGCGCATGCCGCTGATGCTCTGTTGATCGCTGCCACCGATCCGCTGGCGCTGACGCTTCTGGCGCCGCCGGGTGAATGGGGTGCCGACGTGGTAGTGGGCAATTCGCAGCGATTCGGTGTCCCGATGGGTTACGGCGGGCCGCATGCCGCGTTCATGACGACCCGTGAGGAGTACAAGCGGCTCATTCCGGGGCGACTCATAGGTGTGTCGAAGGACGCTCAGGGCAGGATGGCATTGCGGATGGCCCTGGGTACGCGGGAACAGCACATCCGGCGGGAGAAGGCGACCAGCAACATCTGCACGGCTCAGGTGCTCCTGGCGGTGGTGGCGGCCATGTACGCCGTGTGGCATGGCCCCGATGGTCTGACCCGGATCGCCCGGCGGGTGCATCGTCTGGCCACACTGCTGGCGGCTGGTGCGGCACGTCTGGGTCACGCGGTGCCGCAGGGCGACTTCTTTGACACGGTGCGTGTGGACCTGAATGGTTCGACGGCGTCGAAGGTGTTGTCCGCCGCGCGTCGGCTGGGGATCAACCTTCGCAAGGCGGGACCGCGCAGCGTGGTCATTGCTCTCGATGAAACGGTGGGGGAGCCTGACGTGACCGACGTGCTGGTGGCCCTGAATGGCGGTCAGCCGCTGGCCTTCAGTCTCGAGGACCTGGCGAGCGGGATCGACGATCGCTACGACGAGCGCTTTTCGCGGACCAGTTCCTTTCTGACCCATCCGGTCTTCAACAGCTTCCACTCGGAACACGAACTGCTGCGTTACCTGCACCGCCTGGAGTCCCGCGACCTTTCACTGGTGCACTCCATGATCTCGCTGGGATCGTGCACCATGAAGCTGAATGCCACCGCGGAAATGATTCCCATAACCTGGCCGGAGTTCGGGCGGATGCACCCGTTTGCACCGGAGAACCAGGCCGAGGGTTATGCCGAGCTGTTCCGGACGCTGGAGACCGCGTTGTGCGACATCACGGGCTTCGCGGCCGTCTCGCTGCAGCCCAACGCGGGTTCCCAGGGCGAGTACAGTGGCCTGCTCGTGATCCGCAAGTACCACGAGTCGCGGCACGAGTCCCATCGGAACGTGTGTCTCATTCCGCAGAGTGCCCATGGGACGAATCCGGCGAGCGCCGCGATGGCGGGGATGAAGATCGTGGTGGTGAAGACCGGGGCGAATGGCGATATCGATATCGGCGATCTGCGGGCCCGGGCGGAGGAGCATGCGGCGAATCTGGCGGCGCTGATGGTGACCTATCCGTCGACGCATGGTGTTTTCGAGGAAGGCATCGGCGAGATCTGCCGGATCGTGCACCAGCATGGGGGACAGGTCTACATGGACGGCGCCAACATGAATGCCATGGTCGGGCTGGCCCGACCGGGCGAGATCGGGGCGGACGTCTGCCACCTGAATCTGCACAAGACCTTCTGCATTCCCCACGGTGGTGGCGGTCCGGGGATGGGACCGATCGGCGTGGCGGCTCACCTGGCGTCCTTCCTGCCGGGACATCCGCTGGTGCCTCAGTCGGGACGGACCACGTTAGGCGCGGTGGCCGCGGCCCCCTGGGGGAGCGCCTCCATCCTTCCCATCTCCTGGGTCTACATCCGGATGATGGGCAGCGAGGGACTCACCGAAGCCTCGAAGATCGCCATCCTCAACGCCAACTACATCGCCCACCGCCTGGAGGAGCACTTCCCGGTTCTCTATCGGGGCCGGAACGGACGGGTGGCGCACGAGTGCATCGTGGATCCCCGCGCTCTCAAGGGGACTACGGGGATCGATGTCGAGGACATAGCCAAACGGCTCATTGATTTCGGCTACCACGCCCCGACGGTTTCGTTCCCGGTTGCCGGAACGCTCATGATCGAGCCGACCGAGAGCGAGTCCAAGGCGGAACTGGACCGCTTCTGCGATGCCCTGATTGCCATCCGGCAGGAAATCCGCGAAGTGGAGCTGGGAATCCTGGACCGGGACAACAACCCGCTGAAGCACGCGCCGCATACCGCGGAAGTGGTGGTGTCCGACGCGTGGGACCGTCCCTACTCGCGGGAAAAGGCAGCGTACCCGGCGCCCTGGACGCGCGATCGGAAGTTCTGGCCGGCGGTGTCGCGGGTGGACAACGCGTATGGTGACCGGAATCTCGTGTGCGCCTGCCCGCCGATAGAGGAATACGTCTGACGGGCAGGAGGAACCGTACTGCCGGATGAACGTCCGGCAGTGCGGTTCAACGGCAGCTACTGCCCGATGTGCTTCGCGTAGTCGGCGGCCGACATAAGACCGCCCTTGTCACCCTTGAGCCGGAGCTTGATCATCCAGCCGTCGCCGTAGGGGTCGGAATTGACCAGTCCAGGTTCGCCGTCGAGGCGCGCATTCACTTCCACGACTTCGCCCGCAACCGGGCAGAATAGCTCGGATACCGCCTTTACGGCTTCGATGGTTCCGAAGGAGTCATGGGCTGCGAAGGTGGTGCCCGGCTTGGGGAGTTCCACGAACACGACGTCGCCGAGCTGGTCCTGGGCGTAATCGGTGATTCCGACGATGACGACTTTGGGATCGCTCGTCGATTTCACGTACTCGTGATCGCTGGAATACGACAGATCGTTGGGAACGTTGGCCACGATGCAGTTACCTGGGTGAGGTGCGAAGGAATACTATGGCGGGAAGCGGGAAGCGGGAAGCGGGAAGCGGAGGGAAGCGAGTTGGCGGGAAGCGATGGGAAGCGATGGGAAGCGATGGGAAGCGATGGGAAGCGATGGGAGATAACAAACGGTAAGTGGGACGGCAGGTCAGGGATTTGCCTTCAGGCCCAGCTTCATCCAGACGCGTTCCGTTTCCGCCTGCAGATCCTCCAGTGAACCGGCGTTCTCGATGACAGCGTCCGCCAGTTGCCGTTTTTCCGCTGCGCTCATCTGGGAAGCCATCATCCGACGGGCTTCCTCTGCATCGAGCCCGCGCAGGCGGACGAGGCGGTCCAGTCGCACATCTTCGGGCGCGTCCACCAGTATCACCCGGTCCACGATCCCTCGCAGTCCGGCTTCAAACAGGAGCGGGATGTCCAGTACCACGACGCGCTCGCCCTCGGCGCGGGCGGCGGCGAGTTGTTCATCGCGCAGACGGGCGACCTCGGGATGCACGATGGCGTCCAGCGCTTTCCGCTCGGTGGGATCAGCGAAAACGATCCTCCTCAACGCGGCCCTGTCCAGCGTGCCATCCTGCCTGAGCACGCCCACGCCCCAGCGCTGCACGATGGCGTCGAGCGCGGGAGCCCCGCGCTGAACCGCCCGCCGCGCCAGCCGATCGGAGTCGATCACCACCGCCCCGAGTCGGGCAAGAACACGGGCGACCTCGGATTTTCCGCTCCCTATGTTGCCGGTCAGTCCCAGTACGAGCATGTGCGTGCAGCGTCGGGTTTGCCGTGAAATGCACGGCGCGTCGCCCCCAGCATACACGCATTCCGGACGGGCGACAATTCTCCACACATCCTGGCCTCTGCACCCCGCTAACTTGGTTGCGTAGTTGCCGTGTCCTACTGACCCTTCGATTCAGGTTGGCGAGCCATGCCGGACAAGAGCCCCGAACAGGAAGAATATGCTGCGCTGGTCCACCGCCAGCTGGCGCTGATTGGCGAGGATCCGGCCCGCGAGGGGCTGGTGCGCACGCCTCAGCGCGTATCACGCGCCATGAGCTGGCTCACCCGGGGCTACGGAATGACACTCCAGGACGCGGTCGGTGAGGGGATTTTCAAGGATCCACTGAATGACATGATCATGGTGCGCGACGTGGAGCTCTATTCCCTGTGCGAGCACCACATGCTTCCCTTTTTCGGCCGGGCGCACGTGGCCTACATCCCCGACGGAAGGATTCTGGGTCTGTCCAAGGTTGCCCGGGTGGTGGACATGTTCAGCCGGCGGTTGCAGGTGCAGGAGCGTCTCACCAGCCAGATTGCCGCGGCCATTCAGGAGGTACTCCGGCCCCACGGCGTGGGCGTGGTGATCGAGGCCCGCCACCTGTGCATGATGATGCGAGGCGTCGAGAAGCAGAACTCCATGACGGTCACGTCGTCCCTGCTGGGAGAGTTCCGGAACAATGCCAAGACTCGGGACGAGTTCCTCAGTCTGGCGCACGCCCGGATGATGCGTTAGGCACGCCGTGGGGAACACGGACGGCGCCGTCAGTCGTCGTCGCTGGCCGCCCGGGCGCCGTCCCTCATCAAGCCGGCAATCACATACTCGGCGCCGCCACGCGCTCGGAGCTGTGACGGTGTGGCGTGCAGATACCGCTGGCACGTGTTGCGGAACGCGCTGCCTGACGGGAAGTCGAGTGCCAGGGAGACGGCATCCGCCGAACGGAGGGGGTCCTCCAGCAACTGGGCGGCTACGATGAGGCGGCCCCAGGTGATGAGCCGGCGCGGCGGAGGGAAACCGGCCTCGGACAGCCGCCTGACGAGAGCCCGACGTCCCAGCGACAGCGAACGCGCCAGCACCTCGGGAGTCAGGCGCTCATGCGCCCGCGTGACCACGATCAGCACCGCATCCCGCACCAGCGGGTGGACACCCGCGAAGAGCGTGCGCAGCTTGGACGCCACTGACCGCGCCTCCGCCTGTTCCAGCAGGGTCGCGAAACGCTCCGGTGCATCGTCCCGGTCAGCCAGGACGAGACCGTCGATGCCGGCGCGTCCGACGTCGAACAGGTCCCGGATCCGGTCGTGACTCGTGACCGACACGTAGGCCACCGTTATGAGCCGGGGGAATAGACGTCGCAGCTGCCGGACGGGCTCCAGTCCCATCTCTCCGGTCGCATAGAGATCGAATACCGCCATCGACACCGGCTGCGTCTCGCAGACACGGTGCAATTCACCCCAGTCGTGGCAGGGTGCGATGTGATGCCGGCCGCGGATGGCAGCCTGCAGACGACGCAGACGATCAGGCTGCGGCAGCAGTGCCGCGATGATGCTCATGGGTTGCGGTCAGGGTGTAGGTCTCCCGGGCAGGGACGGTCGGTGGTCCCTGTACGTCACGCGGACGCAGAACATTCTCACTTTTCGCTGCTGCTGAACCCCACATGGCGTGATGGTTGCATTGCTCTCATGCCGGAAACAGGCGGCCGTTGATGCCAACGGAATGGATCCGGTGAGCCTGGTTGCAGATCAGAGGGTGTGGTACGTCACACGCAGTGCACGAGGTATCACATGTCAGGACATCATCCACACGGCGTGACAGTGGAGGCCCGTCGAGTGACAGCCATCGGGGCAACAGCGAGGCATTGTCATTCGTCCCGTTGGTGGACGGTGGGTTCGTTCCTTCGAGTTTGTTCCGAATAATCCAGCCGCAGGACGCAAACGGATGCCACAGAACCCAGGAAGTGAAACCCGGAGTCGACGCCAGTTGAGGCGTCGCGGCCACACATTGATCGAGCTGATCATCGTCACTTCGGTGCTCACCGTCATTGCGGGCATGGCGCTGCCACGTCTCAACTACACCGCCATGCGGCTGGACGCCAACGTGCGCGTGGTCCGCTCGGCCCTGCAGCAGGCGTGGCGCATGTCGATCCAGAAGCAGCACGATGTGCTGGTGAGCATGGATATCGCGGGCGGTCGCATCCGCGTGGTGGAAGACAACGACAACGATGGTCAGCCCGGTTCGGGCGAACGGGTGACGTGGCATCCTCTCCAGGAAGGGGCGCGATTCGCCGCTCCGGCCGCGGGTGTCAATGGAGCGGTTTCCGGTCCGGTGGTTGGACCGGGTGTGCGCACCGTGACCTCCTGGCCCACCATCACCTTCCACCGGAACGGGTCCACCAGCGGTGACGCCGAGGTGTACATCGCTGCCGACAACCGGGGTGTCACCGAGTTCCGCGGGATAACGGTTGCCCAGGCTACCGGACGTACTGAGTGGTTTCGACGCGTGAACAGCGCCTGGTGGCGCTCGGGAGGCATCTGATGCGAAACAGGAAGGGAGTCGGGCGTGCCCCGGGACGAAGGCGCAAGGGTTATGCGCTGATCGAGGCCATGGTGGCCCTCACCATCCTCGCCGGCGCGCTTCTGTCGGCAGGCCGCTACTTCACGCAGCTGGCGCGCGGTGTTTCGGACGAGAGAACCCGCGCTTCGGCACTCTTCCTCATAGGCGACCGCTTCGAGCAGATCAAGACGGCACCATCCTACGGCAAGATAGATTCGCTCTACATCGGAACGGAAACCAGCATCCCCGGATACGCGGGCTACTCCCGTCAGACCGAGGTTCTCAGGATCGGTGGCATGCCCGCTGATTCGGTCGATTACAAGGTCGTGACGGTGACGGTGACCACTCCCGCCATACCCAAGAGCGTGACCGTGAAGAAGTCCACCGTGATCGGAGACTGGTAAGCCATGACCAATCCCCTCGCGCGCCCGCGACGCCGCGGGTTTACACTCGTGGAACTGCTGCTCTCGGTCACCCTGATGATGGTGGCGATCGGGATCGCCATACCGTTCTTCCTGACGCAGAACGCCTCGCTGGAAGCGAGTGCCGGGCGCCTGGATGCACAACTGAACATCAACTTCGGGCTGGACGCCATCGATCGCGACCTGCGGGTCGCCGGTGTCGGAATCACCGATCGTCAGCCTCTGCTGGTACAGGCAGCCGAGGATGCCATCACCTTCAACGCGGACCTGACCAGCAATTCCGGTGCGGACTTCGCCACGGTCTACTACGACCCGGACGCGGCTTCCAACACGGTTTCCATGCTCTGGCCGTCGAACAAGGTCACGCTGCCCAACTCGAGCTGGCTCTACCCGGACAGCGTGTACTGGGCCAGCGCGGGCGTGGCCAGTTCGGCGGAGACGATCTCCTACTACGTCGAATCAGATCCCGCAGCCAGCGGACTCTATCGGCTGATGCGAAGGGTGAATGACGCCACCCCCAGGATCATGGCGCGGGGCATCCAGAAGGTGTCGGGTGAACCGTTCTTCCGCTACTTCCGTCTCAACGCAGCGGGCGCCCTTACGGAGATATCCCAGTCCGTCCTGCCCGAGCGCCACGTCCCTGGTTGGCATGGTTCGCCCGCGGATACCGGTATCAGGGCGCTGGTGGACAGCATCGTGATGATTCGTGCCCGCTTCACCGCGGTACATCGCGACAGCCGTCATCCGGACGCGATCCGGATGGAAGAACGCTCGGTCCGCATAACGAACGCAGGCCTGATCCGGGCCAGTACCTGCGGCACCGCACCGCTCAGCCCCACCAATCTGGTGGCCGTTGCCGATACCACACCACAGGTGACCCTGACCTGGACCAGGTCGCTGGACGAGGCCGCCGGTGAGAAGGATGTGGAGCGCTACGCCATCTACCGCCGCGACGCGCTGGCGTCGGTGTTCGGCGAACCGCTGGCAAGCGTCGCAGCCGGGGCCTCGACTCCGTCGTTCGTGGACACGGACGTCAAGCCCGGCGAAAACTGGTTGTACGGAGTTGCCGCGCAGGATTGCAGCGCGGCGCTGTCCTCGGTGGCCCTCTCTTCCAACGTGGTAATCCCGTGAGTCCCGCTGCGTCGGGCGTTTTCGGAGGTCGTATGCGTCTTCGCTGGAGCAGAATCCGTGGTCGCATGACACGTGACAGACGTGGTGTCGCGCTCGTGCTGACGCTGATGCTCACGTTTGCCATGGGTGCCCTGGCCATGGGAGCCATCTACCTGAGATCGAACGGCCAGTTGCTGGGTCTCGCCGCGGAGCGCGAAAAGGAACTTCGCTATGCCGCCGACGCAGCGCTTCAGATCGGCAAGAGCCGGCTCAACAACGATCCGTTTGCCATGCCGGACACGGGCTACGTGAGCCTTGCCTCCAACGGAACGGTCCTGGGCGCCAATGGCCAGCCGATTGCCGGTGTCACCTACAATCTCTGGGCCGGCCCCACCGGTTCCACCACCGGACAGTTCGGTCGCTTCGGATCGGTCGTGGCCGAGGCCATTGGTCCGCGCGGTGCCCGCTTCGTGCGCCGCCTGGAACTGCAACAGGAGAGCTTTGCCCGCTACGCCTACTGGACCAACAAGGAAAAGACCAGTTCGGGCGGCACCATCTACTTCGCCAATGGTGACGTCCTCTGGGGACCGGTCTGGTCCAACGACTACATCACGATCTACTACACCGGCGCCACGTTCCATAACGAGGTGACCACCGCCAAGTCCATCATCTCCCCGGGGTACGCCACCTTCGACAAGGGCTACACCGAGAACGCGAATCCCATAACGCTGCCCACCACGACCACCCTTGCCAAGCTCCCCGGGTACGCCGGGGCAGGGAACCTCAGCTTTGCTCCACCCACGAGTGGTGGCGCCACCACCGTTCGCATGCGCGCGGAGTTCGTGGCGGTGGACCTGAATGGTGACGGCGACTCCACGGACGTGGATGAAGGTTTCGTGAAGGTCTACCAGGCCAACTCCGGCAATGAGGAGTGGCTCCGGGGAGACTGGACCACGACCAAGTCCGCCGCGACCAACTGTGGTGACTTCCACCGGGTGCTCGTTGGCGGTGTGAAAGTCTGGCGCTTCTTCCCGGCATCGGTCCACGGAACCGGTGGATCCACGAAATGGGCCCGTGACATGTGGATCGCCAGTGGCGACTACACTTCCGGTACGAGCGGATCCGGCAACGTGGGCCAGAGCGCCTACTCGCACGGCAATCTGAGCGTGACCAGCATCATGTCCAAGCCGCTGTCCAGCGCGTCAGGTGGCCAGCCGCCGCACCGCTGCTATCCGGGTGGTGATCCCCACCTCGTGGCGGTCGAGCGCAACGCGAACGGTGGCGTCGCCGCCGGCCGCATCGGCGGTGAGGACTCGACCTTCACCCCGGACGCCGCCGCGGGTGCCACCAAGGGATTCTGGAAGAAGTGGACCGGTCCCGTCGACTCCCGTCTGTCCGCCATCCGCCCCTGGGACGCCGACTATCTCTTTCCCCTGTTCCGGGGACAGAACAGCGGTGCCAAGGGCGTCGTCTACTTCAGCGGCACCGTCGGCGTCAGCGGCACGCTCCGTGGCAGGATCACTCTCTACTCGCCCAACAACGTCATCTATCTCGACGATATCCGGTACGCCACCGACCCGGCCACTGGTGTCTGCAACGACATGATGGGTGTCATTGCGGGCGAAAACATCATTGTGGCGGACAACGCCATCAACGATCCACCCTACGCCAATGGCTACCGGAACTTCGATGATACCAAGGACCTCTATGTGCACGGCGTCCAGATGGCCATCGATGAATCGTTCACCGTCGAGAACTATGACAGTGGCCCCACCAACGCCAGTGACTGCGAGGGTGACGACAACGGCCGCGGTTGTCTGTACCTCATGGGTGGGCTGATCCAGGAACGGCGCGGAGCCGTCGGTCTGACCAACGGATCGGGCTACATCAAGCGGTACAGCTACGACCGTTGTGCCATTCAGATACCGCCGCCCTACTTCCCCACCACTGGCCGATTCACCGATAACAGGTACTCCGAACTCGACCCGGGACGCTTCGACGTCGAGCAACTGTTCAAGAGCCTCTCGCCCATCTACTGACGGAAGGGGAAACGCTGCCAAGGGACCCCTCGCCGGACCCCCTGGGCCATCACCCCGAAGCCGAGAACCACACGAAAGGCCGCCATTCCGGGAAGCCGGGATGGCGGCCTTGCTCCATCAGGAATCGGTGCGGTCGCGAGAGCTACGACGTGAGTGTCGCAGGCGCTCACCTCGTCCCGCCCACTCGTCGTGCTCACGTGCGGCACGAGGCAGGCGCTCGGGCATCCCCCGGCGACCCCGTGTTGTGTCGCCCTTCCCGGGCGGCCGCTCGCGGCGGGACGCCGGGGACTCCGGCCGCCCCGCGCCGCGATGACCCGCTCTCCCAGCACCTGCCGATGGCTTTCTGTCCCCGTCACGGCGCGCCGGGGATGGCGCCTCCCGGTGGCCTTCCCTGCGCGCGGTCATGACTCCGGTCCGTCCCGGTGCCTCACGGGTGGATGTTGGCGCCACCTTGGATGCCCGCGCGCTCTGGCGCTCCCGTTCGAGCAGCACCAGCGACGAAGCCGCAACCTCCACGGCATCGAGTTCCGTCAGCAGCGGCTCCACAACTGCCATCCAGGGGATGTGCGCCCCTGATCGGACAGCGGCGCGCAGGGAATCCCGCAGCGCGTCCAGCACCGTACGGCTGTGTGCCAGACTCCCTGTCCAGGACACGGGTACGGCACCACCGCCGCAATTGATCCGCAGTTGCGGGATGCGGGCGGGATCCACTATGGCGACGATGTCGTCCGCCACCCCCGTGAGGACACGAAGCGAGTCGGGTGCCGGTACGTCCATGAACAGGACGGCCAGACTCACTCGGGACGTTGGCATTCCGCGAATGACCCGGATACCGGCGCTTTCGGATCCGAAAATCCCCGCGGCGAGCGTGGCTGCCGCTTCGGCGTCATCCGAACTCACCACGAGCGCCACCGTCTCCGGGTCAGTGGCATCCAGAACCGCTCGCAGGGCGGAAACCCGGTGTCCCGGTGGGGCCGACAGGAATCGAACGCGTACCGGGACACCGTCGGCCGGGACGCAATGGTCGATCCGCCTCGCCCGCCACATGATCCGCTCCAGAAATGCGTCGACCTCACTGCCGGGACGGGCCACGACTGCGCTGCGTTCCGCCTCCCGGGGCACTTCGGCGAGGAGAGATTCGAGCGCGGCCGCCTGTTCACCGCCGAGGAGTTCTTCCGGCCAGACCAGTGCGACCGCAAGGAGTCCGCCCAGCCGCAATTTCGACTCCCGGAGCAGGGGGAATAGGTCTCCGGGCGTACCGATGAGAGCAGCCGTGCCGGATACCACCTGTCGGCGTCCTCGGCTGGGTGATGTGACCGGAATGAGCAGGCGTCCGCCGCTATGGGCAACTCCCCTGGCACGATCCTCTGCTATTCGCAGTGCATCATCCGCCGAGGGTACCAGCACGAGCACCGCTGGTCCGTGGTCCGTGGCCCCGACCGCGCGGTCCAGCGAGGGTGCCAGCAGGCGGGCTGCATCGGAATGATTCCGGGCCTGCAAATGAACCACGTTCTTGCTGCGCGCCGCGGCGCTGGTGGCGCGTGAGGTAGGCTCGGTCACGATAGCATCCGTTGTCAAATGGCTCCCGAAGGCGGAGATTGGAACACCGCAGCGAATTGCTGGTCGGTCGCCGCAGCGCCACCGGGGGCCGGCGCTCGTTGATCGCCGGACACTCAAGTTAAGTGGCTGGGGGGCGGCGCGGGGGTCGGCAACCACGGAATCCGGAACAAATGTCCACGAATCACGTGTCCAGCAACGTTTCGCGGCTGCGAGAGTCGGCCACCATTGCGGTTTCCCAGAGGGCGCGTGCCCTGAAGGCCGAGGGGCGCACGGTCATTGACCTGGGAGCCGGCGAGCCGGATTTCGACACCCCCGATTTCATCCGCCAGGCCGCCAAGCGAGCACTGGATGAGGGCGCCACCCGGTATACCGCCGTGGAGGGAATCCTGCCTCTACGGCAGGCGATTGCCGCCGCCGGCAACCGCGACAACCTGGCGGAACCGGTTCAGGCCGGTGACGTTGTGGTTTCGACGGGCTCGAAACAGTCACTGTTCAATGCCTGCTTCGCACTCTTTGGCCCGGGCGACGAGGTGCTGGTTCCGACGCCGGCGTGGACCAGCTACTACGAAATGGTGGAGCTGGCTCGCGCCAACGTGGTGGAGGTGCCGGGTGACCCGGCCAACGGATTCAAGGTCACGACCAGGGACTTGGAGCGCTGTGCCACGGGGCGAACCCGGGGGCTGATGCTCAATTCTCCGTGCAACCCCACCGGTTCCGTCTATGATCGCGCCGAGCTTGGAGCCATCGTTGCCCTGGCAGCGGAGAGGGGGTGGTGGCTGATCAGCGACGAGATCTACCGGCGGATCGCCTACACCGATGAGGTGCCGGGTGTCCTGTCGGTTGCCCGTCAACGGGACCGGATCGTCCTTGTTGACGGTGTCGCCAAGGCGTACGCCATGACCGGATGGCGGATCGGCTGGGCCATTGCCCCGGGCACCGTGGCGAAGGCCTTCACGGCACTTCAGTCACACACGACATCCAACGCGACGACCGTGTCGCAGCATGCAGCTCTGGCCGCTCTCCAGGGACAAAGTGTCGCCGAAGATGCCATTTCCCACATGGTGGGCCAGTACCGACGCCGTCGGGATGCGGCAATGGACGTGCTTTCGACACAAGGTGGTCCCCGGGTAATTCGACCGGACGGTGCGTTTTACCTGTACATCGACGTAGCCGACACGTCGCCGGGGACTGCTGATCCGGGCTCCATCTTCGCCGGACGCCTGCTGGAGGAGCACGGAGTGGCGGTCGTGCCGGGGGCCGCGTTCAGAACTCCCGGTTGGATTCGCGTCTCCTACGCGGCGCGCTTCGAGGACGTGGTCGAGGGGATGCGACGCATATTGATCTGTCGGGACGCCATGCGTGCCTGAACGGGTCTTGCGCTCAAATGATCCTGACGGCATCGCGCCGATGATGTCAGGTCTTGGGCCGCGGGGAAGCTTGCGGTGGCTTCCACGAGGATCGACCGGTGAAAACTGCACTCGAGGTCCGTGGTCTGGCGGCGGATTCCACCAGCGTCTCCTACCTATGGGATCACGACACGGATATCCTGACGGCGCAGCTTGGTGACCTCCCGCGGCGCGGGGGGCGCTGCGTGTCAGTGGATCTGGAGGGGAGCGATGGATCCTGGATCATCCTCGATGTGGCGGACGGCAGGCTCTGCCGCGTGGAGGTTGCGGTATGGCCCACCTTGCGCAAACGTACGATCGCCATCCCTCCCTGTCCGATCGAAAGCACCGCGGTGCGAGTCGGCCCGGTAGCGGCTGGACGGATCTCCACGGTGGAGATCGATACACTCCTCCTTGCGGAAGTCGATCACGCGGAGCGTATTCTCCGTTTCCGGTTGGGAAGACCCCGGGGCATCCGGACCGTGAGAGTCGCTCGGCAGGGGCTTCTGGACATCGACACCCGCGACCGGTTGGCGGGGTTGTGGCTTCTCGAGGTTCCACCATTGCCAGTCTTTCAGTGATAACCACAATCGTTCTCGTGCGGGCAGATCCGCAGCGCATTCCCGAAACGGCCCGCGAACTGGCCGGCATCGAGGGAGTTCAGGAGGTCTACTCGGTTTCGGGCGAGTGGGATCTGGTGGTGATCGTCCGGGTGGCGGAATATCAGCGCATCGCGGAAGTCGTCACCGAACAGTTCCCGCTGGTGAAGGGCCTGGAGAGGACTCAGACACTGACTGCGTTCCGGGCGTACTCGCGAAATGATCTGGAACAGGCCTGGGACATCGGTGTCGGCTGATGTCGTGATCCAGCCCGGGACACTGAGGGACCTGGGGCGCGCCACCCGCGTTGCCCTCTCACGGCCTGCGGCAAGCGGAGCACCACCGACACCACTGGACCTGAGTGGAATGGTGCAGGATCCGCCTCGTCTGCGTCTGGCGCGTCCACTGGAGGATTCCGCGCTGGTCGCACAGGACGTCCGGGGTGAACCGGTGACCGGATTCGAAGCGTTTCTGGACGGCACCCAGTCCAGCCACGTGGAAGACTACGTTGGTGCCATTCCCATCGTCGCAGGGCGTACCGCTGCGGTCATCCGCCAGCGTGTGGACCGTCGGATGACCACATGGCGCGAGGGAGCGCGAAAGCTGATCCGCCTGTATGCACCGCACCGGATGCTGCCGGAAGGCGTGCTGGAGATCCTGACATCGGCCGGGCTGGACGTGCGTGACACGCTTCCTTCTTCGGAAGTGGTGAGCGGGCACCCGCTGGAGCTGCTGCGTCGTGCGGTGGACGCCGTCAAGGACGATCGGGAATCACTCGAGAGGGACCTGGCCGATCTCTGGGCATCCGACGGCCAGACGCCACTCTTCGTGGACGGCGGGCTGCCGACCGGGCCCCTGGCGTCGGTCTCACCATGGTGTGTGGGAGTCGTGAAGAGTCACCAGACTCTGTACCTCCCTGAGGAAGGGCTTCCGGTGGTCCTGTCGCTGGCGGAAGGGAGTCGCACGAGCGCCATAGTCATAGAGCGGACGTGGGGACCGCAGGTGGTGAGCTGGTACCTGCGACTGCGGACGGCACCGTCGCATGACCCGTTCCTCGGTCTGGTGCGAGTGGAGGTGGCTTTCCCGACGGGGTTGGAGACAGCCGCCCTTCGGGATCGGGCTGACCTGGTGTCCCGCTGGATCCTGGCCGAGCGGGCCCCCTTGGCCTTGCCCGATTCGCGCTGGGACAGGATGGTGTACGGGATCCGCGACTGCGAGGAGTACCTGAGGGCAACGGCCGGCTGACACCGCGATCGGTCACTTCTTTAGCTTACAGCCTTCGAGGACGAGGGCCATTGTGACTGAAAGAAGCGCTGCACCCCGGGATTTCATCCGCGAAATGGTTGCCGCCGACGTGGAGTCGGGGCGATTCGGCCGACCGATAAAGACCCGTTTCCCACCGGAGCCCAATGGATTCCCCCACATCGGTCATGTGAAGGCCATCTGTGTCGACTTCGGTGTGGCGCGGGAGTTCGGCGGTACCTGCAATCTGCGTTTCGACGATACCAATCCCGCGGGCGAAGACATGACCTACGTCGAGGCGTTCCGGCGCGACATAGCCTGGCTGGGGTTCTCCTGGGACGCCGAGCTGTATGCCAGCGACTATTTCGGAAAGTTCCATGAATTCGCCGAGCTTCTGATACGGAAGGGGAGTGCCTACGTCGATTCCCAGTCGGATGCCGAGATCCGGGCCAATCGGGGAACGGTCACCACGCCCGGGACTGACAGCCCATATCGGGACCGTCCGATCGCGGAGTCTCTCGACCTGCTGTCCCGGATGCGGGCCGGAGAGTTTCCCGATGGCGCCCACGTGGTGCGCGGTCGGATCGACATGGCACACCCCAACATGCTGATGCGCGATCCGATCCTCCTCCGGATCCGCCATGCGCACCACTACCGGCTGGGGGACGAGTGGTGTCTGTACCCACTGTACGACTTTGCCCATCCACTTTCGGACGCCATCGAAGGGGTGACGCATTCCCTGTGTTCACTGGAGTTCAAGGACAACAACGACATATACCGGTGGCTGGTCCGGGAGTGCGGCTTCGAGGCTCCACCGGAACAGACCGAGTTCTCCCGCCTGGAACTGGAGTACACGGTGATGAGCAAGAGGAAGCTGCTCAAGCTCGTGAACCAGGGTGTGGTGAGCGGGTGGGACGATCCCCGGATGCCGACCATCTCGGGATTGCGACGGCGGGGGGTGACGGCGGAGGGACTTCGTGCGTTCGTGGAAACAGCGGGTGTATCTCGCAAACCGCAGCGCACCGAGCTGGCTACCCTGGAGCATGCGGTCCGCAACGATCTCAACATGCGCGTGCCGAGGGTGCTTTGTGTGCTGAACCCGTTGCGCGTGGTCATTACGAACTGGCCCGAGGGCCAGGTGGAGTGGCTGGATGCCCCGTCCTATCCACACGATGTGCCCCTCACCGGGTCACGGAGGGTGCCGTTCACCGGGGAGATTCTCATAGAGCGTAGCGATTTCATGGAGGATCCCCCCCGCAAGTACTTCCGACTGGCGCCGGGGCGGGAGGTCCGACTGCGGTACGGCTACTTCATCACGTGCAATGAGGTTGTCAAGGACAATGAGGGGAACGTGACCGAACTGCGTTGTACCTACGATCCGGCAACCCGGGGGGGCGATGCGCCTGACGGAAGGAAGGTGCCAGGAACCATCCACTGGGTATCAGCCGGCGAGTCACTGGCCTGCGAGGTCCGCCTTTACGATCGGCTGTTCACCGTGCCCGACCCCGACAGTCTGGAGGATCCGATGTCGGCGTTGAACCCATCGTCCCTGGTGGTTGTGAAGGAGGCGCGCATCGAACTCAGTGTGGCCGAAGACCCTCCAGGAACCCGGTATCAGTTCGAGCGCACCGGATATTTCATCAGCGATGTGGAGGATTCCCGAGCGGGTGCACTGGTCTTCAACCGCACCGTGGAGCTGCGTGACTCATGGGGGAAAAAGGTGTGACGCCCGACCAGTCATGGGAATCCGGGGCGGGCAGGACGGCACGCCGGATGCTGGGTCGGGTCGTAGCCACCGAGCGACGCCCGAACACACCTCATGAGTTCCACTTCTGGACCGGTCTCGATTCTCCGGTCGGGATCGGGACCATAGTTCGCGTGGATGGATCCCATCCCATAGATGGACAGATTCCACGCATCTACGGCACGGTCACCGATGGCTTGAGTTACACTGATCTGGTGACCCCGCTTCATGATGTCATCGGAGCCGATGGCCTCCCGGAGAACGGGGCGCGGGCAGCCACCGAACGTCCCGAGATTCGGCTCTACACCGCGGCAGTGTTGCGGCAATACCCGGAGGAGCCACTTCAGCCGGTTCCCATGGGCGAGGTCTTCCTCGCGGACGCCGATGATATTGCGGTCGCCCTGCGCATGGACTCCTACCTCGCGGGCGACGAGCGCCGGGCGATCCCCGTGGGTGTTTACCGGGCCGGGCCAACCAATTCTCCCATATATCTGGATGCGGATTTCCTGCTCGGTCCCGAAGCGGCGCACCTGAACATCACGGGAGTGTCGGGTCTCGCCACCAAGACCAGCGCAGTCGAGTTCCTCCTGAGCTCCATCTTCACCCACTTCCCCGCATCCAAGGGATCGGTGGCCGCGCTCTGCTTCAACGTGAAAGGCCCGGATCTCTGTTTTCTGGATCAACCGGGTGTGCTGCAGGACTCCGACCGCGAGATGTACCGGCTCATGGGTATCGAGCCAGGGCCGTTCCACAAGGTGAAGTATTTCGCGCCCTACACCGCCCGTGGGCTGACGCTGAACACGCTCCGTTCTCACCCGGAGCTGGTCTCCAATGTGGCACCGTTGACCTGGGGATTGACGGACGTCCTTCGATTCGCCCCCGTGCTGCTGAACCGGGACGATGTGGATGCCAAGGCCGACGCACTCATCGACTTCATTGGCGACCGGATCGTGGATCACGACTTTTCCGATGAGCGCCTGGCCGGGGGGAAGCGTTATCGGGTGCAGTCGTTCGCGGATCTCGAAGAATGGTTTCGCGATCTGCTGGACTACATGGAGGAGCGCGGCAACGACGCCTGGCGGACGCACCATGTCGCCACCATACGAAAAGTGCGCAACCGGCTCATCAACATTGCCCAGCGTTGCAAGGGACTGGTGACCGACGCCGGTGTCCGGTCTGATCTGCCGTGGGGCAACTTCGAGGACCGGGCGGTGTACGTCGTGGACGTTGCCAATCTCGAAGAAGATGCCCAGGACCTGGTGTTTGCCCGAGTGGTGTCGCTGCTCCGGGAGCACCTGGAACGTCGCTCCCTCGGCGTCAACCACATCATTGTCTTCGTGGATGAACTCAACAAGTACGCCCAGTCGGATGGACCCGACACGCATGTCAGGCGGATGCTTCTCGATATTGCGGAGCGGGGCCGCTACCTGGGGCTGGTGCTTTTTGGGGCGCAGCAGTTCCGCTCCCAGGTCCATCGTCGCGTAGTGGGCAATGCCGCCACTGCCGTATTCGGCAGGATGGACCCTGACGAACTGGCTACTCCCGGCTACCAGGTCCTTGGTCCCGCGACGCGGACCAAGCTGGCCACCCTGGACAAGGGTCAGTTGATGGTGCGGCACCCGCATTTCACCCAGCCGATATTCGTGCGCTTTCCCCGACCCGCGGTTCTCTCGGGGCGTGAGGGCGCCGACAGGTTCCCTCAGGCGGAGGAACCTTCCCTCAATGAAGCAGTCCTGCGCTCGCTCCGCACCCTGGACTCTTCCATCCAGTTGAGCTTCGTGGAAGACGTCATCGCGCTGTATGAAGAGCATGAGGTATTGCGTGCGCGGGATGCGACGGTAAAGACGAGGCCGCAGGACGTGAAGGCGTATTTCAAGGCCCAATTCCGTCGCGTGGTCCGTCCGGAACAGGTGCCGGCCGCGGGCCGTCCCGCCCTCCGTCGCACACCCATGGACGACCCGTACGGGGATTAGAGGAGCCTCTTGCGTCGCTCGTGGTGGACCCTCCCGTTTGCCTTTGCCCTTCTTTGCGCTGTCAGTGAGGGCACTCCGGCGCAGGAACGCAGCGTGCTACTGCAGATCCGACCCCATCCGGGTGACACCATCCGGGTGCGACTGGATCAGACCGTGGAGATGGCTGCCATCGCAACCGGCAAGGACAGTACCAGAGGTGTCGAATCCGGCACGCTGGTGGTCCTGTCCACCCTGGCGGTGGAATCAGTGGACCGTGAAGGTGCGACCATTACCAGCATCACCGATTCAGTCCGGCTGAGCGCTCCGCCCAGCTCCGCATCTGCTGCCGTTCTGGGATGGGCTGCGTCCACCGAACATCGGGCGGTCCGCTTCCGGGTAGCCGCCGACGGTTCAGTATCCGTTCCTGGCACCCGGGGACCGCTACCCGCCGGCACGGTGGCTGCTCACCTCCCCGCTACGCTTCCGGTGGAGCCGATCAAACCGGGATCCTCCTGGGAAAGCCGAATGCAGGTACCTCTGGCATCGTCGGTGGATCCCGGTGGTGTGGCGACACTGAGCGCCACTTTCACCTTCGATTCACTCTCTGCTTCCGGTGAACTCGCGTTTCTTTCGCTGCACGGGAAGGTCAGCAAGCAGACTGATTCGCCGCCTCCTGGTGGTGAAACCAGGGTGGTGGAGACCGCCGGTACGGTTACGGGGCAGATACTGGTGGACCGCCGTCGCGGCTGGATAACCGAGGCCCGCACCGCATTCGTACTCCAGTCATTGGTAGTGTCGGAAGGGAACCGAAAGCCTCCCATGCGCGTGCGCATGACCATTTCCCAGTGGCTCCGGGCAATGTGACAGGGCCGGTCCCTACCGTCACTCGGCTGTGGGCTGTACCGGACAGCCGTATACCGGTGGAGCGGGCCTCCCCCATTCTCTGACCGGCAGCCATCCCTCCGTCCCGGCCGGGGCCACGGCGTATATTCGGGCGACGGTGACCCGGTGTGGGGCGCCGCTTTCGATCCTGCCTGCCGCTGGATTCAATGCGACTCGTCCATCTCTCGGATCTCCACCTCGGCTACCGGCAGTTCCCCCGACAGACCGCCGCCGGGATCAACCAGCGGGAGGCCGATGTCGCCAGCACTTTCCGCAAGGTCATCGACAAGATCATCGAAATCAGACCTGATCTGGTCCTGATTGCCGGCGACGTGTTCCATAACGTGCGTCCGTCCAATCCAGCCATCCTCCTGGCGTTCTCACAGTTTACCAGACTGGTCCAGGCTCTCCCCGGAGCAATTTTCGTGATGGTAGCCGGCAATCACGATGCCCCGCGCTCGGCGGAGACAGTCTGCATACTTCGCTTGTTCAGTACCCTGGGCATCCATGTGGTTGATGCGGAAGCCCGCCGCCTTGTATTCCCGGAACATGACCTCGCGGTGCTGGCGGTGCCCCACATACCAGCAGAGCGCCCTTCACTCGCCCCGGATCCCGCGTTCACGCATAACGTCCTGGTCATGCATTCGGAGATGCAGGGAGTCATCCCGGTCTCCAGCACCGACGTCGAACGTGCCGCTCTGCAGGTTGATCCCGCTGACATTGGGTTCGGCCGGTGGACCTACGTCGCCATGGGCGATTATCACGTGTTTCGACAACTGGCGCCCAACGCTTTCTATTCGGGGTCCATCGAGTACACCAGCTTCAACATCTGGGGTGAACTCCAGGAAGAAAAGGCCGCCCGGGTCCGGGGGAAGGGGATCATCGAGTTCGACGTCGACAGGAAGAAGCGTGTCTTCCATTCCGTTGGTCCCGCGCGGGCACTGGCGGACCTTCCGGTGATCGATGCCCGGGGAATGGTGGCGGCCGACGTGGACGCCGCGATCCGTTCCAACGTCGAAAGCTGGCCGGGGGGTATCGACGATCGCATCGTCAGGCAGACGGTCCTGAATCTTCCGAGACATGTCCGGCGGGAACTCGACCACCGGGCGCAGCGCGAGTATCAGCGTCGGGCGGTGTCCTTTCAGCTCGACGCCCGCCGGCCGGAAGTGGTGAGGCAGTCGGTCTCCGGCGCGCCGGGGAAGCGTGCCAGTCTGAAGGACACCGTCCGCGACTGGCTCTGGTCACGGACCATTCCTCCCGATGTTGACCGGGAGACGCTGGTGCTGCGGGGCGTGGCGTACCTGGAGGACGCCGAACTGGCGGAGCGTGAGACGCTGTCGGCACCGGCGGAGGAGACGTGAGGCTCAACCGACTGCAGCTTACCAACTTCCGGCAACACGCGGATTCCGTCATCGGGTTCGAGGCCGGCCTGACCGGCGTCCTCGGTCCCAACGGTGCGGGGAAGACGACCATCCTGGAGGCCATTGCGTGGGCGATGTATGGACAGTCCGCCGCTCGTGGCACGCGCGACTCCATCCGTAACATCCGCGCTGGTGCCCGGGCACCAGTACGGGTGGAGCTGGACTTCGAACTGGCCGGCCACCGCTATCATGTCGCCCGCGGCCTGACGAACGCGGAACTCTACCTGGATGGTTCGTCCGATCCGATCGCCACGACGATTACCGAAGTCGGCGACCTCCTGCAGCGCCGTCTGGGCATGACGCGGGCCGAGTTCTTCCACACGTATTTCACCGGCCAGAAGGAACTGAGCGTGATGGCGTCGATGGCGCCGTCGGAACGGCAGGTCTTCCTGTCACGGGTCCTGGGTTACGACCGGATCCGGGCTGCCCAGAGTGCGGCTCGGGAACACCGGAAGATCCTGAACGCCGAAATTTCGGGAATGAAGTCGGTGATGCCGGATGCAGCATCGGTGGCGAAGATGCTGGAGGAATCGACCGCCCGGCGGGATGCCGCGATGCGGCAGCGTCAGGCAGCGGCAAAAAGGAAAGCAGAAGCGGACGCCGCCCTCACCGTACTGGCACCGCAGTGGGAAGCAGCCCAGAAGGCGCGGGATGCCCTGCAGCAGCTCCTTTCCGACCTTCGCCTGGCGGACAACGAGGTTGCTGCGATCATGCGCGAGGTCGAGCGTGTGGAGCGCGATCTGCAGGCCATTGCCACGGCGCGGCAGGAACTCCATGCCGTGACCGCCGATCTGGCTCCTCTCAACGAACTGATGGAGGAGTTTCAGTCCCTGGAAGCATTGAGCCGGGACGAGGGACGCCGGCGGGCGCTGTCGGACTCCCTGCGAGATCTGACCGGCGAACTCACGACACTGCGTGAGCGCCAGGTGGCACTGACAGGTGTGGCGGATCAGGAGGAGGCGCTGACGGCCCGGCTTCGAGAGCAGCGACACGCGCTGGAGAAGCTGTCCGAAGATCTCGAAACGCGACGTACCGAGTGGGTCCGCGACCGGCAGGAGGCCGAAACCAAGCGGGACGCGCTCCGTCGTCAGTACCAGGAACTGAAGGCACAGCGCGACCGGATCGTGGATCTGGGAGAGGATGGTGTCTGTCCCACGTGCTCCCGCGTCCTGGGGGAACACTATCGGCTGGTCCATGACGGTCTGGAAGAGCAGTTGGAAACCATCGCGGTGGACGGGCGGTACTTCACCACCCGGCTGGAACAACTGGAGGGGATGCAGTCTGAACTCCGCGCCGGTGAGGAAGAGCGCAGACAGATGGCCCAGCAGCTTACCGATATGGAGCGGGAGGTTGCCCGCGTACAGGCAGCCAGGCAGGATCTGGCGGGTCTGGCCCGGGAACTCTCGGCGAAGGAACAACGCCAGGATCAGTTGTCCCGCGAGTTGAGAGCAATCCCGGGTGGGTTTGACGCGGTCCGTCACCGCGAACTCAAGGAGCGCATGGAACGGTTCGCACCGCTCAATGAGCAACTGGCCAGGTTGAGCGCCCGCATCGAGCAGGAGGCTTCACTGCGCGAGGAACATGAACAGCGTGTGACTCAGTTGGAGTTGGCGCGGGAGCGCGCTGGAAGGCTGCGACGGGAGCACGAGGAATCCAGCTTCTCGGAAGAAGACCTGCAGCGCCAGCGGCAGGAGTATGACGAGGCTCTTTCGGAGGCCCGCTCCTGTGAACTGAACCTGGCGGCGGCGGCGTCCGAAGAACAGCGAGCAGCGGAAGCGGTGGCCCACGCCCAGCGCAGCCGGGAGGAGCTGGAGAGAACCCTCGAGCATCTCACCCGGCTGGACCGGGAAAAGCGGGTGCATGATGAGCTGGACCGGGCGTATACGGACCTGCGAACGGAACTGAATCACCACCTGCGGCCGGAACTCTCAGAGCGGGCCTCCGGGTTCCTGGCGGAACTGACCGACGGCAGGTACCAGTTGCTGGAACTGGATGACCAGTACGAGTTGGTCGTGCACGAGGACGGGATCCCCAAGCCGGTGATATCCGGTGGCGAAGAAGACGTTTCCAACCTTGCGCTGAGACTGGCCATTTCGCAGATGATTGCGGATCGATCCGGACAGCCGTTCTCGATGCTGGTTCTCGACGAGGTTTTTGGATCACTGGACGAAACCCGACGTCACAACGTTGTGGGCCTGCTGCGCCGCCTGGGGGACCACTTCGAGCAGGTGATTCTCATCACGCATGTGGATGACATCACTGATCAGCTCGATCAGGTGGTGCTCGTGGACTTCGATGAGGAACTCGGTGCATCGCGCGTCCGGTCTCCCGACCTGGCGCTGGCGAAGCGGGCTCTTGCCGGCTTGGCCGGATCAGACGATGGAGGCCCCGAGTGACACTGGCACGGTCGGGCCGACGACAGACTGGTATTCCAGAACAGGGGAAAGCATCCCCGGACGATATCCCGGACCTGAATCGGGTCTTCAGCGACGCTTTCACCGAGCGCTATCGCAGGGATGGGATGACCGGCGTGCGCGTACCGCAGCTCAACCCGACCATCTGGCGCTACGCCATGGAAGACGCCGGAGACGGTGCCATGGTCTGGCGCGACAGCAGCGGCGAAATCGTGGCTTTCAACATTGCGCATCAGTCCGGTACGGAAGGCTGGATGGGACCGCTGGCGGTGCGACCGGAATGGCAGGGCGCAGGACTGGGAAAGCGGATCGTGCGTGCCGGTGTGGAGGCACTCACGGCACAGGGTGCCAGTGTGATCGGTCTGGAAACCATGCCCCGCACCATGGACAACATCGGGTTCTATTCGTCGCTCGGTTTTGTGCCGCGACGCCTCACGATCACGGTCACCACCGAGGCCGCAACCTCCGACGGTCCCGTCACGTTGCTCGGGCGGCTCCCCGCGGCCCTCCGGGACGAAATGATCGCCGGCTGTCGAGCGCTTACGTCAAGACTGCTTCCCGGGTACGACTACACCCGCGAGATGATGCTCACAGGCGAACTCGGCCTGGGCGATACCGCGGTTCTGGAACACGGTGGCAGAGTGCGCGGGTTCGCCATCTTCCATTCGATTCCTCTGGTGGAGGGTCGTCCCCGTGAAGAGCTGCGCGTGCTCAAGCTGGCGGTCGAAGAGACGCGGCACCTGGACGATCTGGTGGGCCTGCTGGCGATTGCCACGCGTCGAACGGGAACCGCCCGGGCGGCGATCCGTGTACAGGGCGACTATCCGGAAGCCTGGCAGCGCCTCATTTCCCTTGGCGCCCGGGTGCGCTGGACCGATCTCCGGATGACGATCAACGGGCACGCCGAACCGGTGTCCCAGGTCGGAGTCGTATTTTCCAACTGGGAGATCTGAAAAGCGCCAGTCGGGTTCATCCTTCCCGGCCGTTTTTCCCTCGTGCCGGGGCGTTGCCTCTGGTCGTCACTCTCCAGATGAGCAGGAAGACGCCCGCGGTGAGCAGGATATTGATCCAGCCGGGCGCGTCGAGAAAGAATGTTCCGGCGGCCCAGAGCACCAGCATGGCCACCGCGGCAATGATTCCAGCATCCATGGATTCAGGGGATTTGACCGGACGCAGCTGGTCGGATACATTGGCGAACGACTATCGAACAAGGGGCGAAGAGAGCGATTTTTTGAGCCAACAAGTCCAGCGGAGGGGCTCGACATGCTGTGTTGACGTCATGCCCCAGTGCGGGGAAGGCGAGGACATGGTGAGGGCCTTATACCTTTCGTTCGGGCTTCAAAAAATACTCTTCGTTCCGATTCTGCGAGGGGGCTTCCGATGAGGGGCCCCCTTTTTTGCGGGAAGCGGGAAGCGGGAAGCGGGAAGCGGGAAGCGGGAAGCGCAGAACCTAGGGCGTCGGTGATTGTTCCGGGCGGGGTGCAGACCCTACGTTTCCTTGACCATGCCCATCGTCACCGTTACCCGCCGCATGACCTTCAACGCGGCACACCGTCTCCACAATCCCGGTCTCAGCGACACCGAGAACTCCCGGATCTTCGGCAAGTGCAATAACCCCAACTGGCACGGTCACAACTACGTCCTGGAAGTGGCGGTGCGGGGGCCGGTGGAGGAGCGGACCGGCTACGTCATGGACCTGGGGATCATGCGGGATGTGGTGACCCGGGAAATCCTCGACCAGGTAGACCATCGCAACCTCAACCTGGACGTTCCCTTCATGCAGGGTGTGATTCCCACGACCGAGAATCTCGTCGTGGCGATCTGGCGCATCCTGGCGCCGGCGTTGCTGCCGGCCCGTCTCCAGCGCATCCGGCTGTGGGAAAGCGAAAACAACATGGTCGAGTACCAAGGTGAATGAACTTCATGGCCGGACGATCCTGATTACCGGCGCGTCCCGCGGAATCGGCCGCGCCACGGCAGTGGCTCTGGCCGGTGCGGGCGCCCGCATCTGGTGTCTGGCCCGTCCCGGTAAGCGCCTCGACGACGTCATGGCATCGTTAGGCGGATCTGGTGTGCCGCTGCCCTGTGACCTGACCCGGCCGGATTCCATCGACGCGGCCGTCAACGACGCCCTCGAGGGGACGGGTGGCGCTCCGTATGCACTGGTGCAGGCAGCGGGTGTCTTTCCGCTGGCGCCGTTCGACGAAACCCTTCCGGACACCTTCGCGGACGCCCTGCAGATCAACCTCGTGGGCCCCTGGCGATTGGCCCAACCCATCGCCACCGCCATGAAGCGCCGGGGAAACGGTCACCTCATCACCATTGGCTCCATCGCGGATCGGGTGGCCCTGCCGGAGAATGCCGCTTACGCCGCCAGCAAGTTCGGCGCGCGGGCCGTGCACGAAGTGCTGCGGACGGAATTGCGTGGTACCGGTGTCCGGGTGTCGCTCGTATCCCCGGGGCCGGTGGACACACCCATCTGGGATCCCATCGATCCGGACCACCGGGAAGGGTTCCCGGCCAGGACTCATATGATCCGTGCGGAAGACGTGGCCCAGTCGGTCCTCTTCGTGCTGACCCGGCCACCCCACCTCAATATCGACGAACTCCGGCTGAGCCACGCATGACGGACCGGTTGGCATGCATGGAGCGGAAGCGGGTGCGGGTGAGTCGTGCGCGTTGAACTGCTGGACCTGCTGCGCTGCCCTGCGGAGCACGAGGATTCCTGGCTCGTCCTCTCGGCGGACACCTGGCAGGACGTGCATGTCGCGTCAGGCAGGCTGGGCTGTCCGGTCTGTCGGGCCGAGTATCCCATCTCCGGCGGCGTCGCCAACTTCAGCGCTTCCGCGACCATCCCGGTCGCGCAGTCGCCCGAGAGACTACCCGGGGCAGGGGAGAACCCCCGCGATCGCGTCATGCGTCTGGCCGCGCAGCTCGACCTGCGGGAACCCTCGGGGGTCATCCTCCTGGAAGGGAGGTATTCCGCGCTGGCGACTGAACTGGCCGCGGATTTCGTCTCCAGCGTAGTTGCGCTTTCGGGAGACGGTCTCTCCTCACCCGGGGTCAGCGTTATCCGCATTGGTGATCGGCTTCCCGTACGATCCTGGATCTTGCGCGCGGCCGCCGTGGACCTTGCAGGTGTGGCTGGATTCACCCTGGCCGAGGTCGTGCGCGTGCTGCGGTCCGGTGCCCGCCTGGTGGCACCCGCTGCCATCGAGCCTGTGGACGGCCTGTCGGAAGTTGCGCGCGATGATCAGGAGTGGGTGGGTAGCGTGATCGCCCGGCCCCAATCCGGCGCCCAGCTTCTCCGCCGCAAGACCGGCATCCGGCCACCGTGAACCACTCCCGGCCAATCCATGGTCACTCGGAGTGATCCGATACGACGGCCGGAGCATGATCGTGGGAATCGTAAAGCCGCTCGATCACGTCCCTGTGTTTCTGCTCCACCACGCGCCGCTTCACCTTGAGCGTGGGGGTCAGTTCACCGCTCTCCAGCGTGAAGTCATGCTCCAGCAGCGCGATCTTCTTGGGTGTCTCGAAGCTCGCCAGTCCCGTGAGGCGTGCCAGCACCTCCTTCTCCATCTTCGCCTGTATCGTGGGCATCGCAAGAAGCTGCGCCCTGTCGGTCCAGATGATGTTCCGTCGGGTCGCCCAGTTTTCCAGGCTTTCGTGGTTGGGTACCACCAGAAGGACGGGAAACCGGCGCCGGTCTCCGATCATTACCGCCTGGGAGACGTACTTGCTGGCCTTGACCAGGTTCTCGATCGGCTGGGGCGCAATGTTCTTTCCACCGGCCGTGACAATGATGTCCTTCTTCCGGTCGGTGATCCGGATGAAGCCGTCCTCGATCACACCTATGTCACCCGTGTGGAACCAGCCTTCGGCGTCGATGACCTCCGCAGTCGCGTCAGGTTGGTGATAATACCCCTGCATGATGTTGGGCCCCCGGGCCAGGATCTCCCCATCAGGCGCGATCTTGACCTCCACTCCGTCGATGGGTCGACCGATCGTCCCGATCCGGAAGTGTTCCGGTGTGTTGACACCGATGACGGGCGACGTTTCCGTCAGCCCGTAGCCCTCCAGAATGGTGAGCCCCGCCGCGTAGAAGAACTTGTTGATTTCCGGCGACAGCGGTGCTCCACCGGAGACGAAGTATCGCATCCGGCCGCCGGTTCTACGGCGCAGCTTGGAAAAGACCAGCCTCTGCGCTATGGCGTAGCCGAGGGAGAGGAGGCCCGACGGTTCCCGGCCCGCCAGCCGCTCGTCAGCCCATCGTTCCCCGGTACGACGCGCCCAGAAGAAGATCTGCTTCTTCAGGGCGCCACCGGACAGCGCGTTCTCCAGGACCCGGGCAAACATCTTCTCGTAGAGGCGCGGTACGGAGAGCGCTATCGTGGGCCGCACCTCCTGCAGTGCCAGGTGGACCAGATCGAAACTCTCCACATAGGCTATGGTCGTACCCGTGGCAAAGAACCAGTAGTCGCCCATCCGTTCGAAGATGTGGCACAGGGGCAGAAAAGAGATGGCGACTTCCTTGTCGATGGGAATGACATTGCGCGTCGCCGCCACGTTCGAGTGGATGTTGTCGTGGGAAAGCATCACGCCCTTGGGTTTCCCGGTGGTCCCCGACGTGTAGATGATGGTCGCCAGATCATCCGGCAGTACCGACCTCGCATCCCGCTCCCATGCGGCCGCACGATCAGTTGTATCCAGGGGAGCGCCCCTGGCTTCCAGATCGGCCAGTGTGAGATCCGCCAGATGCGTGGCGCTCCCGTCGCAGGCAATGACGTGGGAAAGTTGCGGGACGCTGCCCCGGATGGCCGCGATCTTCTCCGCCTGCGCAAGGTTGGAAACCAGGATCGCCACTGATCCACTGTCGGTGAGCAGATACGGGATCTGTTCTGCCGGCAGGGAAGGGTAGATGGGAACATCGATGATGCCGGACGTCAGGCAGGCCCAGTCCATCAGCGACCACTCCGGCCGGTTCTCGGAGAGAATCGCCACGCGGTCGCCCCGCCGCACACCCAGATCCGCCAGTCCCATGGCAATACGCCGCACCCGCCGAAGGATTTCGGCATGCGGGATTGGGTGCCATGTTCCATCCCTCCGGAACAGGATGGCGTCCGGCTTCGCGAATTTCGCGATGCTGTCGAAGAACAGGACGTTCAGCGTGCCCGGCGTCGGTCGCTCACCTTCTCCGCGTGCGTACATCGTGTTCCTCCATCTGTCTGCGGCCCAGCGTAAAGTGCTGGTCAGCGGGCAGCGAGGGGAAGCACCAAAGTCATGGGTGCGCCGCGAAGGCTGGTTCCCCGGTATGACGCCTGGACAGTCACCCTTACCGAGTCCGGTGGCGTGAAGCCGGGAGAGATCCTCACCCGCAGCCGACGGGAGACCTTGCCGCCCGCGTCGGAGGTGTCTGCCCAGGAAGGTAACCCGTTTTCACCTACGAGGTACACACCACTGGTGTCTCCGGGGGGGATGATCCGTCCTTCCGACGAAAGCGTGAAGAAAGCCACCCAGGACCGGACTCCCTTGGCTGGATCCGTGGCCAGCGAAAGGATCCTGAAATCCAGCGGCGCCGAAACGTTGGTCCGCGGATCATCCGGTACCACCCACAGGATCGGTTCAATGGTCACGTCCGACGCCAGGGAATCCGGTGCGAGCACGATCTCCACCTGACGCGGGATACTCTGTATGGCGGTCGTCGACGCGCGAATCCTTGCCGTCCCCTTGGCCGTATCATCGGCAACCAGGAAGCTGTCGCTTGCCACCCGGACCGCACCGGCTTCGACAAGGAACTCCACCGGGCCACCGATCACCTCGGACCCGTCCCCTGCCAGCAGGTGCGCGCGAAGCGGAGCAACGGCGCCGCTGGAGTCGCGAAGAGTATCCCCTGCCGCCACCGACGGCCAGGGAAGCGGTGCGAAGTCGATCGCGACCACCTCATCCGGATCCGTCGAGAGGTCGAGACAACCCGCCGACACCAGCACGGCGGCCACCACCATCGCCTTCCAGGTCACCGAAGCCGCTCGGCCAGGACCGTGGCCAGGTTCACGTACGCCTGCGCCGCCGGATCAGAAGGCGTTCGCAGGACGACCGGCTGTCCCGCTGCAAACGCATCCACCGCCGGAATCGTGCGCGGTACCGTGATGTCGAACAGCATGTTGGATGGCAGGTGCGAGCGAACGTACTGTGCGATGCGCTCCGAGGCTGGATTCGCCGGATCGTGCATCGTCAGGAGGATGCCGTCCAGTGCCAACCGATCGTTCTGCGCCACGATCTCCTGGATCCCGCGGAGGATCTGAGGCGTGGTCTGGAGCGCCAGTGGCTCACTCTGGAGGGGTACTATTACGCGATCGCTGGCGCTCAGAACCCGTTGAACGATCGGTCCCAGTCCCGGAGGTGTGTCCACTACCACGACGTCACAACGCTCCCGGGCGACGGCGAGCAGTTCGTGGACGACGTCAGTGCTGGAGACCAGGTTGATGTACTGCGTGTGGTCCGCTTCGTCAGTGACACTCCCCGCCAGGATGACGCGAAGCCAGGGGAGGGAGGTGGGGAGGAGAACCTCCCGCAGCGAGCGGGTACCGGTCAGGTAGTCCGCGAAACCGTACGGAGGATGGCCCCTCCTGAGGCCGGCGCCATAGCGGACCGCACCCTGGGGATCCACGTCCACCAGCAGAGTCTTCAGTCCCCGACGGGCGAATGCAGCCGCCAGGTTCACCGAGGTGGTGGTCTTGCCGACGCCGCCCTTCTGGCTGACGACCGCGAGAACCTTCCCCACTTTATGGCTCGGGTGACGACAGGTCTTCCGGAAGCGCCGTACCGTCGCTGTTCCGAAGCGCGTCGAGCGTCTCCCGGGCGTGATCGATCCACCGCTCTGGCTCACCGCTGGATGGCGGCGCGGCGAGGAACGTCTCCAGGTGCTCCATCGCGGCGTCCCGTTCGCCTCGCTTCAACAGCAGAAAGGCAAGGCCATAGTGCGCACCCGCCAACGTGGGCTTCACCTCCAGCGCACGCCGATAGCACTTTATGGCTTCCTCGTGCCGGTTCTGACGGGTGAGCGCGATGGCAAGATTCTGCAGAACCTTGGCGTCGTCGGGTTTCTCCCGGAGGGCCAGGCGATACGAAGTGATCGCGGCCTCGAAGTCACCCGACTTCTCCAGCGCCAGAGCCTCATTCAGGTAGTCGAGGCGCTGTGGCTTGAGTTCACTGTCAGATCTGCCGCCGAACAGGCGGCTCAACCAGGACATTCGCTGAAAGCGGCTGGGATGCGCGGACGGGACCGGACAGCACGAGGACTCTGCGTGACATCCGGGGACGACGCGCAAAGTACCACCATGAGATGTGAGATGGGAGACCGTCACGGAACTCCGCCCCATATGCCTCGCACCCGGCTGCGAGGGGGGCTACCTTGACTCCAGGCAACCTGACTGCCCCCTTCCCACCCGGACCATGCCGCGACGCTATCAGGCCGACCCATCGAGAGGGGTGTTCTTCGTCGAGTGGCCGCTGTTCGGTGAACTCTCCCGGGCACTGGCCCTGAAGGTCGCCCGCTCCTATGACCCCGAGATCGTTGTTGGAGTGGCTACTGCAGGGGTCATTCCGGGGGCTGTGATCGCCGCCATACTCGACCGGGACTTCCGTTCGGTCCTCATCACCCGGCGCGCCGGGAAAGCCAGGGTGCGGCAGACCCCGGCGGTGCTCGGCGCCGCCCCGCAGGAAGTCGGTGGTCGGCGCGTCCTCGTCGTGGATGAGACCTGCGACACCGGCGATACACTGCGCCTGGCCGTAGCAGCCATGGTGAACGCTGGAGCGGTGGAGGTCCGAACCGCCGTGTCCTTCCGGACAGGGCCATACCTCCCCGACTTCTACGGCGTGGAAACCGAAAGCGTCATCGTCCTGCCGTGGGATCGGGAAGTCCTCGTGGACGGCAAGCTGGTGTCCAACCCGAAATACGGCGGCGCATAACAGCCGGGATGGCGGCCGGCGGCACGTGGCGGCCGGTTCGCACGTCAGACCCGGTCGGTTTTCAGATCGGGTGAGGTCGGATTGCGTGCTGCCGCGGAACGGCTAGACCGGGCCCGCTACGCCCGTCGATGCTGCGGAGGTCTGCTGCCGCACCGCGGCTTCGTAGGCGACTCCGTGCCCCATTTCGTCATAGACGGCATCCATGATCTCCGGGCTTCCCACCAGGAACCGGCACCGGTCGAAGCCCGCCGACCGGCATTCCACCTCGAGGACGGCCACCGGTGCCCCCGCCAGGCGTCCAAAAAGGTCCGCGAACATGCCGGTGGTGATATGGCAGGAGGGATGCTGCATCCCGGTTCCCATGTCGCACTCGCCCCAGTCAGGGGAGTCGAGTGTGGCCACGATGTCGTCGATGCTGCCGATCTGCACCGTTCCCCACCCGGTCTCCCGAAAGAATCCGGTCAGGTGGTTCTCGAATGCATCCACGTCCAGGTCCGCCATGGTCACGTCCGTGCGAGCGGCCAGCCAGGTACGAAAAGCTTCGTAGAAGGCGGTGCCCCCGGCGTAACCGGCCTCCTGCAGAGCGACGGCAGCCTGAGCGTCGCCCGAACGGAGCAACGCGGCGCGCAGGGACAGGAGTGACGCACGGGTAATGGTTAGCATCTCGAGGCCTGGTTTACTGGTCTGTGCTGACATCGGTCGCGATCTACTGGTCGAGGCGTTCCCTGAGCCCAGCCTCGTCCACGACTGTAACGCCTAGTGACTTCGCTTTCTCCAGCTTGCTGCCGGGATTCTCTCCCGCCACCACGAAGGAAGTTTTCTTCGACACACTGTCCGTGACGCGCCCACCGGCCCGTTCGATCAGCGCCGCGGCCTGCTGCCGGGAAAGAGTCGGGAGGGTCCCCGTAATGACGATCGTGAGGCCGCGCAGGGCACCGTCCCGGGACACGGTATCCGGTTCGGACAATGTGAGTCTCCTCACTCTCAGCCGCTCCAGAAGTCCGGCGGAGGCCGGGTCGGCAAACCAGTCCACCACGGACTGGGCGATGACCTCTCCCACCCCGTGAACTGACGCAATTCGCTGGGCACCGGCCGTCCGGAGCGCATCCATGGTGTGGAACTCGCGCGCCAGGAGTTCAGCCACCGATTCACCCACATGCCGTATCCCCAGTCCGAAGAGGAGCCGGGACAATGGTTGCGCCCGGGAGGCCGCAATCGCGGCAACCAGCAGTTCGGCACTCCGCTGACCAAATCCTTCCAGAGCAGCAAGCTGACCCACCTCGAGGTCATACAGGTCAGCCACGTCCGCGACGAGCCCGGCCTCGACGAGCTGCTGCACCTTTTGATCCCCCAGTCCCCGGATATCCATCGCCTCCCGCGACGCAAAGTGCCGGATCGTCTCGAGCCGACGTGCCGGGCAGTGCGGATTGGGGCAGAAGTGCATCGCCTCTCCCGCATCGCGCACGACCGGAGTGCGGCAGACGGGGCACTTCTTCGGCATGCGCCAGCGCCGCTCCCTGCCGGAGCGACGTTCGGGTACCGGCCCGATGATCTGCGGAATCACCTCACCGGCGCGCTTGACCTGCACCCGATCGCCGACGCGCAGGTCCTTGCGGATGATCAGGTCCTCGTTATGCAGGGTGGCATAGGTCACCGTGGTCCCGCCGATCTCCACTGGCTCCAGCACCGCGTACGGGTTCAGGGCGCCCGTACGCCCCACGTTCAGGCGGATGTCCTCCAGCGTGGTCTCCGCGATATCCGGCGCGAACTTGCGGGCAATGGCCCAGCGCGGTTCGCGACCGCCGATGACACCCAGATCCGCCTGCAGCTCGATGTCATCGATCTTCACCACGCCCCCATCGATGGCAAAGTTCAGGTCGCTCCGGATCACCTTTTCCAGCCGGTGACACCAGTCGATCACTTCGTCCAACGTCCCGCAGCGGGCACGGTGCGGAGCCACGGGGACGCCCCAGCGCGCCAGAAGTTCCAGAACCTCCGACTGACGCCGGCACGGAAGCTCGGCCCCATCGGTGACGACGATCTGATAACCAAAGAAGCGCAGTGGCCGGCTGGCAGTGACCGAGGAATCCAGCAGACGAAGGGAACCCGACGCTGCGTTGCGGGGATTGGCAAAGACCTTCTCGCCCTGCCTGACGAACTCCTCATTCATCCGTTCGAACAGGTCGAAGGGATAGTATATCTCGCCTCTGATCTCGATGCGCCCGGAAGGGAACTCATCCCGCAGACGCAGGGGAATGCCCCGCACCGTACGGATGTTGGGAGTGACATCCTCGCCGATGGTTCCATTCCCGCGGGTTGCCCCGGTCACCAGCACACCATCCACGTAGGTCAGGCTGACAGCGGCGCCATCGATCTTCAGCTCCGCCGAGTATCCGGAACGGCGCACATCCGCCCCCGAGATCCGGACGAGGCGCTCTTCCCACTCCCGCAGTTCCTCGTCATTGAACGCGTTGGCCAGCGAAAGCATGGGCACCGCGTGGGCATGCTTGGGAAATGACGTCTGTGGGGTTGCTCCCACCCTCAGCGTGGGAGAGTCCGCGGTACGGAGCTCCGGGTACTCGCGCTCGATGGCCTGAAGTTCCCGGAACAGCCTGTCGTACTCGATGTCCGCCAGGGTGGGTCGATCGAGCACATAGTACTCGTACGATGCCTTTTCCAGCACCTGTCGCAGGTGAGCAGCGCGTTGAGATGGCGAGGACAAGGCGGGTCGACTGGAGGGTCTTTCAAAGTTACCGAGCCATGACTAATGGCCAAAGGGCCACCGCGGCACGGCCAGGAAGCACCTCCCGCCATCGATGCGCGTGGCTCCCGAAATCGGGGCCAGCCGCCTTCGTGACGCTCGGGTTACGCTCCGTTCGCCGTCCTCATGGAGACGCACCCTGAGCCACCCAATCACTACCCCCGTGCTTCCTCGCCTATTACCTGCATCGCAACCGACGTCAGTCGATCGAGTTCCTCATCACTGGCACTGGCCAGGAGGGTCTCCGCCCAGATGTGTTCCGGGCTGCTGGCATGGCGCTCCAGCAGGCGCCGCAGGAAGGCAATCAGCGCTATCCGCTCGAGCGCCGCGCGACGGTCACGTTCGAGCTGGGCCGAGCGCTCCCGCTTGAGGGACCCAAACCGGTGGGCGTTCCGCAGAGCCCGGGCCGTCAGCGAGGCGATCATCTCGCAGAACCGGATGTCCGCGTCCGTGAAGGGTACGCTGCCTCTCTCGGTGCGCAGGAAGATCGCCCCGATGACGTTGGATCTCCAGCGCACCGGCACCACCACGATGGAGCGCACCTCACGCTCATCGAGCATCTCCCGGACCGAGGCCAGCATGGGATCGCGGGTGGCGTCCGGAATGAAGACCGTCTGGCCGCTCTCGAACGCCTGCTTCAACTCGGGATAACGTCCCAGATCCACCACCAGGTTGACGGCCGCGGGATCCTCGAAAGTGGCGACCATGCGTACTTCCTCGGCGGCGTCGCCGGCCAGGTAGATCGAGCAGCGGTCCAGCCCGAACAGCTCTCCCAGACGTTGCGCGATACCCCGCAACACGTCGGTGAAGTGCAGGGATGAGGAGATCTCCTGGAGGATGTCCACCAGCGTGCGCAGTTGGTCCCGCTCGCGCACGAGTTCCTCGATCCGTGCCTGAAGTGACGACGGATCGGTGGAAGGGACGATGGCTGCCTGGTGCGGAGAAAGAAGCGTGGACCCCATGCGGGCACTTCTGGTGGCTGGATGGCTTCGATACGGGGACGCGCGTGACCCGGTCCGCGTCAATGTGTGTGGCGGCGCACCAATCCGGCGCGACTGGCGCAACGTCTACCAGCCGACGAGGGCCACAACGGGCAGGAGTGTCGTGCTCAACGGAGTCTTTTCAGTGCTGCCGAGGCCTGGGCCTTGTAGATAGGGTCATTCACGTCCGTCTGCACCGTGGCCGCGAGCACGAACTGATATTCCCGCAGGGCGCTGTCGGTCTCGCCCATGCTGGCGTAGATACCCGCCAGGTCGAGATGATGGCTGAGTCGGTCCGGGTCCAGCGCGACCGCCTTCTCCAGGAGACGCCGGGCGTCGGCCCAGTTGGCCTTGCCAAGGATGCCGCCGCCCAGAAAGCGCCTGGCAAAGAAAAGAGAAAAGCCGTTGAGCCGTTTCACCTCCGCGTTCCACATGCCCAGAACATGCAGGGCACCAGGGTGGTCCGGGTTCAACGCCAGTGCGTGGAGGGCGCATTCGCGGATCTCCACCGCATAGCGTACCCGCTCGCGCACTCCCTTGCTGAGTGCGGCACGACCCAGCGCGCGCGCCAGATGAAACCAGTTGTCCGCGCTGGTGGAATCCAGGGCAACGGCGCGACGGGCATACGACTCCCCCTGCTGATAGAAGACGTTCTGATCGCTGCCTGGCGTTGCACTCTCACCCAGATCCACGGCGGTCTTCGAAGCCATGGCAAAGGCCAGCGCGGATCCCGAGTCGAGGGCGATGGCGGCCTGGTACTCGCGCAGCGCGGTGGGGGCGTCGAATCGGGCTGTCGCGCTGTCTCCCAGTGCCATGTGGACCATGGCGTCCTGCCCCCTCAGAGTGACCGGAGGAGCGAGGACAAGCAACGCACCGAATAGCCACGGGAAGCGCATTGGTCTCGACGGCTGGAGTTGGAAGGCGCAGATTGGCCGGGGGATGCACGGCATCACACGGTTCGCGGACGTGCCCAGGGGGAGGAGGCGAATGCTCGCTCATCGGTTGATCGAACGGAAGCTCGGTGGGGAGCAACTCGCGCCGGAGGAATGGAGCGACCTGGTCAGCAGCTTCGTCGGGGGTAATCTCGACGAAATGGAGATGGGTGTGCTCCTCCGGGGCGTGACGGAGCGGGGAATGTCACCGGAGGAAATCCTGGCGCTGGCCCATGTCCTGTGGCATTTAACTCCGTCGCTGGACGTTGCGCGTCTTGCCGGACCGCGACTGGGAATAGGCTTCCTCGGATGCGGAAGCGCCAAGGTGTCCCTTCTGCTGGCGCCCCTCCTGGCGTCGCTGGATGCATTCGTGCCGATCGTGACCGGTTCCGGGTCCGGAGGGGACTTCGGCGTGATTGCCGCCCTGGAATCCATTCCGGGAATGCGCACCAGGCTTGGTCCATTCGAGGCACGTGAGATACTGGAACGCACGGGTTGTGTCATTACCCGGGGTTTCGAAGCGGCTTCGCCGGGCGGTAAACGGCTGAACGAGATCCTCCGCCGCCCGGAGTGGGGACGTCGTGCACCCATTCTGGCAGCCCTGGCGCTGCACGGGATTCTGGCTGAACGTGTTACGGGAGCAGTGTTCGCCATTGGCCATGGGCCGGGTACCGACTTCCCCGTCAGGGATCATTGTGTCGAACTGGGGCGACTCATGGCGGATCTGGGGCGCAGGGTCGCGGTGCCCGTGGCGGTACTGGTGACGGCAGCGGACCGTCCTGTGGGGAGAGCATTCGGCAACGCCCTGGAGATGGAAGAAGTCATTCATGCCCTCCATGGTGAAGGTCCTGGCGACCTCATGTCTCTGGCGTATGCGCTGGGGGCGGAGGCCATGGTACTGAGCGGCATGGCAAGCGGCGTGGATTCGGCCCGGCGAGCCATGGAGGTGTCGATTTCGTCCGGGCGGGCCGCCCGACGGATGCGGGATATGATCGCGGCACAGAGCGGTGATCCCCGAACTGTGGACGAGCCGGGGCTCCTGCCGCAGGCGGCGGTCTGTGCGCTCCATCGTTCGCCCCGGACCGGTGTCGTGACCGCGGTGATTCCCCGCGGGCTCGAGAGTGGAACGGTCGCACTGGGAGGTGGATGGGTGGATGACGTCGCCAGGGAGCCCAGTGCGGGTTTCATCGTGGTGCCACGTACCGGGGATGTGGTGAAGGAAGGGGATCCCGTGGCAACCATCCTGGCGCGCGACACGGCAGGGGTGGAGCTGGGGCGCGGCGTACTCCTGGAAGCCATTCAGGTTGGCGAGGAGGCGGATTTTCCGCTGCCGCTGATTTCCTGCAGAGTTACAGCGGATGGAGCGGAAGCGTGGGATGCGGTTGCCAACCCGGACGGGATGGTTTCGTCTGCCTGAGTTCGCTCCTTATGGAAGCGGCCACCGGACTCGTGTCGCGTACTTATCCCGATGCCTGCCTGACGTTACCATTCCACTAAACAGCTTCCCGGGTGACGGATGGAACTCAGGCTCAAGCCCTACGCAAAGCTCGCTGCCTTCGGCGCCATTGGTGTAGCCGGGGCCGTGGTGGCACTCTTCCTGTTCCTTGTCTGGAATACGCGCTCGGTCCCCCTGGGCGGGATCGATCAGACGCAGTCGATCCTGACGATCCTGGGGATCGCGGTGCCCTTTTCGCTGATCATCGGGGCACACCTGGTATACGCGCGCATCCTCTTCGCCTTCGCCAAGGAGTAGTTGAAGGCGTTCCAGGGGTGGCCGGGAGGGGCGTCCCGAGGGACTCCCCCTCAGATATCCAGGTTGCTGGCGAAGCGGGCGTTGGCCTCGATGAAGGCTCGGCGCGGTTCGACATCATCACCCATCAGCGTCTGGAAGATGTCGTTGGCCTGGACCGCATCGTCCATGTTCACGCGCATGAGGGTGCGGCGCTCGGGATCCATCGTGGTGGACCAGAGCTGCGGAGGGTTCATCTCACCCAGGCCCTTGTAGCGCTGGACGCTGATCGAGCGGTCTCCATTCCCGAGACGCTCCATGTAGCTGTCGCGCTCCTTCTCGTCGTAGGCGTAGAACTCCTGCTTCCCCTTCGCCACGCGGTAGAGAGGCGGTTGGGCGATATAGACATAGCCGGCGTCGATGAGCTGCTGCATCTGACGGAAGAAGAACGTGAGCAGCAGGGTGCGGATGTGGGCTCCATCCACATCGGCATCCGTCATGATGATGATCTTGTGGTAGCGGGCGTTCTCGATCTGGAACTCATCCTTGATGCCGGTTCCGATCGCGGTGATGATCGTGCGGATTTCCTCGTTGGAGAGCACCTTGTCGATACGGGCCTTCTCCACGTTGATGATCTTTCCGCGCAGTGGCAGGATGGCCTGGAACTCCCGGTTTCTCCCCTGCTTGGCCGAGCCGCCCGCTGAATCGCCTTCTACCAGGTAGAGCTCGCACATGGCCGGGTCGACCAGGGAACAATCAGCGAGTTTGCCGGGGAGGTTGCCGACGTCCAGGGCTGACTTCTTGCGCGTCAGGTCCCGGGCCTTGCGCGCTGCTTCCCGAGCCCGGGCGGCGGACACAGCCTTCTCGATGATGATGTTGGCGGTGCGGGGGTGTTCCTCGAGGTAGGCGCTCAGCCAGTCGTTGACCGCGGTCTTGACCGCGCTCTCCGCCTCGGAGTTGCCGAGTTTTGTCTTGGTCTGACCCTCGAACTGCGGCTCCCGGACCTTGACCGCCAGGACCGCGGTAAGTCCCTCGCGGACGTCGTCACCGGTGAGCGAGAAGTCCGCCTTCTTGAGGAATCCGCCTTTCGAGGCGTGGGTGTTGATGGTGCGGGTGAGAGCCGACTTCAGACCCGTCAGGTGGGTCCCGCCTTCGTGCGTATTGATGTTGTTGACGAACGAAAAGACGTTCTCGTTGTAGCCGTCGTTGTACTGAAGAGCGAGTTCGATGCCGATGTCGTCCTTCTCGGTCTCGAGGTGCAGGACGTCGGAATGGAGGGACTTGGCCTTGGTGTTGAGGAACTGAACCATTTCCCTCAGGCCACCTTTCGCGTGAAAGGTCTCGGACCTCGCCGGGCTGACCCGCTCGTCCGAGAGTGTGATGCTGACACCCTTGTTCAGGTAGGACAGCTCCCTCAGCCGCGCTGCTATCGTGGGATAATCGAACGTGAGTTCGGTGAAGATCTGCGGGTCCGGCTTGAACCAGACAACGGTGCCCTGTTCCCGACTGCCCACGTTCCTCAGCGCCTTCAGCTTCGTCGTCGTGACGCCCCGGGAGAAGTCCATGTAGTGCTCCTTCCCGCCCCGCTTCACCCACACCTTGAGGGACTCGGAGAGCGCGTTCACCACGGAGACACCCACACCGTGGAGCCCGCCGGAGACCTTGTACGAACTCTTGTCGAACTTGCCACCTGCGTGGAGCACGGTCATGGCGAGCTCCACGCCGGGGATCTTCTCGGTGGGGTGTACATCCACCGGGATCCCGCGCCCGTTGTCGTCCACCTTGATGGAATTGTCGGCACCGATGGTCACCAGGATCCGATCACAGTATCCGGCGAGCGCCTCGTCGATGGCGTTGTCCACCACCTCGTAGACCAGATGGTGCAGCCCGCGTGCGGACGTGGAACCCACATACATGCCGGGCCGCTTCCGCACCGCCTCCAGCCCCTTGAGGACCTGAATGTTGCCCGCGTCGTAGTGCGGAGAAATCGGCTCGGAAGTGCTGGCCATTGAGGAGGGGTCTCGGGTCGGAGCAGGGGCCGAAGAAAGCGCGAAAGCGCTTTTCGGCGACAACTTTGAAAAATAGCTGATCGCGAGGCGGGGATCAACCGTTTGGGCGACGTGTAAGCGCTTGTTTGATAACGCCTTAGGGGACTAGCTGCCAGCGGATGCGCCGGATTGGCTCGGAAGTGTTCACCCGGTTCAGTGCGTCCAGCAGGTCGCGCTCCATGAGTGACAGTTCATTCATCCACGCCGACGAGCGAACTCCCACCAGCAGCGTGCCATCCGCAGCCACGGACAGGGGTGTCGTGGCCGCGGCTACGGCCTCTCCAACCACACGGGGCCATGACTGCAGCACGCCGGCGGTCTGTTCCACTCGGACCGCCAGGCCCCGCTGCTGAAGGAATGACCGCAGGACGGCCGCCAGTGGTCCGGAGTTTTCAGGCATGTCCGGTTGCCACTGGAATGATGGTTCCGTCGAACACGCGGCAGCGCGACAGACCTGTCAGAGCCGCCGGCACGTCGTCCTCGCGTGGCACGGCCAGGAAGATCTGGCCGGCAGGGCCCGCGATCATCAGGTCGAGGACGCGCGCGGCGCGATCCCGGTCCAGCTCCGCGACCGGGTCGTCGAGCAGCAGAATGGGAACGGTGCCGGTGCGTTCGCGGAACCAGGCGCACTCCAGCAGGCGGAGCGCGATCGCGGCGGATCGTTGTTGGCCCGCCGACCCGTAGCGTCGGAGTGGGACACCGTTCATTCGCAGATCGAGATCGTCGCGATGGGGACCGGCATGCGTCATTCCCCTCTCCAGGTCACGTTCGCGCGATGCGGCGAGTGCCGCCGCGATGGCGTGACATACCTCGGGCTCGTCGCGCCCCTCGGTCGTGGGCACGCAGGCGCGGTAACGGATGTCCAGGGCCCCCCGCTCGGCGAGCGCTTCGCCGATGGCGCCCAGCCGGGGACGCGCCCAGTTCACGAAAGCCGAGCGCTCCACGTGAAGGATGGCGCCCTGGACCGCGAGCGCCGTCTCCCACGCCATGGCCTGACTCCGCCCCATGTGCGTGCGGAGACCGGCGTTGCGTTGAGCCAGGGCAGTCCGGTACTCGCGCAGGGCGTTGAGATAACGCGGGGACGAGGAAGCCAGCATCACGTCCAGGTACTGGCGCCGGTCGGCGGGAGCACCGGCGGCGAGGATGACGTCGGTGGGAGCGAACATGACTGCCGGCAGTGCGCCTAACGCGTCGCTGAGCCGGGAGCATTCCACTCCGTCCAGGGTGATGCGCCTTCGGATCGATTCCCGTTCGAAGCCGGCACAGACGAGCTCCGCGCGGGAGCCGCTTCCGTCGGTCAGACCGGAAATGTGGAACCCGGGTGTTCCGAAGCGAACCAGTTCCGTGTCCCGGGCGCCCCGTACGGAGCGGAACAGGTGGAGGTAGCCGATGGACTCCAGAAAGTTGGACTTGCCGTGGCCATTGTCCCCGGAGAGCACCAGGCCGCCAGGGGGCACATCCAGCGTGACGTGGGCCAGGTTGCGGAAGTCGCGGACGGTGATACGGCGCAGTGCCGCCGCCGTGACACCGGCGCGGTGGTCTCCCGGCATGAGCGACACGGAGTGCCCCGATGCCATCCGTTCAGCGACCGGAGAAGGCGGCTGGACGCCGGGCCAGGAACGCGGCCATCCCTTCGGCGCTGTCAGCGGTTCCGAAGAGGCGGGCAAAGGCCTCGGCTTCCGCCTCCAGCGCAGCGGCCGGTGCTTCGGGGAGGGCAGCCAGTACCGCGGCCAGCGCGAGGGGTCCATTGGCCAGCATCCGGCGCACCGTGGATACGGCTGCGTTCACCACGTCGGCTGCCGGCACCACACTGTTCACCAGCCCGATGCGGAAGGCTTCAGTGGCATCGATCAGCTCACCGGTGAGGAGGAGCTGTGCCGCCCTGCCCGGACCAACGAGCAGCGGGAGCCGTACGGTGCCGCCGTATCCCGGTATGAGTCCCAGCTTGACCTCCGGTTGGCCCAGACTGGCCGTGTCGGCCGCGATCCGCACATGACAGGCCATGGCCAGTTCACAGCCGCCGCCTAACGCGAAACCATTCACCGCCGCGACCACCGGCCTGGGACTGCCGGCGAACTTCCCGAACGTGGCCTGTCCCGCCCGGGAAAGGTCCCGGGCTCCGTCCGGGGAGAGCGCCGCCAGTTCGGCGATATCCGCGCCCGCCGCGAATGCCGTCCCCGTTCCAGTCAGTACCACACCGCCCACGTCAGGCCGCGTGAGAAGGTCGGAGAACACGGCGTCGATCTCCCGGATCAGGGCGGCATCCAGCGCATTGCGCCGGGTGGGACGGTTGATGGTGAGGATGGCGACGCGGTCGTCGACTTCCAGAAGGAGACTTTCGGAGGGCATGGTCGACACGGCTGGTGGGGGAAGGAAATCTATCCGTTCATCGTGACTGTGTGCTCCCGCGTCCCCGGTGGCTCTCCTAGTTTTCCCGCATGAGCCAGGCCCCTTCCCCGGTTCCACCCATCGAGGCGGTCCGCTGGGCTGCAGACCGACGCGCCGTCAGGATAATTGATCAACGCCTCCTGCCCGGCAGTCTGGTGGATCGCAGACTGGAGAGTGTGGAGGAGGTCTGCGAGGCCATTGGAACACTGGCGGTGCGCGGTGCGCCGGCGATCGGTATCTGTGGTGCGCTGGGTCTGGTGGTGTCCCTGCGTGATGCTCACTCCCTGGATCGACCGAGATTTCTGTCGCTGGCGCGGGAACAGGCAGCACGGATCGTGGCGACGCGCCCGACGGCGGTGAACCTGGCCTGGGCCGTCGATCGCGTGCTGGGAGTCGCACGGAATGCCCCGGGTGACGCCGCGGTGTTGCTTGGCGCGATGGAGAGGGAAGCGACTGCCATCCTGGAAGAGGACCGCGAGATGTGCCGGCGCATCGGAGAGAATGGAGCGGTGCTGCTGGGGGAAGGAGTGCGTGTGCTGACTCACTGCAATGCCGGTGCATTGGCGACCGGTGGGATCGGCACGGCCCTGGCGCCCCTGTACGTGGCCGCCGACCGAGGCCTGCATCTGTCGGTTGTGGCGAGTGAAACGCGGCCGCTGCTGCAGGGGAGCCGGCTGACGGCATGGGAACTGTCCCGGGCCGGCATTCCGACGACCGTGGTGACGGACAACATGGTGGCGTCGCTGATGCGCGCCGGCGACATGGACCTTTGCATGGTTGGCGCAGATCGCATAGCCGCCAATGGAGATGTCGCCAACAAGATCGGTACGTATGCCGTAGCCGTGCTTGCCCATCACCATGGGATTCCGTTCTATGTGGCAGCACCCTGGTCGACGATCGATGCCGCCACACCGTCGGGAGAGGGTATCGTGATCGAGGAGCGGAACCCTGACGAGGTACTGGGATTCGGCGGAACGAGGGTGGCTCCCGAGGGCGTCACCGTCAGGAATCCCGCGTTCGACGTCACCCCCGCGGAACTGGTTACCGCGATCATTTCGGACCGGGGCATCCACTGGCCGCCGTACGATTTCGCAACCCAGCCGCCATCCGCTTCCCCATCCGTGTAATCCCCCTTCCTTCCCGCTTCCCGCTTCCCGCTTCCCGTGATTCTGGCCATCGACCAGGGAACCACCGGTTCCACCTGCCTGATGATCGATCGATCCGGCAGGGTCGTTGGTCGCGGCTACCGGGAGATCACGCAGTACTATCCCGATCCCGGGCTGGTGGAGCACGATGCCGGGGAGATCCTCACCCGCACCGTGGAAGCCGGTCGCGAAGCCATCGCCCAGGCCGCGAAGCCGCCCGTTGCCATCGGAATCACCAACCAGAGGGAGACAATCGTTGTCTGGGATCGCGCCACCGGCGAGCCCGTGGCTCCGGCAATCGTGTGGCAGGATCGGCGCACCGCTTCACGATGTGCCGGGTTGTCGCCCTTCAGCGAGGAGATCTCCCGGCTGACAGGGCTGGTCATCGATCCCTACTTCTCCGCCACCAAGCTGGAGTGGATACTGCGTGACCCCGAGCTGATGCGCCGCGCCGGAGCGGGTGAACTGCTGGCCGGCACCATGGATACCTGGCTCATCTGGCGCCTGACCGGTGGAACCCATGTTACGGACCCCAGCAATGCGTCCCGCACCCTGCTCTATGACATCGACGCCCGTTCCTGGTCTCCCCGTCTGTGTGAACTGTTCGGAATCCCCATGACCATGCTGCCGGAAGTCCGCCCCTCGTCAGGCACGTTTGGCATGGCCCGGGCCGAATGGTTCGGGTCGGAGATCCCGATTCGCGGTGTGGCCGGTGACCAGCAGGCGGCACTCTACGGTCAGGGCTGCTGGAGCCGGGGTGAAGGGAAGAACACCTACGGGACCGGTGCCTTTCTGCTGATGAACGCGGGTGCCGACCGACCGTCCGCCTCGCCGGGCATACTGACGACCATAGGATGTGGATCGCGCGGCGAGCCCATCTATGTGCAGGAGGCCTCCATCTTCATTGCCGGTGCTGCGGTACAATGGCTTCGCGACGGGCTCGGCATCATCGGGACGGCGGCGGAGACCGAAGCGCTGGCCCGCCCGCTGACCGGAAACGACGGTGTCTACTTCGTGCCCGCCCTGGTGGGACTGGGTGCGCCGCACTGGGAGCCTCGGGCCCGCGGTACCATCGTGGGACTCACCCGCGGAACGACGCGCGCCCACCTGGCGCGTGCCGCGCTGGAGGCGATGGCTTACTCCACCAGAGATGTGGTACAGGCCATGAACCGCACCGCCAACGGTGTGCTGGATCGCCTTCGGGTGGACGGCGGCGCCGCGGCCAATGACTGGTTGATGCAGTTCCAGGCCGACCAGCTCGGTGTCCCGGTGGAGCGACCCGATGTGGTGGAGACCACCGCGTTAGGCGCGGCCGGGCTCGCTGGGGTCGCAGCCGGAGTGTGGTCCACGCCCCACGACTTTCTGGCCGCCCGGGAGTTCACCCGCTTCACACCATCCACTGATCGGTCGAGAGCCGACGGAGACCATGCCGGCTGGGAGCGCGCCGTACGTGCCGCACTCGCCTGGGCCGGGGATACCTGAGAGGTGCGGTCGTCGGTGCCCCCCGGACTCATCCGGAGGCGCACCCTCATTGACGGTCGGCGCGGAGCGGCCGGCGCGTGAGGCATGTCCAAGGCCGCTGCCACTGACTGCCGGCCCCTCGCTTCGCTACCTTCCCTGCCACCGCGACCTTCAGAGGACTTTCGTATGATCCGCACCGGACATCGCGTAGCTGCCTGGGCCGCCGCGACAATCATCCTGGGTTGTACCGGCCGCGAACGGCCGGAATCTCCCCCCGCGGTGCAGCAACCTGCGGCTCAGTCGCCGGCAACGGCCGCGCCGGCCGATGCAACCCCGCCCAACCGGGTGCTCGATCCCGGCCTGTTTGCCGATCCCACCGTTCGGCGGGCGTACGCCGCGGCAAAACTTCATGCCGACGTGCTGGAGAAGATCTACTGCTACTGCCACTGCAGGGAAAACATCGGACACCGGGCACTGGTGGAGTGCTTCGAAAGCGATCACGGTGCCCACTGTGACGTCTGCATGACCGAGGCAATCACGGCAGCACGCATGACGGAGCAGGGCAAGACCCCGGCAGAGATCCAGAAGGCGATCGACGCGTTCTATGCCGGCTGACCGCGCGCCTGACGAGGAACGTCGCAAGAACCTCCTCTTCCGCACCCTGATCGATGAAATGCTGACGCAGGTGCGCGAGATGCAGGCTCACGCCGGGCCCTGGCCGGAATCCGAACGGGCCAGGGCCGAGGCTGATCTGGAGCGCATCATGCGCCAGGTCCGGGAGGAAGCGCTCCGCGCCGCGGATGACGCCGAGTCCTGAAGTAGCCGGCCCGAGGTGAACCGGTTGGTCGAAGGAATGCTCTGGGCTGCAACCATGCTGGCCGCCTGGAGCGGGGGCGCGGGTCTGTCGCGCTGGCTCTCCGGCGAAACCGGGCGCATCGTCGAGGCGGCCCGCGTCCTGGCGGCTGCGCTCGTGCTCGCGACCTGGGGAACCATCGCGGGCACCATCGTCAGCGGTCCGGCGGACACCTTCGTCGGACAGATTGCCGCGTTGCCATCCGGCGCCGGACCACTGGCCAGGGTTGCTGCCCTCTGGGCGACACCGCGCGGCATGGCGTTGACCACGGCGCTGGTGCTGTTGCTGCTGGGAACGCTCAGTCCCGTGCTTGCCCGTCGGCTCCCGCGGGAGGTTGCCGGACGCCACTCGACAGTCCTGCTCCTGACAGGGGTGATGGGACTTGCCGCCGCGCTGCTGGCTCCGATGCCGGTGGTGACGGGTTCCGTTCCCGTCTTTGCTCAGGCGATTCCAGCCGCCCTTGCCCCGGCGGCTGCGCTCCTGGCACTGGCGTGCCTGGCGGACCTGCTGGCGCTGGCGGTCGCATCAGCCCGGGGGCCAGCCCCCGATGGCGTTCAGACCCGATGGCGGAGCGTCTCCCTGGTGGCGTTGATTCTGGCCACTGTATCCACAGGTGCCGAGCAGGTGGCGCGGTCTGACCTGGGGATCGGGCCACGTCAGGCGGTGGTTCCCGGAGGTGCCTCGGCCGGTCTGGTGCTCTGGATGATTGCCGCACTGGTGGTGCATCGGGTGGTGAGGAGAAGCTTCCTCTCCGGTGGATCGGAGGCTGGCTCGGGGAAATCACTCTGGGCGGGTCGCCTGGCGCACACGGGCGCGGGAGTGATGGCACTTTCGTTCCTGGCCCATGTCGCAGCGGCCCGTGCCACGGTGACGTTGCCACCCGCGGGCGCCGTTGCCGTCCGCGACGTATTCGGTCGGGAATGGCAGCTTCGGAACCAGGGAGTGTCCCGGTTCGACGCCCGAGATGCCGACGTCACTTCGCTCGCGGTGTCGGCTGCCGGTCCCAATGGTGTCCCGCACCTTCTGATTTCGGAACGTCGCGAGTATCGCAGCTTGCTGGGGGGAAACCTTGCCCCTGTAGTCACGCGGGGAGTGGTCACTACTCCTCTGCAGACCGCGGGAGTGCTTCTGGAGGCAGCCAGCCCCGGCGATGCGGTCCGTGTCCGGGTCTCCTTCATACCTCTGAGTCTGCTCTGGCCGATCGGTCTGGCCCTTCTGGGCGCCGGACTCGTGACGGCCCTGACATACTCCCTGCGTCGAGGGACATCTTTCAGACGGAAATGACGTCGAATCCGATACTGGTCGTGATAGCCGTGGGAGCCCTTGTGGCGATCCTCGTTCCCCTGTTCCGGGGAGGGACACGACGTGGACGCGGGGCCGTTCAGAAGCGGGAGGAGACACCCGGAACCGACCTGCCTGACGAGGTCACGGAACTGGAGCTGGATCACGCGATGGGCCGTCTGAGTGATGCCGACTACCAGGAGTTTCTGGAGCATCCCGGAAGGAAGGTGGAGTCGGAACCCCTTCCCATGTCCGGACAGTCACCGGGCTCCGGCGCCGGCGAGGGTGCGCTGCTGGTTTCCGGCCGCGTGGATCTGGAGGCCCGCGCCGGCGAGATGATCCGCCGGGCCGCCGCCATTCCCCGGCCGGACTGTCCCAGGTGTGGCGAACGCCCGGAGCCGGGGGCACGCTTCTGTTCCGGTTGCGGGAGTCGTCTGGCGACCTGCGGAGCCTGTGGCCACCGACTGGATGTCGCCGGTGCCAGGTTCTGCCCTGCGTGCGGCCGCGCACTCACCGCCTAACGCTGAATCGATTCCAGTCTCCGCTCTGCCAGGCGCAGGGGCAGGAAGGCGGCCAGGAGACACGCGGTGGCGGCCAGGGAAAGGCCCACGATCAGACTCCGCTGGTCCGGTACTTCGCCTGCCCGCGCGGCCGCGAGGTATTCGTACACCGGTCGGGCCTCCAGGACCACTACCAGGCCAATCAGGGAGACCGCGGACATCATGTAGAGAAGGCCGCCAAACGACGTCGGGATCTGGGCCGCATTCTCGGTTTCGAACCGGGGATGGAACGTACCGAACCCCGCCGCCAGTCCCGCCAGCGCGAACGTCAGAAGGGTGATCGTCCCCAGGGATACCCAGAACATGAAGGGCGTGACCTGAAGCAGCACATTGGTCACGGTGATGATCCCCACCGCCAGTACCAGGAGCGGCAGGGTACCCGTCCAGTACTTGGCCCAGAGGACGTCCCGCATCGAGGTGGCGCTGGAACGGAGCAACCACCATGTCCTGCCTTCCAGGCTGACCGCGGGGAAGAGAAAACGTACCGCGATCGAGGCAAGCACGAACCCCGACAGTGCCACATTGAGGAAAGGGATGACATTGACGATGAAGAACGTCATCCCCTCTCCGGTGAGCGGGAGATAGCGGATGTTCACCACGTACACGACCACGAGGACGGCCAGCAGAATGAGCTGTGACCACTGGGTGGAGTCCCGAAGGAAGATCCTTATCTCCTTCAGAAGGAGTTCCCGGCGGCGCACCCCGAAGGTCGAAAGCACCGCAAGCAGGGTTCGCGTTCCGCCCCCGGTGCGTGTCGATCGTTCGGCTCCTTCCTGAGACCGGGTGAAGCCCATCGGATACAGATGCCGGTGCAGCAGGGCTCCGAGCACCACCAGTGCGGCGGCGGTACTCCAGAGCAGGTACAGGGGCAGGGGTGGCACGCCCCACGTAAGGCTTCCCATGAGGATCTGCTGGAGCCAGTCGCTGGGGAGAAAGGGTGATGACGTCCCCCGGAGAACCGAGATGAACTCGATCAACGATCGGAATCCTTCGGGACGTGCCAGTTGTTCGGGGCGGAGCAGGCGGAACAGCACCACCAGACCGGCTGCCGCCATCACGCCGATCACCGAGAGAATGTCCCGTGTGCGCCGGGCGGGAAACACGTTGACCAGAATGAGGGTGATGGCGCTCCCCGCCGCGGCCGGGATTATCAGGAAGGGGACGAAGCCGGCAACCGTCAGTGCCACGAAACCGATCCCGCCATCGAACGCCAGCCCGTAGGCGGCCAGCATCGGAATCGCCAGGAGAATCACCATCCAGCTCGAGTGGAGCATGGTCTCGATCAGCCTTCCCGTGTACAGGGTAAGCCAGTCGATGGGCGACGCCACCAGCAGGTCCAGGTCTCTCGCCAGGAAGAAGCCCGACAGTGCGGTAATGATGTTCGACAGCAGCAGGATGGCGCCGAAGCTGAGCAGCAGCAGGCCCAGCAGCTTCCCGGCCAGCAGCGGGCCGATCTCCTCGACTCCCGCGAAGTAGCGCAGTACCCGGTACAGCAGGCCGAAGGCCACCGCCCAGAACAGCAGTCCCACGGAACCCAGGATCAGTCCTCGCAGGAAGCGACCCTTTTCGTTGCTGGCCGCGCGGGCCCGTGCCGTGAGCCACTTGGGGCGGAGCGTGACCCGAAGTGCGGCGATCATCCCGGGATTCTCACGGACCGGGTTCGGGATCCGGACCCGGCGGGTATCTCCCTCGTCAGGCATTCAGCACCTCCACCAGGTCGCGCGCAGCCGACTCGCCGGTCAGACGGAGGAAGATGTCCTCCAGTTCACTCTCATCCGACTCCGCCTGACGCCGGAGTTCGTCCATGGTACCCGCGGCCGCGATTCTCCCCCGGCGGATGATGGCAATGCGATCGCACAGGGTCTGGGCCACCTCCAGTGTGTGCGTGGACATCATGATGGTGTGGCCCCGGCGGGTGTATTCCCGGAAGAGATCCTTGAGCGTGCGGGCGGCCTTGGGATCGAGCCCGACCATGGGCTCGTCCACCACGATCACTTCCGGACGGTGAACGAAGGCGCTGGAGATGATCAACTTCTGACGCATGCCATGGCTGTAGCTCTCCACGAGTTCGTCGCGCCATTCCTCCAGATCGAAGAGCGCCAGCAGCTCCCGCGCCCGATGCTCGACCGATGTTCCTTCCTGACCGTAAAGCCCCGCCACGAATCGCAGGAACTCCATCCCCGTGAGCTTCTCGTAGATGAACGGCCGGTCAGGGATGAAGCCGAGCAGCGCCTTCGCCTGACCGGGATTCGTCTGCAGATCCACCCCGCCGATGCAGATCCGACCGGACGTGGGCAGCAGAATGCCGGCAATCATCCTGAGAGTGGTGGTCTTGCCGGCGCCGTTGGGCCCCAGAAATCCAAAGAGTTCCCCCGCGGGGACGGTGAGATCGAGATCGTCCACTGCAGTGAAGCTGCCGTATCGCTTGGTGAGGTTCCGCAGTTGGATCATTCCGCTGGTTCCGTTTACGGGGTGGATTCGGGTTGCCCGGTGTCAGGGTCGAACCGGCACGCTGCGGGTTACGGAGAGGTCGAGTCGCGCCAGAATACGGGTGATTTCCGGACCCAGGTCGACTGCTTCCTGGACGATTCCGATGTGGGCGGCATCCGCGGGGAACTGGCCCAGCATCCCGTCCACCGGGATCCAGCGTCCCAGATAGACCACGCTCCAGGAGTGCACGTGAAACCGACCCCCGTGAAAAAGCAGACCGGTTTCGGTGCGGGCCGGGATCCCCGCCGCGCGTGCCAGGGCCGTGACCACCAGAGCGAACTCCCGGGCATCACCCCCGCCGGCGGCGACTGTCTCACTGGCGCTGCGCGGCGTCCCGGGCACTTCCGCCCGCAGGGAATCATGTGCCCAATGCACGATCCTCTCGGCGACGATGGCGGGATCGGTCTCCCTTCCGCGCAGCCGGATCGCCCGCCGGGCTATCCCGGGTGCCTCGGCGTCGAGCTCCGGGGTGGACTGCAGGCTGGACCGGAATGACTCCTGCCACGACACATTCGCAGGCAACGCATAACGAGAGCGCCATTGTTCCGGCGTTGCCCTGGCGATGGTACGCGTGGTCTGACGCCTCCGGAGTTGAAACCAGTCCGCAACCTCGCGGCTGTATCCGCCTCCCACCTGGACCGTAATCGATTCCAGGGCTGTCCGAGGAGGCGGCGCGCCACTGGCCAGCCAGGTCGCTCCGACGATCCTGCCATCCGCCAGTGCCGGTACCGCACGGGCAGGATCATTCTGCCGCCAGTTCTCGAAGGCGATCTCGAAGGCCGTCCGACGCAGTGTCAGCCCGTCGTTCCGACGCGCTTCCACGATCTGGCCCTGTGAGTCCATCCAGAGGTCCATCCCCATGCCGTCCGCCGAGACGGCATGCCACGCGCGCACCGTGTCGCGATGAACCGCGTACCAGCGGCCGGCTGCATTGGCCACCGCGCTGTCCACGACCACAAAAAGCGACTCGGCTGCCAGTCCGATCGCAATGTCCTCGGTGGTCCCCGTCAGGGGATCGATCGTTCGGAGCGAACGCTTCACCCCCACCGCGGGTTCCTGAAGAAGCATCGCGACGGCCGGACCCGAAACACCGGGAAAGAACGGTCCGCCGGAATTCACCGTTCGTTCTTCACCACCAGGTAGCCGCAGGGCGAGACGGGTCGTATCGATGACGCGCACGGTGGCGACAGTGGTGTCGGACCCGGTGACACGTCGCCAGGCATAGTTGCGCATCCGGAGGCCGCGGGAGAAGACCGCGACCTTCCTTTCCGTCATCCTGACGCGTCCTGAGTCGGAGGAATCATCCGTGACCACGTATTCGCTGACTTCCAGCGAACCCGGGATGGTGTCGAACTGGACGGACGCGAATCCCACCTGTCGTCCATCGCGCTCGACGGTGAACCAGGTCGTCGCCGGTACGACGCGCAGCGCGGCATCGGCCAGTTCCGATGCGAACGAAGGGTTCAGCTCGCGGGACACCAGAGCACCGAGTCCGACGCCCCACGCCGCGAGGACGAAGACCGCCATCAGGCCGCGTCGCGTCATGAGGTTTCCGGAAGAGTGCGGGTTCCCCGATGTGCGACCGGCCTCGCGCCACATGGAGCCGTCGTCGGCACCTCAGCGAGTCTCCTGGGCCAGCCAGGCGAGGTACGAGTCCAATCCCGCGGCCACCGGCAGCGCCAGAAATTCGGGAACGTCATACGGATGCAATTCCTGAAAGGCGGCTCTGAGCGTGTCCACGTTGGCCCGACCGGTCTTGAGCAGGAGGACAGACTCGGAGGCATCCGTCACGGAACCCTGCCAGTTGTAGATGGAGCGGGCCCCCGGGAGGATGGTGCCACAGGCGATGAGCCGGCGTCCCAGCAGTTCACGTATCAACGCGGCTCCGGCCTCCGGATCCGCAACCGTCGAGAGGACCACCACGGCTTCCGTCACGGGCGAGGCTCCATATCGGGTGTCCCTGAAGGACGATGCAGCCTCGTCTCAAGTCTCACCATTCGGGACCCTCCTGAGCGCGGGCGTGACGTCATCGCCGGCTGATCCCGGCGGGTACCCCGTACCTTGAAGCGCGCCCGTCGTCTGGAGAGCTTACAAGTCTATGTCCGGTGAGAACCTGGTCGTGCGTGGGGCGCGGGAACACAACCTGCGGAACATCGATGTGATCATCCCGCGGGATCGACTTACGGTCGTGACGGGCCTCTCCGGCTCAGGCAAGTCGTCACTCGCATTCGATACGATCTACGCCGAGGGACAACGCCGTTATGTGGAGTCGCTCTCCGCGTATGCGCGCCAGTTCCTGGGGTTGATGGAGAAGCCCGACGTCGATTCCATCGAGGGCCTGTCCCCGGCGATCTCCATAGAGCAGAAGTCGGCGGGTCACAACCCGCGTTCCACCGTTGGTACGGTGACGGAGATTCACGACTATCTCAGGTTGCTGTATGCGCGCGCCGGCACGCCACATTGCCCCAACTGTGGGCGGCCAGTGGAACGACAGAGCGCCTCGCAGATTGCGGATGTCGTGCTTTCCTGGCCGCAGGGAATCCGTATCGAGGTGCTCGCTCCCCTGGTGCGCTCGCGAAAGGGTGAGTTCCGCGACCTGTTCGAGAACGCCCGAAAACTGGGGTTCGTGCGCGCCGTCGTGGACGGCGAGCCAGTGGAGCTGGCCGATCCTCCCGTGCTGAACCGGCGGGTGAATCACGACGTTTCCATCGTCATCGACCGGCTGGTTTCCCGGGTGGAGGATCGCGGTCGTCTGACGGATTCCCTGGAGACTGCCCTCCGGCTGGCGGACGGCGTGGTGGAGGTAAGGCGTCAGGATGGTGCGGAGCCGTCGGCGCGTCTCTTTTCAGAACGCTACGGATGCCCGACCTGTGGCCTGTCACTGCCGGAACTGGAACCGCGGCACTTTTCCTTCAACTCCCCCTTCGGCGCCTGCCCTGCCTGCGGAGGACTGGGCACGCGCCGTGAGGTCAGCGAGCATCTAATCCTGGGAGATCCGGGTCTTTCCATCCTGGAAGGAGTCATACTGCCGTGGGGCGAGCCCGACGGATATCTGCGGCGCGTGATTCTGCCCGGACTGGCGCGACAACTCGGCTTCGAGCTGAACACGGCATGGGGGAAGATTCCTCCGAAGGTCCGCGACATCCTCATCCACGGCAATCTGGAGCCGTTTGGCTCCACCGGCGCGCCAACCGGTGCGGCACGGGGGCGAAAGTCGAAATCCGCGGGTTCCGTCTCCTGGGAGGGGATCCTGGTTTCTCTCCAGAGGAGATTCAGCGAGAGTGGATCCGATCAGGTGCGTCAGGATCTGATGGAATACATGGTGGAGCGTCCCTGCCAGGCCTGCAATGGAATGCGGCTGAAGCCCGAGTCATTGGCAGTCACCATCCAGGATCGCAACCTGGGTGAAGTCGGAGAGTTCTCGATTGGCGAGGCGGACGCATTCTTTGCGTCCGTTCCCCTCCGGGGCGACGGGGTTCCCGGACTCGATCCCGGCATTGCCGGTCCCATACTGAAGGAGGTTCGGGAGAGGCTGCGCTTCCTGGTGGACGTGGGACTCGACTACCTGACTCTGGGTCGTGCCGCGGAATCCCTCTCGGGCGGCGAGGCGCAGCGCATCCGGCTGGCGACGCAGATCGGCTCACGTCTGGTGGGTGTGCTTTACATCCTGGATGAGCCATCCATCGGGTTGCATCAGCGCGACAACGAGCGGCTGCTGCGGACTCTGGAGGCCCTTCGGGATCTGGGAAACACCGTGATCGTCGTGGAGCACGACGAGGAGACCATAAGAGCGGCCGACCACGTCATCGATCTGGGCCCCGGGGCGGGGAAGCACGGAGGGGAAGTGATTGCCGAGGGGTCGGTGAAGGACCTGATCCGGTCGAAGCGGTCGCTTACCGGCCAGTACCTCTCTGGTGAACGGGGGATCTCCGTACCGCAGGAACGTCGTCCCCGTGATGCGAGACGCGAGCTGGTGGTCCATGGTGCCCGGGAGCACAACCTGCGAAATCTCACCGTGGGATTCCCGATTGGCCTGTTCGTGGCGGTCACCGGTGTGTCGGGCTCCGGGAAGTCGACTCTCGTGGAGGAGATTCTCCACCGTTCGCTGGCCCGTCACTACACCCGGGCGCGTCTCCTGCCGGGAGAACACGATCGCATTACGGGCATGGAGCACGTGGACAAGGTCATCGATATCGATCAGACGCCGATTGGCCGGACGCCACGCTCCAATCCGGCGACGTACACCGGGCTCTTTGGTCCCATTCGGGACCTCTTTGCCGAGATGCCCGAGGCCAGGATCAGGGGATACGGCCCTGGTCGTTTTTCATTCAACGTCAAGGGAGGCCGGTGCGAGTCGTGCCAGGGTGATGGGCTGGTGAAGATCGAAATGCACTTCCTGCCTGACGTGTACGTGCCATGCGATGTGTGCAAGGGGCGACGCTACAACCGGGAGACCCTGGAGGTGCAGTTCCGGGGGAAGAGCATCGCCGATGTCCTGGACATGACGGTGGATGAAGCGCTGGCCTTCTTCGATCATCAGCCGCGGATCCGGCACCGGCTGCAGACCCTGTTCGATGTGGGGCTCGGCTACCTTCACCTGGGGCAGAGCGCCACGACACTCTCGGGGGGCGAAGCGCAGCGTGTGAAGCTTGCCACGGAACTGTCCCGCAGGGATACCGGTCGGACGCTCTACATTCTGGATGAACCCACGACCGGCCTGCACTTCGAGGACGTCCGGCTTCTGCTCGAGGTGCTCCACCGTCTGGTGGACCGGGGCAACACGGTGCTGGTGATCGAGCACAACCTGGATGTCATCAAGACCGCCGACTGGATCATCGACCTGGGTCCGGAGGGTGGCACTCGCGGCGGCATGGTCATTGCCCAGGGTACGCCCGAGAGCGTCATGGTGACACAGGGTTCCTCCACCGGTGCGTTCCTGGCCCGGGTCCTGCGGTCGGCTCCGCGGGACGGTTGAGGCACCCTGTGTCGGAGAGCACGTTTCGGAGGGCGGGCCTCGCGGAATCAGCGTTGGTCCTTATTTTCCTCCGATCCGTACCGCGTCCGGTGCCGAAACAGCCGGGTTGCGGCAACCGTACGTCCCGGTGAACCCGATCACAGGACTGCTGATGGTCACCCGAGAAGACATCGAAGCCTTCCTCGACCGGCTGGCGTCCGAGGGCGCCACGTACCGTGAGATCGAGCCAGGGCTGTGGGCGGTCCGCCCCGATGGTGCCCTGGACCTGGACTTCATTGTCCATCACAACCCGCCGGTTGTCGTGCTGCGCGTGAAGGTGATGGATCTCCCCGCCGTCAATGGCCGCAGCGCCGACCTCAACCGCCGGCTCCTGGAACTCAATGCGACCGATCTGGTGCACGGTTCCTATGGCATTGCCGACAATTCCATCGTCCTCACCGAGGCGCTCGAACTGGCGCACCTCGATTACGAGGAGTTTCTCTCCAGCTACGAAGGCATGACACTGGCGCTCGCGACTCATCTGCGCGAGCTGGCATCGTTCCGCGAGGATCGTTAGGTATGGGCATCTTCGACCGCCTGGCCACCCTGATCAAGTCGAACATCAACGATCTCATCACCTCCGCGGAAAACCCGGAGAAGATGCTCAATCAGATCGTCGTCGAGATGCGCGACCAGCTGGCCAAGGCCAAGCAGCAGGTCGCCGCTGCCATAGCCGACGAAAAACGGTTGCGGCAGCAGGCGGATGACGAGCGCAAGCAGGCCCAGGACTGGATGCAGAAGGCGGAGCTGGCTGTTCGGCAGGAGCATGACGACCTGGCCAAGCAGGCTCTGGTGCGCTATCAGGAGCACACCGCGCACGCCGCCCAGCTCGAAGAGACCTGGCAGACCCACCAGGCCGAGACCGAACGCTTGAAGGCTTCGCTCCGGGACCTCAACGACAAGATCGAGGAGGCCAAGCGCAAGAAGAACCTGCTGCTCCTCCGGCAAAGGCGCGCACAGGCACAGAAGCGCATCGCCGAGACGATGTCCTCGATGTCGGAAAAGTCCGCCTTCGAGGCGTTCGCCCGCATGGAAGAACGCATCGCCCAGAATGAACGCATGATCAAGGCCAGCACCGAGATCGATGAAGAGTTCTCCGGTGACCGCCTGGCGCATGAGTTCAAGGCTCTGGAGCGCGCTCATGGATCCCTCTCCGCCGATGCCCAGCTGCTGGCGCTGAAGCAGAAAATGGGTGTGCTTCCACCGGCGCCGGCCAAGGAGCAGCGCCAACTGGGCTCGGGATCGGCCGCTGACGAGGTGGCCGCCGAGGTCGAAGAGATTCACGACGAGAAGCAGGGATAGCTGAACCGGCCCGGACCCCTGACCCGCGGCAGGGTCGAGGCTCCGGGCCGGCTGTCGTACCATGACGGTGCCACCGGCAACCTCCCGTGTCCGCCTCGGCCCTGCCCTGGGGGCCGTGGTCACGATCGTCCTGCTGGTATGGCTGATCTACACGGTCTCCGACGTCCTGCTGCTGCTGTTCATCGCGGTGCTGATGTCGTTGTTCTTCGGGTCGGTAACCGATCTGCTGGTGAAGCGCCTGGCCATACCGCGGGGACTGGCCTTCAGCGCTTCCGTGCTGCTAACGCTTTTCGCCATCTATGGACTGGGTGCAATCCTGATTCCACCCGTCGTGGAGCAGACCCGGCAGTTGGCCAGTGTCATGCCCCTTTACGTACAGACCTGGCAGAGCGCCTGGCAGCGATTGTCGGAGGGATTCCCGCTCCTCAGTGGTGGCTCCGGGGCGGTGGGTGGTGAGCTGGTCAGCGCCGTGGTGGGGCAGATCGAGAGCCTGACCGGACGGCTGGTTCCCACTGCCCTGGGGCTCGGACATCTGGCGGTGAATCTGGTCTCGATCCTGGTGATGGCGATATACCTCGCACTCTATCCGGGATTGTACCGCGAGTGGCTGATCGCGCTGTTCCCACCCGTGCATCGCGACACCGCCAGGGACGTCCTCCGCGACATGAGCAATACGCTCCGCGCCTGGATAGCCGCGCAGATGCTTGCCATGACGGTCCTGGCCGCGCTCACGGCACTGGGACTCTACATACTGCGGGTCCCGTACTGGCTGACGTTCGGGATCTTCGTGGGCGCCGTGGTCGTGGTGCCCTTCTTCGGGACTCTGGTCGGTACTCTGCTTCCGGCACTGTTCGTGCTGGGAGGCAATGGCCTGGGCGCTGTGGGACCGGGTGGACACTTCCTGCTGGTGATTGCCCTGGGAGTGCTGGTGCACATCGTGGAGGGGAACCTGGTTCTGCCCCTGATCACGGCGAAGCGGGTGGAGATACCCCCGGTGATCAGCATGATGTCCGTCCTGATAGTGGCGAAACTCTTCGGGATCCCCGGAGTGATCGTGGCGGTGCCGCTCGCGGCGGTGGTCCTGGTGTTCGTTCGCCGGGTGGTGATCAACCGGCTCTATGAAGGGCAGAGGTTCCGGCAGGACCCCGGTGATCGGACTCTGGTACTCCGGGTTCCGGCGCCCGATGCGGCAGTCGTGGTCTCGGCGGAGATAGACGTACTCGCGGGAGCGCCGCGGCGGGCCGCATCCTGAGGGATCTCGCGACTATATATATGCGGAGCGACGTCCCACCTGACGCATCCGCATGAGCAATCTCCGTCTCTACAACACGCTGACCCGGGCGATAGAGCCCTTCGCCCCGGCCGACGGTCGCACGGTGCGCATGTACACGTGCGGGCCGACCGTGTACAACCCGGCGCACATTGGCAACTTCCGCACCTTTCTCTTCGAGGATCTGTTGCGGAGAGTCCTGCACCTGCAGGGGTGGAAGGTCCTGCAGGTCATGAACCTCACCGATGTCGATGACAAGATCATCCGCCGGGCGCGGGAGCAGGGGAAGTCGATCACGGAGGTGACCGAGCCGGTTGTGGAGATCTTCCACGCGGACCGGCGCTATCTTCGCATCCAGGACGCCGAGGTGTATCCCAAGGCGACGGAGCACATACCGGAGATGGTGGCCCTGGTGCAGCGACTCCTGGACAAGGGGATCGCATACGTGGCGGAGGATCGTTCGGTCTACTTCGCCATCGACCGTTTCCCGGCCTACGGAAGGTTGTCGCGACTTGACCGGAGAGAGATCAAGTCCGGCGCGCGTGTGGCCCAGGACGATTATACGAAGGAGAACGCCCAGGACTTCGCGTTGTGGAAGTCAGCCAAGGAAGAGGATGAAGCAACCGGTGCTGCCTGGGATGCGCCATTCGGCAGGGGGAGGCCGGGTTGGCATCTCGAGTGCTCCGCGATGGCCATGAAATACCTGGGTGAGACGCTGGACCTGCATTGTGGTGGGATAGACCTGGTGTTTCCCCACCACGAGGATGAGATCGCGCAGTCGGAGGCTGCCACCGGAGCGCCGTTTTCACGGGTGTGGTGTCATGGCGAGTTCCTGCAGGTCGACGGTACCAAGATGTCGAAGCGGATTGGCAACGTTTCGACGGTGAGTGATCTGCGGGAGAAGGGGGTGTCGGCCGCGGCGCTCCGGCACTTTGTTTTTTCGACTCATTACAGGAAGCAGATCAACCTTTCCGGTGCGGCGCTGGAGGCGTCCATCGAGGCGGTGTCGCGAATCGGGGAGTTTTCCTACCGGTTGCGTCAGGCCGTCGGGGGGACGCGGGAACTGGAGCAGGCCGCGGCGACGGCCGAGGCGGATTTTCGGGATGCGCTGCTGGACGACCTCAACGCGCCGGCGGCATTGGCGGCGCTTTTTACATTCGTTCAGCGCGCCAATGCCGAGCTCGACCGTAAGGGAAAGGATCTGCGGGCTCTGGAGCGCGTGCGCGGGGCGTTTGGGCTGATGATGGAGGTTCTGGATCTGGAGCCCCGGGCCCTGCGGTTCACGGTGCGGGCCGGGGGCGACGATGGAGAGGCGGTGGCCCCGGATCCCGGTTCAGTGGTCGATCTGGAGGCGTCGGAGCGGGCCCAGGTGGCATGGGCCGTGGAGCGGCTGAGGGCCAGGCTTATCGCCAGACAGCACAGGGATTTCGCCACATCGGACGCGATCCGTGTCGAGGTGGAGGAAGCGGGTTTTGGGGTGAAGGATACGCCATCGGGAACGGTGCTGGAGCGATACCGGTAGGGGCCCTGGGGGTCCGGCTGTTGGGTGCGTGAGTGGGGCGTGGCGAGGGGCCGGTTCCGGGTGGACGGGAGCGTCAGGGAGAGTGGTCCGCTGGCGGGGTACCGACATTGGGCATGGGGTGTTGGGTCGGTCTATCTGGTTATGCGGCAAGCGCTTGACACCAATCGCGGGGTCGGCTAACGTACTTGGCTCGCGCATGGCTGGGTGCTGACGTAGCTCAACTGGCAGAGCACCTGATTTGTAATCAGGCGGTTGCGAGTTCGACTCTCGCCGTCAGCTTGGGACGGTGAGTGGCACCCGGTCGGTGCGCGGAGTGCGGTGGGGTACCCAAGCGGCCAACGGGAGCAGACTGTAAATCTGCCGGCTCACGCCTTCGAAGGTTCGAATCCTTCCCCCACCATGTGGTGCGGACCTTCACTCGTCAGGCGGGGTCGGTTGCTGGAAGAGGTGAACAGCGGGACACGACAGAACGCGGGAGTAGCTCAGTTGGTAGAGCGCGAGCCTTCCAAGCTCGATGTCGCGGGTTCGAGCCCCGTCTCCCGCTTGTGTGATGCCCGGGATCGGTGGTGGAAGGGGAACGTGGTGTTGGGGCCGGAAGGTGCAGACTGGTGAGGGTCCGCTCGCGTAGCTCAGTTGGTAGAGCACACCCTTGGTAAGGGTGAGGTCACCGGTTCAATCCCGGTCGCGAGCTTTGTGTGAAGGAGATGGGAAAGGCAGGTCCACCGCGGGGTCCGGCAAGCGGGTTCCGACGGCGACATCCGAGAGCCCTGTCATCAGAAGGTCATGCCCAGAGACAAGATCATCCTCGCCTGTTCCGACTGCAAGAACCGGAACTATTTCACGACCAAGAACCGTCGGGTGCACCCGGAGCGGGTGGAGTGGAAGAAGTACTGCCCCCGGTGCAACAAGCACGTGGTCCACAAGGAAACGAAGTAACGTGGCCGGGGAACTCGTGCGGCCTGGTGCCCTGCATCGTACCATCGCGTTCTACCACGACGTGATCGGTGAGATGAAGAAGGTGACCTGGCCGGACCGGACGCAGATCCGGCAGCTCTCGATCGGTGTGATAGTGTTGTCGCTTTTCATCGGTTTGGTGATCGCCCTGCTGGATGTGGTTTTCCAGGCGATCTTCGTGCGCGGGATCCCCTCGCTCATCGGAGGTTGAGAGTGGGGGAGCACCGGTGGTATGCGGTCCAGACCACGGCCGGTCACGAGAACAAGGTGCGCTCTCTGATCGCGCGGCGCATCGAGAGTGACCCTGCTCCTGCCGCCACCCGGCAGATCCGTGAAGCAAGGGTGCCGACGCAGGAAGTCGTGGAGGTCAAGAACGGCAAGAAGGTCACGGTGGATCGCAAGCTTTATCCGGGCTACGTACTGGTCGAGATGGTGTGGAATCAGGAGACGGCCCACGTCATTAACAGCATCCAGGGTGTCATCAAGTTTCTGCACCACGGCGGCGGGCACATCCCGGTCGGAGTGGAGCCCATGCCGCTGCGGCCCGACGAAGTGAACCGGCTCCTTGGGAAGGCCGAGGAAGCGGAGCCGGAAGCTCCCCGGGAAGAGATACCGTTCATGGTGGGACAGGCGGTGACAATTACCGAGGGGCCGTTCACGGATTTCAATGGAACGGTGGAAGACGTCATGGCGGACAAGGGCAAGGTGCGGGTAAGCGTCTCGCTCTTCGGGCGTCCGACGTCGGTGGAACTGGATTACCTGCAACTGAAGGGATACTGACGGGCGGGGTGGAGAGGGGAGAGGTATGGTGGCCCTTGCGCGGGGCGGCCGTTTAGCGGCGAGGAGCGCACCGTCGGATACCACAACGACGCTAATCAGACCGTGGGAGTCAGGACGCAGCGCCGGCGGGAGTATTCGCAGCCGACTGCGGGACAAGAAAGCCTGGGCATCGGCCCGGGGTCGCGGGGAGATCCCCGGGACACCGGCGGGTGCATCGGGTGGTTCCGCTCTCCGGATCGCGAATTTCTCTCCTCAGCCTGCGCGCAAACGCAGAGGAGAAAACATGGCAAAGAAGGTCACCGGATTCGTCAAGCTCCAGATTCCTGCTGGACGCGCGAACCCGGCCCCTCCGGTGGGAACGGCGCTCGGACCGCAGGGGATCAACATCATGGCGTTCTGCAAGGAATTCAATTCCCGCACGCAGAGCCAGGATGGCCTGATCCTGCCGGTCGAGATCACGATCTATGCCGACAAGTCCTTCACCTTCATCCTCAAGACGCCGCCCGCGGCGATCCTGATCATGAAGGAGTTGGGTCTGGAGAAGGGTTCCGGGCAGCCCAATCGCGTCAAGGTGGGCACGCTGACGTCCGCGCAGGTCCGCAAGATCGCGGAATTGAAGATGCCCGATCTCAATTGTGAAACCGTGGAGTCGGCCATGGCGATGGTGAAGGGCGCCGCCCGCTCCATGGGTGTGGAGGTGGGGGACTGATGCGCACCCATGGCAGGAAGTACCGCCAGGCGGCGGAGCACCGTGACATCGACGCTTCCTACGCTCCGCGTCAGGCGCTCGAGATCGTCAAGGGAAATGCCTGGGCGAAGTTCGATGAGACGGTCGAGGTGGCTGTCCGGCTGGGGGTGGACCCCCGTCACGCTGATCAGATCGTGCGCGGCACCGTCGTACTCCCTGCGGGGACCGGAAAGTCCGTCAGGGTTCTGGTCGTCGCCGTAGGCGAGAAAGCGCGCGAGGCGGAGGAAGCCGGCGCCGACTTCGTTGGTGCCGAGAACCTTCAGAAGATCAAGGACGGCTGGCTGGACTTCGATGTGATGATCGCCACGCCGGATCAGATGGGACAGGTTGGGCAACTGGGACGGGTTCTGGGCCCGCGAGGTCTGATGCCCAACCCGAAGGCCGGGACGGTGACCATGGATGTGGGTCGTGCCGTGCGGGAATCCAAGGCCGGCAAGATCGAGTTCCGGGTCGACAAGGCCGGGAACGTCCACGCACCCATCGGCAAGGTTTCGTTCGGCCTCGAGGCCCTGGAACAGAACTTCGGCGCGTTCATGGACCAGATCGTCCGGTCCCGGCCGTCGGCCTCCAAGGGCGTTTACGTCCGCAACGTGTCGGTCTCCAGCACGATGGGGCCCGGTGTTCGTGTGGATGCCACCCCTTACCGGTAACGGGCAATGAAGCGAACCGACAAGGAACAGCTCGTATCGGAGCTGAGCGGCAGAATCACCCAGGCCAAGGCGCTGTATTTCACCGACTTCACCGGCCTGAACGTGAAGCGCATGACCGAACTGCGTCGCCGGCTGCGCCGGGCGGGCGTGGAATACGTCGTAATCAAGAACACGCTGGCGCTGCGAGCGGTGAACCAGAGCGGCCTGACGACCGAACCTCTCCGGGGACCCACCGGCGTCGTCGTTTCGCAGGATCCGGTGACGGCCGCAAAGGTCCTCACGGATTTCGCGAAGGAGAACGAGCAGAGACCCACGGTCAAGGGTGGCCTTTTCGAAGGTCAGCCACTGACCAGTGAGCATGTGAAGAAGCTGGCCTCGATGCCCTCGCGGGAGCAGATGCTCGCCGAGCTGGGAGCCAGCATGCAGGCCCCGCTGTCGATGTTCCTGGGCGCGATGAACTCGCTCCTGACGAACTTCGCCGGCGCGGTGGAAGCGCTGAAGGTGCAGAGAGAGCAGGGCTGATCGAGTCCCGCGGACGGCGATCGGCTGGCCGCACCCGAAACAACTTTTCATCACGCCGGCACGACCAGGCGATTCAACGGAGAGCATGACAATGGCAAACGCGACACTTGGCAAGGAAGAGATCCTCGAAGCGATTGGCAACATGTCGGTTTTCGAACTGTCCGAGCTCATAGAGGACTTCAAGACGAAGTTCAACGTGACCATCGCCGCGGCACCGGTGGCCGCGCCCGCGGGCGGTGGCGCCGGCGCCGCGGCCGCTCCGGCGGTCGAGGAGCAGACCGAGTTCAACGTGGTGCTGAAGGAAGCCGGCGCCCAGAAGATCCAGGTCATCAAGGTGGTGCGTGAACTCACCGGCCTGGGTCTGAAGGAGGCCAAGGACCTGGTCGACGGCGCACCGAAGGAAGTGAAGACCGGTGTGTCCAAGGACGAGGCCAACCAGGTGAAGACCAAGCTCGAGGCAGCCGGCGCAGTCGTGGAGCTGAAGTAGGCGCGCTGCGCGGGGTGGCCGGCCGGCGGACGAGCCCGGTCCGGCCTCCGCCCCGCGTCGCCCCTCACCTCAGCCACACCGGCAATCGTGACACACCCATCGCTCCACAATCGTTGTTTCCCCAGGTCATCCCCCCGCGCCTGCCCGGCGACGGGGACGATGGCTCTTTTCGCCTGCCCGCGGGTGAATCATGCCTGACACGATGAAGCAGATCACGTTCACGAAGCTCAGCGAGGGGATGGGAATGCCCCACCTCCTCGACATTCAAACCCGGGCTTTCCAGTCCCTGCTCCAGAAGGATCCGTCCTCTCAGGAAGACGGCGGCCTGGAGCGTGTCTTCCGGGAACTGTTCCCCATCAGTGACGTCCACGAGAATTTCTCGCTGGGTTTCGTCTCCTATGTCCTGGGCGAACCGAAGTACTCCGTCGAGGAGTGCATCGAGCGCGACATGACATACTCGGCGCCCCTGAAGGCGACGCTGCAACTGGTGATCAATGAGGAGGTCAACGGGCAGAAGCGCCCGCGCAACATCATCCAGAAGGAGGTCTACCTCGGTGAGTTGCCGCTGCTGACCGACCTGGGGACCTTCGTCATCAATGGCGCTGAACGCGTCATCGTCAGCCAGTTGCACCGCTCACCCGGCGTGGTTTTCGAGGAGTCGACGCACCCCAACGGACAGCGCCTGATTTCCTCGCGCATCATCCCGTTCCGGGGTTCCTGGGTCGAGTTCACCGTCGATATCCATGACGTCATCTACGTCCATATCGACAAGAAGAAGAAGTTCCCGGCCACGGCGCTGTTGCGCGCCTTCGGCTATGCCGGCAACAGCGATATCCTGCGACTCTTCTTCGGTGTTCGGGAACTGGATCTCACGCGCAAGCGGGAGAGCCGCACCGATCAGCGTGAAGTCCTCGGCGCGGTGATCGCCGAGGATATCATGCTCGCCGGCGAGGAAGCCGATCCCGACGCACCCAAGGCCAAGACCAAGAAGGCCAAGGCAGCCGCGGAACGCGCCGCGGCCGATCTCCTGGTGCGGGAAGGCGATGAACTGACCGAGGAAGTGCTTGGCCGGTTGATCCGCCTGGGGATCAAGTCGATCAAGGTCTTCGCGTCGTACATGACGGTGGATGTGCGGGACGAACTGGAGGCGCTGGAGCGAGGCGAACGTTCCACGCCCCGTATCCTGGCACGTGACGTGGTGCAGCCCGAGACGGGTGAAGTCCTGGCCGAAGCCGGACAGGCGCTCAAGGAGACGCTCATGAAGCGGCTCCGGAAGGCGGAAATCCTGCGTGTGTCCGTTTTCGTTCCCTCGGGTCGCACCGAGTCCATGCTCATCAAGAACACCCTGGCCAAGGACCCGACCAACACCAATAACTGGAGCGACGAGGAACGCAGGAAGTGGTTCAAGGCGGACGACAGCCAGACGGAACGTGCCCAGAAACTCGTCGAGGCCGGAGAGACCCACGCACTGCGGTCCATTTATGGCCTGCTGCGGCCGGGTGATGCGCCCAACCGCGACACCGCACGCCAGGCGCTGGAGCGACTCTTCTTCTCTCCCAAGCGCTACGACCTGGGCAGGGTGGGCCGCTACAAGATCAACCAGCGGCTGGGGCTCAGCATCGATCCGTCGACGACGGTTCTCACCAAGGACGATTTCATCGCCATCCTCCGGTACCTGGTCGAACTCCATGAGGGTCGCGGCCATGTGGACGATATCGATCACCTGGGCAACCGGCGCATCCGCTCGGTCGGTGAACTGATTGCCAATCAGTTCTCGGTGGGTCTTTCCCGCATGGCGCGCCTGGTCAAGGAGCGCATGTCGATCAACACCGACCCGGAGAAGATCTCGCTCGACGACCTGGTGAACGCCCGCACGGTTTCCGCGGTCATCCAGGCGTTTTTCGGTTCATCGCAGCTTTCGCAGTTCATGGATCAGACCAACCCGCTGGCGGAGCTGACCAACAAGCGGCGGCTCTCCGCACTGGGGCCCGGCGGTCTGACGCGGGAACGCGCCGGATTCGAAGTCCGGGACGTGCACTATTCGCAGTACGGACGCATGTGCCCGATCGAAACACCGGAAGGTCCCAACATCGGTCTGATCACCTCACTGGCGTGCTACGCCCGGGTGAACGAACTGGGTTTCGTGGAGACTCCATACCGGGTGGTCAGGAACGGCAAGGTCACCAGCGAGATCGCGTGGCTGGATGCCAACCGCGAGGAAGACGCGGTCATAGCACAGGCCAACGCCCCGCTGAACGCCGATGGCACTTTCGTCGACGAGCTGGTGCTGTGCCGGTGGCGCGACGACTTCCCGCTGACTGCACCGACCCGGATCGACTACATGGACGTGGCTCCGGAGCAACTGGTATCCATTGCGGCCGCGTTGATTCCGTTCCTGGAGCACGACGACGCCAACCGCGCGCTGATGGGTTCCAACATGCAGAGACAGGCGGTTCCGCTCGTCCTGCCCCGGACGCCGCTGGTGGGAACGGGGCTGGAGGAGAAGGTGGCGCGGGATTCGGGTGCCTGTGTCATCGCCCGGCGCGCGGGTGTGGTCACCCGTGTGACCGCCGATGAGATCATCGTTGACGCCCGGCCTGAGAAGGGACGCAAGCGCGAGGACGATCAGCCGTTGGCACGCCTTTCGACGCAGGACCGCTACCGGTTGAAGAAGTACTGGCGCACCAATCAGGACACGGCCATCAACCAGCGCCCCATCGTGCGGCAGGGTCAGAAGGTGAAGGTGGGTGACGCCCTGGCCGATGGTGCCGCAACTGAGGGTGGACAGCTCGCCCTGGGTGCCAACGTCACCGTGGCATTCATGCCATGGTACGGGCACAACTTCGAGGACGCCATCGTGCTCTCGGAGCGCCTGGTTAAGGATGATGTCTACTCGTCGATCCATATCCAGGAACTCGAACTCCACGTCCGCGACACCAAACGGGGACGCGAGGAGATCACGCGTGAGATACCCAACGTCGCCGAGGAGTCGCTGGTGGACCTCGACGAGAGGGGCATAGTGCGCATTGGGGCACATGTGAAGCCGGGCGACATCCTGGTCGGCAAGATCACGCCGAAGGGTGAAACCGAGCTGTCCCCGGAAGAAAAGCTGCTTACGGCCATATTCGGCGAGAAGGCCAAGGATGTGAAGGATTCCTCGCTCAAGGTTTCACCGGGCATGGAAGGCGTGGTCATCGACGTGAAGATCTTTTCACGCATGGAGGATCAGGTCGTCGAGAAGGATCGCGGCGAGCGCATCGGCGAGGTGCGGCGCCTGGAAGGCGAGGAGAAGGTACGCGTCAATGAGGTCAGGGATGACGAGCTGAAGGAGATCCTCGAGGGCGAGACGGTAGCGTTGGCGCTCAAGGCGGGGACCGTCGAGGAGGCCATTCCGGCGGGGACGAAGCTCACGGCCGAGGTGCTGGCTGGGATCCGCTTTGCGCAGATCGACCTGAAGACATTCAGGGTGGAGAACCGCAAGGCCAACGATCGTATCCGGACCATCATCGACCTGGCGAACGAGGAGAAGGCGCGACTGGAGGAAAAGGCAGAGGAGCGTATCGACCGCATCCTGCAGCCGGACGAACTCCCGCCGGGTGTGATACAGCTGGTGAAGGTGTACCTCGCGGAGAAGCGCAAGGTGTCGGTGGGTGACAAGATGGCCGGACGCCATGGCAACAAGGGTATCGTTGCCCGCGTGGTCCCCGAGGAGGACATGCCCTTCCTCCCCGACGGCCGGCCCGTGGACATAGTTCTCAATCCACTGGGCGTGCCCAGCCGGATGAACGTCGGGCAGATCCTGGAGACGCATCTGGGATGGGCGGCCAGGATCCTCGGCTTCTACGCCAAGACTCCGACGTTCTCGGGAGCCAATGAAGAGGAGATCGGGCTGCTACTCAAGCTCGCCGGCCTCACCTGGGGGAGGCAGACGCTCAACCTGCATAACGCGCCGCTGAACATCGTGGATGATGACGTCCGGGCCATAGCGGCTGATGTCACGTCGGAGGAAGGGAAGGGTGGGGATCTGGTCCTTCTGGGGGACGCGAAGCTGAGCTGGCTCGGTGGTCGGACAAGGTCCCCGGAGACCAAGGACGTGTTCAACCGGGTACGCGACTTCCTGGCACAGGCGGCGCGCGAACTGGCCGACCGCGAACAGCGGGAACTGCAGGCGCAGGTGTCGGTGCATGCGGACGTCATGGAGGGCAGTGAGAGCACCCCGCAGCAGAAGGCCGAGGCCAAGGCCACCATTCGCCAGCTGGAGAAGAAGCTTGCGAGGGAGCCAGCCGCGGTTCTGGAGGAGATGGAACTTCCCGGTCTGGCGGGTATGCTGGGCCGGAAATCCGAGGCGGATGTGGACGGTGCCGCGCATGAACTGCTGCGGCTGGCCGGCATGACGCCGGGTGGCAAGATGTACCTCAAGGATGGCCGTTCCGGCGAAGCGTTCGCGTTCCCGGTAACGGTCGGCGAGATATACATGCTGAAGCTGTCTCACCTGGTGGATGACAAGATCCACGCCCGGAGCATCGGGCCGTATTCGCTCGTGACTCAGCAGCCGCTGGCCGGCAAGGCGCAGTTCGGTGGCCAGCGTTTCGGAGAGATGGAAGTATGGGCGCTGGAGGCTTACGGCGCAGCCCACACCCTGCAGGAGATCCTCACCGTGAAGTCCGACGACGTCAACGGACGCAGCCGGGTCTACGAGGCCATTGTAAAGGGCCAGAACCTGCCGGAACCGGGAGTACCGGAGTCCTTCAATGTTCTGGTCAAGGAACTGCAGGCGCTGGGCATCCATGTACGGATGGCCGTCAAGGATGGGAATGGAACGGGCAATGGTGCCTTCGGCCGCGATGGCGAGGAGTAATCGATGATCGATTTCCGCAATGCGCGCGAGAACCGCGCGTCGGCCTTTGACTACATCCAGGTCCGGATCGCCTCACCGGAGGAGATCCGTGGTCCCCGGGATTCCAAGGAACGCGAACGCCTCGAAATGCAGGGGCTCCGCACCTGGTGGTCTTGGGGTGAGGTGACCAAGCCGGAAACCATCAACTATCGCTCCTTCAAACCCGAGAAGGATGGCTTGTTCTGTGAGCGGATCTTCGGTCCGGTCAAGGACTGGGAATGTCACTGTGGCAAGTACAAGCGCATCCGGTACCGGGGTGTCATCTGCGATCGCTGCGGGGTGGAGGTCACGCTCTCCAAGGTGCGCCGGGAACGGATGGGGCACATCGAACTGGCCGTGCCGGTGGCGCACATCTGGTTCTTCAAGACACTCCCCAGTCCCATGGGGAACCTGCTGGATCTGACTCTGCGCGATCTCGAGAAGGTCATCTACTACTCGAACTACGTCGTCATCGAGCCGGGTTCGCAGGAAGTCCGCCCCAATCAGCTTCTGGAAGAGGAAGAGTATCTGAACCTGAGGCAGAAGGCCCGCGAGGAAGGCGACGCGGCCTTTCACGCGGACATCGGAGCACCAGCGGTTCGCGACCTGCTGCGACGCCTCGATGTGGACAAGCTGGCCGATGAACTCCGCGCCCAGGTGGCAACGGAGACGTCACAGCACCGCAAGAAGCAGGAACTCAAGCGACTGAAGATCGTCGACGCCTTCCGCAACTCGGGGGATGCGGCGCAGCTTCGGAATCGCCCCGAATGGATGATTCTCGACGTGATCCCGGTGATCCCGCCGGATCTGCGTCCTCTGGTTCCGCTGGATGGTGGTCGGTTTGCCACCTCCGACCTGAACGATCTGTACCGCCGCGTCATCAACCGCAACAACCGGCTGCAGAAGCTGATTCAGCATCGCGCTCCGGAAGTGATTCTGCGCAACGAGAAGCGCATGCTGCAGGAGGCGGTTGACGCGCTCTTCGACAATGGTCGCCGATCCAAGGCGATCAGGGGCCGGGGCAAGCGCCCGCTCAAGTCGCTGTCCGACATGCTCAAGGGAAAGCAGGGTCGCTTTCGCCAGAATCTGCTCGGCAAGCGCGTGGACTACTCGGGCCGTTCGGTGATCGTGGTGGGCCCGGAACTCCAGCTGCATCAGTGTGGCTTGCCCAAGCTGATGGCCCTGGAGCTGTTCAAGCCCTTCATCATCCACAAGCTCGTCGAGAAGGGGATCGCCGAGACCGTCAAGCGCGCCAAGAAGATCGTGGAGCGCGAGAGTCCGGAGGTGTACGAAATCCTGGAAGAGATCATCCGGGACCACCCGGTACTGCTGAACCGTGCGCCCACGCTGCACCGCCTGGGCATACAGGCGTTCGAACCGGTGCTGGTGGAAGGCAAGGCCATCCGGATTCACCCGCTCGTCTGCGCCGCGTTCAACGCAGACTTCGACGGAGACCAGATGGCGGTCCATGTGCCGCTGTCGTTCGAGTCACAGCTCGAGTGCCGGTTGTTGATGCTTTCCTCGAACAACATCCTGAAGCCTTCGGACGGACGTCCTGTGGCGGAACCTTCCCAGGACATCGTCCTGGGATGCTACTTCGCCACGAAGGCGCCGGCTGATTTCGACCGTTACCAGAAGGAGACCAAACTTCAGGCAACGGTGAAGTCCTACACTTCGGCCGCCGAAGTGGAGATGGCCCTGGCCACGGGTCGCGCCCGGTACCATACGGCGGTTCGCTATCGCGTTCCCGTCGACGGTGAGCCCCGGTGGATTCTGACCACGGCGGGTCGCGTCCTGTTCAATGCCATCCTCCCTGAAGGCATGGAGTTCCAGAACCGGGAGATGAAGAAGAAGGCCCTGGGTGAACTGGTCTTCGAGTGCTACCGGACCATGGGACTCTCCGCGACGGTGAGTTTCCTCGATCGACTCAAGGACTTCGGGTTCTTCCACGCGACCCGGGGCGGTGTCTCCATCGGCATCGAGGATCTGCAGATCCCCGAGGAAAAGACGTCACTGCTTCAGGAGGCCGAGACCCGCGTGGAACGCTTCCAGCGGGCGTACTCGACCGGCAACATCACCAACGGAGAGCGCTACAACAAGGTCATCGACACTTGGACACACGCGAACTCGGACGTTGCGGACGCCATGGTGAAGACCATGAGGGAATCGAACAACGGCTTCAACCCGGTGTTCATGATGTTCGACTCCGGGTCGCGCGGCAGCCGGGATCAGATCCGGCAGCTTGCGGGAATGCGCGGTCTCATGGCCAAGCCGCAGAAGAAGCTGACCGGTGGCATCGGCGAAATCATCGAGAGTCCGGTGAAGTCCAACTTCCGGGAAGGACTCAGTGTGGTGGAGTACTTCATCTCCACCCACGGAGCGCGGAAGGGTCTGGCGGATACCGCACTCAAGACGGCCGATGCCGGATATCTCACCCGTCGTCTCGTCGACGTGGCGCAAGACGTCACCATCGCGGAAGAAGACTGCAAGACGACCAATGACCTCGAGGTGTCCGCTCTGAAGGAAGGCGAGGATATCATCGAGCCTCTTTCCGAGCGCATCGTTGGTACGGTTGCCGCCAGGAAGGTCACCGATCCACACGGCCGCGATGAGTCGGGCAAGCCCACAGTGCTGGCCGAGGCCGGGGAGCTGATCAGCGAGGAGACTGCCCGTGCCATAGAAGAGGCTGGAATCGAGTCGGTGAGGATCCGCTCGGTGCTCACCTGCCAGGCGCGCCGCGGCGTCTGCCGCATGTGCTATGGCCGCAACCTGGCGACCATGGGCATGGTGGATCTGGGCGAGGCAGTGGGAATCATCGCCGCGCAGTCCATCGGCGAGCCGGGAACCCAGCTCACCCTGCGGACCTTCCACATCGGTGGTACTGCTGCCCGCATCGCGGAACAGACGGTACGCAAGACAAAGGTGGCCGGGACGATCGAGTTCGGAGACCGTCTCGTGACGGTGGAGAATCCGGAAGGGCAGCGCATCGTGACGTCGTACGAAGGCGAGCTGGCCATCCGCACGTCGGGTGACCGGAACGCCGCGGTCGGCGCCAGGCTGGCCGTACCCCTGGGTGCGGCGCTGCTGGTGAAGGACGGGGACGAGGTGGTCCGGGATCAGGCCATCTTCACCTGGGATCCGTACACCAATCCGATCATAAGCGACGTCGACGGAACCATCCGCTTCGTGGATATCGTCGAGGATGAGACCGTCAGTGAGGAACTGGATGAACTGACCGGTCTGCGCCAGCGGGTGATCACGGAGGATCGTGAGAAGCGTCTGCACCCGCACATCGAGATCTGGCAGAAGAAGGGCGGCAAGGAGAGGAAGGTTCGTGACTTCGTCATACCGGTGGGCGCGCAGCTCATCATCGACGACGCGCAGCAGATCCACGCCGGTGAGACGATCGCCAAGATCTCCCGTGAAGCCTACAAGACACGGGATATCACCGGTGGTCTGCCACGGGTGGCGGAGCTGTTCGAAGCGCGTCGCCCGAAGGATCCGGCCACCATCTCTGAAATCGACGGTGTGGTACGCTTCGGCGAAATCAAGCGCGGCAAGCGGGAAGTCTTCGTCTCGCCGACGCGTTCCATCGACGGACAGGTGGCCGTGGATGAGGCGCAGGAGGCATCGGTGTACGAAGTGCCCGCCGGCAAGCACCTCCGGGTGCACGAGGGCGACCGGGTCCGCGCCGGTGACCGCCTCACCGAAGGACCCGTCAATCCGCACGACATCCTCCGCATCAAGGGGCCGCGTGCGGTGCAGGAGTATCTGCTGAATGAGGTGCAGGAAGTGTATCGCCTGCAGGGTGTGAAGATCAACGACAAGCACATCGGCGTGATCGTGAAGCAGATGCTGCAGAAGGTCCGGATCGTCTCGCCGGGTGACACGGAGTTCCTGGAAGGCGAACACGTGGACCGTCAGGTCTTCCTCGATGAGAACGATCGGGTCAAGAAAAAGAAGCAGAAGGCAGCGACGGCCGAGCCGTTGCTCCTGGGAATCACCAAGGCGAGCCTTACGACGCAGTCGTTCGTGTCGGCAGCGAGCTTCCAGGAGACCACCCGGGTTCTGACCGATGCGGCGATCCGTGGCGCCAAGGACGACCTGTTGGGCCTCAAGGAGAACATCATCATCGGTCACCTCATCCCGGCTGGAACGGGTCAATACCGGTACCTCGATGTGGAGATCGAAGGGATGGAGATGCCGGTCGCGACGGAACTGCCGGAGGCCGAGGGGCCCCTGCCGGGAATCTTCGCTCCCAGTTTCGCGGAGACGGGATTCGCGCTGGAAGGGAACGAGTAGAAGGGCCGGGACTCGATGGAGCAGGGCCGGGCTGGTGTCCGGTCCTGCTCTGTTCGCATTTGCAGGGCGCGTCGGGGTCGGCTGGCTCCGGTGAAGCAATCCCTTTCTGGATCCCCTCTGGTCCGTCGAGCGCTTCCGCGCTGGAATGCAGGCGCTGGGTGTCGCGCCATGTGAACTGGCCCACCCCTGGCCTTTTGGTACGCCGCCGAAGAAATGACGTATTTCAGTTGCCGGAATGACTGGTTGACTGGACCAGGAAGCGCTAATGTTGGCCATGCCGACCGTCCCCCGGATGTCGGATACCGGTCCGCCTGGTGGCCTCGGGGTGGATACGCTTCCTCCCCACGCTGGCACGTATTCGCGTCCACTGGGCGGTGCCGGCCTGGGTGATCCCGGAAATGGCAGCCACCGTTTGCCGGCGGTGGCCGCTTCATGATTGCCGTGGTCTGCGCCCACAACCCCGGCAGGCGGAACCTGGGGATGTACTCCGTCGACCTTGCGGCTCAGCAGTTTTTTTCCGTTTCCGGCTGGCCCTTTGAACTCGTCAAGTTCACCGGCCACGCCCGCGTCGGTCGCCTTCGGTATCGCGTTCTGGGGTCCGCGGAGGAACTGGACAGCTACGAAACCATAGTTTTCTGGGGAGACTTTCAGCAGCATCCTCTATGGGGAAGGCGCAACTTCGGTCCACGGCACGCCAGGAAGCACCGCACGACAATTCACGAGGGCTTCCGCTGCTGGAAGGAGAAGTGCCTGATGATGGACCGCATCCGCAGGCCGGGTCAGCGCTGGTTTTCCGTCGGCACCTGCTTTCTGGGGGTTCTCGCCGAACTTGGCGATGTGGCGGCGATCGAGGAATACGTGACGCTCCTGTCGCGTTTCGACGCCATCGTCCCACGGGATTGGCTTTCGGCCGCTGAACTCCGGTCCTGTGCCCTGACCAATGTGGTGCCCGGACTGGATTGTGCGACCCTGCTGGATCATGGTGATGCGCCGCCATCCGGTGCACCGACGTTCGGCTATGCGTTCGGCCGGACGTTGAGCAGCGTCGAGGGACGGCGTCTGGCACGGGAAATCGAGCGTCGGACCGGACAGCGCGGAATGGCCATCGACTGGCTGCTCGGGAAACACATCGCTCCGTGGTGCAACGCCCGGTACACCCGGGCGCTGAGCACCATCCGGCGCTGCCGCTACATCGTGACGGACGTATACCACCTCGCGATCACCGCCCTGAACATCGGACGAAACGTATTCTGCATCGGGTCCGCCGGCCTGACCCAGGAAGACACATGCGACGATCTCAAGAAGGCGGTTCTATTCCGCATGGCTGATCTCTCGGACCGCTACCTCGAGATACCGGTAGACGCAGCCGACCGCGTGGCGTACGTCGTCAGCCGTTTCAGGGAGCCAGTCGGCGAGGCGGTGGAGCGTGGCCGGGCTTTCCGATCGTTGAGGGTCAGTAGTCGTCAACGGCTTCAGAGCCTGTTCTACGCGGAACACTGCAATCTGGATCTGTCTGACGGAATCCCGGTCGAGCTGTCGTCGATCGTGCATGCCGGGCAGAGCGATCAGGCGGTTCGGTCCCTGGAGTGACCCCGGCGGGTGAACGGAAGTCCGCGCCTCAGCGGTGCGCCCGGGAGCAGGATCTGAAACTACCTTGGTGGCATCCGGCTCCGGCCCCAGAATCCATCCGGGATCCGTGCAGCTTCCTCCAGACCGACGCGCCGGATGGCCAGTCCGGCTTCCCGGTCGGCAGCGGTCAGCACGGAATCCTCGTCCACTGTCAGTACCCGTCGGTCCCGCATGATGACCCGGCCGTCCACGAGAACCGTGGAGACATCATTCCCATTGGCGAAGTAGGCCACGCGATAGACCGGCATGTTGGACGGCAGCAGGTGTGGACGCCACATGTCGATGAGTATGATGTCCGCCTTCCGACCGGGCTCCAGTGACCCGATTTCCTCTTCCAGGCCCAGCGCCTTCGCGGCGTCCACCGTCACCATCTCCAGAGCCTTCCCGGCGGGAAGTACGGAGGGATCATGCAGTCTCGCGCGGTGGTATCGCATGGCCTGGAAGACATGACGTAGCATGTCGTAACTCCGGTCGGGTGCCACACCGTCGGACCCCAGCATCACGGTGACACCGGCATCGAGGAGTTCCGTCAGCAGGAACGGGCGCCGCTGCGCCGCGATGGCGCTGGGGTTGTGCGAGATGCGCGTTCCGGTGCGCGCCAGGATGCCGACTTCCTCCGGAGTCAGTGCCGTCGCGTGAGACAGGATCACGTCAGGCCCCAGTATTCCCAGTTGGTCGGCGAACTTCACGGTTCCCGTGGTATGACCGTCTTCGGTGAAGAGGACACCGTGTTCCCTGGAGAGGGCCCGGGTCGCCAGGGCCTCTCTCCGGGCCTCCTCCAGTTCAGCGCGTGTCATTCCGGCGCCAGCGGTGTCGATGGTCGGCGACATCACCGCAATGTGGATCCGGCCATCCCCGTCGCCGTTCCAGCGGTTGATGAGATCCTCGGTGACTTCCAGCTGGCGTTCAAAGGTCACGCTGGTTTCATGGGAACTGTCGCCCACCCATTCAGTGTAGGCGCGCGGGAAAGGTGGTCGCCGCGGCCCGACGGCCAGGAAGTACCGCAGACCCGTTTCCTCCACGGCCTGGAGGATGGCGTCACCGTATTTCGGATCATCGGTGCGACTCACCATGTCGCCACCACCGAAGTAGACCAGCGAGGTGGTCACCCCGAAGCGAATTTTCTCCAGACCGGTGAGAAGAGCATCGGCACGCCAGAACTCCGGCGTCGACCCGTGCGCATAGATCTTCTCCGTGATCTCGTTGAAGCGACCCAGGTCGGCTCCCAGAGTCTTCACCAGGCCGTGGCCGGCGTGGCCATGGCCATCGATCAGTCCGGGCATCACCACCTTGCGGGTGGCGTCGATCACCTCCGCGGCCCTGAACTCTGCTGTCAACTCGGCGGTGGTTCCCACGGCAACGATGCGATCGCCCACTACCGCAACAGCACCGTTGTCGATAACCCGGCGGGCAGAATCCATCGTGATCACCGTGCCACCCGTGATCAGCAGGTCGGCCGTTTCGCGGTCCACCCTGCCACCTTCACAGGCGATGGCGGCGAACAGGATCACCGGGAGGCGGCTGAGCCGGAGCATGTTTCCCTCGGGAATGATGGGTGCCGCGAAGGTAGCCACGGGAGCGGGCGGATGACAGCTCGAAACCTCGCGTGCGCTTCGCTGGCGTATGGCGCGGCCCGGTGCCAGTTTGGACGCCATGAGATCCCGGCGCAGGCCGTGCCGGATGCGGCACCCGGGAATCGTGACCCGATGCGGAAACCGCGATTCTGGGACATGATGACCGGGATGTGACGGAGTTTCTAACTGGATGCGCAGACAGATCCCGACAGGCTGGCCAGCCCGACTCCCGGAATGGTCGGTCCCGGAGTGACTGGTGGCCAACGGAGCCAGAAATATGAAGCGACTTTTCCAGGTCCTCGTTCTCGCGGTGGTAGCGCTCTTCGGATACATGGTGTACCGCACGCTGCGCCTTCCGGCTCCGGTCGCCGCGGTGGCGGCGGACTCCACGCCATCCGTTGCGATCGATTCCGTGGTCGTGGCGCAGCACCTCTCCAACGCCGTGAAGTTCGCCACGGTGTCGTATGCGTCCGGAGCTCCGATAGACACGGCCGCGTTCCTGGGCTTTCATGCATTCCTGGAGGGAGCATTCCCCCGTGTGCACGCCACCCTGAAGCGTGAGAAGATCGCCGGACTGAGCCTGCTGTATACCTGGACCGGTACCGACTCGACTGCTGACCCGGTCGTGATCATGGGGCACATGGACGTGGTTCCGGTCCCGGAGGCGAACCTGGCGGACTGGAAACACGGGCCGTTCTCCGGTGACATCGCCGAAGGATTCGTGTGGGGCCGTGGTACGCTGGATGACAAGACCACGGTGCTGTCATCGCTGGATGCGGTGGAGGGTCTCCTGGCGCAGGGGTTCCGGCCGGCTCGTACCGTGTACCTGACATACGGACACGACGAAGAAGTTGGCGGTCGTTATGGTGCGCGGGCCATCGTGGACACGCTTGTGGCTCGCGGCGTCAAGCCGGCGCTGGTGCTGGATGAGGGCGGCTTCATGGCGAGTGGACTGCTGCCGGGCATCAAGGGTCGCGCGGCCATAGTGGGTATTGCCGAGAAGGGTTACCTGTCGCTCCGGCTGCGTGCGGAAGCCGAGGGTGGGCACTCCTCGATGCCCGGTGCGCGAACCGCGGTTGGGGCGCTGAGTCGTGCCATAGCGGCGCTGGAGGCAAGTCCCTTTCCGTACAGTTTCAATGCACCTACGCGCGCGATGCTGAAGGCCCTCACGCCGTATGCGCCATTTGGTCAAAAGCTGGTTCTGGCCAACATGTGGCTGACGGAACCACTGGTGCAGCGTTTGCTTCAGGCCGATCCCCTTGGGGGAGCGCTCCTGCACACGACCACCGCCCCCACCATGCTGCAGGCAGGTGTCAAGGACAACGTTCTGCCGCCGGAAGCGGTCGCGGTGGTGAACTTCCGCATCGTTCCCGGCGAAACCATGGCTTCGGTGATGGATCGGGTCAGGGCCGTCATCAACGACACACTCATTGCCGTGGAGCCGACGGACAGCGCCCGCGTGGACCCTTCGCCGGTATCGGACGTGAACTCATCCGCCTATCGACTCATCGAGAACTCCATCCGGGCCATGGCGCCGGGCGAGGAAGTGCCGGTGGTTCCGTACCTGGTGATGGGGGGCACGGACGCCAAGTACTGGGGTGAGCATTCCCAGCGGGTCTTCCGCTTCCTGCCCATCCCGATGGGTGAGGGAGACAGGGAGCGGGTTCACGGGCTCAACGAGCGGGTGTCGGTCGCGGACTATGTCACCGCGGTCGGTTTCTTCACCCGCCTGTTGCATGGCCTGGATCAACTGAACGCGAATCCTTGAGCCAGCCGGCTGCCCCGTTTCGGTTCCGGGGGTCAGCGTTGCATTGGGCAGTCGCCAATACGTCGGTACGTGACCGCTGCGGTCACGGAATTGCCGTGCGCCGGAGTACGGCAATCCCGTCGAGAATATCCAGCACATGCGCTTCGACGACGGCGCGCCCCTTTTCCCGGGTGGCCAGTGTTGCGTCGCCGAAGATTCCCGTTCTCGACCACGTCGAACCCGCGGCTGCTGCCGCTGCCGAGTCGCGGGTGAGTGGGCTCCGTCCCGGGTGGAAGTCCTTCGCTGCCCTGGTCATGTCCACGTACTGAGGATACATGTAGAGCATCATCGACGTTTCGAACTCGTCGGCATGTGTGCCACCGGCCTGCTGGCGCAGCCTTTCCTCAGCGGCACGGGTGCGGGGACCTCCATTGGTGAAATGCATGAGGATCCCGTCCGCTGCCAGGGAGTCCTGTGCGGGCTGCAGAACCCTCACGGTGGAAACACCGGTATTGAGGACGTAGAACCGCCGGGGGCCGTGCCGGGCGATGGACCGGATGATATCGATGATCATGTCACGGGCCGTATCGAAGCTCAGCGACGTGGATCCCGGATATTCCACGAAGGCGGGATAGAAGCTGTAGGTGATCATGGGGTATAGCGCCACCGGCGTGGCCGCCAGGACCCGATCCGAGTAGTACTGTGCCAGCAACTGATCGTTGCGCAGCCGAAGCTGGGGCCCGTGCTCCTTGGCTTCCGCACCTAACGGGATCACGACGACGGTGGATGAGTCCAGGTACTGTTCCGCTTCCACCCATGTGAGATCACCGATCCGGACACCGCGGGAGCGGTCCACCGGGGCCTGGGCCGGGACGGTCGCTGGCGCAAGCGACAGCAGGAGGGAAACAGCCATGAAGAGGAGTTTCATGTGTTCGGGGGCGGATCGGGTCATGGCAGCGCGTGCTGGAAAGTCACTCGGCCGGACGCGCCTGACAAGAATCCCGGGCCAGCGGGCCCGCGCCCGGTGGGCCCGGGAACGGGCGACAGGTACGCTGCGAGTGCCGGGGTGCCGGCGGGGGACCACCGGTCCGCGTGGCGGCCCGTACCGACTTCCCAGGGTGCCTGTCCGGTATGGACGGCGCGTCGCGACTGCTCCAACTTCAGCACCAAGGTGCGTGCCACGGATCTCGGAACGACCAGCAATCGCTGACCCGAACCCTTCAGCCCTCACTTCCATGTGCGCCACTCTCCGCCTCCGTCCGGCGATTGCCGTCCTGGTTACAGCCATTGTCTCCATGGTGCTGACGCCGGTCGGCATTCTGGCACAGGTCGCCAATCGCAACGCAGCGGTTCAGTCCCCTCCCGTGGACCCGTCGCTGTACAGTCGCCTTCATTGGCGGACGATAGGCCCCGAGGGGAATCGCTTTACATCGGCGGCGGGAATCCCGGGTGATCCGCTCACCTACTATGTGGGTGCCGCGTCAGGCGGAATCTGGAAGACGACGGACGCGGGAACCAACTGGTCGCCGATATTCGACGACCAGGTCGTTCAGTCGATTGGTTCGCTGGCCATTGCCCCGAGCGACCCGAACGTCATCTATGCCGGTACCGGCGAGGGAAAGATCCGGAGCCACATCTCGCTCGGGCAGGGAGTCTACAAGTCGCTGGACGCGGGAAAGACCTGGACCCTCATGGGGCTCGAACGGACGGGACGCATCCCGCGGACGGTGGTGCACCCGCGGAACCCCGATGTTGTTCTGGTGTGCGCCCTGGGGCACGCGTACGGGCCGCAGCCCGAGCGCGGAGTATTCCGGTCGACCGATGGCGGCGTCACCTGGACGAAGACGCTCTTCGTGGATGAGAACACCGGCTGCTCCGACCTGGCGATGGATCCCGTCAATCCCCGCGTCCTCTACGCCGGGATGTGGCAGCTGGAGATCCGGACGTGGGGGCGTACCAGCGGCGGGCCCGGCAGCGGGTTGTTCAAGTCCACTGACGGTGGCGTGACCTGGAATCGCCTGACCGGCCGCGGCCTTCCCACGAAGCCCGTGGGCAAGGTTGCCGTGGCGATCGCATACTCGAATCCCGAGCGGGTGTACGCTCTGATAGAGACCGGGGATGGCATCCCCTGGAACGGGCAGGAGACGGAAAGCGGTCAGCTCTGGCGCACGGACAATGGGGGTGACACCTGGGCGCTGATCAGCCGCGACCGCAACGCCATGGGGAGGGCGCACTACTACTCCCGCATGGCCGTGTCGCCCAGCGATCCCGACGAGGCGTACTTCCTGACAGCATCGTTCTCCCGGACCATCGATGGCGGACGCACGATCGAGGTGGTTCCCAGGGGAGAAGCGCCTGGAGGTGATCACCACGATATCTGGATCGATCCCACCGATCCCGACCGGATGATCGTGGCGCACGATCAGGGCCTTTCGATTACACGGAATCGCGGCCGGACGTGGTACCGGCAACGCCTTCTCAATGCGCAGATGTATCACGTGACAGTGGACAACGAGATACCCTACAACGTCCTGGGGAACAAGCAGGACGAACCCTCCTACCGGGGGCCCAGCAACAGCCGCGTGATGGGTGGGAGGAGCGCGGGCATTTCCCGGGGCATGTGGCACTCGGTGGGTGGTGGTGAATCGGGCTGGGCCACGCCCGATCCCACGAACTCGCGGATCATCTGGTCGACCGCCTCGGGTTCGGGGATGGTGGGTGGCATAGTGGTTCGCTTCGACGAGGACCGTCGTCAGTTCCGGAACGTGGAGATCTGGCCGGCCCAACTGAACGGTCCGCCGGCGGAGCACAAGTACCGCTTCGTCTGGGACTCACCCCTGCAGATATCCCCTCATGACCACAATACGATCTACGTGGGCAGTCAGCACGTGCACCGCACCACGAACGGTGGTCAGTCGTGGGAGGTGATCAGCCCCGATCTCACGCTGAATGACAAGAGCCGCCAGCAGAGTTCCGGCGGCCTCACCGGCGACAATATCGGTGTTGAGTACGCCGGAGTCGTTTACGGGATCGCCGAATCGCCGCTGGAAAAAGGAGTGATCTGGGTGGGTACGAACGACGGCCTGGTGCAGCTCACGCGGGACAACGGTGCCACGTGGACAAACGTGACGCGCAATCTGCCGGACCTTCCACCCTGGGGATCGATCCGGAGCATCGCGCCGTCCCGTTATGCACCCGGGAAGGCATTCCTGACCGTCGATTTCCATCAGATGAACAACCGTGATCCGTGGATCTACCGGACGGAGGATTATGGCCGCACCTGGAAGCTCATAGTCGACGGCATCCCGAAGAGCATGCTGAGTTACGCCAGGATCATACTCGAGGATCCCGTCCGTCCCGGAATGCTTTATGTGGGCACGGAGAACGCGATCTATGTCTCCTTCGACGATGGCAATCACTGGCAGCCGTTGCAGAACGACCTGCCGCATGCCCCGGTCTCCGGTATCGTCACGCAGGAGACATTCGGCGACCTGGTAATCTCGACCTATGGTCGTGGTTTCTGGATCATGGATGACATAACGCCGCTGCGTCAGCTCACGCCCGAGGTGATTGCCAGTCCTTCGCACCTCTTCGAGCTGCGCGCCGCATATCGCTTCCGTCCCATAACCGCACCATCAACCACGTACGATGATCCCACCACGGGGGAGGATCCGGAGTACGGTGCCTCGATCAATTACTACTTGAAGGCGCCGGCCCGGGCGCGGCCGTCCCTGGAAATCCTGGATGGAGAAGGGAAGGTGGTGCGGACGCTCGCCGGTACCAATGGGACCGGGATCAACCGGGTCTACTGGGACCTCCGCTACGAACCCACCATGGAGGTGCGTCTGCTGACCAGTCCGATGTACGCCCCGTACATCGAGGTGGGGCCCGAGGGGCGGACGGCTCCGGGTACCGGCCGTCTCTCGATCCTCGCCCCTCCGGGCCAGTACACCGTACGCCTGACCGTGGACGGTCGGGTCCAGACCCGCCCCCTGGAAGTCCGCAAGGATCCAAACTCGGGTGGAACGGAGGCGGAAATTGCGTCCCAGGTGGCGATGCTCCACACGATTGCGCGCGACATGAATGACGGCGCCGAGGGTGTCCATCGGATCGAGAGCGTGCGGGCTCAACTGGAAGCCCTGAACCGGGTGGTGACGGACGACTCGGTCCGGCGCGCGACTGTTGCTCTGCAGAAGAAACTGATGGATCTGGAAATGAACCTCGTGGATCTGCGCCTGACGGGTCGAGGGCAGGATGGTGTTCGCTTTGGCGCTAAGCTCCTCTCCAAGCTCAACTACCTCGCCAACGGCATTTCCAGCAGCGACTACCGCCCCACGGATCAGCACGCCGAAGTACAACAACTGCTGAACGGTCAGTTGCAGCGGATTCTGGGTCAGCTCGATGCGCTCCTGACCGGCGATGTGGGAGCCTTCAATGAACTGCTGCGTTCACGGAACATCCCCAACATCATCGTGGGAGGGCGCGGCGTGAGCTGAAGGGAGCCCGCACGGTGTCGAGTCCGACCCGTGCGGTGCGTGTGACCGCAACCAGGGCGTCCTACCAGAACAACTGGCGCACCACCTTCCAGATGGCGACAAGTGCCAGAGTCGCCAGGACCGGGAGGAGCACACCGGGCACGCGCGATTCGACCAGGTCGGTCGTACGGTGCCCGTCGTCAGGCTCCAGCCCATCGCCGGACAAACCGGCATCGTCGAGATCAGCGTGGAGGTTCATCATCATACCAGTTCCGCCATAACGTGGCAGCCTCCGCCGCCACGGAATCAACCGGGGCACTCCGATAGTACGTCTCCCGCCGGATGCAGCTCGTCAGGGCCGCCCGCGCCTGCGCTTCCCGCCCCGCAGCGTGATGTATGCGAGCCAGCAGCAGGCGCGGCCTCAGCAGGTCCGGGTAACGCATCTCGACCATGCGGGCGTTCAGCCTCGCGGAGTCCAGTGATCCAATCGCCAGCTCTGCCTCGGCAAGGGCAAGTCTGCTCTGCGACCCGTCCAGCACCGCCAGCCCATGCCGGAGAACTTCCACCGCCTCTTCCGGCAGTCCGGCATCGAGCAAGGCGACTCCCAGGTCGTACCGCAGTTCCGACATGGCTGGCAGGCGGCGCTCAGCCTGCCTGAGAAGCTCCAGACGACCAGCACCGCTGCTGCGTGAAGCTTCGGCCCAAAGCCGGTAGCCGGGATACTCCCGGAACGTCCTGAAACCAACGATACCCGTCCAGACCAGTGCCAGAGCCAGACTCAGTTGGCGCGTCAGGGGCCGGGGAAGGTTCGTTCGGAGGAGGCTGGGAGCCGGTACCAGTCCCAGGACCAGGTGCGCGGTCACCAGAGTGGGAACCCACAGCATGACAGAGTCCACGAGAGAGTGCGTCACGATGGCGATCAGCACCGCCAACAGTCCCCAGTCCAGGGCCGGTACTCCCTCGCGCCGAAGGATGGTGCGCAGCAGGAAACCCAGCGCTCCGGCCCATAGCAGCACATAGAGGACTCCACCCGGCAGGCCCCGCTCGGCGAGTCGGTAGAGGAGCTCGCTGTTGGGCTGCCACCTCGCGGACGCCTGACGAGCGAACTCGCTGTGTTCCCGGTCGCGCCAGATCTCCGCCTGGTAGCGCCCCCATTCCACACCGAACCGCCCGGTGCCCACGCCTGTCAGCGGCCTGTCCGCCACCATGGCTCCGGAGATCCGCCACGCAATCAGCCGTCCGCGACCGGATGCCGGATTGATCTGGTTCAGCAGGACGCCGGCCAGGACGATCGCAACCAGCGCAGCGAGGACGGCGACCACCAGGCGTCGCCGGTAATGGCGACGGATTGGATCCGTCGTGGGTGCTTCCGGGCTGCCGCGCGGAGCCACGAATCGGCGCAGGGTGAACACGATCAGGCCGGCGGCCAGCAAGCCGAGCAGCGCGCCGCGGCTCCCGTTGAGGAGCAACGCAGTCAATTGAAGGAGGGCGGCACCAAGGAGCACCAGGCGAACGGTCAAGCGGCGGGCGTGCGCGGCGGAAGCCAGAGCTGCAATGATTCCCGCGGTCATGCACGCGCCAAAGCTGTTCGCGTGTCCCACGACCGACGTCACCGATGTCTTGGCGATGCCGTCAGTCAGTCGGAAAGCGCCTGCCGCCAATCCCTCCAGGATACCGTGAACGGCCAATGCCGAGCCCACGATCCAGAGTGCGGCAAGGAGATCCGCCAGGGACGCGGCGCGCTGGGTTTGACCGGTGAGTGGACCATCCGGGGCGGTGGGTGTCACCGTGCCTCCCGTGCCCTCCGTGCCCCCCGCCTGACGATTGCAGAGCTGACGGGCCACAAAGGTCAGCACCAGACCGGCCAGTGACTGCCAGAACCAGCTTCCCTCCCGCGTAGCTGTCCATTGTGGGTTCAGGAGGACTGCCCAGGTGAGGCTGACCGCCAGGATGAGTTCAAGGACGGTCAGGTTCAGCCTTTCACTGGGATTGCGCCGGAAGCGCACCGCCCAGAGCAGCAGTGCGCCGGCGGACATGAGCGGCAGGACATATGCCTTGGGTGTCAGGTACGCGTCTCTTGCAACCGGATCGACCGCGAATGCAGACAGTGTCACCAGGACTCCCAACACGGCCGCGGATCCGGAGACCAGTGGTCTCCCGGCGAGCATACCGGAAAGCAACGTCCGCCAAGTCCCTGCGCGATGATCGACAGCGGTCAATTTCGGCGTGCCGACACCTCGGCTTCCAGAGAGTCCCGCAATGCCTTGCCCGCGGCGCCCCGGAATCGATTGGCCACGCTCCGGTGCAGGTCGGACTCGACATCCTCGAAGAACCCAGTCAGATGAGTCGACCAGGGAATGATCCGGTAGCGAACGTCGAAACCCTTCCTTCGTACCATCTTCAGCCAGGGGTTGGTGGCCTCGCTTGTCACCACGGAGTCTTCAGCCCCGCGCCACACCAGCCAGTGAAGCCGGGGCCGTAAGGAGCGCAGGGAGTCCAGGACGCGGTTGAGTTCCCGCTTCTCGATGTGCATGGCGGGTCCCGCCAGTCCCAGCCAGGCGACGGATACTTTCGGATCCAACGACATCTGGACACTCTCGAGCGCGTGGCTGCTCCAGGCCATCATGCCAACGGCGGAAGTGTCAATGGCAAAGACCGAGGCAACCTGTTTGGTGATGGCTGGAAGTTCCTTGACGGCAACGGTATCGAAGTCGTGCAGCCCACGAAGGTGCAGCATGACGCCAAAGGTACCGTAACTGGATCCCAGGGTGGCCATGTGGATCAGGAAACCAGTGACCCTTCCGCGTCCCGCCCAGAAGTCCGGATTGACATGGTGAGTCACCCAGAAAATCAGTCCAGGTCGATCCTTCGAGGTCGCGTTGGGGAGTTCGACTGCCCCAGGAGGCACAGTGAGCCAGAAAGGCTGGACCGTGCCGTCATCAGCCCGATAGCCCCAGACCTGCGGACCGAGGAAGCGCTGGAAGGCGTCCGGTTGCCGCACATAACGATAGAGAGAGGCCAGGACCTGGGCTCCCAGCCATGGATCCCGGCTCCTGCCGGCTGAATCGGACTCCAGACGGAATACCTCGCGAACGGCGTCCCTCCGGGCGATGCCGATGGGATCATCGCCGGGATCGCTGGCGGCCAGTTCTCGGGAAAGCCGCCGGGCGGTGGAGTCCGCGAAAACCGGAGCGTCCTCGACGTAGAGGCGCTTTGTTCCGGCGGCGTCCAGGACCTCCGTCCGGAGCACAGCCATTCCATGGAACTGCGAAGGGAGAGGAAGCTCGCCGGGATAAGGTCCAGGGAAGCGTCCTCCGTCGGCCAGACTGTCCCCGGCCATCGACAACCATCGGAAATGCAGGATCGGGCCATCACTTATCCGCAGCTCGGGTGCCAGGAGCGGTACCGAGATGGCCGAATCCGCCATGATTGGCCTGCTGGCCAGGGTGGAATAGACACCCAGATCCATGGCTGAGGCCAGCAGGTCGGGCAGAGCGGTCCGGGGAAGCCACTCACGATGGAACTGCGCTTCCGGATTGTTGGTCAGCACCCGGTAGAGCAGGAGGTTCACGCCCTGCTTCAGAGGTGCGGTGTATAGATTCTGGTGGACACGTGCAGGTCTGTCCGCGCTGCGACTCGCTGCGAGCAGGGAGCCGTTGAGCCAGATGACTATCCCGCCGTTCGATGCAATGCTGAGGAGACTGTCATGCGCCGTTTCCGAACGCAGAGTCTCCAGCACGTAGACCGATTGCCGCTCGCCCTTGGGTGGGACGGGGAGCTTGAGATGCAGCCCGTCGTGCTGTCGTTCCGCTTCGGTCCATTGGATCCCGGTGGTTTGGACGAGCCATTCCGAGTCCGGCGGTGTTTGCCCGTCCAGACGTGCGAGGAGCTGCGAGTCACGTGGCAGGGTGGTGAGCGTCGCGCACGGTGACAGGGAGTCAGGGCATTGCGGCAGCCCGGCGGATATGAAGGCACGAACGACCGGCTTGTGCCAGGGGAAGAGATCGCTGCAGGCGGCCAGGGGGAGCACGACCAGCAGTGCTGCGGCAAGCGCGGTACGATCCCGGCGGGACTGCTGGTTTGCTTTCGTCGGTCGTGCCATCGGGTTGTGGTGGTGGAGTTGCTTATGCAACCCTGTAAAGACGGCATGTCAAGACGGCTGGGTGCCTCCCAGCATGTTTGTGATCAACAAGGTCGCAGTCCGGCGCAGTGCAAATCTCTGCAGGAAGGGTGGTGCTTGCGGAAACCGGATATTGGGGCGGCCGGGTCTGCCGAAGGAGTTCTCGGGGCACGCCTTCTGGGACGGATTGTTGATATCCACTCCGGGCCTGCAAAAAATGACCGACTGGCCATAAATTATTGGAACATCACACTTTACAAGAAGCTGGTGTGGACACACGTGGGCTAGTACTATGCGCCCCCACCGATCACGGACTGAAAAGCAGTGTCCCGTGAGCGGGAATCCTACCGGGCTGCTTCCGGCCGTATGGAGGACTGTCCGGTAGCGTTCTGCCAGTGAGTGCTCTGATTCTGCCGGCACCAGCCAGCTCCATGAAGTAACCAGCAACCCGAGGTCAGAAAAAAATGTCCCTCCCGTCCACCCCTCCTGCCGGCCCCACCGCGCTCTCGCAGAACGCCCGGACCGTCCTCGCGAAGCGCTACCTCGTCAAGAACGAGCAGGGGACGCCGGTGGAGACTCCGGAGCAGTTGTTCTGGAGGGTGGCAACGGTGGTTGCCGAAGCGGATCGTCGTTATGGGGCGTCTGATGCTGTCGTGACGGAGAGCTCGGAGGCTTTCTATCGCCTCATGACGGAACGCCGCTTCCTGCCCAACAGCCCGACGCTCATGAATGCGGGGCGCCCGCTGGGGCAGCTGTCGGCCTGTTTCGTACTGCCGGTGGCTGATTCGCTTTCCAATGGCCACGACGGCATCTACGACACGCTCCGCGCGATGGCCCTCATTCACCAGAGTGGTGGCGGGACCGGCTTTGGGTTCTCCCGACTGCGCCCCAAGGGGTCAATGGTGCGATCCACGACCGGCGTGGCGAGCGGGCCGGTCTCCTTCATGAAGCTGTACGACGCATCCACTGACGCGGTGAAGCAGGGTGGCACCCGCCGGGGCGCCAACATGGGCATTCTGCGCGTGGATCACCCCGATATCATGGAGTTCATCACCTGCAAGGAAGACCTCACGCAGGTGACCAACTTCAACATTTCGGTCGCGGTGACCACGAAGTTCATGGAAGCGGTGAAGGCGGGCACGTCCTATGACCTGAAGGACCCGCACAACGATGGCAAGGTCGTGGGACAGCTCGACGCGCGCATGGTCTGGGACCGGATGATCGAAGGTGCCTGGCGCACCGGTGAGCCGGGCGTCTTCTTCATCGACGAGGCCAATCGCCACAACCCGGTCCCGCACCTGGGTGCCTATGAGGCCACCAACCCGTGTGGCGAACAGCCGCTCCTGGCCTGGGACGTCTGCAACCTCGGATCCCTCAACGTCGGTATCCACGTGAAGGACGGGAGGATGGATTGGGACGCGCTCAGGCGCGACATCCATCTGGCCACTCACTTCCTCGACAACATCATCGACGTCAACAAGTTCCCGCTGCCGGAAATCGAGACCCTGGCCAAGCGGATCCGCCGGATCGGTCTCGGCGTGATGGGCTTTGCCGACGCGCTCATCCGCCTGGGAATCGCGTATGACTCGGACGAGGGCATCGCCTTTGGACGTCGGCTGATGGAGTTTCTGGATACCGAGGCCAAGAAGGAGTCCCAGCGCCTGGCCGAGGAGAGGGGCGCCTTTCCGGAGTGGGCCCGCTCGATCTGGGGACCGGACGAAACCTGCGCCCGGGACGAAAGCGGACAGCGCATCCGTCCCATGCAGCTCCTGCGCAACTGCAACGTCACCACAGTGGCCCCCACCGGGACCATCTCCATCATAGCGGGATGCTCGTCGGGGCTGGAACCGATCTTTGCGGTGGCCTTCATGCGCAACCAGGCCGGCGTGATGATGCCGGACGTGAACGAAGACTTCGTCGCCATTGCCAGAGCCGAAGGCTGGTTCTCCGACGAACTAATGGAGCGGATTGCCAAGACCGGTTCCATTCGCCACAAGGAAGTGCCCGTCAAGTGGCAGAAGGTTTTCGTCACCGCCAACGAGATCGCCGCCGCGGATCACATCCGCATGCAGGCCGCCTTCCAGGAGTTCACCGACTCGGCGATCTCCAAGACGACCAACTTCGCACACACCGCCACCAGGGACGACGTTCGTACCATCTATGAGCAGGCGTACGACATGCGCTGCAAGGGCGTGACGGTTTACCGCGATGGCTCGCGCGACAATCAGGTCCTCTCCACCGGCGCCACCGAGGGCGCGGCTGCCAAACGGGATGGTGCCCGCGATGGTGCGCGGGAAATCGGTGCCCTCAAGGGCGAGATATCCGAACTCAACAGCGAGATCGAACGGCTCAGAAAGGCGCTCTTCGATTCCGAGACCGAGAACCTGGCCCGGAGGGCCAAGCGGGCCAGACCGGACAAGCTCCGGTCCACGGCGATTCGCAAGGAAACGCCTCTCGGAACCATGTACGTGCACATCAGTGAGGACGATAAGGGACAGCCCTTCGAAGTCTTCATCAACCTGGGCAAGGCGGGCGGATCCGCCATGGCCGACGCCGAGGCCATGGGCCGCCTGATCTCGCTGGCGCTGCGCTCCGGCATCCCGCTCATGAGCATCCACAAGCAGCTCCGGGGAATCTCGTCAGATCGCGCGGTGGGACTCGGCGCGAACAAGGTCCTCTCCGTGCCTGACGCGATCGGCATCGCCCTGTGGGAGTGGAACCAGGAGAAGCAGGGGGTACAGCAGGAACTGTTGCGGAACACCGGTGAGTATCCGGCGATCGAGACGTCCGGCCTGGTTGCCAGCCCGGTGGCGATCCCGGTCAACGCCGGTGGCGGTGTGGAGGCAGAGCTCGAGTATGTCGACGATGCCCGGAGTTTCATCGGCACCTGCCCCGACTGCGGCTCACAGCTCGAGTTCGCCGAGGGGTGTGTGAAGTGCCACGTCTGTGGCTTCAGCGAGTGCGGATGAGGGAAGTACTACTCGACCGAAGCAGTTGGTTCGGATCGCTTTGGACGTTGGGTCAGTGGCGGGCAACCGTGATCAATCGGACCTGAGCGCCTCGACAGGGTCCACCCGGGTTGCCCGCCATGCCGGTACCAGACAGGCGATGGCGGTGATCATGCCGAGCAGGCCGGCCGTCAGAATGAAGACCCGGGGCTCCTGCGGAGACACCCCGTAAAGCGACGCCTGAAGTATTCGCGTCAGACTCAGCGCCGCGGCGCAACCTGCGGCCATACCTAACGCGGGGAATACCATCCCGTCCCTGAGCACCAGACGCAGCACCCGTCCCGGACTGGAACCCAGTGCCATGCGTATGCCGAACTCCCGACGTCGGCTGGTCACAGCATAGGAAATCACCGCGAAAACGCCGCTCGCCGCGAGCAGCAGTGAAATGGCGCCGAATCCCGAGAAAATCAGGGCATCGAAGCGATGCCGCGCCCATGAAGCATTCATGACCTGCTCCAACGGCTGTACGTCCTGGATCGCCAGTTCCGGTTCCACCGCTCTCACTGCTCTCCTGATGGATGGCACCAGAGACATGGGATCCGTTGCCGTCCTTGCGAAGAACATGCGCGAAGCGAACGTGAACTGCCGGTACGGTGTGTAGAAGCTGGCAAGATTGGGACGCTGGTCGAGGGGTTCGTAAACCACGTCTCCCACGATCCCCACGATCTCGGCGCTTCGTTCCGGGCTGTCGAAGTCACTGCCACCCTCGAACCAGACGCGTTGGCCGATAGGATTGGCACCGGGCCAGAAACGATCTGCCGCCGTCTGGCTGATAACGGCGACCCGAGGTGATGACGCGTCGTCATCGTGCGTGAACGCGCGCCCCTCCAGCAGGGGTATCCCCAGCGCGATGAAGTGATCCGGTCCCACATAGTGTCGCAGAACCGGCGGTGCGTCGCCGGCGGACGCAACTGGTCGACCTACCACGTGGAGCGACGCTCTGGCTGAACCAGCCAGGGGGGCACCACCGTCCACCGATACGGCTCGAATCCCCGGGATTGCCGCCACGGATTCCAGGAGACGCGTGATGAAGGCCGGCGCGTCAGGAGGTTGCACCGTGGCCTCGGATGGAACCACCCGGAAGGTGAGAACATCACGCGCATCCACACCCAGAGGCGCCTGGCGCATTCTCTGAAAGCTGTCGATCAGGAGTCCGGCGGTAACCACGAGCAGCATGGCGAGTGCCGACTCCACTCCCACGACGAGGCTACGGGCGGAGGGCCGGCGAAGGCGAAAGCCCTGGCGGGCGATACCACGAGCGCCCGATCGGATGCCGGATGCCACGTCCACGCGAAATGCACTCAAGGCCGGCGGGACAGCGACGATCAGCGCCGAGAGGATCGTTAGGCCCATTCCGAAAGCCATCTCGATGAGGCCGAAGGCAGGCGTATCAAACGCCGCCAGGCTGCCATGGAAGTTCCGGGCCGACCACACATTGGCCGGCGGTGTCACCAATGAAGATCCCCAGATGGCCAGAGTCATCCCGGCCGCCCCGGCCACGAGTGCGAGCACGATCCCGTCGCCCAGGTGGTGCGCGAACAGCCGCGAGCGGCTGCTGCCCAACGCAATTCTTACGGAGGACTCGTGACTCATCTCCGCCGCGCGACCAAGAAGCAGATTGATGACGTTGGCGCACGCCAGAAGGTGAAGGAGCGCTACCGCAGCGATCAGCACCAGGAGCGACCGTTGCATCCCGGCATCTATCCGCGCCTCGTTGATCGGGACGGCGCTCGCTGCCACCGGCTCGTCAGGCTGGGCCGGGTCACTGGGGAGGGCACGATTGATCGTGTTGCCCAGGAGCGCCAGTTCGGCTCGGGCCTGCTGGACGCTGACGCCGGCCCTGATCCGGCCAACGACACTGATGAAGTTCTCGTTTGATTCCACGTACCCCGAATAAGTGAGGCGGGGTGCCATCGCCTGTGGAACCCAGACCTGACTCCTCCCGGAGAGTCCGGCGAAGTGATCACCCGCGACACCTATCACGGTAAAGGCGACACCATTGAGCCTGATCGTCCGGTCAATGATGTCCGTTCTGCCTCCGAAGTGGCTCTCCCAGAATCCGTGCGCCAGTACCGCGACCGCGGCAGGGTTCCTCACGTCATCGTCCGCTGACGTGATGCCTCTGCCGAGTACCGTACGTTCCTGGAGTACGGGGAAGTAGGATGCCGAGACCAGCTCTCCCTGGACCATCTCCGCGGTGGGTTCACGGTCGTACGTCAGGCTGAGCGAGACCGGGCTGTAGCTCGCCACGTTTGCAAACGAGCGCTGCAGGTCGGCCAGCATCTGGAATCGGCCAAAGGACCAGCGCTCCCGATAAGCGCCTTCGCCGGCCGGATGCCGTTCCAGGAACAGCAACGTCAGCCTCTCGGCTTCCCGGAAGGGCGGTGGCCGGAGGAGGGCCGCGTTCAGTATTCCGAAGGTGATCGTAAGCGCACCGATTCCCGACGCGAGCATCAGCACGACGATGGCGCTGAGGCCGGGTTTCCTTCGAAGAAGGCGGGGGACCTGGATTCGGAACATGGGCGTGAAGATAGCAGCGCCAGGAATCCGGGAAAGTCTCAACCCCTGGGGGGCAGCCAGGTGGTGCCTTCCGTCTGCTCGTACGGACTCCTGGCGTTGGCCCTGTGTGTCAGGACCGACGGTCTGACCATCCCGCACCCCCCGGTTGTGGACCCACAAGTGGTGGTTGCGGCGCGGGAGTGGTCGGCCTGAGTCCACGGATGCCCGTCGGAGATGTGCGATCCGATCGGCCCGGACGACTTGTCCACCACCAACCCTCACTTTGGGGTCGCCAACCACCGGAACCGGCCTCCTTGCCCGGCATCCGGTTACAGACGACCAACCTGAAAGTCGAGGGCAGTCATATGAAGGGCAGCATTCTTGTCACCACGGCAGTGAACCTGGTCATTGCACTGGGTCCGGTGACATCGGCCGCGCAGGCCGGCAGGCATACCGGGTCTCACGATCGGCCGCAGCTCCACGTTTCCGATCGATGGGAGGACTGTTCTTTCCAGCTCGATGCCACGCTGACCCAGGAGGCCTGGGCCAGGTTCGCGCGTGAGGCCGGCCTCGTGGTCTATTTCCGGCCCCTGGCGGACGCCAGACCCATGGGCAAGGGGAAGTTCGAGGTAGCGATCCTGCAGTGGCAGACGAACATAGATGATCGCGAATCCGCCTGGAACGACACCTTTGTGCATCCTGATTCCACCCACTGGCTGTTCGAGGGAGCCGGTCTGAAGTTCCCCGGTCTGATGGTCCGCGGTGGAGTCAGCAACACGACGGATGTGGGGCTCGTCTTCACCCGGAATCCGAAGGCCAACTACGGCGTTGCCGGCCTGCAGGTCCAGCGCCGCCTGATCGGTGATCCCGACAGTGAGTGGGCGGCGTCGATACGGGTGAGCGCGATGAGTCTATTCGGTCCGGACGATCTGGATCTGGATGTCCTTGGCTGGGATGTGGTGGGCAGTCGGACGATCCTGCTGACCGGCTGGGCATCGCTGTCACCCTACGCAGGCATTTCTAGCTACCTGTCCCGGGCGCATGAGAAGTCGGCGCTGGTGAATCTGGACGACGAGTACCAGGGTGATGCGCGCCTGACTGCGGGAACGGTGCTCGAGTTGCTGGGTGCCCGCGTTGCCGTCGAATACAGCAGAGCGAGCGTGAACTCGGTGTCGGTCAAGGTGGGGTTTGGTCGTTAGGCCCGTGCCGGTACTACCCGGCTGCAATGGGTCGCGCCGCTGTCCGGCAAAAGGGGCAACTTGCCCTTGTTGCCGGACACGCCGGCCCAGTGTCCACGGCGCGGTACGCGGTAAGGACCTCCGGCGGGCGCACCAGGTCCAGGCCGTCCTTCGATCAGGCCTTCGGGATGCGCCCAGTGCGTGACCGGGTCCGCGAGGAAGCCCAGAACCTCCCTGATGAATCGATTCCGTCCGCGCTCATTGCGGTCCAGGTGGACGAAGTGCGTGGCATCCGGCAGCGTCACAGCGCGAACGCGGGATGCGTGCAGCAGGTGCTGCTCCAGGTCAGTCAGATCTTCGGGCCGCGACCAGAAATCCCGCTCCGAGCGGATGACCAGAGTCGCCGCGCGGACGAGTGAGGCATCCCAGAGCTGACGACCGCTGGCGAGGAGAAAGCTGTCCTCCAGTGCGCCACTTGGCGCGCGGAAGACGGCTGGACGCCGCCGCCCTCCACCCGGATCACTCGCCAGCGCGGCTTCTGCGTATGCGGATGCTACCCGGGGGTCGCGCCACGTGGCCTTGTCTTCCACCGGGATACTCCGATCCCATGACGAGAAGAGAGACGCTGCCGTGTTGAAGCGATACGCTCCGACGGCGGCCGCATTGAAGCGTCCCGGGGAATCGCGCATCTCCAGATCAGACCCCGGACCGAGCTGCGGGTGTCCCACCGTCGCCCCGTACAGTGTGTTGTACAGAATCAGGTGGCTGACGTGCTCCGGATACAGCGAGGCGTAGTAGCCGAGCCAATGGCCTCCCGTTGCCCACCCCAGCAGCGCCACCTGCTCTGCGCCACGGTCCCGGATCCAATCCACCACCGCAGCCACATCGCGTACGACTTCGGCAGACCGAACGAGTGGCCCGTTGTTTTCCGGTGGCTGGGACATTTCCGGCGGGCGTATCGATCCCCCGTAGCCTCTGGCGTCCATGATGTAAACGACGTGCCCGGCCCGGGCCAGGTCCTCCGCAAGCGATCCACCCGGTACCTGCAGGTCGAATGAGGCAATCCCTGGAACCCGTGCGCCGTGCAACAGCAGGATTGGCGGAAGACTGGCGTTGGGTTCCTGGCCACGCACCTCCCGCACGAAGAGACTGATCCCTGGGTCCCCTGCAACGGTGAAGTCCGTCCGTAGGGTCTGCGCTGAGGCAAACCCCGCGGGGAAAGCCACGATAGCGGCAAGCAACAGTCCGATCGGGAATTGTCTGGAGCAGAGATTCATCCGGTCTCTCCGGGGTGCGGGTGTCGGTTGTGGCGGGTTTGTCATCGACCAAGTGATCGACCGGTTCCAGGATGGGTCCATCACTGAGCATGTCCGTGACCAGTCGAGGGCGGCCCTGGTTCCGGAAGACGGGGCCGGACCACGGCCACTTACTCCGCTCTCAGTGCACCAATCGGGTCCACCTTGGTCGCCCGTCGCGCCGGCACCAGACACGCCAGCGTCGCGGCCAGCAGCACCACGCCCACGGCCGCACCCAGCGCCGTGGGATCGTGAGATCCCACGCCATACACCAGACTCTCCAGCAACCGTCCGCCGGCCAGCGCTCCCGCCAGTCCCACCGCGGCACCAACCGCCACCGGCATCAGCCCCTGTCGCGCGACCTGACCACGAATGTCACCGGCCTGGGCACCCAATGCCATGCGTATGGCCAGCTCCTTCCGGCGCTGCGCCACACTGTGGGATACCAGGGCGTACACGCCGATTGCCGCGAGTCCCAGTGCCAGACCGGCAAAGGTCAGGAGCAGCGTGAACTGATAGCGCTGCGGCGCCGTTGCCTCGGAACGAAGAGCTTCGAGGGGTCGGATACCGGAAACCGGCGCGTCAGGCGCGAGCTGGCCAATTGCGTCCCGCAACGGTCCCGCAATGGCGGCAGCCGGCAATGATGTACGGATCACCAGCGCGAAAGATGCCGGGTTCCAGTTCCAGTATGGCTGGTACACCACCGCGGGCGGTGCGGACGTCAGGGTACCATCGAGCACGTCGCTGGCGACGCCTATTATCGTGGGTGTCCCTCCATCGATCGCGATCGACTGGCCAATGAGTGTCTCCGGCTCCCTTTCGGGCCAGATGCTTCGCGCGGTGGCTTCCGAGATCAACACCACCTGGTGCATGGCCTCGGACTCTGCGTCGGTAACCGGCGGCCGGCCGGCGGGACGATCACTCTCCATGAAATCGCGACCGGCAATGAGCGGAATGCCCATGGCGGCAAAGTAGCTGCCACCAATGAAGCGAACGTTCACCCGGGGCTGCTGGGACGGCGGATACTCCTTGCCGGGAGCGCCCGCGTTGTCGATCCATGTTTCACCCTGAAGTGGCAGATGCGAGGTGACTCCCACGGAGCCAACGCCCGGAATGGCCTCTATGGCCGATGGAAGCTGCCGCAGAATCCGTTCCCGGTCGGCATTGTCATAGGTTGACGTCAGCACGCGGGCCTCGATGGCCTCGCTGGCATGGAACCCCGCGTCGCGTGTCATGAGGTGATAGAGACTTGCGCCCAGGAGGCCGGCCACTGCGATCAGTGAAGTGGAAAGGGCTGATTGCAGACCGATCAGGACCTGGCGGGAGCGAACGCTTTCCTGGCCGGCGGTGGCGCTGCGTCCCCGGCCCGTGATGGACCCCTGCGGATCGCCACGGGCCACGCGCAGCGCCGGGAACATGGCAGCCAGGAGTCCGGCGAACGTGGAAAGCAGCACGCCGGCCGCCAGAATAGGAACGGAGACGTGTACCTGATCCAGTCGCGTCATTTCCTGGGGCGCCAGTGCCAGCAGCCCGCGCAATGCCGCGGCGGCGCATATCACTCCCAGTACGCCGCCCACGAGCCCCAGCGCGAGTCCCTCGTTGAGTACCTGCTTCGCCAGGCGTCCGGGAGGTGCTCCCAGTGCCAGTCGGATGCCCCAGTCGTGACGGCGATCGACCACGCGACTCACCCAGAGTCCTCCGATGTTGACCGAAATCACGAGGAGCACAGCGGCCACAGCGAGCAACAGGAGCCAGAGCTGCTGCCGGTAATTCCCGGTGGCGTACTCCAGCACGGGAGTGATTTCACCCTGGAGCGTCATTCCTGGCGCTGGGTCTGGCGCGTTGGCGGCCAGCCGGGCCTGGATGGTGTTGAGCTGCGCCCTGGCATGTTCCAGACTGACACCTGGCTTGAGTCGGCCGATGGAAGTGAAGTTGAAGTTGGTCCAGACTCTCTGCAGGTCGCCACCGAAGGTGGGTCCAAACGCAAAGGGCACAAAGAATTCGGTGGGGCGTCCCGCGGTCATGGGCCCCAGCTCGCTGCCGCTGATGCTCAGGTGAGCTGGCAGGATGCCGATGACCCGCGCCTGGCTGCCGGACGCGCCTATCGTCCGACCGATCACCGTGGGATCCGCGCCAAAGGCGGAACGCCAGAGCGCTTCGGTAATGACCATGGGTCTCGTACTATCCCCGGCGTCCTCGGCGCTGAAGAATCGTCCCAGCAACGGCCGAGCCTGCAGGACGTCGAAGAAGTCCGTGGTGACCCGCGCGCCATCGAGAGCACGGGGCGCTCCATTGCCCGCCAGGATGAAGCGCGTCCCTTGCAGCGCCGCCAGGGACTGGAAGTCGGTCGCCTCCTGCTCCCAGGCCCGGATCGCCGACGGGGTATTGAAGAAGTGGAAGTTGCCGTAGGCAGCCGCGATCTGGGGGGAATACTCGCCCACCAGTACCAGCCGGTCCGGGTTGGGGAAGGGGAGGGGGCGGAGGAGCACGCCTTCCACCACCGAGAAGATGGCTGTGGTGGCACCCACGCCGACGGCCAGCATGAGTACTACGAGAGCGTGGAAGGAGGAAAGACGACGAAGGCTCATGGTCGGGATCCGGCTGGGTGGTGTGCCTGCCGGACGCTACGCGGGTGGCTCACCCGCGGTTTCACGAGGGGGCCCCCAATCTTGACAACCTGACTCTTCCGGCTGATTCCTGAGTAATGCGGGATCCTGCGCGACATCCACCTGGGGAGTCAGCCGTCCGGGAGGAACTGAACCGGTTGCTGAATGGGCCGCTGGCCTCATCCCAGAAGCTGGCGCGCTTCCTGGAATTCGTCGTGACCGAAACGATGGCAGGGCGCGGTGACCAGCTCAAGGAATACACGGTCGCGGTCCGCGGTCTGGGTCGTCCGCCGGCGTTCGATCCCGCCAATGATGCGGGGGTGCGTGTGGCCGCCCGCCAGCTCCGTTTCAAGCTGAACGAGTACTACGGTCAGGATGTGATTCCGGGCGACGTGAGCATCATCCTGCCGAAGGGCGGATACGTCCCGGACTTTGTCCACCGCTCCGGCGTCAACGCCTCCCAGTCCGTCAGCGCGGCAGGCGAGCGAGTCGGCCCGCCGGTTCCGTCCGGGGAATCGTCAGGCAGTGTCGTGGCCCCACCGGTATGGTCGGTTTTGCGCATTCGCCGCGCCGTCGGCCTGACGCTGCTGGCCATAGCCGTGCTTCTTTCTGCCTGGGCGCTGCGACCGGGGCATGATGGCACGGTGGTTCCCGTGATCGCCGTCCTTCCATTCGTGAACCTTACCGGGTCTGATGCCGATATCGTCCTGAGCGATGGACTGAGCGACGAAATCACATCGGTGCTGGCACGCGACACGGCTGCCCGGGTGATCGCACGGACTTCAGCGTGGAAGTTCCGATCCCGGCCGACGGACATACGCGATGTTGGTCGCCAGCTCGGTGCAACTCATGTCGTGGAAGGGAGCATCCGTCGCGTTGGCTCCCGCTACCGTATCTCGATTCAGGTCAACGCTGCGAGCGACGGCATCAGGGTCTGGGCACAGCAGTATGAAGTCGACCGTGGTTCCGCCTTCGGCATGTTCGACGTCATTGCGCAGAATGTGCACAACGCCGTGGTTCAGCACGCCGGAGCACGTCCGCGGGGTCTCCCGCCCAGACGAGCTCCAGTGGACCCCAGGGTGGCGGAGTTGCTGATGGAGGGTCGTTACTTCTGGAATCAACGCTCCGACAGTGGATACCAGCGGGCCATCGAGGTGCTGCGGCGCGCCACCCAGGCCGACCCGACGTATGCCCCGGGCTGGGCGGCACTGGCCGTCGTCTATGCAACGATGGAGGTGAACCACGCCACTCCAGGAGGACAGTCAGCCAGGGCGGCGATGGCGGCGGCGGAGAGGGCACTGAGCATCGACTCTCTTCTGGGTGAAGCCTGGACCGTGATCGGGATGATGCGCGCCTTCAATGAATGGCGCTGGGCCGCTGCCGACAGCGCCTTCCAGAAAGCAGTGACGCTCTCGCCCAACAATGCCACCGCGCATTCGTGGTACTCCAACGTGCTCACTGCCCTGGATGAACCGGACGCAGCGGTGGCGCAAATGGAGGTTGCGCGTCAGCTCGATCCTCTCTCGGCGGCCATCGCCTATGGGGTAGCCCAGGCCTGGTACTATGGCCGCCGGTGGCAAGAAGGGCTCGCCGCCATCGACCGTGCTATTGCACTCAATCCCGATTCGCCCTGGCCCCGGTTGCTCAAAGGCAAACTGCTGAAGGGAGCGGGACGACGGGATGAGGCGCAGGCCGTCTTCTCCGGATTGCCCGACTCCTTCGAGCTGGCGCTGCTGGATGAGTCGCACCGGACGCGGGAAATCCCCCGTCTGATCGCGAAGATCCCCGTTGAAGAGAAGGGTCGTGCCCAGTTCTGGATTGCCACCAACTATGCCCAGATCGGGTGGAAGGACTCGGCGTTCGCCTGGCTCGACCGGGCCTACGCCATGCGGCAGGCGGACCTCTCGTCGATCCTGGTGGATCCCATGATCGAGCCACTCAAATCCGATCCCCGATACCACGCGCTGGTGCAGCGGATGGGTCTGGAGACAAGCTACGGCGGATCGCTCAGGCACGCGCAGTACGGAAGAAGCCGCTGAACCGTCGAGGCTCCAGGGCCCGCCGAGCAGGTGCGAACTAACGGTTAGCAACGTTGCGCCCGGCCTGACGCCTGGGCGAATTGGCACCCATGCACAGTCTGCCGATCGGAGCCCGCATGATTGCGGCTGCGGCACTCCTGCTTGCGTTTGCAGGATGTGGGGGTGGTTCCGGTAGCCCCAACGGGACGGGACCGAATCCGCCTCCCCCGCCTCCCCCGCCCCCACCCCCACCGCCATCACAGACGGTAAGAATCACCTTCGTGGTGAAGAACCTGGACATCAACGCCGACGCGGGTCAGCTCTTTGCGTACGCTGGGGATGCGGCGATCACGCGTGCCGCGATGCCAAACTACTTCCGCGAGGATGGTGGTGTGGCGGGTCCGGCCATTGGGACCTCGAGCGACACCGGGACACTCACGGTCCCCCGCGGCAAGACCGTTACCGTGATCGCAGTGGAGTTTGGAACCAATGGCCACTGGGTCGACCAGCCCGGGAATCCGCCACCAGCAATCGCCAACCGTAATGCTGTGGAGTTCGTTGGGTGGGAGGGCAACCTGCCGCAGACCGAGGATGGGGTCGTGGTGATCAAGGCCGACAGCGACAGGACGATCACGGCCCTTTTCGACCGGGTGGAGGGATTGATGCTGCGGTACATCGGTTGCGTCGCAGTCAAGGTGCAGAACACCAATACCAAGGGATTGCTCGGGTTCGGTGGGATTATCCCGGACACCGCTCCAGACCTGACGTCGTCGAACGGATTCACCCAGACCGGTCGGATCGAGCCGGAATTCGACTACATGTTCCTTTACGGGAAGCAGGGTACGGTTTTCACGCTCCGGGCCTGGTGGTCGGAAGACCGGTCGCCGGGGGTACTGCGTTCGGGATTGATTCGCTGGGATGGCTCCGCGGCGCCATGCGGGACGGCCCTCAATTGCCAGGTTCCATTACCCCCCAAGGCGAACGCGCCATCTGCAGGCGCCATGCGGCTCATCAGCGGCTACAGCATCACGCAGCTGCCCGGTGTAGGGCCGGTCCTCGGATGCAACTGCGTTCCCATGAGGCCCGACCCACCGTGCACCATGCTGCCCTGATCCACCGAGCCTCATGGATTTCCCGGGCAACTTCCTCGCGCCAGAACCTGTTTGGCGTATTATCCCACAACCGCCAGACACGCGGTAAGCCAACGGGCCGTCGTTCCCACGCTGTCCAGGCAAGGTGCGAACAGCCTAACGTGAGTACCGGTGCTGCACCCCAGGTCGATGTTGCACGGATGGCGCTCTGCTGCGGTGGATTCAATAGAATCGCGTCGTGGACACGAGCGAAGCGAGTGCCTCGGCGGCGTACCGCCGCTCCACCGCCAGCAGCAACGCTTCTTGGGCTGCTGCGCGCGAAGCGAACCATGATACGCTAACGATTCAGGATGATCGTGCCTTGATACGTCAACGCTACATTGCAGCTATTCGGAGCGAAGAACTCGACGGGACCAGAGATCGTGAGGCGCTGATTCGCGGAGTCAAACGCGCCCGAGAAGTTCGCTTGGTAGTTCGGACATGAACCGGTCCGAATCGTGAGATTGACCGACGGATTGGTTCCTGCTGCTACCGTCCCACTCAGATTCCCGGTCCCCTGAACCGAGGCCGACTGAACGCCATCGAAGAGGGTGCCCTGAAGCGCCCAGCTTCCGGTCACATTGCCGCCGGTTTGAACAATGGTGAGACTGAATATCGCGTCTAGTGCGACGCCCTGTGAGAGCCCCACTAACCGCGCTATTAACGGCGAGCGCCATGCTTTGAACAGCCGGGTTGATGGGTAACAGAAGTGTCCAGCAGCATGGATAACTCCCAGGCACACAAGGATGCCACCGATCGCCCAGCGTAGCACAGAGTCGGATACGAGACCTCCCAGCGCCGCCGTTGCGAGCACGGCGCTGCTGATCGCAAGGGCGTGGCCCAGGGCGAGTGGCGACATTGCACGGCCGCGCTCTCCGCCCTGGATCGGGTGAAGACGGCACAACTCGGAGCCTGGCCAGACGCGGCAACCGGCCGGCTCAGCAGACCTGCCGACACTCCCGAGAACCGCTCGTCGACGGGGGCCTTCTCCCGCCCCACACGCACACCCGTATCTTGGTGTGCATGGTCGAACTGAAGCTCGACTGGAGTCAGTTCGCGGCAGCGGTGGGAGCGATCCAGGGGCTGCTGCTCACGGGCGTGCTCCTGGCTCAGCGCAAGAACCCTACTGCCAACCGGCTGCTGGCTGCCCTGATGGCAGCGTTTACCGTTTACCTGGCCTCTTCGGTTTGGCTGGGCACTGGCATGGTACAGTCGCTCCCGCACGTCTTTGGCATCGGGTACCAGATGCCCTGGCTCTTCGGACCCCTGGTCTACCTGTATGCCAGAGCCGCGGGCAATCGCGACTGGCGTTTCCAGCGCAGGACCCTGGTGCACTTCATACCCGTGGCGGTCAATGCGCTGGTGACTTCGCCGTACTACTTCATGAGCGGCACCGACAAGCTGGAGTTGATGGACCGGATGGCACAGGGGAACGTGCCCGCGGCGATGGCCATCCTGGACCCGTTCAAGTACGTGTCAGGCATCGGGTACTCGCTGGCAACGGTCCTGTGGCTGCGGCACCACCGACGGGACGTGGAGAACAGTTACTCCAACACGCGACGCGTGAGCCTCAACTGGCTGCTTGCCCTGACGCTGGCGGCCGGTGCCATCTGGGTACTGGCCACAGTGCTCCGGATCGCCCCTGTCCCGGCGGGTCTGCGCGACAGTCATATCGCGCTGGCGATGGCGGTACTCGTGTATGCCATTGGATACTGGGGTCTCCGGCAGCCGGAGATCTTCCGCTACGAGACCGCCGAGTGGGCCGTGCCGGCGGAACTGATGGTATCGCGAGGGCGTACGTCGCCGCCTGACGATCCGTCACCATCAGGTCGTTACGAGCGATCCGGACTGGGGGCGGAAGAGGCAGTACGTCTCAGGGGGTCCCTCGTGACACTCATGGAGCGGGACCAGCCGTGGAAGGAGAGTGAACTTACACTGGCAGACCTCGCCCGCCGCCTGGGCAGCACGCCGCACAAGCTCTCGGAGGTGCTGAACAGCGAAATGGGTCAGACCTTCCATGACTTCGTGAACTCCTATCGTGTGCGCGACGTGCAGCGTCGTATCCGGGCAGGGGAGGCACGGGCGCGAAAGATGCTGGCGCTGGCCATGGATGCCGGCTTCGCGTCGAAGTCGACGTTCAACCAGGCGTTCCGGAAGCACACGAGCCAGACACCATCGCAGTTCCGGCGGGCGGCCGGGGAATGACGGGCGGGGTGGACCCCGGTCCGACCCGAGGTGGATACGGGCCCGCGCACCGGACGGGGGAACTGCTGGCGGAATGAAAGCCTCCCGAAGTCAGCGACTCGACGGTGGCGGCAGTGATGTTCTACCTCCAGACGCTGGCCGTGCCGGCTCCATACACGGCCTTCAGGGAATCAGGCCTCGTCGTGATCCGGCCCGACCTCAGGATCAAACTGGTTCGCCGGATCGGCCACGGCTACAATTCGACTGACCATCACCAGGACCACGTGAGTGACCGGAATTGCCAGCGACAGCAGGGCTGATGTTGCACTCGATGACTTCTTCACTTCCCTCCAGAGGCTGAAGCCAGTCACGGCGAGCTTTTCCGGTGTGACGGTATTCGATCACCAACTTCCGGACTACTCACCGGAGGGACTCAAGGCCGCACGCGGCGAAATGACCCGCCTGAGGCGCGTACTGGCTGACGCTGGTCTGGGTGTCCTGGTGCCGTCGGATCTGGCGCCTCCCGACTGGAACGCCATCGATGGCGCGCTGGCGGACGCGGTCCTGGAACTGCAGTTGGCCGAAAACGATTCGCCCCACTTCGTCAGGGGCAATCCGGCTCTGGCCATTGCGGAGGCACTCTTTTCGCTCGTGGTCCTGGCGGGTCGTGTGGCCCAGCCGGTCGAACCGCGGGTCGAGGCCGCCGTCGACCGCCTTCGGGCGTTCCCGGGCTTCCTCCATGGTGCCCGTCGGACCCTGGGTGAAGGGCCGGTGCCTGAAGCCTGGCGGGACCGCGCGGTACGGGACTGCAGCGCCGGCCTGGACCTTCTGGCCGATCTGGCCGGATGGCCGGTCGTCGAAAAAGCACCCGTGTCGCTCTGTCGGGCACTGCAGGACGCCGCCACGCACGCTGCCGCCGCGGTGGACTGGTACCGGGCCTACGTCGCGGAACGACCACCCGCCGAAACTTCTCGATATGCGGCAGGCTCCGGATTGCTGGACGTAACCCTGCGCCGGGCCTACTGGTGTGACCGCACCGTCTCGCGATTGCGGCACGAGGCCCGAGCCGCGCTGGAGCGGGAGCAGTTCCGGTTTCAGGAGGTACTGCGGGATTCGGGTTCCACCTGGAAGGAGATCAGTGAACACCTGTCGTCGCCTCTGGATGAGGCCAGCGACGTCCTCGATACCTGTCGCTCGGCTTGGGAGCAGGCCCGGGCACTGACCATGGACCAGGTCACCTGGCCGGATCGGTCGCTCGACTTTGTGGCACTCCCGGGCTGGGCGCGCCGGGCCGCCCGGGGGCTGTCCTGGCGACTGTACCGGTCGCCTCCACCGTTCCTGCCTGACGAGCCCGACCAGTACGCCATCCCGCTGCCTGACGACAGTGACGACGCTGGTACGCGTGAGACCTTTGCCCGAATCTGGAGCCGGGGTTCGGTCCGGGTACTTCATGCCGTCTACCACGGTGGACTGGGTCGCCACGTGCAGTACTTCCATGCCGGCCGTTCGCCTTCCCGGGTTGGGAGACTGGCTGCCGTCGATGGGGCCCTGCGAATGGCCATGCCGGTGGGTGGCACCCTGGCCGAAGGATGGGCTGCCTACGCCGCCGAGGTCACCGAGGACCTGGGATTCTTCACCCGGGAGGAGAGGGTGGCGGCCGAACGGGAGCGGGTCCACATCATGGTTCGTGCGGTCGTGGATCTGGAGCTGCATGTGGGACTGATGTCCTTTGACGACGCCATGGCACTTCACCGCGACGTGGCGTTTGTATCAGAAGGAACTGCCAGGACCGAGGTGACTCGCTGCTCGATGTTCCCGGGTTCCGGCGTGATGCGCTGGCTGGGACTCCGAGGGATCTGGCAGGCGAGGCATGAGGCTGAGTCGTCGGAAGGATCCGCATTCAATCCCCGGACCTTTCACGATGCGCTGCTGGCGGGAGGGTCGGTACCCGTACCGCTCGGGGCAAGGATCCTTTCCGCCAGCCGCCAGGGTTGATGCCCTGAGGGAATGGTCCGGCCAGGAGGCCCGCCGTTCGAAGCCTCCGGCAGTGGACGCTCTTGTTGAACCGGAGCCGGAGCAGCACCTTTGCGCGCCCCTGAACCAGCGAATCCAGCGTGCGCCTCCCCCATCCGGTTCTGATCCTGCTTGGCGCCGTTGCGCTGGCAGCGGCTGTCACCTGGATTCTGCCCGCGGGAGAGTTCGTTCGCAGGGATGATCCCGTATCCGGCCGCCGGGTGGTGCTGGCCGGCACCTATCACAGGGTCGACCGCACTCCCGTGTCCGCGTGGCAGGCAGTAATGGCCGTACCTCGCGGCTTTGCCAGCGGCATCGACGTCGTGATGACCGTGCTGCTCTGCGGGGCCGCATGGGTGGTGGTTGATGGCCTGGGAACCCTGCGACTGGTGATTGGTGCGCTCACGCGAAGACTCAAGCATCCGGTCGTGGCCATCACGGCGGTGTCCTGCTTCTTCGCGGTGATGGGCGCCGCGGAGAACATGCAGGAGGAGATCGTGGCACTGGTGCCGGTACTTCTGGTTCTGGCGGGACGGCTGGGGGTCGATGCCGTGACCGCGGTTGCCATGAGCGCCGGCGCGGCCATCGTGGGATCGGCCTTCGGTCCCACCAATCCGTTTCAGGCTGGTATCGCGCTCAAGCTCGCGGAGCTTCCGGCGCTGTCCGGTGGCGGGATTCGCCTGCTGTCCTTCGTTGCCGCGGTGGCGCTGTGGGTCTTCTGGACCGCGCGGTATGCCCGCGCTCATCCGGTTCCAATCCAGGAGGCGGATGCGGTGCATCGTTCCCTCGCGTTGCGGGAACTCGCCATTCTGTCGTGTCTGCTGCTCCCCCTGGTACTCTATATAGCTGGTGTGATGTGGCTGGGATGGGGATTCAACGAACTCTCGGCGGCGTTCCTTCTCGGTGGTGCCGCCGCCGGTCTCATCGGTGGACTGGGAGCGTCAGGCACCACCCGGGCGTTCCTCAAGGGAATGCAGGAGATGCTGCCGGCGGCGTCGCTCATCGCGCTGGCGCGGAGCATCTCCCTGGTGCTGGAGGATGGGCACGTGATCGACACGATCCTGCAGGGACTGGCCGCGCCCCTGGTCCACCTGCCGGCCATGGCCACTGGTGTCCTGATGGTGCCGGTACAGGCCCTCATCCACATCCCGGTATCCAGCGTAAGCGGACAGGCGGCGCTGACGATTCCGATCTTTGCGCAACTGGGTGACCTGGTGGGTCTCTCCCGGCAGGTGGTGGTGCTGGCATACCAGGCGGGAGCAGGGCTGATGGAGATGCTTACCCCGACCAACGGTGCGTTGATGGCCGTCCTGCTGGTGGCCAACGTTCCGTTTCAGCGCTGGTTGCGGTTCGCGGCGGGAGGTACGGCCCTACTGGTGCTGGTCGGGCTGGCCGCCATGGCAGCAGCCGCCTGACGAGAAACGCCAGGCGGCCGCCAAAGCGATGCGTTCGCGTCATTCATCGGGTGCCGCGGGTTCGGATCCCGCGGCCGAGCTACTTCTTTCTCCGGAGGCCCGAGAGGACACCCTTCTTCTTGCCGGTCTTGCGGGCCGCCGCAGCGACCCCCACCCCGACAACCGCCGCCGCCACGGCTACCGCAGCGCCGGCGCGCTTTGCAGCGGTTTTCACCTTGGCCATCTTGCGCTTCCGCCTCTGTTTGGCAACCGCCTGGGACGCTGCCTTGCTTACCGCTTTTCCCGCTTTGGTCGCGGTCTTCCGCGCGCGGTTCGCGGTCTTCACGAGCCGTGAACTCATGGGATCATCCTCCCGGTTGGGTGATCCCCCAATCTAGTGCCCGGGGCCGATGTTTCCGGTCAGCAGCGGGACAAGAAAATAACGGCGCGCCTGGGAGGCACGCCGGGATCACGAAATCATTCCGGTGATCTGGCTTTCAGTTCCTGTGACGGAAGGTGATCCGTCCGCGCGTCAGGTCGTAGGGGGAGACCTCCACCTTCACCCGATCGCCAACCAGTACCCGGATACGAAAGCGACGCATATTGCCCGCCAGCGTCGCCAGAATGGTATGACCATTGTCCAGGGCCACCCGGAACGTCGTGCTGGGGAGAACCTCAGAAACGACTCCCTCGAGCTCGACCGATTCCTCCTTCGCCATTCGCGTCCCGGGTTATCGAGGTGTCCTGCGCGAGCGCGCCCGGCGCTGCGCCGCGGCGGACTTCAGTTGTCTCATCACGCTGGGCTTCACGTAGTGCCGGCGCCGACGCAGCTCCTGAAGGAGGCCGGACTTCTCAACCTTCTTCTTGAACGACTTGAGCGCCCAATCGAGCCGGTCGCCTTCCTGCAACGTCACTTCGATCATCGCAAACTCCTCTCGGGGTAAAGCTTGCCCGCCTTCCTGCCGGATGGTTGACCCTGTCAGGACTGACAGCGTCACGGGGTGGAAACGTTGCGGGCCGGACCGAGGGCTTCGGTCCGGCCCCGTAACGTGCATGCGGCGATCATCCGCCGCGAGTGGTCAGCCCAGCTTGATCACGTTCTCTGCCGCAGGTCCCTTCTGGCCCTGAACGACTTCGAACTCGACCCGATCGCCTTCGGCAAGCGAGCGGAAGCCCTGTGCCTGGATGGCGGAGAAATGGACGAAGCAGTCCTTCTGTCCGTCTTCCGGGGTGATGAAACCGAAGCCCTTCTGGTCGTTGAACCACTTCACGGTGCCGGTGATGCGCATTGCTGCTCCAAATGGAAATAGAGTGTGGAATCGGGGGGTACGATTTGACCGTACCATCCGACATACTGCACGTGGAATCCTCCACGCGGGGGGTGCGGGTCGTGGCACCAAAAAAAGGGCCGTCGCGGAACGCGAGGCCCTCGACGTGCCGTACCTACCCAACGGTGTGCCCTGACTCGCTGCAAAATGGTAGCGGCGCCGGCCGTGGAAGTCAATGAAATAATTGGGGTTCAGGAGGGAGGTCCGGGGGGCCGACGGGTGGCTCCCGGCGCCGGGTTCGGCGTCCTCCAGGTCGGGGACATGAAACCCGGGCCATCCCCACCCCGGTCCGGCGTCCCGGGCACATCTGGCATGATGCGTTCACCCCAACTGGCACATTCCCGACAGGCGCTTCCGACGTTTCGTCCCCGGCCGTAACATCGCCTGCGGACGTATCCGTAACCCCGTCTGACCGCCCATGGCCGTACCCTTCTGGCAGCGCTACTCGACAGAACGTCTCCTGAAGCTCCGGATCAAGGACCTGGATCTGCGGGTCGAGGGCACCTGGCTGGAAGGGTGCGTCGAGAAGCTGTACGGCGAGCTGGAGCAACGGTACCTCCGGCTCCGCCCCCATATCTGGCTTTCCGACGACTGGTTTTCCCCCTCTGGTGTTCCCGGATTCGCCATACCGTTTTACCTGGCGCACCCGCGGCTGCGGCGGCTGGAACGGACGCAGTTTCTGGACGTGGAAGGGGCCACGCGCGCCGAGTGCATGCGCATAATGAGGCACGAGACGGGGCATGCCTTCCAGCACGCTTATCAGCTCAACCTGCGCCGCAGATGGCAGCAGCTCTTCGGGAAATCGTCCACCAGGTATCCCGAGTACTATCGTCCCAACCCGGCTTCCAAGCGTTATGTGCAGCATCTGCGACTGTGGTACGCGCAGAGTCACCCGGATGAGGACTTCGCCGAAACCTTTGCAGTCTGGCTCAGGTCACCCAGCGACTGGCGCAAGCGGTACAAGGGTTGGCCGGCGCTGCGGAAGCTGGAGTACGTGGACCAGCTCATGGCGGACGTGGGTGAGCGCAAGCCGGTGGTGACGACCCGTCGTGTGGTGGACCCCGTGACCCGGCTCCGGAAGACGCTGGCGGAGCATTATGACGAAAGGCGGCGCAAGTACACGGTCAAGTTTCCCAACATCTACGATGCTGATCTGCGGCGGCTCTTCTCGGAGGAACCCCGGCATCGGCGCAATGAGGCGGCGTCGTCATTCCTGCGTCGCAACAAGGCAGAAATCCGCCGTCTCGTGTCCCGCTGGACAGGCGAGTATCAATACTCCCTGGAAACTGTTCTGAACGACATGATCGGGCGGTGTCGCGACCTTCGGTTGCGTGTCGCCAGCCCGGAACGTGAACTCCTCATGAATTTTTCGGTACTTCTCACCGTGAAAACGATGCACTTCCTCTATTCACAGAGCCGTCGGGACTGGATCGCCCTGTGATGCCATGAAACGACTGCGTGTCCTGGCTCTGATGCATCCTGATCTGGTGCCGCCACCCGATGCGGACCAGGTCCCGGAGGCGGATCGTTTCCGATACAAGACCGAATTCGATGTGGTCAGTACCCTGCAGGAGCTGGGGCACGAAGTCCGGGCCCTGGGTGTGCAGGACGAACTGCATCCCATCCGCAATGCGGTGGACGACTTCCGACCCGATATCGCGTTCAACCTGCTGGAGGAGTTCCAGGGCAATGTCCTGTTCGATCAGAACGTGGTCAGCCTCCTGGAGCTGCTGAGGGTTCCGTATACGGGATGCAACCCGCGCGGTCTGATCATTTCACGCGAGAAGGCGCTGTCGAAGAAGTTGCTGGTCTACCACCGCATTCGGGTTCCCGACTTTCACACGTTCCCGATGGGTCGGAAGGTACGCCGCCCGCGCACGCTGGAGTTCCCGCTGATTGTGAAGAGCCTGACGGAGCATTCGTCACTGGGGATTTCCAAGGCGTCCATCGTGCATGACGACAACGGGCTGGCGGAACGCGTGGCCTTCGTGCATCGCCGTATCAAGACGGATGCCATTGCCGAACAGTACATCGAAGGCCGGGAGGTATACGCCAGTGTGATCGGCAACGAGCGGCTGACGGCGATGCCTCCCCGCGAGCTGGTGATCGAGAGCGAGCACAGCGACGCTCCGGTGATTGCCACCGAGCGGGTCAAGCACGACCCGGACTACCAGGAGCGTCACCGCATCGAGCACCGTCCGGCGGTGGATCTCCCGCCGGGAGTCTCGGGTACCCTGCCGCACCTCAGCAAGCGCATCTACCGCATCCTCAATCTTTCGGGATATGCCCGGATCGACTACCGCGTGAGTCCCGACGGAAACATCTGGTGCCTGGAGGCCAATCCCAACCCCGAGATCGCGCTGGGGGAGGAGTTCGCCACCTCCGCGTCCGACGCCGGGATCGATTACCCGGAACTGCTGCAGCGAATCCTGAACCTGGGCCTCAAAGGCTCGTCCTCCCTCGACTGATGGTGCCCACTGCTGCAATTTCCCGTACTGGACAAGGCATTCCCGTCTTATCTTCCACGTCTGTCCGGAATCGGACAGGAACCCACCACTGCAAGCGTCGACCTCGATGTCATCGTTCGCCCGCAATGTCGTTCGTCATCTTGCCATAGCCACCCTGACCGGAATGGTCGGGGTTTTCACGTTTGCCGCGTCGGTGGTCGCGCAGGAGACATCGCAAACCGCTCCGGAACGAACCACCTCCACCGGGATCTTCAGCACGGAACAGTCGGTACGGGGGGAGAAGGTCTTCCAGGCGAGCTGTGTGAGTTGTCACGCCGCCAGCGATTACCAGGGCGAGAAGTTCCAGCTCGATTGGGTCTCCCGGACCGTATTTGACCTGTTCGATTCGATCCGCACCCTGATGCCGGACGATAACCCGGGCATCCTGGCAGCGTCCGAGTACATAGATGTCGTGGCTTACATCTTTTCGCTCAACAACTATCCCACCGGCAGCGACGAGCTGCCCGCGGATGACGCGGTACTGAAGAGGATCCGGATCGATGCCCCTCCCAGGGGAGCCGTGGATCCCGCGGCGCGTTTCCGGATCGTCCCGCATTTTCTGATTCGTGGCAGGTGACTGCGGTACCTGACGTTTGACTCAGCCAGCCTTTCAGGGAGGGTCCCGATGATCGGTAGCAGGTGGAGCAGAGTCGCGTGGACCGGCGCGGGGCTCATTCTCATCGGAACCGGTCGGTTGGCGCCGGCGCAGGCGGACATGGCGCCCGTCAACGATCTGCCGAATCCCTACCGCACGATCGAGGACTGGGCGAGGATGCCGTCGGGCCGGAGCTGGGGATCCACCAGCGCGGTAGCCATCGACAGGGACGGGGTCAGCGTCTGGGTTGCGGAACGCTGCGGGGCCAACAGTTGCACCGGTTCCCGTCTCCCGTCGGTTCTGATGTTCGATTCCAGCGGACGGCTGGTAAAATCCTTTGGCGAGGGTCTCCTGAACTTTCCCCACGGCATCACGGTGGATCGTGAAGGGAACGTCTGGGTTACCGACGGCCAGGACAATCGCCCGCGGGGAAGACGCGGCCAGCCACCGCCGGACATGCCGCCCGGAACGGCGGTGTATGGTCACCAGGTTCTCAAGTTCAGTCCCGACGGGGAACTGCTCATGTCGCTGGGGACAAAAGGCGGCGGCCGTGGCAGCGACTGGTTCTGGCAGCCTAACGACGTCCTGGTGGCGCCCGACGGAAGCATCTTCGTCGCGGAGGGCCACTCATCCTCGCCCGATGCCAACGCCCGGATACTGAAGTTCGACCCATCCGGAAAGCTCCTGCTGACCTTCGGACGCAAGGGTACCGGACCGGGAGAGTTCGACCAGCCGCATGCGCTGGCCATGGATTCCCGGGGCCGGCTCTTCGTGGGAGACCGCAGCAACAACCGCATCCAGATCTTCGACCAGAACGGCCGGTTCCTGGAAATGTGGTACCAGTTCAGCCGGCCGAGTGGTCTGTTCATCGACTCCCAGGACAATCTTTACGTGGCTGACTCGGAGTCGGGCAAGGTCGGCAACGCGCGCGACCGGACCTGGCTGCGGGGGATCCGGATCGGGAGCGCCAGGGATGGAAAGGTGTTCGCCCTCATTCCTGATCCCACGAACGATCAGCCCAGCACGAGCTCCGCGGAGGGGGTTGCCGTGGACCGGAACGGGGTGATCTACGGAGCCGAAGTCGGGCAGCGCGCCCTGAAGCGATACGTCAAGAAGGACCAGAAATGAATCGAACGTCGGCCGCGGGAGGGACGCCGCCCTTCACGCCCGACACCCAACGTTCAACGGGGGTGGCAGATGCCGGTAACATTCAAGGTCAACGGTAAGTCGCACACCGTGGATGTCGCGCCAGACACCCCGCTTCTGTGGGTGCTGCGGGACGTCCTCGACCTCAAGGGAACCAAGTACGGTTGTGGGATCGCGCAGTGCGGTGCCTGCACGGTTCACCTCGATGGGGTCGCGATCCGTTCCTGCAGCCGGCCGATCTCCGAGGTCGAGGGTGGAGAAGTCACCACCATAGAAGGACTCTCCGAGGACGGTTCCCATCCACTTCAGCGTGCCTGGGTGGAACTGGATGTCGCCCAGTGTGGCTATTGTCAGGCGGGTCAACTGATGTCCGCGGCGGCGCTCCTGCGCCGGACGCCGAATCCCACCGACAGCGATATCGATCGCGCCATGAACGGGAATCTCTGTCGCTGTGGTACCTATATCCGGATCCGTCGCGCCATTCACCAGGCAGCAAACCTGGCGGCCAACGACCAGGCGCGCTCGCGGGATGAGGAGCCGGACACCGACCGGACCTTCCCGAAGTCGCTGTTGCATTCACCTTCCGGCAACTGAGGGGCGACTCATGCAGACAACCACCGTGAACCGTCGCCAGTTCCTGCAGGTTTCCGCTCTTGCCGGGGGAGGCGTCCTCCTGGCGGCGACGATCGATCCCTTCGGGCGACTGGATGCTTTCACCGGAGATGCCACGGCGGATTTTGCGCCCAACGCCTTCATCCGGATGACCCCGGACGGCCTCGTTACCATCGTCGCCAAGAATCCGGAGATCGGCCAGGGCGTCAGGACCATGCTGCCCATGCTGATCGCCGAGGAACTCGACGTGGACTGGAAGAATGTCCGGATCGAGCAGGGTGACCTGGATACCGAAAACTTCTCGGCGCAGTTCGCGGGAGGCAGTACCGCCACGCCGACGAACTGGTTGCCGATGAGACGCGTCGGTGCCGCCGGTCGCGCCATGATGATTGCCGCGGCGGCCCGGCAATGGAGCGTGCCGGCTTCGGAGTGCACCACCGAACCGGGTGAAGTCGTTCATGGCGGCAGCAATCGCCGGGTACGCTATGCCGAGCTGCTGTCCGTGGCTGCAGGGATGACGCCGCCGGATCTGGAGAGCGTGGCACTCAAGAACCCCGGTGATTTTCGCATCATCGGCAAGGGAATCGGAAATGTGGATGCCCAGGCCATCGTGATGGGCAAGCCACTGTTCGGTATCGACGTGACCGTGCCGGGAATGCTGTACGCGGTATACGAGAAGTGTCCGGTCTTTGGCGGCACGGTGGGAACAGCCAACATCGATGAGGTACGCGCCATGCCCGGTGTCCGGCATGTCGTGGTGATCGAAGGCACCGATCAGTTGAGTGGCCTCCTGCCCGGCGTGGCCGTGGTGGCCGATTCCTGGTGGAATGCAAAGTCGGCGCGTGACAAGCTCCGCATAACGTGGAACGAGGGTGGCACCGCCGCGCAGAGCACGCCGGAGTTTGCGCGGAAGGCCGCCGAGCTGGCGGGTGCGCAACCAGAGCGCACGCTGCGGCTGGATGGTGACCCCGACAGATTGCTGGCCGGTTCGGCACGGACAGTCGAGGCTGCCTACCATTATCCGTTTCTGGCACATGCTGCGCTGGAGCCCCAGAACACCACCGCACGCTTCAGCGAAGGGAAACTGGAACTCTGGTCGGCCAGCCAGACACCGGAAACGGGGCGCCGGCTGGTGTCCCAGACACTGGGCATCGCCGAGGAAAACATCACGATTCATTTGCCGCGGGTTGGTGGTGGCTTCGGCCGCCGCCTGAACAACGATTACATGGTGGAGGCAGCGGCCATCGCCATGAAGATCCCCGAGCCGGTGAAGCTGCTGTGGACGCGCGAAGATGACATGCGGCACGACTTCTATCGTCCGGCGGGATTCCACTATCTCAAGGGAGCCGTGGATGAGGCCGGCTCACTGGTGGCCTGGCGGGACCACTTCATCTCCTTCGGGTCGGAGAAGGGATTCGCACCCAGCGCGGGGATGGGAGCCACGGAGTTTCCCGCCCAGTTCATCCCGAACTACGCGCTCCTCGCGTCGATCATTCCGTTTGGCATCCCCACTGGTGCCATGCGTGCGCCCACCAGCAATGCCATCTCATTCGTGGTTCAGTCGTTCATCGACGAACTGGCCCACGCAGCGGGAAAGGATCCTGTCGCATTCCGCCTGGCATTGCTGGCGAATCGGCAGCCAGAGCCGCCGGCGCGTGCTGGTGGCGAGCCGCGTCGTGGGACGCCATTCGATGGCGAGCGCATGAGCAAGGTGCTGCAACTGGTCGCTGAAAAGTCCGGATGGGGCAGAACCACGCTGCCCAAGGGGACCGGAATGGGAGTCGGCTTCCATTTCTCGCACCGGGGATACTTCGCCGAGGTGGTCAGGGCGAGTGTCTCCCGGGCAGGTCAGGTCAAGGTGGAGAAGGTCTGGGTCGCGGGTGATATCGGCGGTCAGATCATCAATCCGCTCAACGCCGAGAATCAGGTGCAGGGCGCGGTGATCGATGGGATCTCGCAGGCTCTGGCTCAGGAGATCACGATAGATGGCGGACGTACGACCCAGTCCAACTTCCGCGAGTTCAGGCTCATCCGCCTGACGCAGGTCCCGCCGGAGATCGAGGTGCACTGGGTCCTCAGCGACATTCCGCCCACTGGCCTTGGTGAACCGGCGCTGCCACCGTCCATCCCGGCGCTGACCAATGCGATCTTCGCGGCCACCGGAAAGCGTATCCGTTCCCTGCCGCTGTCGAACCACGACCTTTCCTGGACGTGAGGTGGTGGACAGTGGCTTCGCTGTCGGGAGTCGACCCCGGTTCGCGTTGACCTGAAGCACCCCGGGTACCGCGAAAAAAAAGGATCGCCCTACGCAGTCGCGGAAGGCGATCCTTTTTTGGGGCGGGGGTTATCGCTGCCCCGACGGATCGGACTTGTCGTCTCCCGGCATCGCCGGTGGAAGTGCCAGAGCCGTGAGCCCGGTGTTCGCTCCCTGGCCATACGCGAATACTATGTACTGCCTTCCGTTATGCATGAAGGTGATGGGTACCGCGGTATTGACTTCGGGGATTCTTACGGAAGCCACCTGCTTCCCGGTCGCCTTGTCGATGGCGTATAGCTGAGGCGGGGGGAAGGTGGTGCCGGCGCGGGCGCGTCCGGGCCCGCCACTTCTCCCCGTGCCATAGATCGCCAGCGTCTTCGTGTTGATGACCTGCGGCTGCCCGCCAATGAGCGGAACGGGAGGGAGTTTCACTCCCTGGAAGAGCGGTGAGTCAGTGGATTGCTCGCGGAACACGCCTCCGTTGGGAATCCACCACTTCTTGTCACCCGTGTTCATGTCATAGCCGGTCACGCCGCCCAGTTCCTTTGGTTTCAGGATCGAGATACCGTCGATATTGCTGGTGGCGATATTGCGGCCGGAACGGATCTCTTTCTTGACATAACCGGGCGGTGGTGGCAGCGCACCAGGACGTCCACAGCTGTCGTGAAGAGAACTGTAGTTAAACTCGGAACAGGGATCCTTCTGCAGCACGATGGTTCCCAGTCCGCTCTGCCCGCCGACGAACAACATCCCGGTTTCCGGATCGGCAGCCGCGCCACCGTCGATATTCACGCCACCGCTGGCTCCGGGGGCATACCACGAGCAGCGGTAACCGTCGGGAGTGGAGCCGTCCGCCAACGACGCAGGGATGAAGTAGGGACCCATGCGGCAGACCCGCGCCAGCTTCAAGGCTGAGTCCCTGATGGCCGGCGTATAGTCGATCAGATCATCCTCTACCAGCCCCTGATGCGAATAGGGCGCTGGTCGGGACGGGATGGGCTGTGTGGGTGAGGTTTCTTCTCCCGGGACCTGGCTCTGTGGCACCGGCGTCTCGGGCATGGGCCAGATGGGTTCTCCGGTAACCCGGTCGAACGTGTAGATCCAACCCTGCTTGGTGGTTTGCGCAATGATCCTGCGACGCTGTCCGTTTATGGTGACGTCTAGCAGGTTGGGTGCCATGGGTGTGTCGTAATCCCAGATGTCGTGATGGACCATCTGGAAATGCCATTTGCGCTTGCCGGTTTTCACATCGATGGCGACCAGGGAGTTGCCGAAGAGATTGTCACCCGGTCGGTGCCCACCGTACTCGTCCATCAGAGGCATTCCCACGGGGATGTAGACCAGACCCAGCTCCGGGTCTGCGGAATACGTCGCCCAGGCGTCGTTCTTGCCCACACCCTCGGTCCCGATGGCGGAGCCGTTCTTCCAGGTCTCGGCGCCGAATTCGCCGGGTTGCGGCACGAGGTTGAACTTCCAGAGCTGCTTGCCGGTGCGCACATCGAATCCACGGATGTAGCCCGGGATGTTGCGTACCCGGATTGGATAGTACCCGTGGATCGACGAGTTCCCCACCACGATCACATCGTTCACGATTATGGCAGGTGAGCTGTTGGCGATCTGACCGTACTTTGGATCTATGCCTATCGTTCCGTCGGCGCCGATCTTCCTGACTGGATCCCAGCCCTCGCCCGGGCGGGCCTTTCGATAGGGGGCGGCGTCGGAAATGATGAGTGGGCCGGAATCATCAACCGCGAGCGGCACGAGTTCCAGGTCCAGACCATCCATGAGATCCACGACGCCATTCTTCCCGAACTTCGGATCGGGTATGCCGGTCCGGGCATCCAGCGAGGCCATGTGATACCCCGGTGTTACCACGATGACCCGTTCTTCCGTCCCGTCGCTCCAATACGACAGGCCGCGTCCGGCGAACTGGCGCGGGGCCTTCTGCCACCGGATCCCCTCGTCCAACCGCCACATCCAGAGTGTCTCGCCATTCGCCGGGTCTATCGCCGCAGCAATGCGGCGCGTGGTGGCAACGGTGAACAGTCGCCCGTTGGCGTAGAGCGGCGTGGTCCGGTAGTACTCATCGGACCCGAAAGGTCCGGCACTCCACTGCCACGCGACTTCCAGTGATCCGAAGTTGGATGCATCGATCTGGTCGAGAGGCGAGTAGCGGGTGCTCCACGCATCCGCACCCCAGTAGCGCCACTCACCGGGAACATTGCCTCGGACCCTCGGGGGTCCCTGAACTGCCTCAGAGGCGCTGGCCTGAACCAGCAGGCCGATGCCCAGGACGGTGGCACCAAGCGCTGCGTAGGTGAGGCGGCCAGTCGATGGCTTCTTCATGGACTCGCTCCGTGCTGAATGATCGGGTAGGGATGTCTACGCGCTGGGGCACCACGGGAAGGTCAGCGGCCCAGAGGACGCCCGACTCTGGAGCTGTCCACGATTATGCGGGTCAGCGCCAGGGAATCAACGGGCAGTTCATCGAAGCCGGTCGGCATGCCGTTCAGGCGAAGGAGATAGGAAATCACGTCCACGTATGACTCGAGCGAAAGACTGCCGGGGTCGTTTTTCGGCATCTGGTGGGTGACATAGTTGTAAAGTTCGGAGAGCGGCTTGCCCGCCCAGAGAGAAGTGAAGACAGGCCCCACATGAGTGGCCGCTGGATGACAGCTGGCGCACATGCCGGCGTAGATGTCTCTCCCCCTCTGCCACTGCTCCCGGGTGTAGACCCCCTGACCCGTATGCCGCAGTGAGGCGGGTCCCTGCTGATCCTCCCGACCCGCGGCAAGTGACCCGGAGGACACGAGCAGCAGAGCGGCCCCGATCAGCAGGTTCGCTTTCAAACCGTGAGTCGACACCTTTCTTCGGCCTCTCATGACGCGGGGGAACGGACTGATCCATCCATGTTTGGGCGGCCCAGGCGCGACCAGACTCCCGACATGGCCCTTCCGACGCCCACCACTATAAGCAGGAGCATCAACCAGCGCATCGCGGTGGCTGCGGTGGCGGCATCGAGGACCGGCCATGTGAAGCGATACTCCCGCAGTACGGCCGCGCGCTCCGCCATCCAGTGCCAGGCGCTGTGCGCCAGGATCGCCGAGACGATTATCCCTCCAACACGTTCGTTTACCACGCGACGGAAGAGCAGGTTGAAGGCGGGAACTGCAATCGCTATCACCAGCAACTGGCCCAGTTCCACACCCACGTTGAAGGAAAGCAGCGCTGTAAGCAGGTGAGATCCCGCGAACTGCATCGACTGGCTCAAGGCGAACGAAAAGCCGAAACCATGCACCAGACCGAATCCGAAGGCTATCAGCCATCGTCGCTCCAGCCTGGCGCCGACGATGTTCTCCAGTGCCATGTAGACGATGGAAAGCGCTATGAGGGTCTCGATCAGCGGCGGAAACCACAGGGCGTCAGGCGCGAGGCCCATTGCTGACGCAATCAGTGTGATGGAGTGGGCCACCGTGAAGGACGTAACCACTGCGATCAGTGGTCGCATGCGCCTGAGGGGTACCACGAGACAAAGCACGAAGAGCAGATGATCGATTCCGTCCAGGATGTGGTCGAATCCCAGCCGGACGAAGTTGAGCACGGCCTGGTACCACCGTGGATCCAGCCGGACGATCCCCGGGTTGCTGTCGTACTGGAAAACCCGCTCTGTTCCATCCGGTGCAACAAAGTGGACCACGCTCAGCGTGGTGACGCCGAGGTGTGCCAGCCTGGGATCCAGGGAGAAGCGTGATGCAGCCGAACGAATGGGCACTTCCAGCAACACGTCCAGGTGCAACTGTCCCGGAACGATCTCGGTGGCGGGATCCACCGGTGGACCCTGAATGTGCGCCAGTGCCGCGTCATAGCTGGCAAAGGAACGGTCCGAGGGAAGTGAAAGCTGCACGGCGACAATGCGCTCGTCGGGCAGTTCCTCGTCGTTCTCGAAAAGACGGAGGTAGTCGGCTATCCAGATGCGGGCGGCATCGAAGGCCTGACTGCCCAGCTTGTCGAAGTCGAGGTATCCCGGCCCGCGCAGGGGGAGTTCCAGGTCGCGCATCGAAGCCAGCGGAGCGCGTACCAGCAGTCGGAGCATTCCGTCCTGGGGGTGCACGTAGATCTGAACCGCCACGTTGGCGGGCACTTCATGGGCGGTTCCGGGTGTCGTCACGGCCGCCGCGAGTGCCAGCACGATGACGCTGGCGCGTCTCAGGCGACCCCCCAGGGTCGAGCCCGGGGAGGACCAGTGTTGTTCAGGTTGCACCGTAGGCAAGGGGATTCGGGCTAACGGATTGCGGCGACGAACGGTAGAATGGTCCGTTGTGCTGAAACCGGCTAGATGCAGCCGGGATCGTGACCAGGTCTGACAGGGCTGCCAGGCAAGCGGAGGAGGCGAACTGATGGTGCGACGGCTGATGACGATCGTGGTTTGCGGTGTGCTGTCGGGTGTGGTATTGCTGGCCATACCGCTGACAGTCGGTGCCAGGCAGCAGGCGACCGTCCAGGCGCCGCGCTTCGAAGTCGATCCCTACTGGCCCCTCCCGCTTCCGAATCACTGGCTCCTGGGTTCCGCGACGGGACTGGCGATAGACGCCAACGACCACGTCTTCGTGGTTCACCTCACCGACAGCTTCGTGGCCCGTACCGAAACGGGGGCGGGCACCATAACGCCAGCAGGAGAATGCTGCAGCCCGGCGCCCAACATTCTCGAGTTTGACCCGGCAGGACGCCTTGTAAACAGCTGGGGTGGACCCCAGGCTGGCGTCGACTGGCCCGCACAGAACGCCGGCATTGCCATCGATCCGGCAGGCAACTTCTGGATAGGTGGCCTTGGCGGAGTGGACACGCGTATCCTGAAGTTCACCCGCGACGGCCGGTTCCTGGCACAGTACGGCCAGGGTTTCACTCCGCCGGTCTCGACATCTCGGGCGGGCGCTCCGGATACGGCATACCAGGGCGTGTCGCCCGCCCGGGGCAGGGGTGCCCGCGGTCGCGGAGCGGCGTCACCGGCGGCGCCCCCCGCCAGCACCAGCCTCGACCGGTTCGGCGGGGTCCTCGGCTTTGCATTCAGCCCCAACGAAGTCTTCGTGGCGGATGGCATGCGCAATCGCCGCGTGGCGGTGCTCGACATGGCTTCGGGTCGGATCAAACGCTCCATCGGTGCCTACGGTGGTGTGCCTGACGATGGAGCCCTGCCGGAGTACTCGGCGGACGCCGCACCGTCGCGCCAGTTCAACACGGTCCGATGTGTCGAGCGGTCAGCCGACGGCCTGCTGTATGTCTGTGATTCGCGAAACGATCGCATTCAGGTGTTCCGGAGCGACGGCACCTGGCTCAAGGAGGCGAGGGTCGCTCCGCGTACCCTGGCGGGCGGCTCCGTCTGGGATATCGCCTTCTCCCGCGATTCTCAGCAGAAGTACCTGTACGTAGCCGATGGACAGAACATGAAGATTCATGTCCTTGACCGGGAATCACTCGACGTGCTCACCAGTTTCGGCGATGGAGGACGCTATCCCGGCCAGTTCCTGGCCGTGAGTGGGATAGCCACGGATTCCAGAGGGAATCTGTACACCGTCGAAGGCGATCAGGGAAAGCGCATCCAGCGCTTCCTGTTCAAGGGGATTGGGCCGGTGAGCCGAAACCAGGGGGTCGTGTGGCCAAAATGAGAGCTTCCAACGGCAAACACGCGCTGCTGTCGCGTCGTCGGGTCGTACTGGCGGGATCGTGGGTTGCTGCCCTCGTACTGCTGGGAGCGGGTCAGAGGATGCTTGGTTCCCAGTCAGCGCTGGTCGAGGCGCCCGTCTTCGAGGTCGATCCCTTCTGGCCCAAGCCGCTACCCAACCACTGGGTCCTGGGAAATGCCATCGGAGTCGGCGTGGATTCCCGCGACCACGTCTTCATCGTGCACCGTCAGGACACGATGAATGAAGCCGAGAACGGCCGCACCGTAGGAGCCAGCGAATGCTGCACGGGGGCCCCACCGGTTCTCGAGTTCGATCCCGAGGGGAATCTGGTCAATGCCTGGGGTGGACCCGGCGAGGGCTACACCTGGCCCAATTCCAATCACGGCATCACCATCGACCACAAGGACAATATCTGGATCGGGGGTAACGGGCGGGGAGACTCCCACATCCTGAAGTTCACGCACGACGGGAAGCTGCTGATGCAGATCGGCAGGGTCGGCCAGCCGACGAACAGCCAGAGCACGGAACACTTCGGACGGGTGGCCAAGATCTCCATCGATGCCGCCGCCAACGAGGCCTACCTCGCCGACGGCTACGGGAATCACCGCGTGGCGGTGATCGACATGGACAACGGCAAGGTGAAGCGCTTCTGGGGAGCCTACGGCAACGTGCCGTCGGACTCCAACTACGGGCCCTACGATCCCGATGCGCCGCTCATCCCGCAGTTCCGGACGCCGGTACACTGCGCTGAGCCCACCAATGATGGATTGCTGTACGTCTGCGACCGGCCCAATGACCGGATTCAGGTCTTCCAGAAGGACGGGAAGTTCGTGAAGGAGGTACGAATCGCCCCACGGACTCTGGGAGACGGATCGGTATGGGACATAGCCTTCTCCCGGGATCCGGCCCAGAAGTATCTGTATGTCGCGGACGGGAAGAACGAACGGATCTACGTGCTGGACCGCCAGTCACTTCGTACGCTGACGCAGTTCGGTGACGGCGGGCGCCAGCCGGGTCAGTGGTTCGCGGTGCACAGCATCGCCACGGATTCCCGGGGCAATATCTATACGACCGAGACATACGAGGGAAAGCGGCTGCAGAAGTTCACGTACAAGGGGATGGGCCGCGTACCCTTCAACCAGGGCGTGGTCTGGCCGGAAAAGCGATAGGCATGTACAAGGCTGTTCGACGCAGGAGAATCAGCATCCGTGGGACCCGTGTGGTGGACTCCTGCCGGCGGGCCGTGCATGGCGAGGGGAATGAAAACGAGAGTTGACCAGGAAGAGTCTCATGTCTGAATCGATTCGTCGCCGGGAGTTTCTGAAGAGTGCCGGTGTTCAGGCGGGCTTGCTGGCGGCCGGTGGGAGCGCACTCGCGCCCCTGGCGGCCGCGGCTGAACCGGACGGAGAAAGGTTGTTCCCGGCGCCCGCGGTCAATGGGAAGACATACGACGTTGCCGTGATTGGGGCCGGGGCGTTCGGTGGGTGGACGGCCTACTGGGCGCGGAAGCTGGGTGCATCGGTCGTATGCGTGGATGCGTACGGGCCGGGAAACTCGCGCGCCACGTCGGGCTCCGAAACACGGGGCGTCAGGACCTCCTATGGTGATCGCCCCCACGGAGAGCAGTGGATGCGATGGGCGTTCCGGGCGATCCAGCGATGGAAGTCATGGGACGACGAATGGGGACGCGATCTCAAGATGCGTCTGTTCGTGACGACCGGAGATTTCATTTTCAGAAACGAGTGGGAGAACTTCACCCGTACCACGCGCGAGCTGTTCGTGAAGAACAAGATCCCGCATGAATCCGTGGATGTGGGGGTCGTGCAGAAGGAGTTTCCGGTCTTTGATCTCCGCGACATCACGGCATGCCTGTACGAGCCCGGTGCCGGAGTCGTGCGCGCCCGACGTGCCATGCAATGTTGTGCGGAAGTTTTCCAGAAGATTGGCGGTGACATGGTCGTCGCGCGGGCCTATCCCGGGGCAGTGGAGAACGGATCCATGACCAGGCTGGTGCTCAATACCCGGGATACCATCAAGGCACAGCACTATGTCTTTGCGCTCGGGCCCTGGATGGGAAAGACGTTCCCCGATCTCATGGGGCAGCGGATGCGGACTCCCGTGGGCAAGGTGGTCTATTTTGCCACGCCCCACGGTGACGACCGCTTCATGTGGCCCAACATGCCGAGCTTCAACTTCCCGGGCGTTACCGGATGGCCGACTCTGCCGTTCGATTCCCGGGGACTTCGTGTCCGGGGAGGAAGGGCGGGGAACAGTCGATCCACCGACGCGGCGACTCCGGCCCGTCCTGCCGGCCCTCCGGTAATCGGCGGACCGGACCAGGATCCGGACATCAGTGATCGGTGGGTGGAGCCGTTCACCATAGAGCGGGCCCGCAATTTTGTCGCCGAGCGCATTCCGCTCATAGAACCGATGCCGGTCAACGAGACCCGTGCCTGTCACTACGAGTTCAGTTCTTCAGGCCAGTTCATCATCGACCGTCATCCGGACATGAAGAACGTCTGGATCGCCGGAGGTGGAAATGCGGAGGCGTTCAAGTCGGGCCCGGTGATCGGTGAGTACGTTGCGCGCCGAGTCCTGAACAAGGATCTGGAGCCGGAACTGGCAGACGGATTCCGGATGCCGTCGAAGACCTACGAGGGTATAGTGGCACCTGCGCCTGCCTCGCACGTGGTCCTGCCGGGTCAGCCGGGATACGACGAACGCGATTCCCGGGATCCCGGTCATTTCCACGGCAATGGAGAGGGCGGGGAACTCGATTGGCGACTCTGAGGTACCGGTATGCAGAATCGCCGCCGGATCGGGAGACCGTTCCGACGGCGATTCTTCGTTCGGTGCCGCGAACGTTCGCCTACTTGCCCATCCTGACGACGTTTTCCGCAGCGGGCCCCTTCTTGCCTTCCACCAGGTCGAACTCGACGTTCTCGCCTTCGGTCAGGGTCTTGAATCCCTTGCCCTGGATGGCGGAGTGGTGAACGAAGCAATCCTTGGACCCATCCTGCGGCGTGATGAAGCCGAAACCCTTCGCGTCGTTGAACCACTTGACCGTGCCGGACGTTCGCATGTCCTTCACTCCGAGTGTGGTTGGTGGTGCTCGGAGTGCGGACGAGCCGTACTGCGCGATCACCGATGTGCGTGGGACTGCCCCCACGCGGGCTCGGGATACGGGCGCCTGGATGGTGCCCGCATCCCATCTTGTCACCAGCTGATGCCGGTACGGCGACATCCCCGACCGCAGGCGAGCCCGACAGGGCCGTTTTGCGGCGCTCCAAAGTAATGCTGGCCGGGCAGGTCAGCAACGGTGGATCTCTTTCCCTGTTCCATCCTTCGATCAGGGCGCGAGGTCCGCAGGAGAACCTGCCAGGCTGCAGTCCGGGTTGCCAACAGATGGGATGCCTCGGCCGCGGGGTGAGGGGATTAGGTTGAAGCAGCGTCGTCCGCGCTGCTGGTTCCGGCCCTCCGCGCAGGCGCCATCGGCAGGGGCGATCGCCTACCACAGACGTGCAGTCGTCCATCCCCGTCCCAACGGGGACCGGTTCCCCAGGGATCGTCCGGGAAGACGGCCGCAACCAGCCTAAAACTCCAAATGTCCCAATCACCGCTTCAGCTTCTGGGTGCGTCCGGTCAGTCCGTGTGGCTGGACTTCATAGAACGTTCGCTCATTCACGATGGCCGCCTGACGGCACTGCTGAAGGACGGACTTGCCGGGATGACTTCCAACCCGACGATCTTCGAGAAGGCGCTGGCCGAGGGAGATGCATACGATGCCCAGATTGGGTCGGCTTCTCGGGATCTGGAACCGGCGTCGTTGTTCGAGCTCATCGAGACCGACGATGTTCGCGATGCTTGTGATGCGTTTGCGGGTGTATACGAGGCAACCGGTGCCCGGGACGGGTACGTTTCAATAGAGGTGTCTCCCGCCAAGGCATTTGACGCGGCCGCAACCATCGATGAGGCGCACAGGTTGTGGCGTACCGTCGACCGCCCCAACGTCATGGTGAAGGTGCCGGGCACCGAACAGGGCGCTGTCGCGGTGAAGCAGCTCGTGGCCGATGGCGTGAACGTGAACGTGACGCTGCTTTTTTCCATCCGGGCGCACGACCGGGTCATCGAGGCATATCTGTCGGGACTGGAGGATCGGATGCGACGGGGTGTCGCCATGGATCGTGTCGCTTCGGTGGCGAGCTTCTTCGTCTCCCGGGTCGACACGGCGGTGGATCGACTTCTCGAGGACCTGGCCGCAAAGGCCGGTCAACGTTCCGACCGGATCCGGGCAATGCGCGGTAGGGCGGCCATTGCAAACGCCCGAATGGCCTATCAACAATTCCGAAACCGGTTTGCCGGAGAGCGCTGGGAAAGGCTGGCAGCGGCGGGTGCCCGGGTGCAGCGACCTCTCTGGGCCAGTACCTCCACGAAGAATCCTGCCTATCGGGACGTGCTCTACGTCGAGCAACTCATTGGCCCGGATACCGTCAATACCATACCGCCCGCCACGATGGATGCGTTCCGGCACCACGGAATCGTGGCACGCACGGTGGACAGTGGTGTGGAGCAGGCGCGGAACGATCTGGCGGAGCTCTCGGAGCTGGGTATCGACCTGGATCGCGTAACCGGGACGCTTCTGGCTGAAGGGATTGAGGCCTTCCGTAAGTCCTTCGACTCCCTGCTGGCGGGGCTCGCTCGGAAGATGTCAGCTCTGGCGGTCCGATAGCATCATGTCCGACAAATCGGGACCAACGCCGGCACCCAGTCCTACGGGACGCGCCAAGATCGTCTGCACTCTGGGGCCTTCATCATCCTCGGCGGAAGTGATCGGAGAGTTGATCGACGCGGGCCTCAGCGTTGCGCGCATCAACTTCTCGCACGGTACTCACGAGGAGCACGCCCGCACCATCGCCGTCGTCAGACGACTGGCGGCGCAGCGGCAGCGACCCGTGGCCATCCTGGGGGATCTGCAGGGTCCCCGCATCCGCATCGCCGAACTCCCCGCCCCGGTCAACGTTGCTCCAGGTGACGATCTCGTGCTGGCGGATGAAAGCGTCTCGTCAGGCACCGACCTGCCCGTGACGTATTCGGATATCGCCCGCGATGTCCATGTGGGAGACCGGATCCTCATCGATGATGGGCTGATGGAACTGGTGGTACTCGAAGTGGCGGGTCACCGGGTAATGACGCGCGTGGTGCACGGCGGCCAGATACGCAGCCACAAGGGAATGAACTTTCCCGGTGTGCAGGTGTCAGCGCCATCCATCACCGACAAGGACAGGGCGGATGCGGCTTTCGCCGTGGAGCAGGGGCTGGACTACCTCGCGTTGAGCTTCGTGCGCCGCGCCGAGGATATCGCCGCTCTCCGCCAGCTGATCCCGAGATCGCTGCTCGTCATCGCCAAGATCGAGAAGGACTCCGCGCTCGATGACATCGAGAACATCCTCGCGGCGGCGGATGGAATCATGGTTGCCCGCGGCGACCTGGGTGTGGAGCTGCCGTTCGAGAAAGTGCCCATGGCCCAGAAGCGGCTGATTGAACTGGCCAATCATCTGGGGCGACCCGTCATCACGGCGACGCAGATGCTCGAATCCATGATCGAGCACCCCAGGCCGACGCGCGCCGAAGCCAGCGATGTCGCCAACGCCATCCTGGACGGAACCGACGCCGTGATGCTCTCGGCGGAGACGGCCGTGGGGCGCTATCCCGACCTTGCCGTGCATGCCATGAGGCGCATCATCGCGGAGATCGAGAAACACTCGCCCGTGGTACGGCACCTGGAGCGCCGCGCCGGTCTGGTGAGCGCCAGCACCGAAGAGACCATTGCCGCGGCTACCAAGGCTGCCGCGCGCCTGCTGGGCGCGCCGCTTGTCGTGGTATTCACCAGCAGTGGATTCACGGCCCGGATCGTCTCGTCTCAGCGACCGGAAGTGCCCATTCTGGGACTCACACCCGTCGAACAGACATTCCAGCAGCTTGCTCTGGTCTGGGGAGTGGTGCCTGCGCTGGTGCCGCATGCCGGTTCGTATGACGAAATGCTGGTTTTCGCACGCCGGGAAGTGCTGCGCCTGGGGCTCGCGCGTCCGGGAGACAGAGTCCTGGTTACCGCAGGTGTGCCGTTCGACGTGCCCGGTACGACCAACCTCCTGAAGGTGGAGGTCATTTGAAGCTTACCTTCCTGGGAACCGGAACCAGCTTCGGGGTGCCCCAGATAGGTTGTGCCTGCGCGGTGTGTCGTTCCACCGACCCCCGCGACCGGCGTAGCCGGGTGGGCGCAGTGGTCGAGACTGACGAAGGCGCCAGGCTGCTGATCGACACGCCGCCGGAACTGCGACTGCAACTGATCGGATGCGGGATCGATCGGGTGGATGCCATTCTGTTCACCCATGATCATGCTGATCATGTTCAGGGACTGGATGATGTCCGCGCCCTCACCATGAAGCGCAAGGCGCCGCTGGTCATGTATGGATCCGTCGAAACCATGCGAGGGATTGCCCGCCGGTTTCCCTACATCTTCGACGACAGAGTCCAACCGGTTCCGGGGACCTCGAAACCGGAAGGACAGCTCCATGTGCTCACACCCGGCCAGGCCTGCGAAATCGCCGGGGTGCAGGTCCTGCCCGTGGAATTGCCGCACGGCCCCGGGAAGGTTCTGGGCTACCGGATCGGCGACGTGGCCTACGTCACTGACGCCCAGCAGGTGCCGGACGATGCGCTTGCGGTTCTGCGCGGCGCGCGAGTGCTCGTCATCAATGCTCTTCTCCGGAAGTCGCATCCCACCCACCTTTCCATCCCCGAGGCAATCGAGGTGGCCGAACGGATTGGCGCCGAACAGACCTGGCTGACCCACCTCACCCATGGGAATCTTCATGCTCGCCTGGAGGCGGAACTGCCACCTGGTGTGAGCCCCGCCTTCGATGGTCTCGTGGTCACGATAGGTTGAGCGCGACCCGAGTGTAGGGAACCGCCGGACGCACGGGCGAAAATGCCATGTGCCTGCTGTCCCGCCATTCCCGCTGACCTATCCTGACTGCAGGTCCCGGTCAGTGGACGAGCCTGGTTTTCTTCGCCCCGCCTGTTGCCGGACACGGGTGAGGGGGCCAGTTTCCACGGACCAACTCAGCGAGGAATGCCCCAGCATGACTGAAGTGGCCAACGGGTGGGTCAGCGCACTTTTCGGCGATGCGGTCGTCGTGAAGGACGGGTCCGTCACCGTGAGGGATGCAGCGGTGCTGGCGGGACCGGCAATGGACGAGCTGGTTCGCAAGGCGGTGTTTGGCGAACCCCAACTGCGCGACAACGCCAGGTGGTTGATCTGGGAGCTGGGTCAGGCGGTCGGAGTGCGGTCGGCATCGATTCATGATCTGTACCTTGCCCGCGGCCGCGGCGAAACGAACGGATTCACCGTCCCCGCCATCAATGTGCGCGGCATGGCGTACGACACCGCACGGGCCATCTTCCGGACCGCCAACGCGCTCGATGCCGCCGCGTTCATACTGGAGATTGCCCGTTCGGAGATTGCATACACGGACCAGAGACCCGCGGAGTACGTGAGCGTGATGCTGGCTGCCGCGTTGCGCGAAGGGTACCGCGGGCCGGTCTTCATCCAGGGTGACCACTTCCAGGTGAATGCCAGGAAGTTCGCGGTGGATCCGGCGGCCGAAATCGATGCCGTGAAGGCGCTGGCGCGTGAGGCAATAGATGCCGGTTTCTACAACATCGATGTGGACACATCCACCCTTGTGGATCTCTCCCAGCCGACCCTGACTGAACAGCAGCGCCGGAATTACGAGACCTGTGTGGACATCACCCGGGCGGTTCGATCGATGGAACCTCCCGGAGTTACCATTTCCGTGGGTGGCGAGATCGGTGAAGTCGGTACCGCGAACAGTACCGTGGAGGAGCTGGTTGCCTTCATGGACGGCTTCAATCAGACCCTGGAAAAGCAGTCACCGGGAGCCGTGGGCCTCTCCAAGATCAGCGTACAGTCGGGGACGTCGCACGGCGGAGTCGTTCTGGCGGACGGTTCCATAGCTGACGTGAAGCTGGACCTCGATACGCTCGAGCGGCTTTCCCGGATTGCGCGGGATCGCTATGGGCTTTCGGGTGCGGTGCAGCATGGCGCGTCGACCCTGCCTGACGAGGCATTCCATCACTTCCCGCGCACCGAGACCGCCGAGATACATCTGGCCACGAACTTCCAGAACATGCTGTTCGACGCCATGCCCCGTGCTCTGCGCGACTCGATCTACCAGTGGCTTTCGGCCAACGCCGCGGAGGAACGCAAGAAGGGCGATTCCGACGAGCAGTTCTTCTACAAGACACGCAAGAAGGCGCTGGGACCCTTCAAGCGTGACCTATGGGACCTGGATGACGCCACCCGAGCGAGGCTGGCGGCCGCCTATGACGCCAAGTTCCGGTTCCTGTTCACGCAACTTGCCGTCGGTGGCACCCGGGCAACCGTCCGGCGCCATGTGAAACCACTGACCGTTCATCGACCGGCACCGGGTAGCAAGGGGCATGTCGTGGTTCAGGCCGCACCTGATGATGCGGACCTGAGCGACTGACCCATCCGGTTCCGCACTCCGAACCCATGACTTCGAGGATGGTGCTGATATGTCTCAGGGAGCCTATGATGACGAGCCGACCGTGATCGTCGAACGACGCGGCGGCAGCAGCACGACAGCGTTCCTGGCCGGGCTGGCCGTTGGGGCCGGGCTGGCGCTCCTCATGTCACCCTGGTCGGGAGAAGACTTCCGGCGCAACCTGCGCCGCTCGGCGCGCAAGGCCAGGCGCTCTGCCAACCGGGTGGCGCGCGACCTTCGGGAACGCGCCGAAGACGCCTACGCCGATGTGCGAAGCGAGGTGGAGGGTCGCGTCAAGGATGCCCGGGAGGCACTGAAGGACCGGCGCGAGGATGTCACCGACGCGGTCCGCAGCGGGCGCGAGGCTGCGCGCGAAGCCCGGACAGCCTTCGAGCGACGACTTCAGCAGGCACGGGCCAGTCGGACCGAGCCCGGCGGAGCCACCACCGACTGAGACACGCCCCCGGTACCGAACAGTCCGGTTCTCCCACGCCGAAGGATCGAACTTCACGACCACCGGCGGGTTCCCGCTGGGTTGCGGTGTTCGACTACGTCCGGCGCATCTGGTACCACTCCACCGACGACGACCTCTTCTTCCTGGCGAGTGGGGTGGCATTCAGCCTCCTCCTCGCCGCGCTCCCGTTCACCCTGTTGGTCATGGCCACCCTGGCCTTCGTGCTCAACGGGACACCCGGTGCGACGGACCTGTCGGTACATCAACTCATCGATCTCCTCCTCCCCGCCAGGTCGCCGGCATCCCAGGCAGCGGTTCATTCCATCATCGACGATGTGATTAGACACCGCGGCGCCCTGGGGATTTCCGGTGCGCTTGCCTATGTCTGGTTCACCGCCCGCCTCTTCGGTGCGCTTCGGAGTGCACTGGGCAGAGTGCTGGATCAGGGTACCCAGCGGGGAATCATTGCCGGAAAGCTGTACGATTTCCGCCTGGTCTTCATATCGACGATCCTGCTTGCCGGATATTTGACACTGTCTGCCTATGTGGCCATAGGCACGTCCCATGGTATCGGGTTCCTGGTGCGTCTGGGACTGCGGGACGACGTCATGGGGGGACTCGAATACCTGGGTGGGCGCCTCCTCGCGTTCGGGCTGTTCGTGATACTCATCTTCCTGATGTACCGGCACATACCCGTACGAGACATCCCGCCCGGCGCGGCCCTCACCGGGGCGGTGACGGCAGCGGTCATGCTGGAGGTGGCCCGCGCCGTCTGGTCCCGCGTCACGTTCTCCAGTTTCCCCGGTGGCCTCTACGCCGGCACACTGTATACGGTCGTGTCGATCGTATTCTGGACCTACTATGCGGCCATCATCTTCCTGCTGGGAGGTGAGGTGGCTCGGGTGCACGAGATCAGGCGCGGTGTCATGCGTGATGGTCCGGATTGAAGGTGTCAGTCCGCACCGCCTGATCGAGGTCGAACAGCCCGGAGCGTCAGGCTCCGGATCACAATCCGGTTGGTGACCGCCAATTTCCCTCTGTTCGACAGGCCCGACTGGCACAAGATTGCGAGATGCCGATCGATCTCCGCAGCGACACCGTCACCCGCCCATCGGCGGGAATGCGCCGCGCCATAGCCAGCGCAGAGGTTGGGGACGACTACCTCGACGGCGACCCCACCACCCGAAAGCTGGAGGAGCATGTCGCCACGCTTCTCGGGAAGGAGCGGGCCTTGTTCTTCCCGAGTGGAACCATGGCGAACCAGTGTGCCATTGCCGCGTTGTCCCGGCCGGGCACCGAGGTGTACGCCGATCAGGGCGCCCACGTGATCAATCGGGAGCTGGGGGCCGCCGCGGTCATATCCGGGGTGCAGATCCGGAGCGTCGCCGGCGATGGTCCCATGATGAACTCCGGTTCCCTGGCTCGGGCGATCCGGCCTCGGGATCCCTTCCTGCCATTGCCGTCTCTGGTCTGCCTGGAGAATACCCACAACGGAGCGGGTGGGATGGTCACGCCCGTGGCTGGACTCAAGGCCATGTTTGAAGTGGCAAGGGAAGCCGGGTGCCGGGTTCACCTGGATGGTGCCCGACTCTGGAACGCGTCCGTGGCGTCCGGTGATGACCTGAGCGAACTCGCCCGCTGGTGCGATACCGCCATGGTTTCCTTCTCCAAGGGACTGGGCGCTCCCGCTGGTGCCGTTCTGGCCGGAGACGAGGATTCCATTGGCCGGGCGAACGAATATCGTCGGCGCCTGGGTGGCATCATGCGGCAGAGCGGTATCCTGGCGGCCGCAGCGCTGTACGGGTTGGAGAACAATCTTGGCCGGCTGGCCGAGGACCACGCCCGCGCGGCGGATGTGGCCCACGTCGTCGATGGTGCCATTGCCGCAACAGTCGTTCCGCCGGAGACGAATATCGTGATGATCGACCTGGCACCGGGGCTGGAAGCGGCGAACGTGGCGCGGAAGGCGGCGCGCGAGGGTGTGCTCGTTTCCGTCTGGTCCCCCACCCGAATCCGGGCGGTCCTGCATCTGGATATTTCGGAGGAAGAAGTCCAGACCGCTGCTCTCACCCTGCTCGATGCACTGGACGAGGCCTGGCGGGAACTTGGCGACACCTCGGACTGGCCCGTGGTCCTGAGTACACCCAAGGTTTGACAGGCAGAACTCACCAGGGCTTCCCGGGTGCCCGGGGGCTTTGTCGACGTATTAGTTTTCCATTGCTCCAGGTCCCGGAGGGCGCGAGCCCGCCAACCCCGTCAGGACCCCGAAGGTAGCAGCGGCACGCGGTGTCTCTCGTTGCTTCGCAAGACCTGGAGTATTGCCGCGGGTGCCAGCGCCGGGATGGCGCTGGCCTCGCGGCAGTCGTTTCAGGAGCGCGCTGACTTCAGCGATTCCGGGGGGACCGGCAGGACCGCGCCCGTTTCCCAGCACACCAGCCGCCAGCAACGGACCAGCAACCAGCGTGCAATCGCTCGCCAGGAAGTACCGCCCCCGGTCGTTTCGTGATGTGGCTGTCCAGACGCACGTGTCCAGCACGTTGCGCGGAGCCATCACCCGCGGCCGCGTGGCTCCCGGCTATCTGCTCTGTGGGCCGCGGGGTACCGGCAAGACCACCCTGGCGCGAGTGCTGGCCATGGCGCTCAACTGCGAGCGCCGGGACGAATCCGGGGAGCCCTGCGGATCCTGTGATTCCTGCACCCGCATCTGGGCAGGTTCCTCCAGCCTCGACGTGGTCGAGATCGATGCCGCATCCAACCGGGGCGTGGACGACGCCCGGGAGCTGCGCGAGCGCGCGATGTACGCTCCCTCGGGTGAAGACCGCTGGAAGGTCTACATCATCGATGAAGCACACATGCTCACGCGGGAAGCATGGAACGCCCTCCTCAAGATCCTCGAGGAACCGCCGCCCCGGGTGGTCTTTGTCTTTGCCACCACGGAACCTCAGAAGATCGCCCAGTTGGCGGCACCGGTGCTCAGCCGGCTGCAGCGCTTCGACTTCAAGCGGATCGGTGCTGCAGAGATTCGGACGCGTCTGCTCACCGTATTGAATCAGGAGCAGGTGTCCGCGGACGACGACGCCGTTGCCCTGATTGCCCGCGCTGCCGATGGGTCCATGCGGGACGCACTGAGCCTGGCGGATCAGGTTCTGGCGTTCCACGAGGGGCGCCTCACGTCGGACGCTGTGCGTCAGTCGCTGGGGCTGGTCGCCGAGGATGAACAGCTCGCGATGCTGGACCTCATTGCCGACCGCAGGGCCGGCGACGTCTTCTCCGCCGTCGGCCGGTTGGTCGACGAGGGTGTCGACCTGGGGCTCTTCCTGAGCGGCTTTGGAGATTTCGTGAGGGCGCAACTGGCGGTGGAGCTGGGTGGCGACCCGGGGGACCTCTCCGAGCGCACCCGGACTTCCCTGGAGCAGCGCAAGGGTCGTCTGCAGGCCGCCGATCTCCTGCGCATGCTCAACGGTCTGACGGAACTGGAGCCTCGTTTCCGGCGCAGTACGCAGCAGCGTTTGCTGCTGGAGTCGGTACTGGTTCGCTTTGCACTCCTCGACCGGATAGTCCCGCTGGAGGAGGTTCTCAAGGAAATGGATGGTGAGTCGTCCGCGGGCGCACCCCGAAAGCAGGGTTCACCTCCTTCGTCCGGCATGCGGGCCGCGGCTGGGTCAGACGCTCCCGCGCAGGTTCCCGCTGCGCGCGAGCCCCTCGCCTCTCCCCGGAAGGCGTCCCCGACCCCTTCCGCGCCACGGCCGACGCCGCCAGTGGCGGCCGCACTCGACCCGGCAGCAGATGACGCACCTCCCCGGGCCGGGACGCGGGACGGGTCCGCAAGCCAGCAGGTTCCCGCCGATGATGTGAATGCCGTTGCGGGTGCCTGGGATGACATCATCGCCGGCCTGCGACGTGACCGCCCCTTCGTGGCGACGCTGCTGGAGCAGGCGCTGCCCACGGCGGCGTCGTCCAGTGGCGTGCTGACCCTCCAGGTGGAGACCACGGTTGTTGGGGAAGGGCTCGACGCCCGCAAGGCCGAAGTACTGGACGTCCTGAAGAGTCGGTTGCGCGGCCTGCAACGCGTTGCTGTGAAGGTTGCTGAAAAGGGAGAGTCTCCCGGAAACCCGTCCCGGATGACCGTGGAGGCGGTTCGCAGCGGAACCGTAGTCTCGCTCAGGCGCCGGGATCCGGTACTGGATGCCGCGATCGATCTGCTCGATCTCGAGCTCCTGGACTGATGCGTCTGCCGCTTTCTCGGCAAGCCGCCTAACTTGCGCCACATAGGTGGCGCTCTCCTTTCCTGGACATGGCAGACATATTCAAGATTCTTCAGCAGGCGCAGCAGATGCAGGGACGTCTCCAGCAGATGCAGGAGGAACTCCAGCATCGCTCGGTGACCGGGTCCGCCGGTGGTGGCATGGTGAGTGTCGAGGCGGATGGCCGGGGGCACGTGCGGCGCGTGAAGATCGATGCATCCATGCTGGGGCAGGGTGACACCGAGATGCTGGAGGACCTCATCGTCGTGGCGGTCAACGATGCTCAGAAAAAGGCCGCTGACCTGGCCCAGGAAGAGATGGGCAAGGTGACCGGTGGACTGAATCTTCCCTTCAAGCTGCCCATCTAGGTGCGCGCGAAGTACTGCTGTCGTCGCTTTCCCCACGGCGTGGCGTGATGTCAGCCATTGACGACCTGTCGGGAGAGCTGGCGCGCCTTCCGGGCATCGGCAGGAAGACGGCGCTGAGGCTGACGTATCACCTGCTGAAGCAACCTCCCGAGCGCAGCAAGCGTCTGGCGATGGCGCTGGAGGTGCTGGCGGAACGGGTTCACCCCTGCCCCCGTTGCTTCAATCTGACGGAACAGGAACTCTGTTCCATATGCCTGGACCCCCGCCGGGATCCCGGTGTTATCTGCGCGGTGGAGGAAGCGTCTGATATCGGAGCCATCGAGCGCTCGGGCGAGTACCGCGGAGTCTACCATGTACTCGGCGGTCGACTGTCTCCGCTCGACGGTGTCTCCGCTTCTGATCTCAACATGGATTCCCTGGCAGCGCGGACCGCTGGTGGTCAGGTCCGGGAGGTCATCGTGGCTACCAACCCCAGTGTCGAGGGTGAGGCAACCGCGCTGTACATCCAGCAAATGCTGGGGAGCTCGGGAGTTCGGGTGACCCGGATCGCGCGGGGACTCCCGGTGGGTGGTGACCTGGAATACGCGGACGGTGTGACGATTGCTCAGGCTCTGGTGGCCCGGAGGGACATGGCGCGGGCCGGTGATGACTGATGAGGTTCCTCTCCGGACTGAACAACCACGGACCCGAATGGTGATCGGATCTTCCAACTGGACACTCACCTCCGCGGACATGCTGGCATTGCAGCGTGGCATGGAGCGGCTCCTGCACGAGTGCGGCGCCCATGGCGCCCTGCTCGTGGACCGCGGCGGGCAGTGTCTGTCGGAGGTCGGGGACCGTCCCCCCTTCGACCTGACCAGTTTCGCGACGCTCGCGGCCGCGGATTTCAGCGCCAACGATCAACTCGCCCGGTTGCTGGGAGAGTCGGATTTCAGCACCCTCGTGCACCAGGGTGAAAAGGAGTCGATGCTCCTGGCCGACATTGCCCGTCGGGCCATTCTGATCGTCATGTTCGATACCAGCACAACCCTCGGGCTGGTACGTCTGCGTTTGCGGCGCACCGTGGAAGAAATGTCCGCCCTCGTTTCCGCCATGGCGGCGCGTGACTCGGAAACGCGCTCCGCCCGGCCCGCGCTGCTGGCTGGCGCGGACGAGGAAATCGACCAGCTCTTCAAGTAGGCAGGAACCCCCCGAATGTCGATGATCAACTATGCGTCACGGGAGATCAACTGCAAGCTCGTGTATTACGGTCCCGGACTGGGGGGCAAGACGACGAACCTGGAGCACGTCTACCGCAAGGTGTCGCCCAACACGCGAGGCAAACTCATCTCCCTCGCGACCGAAACCGAACGCACGCTTTTCTTCGACTTCCTCCCGGTTGACCTCGGGACGATACGCGGATTCAAGACCCGATTTCACCTCTACACCGTTCCGGGGCAGGTCTACTACAACGCCAGCCGGAAGCTCATTCTCAAGGGAGTGGACGGTGTCGTTTTCGTCGCCGATTCCCAGTTGGACAGGATGGAGGCGAACCAGGAGTCCATGCAGAATCTGTACGACAACATGGCGGAGTACGGGTACGACCTGACCCGGATGCCGTTCGTGATTCAGTACAACAAGCGGGATCTCCCCACCGCCGCACCCATCGCGGAACTCCAGAGTGCACTCAACCCGGGGTGGGAAGTCACCGATCCCGAGCGTCAGCGCCTGGTGCCCGATCCATACCACGCGGGGGAAGACCTGACCAGCCAGCTCGAAACCGGGGAGTGGATAGAACGTGCCACATATTTCGAAGCCGTGGCCGTGACGGGCGAGGGTGTATTCGATACCTTGAAGGCAGTATCCAAACTGGTTCTCCGGACGCTCAGTTGAGGGACAGGGGTGTGTTGAACCTCCCCAACGCGATTACACTCGGTCGAATCATGGCCACGCCACTGATCGTGGCGTTGGTCATCAACTCTGCCTGGCAGCAACGACTCTCTGCGTGGGTACTCTTCGTCGTTGCCGCCTCTACCGACTACGTGGACGGCAAACTGGCGCGCGACCGGGGCCTCGTCACCAACCTGGGCAAGCTTCTGGACCCGTTGGCGGACAAGCTCCTGCTCGTGGCAACCCTGCTCCCCATGTACTGGCTGATGCGGGATTCGCTGTTCGATTCACTTCCCAGTGCCTGGGCCGCGGGTGCGACGATCGGGCCGATCCACGCGGCTCACAGCACCTCTCGACTCCTGTACCCGTTCGTCACTCCTCTCGGTCTGGTGGGGCTCCCTGTCTGGATTCTGGCCGTGGTCGTGCTGCGCGAACTCTTCATGACCGTGTTCCGTCAGTTGGCGGCACGACGCGGCGTGGTCATCGCCGCACTCGGACCCGCCAAGCTCAAGACCACGTTCCAGATGATCTGGGTCGGCGCGGCATTTTTCTGGTTCATGGCGTCGTCCGCCGCGCGGGAGTACCGCTGGACGGGAGAAGCCTGGAATGCCTTTGCCCACTTCAACGGAATCGTGGGGACGGTCTCGATGGTGCTCGCCATCGGCCTGACCATCTACTCCATGGGACTCTACGTCCGACGATACGGTTCCGTGGTGCGTGAGTCGATGGCCCGCGGATTCTCCGGAGCCGCGCCCCGAACAGGGCGCTGATCCCTCAGGATACACCGCCACTCCGACACGTCGATCACTCCGATGAACGTGGAGATCGTCACCATCGGCGATGAGTTGCTGCTGGGTGACACCGTGGACATGAATTCGGTCTGGCTCTCCCGCGAACTCGGCCAGGACGGAGTCTCGGTGACCCGTCGTACCACCGTCGGTGACTCCGCGGCCGACATCGCGGATGTCGTTCGCGGGGCACTGGAAAGATGTGGCGCCGTGATCACTACAGGCGGCCTCGGGCCGACGTCCGATGACCGGTCCAGACCCGCGGTGGCCGGGGTCTTTGGCCAGGAGCTGATCCACGACGACGCCATCTGGGAAAGCATGCGCAGTCGCTGGCGGGAGCGCGGCCATCCCGGAGAACCTCCCGAGTCCAATCGTGTCCAGGCACAGGTCCCCCGCGGCGCCACGGTTCTCCTCAACCGCCGCGGAACGGCACCCGGGCTACTGCTCCAGGATGATCGCGGCCGCTGGTGCGCCATGCTCCCAGGGGTACCGGGTGAGATGCGCGGCATCGCCCTCGAAGAACTCCTTCCCCGGATCCGCGTCATGAATGGAGGTGCGCGTCGGGTGGTGCGTTCACTCACCCTGCGTACCACTGGTGTAGCCGAGTCGCGCCTCACCGAGATCATCGAAGAGCACGCCGACGGATTCGGCGATGCCTCGCTGGCGTACCTCCCGGGACCGGACGGAGTGGACCTCAGAATCACGGTGCGCGATCGGACGCCTGACGAGGCGGATCGTATTCTCCGGCAGCATGCCGATGAACTGCGGGCCAGACTGGGCGAGGCCTGGTACGGCGATGACTCGACCGACCTCGCCGCGGTGGTCCTCGAACGGTGTCGCGCCCGGAAGCGCCGGCTCGCCGTTGCGGAAAGCTGCACCGGCGGGCTTCTGGGTGCGCGCATCACCGCGATACCCGGTTCCAGCGACGTCTTTCGTGGCGGTGTCATTGCCTACGCCAACGACGTGAAAACCAGACAGCTCGGTGTGGAACCCGAACTCCTGGAGCGTGTCGGTGCCGTGTCCGAAGAGGTGGCGCGCGCGATGGCTCTCGGGGTTCGAAGGACCCTCGACGCGGATATCGGAATCGGCATCACCGGGGTCGCCGGCCCTGAGGGTGGAAGCGAGGAGAAACCCGTGGGCCTGGTCTGGATCGCAGTGGCCCTGGGGACTGAAACCGTTGCCAGCGGAGTCAGATTCTTCGGAGAACGCAACGAAATCCGCATGCGCTCGGCACAGGCGGCCCTGAACCTCGTGCGAAAGCGGCTTGGCCCCGACAGTCAAGCGACCCAATGACCGCCTACAGGTGCTCCGGTCCGTTGCGGCCGGTCACGCACCCGAAGAAATTTCGAACGGCTCGCCGACACCGCTGGCACCGTGCTGTGCTGGTGCCCTGATCCATCCGTGACGCGTGCCTCTCCTACGTGACCCAGTCCCCGACGTGATGACCGACGACGACCAGCCGCGCACTGCCAGCTCCGACAACGATGACGTGAGACAGGTTCCGGAGAGCACCAGTCCGGATCCCGTCGTTGCATCGCCTCCGGACGCCAATCCGGAGAGCCAGGCGCTGGCCTCGGAGCGGGACAAGTACCTTCGCCTGGCCGCGGAGTTCGACAACTTCCGGAAGCGCAACATACGCGAACGACAGGAGGCCGGGTGGCGCGCTCAGGCAGACCTTGTGGCCGGTCTGCTGGAGAGCCTCGATGACATCATGCGCTTTGCCCACCTCGACCCCGCCGCGGTCGACAGCGCCACGGTGGTTCAGGGTGTGGCCATGGTGGAAAAGAAGATCTTCAAGGTTCTGGATGGTCATGGCCTGGAGCTGATCGATCCCCTGGGCCGCGTCTTCGATCCCGCGCTTCACGAGGCCATTGCCACGGACCGCGCTGCCTCGGTGGAGGAAGACCACATCGTCGGCCAGGTCTATCAGCCTGGCTACGTATTCCGTGGCCTGCTGCTGCGGCCGGCCCGGGTGGTCGTGAAACAGTTTCCCGCATAACTGATCCACCCGATGGCGCAGTCCAAGGACTACTACTCGGTGCTGGGTGTGGCCTCCAGTGCCACGCAGGATGAGATCAAGAAGGCCTACCGACGTCTGGCAAAGCGTTACCATCCGGACGCCAACCAGAATGATCCCAAGGCCGCCGAGCGCTTCAAGGAAGTTGCCGAGGCGTATCAGGTCATTGGGGACGCGGCCAAGCGCAAACAGTACGATGAGATGCGACGGCTGGGTGCCTTCGGTGGATTCGCTGATCGCGCCCAGCGTCCCGGTGCCGGGACGCGGCCGGGGCCCGGCCCGGATCCGTCCGGCAGCGGTTTCCGCTTTCAGGATTTCGACATCGGTGGACTGGGCGGTCTCGGTGACCTCTTTGGATCGATGTTCGGTGGTGGCTCTGCTGGTCGTCGCAGAAAGGCCACCGAACAGGGTCAGTCGGTCGAAACGACCCTCGAAGTCCCCTTCAGGGTGGCGGCAACGGGTGGCAAGGTGCCCGTCGAACTGGAGGTGGCCGAAGAGTGCAGCACCTGTCACGGCAGTGGTGCAGCGCCAGGGGCCAAGGTCAAGGTCTGCCCGGAGTGCTCCGGACGGGGCGTGATTTCGTTTGGCCAGGGGGGATTCGCGGTGAACCGACCGTGCCCCATGTGCATGGGGCGCGGGCAGATCCCCAGCGAGAGGTGCCCGACCTGCCACGGATCCGGTGATGTGCGGGTCCGTCGGAAGCTGATGATCCAGGTTCCGCAGGGCGTCGATACCGGTGCCCGGATACGCCTCAAGGGGCAGGGCGGACGGGGAACCAACGGTGGACCACCGGGAGACCTGCTCATCACCTTCCAGGTGCAACCCGACCGATTCTTCCGACGCGAGGGCCTGGACCTGGTGGCTTCCGTGCCCCTGAACATCGCTCAGGCGACGCTCGGCACCCGGATCCGTGTAGCCGGTCTGGACAACAAGCGCATAACGATAAGGATCCCGCCCGGGACGCCCGCCGGCAAACGATTCAAGGTCAGCGGCCTCGGCATAACGCGCGAAGGGCGAACCGGAGATCTGATCGTCGAAACGACCATCGTGGTGCCCGAGAAGCTCACGCCCGAGCAGGAAAAACTCATGCGGGACCTGGCGGCTGCAGCCGACCTGAAGTTCTGATCCGACTGCCGTGCGGCTTTCTCCGCCGCTCGGCGGTCCGTCTCCCGTCAGGCCGCTACCACCGGCAGCAACTCGCGGCGTCCCGCGGCTCCGCGATCGATGACGGCTCCACCCAGGACCTCCGATCCGCGATAGAGCACGACGGACTGACCCGGCGTGATCGCCGCCACATCCGACGCGAACACCAGTTCCACCCGGTCGCCCGAGCGCGCAACCACGGTGGCACCCACAGCGGGTGCCCGATGGCGGATTTGCGCTTCCACCGCGTCCCCCGGTTCGGGGGCGGGGCCCAGCCAGTTCGCTTCCGACGCTTCCACGATCCTTCCCAGCAGTTCAGGACGGGGTCCAATGACCACGGCACGACGGTCCGGATCGATCCGGATCACGAACATCGGTTCCGCGAAGCCGCCGGGAAGGCCGCGACGCTGCCCGATGGTGAATCGTGCATAACCATTGTGTTCGCCGACCATGCGGCCATCCGGGAGCAGGAATGGGCCGGGAAGCAACGCCGCATGATCGGAACCCAGTCTGGCCGACATCACTTTTGTGTGGTCGCCGTCGGGAACGAAGCAGATGTCCTGGCTCTCCGGCTTCTGAGCCACCAGATCGAGACCCAGACGTCGCGCCCACCTCCGGGTTTCGACCTTGGAGAGTCCACCCACGGGCAGCAGGAGTCGCTCCAGGACATTTCCGGGCAGGCCCCACAGGAAGTAGGACTGGTCCTTGGCATGGTCCAGTCCTCGGTGGAGCCGGCCGTCGATTACCCGGGCGTAGTGGCCGGTGGCGACGCAGTCCGCCTCGATTGCGTTGGCCTTGGCCACCAGGTCGCGAAACTTGGTGAACGTGTTGCACCGCACGCAGGGGATTGGGGTGCGGCCCCGGGCGTACTCCTGTACGAAGTTGTCCACCACGTCGTGACCGAAGGGACGCTCCAGGTTGAGTACGTAGTGTGGGATACCCAGTGACTCGCAGATGCGCCGGGCATCGTTCACCGAATCCAGCGAGCAGCAGGGACGGTCCGGCAGGTCAGCGGTGTGACAGAACAGCTTCATGGTCGCACCAATGACTTCATGTCCCTGTTCCACGAGCAGGGCCGCGGCGACGGAAGAGTCCACCCCGCCGGACATGGCAACCAGGACGCGCGACATGACGTTCCTACTCCACGACCATGCCTGCTGCGCGGCGGGCCTTCGCTACCAGAGCAGGGAAGAGTTCCGCGACGCGCTCGATGTCCCCTTCCGTGGTCAGTGACCCCAGACTCATGCGGATGGATGCACCCGCCAGGGACCGGGGCACACCCAACGCCTGCAGGACGTGCGAGGGATCCACGCTTCCGCTCTGGCAGGCGGATCCAGCGGAGCAGGCCACCCCCTTGAGATCCAGCGCCATGAGCATGGATTCCGAGTCCGTGCCTGGCACCGAGACATTCAGGATGTGTGGTGCGCGCGTCGCGCCCCTGCCGTGAATGATCGCATCCGGAATCCGGGAAAGGATGGACCGCTCCAATCTGTCCCGGAGTTCTCCCAGACGGTGGGCCTCCTCTTCACGTTCCTCGATCGCCAGTTCGACGGCGCGGGCGAAACCCACGATCATGGCGACGTTCTCGGTACCGGGTCGACGTCCCCGGTCCTGGGAGCCACCGTACATCAGCGGGCAGAGCACGGTGCCCCGGCGAATGAACATGGCCCCGATTCCCTTGGGCGCTCCCACCTTGTGGCCCGAGATCGACATGTAGTCGACCGGCAGTGTCTTCAGGTCGATGGCCACCTTACCCAGTGCCTGAACCGCATCGGTGTGGAAGAGGGCGCCCCGGGACTTCGCCAGTTCGCAGAGTCGGGGGATGTCCTGAATGGTTCCTACCTCGTTGTTCACCCACATCACGGTACAAAGGGCCGTGTCGTCATGGAGGAGTTCGCCGAGGCTTTCCGTTCGGACCGTACCGTCTCCATCGACTTCGACGAGGCGGGCCAAACCGCCTTCCGACTCGATTTCGTGGACGGCACCCAGAACCGCCTTGTGCTCGATTGGTGTGGACACCACGGCGGGTCGGGATGCGTGAAGAGAGCGCCATGCACCCAGCACCGCGAGGTTGTCCGCCTCCGTGCCGCAGGACGTGAAGCAGACTTCGTCGGCGGATGCACCCAGCGCGGTAGCGACTCGCTCCCGCGCTTCGTCCAGCGCCACCCGGGCCTCGCGACCGAAGCGATGAACACTGGAGGGGTTGCCGAAGCGTGGACCGAAGAACGGGAGCATCACTTCGAGCACTTCCGCGCGGACCGGTGTGGTCGCCGCGTGATCGAGGTAGATCGGATTGGCCATGCTGGAAATATAGGAAAGTCTCCGGCGGCGGGCGGGTCCCGGTGCGGTCGCCGGGTTCCCGGCGACAGTCAGTCGAGCGCCAGCCGACCGCGACGGAAGCGGGCTCGCGCGATGGCGATGAGGAAGACCGAAGACGTCAGCAGCACTCCAGCCGCCCACGCCACCAGCCGCGATTCCCCCACGTTGGCGAGACGGGACGCGAGCGCCACCCGGTCCCCCGGATCCAGCATCTGAAGAAAGAGAAACGGGCCAATGAACAGGACCATCATCAGAATGCCCAGTGTCTGCTGAGCCTGCCGTACCGTTGCCGCCCGGAGAGAGATGAATATCCCCACACCCGAAAGCGTGGTGCATGTCAACACCACCAGCGTCGCGATGTAGCAGAGGTGTCGCAACGATGGTGTCATGAGCGGTTCGCCGATTCTGGTCAGGGTCAGCGTCAGGAATCCCGCGAGGAGGTTCGCCGCCGTGAAGGTCACGCCGTATGCCACGGCGGCAAGGATCTTCCCGGCCAGTATGCTCCCGTCCGGGAGCCGCGTAGCCAGCAGTGACTCGAGAGTATGCCGCTCCCGCTCACCGGCGAATGCGTCGGCGATGAGCGTGGTGACCATCCCGGAGGAGAGCAGCGGCCAGTACGCCAGCATCAGGGGGGACGTGAACCAGGCGGTGCCCATCTGCAGGGGCATGAAAACACCCAGCATGAGGACCACGATCAGAGCCGACACGCCGCCGCGACGCAGGCGGAAGAGCTGGTCGCGGACCTCCAGCCACTCCTTCCACGCGACCGTCAGGGTATCACGGAGCATCTTCGTGTCGCTGTCCCGCCTGGGACCGTTCTCCCACCAGTTCCAGAAACGCTTCTTCGAGTGATTGTCGCTCCCGCCGGACTTCATCCACGCCGACTCCCAGTTTCACCAGACGTGCGACCAGCTCCGCGTTCGTGGTGCCGGCCGAGGTGCGAATCTCCAGGGAAGTGCCATCGAGCCGCGCCTTCAGCAGCCCAGGGACGCCGGTCAGGGCACCCAGGACTCCCTCATCGATTCCAGTTCCCGATATTCGCACACGCATCCCGTCGCGGTCCAGCAACGACCCCGGTGCCCCCAGCGCCACGAGACGACCCCGACGGATGACCCCGACCAGAGAGCACAGCCGCTCGGCTTCCGCCAGATTGTGAGTGGTCAGGAAGATGGTCACACCGTGGCTTGTCGCCAGGCTGGCCAGGTCATCCCTCAAGGCGGCACTGGCAACCGGGTCGAGTCCCGCGGTGGGTTCATCCAGAAACACCAGCGGCGGGTTGTGAAAGACCGCGCGGGCCACCGCAAGCTTCTGCTTCATTCCCCGGCTCCAATGCCCCGCCGGTTCGTTTCGCCGGTCCCAGAGTCCGAACTGCTCCAGAAGCTCCTGCTGCCGCCTGACCCGGGCCACCCGGGACATCCGCCAGATCCGGCCGGCCAGATCGAGATTCTGCGCCGCGGTCAGCCGCTCATAGAGACCGTGGTGCTCCAGCAGGGCGCCGGCGCGCTCCCGTATCCGGTCACCCTCGCGCCGCGTGTCGAATCCCAGCACTTCCGCCCGCCCCGCGCTCGGGTCCACCAGGCCCAGAAGCGCCCGGATCGCGGTCGTCTTGCCTGCTCCATTCGGACCCAGGAAACCAAATACGATTCCCGCCGGGACTTCAAGCGTCAGGTGATCCAGCGCCCGCACCGGCCCGAAGTCACGAACGAGCGACTCGGTTCGAATGGCCGGTGTCATGAATGTCGCAGCGACAGAATGATTCCCTGGGACGATGCCATCAGTGGGTGACGACGTCCATGGCGACGACATCATCCACTTTCACCGATTCGGTCGTGAAGAAGGGTTCGCCGTAGCGGACGCGGATCAGCGAGCCGTATCGCGCCGCCTGGTGGCGGATGATGTCTGCCAGCGGTTCGCCGTTGGGAAATACCTCTCCAGCCTGCGTCACACCTTCGAACTGGGAGCCGTAGCAGGCGACCGCGGCGAGCTTGGCTTCCATTTCGTCGCTGATGTCCACGACGAAGGTCGGCCGCAGGGGATCCTCCCGGAATGACAGGGAATGAATGACCTTCCGCGGGCGATGGGGTGGTGAAGCGGGGTCCAGATTCCTCAGTCCCGACATGAAGCATGCGTCGCGAACGAGGTCGCCACAGACACGATGGTCGGGATGGCGACCCAGCGGTGAGGGTGCGGTTGTCAGGACTACCTTTGGCTGCAACCGACGTACGGCGAGCGCGACCACCCGGCGATGCTCCACACCAGCGGTGAGACCGCCGTCCGGGAGTCCGAGGTTCTCGCGGAGGGTCACCTCCAGCGCTTCAGCGGCTCGGCGTGCCTCCCGCTGGCGCGTGGCGACATCGCCGCGGCTGGCCAGCTCGCCAGCGGTGAGGTCGAGGATGCCCACGCGGTGCCCCTGGCGTGCTGCCTTCAGCAGAGTGCCACCACAGGTAAGCTCGGCATCGTCAGGGTGCGGGAAGATGGCCAGCAGATCGACCGTATCCATGGGTCCGGAATCTAAACCCGGCTTCATGCATGCGACCCGGTCATTCCCAGTCCCGACCCGCTGCGATGGCGGATGGAACCGATGACCTGCCACCGACGCCGTCGCACCTCGACCGCCAATCCCGTTCCGCTGGAGCGGCAATTTCGAAGGCGCAATGCCGCCGACCCGAAAGTCATGGTTAACCTATTGCAGGTCCAGCGTGTCCAACAGGATCGAGTGATCGTCGGCTGGCGGCTGCCGGTAAGCCCTTTTTGCGCGATTGCTCGAGTATGGCGATCGCACCCCGCGTCGCTCCCCCCACCGACGAGGTCACGATGTTTGGTTTCATCCGGTCACGTCCACTGTTGATGGTCGTGCTGCTCCTGTTGATCGGCGTTCCTGCCACGCTGCTCATGGCACGTTCGCCCGCGGCGGGATTCAACGGCCTGACCTCGACCGTTCAACGCGGCGACTTCACCGTGACCGTAACCACATCCGGTGAACTGCGGGCGCCGAAGTTCGCCAGGGTCACCCTGCCCGAAAAGGCGGCGCTGGCACAGGTCTACAACCTCAAGATCTCCTCCCTGGTCCCTGAAGGAACCCTGGTCAAGGAAGGCGACAAGGTGGCCGAGATCGATCGCGCCGCCTTTGCCACCAAGATCACCGAAGTGGAGCTGAACCTTCAGAAAGCCGCGGCGCAGTACGAGCAGGCCATGCTCGACTCCACGCTCAATCTGGGCAAGGCCCGCGAAGACATGAAGACGATGGAGCTCACACTGGAGGAGAAGCGGATCGCCAATGAGCAGGCGGTATACGAAGCCCCCAGCGTGAAGCGGCAGGCCGAACTCGACTACGAAAAGGCCCAGAGAGCGCTGGATCAGGCCAGGGTGGACTACAAGACGAAGGTGGAGCAGGCCCAGGCCAAGATGCGTGAGGTGGGAGCGGACCGCGACCGGCACCAGAATCTCCTGAACATCATCCGGGAAGTCATGCAGGGTCTGACCATCTATGCCCCTTCGCCGGGAATGGTCATCTACGTGCGCGAATGGAACGGTCAGAAGAAGACCGTGGGCTCCAGCGTCAGCCCCTGGGATCCCACCGTGGCCACGCTCCCCGACCTGTCGGTGATGGAATCTCTCACGTACGTGAACGAGATCGACATCCGCAAGCTTCGCGTCGGGCAGCCCGTGACAGTCACGCTCGACGCCGACCCGTCGAAGAAGATGAAGGGAACCGTGACGCACGTGGCCAACGTCGGTGAGCAGCGCCCCAACTCCGATGCCAAGGTGTTCGAAGTGGTCGTCAACATAGAAAAGCCCGATACCACCCTGCGCCCCGGCATGACCACCGGCAACGAAGTGGAGACCGAGTCCCTCAAGGACGTGCTCCACATGCCCCTCGATGCGCTCTTCGTGGAAGACGGAGTCCCCTTCGTTTTCCGCCGGAAGGACGGCGCGATCGTGAAGCAGGAGGTGGTGACCGGTGCCATGAACGACGACGAGGTCGTGATACTCGAAGGACTGGGTGAAGACGACGTGGTGCTGCTCACGCCACCACCCGATCGGGAGAAGATCCCGCTTCAACGACTGAGCGCAACCTCGGACGCCAGACCGGTATCGGGTGGTGGCGATACGGGCCAGCGTACCGTGGTGCCACCCCCAGCCGGGAAAGACAGGAAGGACTCCGCTTCGACCAGACCTCCCGAAGAGGATTGAACCGCAATGGCCTCCTTCAAGGGGATGTCCCTGGGCGAGCTGCGCGCCGTCCTGGTGGGACACCTGGTCTTCGGCATGCGCAATGCCGCCGAAGCGGTGGTACACAACAAACTGCGTGCCGGTCTGACCTCACTGGGCATCCTGTTCGGTGTCGCCTCGGTGATCGCCATGCTCGCCATCGGGCGCGGCGCGAGGCAGGAGATCCTGGAGCAGATGAAGCTCCTGGGTTCGAACAACATCATCATCGAACCCCAGGTGAAGCAGTCAGAGGGTCAGGCCAAGGACCTGGAGCCCGGCAAGCCGGAGGTCAAGCGATTCTCTCCCGGCCTGACGTATCGTGATGCGGAAGCCATCAGCCGGATGCTGCCGGAGGTGGATGCAGCATCCTCGGAGATCGTCCTCAATACGACCATAACGCGGGAAGGACGGCGGCGGTCGGGCAAGGTGGTCGGTGTGGACAGCAGCTACTTCCGCCTCACCAACCAGCAACTGGTCGATGGCACCTGGTTCAGTGAAGCGCAGATCGCCAACGGAATGCCGGTGGCGATAATTGGCTACGGTGTCCGTACGCGCTTCTTCACCACCGAGGAACCCATCGGAAGGCCCATCAAGGTGGGGGACAGCTGGCTGACGGTCGTGGGTGTCCTTCAGGATCGCCGACTCAGTCAGGAAACGTCCCAGCGCCTGGGGATCCGGGACCCCAACATGGACGTCTATGTGCCGGTCCACACCATGCTCCGGCGCTACCGGGATCGCGCCCAGTTGACGCAGACCGAGATCCAGAGTGCCAATCGCGGAGGTGGCGAGGGCATGGTCGTCATGGCGGGAGGGGCCCAGGAGGGCGATCAGGAACAGGAGACTGAAGCCCAGCGAACCGAACGCACCAACCTCAACCAGCTCGACCGCATCATCGTGCGGGTGACCGAGTCCACCAAGGTGCCGGCGGTCGCGGAGTTCCTCAAGCGCATGATGGAACGGCGGCACAACCAGGTCATCGACTTCGAAATCACCGTGCCGGAAATGCTGCTGCAGCAGGAGCAGCGGACCCGCACGATCTTCAACGTGGTGCTGGGTGCCATCGCGTCCATATCGCTGATCGTGGGCGGGATCGGCATCATGAACATCATGCTGGCTTCGGTGCTGGAGCGCACCCGCGAGATTGGTGTCCGCAGGGCCATGGGTGCGACGCAGCGGGACATCCTCGTCCAGTTCCTCTCCGAAGCGGTGCTCATCAGTGTCGCGGGTGGCGTGGCGGGAATCATCGTGGGCGCCACCCTGAGCGTCGGAATCGAGAAGTTCGCCTCCATCGCGACACTGGTTTCCAACTGGTCGGTGATCATTGCCTTCGGCGTCTCACTCACAGTCGGGGTCGTATTCGGTATCGTGCCCGCCTGGCGCGCTGCGAAGGCGGATCCCGTCGTCAGCCTTCGTTACGAATGACCTTCATGAACTCCACTTTCCGGATCGGGCGGGTACCGGTCCTGTCGCTCGTCATCCTGCTGTCAGCCGTTGCGAACCTTGAGGCCCAGAGTGGTCCCACTACCGCGGCGTTGACGCTTCCTGAGGCAATCGACCTCGCGCTTCGCAATGGACTCGAGGCCCGCGCGGCGCGGGCAACCCGCGATGCGGCGCGCGGTCGTGATCACGCCTTCAACGCCCGGCTCCTGCCGCAGTTCGAACTCACCGGGAGTATCCCGGCGTATCGCCGGGACATAACCCCGGTTACGCAACCGGACGGCTCCACATTGTTCCTGCCGGTCGAACAGACGCAGTCCAACCTGGCTCTCGCGGTCAGCCAGCGGGTGCCGTTCACTGGCGCAACCATAACAGTCCAGTCCACCCTGGCCAGGCTGCGGAGGAGCAACTCGTCCGTCCCGGAATCCTGGAACTCAACACCTTTCACCATCCAGATCAATCAGCCGCTCCTCCGGCTCAATTCGATTGGGTGGGAGAGGGAACTGAACGAGGTGCAGGCGGACGTAGCGGAAAGACAATACCTGGAGGCGCGCGAAGACATCGCCGTCAAGGTTTCCAGCGCGTTCTTCGACTACTATGCCGCCCAGGTATCCCTGAGAAACGCTTCGCTCAACGCGGCCACCAACGACACGCTCTTCCGCCTCAACAAGGGCCGCTTTCAGGTCGGCAAGATCAGCGAGAACGACCTGCTGCAGAGTGAACTGGCGCTCCTGCGCGCGCAGCAGTCAGCCGAAGGCGCCCGGCTGGACCGTGACCGTGCCGAGGCTGCCTTCCGGCTGGCGCTGAACATGGGTCCCGACGTGCCTCTCGATATCGACGTGACCGCGGATGTTCCCGACTTCGTGGCCGATACCAACGTGGCCGTGGAGCAGGCCATCCGAAATCTCTCGTCGCTCCGCCTGATCGATCAACAGGAGACGCAGGCCAAACGCACCGTCTCGGAAAATCGTCTGAACCGGTTCCCGGGCGCCAACCTGAGTGCTTCCTACGGTTACAACGCATCGGGGCTCACCCGCAACGAGGTCTATCGTGACCTGCAGGACGCCCAGCGTTTCACGCTGAGTGTCAATGTCCCCATCTTCAGTTGGGGCGCGCTTTCCGCGGACCTGCAGTCGGCCCAGGCCGAGTTGCTCAGCGTGGAGAGCCGTTCCCGCGTGGCAAGGGAGCAGGCGCGCCAGGACGCCTACTTTGCCGCGCTCCAGGTCGGTCTGGCACGCCGTCAGCTCGTCATCTCGGCCAAGGCGGATACCGTGGCGCAGAAGCGCTTCGAGGTGGCGTACAACCGTTACGTGATCGGCCGGATCGATGTGGACCAGCTTTACCTGGCCCAGAACGAGAAGGATCAGGCGCTGTTGTCGTACGTGCAGGCCCTGCGGGGGTACTGGTTGGCGCACTACCGGCTGCGGCGTGCGACGCTCTACGATTTCGAGAAGGGAGAGCCGCTTCGCTGAAGCCCGAGGGATCGGGCCGATGAACCACAATGCCGGGATCAACGACGCGAGGGACTTTACTCGTACCTGAGTGCCTCGACGGGATCCAGGCGCGCTGCCCGGCGTGCCGGCACGACACCGAACACGATCCCGATGACCACGGATACGACGACGGCCACCGCCGAAAGATCGAGCGGGGTCGGCGCCGCCGCATCGATGAACCCGGACACGAGCCTCCCCAGCAGCAGACCGACCACGATGCCTATGACGCCCCCGATGGCCGTCAGTGTGGCGGATTCAACCAGAAACTGCAGCAGGATGTCGCCCCGGGTGGCGCCCACCGCCTTGCGAATCCCGATCTCCCGGGTCCGGCTCGTGACTGAAACCATCATGATGGCCATGACGCCGATTCCCCCGACCAGCAATGCCACCGACGAAAGTGATACCATGACCAGGAAGAACGCTCCCGTAAGCTGGCTGAACAGGTTCAGTATCTGATCCTGCGTGACCAGATCGAAGCTGTTCTTCTCACTGGGTCGCAGTCCCCGCATCTCTCGCAGCGCCACCGTCACTGCTTCCTGCGCCTGTTCCGCGGTCACCCCGGCCCGGGGCTTCACTGGAATGAAGACAGCGTTGGTCCGGTCGATGTCGTATTGCTGATCCAGTGTCCGATAAGGGATGATGGCGCCGTTGTCGGCGCCGGGTGGTGAAAAGATGTTGGACGCAGGCGCATACAGCCCGATGACCTCGCACGGCCTCCCTCCCACGCTCACCAGACGACCCAGCGGGCTGATCCTGCCGAAGAGATCCCGCGCATGCGTCTCGTCCAGCACGACGACGTTGGCGCCAGTCTTGAGTTCGTTGCGGGTGAACCAGCGGCCCTGAACGAGTTCACCACCCATGATCTCCGGGAAGCCTTCGTCCGCGCCGCTCAGCGTGAGCGGCTGTGACCGGACCCCGGCGTACTCCAGCCGCGCCAGCGTCTGACCCCATATCGCAGCGTACCCGATCTCCGGCAGTTGGGCGATGCGTTCCGCTTCCACCTCACGCAGGTCCGGCCTGACGCGGATCCAGCGCGGCAATGCGTCGGGATTCACCGGTGTCTGGGAGAACACCTTCATGACATAAAAGGTGGAAGGACCGGCGATCTCGATCGTGCGGATGATCTGCTGCTGAATACCGTTCACGATGGTCGCCATCGTCATCACGGTACTTATCCCGATGACCACACCCAGTATCGTCAGGCCGGATCTGAGCTTGCTCATCCGCAGCGTCGCGATCGCGATCGCGATATTCTCCTGAACCGTGTCGATGAGCTTCATCAGTCGGCCCGGAGGGATGCCACCGGATCCAGACGCGCCGCGCGTCGGGCAGGATAGACACCGAACAGGATTCCCACACCCGCGCCCAGGCTCAGCGCCAGGCCCACTGACCACAGGGTCACCCGGGCCGGGAGGGGAGATGCCGCCGCTATCAACGCGGCCAGCGCCCAGCCCCAGAGTACGCCGATGGCTCCCCCCAGAACGGACAGAAACACCGCCTCCGCCAGAAACTGACGTTCGATGTCGTCCGAACGCGCACCCACCGCCTTGCGGATTCCGATCTCGTGCGTGCGCTCCGTTACCGACATCAGCATGATGTTCATGATGACGATGCCACCCACGACAATGCCGATTCCGACGATGGCCGGCAGGACCGCGAACAACACCCGGGTAAGCGTCTTCCAGAACGAGACCAGAGCGTCGGATGTCTCGATGGAGAAGTTGTTCTCCTCGCTGGGACGCAGGCGGCGGACCACCCGCATGGCCTCCTCGGCGCGCTCCATGGCAGGAGCCACCGCTTCCGCGGTTGGCATCTTCACGGAAATCGTGGTGGTGTTGCGCCGTCCGTAAATCATCTCGAACCGGGTGATCGGCATCAGCACGTAGGCATCGAACGACTGTCCCAGGACTTTCCCCTTGGTGGCATTGACACCCACGATCTCGAAGCGCTCTCCCATGATCCGCACGTAGCGACCCACCGGATCGACGTCCTCGAACAGATCGTCAGCCGACTGTGCCCCGATGACGACCACCGGCCTCCGCTCATTGACGTCCAGTTCCGACAGCGCGCGACCGTGGTCGACCCGGTAGTCCTGCACCTCCTGGAACTCCGGCGTCACACCGAAGACCATGACGTCCGCCAGGGTTCGATTGCCCCACACCACATCGGCCTGCGGGGTGGGGTAGCCACTCTGCAGGCTTATGGCCGCTGCATCCGGTATCGCCTCGACGATGGCCGCGGCATCCCGCTCGTCGATGTTCGGCCGACGCTGAGCCCTGCGCCACTCGTCGTCGGAGAAACGCGCCAACTGGATCGGCGTGCGACGTACCTGGAACGCATTGGCGCCAATGATGGCCCCAGCGACGTTGTCCCTCACATACTGATTCATCCCCTGGATGATTGCCGTTACCGCAATCAGGAAGGTCACGGACACAATGACCCCCAGGAGCGTGAAGAAGGACCGGAGCTTGTTGGCCCGGATCTGGCCCAGCGCTGACAGGATTACGTCCGAAAACCGCACAGGTACCCAGTGGTCGGGGTGGTGCTCCTGGAGCGCAATTTACCGAAACCAGGGCCGGCTGGAATGGGGTGAGCCTGACCCGCCAGGCTGTTACGGATCCGCCGTGGGTCCGGTCCACCCCAGCTATTCGTGCCGCAGCGCTTCCACCGGGTCCAGTCTGGCAGCACGTGCGGCTGGCGCCATGCCGAAGAGGATACCCGTACAGGCACTTGCCGCCAACGCGGTGACGACTGCAGTGATCGGCACGGACGCCGGTATGGACGTGGTGTTCCGGATCGCAAGGGCAAGCAGCCCTCCCAACCCCAGACCCAGCGCCGCACCTATGCTTGTCAGCGTGGCCGCCTCCACCAGGAACTGCCAGAGGATCGTCCCACGCGTTGCTCCCAGCGCTTTTCGGACGCCGATTTCCCGGGTACGCTCGGTCACCGAGATCATCATGATCGCCACGACACCCACGCCACCTACCAGCAGGCCGACTGCCGACAGGGTCAGTCCGACGAGAAAAACGGCACCGAACAACTGATTGAAGACATCCATCAATCGATCCTGGCCGACCAGCGCAAAGTTGTTCCGCTGCGACGGTCGCAGTCCGCGGTGGGCTCTCATCACCGCGGTAACTTCGTCCATCACCGCATCCCGCTGGTTTTCGAACCGGGGCTTCACCGTCATCATGATTCCCCGGTTCTCGGCGCCCAGATGACGGCGTGCCGTTTCCAGCGGCACCACGACCTTGGGACGATCCGGCCCCCTTCCATCCATGGACTTCAGAAAGCCGGCGGTCGCCTGATACACGCCGATCACCTCGAACGGCTGGTTGTTCAGCGCAACCTGCTTCCCGATGGGATCTGACTGACCAAAGAGCTGCCTCGCGAGAGTGTCGTTCAGGATCACGACCCGGGCTGCGCCATTGTTTTCCTGTACCGTGAAGTTGCGGCCGGGCGAGATGTCGCCCCCGTCGGTCTCCAGCCATTGAGCACCGTACGCCTCATAGTTCACCGATGGCAGATCCCGATCGTGATATCGGACGCTCACACCGCCAAAGAGCATGGGGACGGCAGCGCTGACCGACGGGATGTCCGAGATCAATCGCCATTCCGCCAGCGTCACCGGTGGATTGCGCCGGTCGGGACAGCTCTCGTCGGATCCGTCACACGAGTCCAGGCCGATTCCCCGACGTCTCACCATGAATGTCGCCGCGCCCATTTCATCCACGTCGGCCCGGAAGCTCTCGCTGATGCCGTGGATGGTGGCCCCCATGCCGACCACCACGAATACCCCTACGGCGACCCCCATTATGGTCAGCCCCGCCCTGATCTTGTTGGAACGGATGGCATCCAGCGCAATGCTCACCCCCTCGAAGGTCGCAACCACCCTGGCCCAGATACGCATTCCGCTCACTCCCTTTGCAAGGCAATGATGGGATCGAGGCGCGCGGCCCGGCTTGCCGGATACAAGCCCGCGACGATTCCGACTCCGGCGCCGACCAGCAACGCCATCACCACGGACCACGGCGCCACTGAGGCAGGCAACGGCGTGAGCGCGGCCACCAGACGCGCCAGTCCCACGCCGAGTGAAATGCCGACCATCGCGCCCAGCACGCTCAGCGTGGCCGCTTCGATGAGGAACTGGCGGCGAATGTCCCGCCGCCGCGCACCAATTGCCTTCCGGATGCCGATCTCCCGGGTCCGTTCGGCAACTGCGACCAGCATGATGTTCATGATCACCATGGCGCCCACGATCAGCCCAATGGCCGGAAGCGCCGTTCCAATGGCCACCATCCGGCCCTTCAGCTCCGCGAAGAACGCCAGCGCGCTTTCGGACGTCTCCAGAGCGAAGTTGTCACTTTCCGCGGGACCGAGTCCTCGCGCGCTCCGCATGACACTGCGCACCTCTTCCATGGCCTCCGAGAGCACTTCCTCGCGGGGTGACTGAACGATGAGGCCGTCCACGTCTCCCAGGGGATTGGTGGCACGGGACAGGGGTGACTGGAACGGCACGATGAACATCCGGTCCATGGAGAAGCCGAAGATGGATCCCTGTTTCTCCATCACGCCGATCACCTCGTACGTGGTGCCAGCGACGCGCATCTGGCGTCCCAGGGGATCCAGGCCCGGGAAGAAGTGTTCGGCGATCTCCGTGCCGATGACCGCCACGTGGGCGCCACGCCCGGCCTCCTGGGGGGTGAAGACCCTCCCCCCGGCGATGTCGTAGCGCTTGATCTGGAAGTAGTCGGCTTCGGTCGCGATGGCCATCACCTGACGGGGCCTCCCCCAGGCGGATGAAGCACTCAGGAAATCCACGCTCTCCATGGCGGATCTGGTCCCGCCGGGGAGGGCCTGCCTGACGAGCTGAACATCGGTGGGCTGGATCCGCGGCCGTCGCAGCCATTCACGCCACGTCGAGTCGGTTACATCACCGATCTGCACATCCGGGAAGCGGCGCAGGGTGAAGGTGTTGACGCCGAGGATACGCGCGGCGAATTCGTCCGTCATGTACCGGCTCATGCCTTCGACGATGGAGACGACGGCGATGAGGAACATCACGCCGATCATGACACCGAGGAGGGTGAAGAAGCTCTTCAGCTTCTGCACCCGTATCTGGGCGAGGGCGAGTCGGAGGGATTCGAAGAAGGCCAAGGGCAGGGGTGTTTCGGTCAGATGCGGCAGAGATCATACGGGATATCGGCCCGGAAGTGTCAGATCCGGCCGGGTGCCCCCACTGGCGCCCGTCCTGACCGTTCCGCGGTGGAGGTCAGTGGCGGCGCCCCCAGGGGGCGAGCCTGTCGGGCGGTGAGGCCGGCGCGGCGATCCGGACGTCCCGTGGCCGGCAAGCGGCGTAGGCGCCAGCAGACCGATCGTCGGGCGGCTGACCTGAACCTGGATTCGGGAGATCACGGGAGGGCCATCGCCCGTGACGGCGATGGGTTGCGACCCCATCCGTGCATGCGGCAGGACTTACCCTGGCCCCTACGACATACGGTGTGCCGGGTTGATCCTGACCAGGCTGGTCACGCCCAGTGCCCGCGCCCTGAGCGCGCGCGACCGGGCGGTCCTGGGGCCGGAAACCTCAGGTCCCCTGCCAGACTCCCTCAGGCGTGTCCCGCCCAGGCCTTCTCCCCCTTGGCATAAGGCACGCACGGATCGAACCGTCCGGGCGATTCCACATAGCGAAGTGCCTGTGTGCATCCGATCTCGGAGGTGAAGTACCCGAGCAGTGCCAGCTGCTTCATCATGCGGAAGTAGTGATCGGGGTCGTCGCCCTTCTTGTTGTCCTGGTGCTCCTTCTGCTCGCGATCCACCGCGTTCAGGACGCTCAGGCGCTCCTCAGGTGTCGCATCCATGAACCCGTGGCCATGTGCGGCGGTGCAGGCCTGGTCGAGGGCGGTCATGCCGGCGCGAAAGATCTCCTGATCCTTTGCCTCGTACGTGTCGGTGACCATCAGTGCCATGAAGGCGCCGGTCTGTGCCGCCTTCGCGCCAGGCGTGTCCGTATCGGGCAGGATGGTGTCGGCGACTTCGTCCAGCCAGGCCACGTCCCTGGCGGAGAAACCGCCGACGCCACTGGCTGCCGCGCCGCGGGCTCCGGATCCGGTGCGCTCGCAAGCGACGATGAGGTTGGCTCCGCCCACCAGAGCGGCACCTCCAAGGAGAGCGCTCACCCGACGCACCGCTTCGCGGCGACCTATCACACGATCCTGTTCGGTATGCATGGCCATGTCGTGGGTTGCGGGTGACTAGAGGTTGCGCTTGTTGAGTTCATCGACGGCGCGATCGGCAGCGCGCGCCGTGAGTGCCATATAGGTGAGCGACGGGTTCACACAGGACGCCGAGGTCATGCAGGAGCCGTCGGTCACGAATACGTTAGGCGCGTCCCAGACCTGGTTCCACTCGTTGAGCACCGACGTCCGGGGGCTGCGACCCATGCGGGCGGTCCCCATTTCATGGATCCCCATTCCCGGGAAGTACTCGTTGTCATACGTCTCCACGTCCTTCACGCCGCAGGCCTCGAGCGACTCGGCCATGTCGTTCATCATGTCCTTGCGCATGTTGGCCTCGTTCTCGCCGGTGGCGCAGTCGATCTGCAGAACGGGTAGTCCCCATTTGTCCCTGGTGGTTGGGTCCAGGCTCACCTTGTTGGAGTGGTTGGGGAGCATCTCCCCGAAACCGGTTGCCCCGATGGTCCACTTCCCCGGTGCGGAGAGCATGTCCTTGAATGCGGCACCGACTCCCAGTTCCGCGACCGCGCGTCCCCAGCCTTCGCGACTGGCGCTCCCCTGATACCCGAAGCCACGCAGATAGGGGCGCCTTTCTCCGGAGAGGTTGCGATAGCGCGGGATGTAGAAGCCGGTGGGTCGCCGCCCGTAGTAGTACTGGTCGTCCAGTCCTTCCAGCGTGCCGGTGGCGCCGCAGCGGAAGTGGTGGTCCATGAGGTTGTGGCCCAACTCCCCCGAACTGCTGCCCAGGCCACCCGGCCAGATGTCGGTGGCCGATCGCATCAGGAGCCAGGTGCTGTTGAGCGTCGAGGCACAGAGAAAGATCACCCGGGCGGTGTAGTCGGTTACTTCGTTCGACAGGGCATCGATGACCCGCACGCCCGAGACCCGTTTCCGGTCCTTGTCGTGGATGAGTTCCGAAGCGATGGCGAACACCTTGAGTGTCAGCCGTCCCGTCTTCATGGCCGGAGGCAGCGTGGAGGATTGCGTACTGAAGTAGGCTCCGTATGGGCAGCCCAGCCAGCAGGCTCCACGGTACTGGCATGGCGAGCGGCCCTCGAGAGGGGCGGTCAGGTTGGCGGTGCGTCCCGGGATGAGGCGGCGCCGTCCATCGAAGACCGTCCTGAGCCTGTCGGAGACCAGTTGTTCACCACAGTTGAGCGGCATCGGCGGCTGGAACTGTCCATCCGGGAGTTGCGGAAGTCCTTCGACCGAGCCGGAGATGCCGGCGTGCTTCTCGACGTAGTCGTACCAGGGAGCGATGTCCGCGTAGCGGATGGGCCAGTCCACCGCGATGCCTTCGCGAGCATTGGCAGAGAAGTCGATATCGCTGTGCCGGTAGCTCTGTCGTCCCCAGAGCAGGGACCTTCCGCCCACCTGGTAGCCACGGTACCAGTCGAACCGCCTGACCTCGGTGTACGGGGATTCCTGTTCATTCACCCACCAGTCGAGGTTTTTCTCGTTGAGCGGGTAGTCGCGCTTGAGGACCGGATAGTCCTTTTCCATCTGGGCTGTGCGTCCACCACGATGCGGGTACTCCCACGGCCCCTTGGTGGCGTTGACGTAGTCCTTGATGTGCTCGACGTTCTTGCCGCGTTCCAGCAGGAGGACGCGGAGTCCCTTCTCGGTGAGTTCCTTGGCGGCCCAGCCGCCGGCGATGCCCGACCCGACCACGATCGCATCGTATTCCGTTGACTGCAAGGCGTCCTCCCAGCAAGAGGGCAATACCTAACGAGACCCTGACCGTGGGACCCCCGTTGGCCCCGGGGTCACTCGCAAATATGGGCCGCGGGGGCCTGCCGCGCGATGCCCGGGTCGGGTGTGTCTCCGGCCGCGCTGTCGCTTGCCGTCGGCCAGGACCGGCGCTCCGGTCAGGGACCGGCAGGGCGCCAGGATGGGTCGCATGCCAGCACCGACGCCATCGGGGATGCAGTCCCCGTCACTGCGAGCCTCGGCCGGTTGCTGACGAGAAGTGGCACACTGCGAGCGTAGCGCCGTGTACGCCCGGCGACCGGCTTTTCCTTCACGCCTGACTGGTCGCGCGGCGGGAGTCCGGCAGTCCATTCTCGGTGAGCAACTGACGCATCAGGTGCCACCGGCTCACCCCGAGCGCCAGTCGGACGGCAATCTCCCGCCGTCCATTCAGCGCCCGCGCCAGCAGGAGGTCGGCGACATTCGCGACGGCGACAAGCAGTACGCTGAGTGATACGCCTGCGACCCACGTCGCGATTCTGGCGGTGTCGGGCGCGTTCGGTCCGCGCTCTTCCAGTACAGAGCCAACCTCTCCACGCGGCCGGGCCAGCTCCGGGGGAGTCGCACGCGGCTGCTCCACGAGCTGCATGCGATAGCTCTGTATGATAGTGCTGCTGAGGCCGGCATTGGCGGCCGCGACGGAAACATCCGGCTCACGATGGGCAAGAACAGAATCCAGGACCAACTGTATGTTTCCCACCAGTTCCGCCTGAACGGACGGCGATGAGGGTGGCCGGACACGGAGCAGTGTGCGGGGCATTGCTGCAGCACGATGGCGAATGGTCGCGGCGTATGCTTGTGTCATGCGGCGCAGTCCGCTCTTGCAGTCAGTGATTCCTTCCCCAGGAGCGTTGCATGCCTGATCGGGTCATCATCGATACTCTCAAGGGGCTCCTCGACTCCTTCAACCGGCATGATCTGGATGCAATAATGGAATACTTCCACGATGACTGCGTCTTCTATATGCCACGGGGCGAGGGTCCGCGCGGCGACTGCTACACAGGCAAGGAGCAGGTTCGCGCCGGCCTGGCTACCCGCTTCGAGGGGATTCCCGACGTTCACTACGGGAATGACAGCCACTGGAGCTGCGGTAGCCTGGGGGTGTCAGAGTGGACCCTCACGGGTACCCGGAAGACGGGGGACCGCATCGAGGTGCGAGGCGTCGACCTCCTCGAGTTCCGCGACGGGAAGATCACGCGCAAGGACTCATACTGGAAGATCCTGGAGTAGCCACGCGGGCAGAGGAAGAGGGTCTGAATCTGCCTGACGTCACTCCTTCGGATGACACCCGGGTCGGCCTTGCGGCTTCGGGCGGTGTGCTGAGTATTGTGGCCCGGCTTGATCGGGAGGCTGTCCAAGCAGTCCTTTCTCGTTCGCGGGTTCCGGGAACGCAGGACAACAGGAGTCGTAGCAATGGTGCCGTCGAACCACCGAGTGCAGCGCATGGCCCTTGGGCCTTCGTTGATGCTGAGCGTTGTGCCGCCGATAGAACCTCACACCGCGGGACCATTACCATGATCTGCCGGATCTGGCACGGGTGGACGAGCCCTGCCAACGCCGATGCTTATGAGCAGCTTCTGAAGACCGAGATCTTCGTAGGGATCGAGCAGCGCAGGATCACCGGCTTCCTCGGGATCGACCTTCTCCGCCGCCCGGTCGATGACGGGGTGGAGTTCGTGACGATCATGTGGTTTGAGTCTCTGGAGGCGGTGGCGGAGTTCGCGGGTTCGGACTACGAAGTGGCCGTAGTCCCGTCGTCGGCCCGTCAGCTCCTGGCCCGCTTCGACCAGCGTTCGGCTCACTATTCGGTGGAAACGCGACGCCCGGGCTGATCTCACCAGGGTCCGCACCCAGGGAGAGATAGCAATGAGTCGCCGCGGCAGCTCCAGATCGATGCACCGCCCGCCACCAGCCAGATCGTGCACGGCGATGTATGTGCTACCGAGCGCCGCGCCGCGCCGTTCAGATCGAGAGCGCGTAGCCAGAGTGACCGGTATTCAATGGAGGATGGAAGCTGGCGGGCAGACCGATCGCCGCTGCCTCCATCACGGCCCGTCAGCAGCACAGTACCGGCTGCCAGAAGCCGTTTCATGAACGGGAGCATGTCGCCTTGTGGCCGGGAGTGCAATGACGAACTGCCCCCAAACGACTGCGCCCCGTCCCGGGAGACGGAGCGCAGGGTGCCACCGATGATCCCTTCGGCGAGCCCCTAAACCGTCGCCCCGATCTTCTCGATGAAGGCCGCCCGACGGTCGTCGCTGGCAATGACACCGTCGCGCAGCACCACCACCCGGCGTGCGTGAGCGGCAATGTCCGCTTCGTGTGTTACCATGATCACCGTCTGCCCGTGCTTGGCCAGGCCCTCGAAGACGTTCATGATCTCCGCGGACGTCGCCGAATCCAGGTTGCCGGTGGGCTCGTCCGCCAGAAGGATTGAGGGCTCGTTCACCAGCGCGCGGGCGATGGCCACGCGCTGACGCTGACCGCCGGAAAGTTCGTTAGGCCGGTGATGCATGCGGTTTTCCAGTTGCACCCGTTCCAGGGCTGCCGTGGCCCGGCGCTTGCGTTCCGAACTGGAGACCCCGGCGTAGACGAGTGGCAGCTCCACGTTGTGCAGTGCAGTCGCGCGGGGCAGCAGGTTGAACGTCTGGAAGACAAACCCGATTTCCTTGTTCCGGACCCGGGCCAGCTGGTCATCACTCATCTTCGAGACGAGCTGGCCGTTCAGCCAGTACTCGCCCGCGGTGGGTGTATCCAGGCAGCCGATCAGGTTCATCAGGGTCGATTTCCCCGATCCGGAAGGCCCCATGATCGCCACATACTCGTTCCGGCGGACCGCGAGATCCACCCCGCGCAGGGCGTGAACGACTTCGCCGCCCATGTCGTAATCGCGTTTCAGATTGCGGGTGACGATGACCCAGTCGCGGGTGGGGGCCTGTCCCGTTTCCAGGACGACGGCCTTGCGTTCGCCGGTGGTGGGAAGCGGATCGTAGTCAGCAGCGGTCTGTCGGTCGGTTTTCAGGAAGTCGTTCACGACTTGGCGTCCTTGGCAGCTGGAGGTGGAGTGGACTCACGGACAAGAGCACCGTCCTTGAGTTCACGGATCGCCTGATACGTACCACCGACGATCCTCTCGCCGGCCTTGAGCCCCTCGATGACCTCAAAATAACGGTCACCCGCGATCCCGACTTTTACGGGTCGGAAGGTGACTTTGTTGTCGTCACCCACCACGAACACACCCTCCACATCCCGCTTCCCGACCTCCTTCACCGGGGCCCGACCCACTGTAAGAGCGGAGTCTGAGGTACCGACCTCCTCGTTCTCGCGAACGGTCAGGGCGATGATCGGAATGGAAGGTACCTGATTGCGGATATCCGTCACGATCCGCGCGGTGGCCGAAAAATCGGGCCGGGTGTCCTCTGGTGGGTTCACCAACTGTACGCGAACCTCGTAGTCGACGGCCTGCTCGGTGGTCGCGCCGGCCGCCGCACCCCGGACGGAGCTGTGCGAAATCTCCACCACCTTGCCCACAAAGGTGGTGTCCGGGAAGGCGTCGATCTGCACGATGGCGGAATCGCCCAGGTGCAGGCGCGCCACGTCGGTTTCGTCCACTTTCACGATGGTTTCGAGGGTGCTCATGTCGCTGATGGTCAGGAGAGTGGCCGCATCCTTGTTGAAAGTACCGGGTACCGCCGTTTCTCCCTGTTCCACGACGAGCCGGGTTATCCGCCCGCTCATCGGGGCCACGATGGTAGTCTTGTTCAGGCTGGTCTTGGCGTCCCTTACAGACGCCTCGGACTGCTCAACGTTATGGCCGGAGGCCTCCAGCATCGCCTGGTTCACCTCCAATTGGGTCCTGGTCTGCTCCAGGTCCGCTTCCGAAACGAGCTGCGGATTGGCCTTCCGGATCTCCACGTTGCGCTCGTGGGCCCGCTGCGCCTGCAGAAAGTTGGCCCGGGCCTGGGCCGCCTGGGCCTTGGCGGAAGAAAGTGCCGCCTCCGCCCGCTGCACCGCCGCCTCGTACTGTTCGGGGTCGATCTGAAGCAGGAAATCGCCCCGCTTCACCATCTGGCCTTCCTTCACCGCCAGGCGGACTATCCTCCCGCTGATGTCCGAGGCCACGTCCACCTTGGTACGGGGCTCCACCTGGCCGCTGGCGGTGACCGAGGCAACCAGATCCCGGTTTTCGACCGCTTCAATGCGCACGTCGGTTGCCTTGGGCCCACGTCGGGCAGCGGTGGTGGCGAACAGGGCGCCGATACCGACCACCACAATGCCGAAAACCGACCATTTCGCTTTCTTGCTCATCTATTCCGATCCGTCCAGGGGGGAGGGGGCTGGTGGGAGCTGAGGGGGCGGGTCCTAACGCAGAGGCCGTCCGACAGCGCGTTCAAGTTCCGCGTACGCCTTGTGGAAATCGTAGATCGCGTTGATCAGCGAGTTGCTGGCCTGCTCGAAGTTCGCCCGGGCCTGGGTGACCTCCACAAAGGTACTGGCACCCACCCGATACCGCTCCTGTGCCAGCTCCAGCGCCTGCTGAGCTGCGGCCCGGTTCTGCTCCTGCAATTGCACGGTCTGATACTGCGTCAGAAGGTTACGGTACCCCGATGTCACTTCCGTGAGCATCTGGAGTTCCTGAGCCCTCAACTGATAGCGCGCGTCATTCCGCGCCAGGTTGGCGTTTTCTATCTGCTGCTCGCGCCGGAAACCATCAAAAATCGGCAGCGACAGGTTCAGGCTGTACTGCAGCGGACTCTTCGTGAACGCAAAGGGAAAGGCATTGTTGGCGTCGCGGATGGCCTGCGCGTCCGCATCCGTGAATTGATACAGTGGGCCATCGCACCCAATCGCACTCATCCCCGCGCCCAGACGCAGGGAATCGTTGGTCGCGCAGGACCGCTTTCGGGCCGAGGTGGACGCCATGGCCGCGTTGATCGCGCGATTGACATTGGTTTCCTCCAGCGCATTCCCACTCAGTCCCGTGCTCAGGGACAGTCGCGGCAGCCACTGGGACCGGGCCTGCGCCACCCCCACCTGGGCCGCGCTCTCACGGGCGCGGGCAGCATTCAGGGAAGGATTGGCGCCACGGGCCATCTGAAGTAGTTCGTCCAACTCCAGTGTGGGCTCGGTCACCGGGAAGGAGGTCGTCAGCCTTACACTGTCGATCCGGTCCACGCCCATCTGCTGGAAGAGCTTCAGGGTCTCGATTTCCACACTGTTCCGGGCCTGCAGAAGGTTGACTCGCGCCTGTCCCACCTGGACTTCGGAGTTCCTGACCTCCAGCGATGTCGTGGCTCCGACCTGTTCCTTGGCGCGATTCAGCTCCAACTGGGCCTGACTGTTGGCCAGCAGCGTATCCTGCAGCGCCACCCTCGCCTGTGCCTGCAATACGTTGAGATACTGGGTGACGACCTGCCAGCGCGTCTGGGCTGCCGAACGGGTTACTTCCGCCTCGGCTGCCGCCAGGTTGGCCCGTTGTGCCCGGGGTTCCATGAGCGATGCCCCGCTGGCGCTCAGCGACACGCTCACGCTGTAGTTGGAACTCAGCCGGTCCGATGCGGCCCCGAACTCGAGCCCCCCGAACACCTCCGATCCCCCCTCTCGAAAACTGGCGCCGAACGAGGTGCTTATCTGGGGGAGCCAGGTGCCATAGGCCGCCCGAAGGGCAGCGCTCTGCCGCTCTCGACCGGACTGCACCTGGAGGTGTGCCGGGTTGTTCCTCAGTGACAACCCGACTGCTTCCTCGAGTGTGAGTATCGGGCCGCCGGGTTGCTGTGCCTGAGAGGGCGCCGCCGCAAGCAGTGCCGTGGCCAGGAGTGCGAATGGAGCGTGTTTCATGTGATCCGGATGTGGAAACGGGGCAACGACTGACCGTCGTACGAAACCAGTTGTGTTTGGTTTCACGGTGGACTGTAAACAATAAAGACGTCGGATGGCCGGCGCAGAGTTGCCGGGTCCGTCAAGGATGTGGGATCACCGGAGGAGAATTGCCGGTTCCGTCAAGCAACGACCGGATGATTCAACGGCGGGGAGGGTCGTCCCGGGTGGCCGTCAGTCTCCGCGAAGGGATCTCCACCTTGAGTACCCTGTTGGCCTGATCCACCCATACTTCCCGGGTGTCCGTCCCAGCCTGTCGGATCCGTAGATGGGTGGCTGTCATTTCAGTCGTTCCGACCAGCAGTTGTTCGGTTCCGATCGTCGACACCATGGCAGCCGCCTGGTCATTGCGATGGGGAATCACGACCGGCACCCGACCATTGTGGGTGCGCCGGGCCACCAGAAAGAGCTGGTGCAGGACGTCGTCATCCAGGACCAGCGTCCCCGGCGGAACGATGAACTCGCGGGCCGCGGGCCCCCGCTCCGACGTGATCGTGGCGCTCAACCGGTTCCGGACGATCGTTCCCCGCCAGGTGGTATTCCCGTCACCCGATCGCCTTACGGTGTACTGCAGGGCGGCGCCGGTGGAATCGGATACCAGTTCGGGCGAAATGCGCTGGTCACCCAGCGCGATGTCCGCCTTCGCCAGAAAATCCACTGCATCGCCGCGGCGTATCATCGAAATGCGGAAGTTCTCCCGACCGACGGTCCGGCCGCCCACGGTGATCGTGAAACTGCCTTCGTCCGCAATGCTGGGACTCTGGGCGGTCGCGCTACCCGCAGCCACCGCGAGAGCCAGGTATGGAGTCCAACGCAGGGCGCTGTGCATGACGGAAGAATACCCTGCGGCACCCGGGTGGTTCATGTCCCGGCCATGGAGTCGTTGTGTCCCGGATATCCGAACATGCGATATTGAACGTGCATTACGCCACATTCGCCCATCAGGTGTGGGGAGTCAACCGCTTGCCGTCGGGGGAAGCGGCGCGATCGCAATGTACCGTTGATCACCGGTCAGGAGGGGAGACACGATTCGCATCGCCGGGCGGCAGTCGCAGAACCCACTGGTGAGTCTCTGGTGGCTCGTCCTCGCCGGTACGGCGACGTTCGGGCTGGCCATGTGGCTGAGGTTTCCGGAGTCGGCGTCAGCGGCCCTGGGATTGGTCCCTGCCGTCCTGGCCGTGGTCACCACCAGGAGAGGAAGCGCCAGGGTGCCTGGTCTTCTTGGGTCCGGTCTCCTCGTGGTCGCACTCGTTCAGGCGCTCCTCTTCCAGAGGCGCGCGGCTGACGTTCGGACGAACTGGGAAGAACACTCGGCCATCGTTTCCCAGGCGGGAGTCGAAGCCTTCCAGCGGGCCATCGAACGTGAGGCGGCGGCCCTCGACAGTCTCGCCGCGGATGCGGTGGGTTCGCCGGTGGAGACCTCGGCTGCATTCGCGGCCCTCCGTTCCAGTCCGGCCATGGGGTATGGCCGCGGGGTCGTGCTGTTCGATGAATCCGGTCCTCTCGCATGGGCGGGAGTACTGCAGGCACCGGGACAATGGCGCACCGATTCCGGATCGCTCGACTGGTCGCCCTTCTACGTGTCGCTGCGCCGTACGGTCCAGCGCGCCGACCGGCGGGCGGTGGCCCAGATCATCCTGCATGCCAACCCGCCTGCCGACCGCCTGACGAAGTCGCTGGAAGGGCGGGTGACCGCGGCTCCGGAGCTGGATGGCTTCTACCTCAGGCCGCTGGGAGAAACCGACTCTCCGGAATGGCGCTCGGTTTCCCTGAACGGTCAGCCTCTGCTCTCCATTCGCCCGCGGATTCTGTCGCAGGGGGAGACACTGCTCCGAATGGAAGAGCGTGCCCGGACGGTTGGTGGCCTCTGGCTCCTGGGCGTTGTGTTCTGTCTCGGCGGACTGGCGTGGAGACAGAGCTCCAGTCCCGCCAGGCGAATCCAGGTCGCGATATGCACCCTGGTACTGGTGGCCATCGTCCCCTTCAACGCGTACTCGAACCTGGGAGCGGCATTCGATCCGGCAGTGTACTACGCTCCCACGCTCGGTCCGCTCTCCGGGTCCCTGGCGTCCCTGGCATCCACGAGCGCGCTGTCGCTCCTGGCTCTGTTCGTGCTGCTCCGCGCCCGTCGCTCGCGCCGCATCCTGCCTGTTGCACTTGGAGCACTGATCGTCATTGGGGCACTGGGCCCCTTTCTGCTTCGTGACCTCGCCCGGGGCATCTCAGTACCCGCCCGGGGGGCGTCCCTGACTCTCTGGCTGGCGTGGGAGGTGACCCTCTTTCTATCCGCGGCGTGCATCCTGCTCGCCGGCACCCTTGCCGGCAGAGCACTGCTAGGTGGCCGGGGATGGATCCCCGCAATCGGCCCGGTGCTGGCTGCGTCAGCCACGGTTGCAGCACCTCTGCTCTGGGAAGCACCCGGGAGGTGGCCGGACTGGTACATCTTCATCTGGATTGCGGCAGTGGTTGGCGTGGCGCTCACCCGTCGCGCCGGCGCCGTTCTGGCAACCACGGGTTTCGTGGCTGCGTGTGGCGCCACCACTCTCACGTGGTATGCGGTCTCCCGGGCCCGGGTTCAGCTCGCTGAAGCCGACGTGGCGCGCCTTTCCGCCCCGGATCCCTCCGCACGCATCCTTCTGCAGCGTCTCGCGGATGCGGTTCAGGCGTCAGGCGCGCCGCGCAACCGTGCCGACCTGCTGCGGCTCTTCGTCCAGTCTCCCCTGGTTGCCGCGGAGCAACCCATAGAGCTTTCGCACTGGGCCCCCGGAGATTCCGTACCGCGATTCGATCTGCGCCTCCCGGACTATCGTTCCCGGGCAGGGAGCAGTGCCTCAGTCGTGGCCAGCGCGCGGGCAATTGGTGACATGGCCTGGGGAGAGGTGAACTCACCCCAGGGCCGGCAGCTTCTCGTGGCGGTTCCCCACCGGGATGGCAGCGTTACCGCCATTGCCCTGGCGCCGCGTTCACTCCTGGTGGACGAGGATCAGTTCACGCAGTTGCTGGGCCTCTCCCGGCCGGTGAGCTCAGACCCTCCTTACGAGCTGGTGCTCACCACGCTCCCGTCCCGCACACCCGTGTCTGACCGACCGGCGTGGACGCGCTCGTCCAACGAACTGCTGGGCAACTGGCTCGTGCCCGGTGCCGGAGAAGCCGCCAGGGCTCACGTGCGCATCGATCTGCGGAACCTGGACGCACTGCTGCCACGGGGCGCCCTCATGGTCCTGGTGGACCTGGCGCTGTTCGGGTTCATCGGGATGCTTGCCGCGGCATCGAGCAGGGGATTCGGCCGCTGGTTCAGACACCGGTCGCGGATATGGCTGCGCAGCTACCGAAGCCGGCTGACCGCCACATTCCTTGCCTTTTTCGTGGTCCCCGCGAGCGTCTTTGCCTTCTGGTCCTTCGACAGGATAAGCGAGAACGACGACGAATCCAGGGCCCTGCTCGTTCGCGAAACACTCCGGTCCGTGGTATCGGTTGGAGGCTTCGAGGACCTTTCCTACGCAGCCCAGCGCTTTGGCTCACCCTTGCTGTCGTATCAGGGTGGGATACTGACGGGGGGCAGCGACTCGCTGTTCACCCTGCTGGCTCCGGTGGGGCAGTTCCTCCCCCCAGAAGTCGCGGCCGGACTCGCAACGGAATCGGAAGGTACCGTACTGTCGCATCCGGATCTGGCCGGCGTTCCAACCCTGTTTGGCTACAGGTCCGTGGCACTTCCGGTTGGGTCCCGGGGGGTTCTGGCGGCGCCATCGCGAATCTATGAACGTACGCTCGACAGGCAGCGGCGAGACCTGGGCATGCTGGTCCTGTTCGCCACATCGCTGGGAGCGCTGGCAGCGCTCTGGCTTTCCGGGGTGGCGGCGCGGGAACTGGGTCGGCCGGTGGGTGCTCTGCGACGGGCCGCTCTCCGCATTGCGCGGGGCGAGCGCTACCCCCAGCACGACATCCAGCCGGCGGCTGAGTTCGTACCGGTATTCTCCGCCTTTGAACGCATGGACCGTGACCTCGCCAGCAGCCGGGCCGCACTGGAGGACGCCCACCGACGGACCGAGAGTGTGCTGCGCGATGTCGCCAGTGGGGTGGTAGCCATCGACCACGAAGGACGCATCATGCTATCCAACCCCGGTGCGGAAAAGCTCACCGGGTCGGTTCTGTCGCCGGGCACCGGGGCCGATCAACTCCCTGGCAGCGAGCTGTACGCCTGGGTGCGGCAATTCCTGCAGTCGGACAGGGATGAAGACGAGAGGGACCTTTCCCTTGGTGGGCGCGAGGTGAGGGCGACCCTGGCGCGACTGACCCGTGGAGGGGGAGGCTGCGTGCTGACCATGGAGGACGTCACGGAACTTGCCCGGGCGCAACGGGTGCTGGCATGGGGCGAGATGGCGCGTCAGGTGGCCCACGAAATCAAGAACCCGCTTACTCCGATCCGTCTGGGCGTGCAGCACCTGAGGCGTGCCCGCCGGGACCGCCGCGTGGATTTCGACCGCATCTTCGAACAGAACGTCGGACGCATCCTCGCCGAGATCGACCGACTCGATGAGATTGCCCGCTCGTTCAGTCGCTTCGGGATGGCGCCGGCAGAACGACCTGATCCCATCCCTACTGATGTCGCCTCCGTGGTGCGTGATGTCGTGGATCTGGAACGACTCGGTCAGGGAGCAATCGACTGGAGGACGGAAGGGACGGATGCACCGGTGCTGGCTTTGACCCGGGACGACGAACTGCGCGAAGTTCTGCTCAACGTCCTGGAGAATGCGAGACAGGCGGGTGCTTCCCGCATATCAGTCACCATTCGACCGACGGCCAACCGTGTCGAGATCGTCATCCGGGACGACGGAAGTGGTGTTCCGGCGGAAGATCTGGCGCGGATCTTCGAGCCGCGGTTTTCCACCAGTACATCCGGAAGCGGGCTGGGGCTTGCCATCAGCCGACAACTGGTGGAGGGATGGGCCGGACGGATCCAGGCCCAACCGGCTGATGACGTCGGGACGCAGATCGTGATCTCACTGGCAACGACTCCGCCCGCATAACTTTCCAACATGGCGGTTACACCCTTTGACGGTGTTCGGGCGGTTTCACAGTCTGCCCTGCCGGATCAGCCGAACCAGATTACTCATGATCTCCCGGCCCATCTGACTGGCTGGCAGTTGCCTGTCGACTGGCGGTGGGGGAGTGAAGGAGTACGGTTGGAGTACCGCCATTATCAGGAGATCGTGGACGCCCTGGGGAGATCACTCTCCCTGGTGACGGCGCCGGATCCGTCCCACGCGAACTGGTTGCGCATGGAGGCGCGGCACCTGGCCCATCGCAATCATCCGTCCATCCCGACCACCTATCACTACTGGTCGGTGAATGCCGACGGTCGTCGCGGCCCCGGCTACCTCCGACGCTGGATTTCGGCAGAGGCGGAAACCGGGGGTGCCCGCATGCGCCGGATTGGACGGGAGCGCGTTCCGGGTGTCATGCACATGCTGCGTTCGATTGGTTCCGCCGTGGCTTACCTGCACGATACCGGTATCCCCCATGGTGGGATCTCTCCGGAGACGGTGTGGCTCGCGCCATCGGGCCGGCTCTGGATCCTGGGATGGCAATGGGTCGTGCCTCGGGAGGCAATTCCGGAGGGTTGCACACCAGACCCACGCTGGACGCCATGGCCACCGGAATGGAGCAGCACCGGATGGATGCCGACTCCCCTGGCCGATCAGTGGATGTTTGCCGCGACCTGCTTCGCTGCTCTCACCGGTGAGCTTCCTCCTTCCGCAGACATCCCCCCGCTCAATCTCGTCGATCCGGACGTACCCCAGGCACTGGTGGACATACTGGGCCGCGCTCTGGAGCAGGATCCCGCCCAGCGGTTCCCCACCATCTCTGCCATGCTGCGAACCCTGGAGCACGCCGGTGTCGCGCCGCGCCGACTCCCGGGTCGACAGAGACCGGAGCGGGTCGACTCGGATGAGGCGTGGGTGCGCTGGGCGGTGGGTGACGATTATGACATCCGTGGCTTTCTGGGACGGGGAACGTTCGGCAGTGTGTGGCGGGCCCGTGACCTGTCGCTGGAACGCGATGTGGCACTCAAGGTGCTGCACCCGCGTGTCGCCGAGGACCGCGAACTGGTAGAGCGTTTTCACCGGGAAGCGAGCCTGGCGGCGCAGCTCACCCACCCCGCGATCATCCCCATCTTCGATCGGGACGATGTCGGCGGCGTCTCCTGGTACACGATGGAACTGGCCGAAGGGGGCTCGCTGGCGGATCTGGTAGCACGATCAGGACCGCGATCGTTCGACGAGATTGCACCGCAGGTCGAAGCCGTGCTCGATGCTCTCTCCGCCGCCCATGCCCGGGGGATATATCATCGGGATCTCAAGCCGGAAAACATTCTCATAGACAGTTACCGGCGCTGGCGCGTGAGTGATTTCGGCATCGCCCGGGCCGAGGGCGAGCCGGTGGGCGCGACCGGAACGCCGGCATTTGCCGCGCCCGAACAACTTCTGGGTGAAACGCAGGGTCCCTCCGTCGACTGCTTTGCGATCGCCGGCATCGTCGTCTTTGCGCTCACCGGCAAGCCGCCCTTTTCGGGAACGGACCCGCAGTCGGTCCTGGCGCAGCAACTCGGCAACCACTTCGATGCCGGCCGTTTTCCGGAGCCGGTGGCGGAATGGTTGGAGCGCGGGCTGGCCACGGATGTATCGCGCAGGTTCCCTGACGCAGCGGCGATGCTGGCGGCCTGGCGGGAGGTAGTGGAGGCGATGGAACGGCGGAGCCGACGTGCCGAGCGCTGGTGGGATCTCCTGGGAGTGCTCCCGGGACCACTGGGGCGAGCCTGATACGTCAGGGCATCACCAGCGCCTTACGGTTTTCACGTTTACGAACTCTCGGAGTCCCCAGGGTCCCAGTTCGCGACCATACCCGGACTGCCTGACGCCGCCAAATGGAAATCGTGGGTCCGAGGCCACCATTCCATTGATGAAAACCGTTCCTGCCTGGATCCGTTCACTGAGATAGTCAGCTTCGTCAGGGTCGGATGTCCAGGCGCTGGCGCCCAGTCCGAATGGCGTATCGTTGGCTATGGCAACTGCGTCTTCCGTCGTGGGCGCACGGAAGATCGTTGCCACTGGTCCAAACAGTTCCTGCTCCGCGGCCGGTGAGCCCTGAGGAACATCGGACAGTGCGGTCGGTGCATAGAAGAATCCCGATCCATCCAGGAAGTGTCCGCCCAGGAGGAGCCGGGCGCCCCGGGAAACGGTCTCCGTCACCTGGTCGTGCAACTGATCCCGGATTGCCCTCGTGGCCAGAGGGCCCAGATCGGTGGCCTCATCCATGGGATCCCCGGTCCGCAGGTCACGCAACCCGGAAAGGAAGAGTGATTCGAACTCCTCGGCGACGCTATCCACGACTATGAATCGCTTGGCTGCGATGCAGGATTGTCCGTTGTTCACCATGCGGGCCTGGACAGCAACATCTGCCGCCCGCGCGATGTCCGCAGAGGCTGTTACGATGAATGGGTCGGAGCCGCCCAGTTCCAGGACGGTCTTCTTGAGGAAGCGACCTGCAGCGCTGGCAACGGAGCGTCCGGCTGGTTCGCTGCCGGTGAGCGTCACGGCCGCAACCCGACTGTCTCCGATCACCGCCTCCACGCGTGACGAACCCATGAGCAGCGTCTGAAAAACGCCCTCCGGTGCTCCGGCCCGGAGAAACAACTCTTCCAGAGCAACCGCACATCCGGGGACGTTGGAGGCGTGCTTGAGAAGTCCCACGTTCCCGGCGGCCAATGCCGGCGCCGCAAAGCGGATCACCTGCCAGAAGGGGAAGTTCCATGGCATGATTGCCAGCACCACGCCCAGGGGTTCGAAGCGAACCTCACCGGCTCCCGCTGTCTTGCCGCCGATCATCTCCGGTCGCAGGAAGTCAGCTGCGTTGTCGGCGTAATAGCGACAGGCCAGCGCGCACTTGGCCGCCTCGGCCCTGGCGGACTTCAGCGTCTTGCCCATCTCCCCGGTCATGAGCGCGCCGAATCGATCCTGATCATCGTCGAGTATTTCCGCGGCGCGGGACAGGACGGCTCGCCGCTGGTCCAGCGGTGTGGAGCGCCAGGATCCCGCGGCCGCCGCTGCCTTCGTCAGGCGACGCTCGATTTCATCGGGCGAATGTTCCTCGAAACTTTCGCCCGGCTCGCCTGTCGTGGGATTGATCACCTGCAACACCGGAGTCCTCCTGCTCAGCGGTCACCGTCCAGCAGCCCTCCCAGGCCACCCAGCACACTCCCTTCACCTACACGACGTCCTCCGGCGCGGGGGGCTGCCGCGATGATCCGGTCAGCCAGGCGCGAGAACGGCAGCGTCTGCAGGATGACACGCCCCGGACCGGTCAAATGAACCAGGAAGAGTCCTTCGCCACCGAAGAGTGCGGTCTTGATTCCGGGGACGGTCCGGATGTCGTAATCCACTGTCTGTTCCATGGCGACGAGGCATCCGGTGTCGACCCTGAGGACCTCGCCGGCCTGAAGGGTCATTTCGGTGAGCGTTCCGCTGGCGTGCAGGAATACCAGGCCATCGCCCATCAGCTTCTGCAGGATGAATCCTTCGCCGCCGAAGAAGCCCACACCAAAGCGCCGAGTGAAGGCGATGGATACGTCGACACCGCGCGCCCCGCACAGGAAGGCATCCTTCTGAGCTATGAGCGTTCCTCCCCAGTCATCCAGATCGATTGCCTGGATCTTTCCCGGGAAAGGAGCAGCGAACGCCAGATCGCGTCGCTGGGTGCTCTCGTTCACGAACACCGTCACGAAGAACGAATCACCAGCGAGTACGCGCTTTCCCGCGCTGAGGAGCTTGTCGACCAGGCGGTTCGAACCCCGGCCCGTCATGTCCAGGGAGGTCATCATCCGGATTCCCTCCTGCATGTACATCATGGCGCCAGCCTCGGCGACGACCGCCTCTTCCGGATCGAGCGTCACTACCACGCTCTGAAGGTCGTCGCCAATCAATCGGTACTCGATCTGGTCAGCAATCATGGTGCAATGCTCCGTGACGGAAGGGGGATGCCAGTCTGTTCATCCTAATCCACGGAACGGATGGAGGCGACCGGCTGGCATCGGCTTGGCGGATTCGTAGTTTCCAGCATGCGAATCCTGTATTGCGGTTCCGGATTGGTTGCAGGGCTGGTGGCGCTGTTCAGCGCCTGCGGGTCGCGTGACGACGCGGCGGTACCGCCCCAGCCACTGCAGTCGATCGACACCGCTGTGCCGGCGCTTGCGTCGCCTGATTCAACGGAGGTGGCCGCCACCGCGCCTGCCGGAGGTGGTTGCCCGGAGTTCGCACCCTGGCGCGAATGCAGCGTCCAGTATCGACTGGAACGGGCGGGTCTCTCGGTTCGCCGGCGTGAGAAGCCGGTGCATCATGACTGGTTGAGCGTGGACGGCGTGGTGTGGGAGACGACGCGCTCCGAGACGCAGGTCTTCCTTTATCCCAGTGAGGAGGACAGGATCCGGGACACCGGGAAACTCGATACGGTGGCGGTGTCCCCGAAGGGCCAGCGCATCATCTGGAAGGAGCCGGCCGTCATGGTGACATCAGGCAATCTGCTGGCCATCATCATCACGCTCAACGGGCGGACTTCGGAGCGGATCGCACTGGCGTTAGGTGCGGGACTCCCGCGCGACCCCGGGAAGGGGGAAGCGGGAAGGGGGAAGGGTTCGTGATTCATGGACCAACCGTGCGATTCGTCATTGCGCTGGCTGCCGTATTCGGCACCGCGGATGTCAGGGCACAGGCGCCGGAGCCGGATGTGCTCTTGCTTCGTCTTTCCCGCCCTGCTGGCGGGAGACTCTCCGCTGCACTGGAGCGCAACCTCACGAACTCGCCGGGATACGACAATCAGCCAGCGTGGTCTCCCGATGGATCCCTCGTCTACTTCACCTCCGTACGGGCGGATGGACAGGCTGACATCTACGCCGTGCCGCCGACAGGAGGCACGCCCCATCGTGTGACGGAAACCGCGCCGGAGAGCGAATACTCCGCCACGCCCATTCCCGGAGCCAGGGCTATCTCGGTGATCAGGGTGGAGCGGGATTCGACGCAGCGTCTCTGGCGGATCGACCTGCAGGGAGCCCCGGATCGGGTCATCCTCGAGAACGTCAAACCGGTGGGCTACCACACCTGGATCACGGATACGTCGCTGGCGCTGTTCGTTCTCGGGTCACCCATCACACTGCAGATCGCCAGCACGGTCAGTGGCAGCAGCGATACAGTGGCCAGCAACGTGGGGCGCTCGCTCCACATGCGGGAAGGACGGGTAAGTTTCGTGCAAAAAGTGAGTCGTACGGAATGGTGGCTCGCCGTCATGGACCCGATCACCCACCAGGTGACGCGCGTGGTGCGGATGCCACCGGGTGTCGAAGACTACGACTGGACACCGCAGGGTGAGGTGTTGGTTGGTGATGGGAGTGTGCTGAAGTCGTTTGACCCGGCGGTTGGCGGTGGCTGGCGGACGGTGGTTGATCTGAAGGACCAGGGCATCTCGGGTATCACCCGTCTGGCGGTTTCTCCCGCGGGAGATGCCGTGGCAATAGTTGGCGTTCCGTCAGGTCGTTAGCGGTGGCGATGAACCGAAACCAGTTGCTGCCACGTTCGTAGTGGGCGCGGGCGCGTCGGGCGTCCCGACATCGGAGGTCCAATAATGCTTACTCTGCTCATCAGTCTGGCAATCGCGGCAGGCGTCGCCGCTGTGGCCTATTCGCGCTCCCGCGCTTTCGTAGCTGGCCGGCTTCGATACGTCGACGGCGTGAACCATCCCCTGGCGCCGTGGGTCGCTGGTGTGGGTGCGGCACTGGTTGCTGCCCCGGTTGCAGCGCTCCTGCCCCTGGTGGGAACCGGCACCGCGCTGACCTTTGGGCTGGCAGTCGGAATGGGTGTGGCCGCGGGCCGCAACGATATGCACCGTCTTCCGCCGGCCTGAAGAACGCGAGTACCGGGAGACTGCCGAAAGGGAGAGCCTACTTCAGTGAGGGTACCGGAGCAGTAGGCGTAGGCGACCGACCGGCCAGATACTCCCGAGCGCGATCGAGGGCATCTTCCAGCGTAAGGTACACCTGACCCTCGCCCAGTTCATCGGCCAACGGAGAGCGTTCGAGCACTTCCCGCGGCTGGGCGTGAATTTCGGCAATGAGGACCAGTGTCCGTTCTGCCTTGCCGCGGCGCACAACATCCCGGAGTGCCCGCAAGCCCGTGGCATCCAGCATGCTGACATCCCTCATGCGGATCACCAGAACCCGGGGTTTCCGCCCGATCCGTGTAAGGGTGTCCTTGAATGCCTCGGCGGCGCCGAAGAAGAAGGCCCCCCGGATCTCGAAGACCTCGACCCCGTCCGGCACGTCGACGCGGGTCAGGGAAGCAAGGGGAATGTCCGCCTGCTCCTGATTTTCCCGCGCCAGTTGGCGTGTCATGGCGCTCACCGCCGTTACTTCCGACATGCGGTGCATGAAGAGGAACGCGGAAAGCACCATGCCGATCTCGATGGCAACCGTCAGATCGACAAAGACAGTCAGAAAAAACGTGACCAGGAGGACCGCGACGTCACTCCGGGGGCCGCGCAGTTCATCCCGGAAGGTACGCCACTCGCTCATGTGGTACGCAACCACGACCAGGATTGCCGCGAGCGTGGCCATGGGAATGAGGGCGGCCCAGCGGCCGAAAAAGAGCGTGATCAACAACAGCGTCAGCGCATGCACCATACCGGCGACCGGTGTGCGACCGCCATTGCGCACGTTCGTTGCCGTCCGCGCGATGGCGCCTGTTGCCGGAATACCCCCGAAGAGCGGCGATGCGATGTTGGCCACGCCCTGGGCCACCAGCTCCATGTTCGCCCGATGGCGGGAGCCGATCATGCCATCCGCCACGACCGCCGACAGCAGGGACTCCACCGCGCCGAGCAGGGCAATGCTGAATGCTGGTGACACCAGTTGTGCCAGCGTGCCGAAACTCATGCCCGGCAGTTCCGGTGCAGGGAGCTCGTTGGCCAGGGCACCGAACCTGGAACCGACTGTCTCCACGTCCAGTCCTGCCAGTCGTACGAACGCTGTAGTGGCAATCAGCGCCACGAACGTGCCGGGAACCCTTTGGTTCACCCGGGGCCAGAGGACGATGATCGCCACCGTGACGGTGGCAATTGCAACCGCGACGGGGTTGATGGTCCCGATGTGGTTGTGATAGGCGCCGATCTTCTCGACGAAATTGGCCGGTACGTCTCCCATCCGGAGTCCCAGGAAGTCCCGGACCTGGCTGGCCAGAATGATGACCGCGATGCCGCTGGTGAATCCCGTTACCAGCGGCGTCGGGATGAACTTGATTACGGAGCCGAGTCGGGCGAGGCCCATGACCACCAGGATGCCGCCCGCCATGAACGTGGCAATCGTCAGGCCTTCGATGCCGTACTCCTGAACGATCCCGTAGACGATGACGACGAAGGCCCCTGTCGGCCCGCCGATCTGGACCCGGGATCCCCCCAGAGCGCTGATCAGAAATCCGGCCACGATCGCGGTGACCAGTCCGCGTTCCGGAGGTACGCCGCTGGCGATGGCGAATGCGATCGCCAGCGGAAGGGCTACGACGCCGACGATGATTCCCGCCGAGAAGTCGGCAAGGAACTGTCGCTGGTTGTAGTCGCGAAGGGTGGTGACGAGCTTCGGTACGAGCACGCGCAAACCGGCGGCGCCGGTCGGAATAGGAACAGGACAAAGACCGGCCGAAAGCTATTCCACGGTCAGTCCCCTCACCACCGAAGTCTTTCGGGTCGCCGCCCGATCAGGGATCACCCGCCGGTGGCTGGATCCGAACGCTTACCGCCCCCGAACACCCACTTCAGTATGAAGTAGAGGATTACCACCGGGATGGCGAGTTTCAGCACCGCGATTCCCAGGGACAGGAAAAAGAAAATGCCCGCCAGGACCAGCGCTCCGGTGACAGCTACGAAGAGCATGGGCAACCCCACTATGGCCAGGATGACGAAGACCGGTAGGGCGAGGATCACCAGCACCGTCAGGACCGGCAGCCCGACGAGCTTGAGCAGGAAGGCAACCGGCAGCAGCCAAGCCAATGACGGGAACGTCCGAAGGAGGAGCTTCAGCAGCCCTGCTTTCAACAGCCACGATCGGATCATCACCCACATCGGGAGCCTCCATTGCCATATCCGTGCACGAGTCGTCCTACGGGGGTGGCACGGCAGGAGTTTCCGCGGGGACTCCCACGGAGTCCGCCGCGGGCCCTCCGGGAATGAAGGCACCGGTGGTGCCGCCGCGCTAGCTTACACGATCCCCGCCAAGTGGTGACGATGGCCGAGAAGCCGAAGGACAAGAAGAAGATCAATATGGCCCGCGCCTGGGCGGAAGCCCGGCTGCTGGTCTGGAAACATCGCAAGTCGCTGGCCATCGGCTCAGCGCTGATGCTGGTAAGCCGGGTGGCGGCGCTGGTCCTCCCCTGGAGCTCCAAGTATGTGATCGATGAAGTGATCGGGAAGCAGAGAATGGAGCTTCTCATCCCCATCGCGCTGGCGACTGGTGGCGCGACCCTGGTCCAGGCCATCACGGCGTTCCTGCTCTCGCAGGTGGTCAGCATCACCGCCCAGCGAGCCATCACCGACATGCGCATCGAAGTGGAGCACCACGTGCTCCGCCTTCCGGTGTCGTACTTCGATTCGGTAAAGAGTGGTCAGTTGATCTCCCGCATCATGGCTGACGCCGAGGGGATCAGGAACCTGGTGGGAACCGGCATCGTGCAGCTGGTGGGTGGGTTCATCAGCGCTGCCATGGCTCTGGCGGTCCTGCTGTACCTGAACTGGCGCATGACGATTCTGACGGTTGTGATGCTGGCGGTTTTCGGCGGCGGGTTGGCTTACGCGTTCAGAAGGCTCCGTCCGATCTTTCGCGAGCGCAGCGTGATCAACGCCGAAGTGACCGGAAGACTGGGCGAGTCTCTGGGTGGCGTGCGGATCGTGAAGGTCTACACCGCGGAAGACCGCGAGGACACGATTTTCCAGGGTGGAGTCGAGAGGCTGTTCGACAACGTCCGACGCACCATCACCGGGACGTCCATCGTGAGTTCGGGCACCCAGGTCATCGTGGGTGGCATTGGCGTGTTGCTGACCATCGGCGGCGCCCGGGCGATCGAGGCCGGGACCATGACGCTGGGCGACTTCGTCATGTACATCTTTTTCATCGGAATGGTGGCCGCGCCGCTGGTGGGGATTGCTTCCATCGGTACGCAGATCACCGAGGCCTTTGCCGGGCTGGACCGGATCAGGGAACTGCGTGATATCGCGCGGGAGGACGCCTCGGATTCGGAACGCCATGCGATCCGGGAACTTCAGGGAGATGTGCGGTTCGAGGACGTTTCATTCGAGTACGTCAAGGACGTACCGGTTCTGCGGAATGTCTCGTTTCACGCGCCGCCGGGATCCACCACGGCGCTGGTGGGATCGAGTGGCGCGGGGAAGAGCACGGTCATCGGGCTGGTCATGGCCTTCAACCGGCCGAAATCCGGCCGTGTTCTGGTGGATGGCCGGGACCTGGCGGAGGTTCGCCTGCGGGACTACCGGGCAAACCTGGGAGTGGTGACGCAGGACAACTTCCTCTTTGACGGAACCATCAGGGACAACATTGCCTACGCCCATCCCGAAGCCAGTGACGAGGACGTCAGGCGCGCCGCGAAGATAGCGCACGTCGACGAGTTCGTGGAGAAATGGGAGAACCAGTACGAGACCATCGTGGGTGAGCGGGGTGTGAAGTTGTCCGGCGGGCAGCGGCAGCGTGTGGCCATAGCCCGGGCCATTCTGGCTGATCCCCGGATTCTGATCCTGGATGAAGCCACCTCGAGCCTGGACAGTGAGAGTGAGGCAATGATCCGGGATGGTCTCCGTTCGCTGCGCCGGGGCCGGACGACATTCGTGATTGCCCACCGGCTGTCCACCATAGTCAGTTCGGATCAGATCCTGGTGATGGAGGAGGGGAGAATCGTGGAGCGCGGCACCCACGCCGAACTCCTCGAACTGGACGGCAGATACCGGGAACTGTACGACCGTCAGTACGGGATCGAGCGGGATCGTTTCATCAACCCAGGCGAGGACTTCACACCCGAACCCGACAGACTGGTTGATGAGACGATTCCATCCGCGACACCCGATTCGGATTCATAGGCGGACCTCATCGCCTTCGTTCCGCAAGAGAAAGCTGGAGGATGCAGAGCGAAGGTGATGGAGGAATCCTGTCAGGCTGCGAGCATGCGGCATGCTTGCCGCCGTCGCGTCAGCCGCTGTCGTGGGAATCGACGCCTATCACGTTGTCGTCGAGGTGGACGTGGCGTCCGGCCTGCCACAGTGGACCATCGTTGGGTTGCCGGCGGGAGCGGTGCGGGAGAGCCGGGAAAGGGTCACTGCAGCGCTCACCAACTCCGGATTCCAGCTTCCGCCCCGACGCGTCACCGTCAACCTGGCGCCGGCGGACACCCGGAAGGAAGGGACCGCGTTCGATCTGCCGATCGCGTTAGGCCTGCTGGTGGCGACCGGGCAACTCCGTCCCGATGCCATCCGTACGCTCGTGGTGCTGGGTGAACTGGGTCTGGATGGGTCGCTTCGCCCGGTCCGGGGCGTCCTCCCGGTGGCACGCCAGTTGGCCAGGATGGTGACCCGGACGAGGCTGATAATACCGAGGGAGAATGTGCCCGAAGCTGCCCTCGTGTCGGGCCTTAGTCTGGCAGCGCCGGTGTCCCTGGCGGACCTGGTCGAAGGCCTGCGCCGGGATGCGCTCCCGGAGCCGGGGCCGGGTACCATGGCGGAGGTGGACATAGATGACCCGGTGGACATGGAGGACGTGGCCGGTCAGACGATGGCCAAGCGGGGGCTGGAGATCGCCGCCGCGGGAGGACACGCGATCCTGATGGTGGGGCCGCCAGGGGCGGGGAAGACGATGTTGGCGCGGCGGCTCCCCACCATCCTGCCCGCGTTAGGGCTGGCCGAGGCACTCGAAGTAGTGGCAATCCACTCCGTGGCCGGACTGGTGACACCCGGTCAGGTTCCCTCGGCGCGACGTCCGTTCCGCGCGCCGCATCACACACTCTCCACCGCGGCCCTGATCGGCGGAGGCAGTTCTCCGCGACCCGGCGAGGTGAGCCTGGCACATCATGGCGTTCTCTTTCTGGATGAACTTCAGGAAATGCCCCGTCACGTACTCGATTCGCTCCGGCAGCCACTCGAAGAGGGGAGGGTGGTGATCTCGCGGGCGGCAAGCTCCGTTTCGTTCCCGGCGCGGTTCACACTGGTGGGTGCCATGAACCCCTGCCCCTGCGGCAAGGCCGGAACCGCCAGCCGGAGCGCCTGTACCTGCTCGGCAGCCGATGTCGCCAGGCACCGGTCCCGCATTTCCGGACCACTGGCGGATCGTATCGACATGACGGTGCAGGTCCCGTCGGTTCCGCTGGATGCGCTGGCGCTGGGCGGTAACGGAGAACGCTCCGCCGTCATTCGGGAGCGCGTGGAGATGGCCCGAGCGCGTCAGGCGGTCCGGTACCGGAACTTTGCCACGGTGACCTGCAACGCGCACGTACACGGCCGCTGGCTGGACCAGAAGGGGGGACTCGATGGCGACGCCCGTGAGATACTGCAGTCTGCGGCGGAACGGCTGCAGCTCTCCGCCCGTGGCTACCATCGGACTCTCAAGGTGGCACGGACGATCGCTGATCTGGACGGTGAGCCCGGAGTGCAGCGCCAGCACGTCGCAGAGGCTCTCCATTTCCGGGAGTACTGATTCCCGGACGGACTCTCCCCGGAACAAGAAGCATTTTCCCAGCGCCCGGAACCCGCCTGATCCGGACGGCAGGGTCCGGGGCCGGCATCTATCGCATTTCGTCCTCGACGGCCGCGCGGAGTATGCTCATGAAATCCTGCGCATTGGTTACCACACCAACCGCCTGGTGGGTCCCGCGATCCTTAAGCTTGCTTACGAGGAACTCGCTGGCATCCACGCAGATGGTCGGGAGTTCCACGATCCCGCGTTCGGCATCCTCGTAGTACGCCGGCAGCATGTTGCCCACCGCAATCGAGTGCAGGGCCGTGGCGACCATGACCGCCATGGTGGTCTTCACCGTGTGGGCACGCATGACATCCTGTGCCATCACCACGTCGGTGATCACGTCCGGCAGCGGTCCATCGTCCCTGATGGATCCGCACAGCACGAAAGGCACTTCCTCGATCACGCACGCATGCATGATCCCGGAGGGAATCAGACCCGACTTCACCGCCGCGGCAATGGACCCCACGCGCCGAACCGCGTTTATGGCGCGCATATGCGCCGAATGACCGCCCTCGGTGGGAGAGCCGCTTCCTGTCATGCCCAACGTGGTGCCCACGACCGCTGCCTCGATGTCGTGCGCCGCCACGGCATTGCCGGCCAGCAGTGCCTGAACGAAGCCGTGTCGAATGAACCAGACCAGGTTGTCACGCGCCCGCGAGTGCACCAGTGCCGGGCCAGTCACCCAGACGACGTATCCGCCCCGCCGACGCTCATCCAGGAGCATGCGGGCCAGGAGTCCGTAGTCGATGGGCTTCTCCCGGGAGACCTGACTCGACATGAAGTGGAAATCACCGGTGACGTCCGTGCCGTCATCGAATCCGGTGGAGTGCACCAGCACTCCCTCACTCCCGTCCTCCGCATGACCCACCACGACAGGGTCGCCACGCCTGACGAGTCTCCCCTCCCTTACCCACCAGATACCCTGGGTGTCGCGCACCAGGCAACCATCCATGCGTGGCTCCCGCGGCATGGTCCAGCGGCCGTCCTCTCCCTTCACATACGACGGCAGGTTGGTCGTGGCAAAGAAACCCTCGGGGAGCACGCCGTCGGATTCACAGGGGACCACCCGGGCGGGCGGCGCCTGCTTCAGAATGGGAGCGTCGAAATCAGGTGGAGTGAAAGCCATCGATCCACTGGCAGCGGGTCAGGGTGTGCGGACGCCGACAGTTCCTTGATTGCGCGGGTTGCCGACAGCGGGGCGAGGTTGCCGGGGGATCTGCAGGCCCATCCTCAAATGATCCTCTTTCCCAGGGCACTCAGCAGCAAGCCGGCCCCCACCGCCGCCGTCCGATTGTGTTCATCCAGAACCGGGTTCACTTCCACCAGGTCGATCCCCACGAGCTTCCCTGTATCAGCCAGCATCTCGAGAGCCAGGTGTGCCTCCCGATAGGTCATGCCACCCGGAACCGCGGTACCCACGCCGGGAGCTGCTTCGGGAGAGAGGCAATCCAGGTCCAGTGACAGCCAGATCCCGGCGGTTCCCTCGGATGCGACCGCAATGGCTTCGTCCATCACACTGCGAATCCCGCGTTCATCGATGGTCCGCATGGTAAGTGCCCGCACCTTCCACTTGGCGATGTGTTCCCGCTCGGCGTCATCCGTCGAGCGGAGTCCCACGATCGCGACGTTCGAGGCCCGGACGGCGGGCTTGAGACCCGCCACGCTGGCAAGCGCTCCATCTCCATGCCCCAGCAGATGCGCCAGCGGCATGCCGTGCACGTTCCCGGATCGGGATGTGGCCGGTGTGTTCATGTCCGCGTGCGCATCGATCCAGATCACGCCCAGCCTCTGACCCTGATCCGCAAAATGCCTGCACCCACCGGCAATGGAACCTGCGGAGAGCGAGTGATCGCCTCCCAGCAGCAGGGGCAAACGGTCCTGCGCCAGTGCCTCCCGCGTCTTCTCGGCAACCGTGCGACAAACCGATGTGATCGCGCCCAGGAATCGTGCCCCACGCTGGGCCCCGCGTTCCGCATCCTCACGGAAGGGCACTGCCACGTTTCCAGCGTCTTCGACCGAGTGTCCCAACTGCTCGATCTGCTCCCGCAACTCGGCGTATCGTACTGCGTAGGGCCCCATGTCTACGCCCCGCCGGGATGCGCCCAGATCCATGGGCACTCCAATAATCCGGATTGCTGTCATGTTCCCAGCCTAGCAGGTCGCACGCCATAGGGAAGGGGCCTGAATAGGCATGCGCCACATGCCGGCGTTATGCAGGCATCATGGCATGAACTTGCGCTGCTCTCAGACGCTACGAACGGTTGCCGAAAGAGCTGCCTGGTGCGCCCCGTTCCCGTTGTGACCGGCGGATCCGTTCAGGTGATGTCCGGAGCCGTTGGTCTCCAGCCGTGAAGCGTCTGGCACCCCGGTGAGGAGATGGTCGATCACATCCGCCGCCGTGTATCCCGGCCGGCTCTGGAAGAACGCGCCGAGGCACGCGAGGTCGTCCCCGCTGGTAAGGAGCGGTTGCTCGTCCACGTCGTCCGGTCGGACCTGTCCCAGCCCGATGTTGGCGAAGAGGCCATTGCAGAGGCACTTCCTCCCTTCCGTGTCCTCGACCGTACCGCCGCGCTTGACATAGGTGTCCACCGGCTCGGCAGCGCAACGATACCCAAGGCGTCCACTGGGTTCGCGATACGCCGTGCGCAGGTAGCCCAGGTCACAGCATCGGGTTCTGTCTTCCTGGCGCCAGGCCATTCCCTGAACTTCGACGACCTTGAACGGATAACCGGTGGGCGACGCGCGCGGATCCGTCAGGACGCGCACGTCGCCTTTCATCACTCCTGTCTTGACCTGCTCCTTGATCTCAGGCGTCAAGCCCGATTCCTGACAGTAGGCAAAGAGCGTCCCCACCTGAATCCCGGCCGCACCGGCATCCCGGGCCTGCCTCAGCCTCTCGGGAGACCCGGCGCCGCCCGCGAGCCAGAACGGCAGTCCGAGTTCGGCGAGCTTCACCAGATCCACTTCATCACGCTCGCCATAGATCGGTTCGCCAAGTTCGTTGAGCTTCAGCTCGCCCCGTGGCGGTGCGTTGTGACCGCCGGCGGTGGGTCCTTCCACCACGAACCCGTCCACCCGTCCAGTGGCCTTGCGAGCCAGCGTGGTCGCCAGAGAATTGGCGGAAATGATGGCGTAGAACTGGGGTCGGAGCAGGGGTGTGTCGGGAGTCTCCCAGTGTTCGGCGGGATCGAAACGGAGGTACTCGTGCTCGCCGGGTGGCACGCCTTCGACGTCGAACTTGATGGATGCTGCCTGGTGCTGCGCGAATGCGTCGAGCACTCCGGGGATCTCCCGGGGAATACCGGCACCCATCAGAACCACGTTCACGCCAGCCAGCATGGCACCGTACAGCGTGGGAAGGTTGGGCATCTGGACCTTGGTGAGGAGATTGATCCCCACGGGACGGTCATGGCCCTCCCGCGCCAGCCAAACCTCGACGAACGCCGCCAGAACAGTGATCTGCTGACGCGCCAAGCTCACCGTCTGCTTGTACATGGGGAGTTCCTTGTACGGGGTGCGCGGTGGCCGGCCCTGCGGCAGGAAGTACTTCTTGAGGACGGATTCCACGACCCCGGGCATGGGGAACTGCGCCATGGCCCGCCGCACGTGCCCACCGATGTCACCGTCCTGAAGTCTGCGCACCAGGATGGCGTCCACACAGGTCCCTGATACCACTCCCAACTGGCCCTTTCGGGAGACCGCTTTGGCCAGTACCCAGTTCGAGACACCGACCCCCATCCCGCCCTGAATGATCAGAGGCAGGGCCCGGTTGGCGATAGCTGCTAAGTCAGCGGTCATTCCTGGGGGTTCTGGGGAACGGCGGGTTGCCGAGCGGATTGGTCGGAAAACAAACCGTGAAATATGCGGTGTCCAGTAGCCGGGTGCTGCCCGGGCAGGGGCCCTTTTTTTGGGCTGTCAATTGGTACCACATCGGACGGCCATCCGCGAGCAGTGGAAACAACGGAACTGGACTTCTCGCCAGTCTCCATGAGGACTCTCACCCAGGTTCCGTAAGGGGCACCCACCTTCCCGTGTGCCCTTGGAACGGGCAGGAGACCACCTTTAGGGGCGGACCATGGCCTGGGCTTCCCCATCAAACCCTGAGGCAGGCACCCGGACGTGACATCTGAGAAATCCTGGGACTCATCCGTGAAGAGAGGGATCTCCCGACGACAGGCGGTTTCCCGGGTGGCGTTGGGGACGGCGGGGTTACTGCTGGGCTGTTCGCTGGAGGGTACCGTTGGAACGCGCGAGCCGGGAACGGGTCGACTCCTGGCGCGCCCCCGGGCTGGCGTGGGCAACGCGAGTCCTGGCACGTCACCATTGCTCTTGCAGTCCGGCCGGGACGGAGTGATTTACGTACCGCCCGGTCTGACCCCGGGGCCGGTTCCCCTGATCCTGATGCTTCACGGTGCCGGTGGATCTGCCCGGCCCTTGCTGCAGGCGATGCAGTCGATTGCGGACGACACCGGATGCTGCATGCTTCTGCCGGATTCACGCGGGGTTACCTGGGACGTGATTCGGGGTGAATACGGCGAGGATGTCAGGTTCATCGATGCCGCGCTTTCAGCAGCCTTTGGCAAGTTTGCGGTGGACCCCGACAGACTGGCAGTTGCGGGTTTTTCGGACGGCGCCTCGTATGCTCTGGCGCTGGGACTGATCAACGGTGACGTGTTCCGAGAGGTCATTGCGTTCTCACCGGGCTTCCTTCCGCCGGGAGAACCGGTGGGGCATCCGTCGTTTTTCATCACTCACGGCACACATGATGAAGTCCTGCCGTTGGAACTGACCAGCGAACCGATTGTCGAGACTCTCACGTCCGGTGGATTCCCGGTGACCTTCCGCTCCTGGGACGGTGGCCATGCCATCCCGGGAACCCTGGCTCGCGAGGCATTCGCCGCTGTCGCCGCGGGACCGATGTAACACACCACGAACGCGATCGGGTGGGTGGTGCGGTGATTAGATTCAGTCGCATGGAGGATTCGCGTGTTTCCACCGGGACCGCGCGGAAGGCAGCAGCTCTGGCTGACTGGCTGAAGAGCGCGGGCTCGGTGATGGTCGGATTCAGCGGTGGCGTGGATTCGAGCTACCTCGCCCTGGCAGCCAGGGAGGCACTGGGAAGCGAGCGGATGCTGGCGGTTCTGGGACGAAGCCCTTCGGTGCCGGAAGAACAGTGGCGGGCGGCGGAACGCCTGGCCGCGCGTCACGACATTCCCCTGCGCTTCGTGGCAACGGGTGAGGTGTCGGATCCGAGGTATGCAGCCAACCCGGTCAATCGCTGCTACTTCTGCAAGTCAGTGTTGTGGGAGACGCTGCTGCCACTGGCCCGGGAGAACGGTTTCGATGTCGTCGTGGATGGCATGAATGCGGACGATGTCCGGGACTACCGCCCCGGAGCACGGGCCACCGACGAGGCGGACGTGAAATCCCCGCTCGCCATCGTGGGGTTGGCCAAGTCGGAGATCCGGGAGTTGTCGCACTGGCACGGTCTGGAAACCTGGTCGCAGCCCGCGTCACCATGCCTGGCGTCGCGCATTCCGTACGGAACGATGGTGACTGTCGAACGACTGGCCCAGATCGAGCGCGCCGAGGCCGCCCTGCGGGCGCTGGGTATCGCGGGTGACCTGCGCGTCAGGCACCATGGTGACATCGCCCGCGTCGAACTGGACCCGGCGTTTATCGATCAGTGGCTCGAGCCGGAGAACTCCTCCCGGCTGGCGCACGCCGTACGGGCAGCGGGTTTTCCCAGGGTGAGCCTTGACCTGAGAGGATTCCGCAGTGGATCGCTCAACATACTCGAGGGAGTGGGCGCGGCATGACTCCGCTGGAGACCGCCCTTCGCGGCATCGGCCTGCCCTGCGGAGTGGAGACGTGGGAACGCCTGGTGATTCTGCGTCTGCCGGACGATGCCGTGTGGCCCGCGGGCCTGGACCGGAAGCGTATCCTGGGTCTGGCACTGCAGCACGGGTATACCCACGTCGCGCTGGAACTGGAGCCACCGGCCGGTGCGTCTCTTTCTGGCAATCAGTCCTGACGAGGACTGCAAGGCACGAATTGGGGATTACCTCTCCGCATGGCGGGGCAGACTCGGCGCCGTGCGTTGGACGGACGTCGCGCAGTATCACCTGACGCTGGCCTTTCTGGGTGAGGTTGGGGAAACCGCTTGCAGGGTCCTGGAAACAGTGGTCAGGCCGGCGGTTCAGTCGCACCGGCCGTTCGATGTCCTGCTCGCTGGCGGAGGCGTCTTTCCCGATCTGGCTCGTCCTCGAGTCATCTGGATCGGCGCCGGTCCGCCTGATGTCCTGGGTGGGCTCGCGGAATCCGTGCGCAGCGCCTGCGACCGGGTGGGATTTCCGGCTGACAGAGCCTTCCGTGCTCATCTGACGCTCGGCCGCGTAAGGCGAACATTGGCAGGTCCGGAACGCATGGAACTCCAGCGGTGTCTCCAGGGAATTACGGGTCCGTATTCGTTCCGGGTTGCCCGGGTGGACCTGATCGCCAGCGTTCCTGTTCCATCGGGTTCGCAGCACGTCGTCACGGCGGTCTTCCCGCTCGGCGTTGCATAGATTGAGATCTTCGTGAAGTGGAGTCCCTCCGTTCAGCGGGAGCCTTCTGATGTTTTCGTGCCTAGGGCGGCTTGGCTGCCTCGTACTGATCCTCATTGCTCTGGTGGTTGGGTGGCTGACCCGGGAACGTTGGCAGCCCATGGTCTTTGGTGACCGGGGGTCGCCGACGGTGGCGTGGGAACCATTGAGCCCGTCCGGCTCTGATGAGGTTGTCGCCCGCATGGACTCCATGGCCAGGGGATCGGGCCCCGCGTATGTCACGCTGTCCGCCAGCCAGCTTGCCAGCCTCATGGTTCAGCAGAGTGGATACGGCCTCCCGGACATGCTGGACAGTGTTTTCGCCGCCGTGGATGGGGACCGGGTACTGGTGCGGGCGGAGATTCCACTGGACCAGATCCGCGGGTTGGACGCGTTGGGCCCCTTGGGTGGGCTTCTGGGTGGGAAGGAATCAATCGAGCTGGGTGGAATGCTCTCGGTCGTCAAACCGGGGCTCGGTGCCTTCCGGATCACGTCGGTATCCGTGGCTGACATTCCCGTGCCGCAGGCGGCAATCCCGGCGCTTCTGGCACGGCTGGACAGCCTGCCCCGTCCCGAAGGCGTGAGCGACGATGCCCTGGCGGTGACGATCCCGGAGTGGATCGGTGATGTAAGGATTGCCAACGGTGCCATCACGGTCTATCGGAGAACGCCGTGAGTTCCAGGATCCTCGTCATCGATGACGAGCAGGGGATTCGAGCGGCGCTGGGGCAACTGCTGGAGTACGAAGGTTACGAAGTCCGGACGGGGGATAGTGGAGCAGCGGGGATTGCCGCTTATGAGGAGTGGCGTCCCCACCTGGTTTTCATGGATGTGAAGATGGCCGGGATGGATGGTCTGGAAGCGCTGCGACAGATCCGCCGGATCGATCCGTCAGCCGTTGTGGTCATGATTTCGGGGCATGCCACCATCCAGACGGCGGTCGAGGCCACGCAACTGGGTGCATACGACATACTGGAAAAACCACTGGATACCGATCGTATCCTGGTTCTGCTCCGGAATGCGCTGCAGCACGTTGACCTGCAGGAGGAGAACGCCCGGCTGAAGGGAGCGATAGAGTCGCGCTACGAGATTGTCGGGCGGTCCTTTGCGATCCGGGCGGTGACCGCGCTCATCGAGCGCGTGGCGGGGACGCCGGCAAGGGTACTGATAACGGGTGAGAATGGGACGGGGAAGGAACTGGTGGCACGCGCCATCCATCGACTGTCATCGCGTGCGTCGAGGCCACTGGTGGAAGTGAACTGTGCCGCCATCCCATCGGAGCTCATCGAAAGCGAGTTGTTCGGCCACATGAAGGGTTCCTTCACCGGCGCGGTGAGTGATCGCGCGGGGAAGTTCGAGCAGGCCGACAGAGGTACGCTTTTTCTGGATGAAATTGGTGATATGAGTCTGGCGGCGCAGGCCAAGGTGCTGCGAGTCCTGCAGGATGCAGTGGTGACCCGGATTGGGGGGACCCGTACCAGTCAGGTGGATGTTCGGGTTCTGGCCGCCACGAACAAGGCGTTGGATGTCGAGATTGCCAACGGACGGTTTCGCGAAGATCTCTATTACCGTCTCAACGTGGTGCAGTTGCATGTGCCCCCTCTACGCGAGCGCCGGGAGGACATCCCACTCCTGGCCCGTCATTTTGCCCAGCTCCTCTCCCAGCGCGAAGGGGTGCCGACCAGGGTTCTGGATGACAGCGCCCTGGAAACGCTCCAGCGGTACGAGTGGCCCGGGAACGTGCGTGAACTGCGCAACACCATCGAGAGGTTGATGATACTGGCTTCGGGTCCGCGGATAACGGCCAGCGACGTGGCCCGCCTGGGTGGCAATCGGTCACCGGATACCACCGGATTGGGGTCCCTGCTTGAGTGCCGGACGTACGATGAGTTCAAGACATCGGCCGAACGCGCCTTCCTGTTGCACAAGCTGCGGGAAATGGACTGGAATGTGTCCGAGACCGCGCGGGTCCTGGAGATGCCGCGTTCCAACCTGTACAAGAAGATCGAGAGGTACGGTTTGACGCGTGACTGAAGAACGCGGGAAGCGGGAAGCGGGAAGCGGGAAGCGAGGGAAGCGAAGGAGGCGGGAAGCGAGGGAAGCGAAGGAGGCGGGAAGCGAGGGAAGCGAAGGAGGCGGGAAGGCGGGAGGCGGGAAGGGGGGCGTTCGGTTCCCGGCCCTGGGTGTGTTACCTTGAGTGAGCACCCTCGTACCCGCACGCTGTTTTTCGCTTCCCCCACGCTTCCAGCTCGCCGTTTTTTTCGCTTCGCCCACGCTTCCCGCTCGCCGTTTTTTTTCGCTTCCCCCACGCTTCCCTCCCCCTTCCCGCTTCCCGCTCTTGAAGGATTGGGACAAAGAACTCGCCAAGGTCGACCGGCAGCTCGCTGCGCTGCCTGACGAAAAGCTGCTCCCGGAAAAACCCGGTAGCGGACCGCCTGCAGTTGCCGCACCGTCAGGAAGAGGTCCGGAAAGCGCAGTCGGGATGCCGCGCCAGACCACGACTCTGGGAGTACTGGCGAGACTTACACTGGTTACCGCCCTCGGCGTGGGGATGCTCTTCTGGCCCTACTCCGCCCGCTGTGGCCTGGGACTCTTTGGTTACCTTGGAGCAGTGGGTGTACTGGTGGTCGGAGGAGCCTGGTCAGCCCTCTGGAGCTGGCGGCATCGGGCACCCAAGGCGCATGTGCTCTCGCTGCTGCTGATGCTCTGGGGAGGGGTACTCGGAGCCATGGAAATTCTCCCCCGCGTCGGATACGCCATTCCCACCGAGATTCACCCGGCAATATGGATGTGCGGGTAGTTATCCAGAGGACTGGCCCCTCCAGGAATGACCTCCTGGTGACTGGCTTCGCGACTTCAACGGACAGGAATGAGCAGGCATGAAAGACTTCATGAACCACATAGCCGGACGGTGGGCCCGTCCTTCGTCAGGCGCTTTCTTCGACAACGTGAATCCGGCGGACACCACGGACGTCGTCGGCAGGTTCCCGGAGTCGACGGCCGAGGATGTGAATCGGGCGGTGGAGTCGGCACAGCGGGGATTCGAGGAATGGCGCCGCGTCCCCGCACCGTTGCGCGGTGATGTGCTTCGTCGTGTCGGTGATCTGCTGTCGGCCCGCAAGGAGGAAATCGCGAACCTGATGACTCGGGAGATGGGAAAGCCCCTCCCGGAGACCCGTGGCGACGTCCAGGAGGGGATAGACACCGCTTACTACGCAGCCACCGAAGGACGCCGGCTTTCCGGTCGTACGGTTCCGAGTGAGTTGCGCGACAAGTGGGCGATGAGCTTCCGTCGTCCCATCGGCGTAGCGGGGATCATCACGCCATTCAACTTCCCCATGGCGATTCCGACGTGGAAGATGTTCCCCGCACTGGTTTGTGGAAACGCATGCGTCTTCAAGCCCGCCGAGGACGTACCCCACACCGGAACCGTGCTGGTGGAGATCATGCTCGAGGCAGGTCTGCCGCCGGAGGTGATTCAACTGGTTCATGGGCGTGGCGAGACTGTCGGTGCGGCAATCGTGTCGCACCCGGGCGTCCCCCTGGTGTCGTTCACTGGTTCCACCCAGACCGGGTCCCTTGTGGGTGAGACCTGCGGGCGCATGCACAAACGCCTTTCGCTGGAGATGGGTGGCAAGAACGCCCAGATCGTCCTGGACGATGCCGATTTGGACCTGGCCCTCGATGGGGTCCTGTGGGGTGCCTTCGGAACCACGGGTCAGCGATGCACGGCGACCAGCAGGCTGATTCTGCAGGACGGGATTCACGATACGTTCATGGACCGGCTGGTGGAGCGGGTCAACGGGCTGAGGCTGGGGGACGGACGCGACGCCGACACCGACGTAGGTCCACTGATAAATGCCGCAGCGCGCGCCAAGGTGGAGAAGTACGTGAAGATCGGCTTGGACGAGGGGGCGCAACTGGTGACCGGGGGGCGGATCGCGACCGGAGCACACCTGGACAGGGGCTTCTTCTTTCAGCCCACGATTTTCACAGGAGTGGCGCCGGGGTCCCGCCTGGAGCAGGAGGAGGTGTTCGGCCCTGTCCTGGCGGTAATCAGGGTCGGTTCCGCGGACGAGGCGTTCCACGTCAACAATGATGTGCGCTACGGGCTTTCGTCATCGGTCTACACGAGGGACGTAAGGATAGCTTTCCGGGCCCTCCAGGAACTGGACAATGGCATCACGTACGTCAACGCACCCACCATAGGTGCCGAAGCGCACCTTCCCTTTGGTGGAGTCAAGCAGACAGGGAACGGCCACCGGGAGGGAGGGTGGGAAGTGTATGAGTTCTATTCCGAAACCAAGGTTGGATACGTGGATTACTCGGGTGTGCTTCAGCGGGCCCAGTTGGACACCTACTCGCAGTAGCCGGGCGGGGAAGACGGCAAGGTCCGTTGCCCGTTCATCGTCGCGGCTGCCGATGGCATGGGGCCGATGGGTCGTTGCTCTTCATCCTGGTGGGGTACCTCCCGTGTCAGCTTGCGATACCATCCCGTTTCCTTTTAATTGACGCCTGATGTCGGGGTCGATGGTGAAAACAGCCCAATCATCCCTGCGCTCCCGGTGGTTCCAGGATCTGCGTTGGGGAGTCCGCCGCCAGGACGACTGCGTCCATGAGTGAAGAGGTGACGGGGGGGAAGGCGTCGGTCACCATCTCCGAGTCCGAGCGCGCCGATGCGCTGAGGCGGGTGAACCGCTCCCGCAGCCGCGTCCTGAGGGTCCTGTGGGAGTGGCTGAAGTCGTTTCAGGTGGCGATCCTCGTGTTTCTGTTTGTCAGGGCATTCCTCGTGGAGGCGTTCAAGATTCCCAGTGGAAGCATGGAGCGGACGTTGCTGGTAGGTGATTTTCTCCTGGTGAACAAGCTGGTTTACGGTGCCGAGATTCCCTTCACGAACAAGCGTTTGCCGGCCATTCACGAGCCTCGACTGGGTGATGTCGTGGTATTCCAGTGGCCCGAGGATCCAGCCAAGAACTTCGTCAAGCGTCTGGTGGGAGAACCGGGTGACACGCTGTCCATGGAGGATGGCATCCTGATCCGGAACGGTCGCAGGGTGCGTGAGGACTACGTGCTGCATACCGACCCGGGTGCTGATCCGTCGGGTGAGGAGTTCCGCTGGCAACGCGACCATCTGGTTCGAACGGCCCGTGCCCAGGGGCATTACGAACCTTCGCGGAACAACTGGGGACCGATCGTCGTTCCGCCCCGCAACTACTTCATGTTGGGTGACAACCGCGACAACTCTCTTGACAGCCGCTACTGGGGATTCGTGCCCGACTCACTTGTCCGGGGACAGCCTCTCATCGTCTATTACAGTTACGAACCGGATTCCGGGGTGCCTACGGCATGGCTCTCCCGCATCCGGTGGCACCGATTGGGAAGCCGTGTCCATTGAGCGTGAGGATCAGGATGTCACGGGGGAGTTCCCCCGTATCCGTACGCGGTCAGCCGCGCGTCTGGGTCGTGTAGGCGGCAAGCGCGGGCCGTACGATGAAGGGTCCCTGGATCAATATCTGCGGGACATCTCCGCGTACCCCCTGATCTCCCGTGAGGACGAGGTGGAGCTGGCCCGCCGGATCCGGGATGACGACCAGGACGCCCTCGACAAGCTGGTACGCAGCAACCTTCGCTTCGTGGTATCGGTCGCCAAGAAGTATCAGAACCAGGGCGTCTCGCTTTCGGACCTCATAAACGAAGGCAACCTTGGACTGATCCGTGCCGCGCACAAGTTTGACGAGACCAAGGGGATCAAGTTCATCTCCTATGCAGTCTGGTGGATTCGTCAGGCAATCCTCCAGGCGCTGGCGGAGCAGTCCCGCATTGTCCGGGTTCCCCTCAACCGGGCCGGCACGCTGCACCGGATTGGCAAGCGTGCCAACATGCTTCTGCAGGAGCTGGGTCGGGAAGCGACCCACGCCGAGATCGCCGATGGCATGGACATCACCGAGGAAGAAGTCGCCAAGACGATGTCCATATCGCAAACGCATCTCTCCCTGGATGCGCCTCTCTCACCGGGAGAGGACAACAAGCTGCTCGACTATCTGCCGGACAATCTCAATCCGACTCCGGATGAGCAGACGTTCGAGAAGGCTCTCACCGAGTCCATTGAAACCGCCCTTGGCAGCCTGAAGGATCGTGAGGCCAAGATCCTGCGACTCTATTTCGGGCTGGAGGGGTCGGAGGCCATGACACTCGAGGAGATAGGCGCGCTGCTGGGGATCACCCGTGAGAGGGTTCGTCAGATCAAGGAAAAGGCACTCTCCCGCCTGCGCCACGTGTCACGGGCGCGAGCCCTGGAGTCGTTCCTGGGCTGACCGGCCCCGGACCTCTTGGTCGTCCGGATGCAATTCCACATTGTCACCCTTGGCTGCGACAAGAACACCGTAGATTCGGAGAGGTATTACGCCGAACTGGTGGCATACGGTGGCCAGCCCGTGGCGGATCCGGGCGATGCCGAACTCGTGGTTGTGAATACCTGCGGCTTCATCGACGCTGCCAAGGCCGAGTCGATCGAAGCCATCGTTCAGGCTGCGCGACTGAAGGAGGGCGGTTCCTGCCGCATGGTCGCAGCGGTGGGTTGCCTGATCGAGCGCCACCGGCGCGAGCTGAGCGAGGCGCTTCCCGAAGTGGATCTGTTCCTGGGCACGCGTGACACCCACGAGCTGATCGTTGAAGTGCAGAGTCGGGGCCTGTTGAGGATCGCACCGCCACTGGTGCACCCGGGTGTACGGCTCTACGCGGGCGATCTCCCTCATGTCCGTTATCTGAAGATCAGCGAAGGCTGCGATCACGGTTGTGCCTTTTGCGCCATCCCGTTGATGCGGGGGAAGTTCCGCTCCTTCGGGATCGATGACGTCGTGCGGGAGGCGCAGCTCCTGCAGCTCCAGGGAGCCCGTGAAGTCAACCTGGTCGCCCAGGACCTGGCTCATTATGGCCGTGATACCAGGGACGGAAACGGTCTCCGGGAACTCCTCCTGGCGCTCCTTCGTGACACAGACATCCCTTGGTTCCGGCTGCTGTACATCTACAGTGCCGGACTGACGCCTGACCTGCTGGAGTTGATGGCTGCGGACACCAGGGTCGTCCGTTACCTGGACGTGCCCATGCAGCATGCCGCGGATACCGTGCTGGCCCGGATGCGACGCCCGGAGCGGCGCAGCCGCCAGCGTGACAGGCTGATGCAAATCCGGGACTTGATCCCCGACGTGACGATCCGCACGACCGTGATCACCGGATTCCCCGGTGAAACGGAGGACGAGTTCCAGCAACTGCTGGACTTCATCTCGGAGGGTCACTTCGACCGGGTGGGTGTCTTCCCCTTCTCGCCGCAGGAAGGCACGCGCGCCTTCGAGATGCCGGACGATGTACCCGATGAGGTCAAGCGGGAACGCGCCGAGCGGGTCTTGGAGGTCCAGAGGATGGTGACCGCGGAACGATACGAAGGCATGTTGGGGCGAACCGTGCGGGCACTGGTGGACAGGGTTCCTGATACCGGACCACCGCAGGCACGGTTCGACGCCCAGGCCGATGACATAGATGGCGTGACCTGGCTGCTGGGTTCCGACGACGCTGCCGCGTCGGTCAATCCCGGCGACCTTCTCGAAGTCCGCCTCACGGAGGTCGTGGATGACTTCGATTTCCGGGCGGAAGTCATTCGCCGCTCGTCGGCGCCGGCGCACGTAACAGCACCCGTGTCAGCGCGTACACTGCCCGTGATTTCCTCGGTGGGCGCCTACGGTCGCCAGGACTGAGGAGCGCGCTGGTGGCGATCCCCGCGCCATATTTCCGGTCGCCCACTCTCTACCTGATTCGCCCCAGTCCTTCCGAACCGGAATGAAGCCGGATGTCCGCCTCGCCGTCGTCGGCGTCGGTGCCATCGCCCAGATGGCGCACCTCCCCGTGCTCACCAGAATGCGCGGTATCCGCGTGGTGGCGCTTTGTGATGTGGACCGGGCCGAAGCCCGCAGCGTCGCTGATCGCTTCGGCATTCCCGATGTCTTCGTCGATCTCGACGAGCTGATGGATGCGGGGGAACTCGACGCCCTCGTGGTGTCGGTACCCTCCCATCTGCACGAGGCGTATGTACTGGAAGGAATCGCTTCCGGTCTGGACGTGCTCTGTGAGCGACCGTTGGCACTCTCGGCCCGGGGAGTGGAGCGGATCCTCGATTCGGCTGAAAAGGCGGACCGTCGGATATTCGTGGGGAACAACCATCGCTTCCGCTCCGACGTACAGGCACTGGACCGGTTCCTGCGTGGTGGCGAGCTGGGTGCGCTCACCGGTATCCGTGCGGGCGCCTGTCAGGCCCACGGCAGTGTGGAGGGCTGGCGTCTCAACCGGGCCGAATCAGGGGGTGGCGTTCTCTTTGACTTTGGCATGGCCCTGGTGGATCTGGCCATGTGGCTGGCCGACTTTCCTCCGCCACGCCGCGTCTGGGCTCATGTGGATCGCACCCGCGGTGCCACCGCAGTGGAGCATTCCGCCCTCCTGGTTCTGGAGTGTACCAACGGAATGGCCTGTTCCTTCGATGTGTCGTGGTCGTATGTGGGGGAAGACGATCGCTGGTGGTTCGAGACCATCGCATCCCGGGGGAGCGCCCGCCTGGCTCCCCTGCGCGTGGTCAAGGAACTGAACGGCAGACCCGTGGACGTGTCACCCGCCGGAGCCGCTGCGCGGGAAAGCGCCTTCATTCAGTCATACCGGGCGCAACTCGCGCACTTCCTGGCTGTGCTCAGGGGAGAGGCAGACTATGAAGCCCCGACGGACCAGAAGATCGTTCACACCATCATCGAGGCCGCGTATCGGTCCGCTGATGAAGGACGCGAGATCGTCCTGTGAAAAGGGCTGCGGAACTGGTGGTACTGCTGCACTTTCTCGCTCTCCTTCCGGTCGCGGCCCAGGTACCCGATACGGCCGTGGATCCCCCAGGGTCCGAACTGACCGTTTACCTGATGACCATGGGTCAGGGTGACGAGGTCTGGGAGCGTTTTGGTCACAACGCGATAGGCATTCGCAACGCCAGGACCGGAAGTGATGTGGTCTACAACTGGGGACTGTTTTCATTCGACCAGCCGGGGTTCATCGGAAGGTTCCTGCAGGGTGACATGCAGTACTGGATGGGTGGGTACGACGCGGCATCCACGGTGGCTGCATACCGCGCCGCCAACCGGACGGTCGAGGTCCAGGAACTGAACCTGTCGCCACCCCAGCGGCTGGCGCTCCTGGAGTTCATCAGGTGGAATGAGCAGGAGGAGAACCGGTATTACCGGTACGACTACTTTCTCGACAACTGCTCGACCAGGGTACGGGATGCCCTGGATCGCGTCCTCGGTGGGGCACTCCGGATGGGAACGGACAGCATCGAGACGACGAACACATGGCGTGATCATGCTCTCCGGCTGCTGGCCGAAGACCACCTGACGACGGTGGGCGTGGATATCGGGCTGGGGCGGCCGACGGACCGTCCTCTGACCGGCTGGGAAGAGATGTTCATTCCCATGAAGGTTCGCGACTACGTGCGTCTTCTGCGGGTCCCGGATGAGACCGGGGCTCTGGTACCTCTGGTCACCAGCGAGCGCGTGCTGGTCAGAGCAGAGCGGAAGCCGGAAAGATCGACACCGCCATCGCTGGGTGCTCCTCTGCTGGCTCTGGGTGCTGCGCTGGCGGGTCTACTTCTCTGGCTGGGTCAGCGCGGAGCGACGGGTGCCCGCGGCGCGGGAATGGCAGCCACCGCGATGATCGCAGTCTGGTGTCTGCTCATTGGTGTTCTGGGTGCGGCCCTGTCCTACCTGCGCTTCTTTACCCTTCATCAGGCGACGTACGACAACACCAACATTTTCGTCTACAATCCTGTCTGGCTGCTGGTCCTCGTGGTGCTTCCTTTTGCGCGGACCGGATTCGGCAGACGCACCATGTACGTCCTGGCCACGCTGGCGGGAGTGTTGAGCGTGGCTGGTCTTGTCCTGCTCTTCGTTCCCGGGTTCGCGCAACAGAGCGTTGCGGTGGCGCTCCTGGCGGTGCCGGTCAACCTCGTGGCTGCGGGACTGCTGCGGCAGCGAACGCGCGTCGTCAGAGGTCCCTTGAACTGATGGCTTCCATCGGGATCGATGTGGGAGGAACGTTCACCGACCTGGTGAGCGTGAGTGATGATGGACTGGTCCGGACCGGCAAGGTCCTCAGTACGCCATCCGACCAGAGCGAGGGGGTGGAGCGGGCTCTGCGGGAGTATGGGGCAGATCGCTCTTCCACGGAACGGATCGTGCACGGTACCACGGTGGTGACCAACATGCTCCTGGAGCGCCATGGGGCCAGGGTGGCACTCTGTGCCACTGCTGGTGCGACCGACCTGCTGGAGCTGCGTCGCCAGGAAAGAGCGTCGCTGTATGACCTTGCGGCTCATCACCCCGAGGCGCTGGTTCCGCCCGGGAGGATTGTGGCAGTGCCGGAGCGAACCGCCCCGGAGGGTGTCGTGCGCCCGCTGACCGACGACGATTGTGCTTCAGTGGCGGACAGGGTGGCCGAGGGTGATCCGGAAATCGTAGCGGTGTCCCTTTTGCACTCGTATGCCGATCCGACCCACGAACGCCGTCTGGCGGAGGCGCTGGCACGTCGGCTTCCGGGGACCGAGGTTGTCTGTTCGACGGATGTCCTCCCCGAGATCCGGGAATACGAACGTACGGCGACCACCTGCTGCGAGGCGTACGCCCGACCTGGCGTGGGTCGCTACATGCGGCACCTTTCTGATCGACTTGTGAAGCTGGGCCTGCCCGCTCCCGGAGTGATGGGCTCGGGTGGTGGCATGACCAGTGCGTACGATGCGGCGCGTTCTGCAGCCTCGCTGGCGCTGTCGGGTCCCGCCGGTGGCGTGGCTGGAGCGGCTCTGGTGGCACGCATGGCGGGGTTCGATCGCGCACTCAGCATAGACATCGGTGGGACCAGCGCGGATGTGGGGCTGATCCTCGAGGGAGTCCCGCTGGTCGAGAGTGGTGGAGCAATTGCCGGAGTCCCCATTGCGTTGCCACGGGTGTTGGTGGAGACCGTTTCAGCCGGAGGCGGGAGCATCGGATGGGTGGACGATGGTGGCGCTCTGCGGGCAGGACCCCGGAGCGCGGGGTCCATCCCCGGGCCGGTGGCTTTCGGCCGTGGCGGAACCCTGCCAACTGTTACCGACGCGCATGTGGTCCTGGGGAACATCGCGTCACACCCCATGAGCGACGCGGTTCGTGTGGATGCGGCGGCAGCGCGGGCGGCACTGTCCCATCTGGCCGCAAGGGTGGGTGCCTCGGTCGAGCGGACTGCGGAAGCCATGATCGCAGCCGCTGATGCCGCCATGGCGCGTGCCCTCCGTCGGGTGAGCGTGGAGCGCGGTATCGACCCGCGAACCTGCGTGCTCATCGCGTTTGGTGGGGGCGGGCCGCTGCACGCGTGCGGCCTGGCCGATGGTCTGGGCATGAATCGTGTGCTGGTTCCACCGCACGCCGGGGTCCTGAGCGCCCTGGGGTTGGCTGTTGCCCCTGAACGGCGAACCGCCAGCGGGAGCGTGATGCGCCTGCTGGAGCAGATCCCGGCCGGGGAACTGGCTGTACGCTTCGAGCAACTGGCCCGGCGCGCCGGCTCGGTGCATCCGGTGTCCTTCGTGGCGCGAATGCGCTATCGGGGTCAGGGACATGAGCTGGAGGTGCCTTACGAGAGTGGTGAGGAGACTGCGGCGCTGCATGCGCGATTCGCCGGGCAGCATCTGTCGCGCTATGGGTTCGAGCTGGACGCTTCAGTCGAGGTGGTGAGCGCCCGCGCAGTGCGTTCGGGTTCCTTTCTTCCTGTGAACCTCGAACGTCGGGGGCGGTCGGCATGGACGCCGGACGATCCGGTGGATGACGGACTCGGCCTGGATGCAACCGTCAGCGGTCGCGCCGTGGTTCTGCTGCCGGATGCCACCATGTTGGTTCTGCCGGGATGGACGGCCCGGGCGCTGCCCATCGGTGGCTGGATGCTGGAGCGCTCATGACGCCGGCCCGGGGCGCGTTCGATCCGCTGTCACTCAGCGTCATGTCTCATGCGGTCTCGATGATTGCCGAGGAAATGGGGAGCGTGCTGGAGCGTGGTGCCCTGTCTCCCAATATCCGTGAGCGACGCGATGCCTCGTCGGCGCTCTTTGACGCTGCGGGGCGCATGATAGCCCAGGCGGCCCACATACCCGTGCATCTGGGTGCCATGCCCGAATCGGTACGGGCGGTCCGTGAGCGACACCCGTTGCCGGGCGACGTCTACCTGCTGAACGATCCCTTCCGGGGAGGATCCCACCTTCCCGATCTGACTCTGGTGGAAGCAATTGGGTTCCAGGGGAGACTGGCTGGTTTTGCCGCCGTGCGGGCGCACCACGCGGATGTAGGAGGAATGAGTCCGGGCAGCATGCCACGGGGTGCGACGGAACTGGTCCAGGAAGGCCTGATCGTGCCACCCGTCCGTATCGCGCGTGGCGCGGCATTCGAAGAGGAGATGCTCGCCGTCGTTCTGGCGAACGTTCGCACGCCGGACGAACGACTGGGTGACCTCAAGGCCCAGCGGGCTGCCTGCGCGGCCGGTCGGGACGGCTGGGTGGCCCTGCTTGAACGTGAAGGGCCGGAACGGATGGAGGCGGCCGGTGAAGCACTTCTGGACTACGCCGAGCGGCGCACCCGTGCCCGGATTGCACAGTTGGGCATGGTCACCGGCGTGGCGCATGACGCCCTGGAGGGCGACGGCATCACTGAGGATGACGTGAGGGTTTCGGTACGGGTGGATGCCCTGGGCGACGTGCTTCGCTGCGATTTCGGTGGGACGTCCCCGATCGTTCGCGGCAACGTGAATTGCCCGGCAGCCGTGACACGGGCTGCAGCCGTATTCGTGTTGCGCACCCTGCTGGACGATGATGTGCCGACGAATGATGGTATCGCGCGGGCTCTCGACCTGCGAATCCCGGCCGGGAGTGCCATCAACGCCCGGTGGCCGGCGGCGGTGGCAGCGGGGAATGTGGAAATGTCGCAGCGAATCACCGATACCCTCTTTGCCGCGCTTGCCGACGCGGGTGTGGAGATTCCTGCGCAGGGACAGGGCACGATGAACAACGTGACGTTCGGTGGCTCGGGGTGGACGTTCTATGAGACGTTGGGCGGTGGTCAGGGCGCCAGTGCGCGCGGCCCTGGTCCGGATGCCGTTCACGTGGGAATGAGCAACACGCGCAACACGCCGATCGAGTCGCTGGAACGTGCCTATCCCATCAGGATCGATGAGTATGCCATACGGCGGGGATCGGGAGGCCGCGGCACCCATCGTGGCGGCGACGGCGTCGTAAGGCGGTACCGCGTCCTGGAGCGCTGTACCGTCACGCTGGTCACCGAACGTCGCCGGCATCAGCCGGCCGGGGCGGCAGGAGGTGGTGATGGTGCCTGTGGTGTGAACCTGCTGAATGGTGTCCCCATCCCGGCCAAGTGCCGGATCGAGCTCAATCCGGGGGACGTTGTCAGTGTACTGACCCCGGGAGGTGGCGGCTGGGGAACCGCGGATGCGTAGCGGCGGGATCGAGCCAGTGAGGGCTCGCCACGCACGGAGCAGGTTCGAGGGTAATCAGCAACAGCGGCGCGAAGGGTCGGGAAAGCGCTGGGAGGGCACCGCGCAACCGGAGAAGCGTCAGATCTCCAGGTCCATCCCTTCGCCCGCCGCCAGTATCCGTACCCTGCCGTTCCTTTCCGCGGACATCTGCTGACAAAGCTCGAGCTGGGCTTCTAGATCATCGTCGCTGCGTTCGGGATCATGATGAAAGAGCAGCAGAGTCTCGACTTCAGCATCTATGGCGAACTCCACGGCGTCACGATAGGACGAGTGTCCCCAGCCGCGGTGGTTCATGTACTCGGTTCCCGTGTACATGGCATCGTGGATGAGGATGCGCGCACCGCGTGCGAAATCCACCAGTTCCTGTCGCGTGGGGGCTCCCGGTGCGCCGTCACCGAAGCGATCCAGCTCATTGTCCGGTATGAACACCAGAGACCTGTGTGACGCGCCGGACGGTGAGAGCCTGAAGCCCAGGGCGCCGCCGGGGTGGCGCACCGGGATGGTCTCTACGGAGATACCGTCCTGTTGATGCCGGTGACCCGCCAGCTCCTGGAATTCGATACGGGCCAGGAGATCATCGAATGCAACCGGAAAAACGACGGGACTCATCTGCTGCCGAAGCACTACTTCAAGTCCGCGAAGCAGAGTCGGCGATCCGAAGAGACGGAAATGATTCCCGGCCTGGAATGCCGGGGTGAAGAAGGGGAGCCCCTGAATGTGATCCCAGTGCGCGTGGCTGAAGAAGATGTCTCCCCGGATGGCGCGGCCATTGGCGCGGGTGCGGAGCATGCGCCCCAGCTCGCGGATCCCCGTTCCCGCATCGAGGATCACCAGGTGCCCGTCGTCTCCGCGAACTTCGACGCAGGTGGTGTTGCCGCCATACTTCACGGTGTGCGGTCCGGGCGATGGGCAGGACCCGCGCGTGCCCCAAAGCCTGATGTGCATCGTCTGTGACAGCCTTGTCAGCTCGTCATGACCGGCAGGATCAGGTCCGACCGATCAGAGACGAGTCTGGGCGAGCTGCTTCAACGCGGGACGGTTGGCGACGGAGATGCGGCGGCGCTCCACGCGGATCAGGCCCTGGTTCTGGAAGTCGCGCACGGTGCGCGAAACCGTTTCCCGGCTCGCCCCGATCATGTGGGCGATGGTCTGATGCGTGAGTGGCTTGTCGATGGTTTCGGACTGGCCTTCCCTGGCAAAGTCCAGCAGCAGCTTGGCAATGCGTCCGGGTACATCGAGGAGCGCCAGGCCATGGATCTTGGCGTCCGCGCGTCGCAGTCGGCGGGCCAGTTCCGAGAGCAGCGACCATGCCACGGCGGGGTTGGCCTCCACCCGACGGCGGAAATCGTCTCTCCGGAGAACCAGGAGGTTGGTATCCTCCATGGCAATGACATGCGCCGATCGCGGCTGGTCGTCGATGAGGGCCAGTTCGCCGAAGTGTTCACCGACATCCAGAACACCGAGTATGACTTCCCGGCCATCTTCGCCAATGAGGACGACCTTGACCCGCCCCGCCCGGACGATGAACAGGGAGTCACCGGGGTCGTCCTCGAAAACGATGACGCTTCCTTTGGGGTACGTCTTGTCGCGGGTGACTTCGGCGAAGCGGTTCAGTTCAGCCTCGTCCAACCTCGCGAAAAGGGGTACGGTACGGAGAAAGTTGGCCGTTTCCATGCTCGTAGTCGTCGCGCTGGATGTGTCGAATGCAGCAGCCAGAAACACCATGATTGAGGTATGGGGGTCTGCTTCTGAGGACGCAAGCCAGACACATTGGTCACGGTGATCCGCAGCACAGTCCGGCGACCCTGATGGCGGACTGAACCGCTGACGTGCTGGTACGGCCGCGAACTGCTCTGTATTCCGCCGGCATCTCAGTTACCATCCGGCGACTCACCGTCCCGAAGCCGTACTGGCGCTGTAGGTGCCCTCCCATGGTTTCCCCAGTGGTGCGGCTTGCGGCCGCAGGCTTGGTCCGTGGTGTCCCGGTTCTGCCCGGAGAAGGGGCACAGCCCCCTGGGAAGGTGGATAACTCCTTGTGGGCTTGTTTCTTACACCCAGAAACAGCTATCTTCCACAGTTCTCATTCAGGGCTTCGAGGTTCTTGTGAAAGCTGGAATACACCCGGAATATGCCACGGCGACCGTCAAGTGCGCCTGTGGTGCCACCTGGCAGACACGCAGCACTGTCGCCGAGGTCCACTTGGATATTTGTGCCAACTGCCATCCGTTCTACACGGGCAAGCAGAAGCTGGTCGATACAGCGGGTCGCGTCGAGCGCTTCCGTCAGAAGTACGCCACCACAGGGAAGAAGGCCTGAGTCTCCGCGTCCGGCTGGACGGGGCGGTGGAACGCGCCGCTACCGTCGAGCAGCAGTTGAGCGATCCGGCAACCCTGCGCGACCCGCGGCTCATGGCGACTCTGGGCCGTGAGCATCAGCGTCTGTCGGAGGTAGTGGAGTTGGCGCGGCGGCTTCGTCGTCTGGACGATGAACTCTCCCAGGCCCGCGAGCTGGTTTCCGCGGACGATGCCGATCTCGCCGCGGAGGCGAGGGCCGAGGTGGAGCGTGTCGCTCAGGCGATTCGCGAGGTGGAGGAACGTGTCAAACCACTGCTTGTCCCCCAGGATCCGCTCGACGAGCGCTCCTGCATCATGGAAATCCGCGCGGGGACGGGTGGTGACGAAGCCGCGCTCTTTGCCGCCGATCTGCTGCGCATGTACACCAGGTATATCGAGCGCAAGGGCTGGAAGATCGAGATGCTCGATTACTCGGAAGGCATCAAGGGTGGCGTCAAGGAAGCCGTGATGAAGGTGGATGGTCCCGGGGCGTTCGGTGAGATGCACTGGGAGTCAGGAGTGCATCGGGTACAACGGGTGCCCGAGACCGAGGCTCAGGGACGGATTCACACTTCGGCCGCCACGGTAGCCGTGCTGCCCGAAGCCGAAGATGTCGATGTGGAGATCGATGAGAAGGAACTTCGGGTGGACGTCTACCGTGCATCGGGGCCCGGGGGGCAGGGCGTCAATACCACCGATTCGGCTGTCCGCCTGACGCATCTCCCCACCGGGATCGTGGTCACGCAGCAGGATCAGCGATCTCAGCTGCAGAACAAGATCAAGGCCATGGCGGTGCTGCGCGCCAAGATCCTGGATGCCAGATTGCAGCAGCAGCAGAGCGAGCGCGCCCGCCTGCGCCGTTCCCAGGTTTCCACCGGGGATCGCTCAGCCAAGATCCGGACCTACAACTTCCCGCAAAGCCGGGTCACCGATCACCGTATCAACCTTACACTGCACGACCTCCCCCGGATCATGGATGGTGATATCGGGAAACTCATCGAGGCACTGAGGCTGGCCGATACCGAGGAGCGGCTGCGGGAGGGAGAGTGACGGCAGCACCGTCGTCGATGACTGCGGGGGACACGGTGGGCGGTGTCGTCGCCGCGGTGGCGGATCTCCTGGCTGCGGCCGGGATCCCGGAGCAGACGGAAGCGCGCGACCTGGTGGCGGCTGTGGCAGGGGAGGCGCGTTTCTGGCCCATGCTTCGTTCCCATGACGCGGCCCCGGCGGGCCTGCGCGAGGACGCGCTCCGGGCAGCACGACACAGGATTGCCGGGGCACCGTTCGCCTACGCCATCGGTCGGGCCGCCTTCCGCGGCTTCTCCCTTGCGGTTACGGAGCAGGTACTCATTCCCAGGCCCGAGACGGAGTTGCTGGTGGACCTGGTCCTGAGGAGCCGTGGCGATCGGCGAGGTGGTGTGGTGGCGGATATTGGCACGGGGTGTGGCGCCATAGCCCTGGCGCTGGCCAGCGAAGGTGCATTCGACCGGGTGATCGCCACCGATATCGCCACCGACGCACTGGAGGTCGCGCGGCGCAACGCCGAGTCGCTGGGCCATGCAGCAGCGGAAATCGAGTTCCGTGCCGGAGACCTGCTGGCACCGGTTGCCCGTGAACGACTCGACGTTCTGGTTTCGAATCCGCCCTACATCTCCTGGGACGAGGCAGCGGAACTCCCCCGATCGGTCCGGGATTGGGAGCCGGCACTGGCCCTGTTCAGTGACGAGGGTGGACTGGAGCATTCGAGGCGTCTCGTGGAAGGTGCCGGGATGCTAGTTTGCGGCGGTGGGTTGCTGGTTCTGGAAGTCGACTCACGAAGAGCCGATGTGGTTGCTGGAATGGTGCATGGCTGTGGTTTCTTCGACGACATCCGCATCCACCAGGATCTCACGGGTCGTGATCGCTTCGTGGTGGCAAGTCGTCGTCAGTCAGATCTTCACACATAGTCCGCCTCAACCAGGGATAGCCGTGCTGGAGCAAAAGGGTCGGGATCTGGGCCGTCTGATCGGCCAGAGCAGCGAATATCAGGCAGTCAAGCGTGCCAACGATGCCCTGAGCGCCGATGCTGAAGCAGTGACACTGCTGCGTCGCATGGACGAACTGCGGATGACTGCTCAGCGCATGATCGACCGCGGGGAGGAGCCGGGACCGGAACTGGAGAAGGAACTGGACGAGTTGCTGTCCCGGGTCCAGGTGAATCCGGCCTACCAGCGCGCCATCGTGACTCAGGAGAACTTCGAAAAGCTGATGATGCAGGTGAATGCCTGGATCAGTGAAGGGATCAAGTCCGGTGCCGCCAGCCCCATCATTACGCTCGGCTAGGGAAATGAGCGGCTCTCTGATAGTCCTCGAGGGAGTGGAGGGTGCGGGCAAGACGACCCAGGTACCTCTTCTGATGGAGAGCCTGGCGAGGATGGGCGTGGAGTGCGTAGCGGTGAGAGAGCCGGGGGGGACTCCGACGGGAGACGCCATCCGGGCAATTCTGCTCGATCCATCGGGCAGGCCCGAACCAGAGACGGAGGCTCTGTTGTTCCTGGCATCGCGCTCGCAGCTTGTCCGGGAGGTTATCCGACCCGCGCTGCAACGCGGAGTGGCAGTGATAGCCGACAGATTCCTTTTGTCGACATATGCGTACCAGGTGGCTGGTCGGGGACTGTCGGAGTCGGAAGTGCGGGCCGCGAATGGGCTGGCGACCGGTGGGCTCGTGCCGGGACTCAACATCGTGCTCGATCTCCCGCCGGCCGAAGGGCTGCAACGCATTTCAGGTCGGGGTATTGCAGACAGGATTGAACGCTCCGGCAGGGAGTTTCACGAGAGAGTGGCGGAGGCCTTCCGGGAGTTCGCCAGGCTGGAATGGCAGAGGGAGCATCCCGAGGCGGGGCCGGTGGTTCTGGTGGATGCGTCAGGGGACAAGGGTGAGGTGGCTGCACGGGTCGCGGCTGCCGTATCGCGCGAGCTGGGTGCCGTAGTGGGAGCGGAGGTTCAGTGAGATTCACACCGGGAACGGACATCGGATGAAAGCCCGGACTGCTTTCGCATCACTGATCCTGTTGACCTCCCTTTTGGGGGGCGGTTGGGTGCTGGCTCGCGGTCTGAGCACACCGATGCCCGAGACGTCGGGGGAAGCGCTGTTCGATCAGGTTTTCACTCACGTGCAGCGGTATTACGTGGACTCCTTGTCCGACTCGCTCCTCTTCGAAAATGCCATGGTGGGGATGCTGCGCGAGCTGCACGATCCATACACCCAGTATCTTCCGCCGCGGCGACTGCGGCGGCTCCAGGAGCAGACGAGCGGGAACTATGTGGGGATTGGGGCCCAGATTCAGCGGCGGAACCGGTACCCCATGATCATTGCACCGTTTCCGGGATCGCCGGCCGAACGCGCGGGACTGCGCACGGGCGATCGCGTGGTCCGGATCGATTCGATGGATACGAGGGGATGGATGGTGGACGAGGCCACCCGGGCGCTCCGCGGTCCCGAGGGAAGCACCGTGCTGGTGACGATCGAACGACCGGGACATGCGGAACGGTTCACTATTCCCGTGGTTCGCCGGGGTGTCCACCGTCGCGCCGTTGCACGGACGGCGCTGTTGCGCAATGGCGTGGGTTATGTGGACGTCAACATTTTCAATGACTCGACGGCTCACGAGCTGCGATCGGCGGTGGACTCCCTTGCGGGAATCGGTATGAAGTCGCTGGTTCTCGATCTGCGGGGGAATCCTGGCGGAGTACTCTCCCAGGGTGTGGGAGTGGCAGACATGTTTCTGGACCGGTCGCAGCTCATTGTCTCCCTCCGGGGAAGAGGTGTGATCAACGAAATCGCGGACAGCGCGGCACAGCCGTGGCCCGCGCTCCCCGTGGTGGTTCTTGTGGATGGTGGCAGCGCCAGTGCTTCGGAGATCGTCGCGGGCGCGCTGCAGGATCATGACCGGGCGGTGATCATGGGGCGCAGGTCCTTCGGAAAGGGGAGCGCTCAGGGAGTCTTCGCGGTTGGAACCGGCGGGGCGGTTCGGCTTACCACAGCCCGATGGTTCACTCCCTCTGGTCGTTCCATCGACCATCCTCCAGGTGATGCCGCTGCCGAAGATGATGCGCCGGTATTCTCCACGGATGACGGCCGGGACGTCACCGGCGGTGGAGGGATAGTCCCGGACGTGCTCGCGGGCGACACGACTCTTGGCCCCGGAGGACAGGCGCTGGAGGACGCGCTGGGAACCCGCGTCGGCCGCTTCCGCGATGCCATGGTGGATGTGGCCATGTCCGTACGCGATCGGAAGGAGGTTGACCGGCGCGACTTCGTGGTCACTCCGGCAATGCTGGACCAGCTCTGGGCCGCGATGCGACGCCGGGGTTTGCGCTTCGACCGTTCCATCCTGGATGGGGCCACTCCACTGGTGTCCAGCCTGCTGGGGCGGGAGATCGCCCTGTATGTCTTCGGGCCCGATGCCGAGGTCCAGCGCGCGATACGTGACGATGACGTGATCCAGGCGGCGGCGACTCTGGCGGCCGGTGCGACCTCGCCGGACGACCTGCTGCAGCGTGTGGTCCGCCGGCGGGAATCGACCGCGAAGGACTGATCCGCGGACGGCAGCGACAGGGCGGCGGGGCGACTATCTGACGTCGACGACCTTCACGCCCTTGGGAACTCTGAACGTGAACGTAGACCCGGCAACCGTAGCGTTCCTTTCGAATTGCGTGATCCGAACGAGGCGGATGAGTCCACTGGGTTCCTCGGCCTCGAACTGCAGCAACGCACCGTCGGTGGGATCGATCCAGACCTTGGCGCGTACGAACGCGGCCTCGGGTGCTCTGGGAGTCAGAACGACGACCTGGCTCTGTCGGGTTCCAATGGTTGCTGTCCCACCGTCGCCGATGCTGTAGCGCTCGCGCGGGTTGGAAAAGAACTCCCCGATCAGATCGAGCGACCCAGCGCCTTCACCGCCGCAGGGAGTCCGGCGCACCTGTCCCGGAGCGGAACTCGGCAGGTAGATCCACAGATTGTGACCATCGCAGAGGATGACATCGCCGGCGGGATCGCTGAAGCGAAACGCAAATCGGTTGGGACGGGACTGAAAGAACTCGCCCTTCGAATGCAGCGTCGACCCAATCAAGGGATTCCGGATGGTTTGTTCGAAGCTTGCCTTCGCGGTCTGGATCTCTCCGTAGGCGCGCACCGCCGCATCGATGGCCCGATCAGCAGGCGACGACTGCACCAGGGCCGCGACTAACAGTAAAGGGAGCATTCTCGTTCTCTTGTTGCTGCCATGGTTCAGGTTGTGGAGCTGTTGCTCCCTGAAGGACCTGGTGGCTTCCCGCTTCCCGCTTCCCCCTTCCCGCTTCCCGCTTCCCGCTCCCCCGTACCAACCGGTTACCGTGCAAGTTCCACTTTTTCCGGACTAGCCGTCACGGTCCGGTCTATGGCGCCTGCAATGAGTCGCAGCGCATCCATCAACTGGGCGAACTGATCGGGAAAGAGACTCTGAGAACCGTCCGACAGCGCCCGGTCCGGGTTGGGATGGACCTCCACGATGATTCCATCCGCACCGGCTGCAACGGCCGCCCGTGCCATCGGTATCACCTTGTCCCGAAGACCGGTTCCGTGGCTGGGGTCGGCAATTATGGGCAGGTGCGACAGCCGCTGCACGATGGGAATGGCGTTCAGATCGAACATGTTCCTCGCGGCGCTGTCGAAGGTACGCACGCCCCGCTCACAGAGGATTACCTGGGAGTTTCCCTCGGCCAGGATGTACTCGGCGCTCAGCAGAAGGTCGGTGATGGTGGCGGCCAGCCCCCGCTTGAGCAGCACCGGCTTGCGCAGTCGTCCGACGGCCCGCAGGAGGGAGTAGTTCTGCATGTTGCGCGCGCCGATCTGGATGCAGTCCGCATACTCGGCGACCAGTTCCGCACCGGCTTCGTCCATGGCTTCAGTGACGACCGGAAGACCGGTCTCCTCTCTGGCAGTTGCGAGGTACTGCAACCCCCTTTTGCCGAGGCCCTGGAAGGAATACGGTGAACTGCGGGGCTTGAAGGCGCCCCCGCGGAGGGCCGCCGCTCCGGCGGCACGGACGGCCCGGGCAGACGCCACGATCTGGGACTCCGATTCCACCGAACACGGGCCGGCCATTACCGTGACCTCCGGGCCGCCGACCGTCACCCCGTGTCCCAGTGCAACCACCGTGGTTTCAGCCTTCCATTCGCGGGAGACCTGCTTGTATGGCTTGGAGACGTGCAGGACCTGAGCGACGCCCGGCAGGCAGATCACCTGCGAATCGTCCACCGGTCCATCGTTGCCTATCAATCCCACAGCGGTGCGCTGCTCGCCGGGCATGGGAAGCGGCTGAAAGCCCATATCCCGGATTGCCTGACAGACTGCTTCGACTTCAGAGGCCGAAGCGTCGTGGTGCATAACGACCAGCATTAGAGATCCTCCAGACTGACGAACCAGCCATCTTCACAGAGGGTCACCGGGCCGTCGAAATGCCCCGCAACCTGCTCTGCAATTGGTTCCAGCTCCACGGGTGGGTAGAAGTGCGTCAGCGCGAGCCGACGGGGTGCGGCAAGGGCCGCCAGCATCCCGCACTGTCGCGGTGTGAGATGTGTCGGCAGAGCCAGGGACTCGGGAAGCGAGCATTCACAAACCAGTACGTCACAACCGGCTGCCCAGGTCCCCAGGGCGCGGTCGAATCCAGTGTCCCCGGTTATGACGACCCGTCCGTCCGCGCTGGACACGGAATATGCCACGCTCTCCTCGGTGTGGGGAACCGGTCGGCACTCGATCAGAAGGTCTTCGCCCACCGGCACTGGCCCTTCCGGCGGCAGCTCGACCACGGCAATCTCGGGTGGGGCATCGAGAAGCCCGGAGCCAAAGGCGCCCTTCATGGCGTCCAGACGTGCCGCCAGACCGGGCGGGCCGAGGATGACAGCCGGAGCGGAGCGGGGTGGGAGAAGACCGTACCGCCACGCGTATATCAGCGTTGCGAGGTCAGACGTGTGGTCGGCGTGGAAATGAGTGATGGCCACATGGGTGATTCCCGCCCAGTCGATTCCCAACTCCGCCATTCGCGAGACCACACCGCTGCCGCAGTCGATCAGGAGGCGGGTGCTTCCCGATTCCACGAGCGTTCCGCTTTGCACCCGGCGTGGGTGTGGCGCGGCCGTTCCCGTGCCCACCGTCGTCAGGCGCATGTGCCGGACTACAGGGACGCCGGCGCCGCTTCACTCACAGGCGTCACATCCACACTCCGGTCCAGCGTCCCGGAATCGTCATCCGATGCGACATCATCCACCTGCGGGCCACGCATGCGCACGCTCACCACGGACGACACACCCGGCTCCTGCATGGTGATGCCGTACACGGCGTCCGCCGCTTCCGTCGTCGTCCGGGGGTTGTGTGTGATGACCAGGAACTGGGTCTTCGACTTGAACTCGTTCAGCATCCGGACGAAACGCCCGATGTTGGCGTCATCGAGCGGAGCATCCACTTCGTCCAGAAGACAGAAGGGACTGGGCCGGGTCAGGAAAATGCCGAAGAGCAGCGATAGCGCCACCAGTGCTCGTTCACCGCTGGACAGGAGGTGGATCCGCTGAGTGCGCTTCCCACGCGGCGAAGCGTGGATCTCGATGTCACAGTCCAGCGGCGCTTCCGGGTTTTCCAGGCGCAAGTCGCACTCGCCACCCCCGAAGAGGGTCATGAAGATCTTCCGGAAGTTCTCGCGCACCTGGGTGAAAGTCGCCAGGAACAGCTCCCGCGCGGTGGCATCTATCTCGCGGATGGCGGCCTGGAGCGCATTGCGTGCTTCACCCATGTCGGCGCGCTGCCGGCTGAGGAAATCGAGCCGCTTGACTTCCTCGTCGTGCTCCTCGATCGCCAGCGGATTCACCGGACCCAGCGCGTCCAGTTGCTCCTGCAGCGACCGCGCCTCGGCCCTCAGCGATTCATCATCCTGCTCCAGCGGTTGCAGCGCGTCCAGCAGTTCGTTCAGAGGACGACGCCACTCCGCTTCCAGTCGCTCCCGGATGGCGGTACGCCGCCCCGCAAGTTCGGTGAAGCGCAGCTCGGCGTGGTGGAGTTCCTCGCTCTGCCTGCGTGCTTCCGTACGTGCGTCATCCAGAAGATGTTCTGTATCGTCGACCTGACGGTTAGCCTGAAGGACATCCCGCTCCGCCTCGTCCAGTTTCACCTCCGCCACGCTCAGGGAGTTCGCGCGTTCCTCCAGCTCCTCCGTCCAGGCGGCCAGTTGCCGGGCTACGGAGCGATCGGCATCATCGATCATCCCGAGTTCCTGGGCCAGCGTGGCCAGGCGGCTGGTGGCGACTTCCTTTTCCTCGCTCACCCTGCGCTGCCGGTCGAGCGTGACCAGCAGGCGTGCCTCCGATTGCGCCAGTGCCACCTGCGCCTCGATGCGCCTGTCGCGAACCTGGTCCATCTCCCGTTCCGCGGCTGCCATGGCCTCACGCAGCTCGGTCACCGACGCATCGTGTTGCACCAGTTGGTCGCGCGCCTCCGCCTGCCGGACATCGATTTCCTTCACCTTCTTTCCCAGTTCTTCCATCCGCGAGGATATCTGGGTCGTCACTGCGTGCGAATCCGACAGTTCGCGAGCCAGGCGTGCGTGGCGGCGTTCGAGGTCTGCCAGCGTCTCCTGGGCACGCCGTTCCTGATTCCGGGCGCTGTGGGCTGCATCAGTGGCCGTGTTCACCGCGGCCTCAGCGCGCTGCATGGCGGATCGTGACGATTCGGATGCCAGAGCCGCCGCCTGACGAGTCTCCTGAGCCGTGGCGAGTTCCCTGCGGATGCTCGTCAGTTCGGCTCGGCGCCGCAGCGGGCCTGGCCCAGCCGTGAGTCCGGGAAGCCAGACCGCTCCCCGGGGATCCACGAACGCGCCCTCATCCAGGCAGCGAACGCGTCGCAGAAGGACGCGGGCCCATCCCAAGGCAGCCGGTGCGATCTCGATCTGCGAGAACAGGTCGCCGTCTTCGTCATGGTCATCTCCACTCACCGAATCGAGTGGCAGCAGCAGCAAGGGGCCCGGATTCTGCCTGGTGTGCCAGGCCCGGACGGCCTCGGCCACCGCACCGTCGCGAACGACGATGGCGTGGATGGTCATGCCCAGATAGCGCTCGATTGCGCCCGCCGCACCTGACCCGGCACTGACAAAATCAGACAACGGACCCAGAATGGCGCCCTCCCCGAACTCATTCTTCACCTGGAGGAGTCGTGCCGAGGCCGGCGCCAACCCGACGCGTTCCCGCTCCAGGCCCTCCAGCCCGTGCAGCCTGCCTTCCAGAGCGGCCATGACATCCTCCGCACCCAGGAGCGCAGCCCGGGCTTCGGCATCCCGCTCTCGCGCCGCATTGGCCGCATTTCGTGCTTCCTGGAGTGCGTCCTGCGCCTCACGCTCCGTTCGTGACGCCTGCACGCTGGCATCCCGCGCCGCCGCGATCTCGACCTCCAGGGCATCGGTCGCACCGGTGAGCTCTCCCCGCTCGACGCCAAGGTTTCGGGTGCGTGACTCCAACTCCGCGAGTTCCCGATCCGCACTTTCCCGATCGGCTTCCATCTCCCGCAACTGGTCACGGACCACCCTGCCGTGCTGTTCGGCGGACTCGAGATTCCCACGCGCCTGCCGGAGGGCCTCGCGGGCGTTCGCTTCCTCGATCTCCCGCGCGGATGCGTCTCCTCGGGCAGCGTCCACCAGTCGTTCCAGCTCCAGGCGTTCATTTGCCAGTGAAGCGAGATCCCCTTCCAGGCGCGATCCCACGGCCTGGCCCTCCTGTCGCTCCGTTTCGGCACGCTCCCGGCGTTGAAGCGCATTTCTCTGGCGCTCCTCCGCAACCGCTATCTCGCCGCGCAGTTCCTGGGCTGCTTCCCGCAGCAGTCCCACCTCTCGGGCCAGCTCGTGACGCCTGCCATCTGCCAACGTACGCGTCTGATGGGCTTCGTCCCTTGCTGACTCCATCGTGCGAACCCGCTCTTCCAGCCGAGGGACAGCTTCGCGGAGGCCCCCGAGTGCCGCTTCCAGCCGGGACAGTTCCTCCCGCCAGGATGCCATGTCGCGGGATGCCAGGGTAAGGTCGACCTTGAAGCGCCGCTCCATCAGTTCGGCATGTCTCTCCGCGCGCTTCCGTTGGCGCGCAAGGGAGCGGACCTGACTCTGGACTTCGCCAATGAGATCGTCCAGGCGGGCAAGGTCCTGCGTGGTCTCGTCGAGCCGGCGTTCGGTACTGCGTCTTCGATCCCGATAGAGACCGATGCCGGAGGCCTCCTCGAACAACTCCCTGCGGTCGTCGGGACGGTCCGACAGCAGCGCATCTATCATGCGCTGCTCGATCACCACCCCGACATCGGCGCCCAGACCGGTACCCCGCATCAGATCATGTATGTCCCGCAGGCGGCAGGCAGCGCCATTCAGCAGGTACTCGCTCTCGCCCGCGCGGGAGAGACGTCGCGTGACCACGACCTCGCGAAACGGAGTGGGCAGGGTCCCATCGTCGTTCTCGAAAACCAGGGAGACTTCCGCCACGTTCACCGCGCGTCGCGCCGAAGAACCCTGGAAGATCACCTCCTCCATTCGGGCTCCCCGGAGGATGCGAGCGCGCTGTTCACCCAGCACCCACCTGACCGCGTCCGAAACGTTGGATTTTCCGCATCCGTTGGGACCGACGATGGCGGTGACACCATCGTCGAACAACATGACGGTTTCGTCCGCAAAGGACTTGAAGCCCTGCATTTCGAGGCGGGTAAGACGCACCTACCGGATACTCCCGACCCTGGCGGTGAGGGTCGCGTGAAGGTTCAGGCTGTCCAGCATTGGGCGAAACATCATCCCTTCTTCTTCGGTGGCGAACGCACCGGCGTAGATCCGTACGATTCCGTTGCCGTCCTGCAGGGCATAGGCGGGCAACCCCTGCTGACGCCAGGCCAGGAGGCGGGCTGCGAGCTGGGCGACATCGACGCTGTCCTCCATCAGCCATCCCAGCGGGACGCTGACCACGGTGCCGCCACCTTCATCCACCACGCCCCGCGCGCGGAGCACCGCCAGCAGGGAATCGGCCGAACTCCGGGAATGGAAAGCTCCTGCCACCACCCGGTACCACAGGGACGACGACGTTCCCGGGTGCATGGGAGAGAAAGTCGGTACGGGAACGGAATCCAGGGTCTGGAGCACTCGCTGACGGGCGCCGTCGAGACTGTTGAGGCTCGCCAGCTCCACGCTCCATGCAGCGGCTTCCTCGGCGGGTACAGCGGCTGCGGTGGACAAGTCACCCGCAGCAACGCCTTCACTCACCGTCCGCACCTGAGCCTGGCTGGTCAGAGTGCCGAAGCCTCCCAGCCACCCCGACCTCACGGCCCACCAGACGAGCACCACCAGCAGGAGAGACCCGAGGGCCACCGCGACCATGGTTCTGCCCGGCCGCCAGGGTGTTGCCTGGCGTACCGCGGCCATTTCTTCGGGTGTAATTGCTCGGGGTGTCGGGACGCCGCCTGTTCGATTTCTGGGTGAGCGGACGCGGCCGATGAGGGGAGCCTGACTTCTGGGGGGCGCTGCGTCCCCGACTATCACCACACCTTCCAACTGATCGATGGCCTGGCCTACGGCAGGCAGATCCGCTGGTGCAGCGACCACCAGGAGGGCACCGGCTCGGCGGCATTGCTCCGACCACGATCCCCACATGTGATCACCCAGGACGTCGTCGACGAGTGGCGACTCCAGTCCCCCCGGAACCACGAACAGTGAATCCGTATCCGGCACCGGCCGGGCGAGCCTTGCGAGCGAAACACCATATCGGGCGCCATCGGAAACGCCATGGGGGTCATCGTCGCTGAACAACTGATCGAGAGTGCTGCCGTGACCCAGCAGATCCACCAGAAGTACGGGACGTCCCTGGGATTCCGCCCGAGCGATCTTCAATGCTTCCCGCGCCACATCGGTGCGACTTTCGCCGACTATGGCGACGGCGGCGCGATCAGCCAGTGGTGTGACCCGTGCCGACACCGGTCGATCACTGAATCTTTCCTTCATCGTTCCCCCTCGATGATCCAATAGGATCGGCCCGAGCGGCGACCGGCACGCTCCGCTTCCTGTCTGGTGCGATAGGGCCCCAGGATGACGCGGTAAATCCTTACGCCCTCGGATGAGGATGTCAGGACCCGCGCGGTCAGTCCCTGGGAGCGGACTTCGCGGGCTACTTCTCCGGCGCGCGACTGAGACAGCAGTGCAGCGACCTGCACCGAGAATGAGGCCACGGTGGGGGACACCGGTCCGACCTTGATCGAGTCGGATGCCGGCGGCGCCAGCGTGGTGACCGGGTCGGTAACGCCCCCCACGACGGTCAGCTTGTCCACGAGGGGTGATCCGAATTCCGTGCTGTCCACCGGGAAAACCACGGGCTGGTCCAGCCCTGGCGCCCTGGGGCGGAAGCCGTTCCAGTACACGAACTGCCACGTTTCGGCGCCGCCGGCACGAACGACTATCCGGGGTTTCTCCTGGCCCGGCATGGTGAAACGCACATCACGACCGGAGATGGTCGCCACCGATCCGTCGGGAGCCACCGTGGGGAGATCCTCCCGCCACACTGTCGGCAACGTTGCCACGAGTTCGTTGGTTGCCAGGGATATCACCCATGTCGAGTCGCCGGAATCGGGCCTTACCAGAAGCAACCGGCCAAGCGCGTCCACCCGAACCGCACTGGCAGAGCCGGGAAGCCGGATATGCGTGGCCAGTTCCCCGCTGTAGCGATCCAGCACCGCCAGCTCGGGGTGCCCCTCCACCGTCGCAAAGACACGATCCCCCGACGGAGTGGTGGCGAGCGACAGGATCGAGTCCTCGAAGGTCACCCGGACGGTTTCTTCGAACGTACGGGTATTGTAGGCCACGAGATCACGATCCATCGCAAGGTACATGCGATCTCCCAGCGGCGACATCACGGCAAGATCAGGGATCGGAACCGTGGCGGAGTCCAGCTTGCGGCTGTCTGGCGGACGGAGTCGTGTAATGCGTGCGTCCGCCTCGTTCCGGGAGATCACCACCAGACCGCCATCCTGCAGCGGGAAGAGGCGGGAGACTCGTCCGGAAACCGCGAACTCCCATTCTCCGCCAGGGGTCGACCGGTGTACGATGCTGTCCCGGGCGATCCCGTAGATTGACCAGGCGTCCCGGGACGTCAGGCCGTCGAGACCTCGCGCCTCCGCGGACTTGATGGTGCCGACACGCAGATCGATCCAGCCCGCGGATCCATCGCGGTCGACATATGCTTCGAGTCCGTTCTCCGGGTCGAATGCCAGCGAGCGGACACCGGCCCCAACGGATGCGGTCGACGTCCAGATGACGGAGTCCAGCCTGGGGTAGTGGTACGCCCGAACGAGTCCGCCGGTACGGGCAACCCGGAGGGCAATGGGATCCTGGCTGAAGCCCGTGAAGTTGGCGGCGACGCTTTGGCCTGCCGATCCGGGTCTGTCGGAACAGGCAACCAGGGCAACAGCCACAGCCGCGAGCAATAAGGAATGGCCCCGCACCCGCCAAAATTATGCGTACGGGCCGCTGGATGCGAGACAATTCCGCATTCCAGTGGTTCGTGCTGCAACAGGTGTCCGAATAGTTGCCGGAACAGGGGCTCCTGACCCGGAGTGGCCATGGTCAGAAGCTCTGCCCCAGCGTCCAGATCCAGTACCCCTTTCGGATCGGCCGATCCAGCGGAATGGCGTAGTCCAGACGAATGAGCGCCATCCCGAAGAGGTTCATCCTGAATCCGTACCCGTAACTTCGGAGTACATACCTCTGGATGGCCTGGTCATAGCCTTCGGGCCGGGAGAGCGATGGCGTCTGGCCCTTCGACCAGGCGATGCCGGCGTCGAAGAACACCAGTCCGTCCACGGGCGGCAGGGAGATGGGTACCACTCCCAGGTCGAAGCGTCGGACGACGGGGAATCGCAGTTCCACGTTGGCCAACGCGACCCGGCTTCCCAGGAGTTCGGTTGCGGAACAACTGCTGGTTTCCGTGCTTCCGAAGAGGCCTCCGCAGAACTGGGCACTGTACTGCTCGCGGTCGTAGCCACGCACGTAGTCGGCCCGGCCCAGATACGTGGGGAAGGCGTCCTCGTCAGGCCCGATGGATATGCTGGACTGGGCCCGCCATGCCACGGTCAGGAAGTTGAAGAGGAGCGGGACGTAGCGACGATAGTCGGCGGAGAACGTCGTCCACCGCAGGCCTCCCACGACGGGCTGGACCTGCAGGCGAAAGCGCCGCCCGGCAATCGGCCCGGTCGACCCGAAGAGAGCATTGTCCGACACATAGGCCGCGTACGGCGCCACGTAGTTCAGGTTGGAGACCTTGTAGACGCTGTCCACGAAAATCTGCGTGTACTCGCCGGTAGCATAGTCCACTGCCTGCGAGTACTGCGCGATGGAACGGTCGACGTTGCTGGCGGAGATCCCGAGTTCCACCCGGTTGAACCGGTTGGAGGGCCGCATGGCCACCGCAAACGCCTCCCGCACTATGTAGCGCGAGATCAGGTAGGTATCCAGATACTGTGCCGTGCCATTTCCCAGCGGCACCGAGTTGTAGTCGAGCAGGAAGAAATACGGGGTCTGGGAAATTCCCAGGGAGTACTGCAGTCTGCTGGAAAGGTTGGTGTATGCGCCGAGCAGGTAGGCCTCGCTGAACCGGCCATTGACCTGTCCCGCCAGCGTGATGCGGTTGTTTCCCAGGAGATCCGCGAGAACCACTCCGGCGCCTCCATACAGTCCCCGGCCGAAGTTGTCCTGGGCGTATCCCACGCTGGGCCGATAGATCTCCTCCGGCTGATACCCGACCCGGTAGTCGTATTCCCGGAAGGTGGTGGTGTCCGGGAGGGCGAGGTTGACACTGTCCAGGAGCTGGGCCACGCTCACCACCTGGGTGCCGGTTCTTTCGTTGGCGTGTGGTACGCTGGCGGAAAGCCTCAGGCCCGTGGATGACCGATAGAAGGATGTGCGGTTCGGATCGACGGTGACACTGTCGATCAAGGTCGGATCCATGGCGCTGAAGGCGGAGGAGCCGGTCGCGGCCGGTACCGTGGCGGACGGCGTCGCCGGCGTGGCGGGCAGGCCCGTCGTCGCGCTGGTGGCGCCAGCCGCGATCACCGCCTCTGCTTCACGGAACGGCTTCCCTTTCAGACGCTGGGGATTGCTGGTCGTCCAGACGGTGTAGTCACCATCCTCGAAATAGGTGAACGCCAGCTTGTCCGCCTTGTGCGCCCAGGTGATGGCCGGGCTGTACTCGGTGATGCCGCTGACTGCACCAATGACGTTCGTGATGCGGTAGTGCTCCCTGCTGGCCAGATCGTAGAGAAAGATGTTGGCTATCCCGGTCCGGTCGGACACGAAGGCGATGGATTTCCCATCCGGCGACCACTGTGGATTGACGTTGAGCCCGCCCTGGCCCGGCAGGACCTCGATCATTCCCGTCGCGATGCTGTAGGTCGCGATACGCCAGTTTCCTATCCTCAGGGCATCGAGATCGGTTTCGTCGCCTCGCTCTGTCGCGAAGGCAATCAGCCTGCCATCGGGGGACCAGGAAGGCTGCAGGTCTCCTGCCTTGTCGCTCGTCAGGCGGCGCAATGCCGACGTCTCGAAGTCGATCACGTAAAGGTCGGTGAGGCCGGACGACGTCCCGCTCACCACGATCTGGGCGCCATCGGGGCTCCAACTGGGTGATGTCACCCATTCCAGGCCGGTATCGAACCGCTTGATGGTCTTCCGCTTCTCCACGTCCATGACGTAGAGGACATCGCGACCGTCCCGCTGCGCGGTGAACGCCAGCAGCCGCCCGTCGGGCGAGAACGCGGACTGGGAATAAAGGAGACGGAGCTCCTCGAAGTCCGGTGACGTGGTGCTCTGGACGAGTCGCTTGATGCGCTTGCCGGTTTCAGCGTCGCCCAGCCAGAGATCCGGGAAGACCTCGCCACGCAGGAACGAGCCCTGCGAGATGAAGGTGATCAGCTTGCCGTCCGGAGACAGGGCGGGTGCGATGAAGAGCTGCGAAAATCCACCGGTCTTTCGCTGGCTGAGCAGTTGCGAGGAAAACTTGCGGGCACGATCCAGGCTGGCTACCTGCGGCAGATGCTTTATCTGCATGGCGTCCCGCCATTCCTCGCTCAGCTCTTCCAGACTCAGTCCCAGCTCGCGCTGGAACGCCCGTTCGATACCCACATTGGGCGCCGCGTTCATGATCTCGCCGATCACGTCGTCGCCCCACCGCCCTCCCACATACTCCCAGAGTGCCTCACCGTAACGATAGGGGAAATAGAGGTCCGGCCGGTTGGTCATCTGGGCGATGGTCGGCAGTTTCCCGTTCAGCGCCGCGTCCCGGACCCATGCCTGGGTAAGGATGTGTCCCGGGCCCAGGGAGAGATATTCCGCCATGCCTTCAGCGAACCAGAGCGGCGGGTTCACCTGAGCCAGAGTCTGCAGTCCGTTCCCGGCACGGCCGCGGGCGAAGATGTCGTACTGGAAAGCATGTACCAGTTCGTGCGCCAGGACGTGTTCGAAGCTCTTGTAGTCGCCCGTGAAGGGGAGCAGGATGCGATGCCGCAGTGCTTCCGTGACTCCACCGACGCCTTCCCCAAGATCTCCGGTGACGTTGTTCTGGGCGAAGTCACCCCGGGAGCGGTAAAGAATGAGCGGCTTCTTCTCCCGGAACTCGTGGCGGAGAAGCCGGGAGAGCCGGGCGTAGGAACGCTCGGCCATCCGGGCCGCGTCCATGATGCCGTCGCGTTCCTCGGGGTAGAAGTAGACCTGGAAGTGGGCGGTCTCCAGCACCTTCCAGCGGAACCGGTCGAACTGGACCTGATTCTGACCGAAGTATGACTGGGACACAGCCGTGGCCGGCGACATCACTATTGCCGACAGCAGCAGTCCCTCAAGAATTGGCTTCCTCATGAACCTGCTCCCTGCCGGCTGGCCACCGGCACGACGGACGCGTCTCCCCACAGTCGTTCCAGTTGATAGAAGCTGCGCAGGGCAGGGTGGAAGACGTGGACCACGAAATCCACGAAGTCCACCAGTGCCCAACGCCCCTGCTGCAGTCCTTCGACATGATGGGCACGGAAGCCGCGCTTCTTCATTTCCTCGGCTACATGTTCGGCTATGGCGCGTACATGGGTATCCGAAGTTCCACTGGCGATGACGAAGCAATCCGTGACGTCACTCACACCCTCCAGATCCAGAATCACGACGTCCAGGGCCTTCAGGTCGAGGCACAGTCCGGCCGCGGTCTGAGCGGCTGCCAGGCTGGGTCGGATCGCGGAGGAACTGGTCATGGGATGCGTCTCGTGTCCTGCGGTGATACGGTACGCCGGCCGCGTGACTCTGGTACCTTTCAGGCGCGGCACCGCCGCCGATCCAAGCATAATGCCGGACCGCGGGAGACGATACGCCGGGCTGGGAAGCAAGCGATAGGGGCAGGGAGGCGATGGGACCGGCGGGCCGACGCAATCATGGCCACCGATCCCTTGATCGCTCGACACATCGGGAGGTTCCCGCCCTGACAATCCTCCCGGGAGACCGGGCTCTACTGCTTGATGACCCAGACCTTGATCTCGGGCCGTACATCGGCGTGCAGACGGATGGGTACCCGGTAGACTCCCAGTGCCTTGATGGGCTCGTGGAGATCGACCTGCCGCTTCTCGATCCGATGACCCAGGGCATCCAACTGCTGGACGATGTCCGATGCGGTCACCGAACCAAACAGCTTGCCTTCCTCGCCTACCCGGGCGGAGAAAGTGAGGGAAACCTGTTCGATCACCGCGGCCTGTGTCCGGGCGCTGTCGCGACGGGCCGCCTCGGCAGCTTCCAGACGTTCCTGTTGGGCGGCGATCTGCTTCTTGTTGCCCTCGGTGGCCAGCACTGCGATGCCGCGCGGAAGCAGATAGTTCCTGGCGTAGCCGTTGGACACGCGAACCACGTCCCCGGGGTTGCCCAGCTTTTCTACGGACTGCTGCAGAATGACTTCCATGGAGAGATCCCCTTCTATGATATCGTTAGGTTGCCTGCCGGGGCCGTCCCCGCCAGTCGATCCACGTGTCACCGAGCCCGAGGCTCAGGGACAGGATCGCGGTAGCCGGCCAGAAGACGAGCGTAAGAACAGTCAGCGCCGCGACAGCCAGTCGCCGCGCGCCGAGAAACCACGCCAGCACGCCCAGACCACGAAGGATGTAAAGCGCGCCGAAGAACACCAGAAGGTTCAGACCCAATCCCCGGAGGCTCTCCAGGGACGGAATGAGCAGTATGACGGCGCCGGCCAGAAGACCCCATACGAACTGGTCCCCGAACCGGAAATCCCGGAGGCGGCCCAGCGGCGGTCCGATGCGCACCCGGCTTATCCGGTGGAAGAGCGACCAGGCCAGCGCCAGGGCCGCCATTGATTCCAGCGCCAGAAGGGCCGGGAAGACGACGGCGGTACGCTCCGGTATTCGGCTGTAGGTGGCGTACATCTCGTCGAAGAAGGCCGCAGTCCCGGGAGCTTCCTCCCGGAACTTCTGCCATTGCTCCGTCTGCTGGGTGGCCCGCCACTGTGCCTGCGTGGGCGCGATGCGCCGGTCCAGCTCGTCTGCCAGGGTGCGCCTGACGCGCATGGGTGACACATCGGTCACGACAACCACGGCACTGGCAAAAACAAAGGTCGCGGCAACGGCGTACAGCGCGCGGGACAGGAACAGCCGATGCCCGCCGGTTGCGCAGATGACGCCAAAGATTGTGACCAGGAGGATGGCCCACCCACGTGCCAGGAAGTCGAAAGGTGTGGCCGCGGACAGCGGGCGCAGCAGCATCCATCCGGACAGCGCCAGCCATACGATCGCGAGCCACGCCCGACCGCCACGCACCCAGGAGACCAGAGCGCAGACAGCAATTCCCGGTCCTACCAGGAGGATTGTCTGTTCCACAGGGAAGACGACCCGCAGCCCGGCAATGGCCGGCACCAGCAGGAACAGAGCCAGCACCAGAAGCACCTGCAGCCAGCCTCGCTCCCGAGGCTGACTTTCGGGCTCCGATTCCGGGCCGGGCGGTGGAAGCACAGGCGTGTGGATCAGTCGTTCCTCAGACCACGTGCCCGCGGATGTACGGGACGATGGCCAGGTAGCGTGCCCGCTTTATGGCGGTGGAAAGCTGCCGCTGATGACGGGCGCAGACGCCACTCAGGCGGCTGGGAAGGATCTTGCCATGGTCGGTGATGAAACGGCCGAGGGTCCGGTCATCCTTGTAGTCGACGTAGTGGACCCGGCCCTCGCAGAACGGGCACCCCTTGCTCTGACGTCGCAGCGAGTCAGTCTTCATCATCGTCTTCCTCCTGGCGGCGGGCCGCCTCCAGTTCCTCTTCGGTCATGGGTGGGGCACCGACTTCGTGCTCATACAGTGTGATGAGGTAGCGAACCACGCCATCATCGAGCCGCATGGCTCTCTCATACTCGGGCAGCACGTCCGGAGTGGCGGAGAACTGCGCAACCACGTAATAGCCGGTGTCGCGCGGGCCGATCTTGTAGGCCAGTTGCCGCCGGCCCCAGTGATCCACGCTGATCTCCTCCGGGCTCTGCAGCATGGCATGCAGGCGGGTGAGCTTTTCCTTGATCGCGGTGTCTTCGAGCGTGGAATCGAAGATATACACCGCCTCGTATCGGCGGGTCATTGTATGGCAAGCCTCCCTTTGGTCATGGCCGCCCCACGCTGGTTGCCGGAGCGCGAGGAGGGTGAGTGGATCAATTGTAGGAATGCGAAACATAGGTGGTTGAGATACCGGGCGGGAGAGGCCAGATATCACGACTCCATGCAGGATTCCCGTGCCACAGAGTGAATGTGCGGTCGGTTCGGCCTGACACGGCCAGACAAGCTTGACTTGAATCGCTTCGGCGTGGGGCAGATACCCCGGATCTTCCCGCGTTTCAACATTCCACCCGGTGGTGACGTCCTGGTGATCCGGGAACGCCGGAGTGCCCGTGTGGCCGACCTCGTCAGGTGGGGGCTCATACCGTCCTGGGCCAAGGAGAAGTCCGCTGGCAACCGCATGGCCAATGCACGGGCGGAGACAGCCCTGGCCAGACCCGCGTTTCGAAACGCCATGGAACGGCGCCGATGCCTCGTTCCGGCGGACGTCTTCTTCGAATGGCAGAGCGTCCCGGGGAGCCGGCGAAAGCAGCCGTGGGCATTCGCTCTCCCCGACGGCGAGATATTCGCCCTGGGAGCCTTGTGGGACTTCTGGCGTCCCCAGGATGGCGGCGAAGGTGTGGTCAGTTGCGCCATCCTGACGACCGAACCCAACCTCCTGATGGAACCAATACACGACCGGATGCCGGTGATCATTGCTCCGGAAGCCTATGACGGCTGGTTGAATCCGGTCACGCCCATGGGCGCGGTACAGGAGATGGTTCGACCGTGGCCCTCCGGCGGATTGCGGGCATGGCGAATCTCTCTCGCCATCAACGATCCGAAAAACGACGATTCCGTCGTGCTCCTGCCGTCTGATGCCGATTCATAGAGGCGAACCACACCGCTGAAGGAGGGTGGCCGAGGACCCGCCACGCGGTCGCGGATCGACTCAGTCGGGCTCTTCTTCGGCCGACTGGTGATTGAATCGGTTCATGGCGGCAGAAACGCCATCCTTGATCCAGGTCTCGCACAGATCCGTCAATTCAGGAAACCGGGCCTCGACCGTGGCGCGCTCACCCTTTCCCATCCTGTCCAGAACGTAATCCGCCAGCGGGGCCTGGCGGCGGCGATCCGCTGCAGGGCCGACGCCAAGCCGGAGTCGGGCATACGTCTGCCCGCCCACGGCCTGTTCAATGGACTTGAGGCCGTTATGTCCCCCGGCGCTGCCGCGGGAGCGAAGCCGGAAGCGCCCGGCGGGGAGAGCGACGTCATCCACCACCACCAGGAGGTCGTCGGCGGGTGACCAGGCTTTCCGGCGCAGGTACGGCTTGAGAGCAGCGCCGCTGAGGTTCATGTAGGTCTGGGGCTTCACGAGCCTTACACGATGTCCCGAATGTCGAGTGTCACACCGGGACGCCTGACCATCCTTCCGCCAGGTGTCGAAATGCCAGACGCCGGCCAAGTGGTCCGCGAACCACCAGCCGGCGTTGTGTCGGGTATCGGCGTATTCCCTGCCCGGATTTCCGAGGGCGACGATGAGCTTCAAGGGTTCGTCGGGCGAGGGGAGTTCAGGCGGCCGTTCCAACAGCCGCTGGATCCACGCCGGCCGCCTCAGGCTCCCTCGCCCTCGCCCTCTCCTTCAGCCTTCGGCTTCCGGATGAGTTCCGGTTCAGCGGCCGTTTCCGGCGTCTCACCGGTGGCCGTGGGTTCAGCCTCCGCCCGGGGTGCCGCGACGATCGCCACCGCCGATTGGGGTTCCTCCAGTACCTCCACCCCCTCCGGGACTGCCACCTCACTCACGTGGAGCGAGCGTCCAATGGAGAGGCCCGAGACGTCGACATCGATGTGGCCCGGCATGTTGAGGGGATCGACGCGACACTCCATTTCCTGCATCACCTGGCTGAGGATGCCGCCGGAGTTACGGACTCCTTCGGGTGTTCCCACCAGAACGAGCGGGATCCGTACCACGACCTTCTCACCGGCAACGAGTTCCTGGAAGTCCACATGCAGGACGGAACGCTTCACCGGATGGCGCTGGATTTCACGGATGAGCGTGTGCGACGTGACTCCGTCGACATTCAGTTCGATCACGGTGTTCTCCGCGGCAACCTGTTCGATCAGCCGTTGGAACGCGCGGGCATCCACTGAAAGGGCGAGCGGAGCACGGGAGTGGCCATAAATGACCGCCGGGACGGCTCCTGCGCGTCGAAGGGAGCGTGCCGCGCCTTTGCCACCTGGGATGCGGGCGCTCGCGGAAAGCTGTGCTGTAGCCATGTTGCTGAAACCGGGACGGGGTATGAACAAAGGAGGCCATCGAGGGAACCTCCCTGTTCCTGTTCAGACATCGGTGCCGAACTCAGGAAACCGGAAAATACCGCTCACTCGAACAAACTTGAAACCGATTGTTCGCTGTGGGTGAAGCGTATGGCCTTGGCCAGCAGCTCACCCACCGACAACACACGCAGACGATCAAAACGCTTGGATTCGGGAACCACGATCGAATCGGTGACCACCACTTCTGCAATCGGGGCGTCCCTGAGCCGCTGGACCGCCGGCCCGGACAGGAGAGCATGGGACGCACAGACATAGATCTCCCGTGCCCCCAGTCTCTGCAACGCCCGCGCCGTTTCGCTTACCGTGCCCGCCGTGTCGATCATGTCATCCGGAATCAGACAATCCCGGCCGGAGACTTCACCGACCACGTTGAGCACTTCGGCGATGTTGGCGCTCGGGCGTCGCTTGTCGATGATTGCCAGCGACGCGTCCAACCGCTTCGCAAATCCGCGGGCCATCTTCGCCGAGCCGACGTCGGGTGCCACCACGACGAGGTCCGTAAACTTTTTCTTCTTGAAATGCGAAGTGAGAACCGGAGCAGCGTAGAGGTGATCGACGGGGACGTCGAAAAACCCCTGCAACTGATGCTGGTGAAAATCCAGGCCCAGAACACGGTCAGCGCCCGCCTTCTGGATCAGATTGGCGACCAGCTTGGCTCCGATCGACACCCGCGGCTGGTCCTTGCGGTCCTGACGCGAGTATCCGTAGTACGGCATGACGCAGGTGACCCGCGCCGCCGACGCCCGCCGCGCGGCATCGATCAGGAGCAGAAGCTCCATGATGTTCTCCGCCGGTGGGTTGGTCGGCTGGACAATGAAAACGTCCGCACCTCGGACGTTTTCATCGATCCTCACGAAAATCTCACCGTCGGCAAATCGGGTGAGCGTAACCTTGCACAGCTCGACGCCGAGATTCCGGGCGATCTCTTCGCTGAGTCCCCTGTTGGCGTTTCCGGAAATCAGCTTGAATCCCCGCAACACGCCTGGCAGAAGGTCCATTACCGTAACCCTTAAACGTAGACGGAGTAGATACTTGGGTCAACTGACCACCAAAAATTGCCCCCGGTGGATTCGAACCACCATTCTCGGATCCAAAGTCCGATGTCCTGCCATTGGACGAGGGGGCAGGTAATGCGGGAGTCGGTGCCAAACCTAATCGTTCACGGAGACCGGCTCAACGAACACCGCTGTTCGCGCCTGACGGATATCGACTCCTCCCGCCGAAGCCACCTGCCGAAGGATACCTCGACCGTCCGCCCGGATCCGGAATACGGCCGAACCAGATCCACTCATCTGCACGATCTCGCCGACATCCGCAGCCCCGCGAACCGCGGCAAGCAGGTCAGCCACTTCCCCAACCCGCCGGGAGACGGGGCGTTCGAAATCGTTCCCCGCCAGTCTGGCCACTCCCGACCAGGTAGACAGCGAGGCCGTTGGACAGGCAACGGCTCCATGTGACGGCGCTTCCAAATCCAGCCACCGGTACGCATCGGCCGTGGAGACGCCAACGGACGGGAGAAAAATCTGGACTTCCCGTGCTGGAAGGGGTGGCAAGAGGGCAAGACGATCTCCCCGACCCCACGCGAGGGCCAGGGTCGACTCGGCCTGCGTCAGGAACGGGACGTCGGCGCCCAGGTCGCCCGCAATCGCCAGGAGTGAATCGACCGGCAGGGGCTCCGGAGATAGGGCGTTCAGAATCCGCAGGACGCCCCCGGCATCAGCACTCCCTCCGCCCAGACCGGCACCGACGGGAATGGCCTTGTGAATGCGGATATCGAATCCGCGGGGGAACCCCGTCACCCTGCCGAACGCTTCCGCGGCCCGCCAGGCGAGATTGTCCTCGCAGGCGCCGAGACCGCCGGGTGGCACGCCGGGCCCCTCACAGTGGAGGGACCTGTCTCCCCCGGTTACGCGGACGTCCACGAGATCGGCAAGGTCCACGCGGCAGAGGAGCGTTTCGACCTGGTGGTAACCGCCACTCTCCCGCGCCAGAATCCTGAGGAAGAGGTTCAGCTTGGCCTGCGCCCTGACGGTTCCTCGGGTCACCGGTATCACGACCCGCCCCCGACAGTTCGCTCCGGTTGCGGGGCGGTCCGTCCCAGCTCTCGCAGGTGGAGACCCAGGCCTCCCATGTACCACAACCCGATCAGCGTTATGGGGAGGAAGGAGAGCAGGTGATAGCCCAACGCATAACTCACCGCCAGGGCGTCCGGAATGCCGTATACCTGCAGGGCAATCCGCGTGGATGCCTCGAACAAACCGAAGAACCCCGGTGCGGATGGAACCGCCACCGCCAGTGCCAGAATGCTTTGGAGGAACAGCGCCGTCGCGAACGACGCTCCGATGCCGACTGCCTGGAACGCGATCCAGAACGACGCCCCATTTACCAGCCACTGTGCCAGCGTCCACAGGAAGACCATGGCGGACCGTCGGGGATCGCGCAGTACACCCAGGCCCGCTCCAAACGAAAGCAGCAGATCCCTGCCGCGCGTGGCCACACGAGGAGCAAGGCGTTCCACGACCCGGTTCCAGATCCCGGCCATGCGGTCAGGGAACACCGCGAACAGAAGGAGCACCGCCATCGCCAGGAGCGCGGTTCCGGCACCGAGGGCCAGGAGACGATGGACCGGCCATCCCGCCACGGTCGCCCGGGCCGGGAAGCCTGGCAGTGTCACTGCCAGGAGCAGCAGCATCAGGACGACAACGGCGTCGAAGACGCGATCGACCACGAGCGACGCCAGCGAAGCGGTGAACGTCAGTTGGGGCACTGACCGGGCGAGCACGAAGGCGCGTACGGGTTCCCCGGCCCGCGCTGGGGAAACGTTGTTCACCATCATTCCCACGGCAGTAGCCTGCCAGAGCAGGCGGAACGGGATGCGGCCGGCTACGGGTTCCAGGATGTAGCGCCAGCGGGCCGCACGCATGGGGAAGGTGAGGGTCGCCACAGCCGCCGACAGGATGAAGACCGGCAGGTTGGAGGATCGCAGAACGGTCCATACCTCGGTCGGTGAGATGTCGCGCAGCGTCCACCAGAGCAGTGCCACGCTGATGCCAATGCCCAGCGCACCGCGCCAGCCGATCTTCATCGATTACTGAGTGCGCGCCAGGTCGAGCAGATCGTACAACTCGCTCAGGGCGTCTTCGTCGGTACCACCTCGGGCGCGCATGGCATCCCGCACTTCACGGGCGCGTTCCAGGGCAGCCTGTCCCCGGTAGAGAAGCGTCTCCACGGGAACGATCGTGGCTTCGTCCAGCGTGGCCGGTTCCGCCAGTGGCTCCGCCTCCAACGAAGCAAGCCCGCGCAGGCTGTCGCCGAGCAGGTTGTGGAGAGCCTCGCCGGTGGGACGGATCGAGCCCGACGTGGCAGCACTCCCCGAGGGTTCCGCAGCTGCCGGTGCCCACGCTGCCGCGGCGGTGGGGGTGGGGGCCTCATGGCGCTGACGCTCGCCAATTGCGAGACGCCGTTCCATCTCGTCGGTCGAGATGCCCGGCATGGAGAGCACCCGGGCCACGTGATCTATCGTGTCCAGAACGGACTCGGGAAAGTCATCCAGCGCGGCGGCTTCCGCCATGACGGCCGCAACCTGCTGGGCACCGTAACTCCGGGCGAATTCGTCGGTCCGAGCCAGGTGACCCTTCAGGTCGCGCCGCACTCTCTCGCGGCTGAACGGATCCATCGCGACACGGGCTTCCGCTACCAGTCTGCGCAGGTGCTCTGCCCGGGCGATCACATCCTCACGAAAGCGGGCGTCGGCACTGCGAAGGGGGGCGGCCCCCCGGCGTACCAGGTGGGGTCCGGCGTCCGTGTAGAACAATTCCTCGATTCGGACCACGGGAGATGCTTCGGTGGATGAACCGGCTTCGGCTGCCACGACTGCCCGGGCGAAGGTCTCCACTTCCGATGCCGTCCGGTCGAATCTTCCTCTGGTGCGGAGGTCAGCGGATGCTCGCCGAAAGACCTCCGCGGCGCTGCCCAGTACATCGACATCGGCTGACCGGAGAAAGGCATCCGGCGCCAGTTCGCGGAGTACCCTCTCCACGGTATCGGCCACGTCACCCAGGGGTGGATGATCCGCGACTCCTGCTATTCCGCGAAGACTCCGGACCCGCTTCAGCACATCATCCACCAGGCTGCGGTTGGCCGGGTCGTCCAGAAACCGGCCGATGTCAGAGGCAATTGCCGAGACCTGAAGTGCAATGAAGATCTGTATGGATCCACCGGAACCGGCGGGAGTGGACAGGGCGGTGTGCGAGTCGGGGAGCTGACCCCTGAGGCGCGCCAGGCGGCGAAGGGCCCGGCGATCGTCGTCACCAGTCCAGTTGCCCGTCGCTACCACGAGACCGCGGAGGTCGTCCAGGGTGAGTTCCAGCTCATCGCGGAGCTCGGGGGACCAGTCCATCTCGCCGTCGCGCACCGCATTGGCGGCGCGCTCCATGGTGAGGGCGATTTCCGCGATGCGCGGAACCCGTGCCATCGTCGCCGAGCCCCGCAAGGCACGCGAAGCCGCCAGGAACGCTGCAGCATCGAATCCCGCGTCCGCACCCACGAGTTGCTCGATCGTGTCGAGATACTCGCGTGCCTCAGCGTGAAAGAAGCGCAGCAGTTCAGGGGATGTCATGCAGGGAGGGTGTCGACGGCGGAAGTTTACCTGTGAAGCGTCATTCGAGGCCAGCCTGTATGCCCTTTCGGATGGCATCCCGCATCTCGCGCACGGCGTCGGCGATACCCACGAAAACGGCACGGGACACTATGGAATGCCCGATGTTCAGCTCCTCGATTTCAGGGACGCCCGCCACCGGTCCCACGTTTCGGACGGTCAGTCCATGTCCGGCATGGATGCCGATCCCGCGATTCCGCCCGAACTCCGACGCCCGTCGAATGGCCTCCAGAGCCCGGGGATCGTCCGGGTGGTTCGCATAACGACCGGTGTGAAGCTCCACGGCATCCGCACCGGTGTCGATGGACCGGGCAACCGAATCCAGGTCGGGGTCGATGAAAAGGCTGCAACGAATGCCGGCGTTCCTCAGGCGGTTCACCTCGCGGGACAACCGATCGGGATCGCGGGTTACATCGAGGCCGCCTTCAGTGGTCACCTCCTCGCGACGTTCGGGAACCAGAGTGACCTGGTGAGGCATGAGTCGGAGAGCGATTTCCATCATTTCGTCGGTGACGGCCATCTCCAGGTTCAGCACGGACCGGATCGTCGTGCTCAGGCGTTGCACGTCCTCGTCCTGGATGTGGCGTCGGTCCTCCCGGAGGTGCGCGGTGATGCCATCGGCACCGGCTTCTTCACAGGCGAGGGCAGCCAGGACGGGGTCGGGCTCGTCGGTCTTTCGCGCCTGACGAATGGTGGCGACGTGATCGATATTGATGAAGAGTCTCATGCAGCGGTTGTCGTGAAATACGGGTCGATCAGGGGTGTATCCGGTTGATCCAGCGGCCGGCCGGGATTACGTTCGCTATGCAAACTGGCCTGGAGTTGCCTGTGATGAAGTGGCTGTTGATCACGTTCGCGGCGGCTGCCTGTGGCACCTCCCCATCACCGGGGACGTCGCTCACGGGGTCGTCCACCGCAAGGGAAGCGGTCATGGATTTTCTCGGAGCCGTCAAGGCGCGGGACCTGCAGGCCATGAGTACCGTCTGGGGCACGGAGGACGGACCTGCCAGAGACATCCTGGATCGGGCGGATCTGGACAAGCGTCTGGTCCTGCTGCAGCAGTGTTACGATCACGACCGAGCCCAGATACTCGATGAACAGACTGCCACTGACGGCAACCGCGAGATCCGGGTGCAGGTCACCCGGGGTGACGTCACCAAGGTGCCCCGCTTCAAGGTAGTGATGGGGCCGTCCAACCGGTGGTATGTGCTGGACACGGACTTTGCGGCGGTTCAGGGAGAGTTTTGCGCCCGGCCGGGTGGCAAGTAGTGGCTACCCAGCCACCGTGCGCGGTCCATCCTCGGTGAGTTCGATGAGAATGCCGCCCGTGGAGGACGGGTGAAGGAAGGCAATCGGTTTTCCCTCGGCGCCGATCCGGGGTGCTTCATCGATCAGACGCAGCCCGGCCCTGCGACAGCGGTCCAGAGTTTTCGTCAAATCGGTCACCCCGAAACAAATGTGATGAATTCCGGGGCCTCTCCGGGCGAGGAAGCGAGCGACCGGGGAGTCGGGATCGGTGGGCTCCAGCAGTTCCACCAGCGACTCGCCCGCCGCGAAGCCGGTAATTCGTGCCCCATCACTGTCGGACAGCTCCACCTCGGACATTCCGAGGACATTGCGATAGAATGAATGCAGTTCGGGGATGGATCGAACCGCGAGGCCGACGTGGGCAATTCTGGCGCCGGCATCCTGTGCATCGGACATCCTGGTGCGCTCCGAGAGACGGTGCGCGCGGAAACTAGCGGAACAACCGGGCAGCAATAAGACCTGCCCCGCCTGGAGGCCAGCTCAATATGTCAAGTGCAGTTGCGGTTACCGATGAAACCTTCGAGGGCGAGATCGAGAAACACGAGGGGCTTGCGGTGGTGGACTTCTGGGCGGCGTGGTGTGGTCCCTGCCGGATCATCGCGCCGATCCTGGACGATCTCGCCAAGGAGTACAGCGGCAAGGCCAAGGTTGCCAAGCTGGATGTGGACGCCAACATCCGCACGGCTTCGCGATTCAATGTGCGTTCCATCCCCATGGTGCTCTTCTTCAAGGAGGGCAAGGTGGTGGACCAGGTGATCGGGGCGGTTCCCCGTCCAGTTCTGGAGGAGAAGTTCCGGAAGCACGCTGCCTGAACGTCCGGATGATGTGAAATGGGCCGTCGTGAATCGGAGGCCGGGAGTGCCGGAGGAGGAGGCACGCTTCACGTGGTGTCCACTCCCATCGGCAACCTCGATGACATCACGCTGCGCGCCATCGAGACACTCAGGGCAGCCGACTTGATCCTGGCGGAGGACACGCGGTCCAGCCGGGTCCTCTTGCAGCATCTGGGGGTGAGCCGGCCCGTCCGGTCGGCACACGAGCACAACGAGGCACGAGTAATCCCGGTATTGCTGAGGAGACTGGGTGCCGGGGCCAACGTTGCGTTGATCTGTGATGCCGGAACGCCGCTCGTTTCCGATCCGGGGCGACGTCTGGTGGCGGCGGTTCTGGATGCGGGATTCCGTGTAAGTCCGGTACCGGGGCCGTCCGCGGTCACGGCCGCGTTGGCGGTGGCGGGTCTGGAGACGACCCCGTTTACGTTCTTCGGGTTCCTTCCGCGTCAGGGGGTGGAGCGTCAGGAAACGCTGACCGCTCTCAGCGCGCTATCCCACACTGGCGTAGTTTATGAAGCACCGGGCCGAGTAGCGGGGACGCTGGCCGATCTGGTGGCTGCCGGCCAGGGAGAGCGCCGCTGTGTGGTGGGAAGAGAGATCACCAAGAAGTTCGAGGAGTTTCGTCGCGGAACGGTTGCGGAGCTGGCCGCGTACTATTCGGAACATGTCCCCCGCGGTGAAATTGTCATCATGATTTCCGGTGCATCCCAACGACAGGTGGACGACCTCACGGTGATGGGGCGCATCCGGGCGCTCCGACAGAACGGGATGTCCGCACGCGATGCCGCGGCTCTCGTCGCGGATGAGCTCGGGGTGCCGCGCAACCGGGCGTACCGCCTGGCCGTGACCCGATGATCCCGGGACTGCGCCCCACGCTGGCGCTGCTGGCTCTGGGCCTCGCCCCGGCTGCCCCGGCAACTGCGCCTCTGACCATCGCCCGGCTGGAGTACGATGGGGGTGGGGACTGGTACGCCAATCCCTCCAGTCTCCCCAACCTGATCAAGGCGATCAACGAGCGGACCAGCCTGCGGGTTGCGCCGACCGAGGCACGGGTGTCGCTGAGTGACGACCAGCTCTGGGATCATCCGTACCTGCATGCCACGGGGCATGGGGAGATGAAGTTGTCGGACAACGACGTCACCCGCCTCCGGGAATACCTGCTGCGAGGTGGATTCCTGCACGTGGACGACAACTACGGTCTGGACGAATCCTTCCGCCGCGAAATCGCACGAGTCTTCCCGGACCGTCCTCTGGTGGATGTACCGCTATCACATCCAATCTACCATATCGTGTATGACTTTCCCGCCGGACTGCCCAAGATTCACGAGCACGACGGCAAGCCGGCGCGGGGGTTCGGGATCTTCATAGGCAAGCGGCTGGCCGTTTATTACAGCTATTCCAGCGATCTGGGCAATGGCTGGGAGGATACGGGAACGTATGAGGATCCACCGGCGCTGCACGAGTCGGCGCTGAGGATGGGGGTCAATCTCTTCGTCTATGCAGTGACCAGTCGCCCCAGCCCATGAATCTGATCGAACTTCTCGAACGCGAACGTCGCGCCCTGGCCCGGCTCCTGAACATGTCCGGTGCCGTTCTGCTGGTGGCCGTGGTTACGCTCATTCTGGCGGCGGGCGCCGTCCTCCTTGGTGGTTCGCGCTGGCTGGCCCTGCCGCGTCTGGCGCCGTTCGTCCTCTGGTTGGGGGCCATTCTCGTGGCTGCCGGCGGGGTCCGGCTGGCGCAGGGGCTCCGTCGTCGGATGGTCACCCTGCCGGGTGTGGCCACGGAGATCGAACAGGAACGCGACCTTCGGGATGGTTCGGTTCGGGGCACCATGGAAGTGGCGGCCACCGGGGCGTTAGGCAGGCTCGGAGCGGAATCGATGGCCGACCGTCTTCGCGCGATGGGGGATCCTCTTGCACCGGCATTGCGCCGCAGGCTGCTGCGCTGGCTCGGGTTCGGGACGGCCGCCGGCCTGGCAGGAGTGGCTGCGCTGGCTGTGGGCACCGTCATCGCGCCGGATGGATGGGCCGCACTGCTGCATCCCATTCGAGCCTGGAGTGGTACACTTCTCGAGGGAGTACGTCTGGAAGCACTGCCCGCGGCGGTCATGCGGGGCGAGCGAGTCCTGATTTCCGTGCGCGCCCCCGGGCGTCGCGTGGTCGAAGTGGTTCACCGGCGGACGGGCTCGTCCTGGCGCAGCGTCGAAGTACCCGTGGTCGCTGGCGTCGCCGAGGTGCGCCTCGACCCCATCGACGCGGATCTGACCTTGTACGCGACAGATGGCCGGGCCACCAGCGACACCGCTTCGATCACCATGGCGGAACGTCCTTTCATAGGTGAGGTGACGATTCGGGCGCGTTTTCCGGCGTATCTCGGTCGACCGGAGGAAGTGCTCTCCTCGGCCGAGGTGATCCGGGTGCCCCAGGGCACGCTTCTGACCGTGGAAGGCACGTCGTCCACGGAATTGTCCAGTGTCACCTTGATGCGGGGCGGATCTGCCGTAATCCTGAGCGTTTCCGGTCTGCGCTTCTCCGGTCGGATTCCGACTGTAACGGGCGAGTATGGCTGGGCAGTGGTGGGGCGTGACGGTCCCATTCAGGACGTGCCGCTCCCGCTGGTGATCGATGCAATCCCGGATTCGGCGCCGCAGGTGGAAATCCTTTCGCCAGGTGGCGACACGACGGTCACGGCGGGGGACAGCCTGACGGTTTCGTTCATGGCCACCGACGACCACGGCATCCATCACCTGACCCTGCGTTCCTGGATCGTGAAGGCAGACGGGGCGGAGCAGAGTCTTTCGGACCGTTCGTGGGCAGGGCACGACCAGGGTGCCTGGACGGGGAGCAGCAAGCTGGGCTCGGCTGCACTGCAGCCGGGCGATGCCCTTCATCTGGTGGCGAGTGCCACGGACGGTTCTCCCTGGACACTCACGGGTGAGAGCCGGGAGATAGTGGTCCGTCTCCCATCACTCAGTGACCAGCGATCCGCCATTCGAGACGCCGCCGATTCGGCCGTGGCCCGGGCTGCGGCAACGGCCGCGGCCCAGAAGCAGTTGCAGGAGCGGACCGAGCAGGCCGCGCGGCGCCGGGATCAGAAGGAAATGACGTTCGAGGCTGCGGAGCAGGCCCGGGAACTGGCACGCGAACAACGTGAACTTGCCAGCCGCATGGAGCAGATCCGGTCAGCCGCGCAGCAGCTGGAGCGGCAGTTGCAGGAGGCAGGTGCGCTGGACTCTTCACTGCAGCAGCAGCTCAAGGAGGCTCAGAAACTGCTCCGTGATGCGCTGACTCCGGAACTGGCCGAGAAGCTTCGCCAGCTGGAAGAGGCGTCCGCGAAGTTGTCGCAGTCAGAGGCGAGAAAGGCCATGGCCGACCTGGCCAGGCAGCAGCAACAGTTGCGTGAGATGCTCGAGAAGTCCGTGGAGATGCTGAAGCGCGCTGCCCTCGAAGGGGCCATGAGTACCATGACCGATGAGGCGAAGGAGCTGGCGCAGCGGCAGAAGCAGATAGCGGACTCGCTGGCACGGGCGCGCGACGAAGCGGACCGGGATACTGCCCGGCGCAAGGCACAGGAACTGGCGGAACGCACGCGGGACCTGTCCGACGAGGTAAAGGAGCTCCAGAAGCGGCTGCGGCAGCAGGATGCCGAGACCGGGGCAGAGCGTGTGGGTGAAGCGGAACGTCGGATGCGGGAATCGGCGGATGCCCTGGACCGTGCTGCCCGGGATCCGGAGCAGCGTGGGGACTCCGCGCGCGGGCAGCAGCGGGACAGCGTGGGGTCGCAGCGAAAGGAAGTGCCGGGGCAGCAGAGTACACCGCAGGCCGGCCAGCAAGGCAAGCAGCAGGGTCAGCAGCAGACTGGCCAGCAGGGTCAGCAACAGGCGGGTCAGCAGCAGGGGCGTCAGGGCCAGCAGGGTCGGCAGGGTCAGCAGTCCGCCGGACAGAACGGCCAGAAGAGCGGAACGGGAAACCAACCGGAATCGCAGCCGGGCAAGCGGGGTGATCAATCGGTGGAGGAGGCTGCTCGTCAGGCAGCGTCCGCCATGGAAGAAGCCGCCCGGGATCTGGCGAGTGCCCGGGAACAACAGGTGAGCGAATGGAAGCAGGAACTCACCACCGAGCTGGATCGATCCATCCAGGAGATGATGCAACTGGCGCGGCAGCAGGAGTCGCTGGAATCGCGGGCGCGAAAGGGGGAATCAGCCGAGTCCCTGAGGGCAGAGCAGAGTTCACTGCAGCAGGGTGTCAATCAGTCTTCACAGCGTCTGAAGGAGGCTGCCGAAAAGTCGAACCTTCTCTCCCAGCGTTCGCTTCGTACCGTTACCGACGCGCGTCGTCGGGTCGAGGATGCCACCCAGGCCACCCGCGGCGCGACCACGCCACTGCAGATGGCCAATGCCATGAAGGATGCCTCGGAAGCACTCAACGTTGCGGCAGCCTCCTTGGTGAGGGACCGGGAGCGGAGTGAGGCTTCCAACACGTCCACGGGGATCGAGGAGATGTTGCGCCAGCTGCAGCAGATGGCCCAGACACAGTCTTCATTGAACGCGGCGGCGCAGCAGTTGCTCCCGCGAACGGGGACATCCCTGGACAGCCGGAGCCAGCAGGAAGCGCGTCAGTTGGCCCGCCAGCAGCGGGACGTGGCGGCCCAGCTCGATGATGTTGCTGATCGGGATGACAGCGGACGGGCGGATGAACTGGCTCGCGAGGCTCGTCAGATTGCTGCCGCGCTGGACGCCGCCCAGATCGACCCAGCCGTTCTGGAACGGCAGCAGCGGCTCTTCCGCAGGATGCTGGATGCCGGCCGGCTCATGGAGGAGGACGAGCGAGAGGATACTGGCAAGCGCGAAGCCAAGGCGTGGACGGGGACCGAGGTGTACAAACCGACATCGGACGCGGCGTCGGGTCGCGCCGCGGCGAAATTCGAACCACCGACATGGAGTGACCTGCGTGGGCTGACGCCTGACGAGCGTCGTCTGGTGCTGGAGTACTTCCGGAAGCTCAATGGGCGTAAGCCGCAGGACTGAGTTACTGCTCCTGTTGTTTCTCGCGGGACCGGTGGCCGGAGCACAGGGCAGTGGCGAGGAGAGCCCCGCGCTGGCGCGCGCGCTGGACCTCGAGGGTGAAGGGAAGTGCCGTGAAGCCATCCCCCTTTATCGTCAGGCACTCTACCGGAATGACCAGCCGGCGGGTGCCTTGCTGGGCCTCGAGCGCTGCACGTCGGAAGCAGGGAGTCCGGATACACTTCTGGCGATCCTGGACAGCGTAATGTTGCGCCGTCCGACCGATCCGCTGGTCCGGACCATCCAACTGCGTACCCTCACCACGCAGATGAGACTGGAAGACGCGCGGGTGGCGTTTGCACACTGGCTGGCTATCGCTCCTCAGGATGCCACGCCGTATCGCGAGTATTCCCGCCTCCTGCTCGACAACGGACTCGCCCTTTCGGCGGATACCGTTCTGCAACAGGCGGGCATGCGTCTGGGCGGGGTGAGGCTCATAGCGCCGGAACTGGCTGAACTGAAAGGGGCGCTGGGGATGTGGGAGTCATCGGCGACCCATTGGCGGGATGCGCTGGAACTGGCTCCATACCTGGAGGCATCCGCGGTTTACGTGCTTGGGGCGGCCACGGGCGAGGCGCGCGATTCGATACGAACGGTCCTGAGTGGCGATCCTGCCGAGCTGGCCCCGCGCCGGGTTCTGGCGAACCTCGAACTGCGCTGGTCCTCCAGCCGCCGTGCATGGGATGCACTCAGGACGCTGGCACCTTCGGACTCGGTGGTCGAGGCCTGGCTGAGGTTTGGTTCGCAGGTGGAGCAACGGGAGGCATGGCAGGTGGCCACGGAGGTTTACGCCGCGGCCCTGGCGGTTCGGCGCACGACGACGTTGATGACCCGAGCCGCCCTGGTTGCCTTACGGGCGGGAGAGGCCGGTCTGGCGCTGGCGTATGCCGATTCCCTGGAATCCGCGCCCGACACGACGCAGCGTCCCACCATGCTGTTGATTCGCCTGCGCGCTCTGGCTCAGCTTGGTCGGGCCGCCGATGCGGACAGTGTGCTCGAGGACGTCGCGGATCAACTCGATCCCGCTGCCAGGGGCGATGCCGTGCGGGCGGTTGCGTGGGCCTGGGTACGCCTGGGAGATGTTCCCAGAGCCCGTGAAACGCTGGCAAATGGAGGCGAGGAGTCCGATGAGCGGGCAGCGGCCTGGATGTCGCTGTACGAGGGGGATCTGAACGGGGCGCGTGGTGGACTCAGGCGTCTGGATGAGGTCAACAGCGACGCGGTGCTGGCGCTGTCGATCTTTGCAAGAACCCGGGCGGAGAAGTCGCCGGGCATCGGGAAGGCGTTTCTCGCGTTGGCACGGAGTGATACCGCTGCGGCGGCGCAGACATTCGAGTCCGCCGCGACCGAGGTCCCGGATGCTGCACCACTGTTGCTTTCCATTGCGGCACGGTTGTATCTCGTCACCCCTGACTCAGCCCGTGCCGGCGGGATCTGGCAGGACGTGCTGGCGCGATTCCCGGAATCGCCGGAAGCCGCCGAAGCCGACCTGGAATGGGCGCGGGCTCTTCGACGTCATGGCGACACCAAGGCTGCCATGGATCGGTTGCAGCACCTGATATTGACGTATCCCCGCAGTGCCCTGGTTCCGCAGGCGCGGCGGGAACTGGATCTGGTGCGCGGGACAGTACCACCCAAGGGAGCCTGGTGATGGCGGATTACAGTCGGAGCGGGAACCCGTTGAAGCGGACCCATGAGGCACGGTCCTGCAGCCGCGCTGGGCTGACGCTGATTCTTTGTGCCGTGATTTCGTCGGTGGGGGCCAGGATACTGCCGGCTCAGCACCTGCTGGTCCCGATGGATGACCGTCAGACGAATCACCTGAAGGCATACGGGCTCGTGTTCAATGCCCTCAAGGATGGCCACAAGAGTGAGTGGTTCCTGAACTATCGTGGCGGTTCCTTCCTCATGCCGGACCTGACGGAAGTCCGCCGCCGCGCCACGCTCGACGGAGTTTCGTTCGAACCGATGGATGACGCCGCGGTGGCGGCCATCCGCAGCGAAATCGCATCCAGCAACATGGACGCCGTGGCACTGGAGCGGGCACCCAAGATTGCCATCTACAAGCCACCCAAGGCGCCACCCTGGGATGACGCCGTGACACTGGCACTCCAGTATGCCGGCATCGAGTACACCGCCGTGTGGGATGACGAGGTGATTCACGGAGATCTTGCCAAGTACGACTGGCTCCACCTGCACCACGAGGACTTCACCGGACAGCTCAACAAGCTTTACCTCGGGTTCCGGGATCAGGCCTGGTTCGTGGATCAGCGCGAGCGCGGCATGGAGGCGGCGCACCGACTCGGCTTCGACAACATCCCGGCGCTGAAGAAGGCCGTGGCGGAAAAGATGCGGCAATACGTCGAGAACGGTGGTTTTCTGTTCGCCATGTGTGGCGCCACGGAGACACTTGGCCTCGCGATTGCCGCGCACGACGTGGACATCGCGGGAACGTTTGCGGACGGCACACCCATGGACGAGAACGCCGATGCGAAGCTGGACTGGAAGCGTGCGTTTGCGTTCCAGAACGTCAGGCTGGAGCACAATGCCTTCGTCAACTCCATGAGCGACATCGACGGCCACCAGGTGAATGTTCCCGGCAGGCGACAGACCCTGGGACAGTTCTCGCTATTCAGTTTTTCAGCCAAGTTCGATCCGGTTGCCACCATGCTCATCCAGGATCACCGCCAGGTCATCCCTGACTTTTTTGGAGTGACCACCAGCTTCACCAGGCAGACCCTGAAACCGGATGTCGTGGTCCTGGCCAGCGAGGAAGGGGCCCCCTGGGTGAAGTACATACATGGCGACTACGGCAAGGGATCGTGGACCTTTCTGGGTGGTCATGATCCCGAAGATCCGCAGCACAACATCGGTGCGGCGCCGACGGATCTCTCGTTGCATCCCAACTCGCCGGGATACCGGCTGATCCTGAACAACGTGCTCTTCCCGGCGGCCAAGAAGAAGCCGCTCAAGACCTGACCGGGACGAATGGGCGTCGGGCTGAGCGGAGACATGTGCGTGTGACCGGATCGGAGGGACGCTGGAGAAATGCGCGCTGGCATGACGAAAGTGTCTCCGGGTGACGCGCGCGCCGAGGTGATTTCTCCAACGGCAGCGGCCGCGGTCCGAACGGCAATCCGTCTTGCTGGAGGTCGGGAAGTCTGTTTTTGCTGCACGACGGACAGTGAAGGAAGCATCCTGACGGCGCGGGTCGTGGCCCGGGGCGATGCCTCGAGCGTGCTTGCCCTTCCCGGTTTCGCGAGGGCCGGGGAATTGCTGCTGCACAATCACCCTTCCGGCAACCTCGAGCCATCGGAACCTGATCTGCAGGTTGCGGCCCGTCTGCATGATCTGGGTGTGGGATTCGCCATCACGGACAACCAGGCGGATCAGGTGTACGTGGTCGTGGAGGTTCCCACTCCACGGGTCGTGGTTCCCCTGGATCTGGCGGCGATCGAGGCCGACCTCGGTCCGGAAGGACCGGTCGCACGCCATCACGCCCGCTATGAAGTGCGCGGGGGGCAGCGGGAGTATGCCCGCCGCGTGGCTCGCCTCTACAATCTCGGTGGAATCGCCCTGCTCGAAGCCGGTACCGGTATCGGCAAGTCCCTGGGCTACCTCGTGCCCGCGCTCCGCTGGTCCGCGAAGAATGAAGAACGCACCGTGGTTTCGACCAACACCATCAATCTGCAGGAGCAGCTCGTCGGCAAGGATCTTCCGTTTCTCTCGGGCGCTCTCGACGATCAACCGGTTCGTTATGCACTGCTCAAGGGCTGGCGCAACTACCTGTGCCTCAAGCGGCTGGAGCAGGCCCTGGGCATGCAGGAAACCCTTCTCTCGGGAGACCACGGGGAACGGCTTGCGAGCCTGGCGGCATGGGCGGAGCGGACGTCGGACGGCTCACTGAGCGATCTCCCCTTTCCCCCCGGGGATGATCTCTGGGATGAAGTCGCGGCTGAACCGGACCTCTGCCAGCGGACGAAGTGCCCTCATTTCGACCGTTGCTTCCTGTTCGCGGCGCGACGGAAGGCAGCCCAGGCCGATGTCATCGTCGTGAACCATCATCTCCTGCTGTCTGACATCGCCGTGAGGCGAGTCACCCAGAACTGGGAGGATGCCGCGGTCCTGCCACCGTACTCGAGGTTGATCATTGACGAAGGTCATCACCTCGAGGCCGCAGCCGGCTCGCATCTGGGAGCCACGGTGACCCGACGCGGGCTGGAGCGCCTCTTTGCACGTCTCGACCGGCGCGGGAAGGGGCTGCTCCCGGCGCTCGTCGCGAAGCTCTCGAACCATCAGGACCTCACCAGCGTTGCATCGCTCGACCTCGTGGAGGCGAGGCTCAGGGCATCGGCCCGGGCGGGTTCGGAGCAGAGTGCCAGGCTGTGCGATCTGCTGGATACCATGCTCCGTCAGGAGAGCACTGCGGTAAGGCGGCTGGATACGGACTTCGCCACCCATCCGGTCTGGCGCGAGGGACTGCAGGTCGCGCTTCAGGATCTGTTGGGTGAAATCGAGATACTCGGCAAGGGTCTCCGGTTGCTGCAGGATCGCCTGGACGACGATGATGCCGCGACGGAGCGGTTCGGCACGCTGATTGGTGAGGTGCGCGCCGTAACCCGACGGCTGCAGGGTGCCGGTGACACTCTGCGACTGGCGCTGTCACCGCCGGAGGATGTCCAGCCGTCGGTACGCTGGGTGGAGGTCCGAGGGCGCGAGCGCAACCTGGCCATTTCGAGCGTGCCGCTGGATCTGGCTCCGATTCTCCGCGAGGACCTGTTCAGGCGGCTGGAAACTTGCGTGGTGACCAGCGCAACGCTGGCGGTGGGGGGCAGCTTCGACTATCTGCGTAACCGCCTGGGGCTGGATCAGGACGACGTGGAGCCGGATGGCGCCATCATTCCTTCACCGTTCGACTTCGCCTCCCAGGCCATCCTGGCGGTGCCCACTGACGTCCCGAGGCCGGAACCTGGCGACGAGTCGCACTTCGAAACCGTGGTGCGGGTGCTGTCAGACCTCGTCGCTGACGCGGATGGTGGCGTGTTTGCATTGTTCACCAGCCACCGTGACGTGCGGCGCGCGGCCGACGCATTGCGGGGGCGAGGGCTGCACACGCGCTGGCCCCTTCTGGTACACGGCGAGGATTCCCGCCACCAGTTGCTCCGTCGATTCGTGGATGCCGGTTCCGCCGTACTGCTGGGAACGGCGAGTTTCTGGGAAGGGGTGGATGTCCCTGGTGATCCGCTCAGGGCGCTGCTCATTGCCAGGCTGCCATTTCGTGTCCCCACTGAGCCGCTGGTGGCGGCGCGCTGTGAGCGCATAGCAATGGATGGTGGCGATCCCTTCATGGATTACATGCTCCCCGACGCGGCCCTGCGTCTCAAACAGGGGTTTGGTCGCTTGATCCGGACGGCGACTGATCACGGAGCGGTCGTGCTGATGGACTCCAGGGTGCTGTCCCGTTCATATGGCGAGACTTTGCTGGACACACTTCCGCCGGCGCGGCGGCTCGTGATGCCGTGGAGCCGGATCCGGGAGGAGATCGCCGAATTGCTGCGCGGTAGCCGGAGACTCCGGGCGGACTGACCGGTGCGCTGGCCTCGAGGTCAAGCTGTGCCGAACGGGTCCCCGACGTAGCTTTCGAGGGAAGGAGCAGCAGCATCATTCTCGCCCCGACAGCATGAATCCACGCCCCGGGAAGGTTGTCTGTGTTGGCCGCAACTATCTGGAACATGCCCGGGAACTGGGCAACGACGTTCCCGCCGAGCCTCTGATTTTCCTGAAACCTCCATCGATCATCATTGGTGACGGCGAGCATATCGAGCGCCCGTCGCAGTCGAAGGAAGTGCATTTCGAGGGGGAGATCGGGGTGGTGATTGGCCGACTCCTCCGCAAGGTCGACGAAGCCGATGCTGTCGGGGGCATTGCCGGCATAGTGGCGGTCAACGATGTAACGGCACGTGACCTGCAGCGGACGGATGGGCAGTGGACACGGGCAAAGGGTTTCGACACGTTCTGCCCGGTGGGGATGGTGTGTCCCATGCCGGTTTCATTGGCTGACCTCGAGATCATTACCAGGGTGAACGGCGTCGAGCGTCAGAGAGCGCATGCCAACGAGATGGCGTTTCCCATTTCACGGCTGGTGTCGTACATCTCGCACATCATGACGCTGGAGCAAGGCGACCTGATCGCCACGGGAACTCCGGCAGGTGTCGGGCCGCTGGTGGCCGGAGATGTCGTGGAGGTGGAAATCCCGGGTGTCAGCCGGGTAAGAAACCCGGTACGGGACGCGGGGTGACAGAAGAGCTGGATTCGTACCGCAACGAATGGCACGAAGGGGCAGGACAATAAGCAGGTGGTGCGGGCCAGGTCCGATGCCCGCGTGGCAGTCACCAGGGGAAGGTTTGCGGATGCCTCAGGCACAGCAGCAGGAGCGACCGACAGGGCGGAAGGCGCAGGCGCGGCGCCCGTCGTCGTCGACGCTGCTGTCGGTGTCGATCCACATCGTCCTGGGTATCCTCGTGTGGCAGGCGGTCCGCGTGCCCGCGGTCTTTGAACGACTGCTGCAGTCGTCGCCCGATACCCAGCGGACTACGGAGCGGGTGCAGTACGTGGCGGTGCCATCTGTGGCGGAGCCGTCCGCCCGGCACCCTGCTCCGTTGCGCAACCCATCGGAGTCACCGCGGATTGCCGCTCCTTCCGCGGAGTTGGTCGCTCCCCGGGAAGTTCCCACGCAGCTCCCTCCCGTGCCACTGGATCGTTCTGCCGGGACGGCACCCGGAGCACCGGGCGCCGGTTCGGCTCCCGGTGGAGCGCTGAGGGGTGGCGACGGACCCACGCGCGGCGTTCAGCCGGGTGGGAATGACCCGAGGGTGTGGGCCGGGGAGCCGGAGTTCATCTACGCGCCCAAGACCGAGAAGGAGAGGCTGGACAGCGCGCTGACCGCCACTCTGGGCCACTACATCGATTCCCTGGCAGCGTCGGGCTACGTCCCCAACAAGTTCGAACGGGGTGACTGGACGTTCGGCAGTGAGGGCAACAAGTGGGGGATAGATCAGCAGTACATTCGACTGGGACGCTTTTCCATTCCGACTGCCCTGCTTGCCTTGCTGCCGCTGAACCGGATGCAGCCCAATCCCATACTCATGGACCAGCAGCGCAACGCCGCGTGGATGCGTTCCGACATCCTGTACCACGCCCAGGCGGCCATGAATGAGGATCAGTTCCGTCAGGCGGTGAAGGCGATACGGGAGCGAAAGGAACGGGAACGGCGTGAAGCCAGAAAACCATCACTGACCAATCCCGGGCCGGTCAGGTCACCAGGGGAACGACCGCCGGGGAACTGACATCGTGCTGGAGGTCCTCGTCAGCCCGCTGGTTGTCGACGCAGTTTCTCAGAACCGCGGCTACAGTGCCCAGTACGGCGAAATCATCTCCTGGGCCCACGATTACCTCCCGCAGTTCGCTTCCGCTGGCGGCGGGGGTGAGTAGGAGCTGGGGTCCGCGGTGTGACAGGGCGCGCACTGTAGTTCGGTTACCCAGGCGGACAGCCACCGATTCGCCTTCACGTGCCCGCGCTCCGGGATTGACGAGGACCAGGTCTCCGGGCTGGATGCAGCGGTCACGCATGCCCTCATCGTCCATCCGAAGAAAATATGCTTCGTCGGCGGGAACGAATGCCCGGTCCATGGTGATGAACCTCTCCCGGTGCTCATCTGCCAGCACCGGCTCCCTCCCGTTCACCGTGCGGTAGAGAGGAACTGGTTGAGTCCGACCCACGGACGAGAAGCCCAGGAGTCTTACGCCGCGGGACCGGCCGGTTTGACGTTCTATGTATCCCTTGAGAGCCAGCGACTGCAGGATGTCCACAACCGATTTTGTCGACGGAATCCGGAACCGCCGCGCGATTTCACGGATGCTGGGCTGGTAGGTGTTCTCCGCCAGGAAGTCGAGCAGGTAGTGGTAGACGCGCCGTTCGATGGCTGTCAGGGCGTCGGGCATGGCAGGACGAATCGACTTGTGGTTGTCGGCGTTGGCGGTTGCCGTGCGCACCGGATGGCCGCCGGCGCGTCGTCCCGGGTACGCCGGTGGTTACTGGCAAGGTGATTTGCACGCGGGGCAGTCGGTAGTCAATCCGGAGTGTCAGCCGCCACGGACTTTCGCAGCCAGTCCGTTGCCGCGTCGATTCGTGTCAGGGACCGTTCGCGTCCCAGCAGGACGAGAACGTCAAAGATCCCAGGGCTGGCCAATTGGCCCACCAGGGCGACACGCAGTGGCTGGAAGAGCTTGCCGCTGCCCAGTCCGAGTTCCCCAGCCAGTTCACGCAGATCCGTTTCCAGGGCGGCCTGCTCCCAGACGGCTTTCGCCAGGCGCTGGCGAACCGCAGCCAGCAGTTCCGCGCTGGTTGCCCGATCCTTCCACTGTCGCGCAACCGCATCAGGATCGTAGTCGATGCCATCCCTGATGTACGGTACAGCCTGACGAGCGATCTCGCGGGTCGTGCGGGCGCGGACGCGCAGAAGATCCAGGAGTTGCAGCCACCAGTCCCTGCGCTCGACGAGATCCCCGTCAGTGACCAGTCCTTCGGCCACTAGCAGAGGTCCGATAAGGGGCAGCAGATCCTGGGAGGGCATCTGGTGAAGGTACTGTCCGTTCATCCATTCCAGTTTCTGGGGATCGAAGACAGCGGCCTTTTTCAGCAATCCATCGGCGGAGAACCGTTCCATCAGTTCGGTGCGACTCATGATCTCGCGGTCCTCCCCGGGTGACCAGCCCAGCAGCGCCAGGAAGTTGCACATTGCATCCGGCAGGATTCCAAGGTGCTGATAGTCACCCACGGCGGTAGCACCATGCCGTTTGCTGAGCTTTCGCCCGTCGGTGCCATGAATCATGGGCAGGTGGGCAAAAACCGGCAGGCCAGCGCCCAGAGCCTGATACAGGAGGATCTGTTTGGGAGTGTTGGAGATGTGATCGTCACCGCGCATGACAATAGTGATTCCCATGGCGATGTCATCGGACACCACTGCCATGTTGTAGACGGGCGTCCCGTCCGATCGGAGGATCACGAAGTCATCGATGTCCTTGTTGGGGAAAGTGATGTTCCCGTGTACCAGGTCGTCCCAGCCGGTCTCACCATCCGGCACCCGGAACCGGATGGCGAACGGGTCGCCGCGTCGGAGTCTCTCGTCAAGCTGGTCCGGGGAAAGCTCTGCCCAGTGTCGATCGAAGCGAAAGACCCGTCCCTGCGACTCGGCTTCCTTCCGCAAGCTGTCCAGCTCGTCCGGCGTGGTGAAATCACGGTAGGCGTGTCCGCCTTCGAGAAGGCGTCGGGCGTCCATCTGGTGGCGTGCCAGGTTGGCCCCCTGGTAGACCACTTCCTCGTCCCAGTCGAGTCCGAGCCACTCCAGACCCTCGAAGATGGCCCGGGTGCTCTCTTCCGTGCTGCGGGCCTTGTCCGTGTCCTCGATCCGCAGGAGGAAACTGCCGCCATGCTTGCGGGCGAAGAGCCAGTTGAAGAGCGCTGTTCTGGCACCGCCTACGTGGAGGTAGCCGGTAGGTGAGGGAGCGAAACGGAGTCGATGGGACACGGACACCAGTGGGATGCTGCCAGGGGTCAGGAAACGGAAGGGAGACGGCAGGTGAGGATCACCCCCGTCTCCCGGTCGATCATGCGGTGCGACGAATACGGAGACGGAGGGATTCGAACCCTCGATACAGGTTTAAGCCCGTATAACGGTTTAGCAAACCGCCGCCTTCAGCCTCTCGGCCACGTCTCCCCGGTCCGTGCGTGGAACCGTCGCCCGACCCAGGTGAGCCGGGTTGAGGATTCTAGCACCGGGAGGAAGGGTACGGGAGGCACAGCGGGACAAAAAGTACTGGGCCCGTTCGGGGACCGTGGGTCGCACGGTGCACCGATGTGGCGGGAGAATCCGGTTGGAACGAGTGCCTTAACAATGTGCGCGATGGCACGTCTGCATTTCGTTCGGGCCTGCGGCTCCACTGGAGCGGTCTTGGCCAGGCGACCACACTCCAGCCCAGGATCCATGCCATTGTTGCGCCCGCTACTGACCGCGATCGTCCTGATCTTGCTTGTGACCGGGTCCGCCGACGCCCAACAGGATTCCGCCAAGGTGTCGACGACCCTCCCCAAGGTGTTCCTGGATTGCCAGGCCCGCGGGTGCGATGATGAGTACATTCGCTCGGAACTCACGTGGTTGAATTTCGTTCGCGACCGGAGTCTGGCGTCGGTGCACGTTCTGGCCACCAGCCGGGGAACCGCCTCGGGGGGCTCCGAGCTGACGGTCGCATTCATTGGGGTTGCCCCGGGTCAGACCGAAGCTGACACCATCGTCCAGTTCACGGGGTCCAATGCGACGCAGTCGGAGCGGCGCGATCTCCTGACACGGGTGATCGGTCAGGGGATGCTGGAGTTCGTCGATTCAACTCCCCTGGGTGGACGTCTCTCGGTCACCTACGACGCTCCCGAGTCGGATGCGGCTACCCAGGGTACGCGAGGCGCAGAGGACCCCTGGAACCTGTGGGTATTCCGGGTGAGTGGGGGTACATGGTTCAACGGTGAGGAATCGCGCAAGTCGACGTCAATGAACGGTTCCTTCAGCGCCAGTCGGATCACCGAAGGGTTCAAGACCATCCTGTCGCTGGACGGCAATTACAACGAGAACCACTACACGCTTTCGGACAGCGCGACGTTCGCCAGCTATCGTCATGGTTATAGCGGGGAGGCGTTGTTCGTGAAGAGCCTCGACGAACACTGGTCCTTCGGTGTGCAGGCGAACATGTCGTCATCCCAGACTTCCAACCTGGATCTGGGCCTTCGCATAGGACCGGCAATCGAATACGATCTCTTTCCTTACGCCGAGTCCACCCGGCGACAGGTCATTGCCCGGTACAGCGTGGGCGTCAAGTCACTGCAGTACGATTCCCTGACCATTTTCGACGAAATCAGCGAGGTACTTCCGGACCACAAATTCGTTCTGGCAGCGGAGGCTACGCAGCCGTGGGGTGACGTCGGGGGTGGCATTCAGTTCGCTCAGTACCTGCATGACATGTCCAAGTACGAACTGAACCTGGAGGCCGGAGTAAGCTGGAGATTGGCCCAGGGACTCAATCTGAACTTCGACATGGGCTATTCGAAGATCCGGGATCAAATCAACATCCGGCGGGGAGATGCCTCGGATGAAGAGGTGTACCTGAACCTGCGGCAACTGGAAACGGGATACGAGTACCGGGGCAGCGTGGGAATCAGCTACACGTTTGGGTCGATCTTTTCGAATGTCGTGAACCCGAGATTCTCGGAGAACACCGGAGGCTGGTTCTTCGGGGGTGGCGGCGGTCGCGGATTTCGCGGATTTCGATGAAACGTCACCGGGGGTGAGGCCAGCGTCGTGGCTGCCCAGCCTCTCCCCAGGGGCCGCTGTTCAGGCGAGGTTGCGCTGACCGGCAGGATGGCGTTGGCGCTTGTCGCATGAGCTGGCAGGATTTCGGAGCGATGAACAGACAGGGAGTCTGCGGCGCAGGTTTGCCTGCACGGTCCGCCGGCTGTAGCCTTCACTCATGACCGCCACCAGTCCCACCATCCCCGCGACGGCACCGACCAAGGGTCCGGCCGCACCGCATCTCGCCAACCCTGACGAACAGCCCTCCTTCATCAAGGGACTCTTTCTGGGTGAGATCCGGGAAGAACTCCTGTTTCCGTTCCCCACGCTCTCGGCAGGGGAAAGCGAGAGCCTGCGAATGGTTCTGGATTCGTTCGGTACCTTCGCGGCGGATCACATCGACGCGGCGAGGCATGACCGTGAAGGGCGGTTTCCCGACGACATGCGTCGTGGATTCCACGAACTGGGTCTCATGGGACTCAACATTCCGGAGGCCTATGGTGGCTTCGGCGCGTCGGCCAAGGTGTTCAACCGCGTCTTTGGCGAGATTGGCGCGGTGGACCCGGCGCTGGCGGTCTACTTCGGTGCGCACCAGTCCATTGGCTGCAAGGGCATCGTGCTTTTCGGCACGGAAGCCCAGAAGGCGAAATGGCTGCCGGGATGCGCCACAGGAGAGACGGTCGCCGGCTTCTGTCTGACGGAACCCGGTTCCGGATCGGATGCACAGGCCATGGCGTCGCGGGCCGAGCTCAGTGACGACGGAAGGTACTACGTGTTGAACGGCACCAAGATCTGGATCTCCAATGCCGGCTACGCCTCCCTGTTCACTGTCTTTGCCAAGGTTCCCATGGAGGTCGATGGAAAAGTCAGGGAGCGGGTTACCGCGTTCATCGTGGATGCCAGGAGCGAGGGTGTGCGGCTGGGCAACCCCGAACAGAAGATGGGGATCAAGGCCTCGGACACGAGGACCGTCTACTTCGAGAACGTGAAGGTTCCTGTGGAAGACCGCCTGGGCGAGGCCGGGCATGGGTTCAGGATCGCCCTGGAAGTGCTGAACTCGGGTCGGCTGGGATTGTCGGCGGGGTCGGCGCGGGGGACGCGGCGAATTATGAACGAGGCTGTGGCGTATGCCTCGCAGCGGGAACAGTTCGGCAAGCCGATCGCGTCGTTCGAGATGATCCGGCGGAAGATCGCGTTGCTGGCGGCCGATTGCTATGCGGCCGACGCTGCGTGGATGCTGACTTCGGACCTGGTGGATCGCGGCGGTGTGGATTTCAGCCTGGAAACGGCGGCGTGCAAGGTGTTTGCCTCTGAAACAGGTTATCGCGCAGCCAACGAAGCGCAGCAGATCGCCGGCGGGTTGGGCTACTCAAAGGAGTACCCCTATGAGCAGGCGGTACGCGATTCCCGGATCATGCTGATCTTCGAGGGCACCAACGAGATTCTGCGCGCACTGGTTGCTCTCATGGGACTGCAGCAGCCTGGTGAGGAGCTGCGCGCCCTGGGGCAGGCCCTGCAGGATCCCATCCACAGGCTGGGAGCCATAGGCGGGTACATAGCCAACCGGGTGAAGGAGTCCATCGACCGGCCGCGGTTCACGAGGGTACATCCCGCACTCGCCGATGAAGCTGACCTGATAGCGGGACAGGTGTACGACCTGGGGCGCGCGGTGGAGCGCGCGCTGCGGCGGCATGGGAAAAAGATCATAGACCGGCAGTACGTGCAGGAACGCCTGGCCAACGCCGCCATCGATCTCTATGTGGCGACGGCAACCCTTGCGAGGGCGACCGCGGAACTGGAGGCAGTGGCAGGTGACGAGTCGAAGGTACTGCCTGAAGTCGACTGTGCGCGGGTTTTCGTTCATGCCGCCTACCGTCGCGCGCGGAGAAACCTCAGGGCGCTGCGTTCCAACCAGGACAAGCGACTCGATGCAATCGCGGAACGGGCCGTAAGGTCACGGGACCTGGCGCCGCCATCTCCCACGGACCGTTAGGGTGACGACAGCGTGTGGAGTACCAGCATCCGAGCCGTGAACAGCTGCCATCGCTGGTAGCCGTTCCGGAGAAAGCGGCTCGCCCGGGGCGGTTTCGCTGACCCGTTTCGGCGCATTCGGGACCGAGGTGGGTCAAGGATCTGTCCTTCGTACCTGAGGAACAGCTTCAGGTCGATGGGTCAAGTTGTTGTGTCACAAGCGGAGGGCACAGGACTCGAACCTGTAAGCGCATTTCTGCGCGGCGGTTTTCAAGACCGCTGCCTTACCAATTAGGACTAGCCCTCCCGAGGCGAAACTTCGCAACTCGCCAGGCCTTGGCGCAACACACGACGGGGAAGCCAATGGAAAAGTACGGACGGATCCCGGTCAGCTCTCCGCGGATATCTACTTTGTCGTGGGTGGAATCGAGCCCGGCGGCACCGGAACCCGCAAACCGGTGTCCGCGGGGAGCAGTGGTGGAGGTTGTCCGGGAGGTAGACTGGCGAAGTCGAAGAACTCGTCGATGTGGGTGGCACGAGCCACCCCTTCCGTCTTCTGCATCACCTTCAGCGCAGCCTCCCGCTCGCCGCGACCTTCCAGCGCTTCCGCCATTACCAGGCCGGTGTTCACATAGAGCGCAGGGATGCCAACGGATGCCCGGTCAGGCCATCTCCCCCTGGCAATAAGCGCATCATGCCCTTCGAAAACGTCGTTCCACAACTTCAGTGAGGTTGCCAGATCCACCCATCCTTCACCGGGGACCAGCAGCGTATCCCCCCCGGAAACCGGGATATCGGGCATCAGCTTGCGGGCCAGTCCCTGCATGACGAGGTACGGTCCAAAACCGAGTTCGCGTCCGTATCCGCCTGACGTACGGGCAAAGTAGACGGGCCGGTCGGGGTTGTCCCGGATCATCAGCAGGACGGCATAGTCCGCCTTGGTGAAGACCCGTGGCTGAATGACGGCGCGGATATTTCCCACGGAGAACAGGAGCGTATCACGCCTTTCCTCCGCCAGCGGAATCGCATCCGCTTCATCCAGGGTGAGCTTGAGAGGCGGCCCGTCGGGTTTGGGCCAGGTGCGGTCCCGGTAAAGTGCCGGCCCCTTGGCGGCATCGTAGGTCCGTACCGGATTCCGGATCATCTGCCGGACGTACCAGTCGGTGTTGAGCAGGGACGTATTTGCAATGACCACGTCCCGTCGGATGCCTTCGACTTCCTGGGCGTACCACAGAGGGAATGTGTCATTGTCACCCACCGTGACCAGGATACCGTACGGTTCCACGGAGTTCAGCAGGTCGTGGGCAAAGTCCCGTGTCGTGGTGTCATTGTGGCGTGTGGCCGAGCTCCAGTTTCCCACGAGGGGAACGAAGGCAAGAGCGAGTACCGGGGACGCCATGGCCCAGCCACGCCTCGTCGGAAGATTCAGCACCTGCTTGCCGAGTCGCACCGATTGCGTTCCCATGAAGGCGGCCACCGACTCCCAGACAAATACCAGTCCCAGCGCGGCCCAGACGCTCCACGCCGAGAAGCTCCAGAGGAAGAAGTAGTCCCGGTCGCGGACCTCGCGATCGACGGTCTCGCCGAGTTGCTGTGCCTGCGAGTAGCCGTACTTGAAGTTCAGGTAGTAGATCAGGACCAGCGTGAGTGTGGCCATGAGGGGGCCGAAGAACCAGAAACTTCGTCGGTCCCGTTGCCAGTGGACCCACCCACCAAAGAGACCCAGCACCAGGAACACGGCAGCCAGGATGGACTGCAGCGTCTGCTGATTCAGATAGGCGTCCCGCAGCCACTGCCAGCGGAAGTACATCCACCACATCCCCACCTGGGCGCTGAAAGGCGCCTGACGCTCAACGAGGGACGGCTTGCCGTACTGCTCACGGTTGAAGTTGTACTTGAAGGCCTCCCAGGTTTCGGTGCTGAAGGTGCAGTCCCACGCAAAGGATTCCCGGCACCCCGTCGGTTCACCTTCATTGATGGGCGGAAAGTACGCGGCGCGAATGGGCTGGGTGGCGAATGGCGTGAGCCCCAGGATCAGGGCACCGACGCCGGCAAGCACTAGTTTCCAGCGCAGCAAGGTGGCAGGACGCCTGACGAGAACCGCTATGGCGACGGCAGGTCCGGGAATGAACCCCGCCATGTGGTTCGAGTAGCCCAGCCCCAGCAGGTACGCAATCAGGATGAGGAGCCTGTCCGCTCGCGGCCCTTCGGGGTCGTCGCACCAGCGGACCGTGAGCCAGGCTATGAGAGCCACGCCCACCAGGGAGACGGTGTAGACCTTCTCATTGACCACTGCCTGACTCCAGACCGTGAACGCAGTGGCGCCGATCAACGTCGCCAGGGCACCACCGACGATCCGCTGCCACCGCTCCGCCAGCCAGCTCACCAGAACCCGTTCGGTGATCAGGAACCAGAGTCCCGCGGAAACCGAAGCGCAGATGGCGGCAAGGAGGTTAACTCGCCAGGCGGGATTCCCGCCTATCGGGAGAATCGAGAAGACTCTGCCGATGAGAACGAAGAGGGGGTTGCCGGGTGGATGCGGCAGTCCAACGACATAGGCAGCCGCGATGTACTCGCTGGTGTCCCACATCGCCGTGGATGGCCCGAGGGTGACCAGGTAAAGCAGGAACACCAGCACCGCCGCGATGGTCGCCGCCCGATAGGAGGGACGGTAATCCAGGTCGGTTGTGGCGGATGCAGTCATGTCGTGGCGGATAGCTGGTTCAGACGTTGGTCACGGTGGAACAGACCGCGGTTGTCCGGGACCATGAAAAATGGCAGCAGACTCCGGTGACTGGTAGTTCGCTGCCGGAACGACACGGGTCACCTCTCAGTGACGGAACATCCTCCGGCCCGTGAACACCATGGCCATGTCACGGTCGTCGGCGGCCGCAATGACCTCCTGGTCCCGCACCGATCCGCCCGGTTGAATTATCGAGGTGACACCTGCTTCCGCGGCCTGGTCGATTCCGTCGCGAAACGGGAAGAAGGCATCCGAAGCCATGGCCGCGCCCCGGGTCTCGTGCCCCGCGGACCTGGCCTTGTGGACGGCCATGAATGCGGCGTCCACCCGGGACATCTGCCCCGCGCCAATGCCAATGGTTGCGCGGTCCCGTGTCAGCACGATGGCGTTCGACTTCACACTCGCGACGGCCCGCCAGGCAAAGGACAGATTCTTCATTTCCGCATCCGTGGGTCCCCGTTTCGATACCACCTGCCACTGGGTTTCATCAAAGGCCAGGGGGGTCCGTTCCTGAACCAGGTAGCCACCGCGTACCCGTTTGACGTCCAGTGCATCCGCTGACCAGGTGGCGCTTCCCTCCAGGACACGCAGGTTCTTCTTCCGTCCCAGAATATCGAAGGCGTCTTCCGAAAACTCCGGGGCCACGATGCATTCCACGAACAGGGCGGAAATGGCCTCTGCTGCTTTATGATCCACCGGCACGGTGAACGCGATGACTGAACCAAAGGCGGAAACCGGGTCGCAGGCCAGCGCCTTGCGGTATGCTTCCACGGCGTTGCCTCCCAGGGCAATGCCGCAGGGAGTGGTGTGCTTCACGATGGCGCAGGCAGCCTCACCCGCAAACGGTTCCGCCGCGAGGAGGGCACCCTCGAGGTCGAGCAGGTTGTTGAACGACAGCTCCTTGCCGCCTCTTTGCACCAGTCCGGCAAGCCCCCCCCGCGCACCATCCAGGTAGAAGGCGGCTTCCTGTCCCGGGTTCTCACCGTAACGAAGAATCTGTGACCGTCGGGCATGCAACGTGATGTCGTCGGGGAAGCGTTCCCCGCGCTGGGCGGCGAACCACGCGGCAACCGCGGCGTCGTAACCCGCTGTATGGGCATACACCTTCTCGGCCAGCTCCCGACGCAGATCGGAGTCGTCGCTTCCGTCGCTCAGCGTGTGCAGCACCCGCTGGTAGTCGGCGGGGTCAACCAGTGCCCAGACGGCGGTGTGGTTCTTGGCTGCGGAGCGCAGCATAGCCGGCCCACCAATATCGATTTGTTCCACGACTTCCGGAAAGGAGACTCCCGGTCGGGCCGCGGTCGCCCGGAAGGGGTAAAGGTTGACCGCGACGAGGTCGATGGTACCAATGCCGTGAGCGGCGATGGCCGCCATGTGTTCCGGCAGATCGCGACGTGCGAGGAGACCGCCATGGACGGCCGGATGCAGCGTCTTCACCCTGCCGTCCAGCATCTCCGGGAAGCCGGTGAGGGAAGCCACATCCCGTACCGGCAGACCGGCAGCAGCGATGGCACGCGCGGTACCACCGGTGGAAACGAGCGACCATCCCAGGGATGTCAGTTCCCGGGCAAAGTCCACGATCCCGGTCTTGTCGTACACGGATATCAAGGCAACGGGCATTGCTGTCGCTGGGGCTTGAGGGCAGGGAATGGGTCAGGGGTACCAGGTCAGGAAACCGGAAGCCATCATCCGGGATCCGCGGAAAGCTGGAAGTGCGCCTGCGCTTCCGGGAACACGCTTCCATGCACGGTGTCGTCGTCCGCGAGTGCAATGGCGCCGGAAGCGACCGCTTCCAGAACCCGGGGATACAGAAAATGCTCGGCCTGAAGGACCCTGGCCGCGAGAGTCGCTGGTGTGTCGTCAGGCAGGACGCGGACCGGCCACTGCGCGATGATGGGGCCCGTGTCATAGACCTGGTTGACGAAATGCACGGTGGGTCCCGAGACTGCAGCACCGTGAGCCAGGACCGCTTCGTGCACCCGGATCCCGTACATGCCCCGTCCTCCAAAAGATGGGAGCAGGGCGGGATGAACGTTGATCATCCGTCCGCGCCAGGCCGTGGTCACTGGCGCGGGAACCATGCGCAGAAAACCGGCCAGCGCGACGAGATCCACACTGCGTTCCTGCAGCAGGTCCATCAGTCCGTTGCCGGATTCGGGATTCTCGAGGGCCACGGCTTTGATTCCCGCCCGGGATGCTCTCTCCAGGGCACCGGCGCTCCGACGGTCGGAGGCAACGAGTACGACACTGGCGGCGGCGTCGGTGCCCCGTGTCGCGAGATGGTTCAGTATTGCCTGCAGGTTCGATCCACCACCCGAGGCGAGGACGGCCACGCGCTTCATTGGCGCATCCTGCGACGCCGGCATCCCGGGGGCAAGGTCTCGTTCAGCATCCCGGTCAGGATTCCAGAAACCGATCCACCGCCTGCTGCAGCGAATCGGCCAGCACGTCACACCGTCGGGCATCTTCCAGCTCAGAACCCGGAGAGGACGGCGAGGGGACGAGGAACGCCATTCCCCCCAGTTCGATTCCGGGGCTGACGTCGCGAAAGCGGTCTCCCACGTAAAGGGAACGCTTCAGGTCTATACCCAGCTCGGCGGCCGCGCGGCGGTACATTCCGGTCCCCGGCTTGCGACATTCGCAGGTTCCGTCGATGTCCGGGTGATGCGGACAGTGGTAGGTGGCGTCGATCCGTGCTCCCTCATCCCGCAGGATCGCCTGGAGACGGGACCGGATCGCTTCGTATTGTGCCTCGGTGATCAAGCCCCGCGCTATCCCGGATTGATTGGTCACGACGACCACAAGGACTCCAGCATCATTCAAACGGCGCACGCTTTCACCGACGTGCGGCAAGAGGCGTACGGCCCCCGGATCCGACAGGTAATGCAGATCTTCCACGAGTGTACCATCGCGGTCAAGAAACGCGGCCCGATGCGTGTTGCTCATTGCGCCAGGGCAGCCAGCACGGCCTCGGTCAGAGCGGTATCACGATACGCAGGGATCGATCGGGGATCGAGCAGAACCCGGTTGTCGGCGATCCGGCCGATGACGGCGCCGGGTTGGTGCCGCAGAGCGGCTTCGATGGACGCTGCGTTGCCGGCGAGAGCCACCGCGAACGATGGGATGCGCGCGGTAGGGAAGGCACCCCCCCCAGGTGTTGCTTCGACAGGGACGACCTCGCAGGCATGCCCAGCACCTGAAATCCGGGCTGCGATATTCTCGGCGCGCCTCCGGATTTCTTCCGCCGGTGCAGTCAGCATGGCGAGTACGGGGATCTCCCGGATGGCGCGTGTGGGATCCCGGTAGAGGTTCAAGGTGGCTTCGAGGGCGGCCAGGGTGAGTTTGTCGACACGAAGCGCGCGAGCCAGCGGATTGCGACGACACGCGGCCACCAGATCCCGGTCCCCCACGATAATCCCGGCCTGAGGACCACCCAGCATCTTGTCGCCGCTCATGACCACGAGGTCGGCGCCATCGCGCAGCACTCCGGGTACGGTAGGTTCCCCGGACAGTCCGTACTCTTCGAGACCGATCAGGAGTCCACTGCCGAGGTCCAGCAGCACGGGGACGGAATGCTCGTGCCCCAGCGGCACCAGATCGCGGATGGATGCCTCGGCGACGAATCCGCGTACCTCGAAATTGCTGCGATGTACCTTGACAATGACGCCGGTCGTGGTGCCCAGGGCTCTGGCGTAGTCCTCGGGATGGGTGCGATTTGTGGTTCCCACTTCGCGCAGGGACGCCCCGCTCCGGGACATGATATCGGGAACCCGGAAACTGCCGCCGATTTCTATCAGTTCTCCGCGGGATATCACCGCCTCCCGGCCGGAGGCCAGGGTATTCAGTGCCAGAACCAGGGCCGCGGCGCCGTTGTTCACGACGAGAGCGTCGCCAGCTCCTGTGAGTTCGCGGAGGAGCCCGGCACAGTGGACATAACGCGAGCCGCGCGACCCGCTCGACAGGTCATACTCGAGGTTGCTGGCGTCACCCGCGGTACAGGCAATGGCTTCGATGGCCGCGGGTGCCAGTGGGGCGCGTCCCAGGTTCGTGTGCAGGATTACCCCCGTGGCGTTGAAGACCGGCCGGAGCGAGGGCACCTGACGACGACGCACTTCATCCGCGATTGCCGCCGTCCAGGTATCAGGGTCACCCGGTGACGGCGTCGCCCCTCGCCGCACAGCATCCACCAGGTCACGAATCACTCCGGTAACCAGTGATCGGGGCGAGCTGTCGCAGAGTACGCGCACTCCGGGGAGGTCGAGGAGCGTTCCCACCGCGGGGAGATTCCTCCTCTCGTCAGGCACCCGGACCCCTGCCGGTGTCGGGCCGCACCGTGGTGTCGGGCTTCGCGACTGCCTTGGGCGTTCGGAAGACTCTTTCCGATGAACGCGTGGCGCCGGTAATGCTCCTGATGTCTTCGGCACGAAGCCTGTAGAGAGTGTCGGGTGTCAGCGGTTGCGCGAGCCGGAGGTACCACGTTGTGACCGGAATGGCCACGGTGGGGCGGGGTGGCGGGGCCGTCGCGGTATCAGGCTCTGCTGCCGCCGGAGGACGTGTGGGCGCGCCAGGTCTTCGGCCCGTTGGACGCGCCGGCGGCGCGGCGGCGACGTTGGCGGAGTCCGCGGCCCGGATGGAGTCGGCCACGAACGCTCGCCGCACGGAATCCTGCACTGCCCGGGTGCGCGCCGAGTCGGCTGCCCTCCTGTCCAGATCCGCCTGCGTCTCCACGGCGGCGATTGCGGCGACCGTGCTGTCGGCCTTCTTCAGGATGAAGTTTGATGGCTGGGCGACAAAGCCGGTATCGACTGGTCGATCGAAGGTGACGCGGTAGAGCAGACTGTCGCGCGGGTCGATGTTGGCAATACCGGGACCGAGGGAGTCACGGATGGCCACCAGCATGTCGCGTCGGAATGAGTCCACCAGCGCGACCGTGATGGAATCGAACAGCTCCCGCCCATCGGCGACGCGGTTGCCGTTCTGGTCCACAATCGCCTGGACCGTATATGTACCCGGAGGGATGTGCTCGATGACGAAGAGACCGGTGCTGTCGGCGGTGGCGGACCAGATGGCGGAATCCGGAAGGGAGATTGCTGCCACATACGTCTTTGCGGCCGGTGCGGCAGCCACCCAGTCGAAAACCCGTCCCCGTATGGACCCCGCGGCAATGGTCGGACCGGTGCTGAAGACAACCTCGATGCCTGTCGAGTCCATGTTGCTGGAGAGATCCACCATGCCGGGAAGCATGCGAATGGTGTACGTCGTGTTTGGTCGCAGCCCACCGTCGGGTGTGACTGTCACACTGGTCCGGCGCCAGGAGATACCGACCGGGCCGGTACTCGGCGAAACCTGGAAGAGGTCGGCGAGGGTGGGTTTCCCCTGGGGTCGCTCGCTGACCACCTCGTCGAACTGGAAGGTAACCGAGGTTGCCCGGACATCCACGGAATTGGTGTCGGGCGTGATGCCCACGATTCTGGGCGGTTCGCGATCCGGTGGACCACCCGGTGGCATCCCCGGCTGGGCACACGCGGCCGCGAGGGCCACGAGCATCAGTCGCCGCACAGCGATCGCACCTTGTCCGCCAGCAGATCGCGTCGGGAACTCCAGTCCTGTTCCTTCTGCCGCTCCGCGGCAACCACGTCCGCGGGGGCTCTCTCCAGAAACTTCCCGTTGCCCAGCCTGGAACGGAGAGACGAGAGCTGCCGGTCGAGCCCTTCTAGCTCGTTCCGCAGCCGGAAGCATTCCTTTTCCAGGTTGATCATCCCCGCCAGTGGCATCACAAGTTGAGTGCCGTCGGCAAGAAGCGCGTGTGCCGCCGCACCCGGAGCCGCCTGGGTGGAAACCTGGATCTCTGCTTTCCCCAGCCTGCCCAGAACACGCGACTCCTCGCGGAATACATCCCGGCATTCGTCCGCCGGAATGATGACCACTCCCACCACCTTCCCGGGTGGAATACCATTCTCGGCGCGCATTCGGCGGATGGCATTCACGGCCTCGATGACGAGGTCGAACTCACCCGGACTGCCGTCGACATCGTGGACACGGGGCCAGCGCGCCGTGGGAAGAAAGTCACCATCACGGCCGGGAAGTCGTTGCCAGAGGGCATCGGTGACGAACGGCACTATGGGATGCAGCAGGCGGAGTACCTGGTCGAAGGCGTGGACGAGTACTGCCCGGGCGGTCTCACGGTCGGGTCCTGCATCCGACAGCCTCGTCTTTACCGATTCCACGTACCAGTCCGCCAGTTCACCCCAGGCGAATCCCCTGGCCGCTTCGGTATACTCGTTGAGTCGCATTCCCGAGCGGCGCTCGGCGTCGGTCCACAGTTCTCCTTCCGGACGCGCCGGGCCCAGCGCGGAGTTGCAGGCCTCGATGGCCGCATTCAGACGGTTCAGAATCCAGCGATCCGCCCGGGTGAGATTTTCCGACGGAATTTCATCCAGCGATCGCACCGGGTCAGTTCCGATATTCGTCAGGAGAAAGCGGGCCACATTCCAGAGCTTCGTGACAAAATTTCTTCCGGGCGCGAAGGATCGCTCGAGGTCATGGGGATCGAGCACGGTATCCGCGCCAAGCCCCATACCGGCGACGACGGTGTAACGCAGAGCATCAGCGCCGTATTGGCGGACCACGTCCAGTGGATCGATCCCGTTCCCCAGGGACTTGGACATCTTGACGTGATTGGTGTCCCTGACCGTTCCGTGCAGGTATACGGTACGGAACGGCGCCTCACCCAGAAACGCATAGCCCGTCATGATCATGCGGGCCACCCAGAAGAAGAGGATCTCCGGCGCGGTGATGAGTGAGTCGGTGGGATAGAAGGCCCGCAGGTCCTCGGTCTCGTCCGGCCATCCCAGCGTACTGAAGGGCCAGAGTCCCGAAGAGAACCACGTGTCCAGGACGTCCTCATCCTGGTGTACCGGTCCGGAGCATGACGGGCAGCTCTCGAGATTCTCGCGGCTGGCGCTCACGCGGCCACAGCCGTCGCAGTACCAGACCGGGATCCGGTGTCCCCACCAGAGCTGACGTGAGATGTTCCAGTCGCGGATGCCTTCCAGCCAGTTGATGTAGACTGCCTCCCAGCGCTCCGGAAGTATGCGGATGGTACCTTCGCGCACTGCCCGAAGAGCCGGTTCGGCCAGGGGTTTCATCCGGACGAACCACTGATCGGAGAGGCGTGGCTCCACAACGGTGTCGCAGCGGTAGCAGCGACGCACCGAGTGTCGGTGCGGCTCCACCTTCACCAGCGCACCTGACTGACGGAGCATTTCCACGACCTTTTCACGGGCCGCGAAGCGATCCAGTCCACGGACTGCTTCCGGCACACGGCCGGCGGAGTCGATCACCTCGCGCACTATCCCCGTTTCGTCGATGACGACGGGAGCGGGCAGGTTGTGTCTTTGAGCCACATCGAAGTCATTGGCATCGTGAGCGGGGGTGATCTTCACCGCTCCCGTGCCGAAGGCTGGATCCGAGTACTCGTCTCCGATGATGGGGATTTCGGTGTTCGCCAGGGGAAGGATGACCGTGCGGCCGATCAGGTCGGCGTAGCGTTCATCCGATGGGTTGACCGCCACGGCCACATCACCCAGCATGGTTTCCGGGCGGGTGGTGGCGACGACGATATTGGTGACCTTGGCGCGTGCAGTAACGGAGGTGAGTGGATAGGCAATGTGATAGAGCCTGCCTTCAGCTTCGTGGTGTTCCGCTTCTTCGTCCGACAGGGAGGTGAGGCAACGGGGACACCAATGGATGACCCGATGGCCGCGATAGATCAGCCCCCGTTCATACAGTCGGACGAAAGCTTCCCGGACGGCGCGCGAGAGGGCTGGCGAGAGGGTGTATGCGGTCCGCGTCCAATCCGCGGAGGCACCGATGGCCTTCAGTTGCTGCAGGATCACGCCGCCGGTTTCCGTGACGAACTGTTCGGTGCGGTGCACGAAGGCGGTGCGTCCCATGTCGAGTCGGTTGCGTCCTTCCCGACTGATCTGTTTCTCGACGACGTTCTGGGTGGCTATGCCGGCATGATCGGTCCCCGGAAGCCAGAGGACTTCATCGCCGCACATCCGCCGCCAGCGGATAATGACGTCCTGAACCGTATTGTTCAGTCCGTGTCCCATGTGCAGAACGGCGGTCACGTTCGGCGGCGGCATGACGATGACGAAGGGCGGACAGGGTCCGCCCAGCCGCGCCGAGCGGTTGGCACGAGCGGTAAAGAGGCCGGCTTCGGTCCAGCGGGTATAGACATCCGCCTCGACCGTGGTCGGGTCGTACAGGGCGGGCATGTCGTTCGGTATGACGGCGTCGGGCATCCGGCCAAATCTAGCTGGCCTGCCGGTCCGGTGTCCCGGCGGGAACCTCAGGATTCCGGGGGCGTCGGCTGGGTAGTGGTCCCGTCATCCAGTGGTTCGTTCGGGACGCCGGGCGCAAGCTCGTCGTCCGCGCCGCGAAGTTCGAGGCGATTGAGGACCATGGCGACTCCGTCGACCTTTCGCACGCAGGCGGCCGCCCGGGAGATCTCCTCGATGGCGTGAACCGTGCCGGTCAACTCCACGACCCCGTCCCCGACCACTGCGATTTCGATTGCCCGCCGGCGCAGGCGACGGTCATAGGAGAGCGCGGTCAGGACACGGTGTTCCAGTCGACGGGCCACGGCCTCGCGTGAGGTGGACCCGTCGTCTGTCCCGGTCATGAAGCCGTATTCGTCTTCGTCGTCCTCCGGGTCTTCTTCGTCCTCGTCCCAGTCGTCGACTTCGCTGATGGTCCCGGCTTCGTCGTCGAAGTCTTCATCTGTTTCGCGGGGATCATTTTCATCGGCGTCGGCGTCGTCCGGTTCGTCCTCCTCTGCCCATGTCTCCCGGAGGTCCTCGACACGATTCCTGACATCCGTCAGGAAGGCTCCCAGGGTGCCGTAGCGGTGGCCGAGATAGAGGCCCGCGGCTGCACCGGCAACGGCGCCCAGGGTCACGAACAGGAATGTTGGGCGATCCGTCTCTGGCGGGACGAAGCGTACATATCGGCGACGCATGGGCTTTGCCGTGGCGGAGGGTCCAATGATAGGATAACTTGCGCGACGTGGAATTGCGACCGAATGACGGCCGAGCCCCTCAGCGAGCAGGCCGTCTTGTCGTCTGGATCATACTCGCGGCGGTGTTGCTGGCCGGCGTGGCCGTTGCGCTCATGTATGGTTCCCGCCTGACACCGCTGCTCGACACGCTTCCCTGACCCATGTCCACGCGTCCCCCAGTGAACAGCATGACTGCGAATATCACCCTCACACTTCCGGATGGTACCCCGCGGGAGGTGCCTTCGGGAACGACGGCCCGCGAGGTGGTGGCGTCGATCGGACAGCGACTGCTCCGGGATGCCATCGCGGTGATGGTGGACGATGTGGTCCAGGATCTGTCGACTCCGCTTCGCAAGAGCGGCGCGTTCCGGGTGCTGACGCGGAAGGATCCCGAGTCCCTGGGGGTGTTGCGTCATTCCGGGGCGCACATTCTGGCCACGGCCGTCCGGCGGCTGCGACCCCGGGCCAATATCGGTTTCGGGCCGGCGATCGATGACGGCTTCTACTACGACTTCGAGGTCGATCGTCCCTTCACGCCCGAAGACCTGGCGGAGTTCGAGGAGGAAATGCGCCGGGTGGTTGCGGAGGGATATCCCTTCGTGAGAGAGGAAGTGAGTCGTGACGAAGCCAACCGGCGCTTTGCGGACGATCCCCTGAAGCTGGAGCGAATCGCGGACCTGGGACCGGACGAGGTGATTTCGACCTATACCGATGGGCCATTCATCGATCTCTGTCGTGGTCCCCACGTTCCGGATACGTCGTACCTCAAGCACTTCAAGCTGCTCCACACGGCGGGTGCGTACTGGCGGGGTGACGAGCGGCGTCAGATGCTGCAGCGCATCTATGCCACCGCCTGGTGGTCGCAGGAGGATCTCGATGCCTGGGTCCACCGAATGGAGGAGGCGAAGCGTCGGGATCACCGGGTGCTGGGCAAGGCGCTGGACCTGTTCTTCTTTCACCCGGTCTCGCCCGGTTCCGCGTTCTGGACGGAGCGGGGGACCATCATCTACAACGAGCTGACACGGTTCATCCGGGAGAGGCAGCGGGAACACTTCGTCGAGGTGAAGACACCTCTTCTCTACGGCAAGACGCTTTGGGAACAGTCGGGGCACTGGGGCAAGTACCGGGAAAACATGTTCCTGGTTCACAACGACGAGACCGGAGAGCAGGACACGTCATTGAAGCCCATGAACTGCCCCTCGCATTACCTGCTCTACCTTGCGAAGAAGCACTCGTATCGCGAGCTGCCGCTGCGATTGGTGACGTTCGACGTACTGCACCGGAACGAAGTGACCGGGGCGTTGTCCGGTCTCACGCGAGTGCGGCAGTTCGCCCAGGACGACTGTCACGTTTTTCTGGCACCTTCGCAGATAACGGACGAAGTCCGGTTCCTGACGGATTTCATCATGTCGTACTATCGGGTCTTCGGGCTGGAGCCGAATCTCCGCTTCGCCACGCGACCTGAGACCAGAATTGGTTCCGATGTCCTGTGGGATCAGGCGGAGGACGCCTTGCGGAACGCACTGGAGGCGACCGGTCAGCCATGGGTGCTGAAGCCGGGTGACGGGGCGTTCTACGGACCGAAGATCGACTTCGATGTCACCGATTCCCTGGGGCGCTCGTGGCAACTGGGAACCATCCAGCTGGATTACAACGCGCCGGAGCGCTTTGATCTCCAGTTCGTGGGTGAGGACAACGTCATGCATCGGCCGGTGGTGATCCATCGCGCCGTGAGTGGTTCGCTGGAACGGTTCATTGCCATCCTGATCGAGCATTTCGCGGGCGCGTTTCCAGTCTGGCTGGCACCGGAGCAGGTTCGGGTGCTGCCGATTTCGGACGATCTCGCGGGTCCGGCCGGGGAGATCGTGGATCGCATGAAGAGTGCCGGCATCCGCGCGGTCCTGGACACTCACGACACTCTGAATTACCGAATCCGCGAAGCCGAGATCGGGAAGGTTCCGTATATGGCGGTCGTGGGCAGGCGTGAGGCCGAGGCGGGGACGGTGGCCGTGAGAACGCGTGGCGCGGGAAGGAAGCAGGATGTGGTACCGGTGGCGGAGTTCATGGAGCGCGTTCTCGGCGAGATCCGGACGCGGGCCCTGGTGCCCTGATTCATCCGCCATGCGACCGGTCTCGATGTGTCCGGACAAACTGTCTGGTCCGGTTTGCTGTCCTGAGGTTGCCAGGTTCCCGTGTCCCTCGGAGAGATGACCTTGCGTAAGCCGTCCGTCCTTGTTCCGGCGCTGTTGCTGATGGTGGGTTGCGTGGCGCCACTCAGGCTCGCCCGGGATGACTCTCCCGTGGTTCTGGCCCATCACGGCATGGTTGCGTCGGACCCTTCGGTGCGGGGGTCGTTCACGGTGAAGACCCTGTACTATGGGAGCGGCACGGACCGGCACAGGGTGGTCTATCGTGATTCGGTCGCCATCCGCACCGGGACCGTGGACGGCAGCAAGCTGGCTGGGGGGACGCCCCAGGTAATGGCAGAGCGTACGAAGTACTGGGGATTCGATCTGAAGAAGATGCCGCTGAACGGTCGCGTGTGGTATCCCGATGGTCCCGGGCCCTTCCCGCTCGTGCTCATCGTGCACGGGAATCACAACATGAAGGACTTTTCGGATCCCGGATATCAGTACCTGGGGGAACTGCTGGCATCCCGCGGATTCATCCTCGTGTCAGTGGACGAGAACTTCCTGAACGGCAACCTGCGGGGTGAAAACGACGCCCGCGGGTGGATGCTGCTCCAGCATCTGAAGGTATGGAAGGCGTTCAACGATTCCGGCCCCATGCGCGGCAGGGTGGATATGCAGCGCATCGCTCTCATGGGCCACTCCCGCGGTGGGGAAGCGGTGGCCGTGGCATCCGCGTTCAACCGGCTGAAGCACTATCCGGACGATGCCAGTCTGAAGTTCGATTTCGGGTTCGACATCCGCGCTCTGGTTGCCATTGCGCCCGTGGACGGTCAGTACAAGCCCATGGACAAACCCACGCCGGTGAGGAACGTGAACTACTTTCTCATGCATGGGTCGCACGATGGGGACGTGTCCACCTTCAGCGGGCTGGCGCAGTACGAACGTATCCGGTTCGATGACGGTGGAGACTGGTTCAAGTCGGCGCTCTACGTTTACCGGGCCAACCACGGTCAATGGAACACCGTCTGGGGGAACAAGGACAACGGACCCCGGAGCGGGAGGTATCTGGATCTCCGCGGTCTCCTTCCACCCGAGGATCAGCGCCGCATCGCCGAGGTGTACATCTCCGCGTTTCTGGAAGCGACGCTGCATGAACGGAGGGACTATCTCCCCATGTTCCGGGATCATCGCGTGGCGGGAGGCTGGCTGCCGCACACGATGTATACGACGCGGTTTCAGGAGAGCCATTTTCACGCCGCGGCTGACTTCGAGGATGACATCGACCTCACCACCGGAGATGTCCCGGGTATCACCCTGGCGGGAGATTCACTGGCCACCTGGAAGGAGGCGGTCGTACCGTTTCGGTCCCGCAACAACAACATGGCGCAGAATGCCGTCTGGCTGGGCTGGAACAACCATGTTGCCGGCGATGATACGACCAAAATGGGTCGCCCGGCGTCCTGGTCGCTGACGTTAGGCGATTCCCTCAGGGCGGCCTGGCAGGTCGATTCCACCAATGCACTGATATTCTCCATGGTGCCCACCGATGCAAAGCCGGGCCCGCGGAAGGCGGCCCGCGACTCCACGGCGGGAAAGGATTCCGCGGCAGGAAAGGAGCGAGCCCGGCGGCCGGCACCCCGTAAGTCGGGGCCTGACACGACGGCCTTCGACCTCAGTGTGGAGGTCACCGACGGCAACGGCGGGAGCGCCCGGGTTCCGGTGAGCAGGTACGGCGCTGTCCGGCGACCAATTGAATCGTACATCTATCTGAGGGACGGCCGTGACAAGCAGCGGTTTGCCAGCCTCAGTGAGATGGTCCTGCAGACGTACGTGATTCCCCTGGCGGATTTCCGACGTGCCAACTCCGATCTGGATCTCCAGCACATTGCCCGGGTCCGTTTTGTCTTCGATCGCACACCCGTCGGCACGATCGTGCTGGACAATGTCGGCTTCTCCCGGATCAGTCCGGACTTCTTCGTTCCGGGACCGGAGGGCGCCCGATGATCCAACGCCGAACGATGCTGGTGCTCGCTGGGCTGACCTGTGGTGTCAGCGCAACCCTTGCGGGACAGTCCGATACGTACGCACCCGTGATTCTCCAGCTCTCGCCGTCGGCGCGTTCCGCCGTGCTGGGGGACAACCCTGGGGTACGGGACATCGACGCGTTCTTCGCGAACCCAGCTCTCGCCGGTCAGGTCCCGGGTACGATGGCGTCCTTCGGGCGATTCGATGCCGCCACCCTTCTCACACTGGCTTCGTCGCAGTCGCTGGGCACATACAATGTTGCCGTGGGAGCCAGCTACCTGGCGGCCCATTCCGACGTGGTGCGGGTGCCGTTCTGGAGCCACTCGATGATTCGTGGCGGTCCGGTTCCGGTAGCGAGCGTACTGGGCACGGTGGCCTTCTCCACGACGTTTCGCGGTAACCGGGTGGGCGCCGCGGCCCGGTTCGTCGATGAGCGCATCGGCAGCGACCAGGATGCCGTGCCTTCACTGGACGTCGGACTCGCGAGGGATGCGGGGAGAATCACCACGGGAGTGGCCGTGCAGAATATCGGGCGAGGATTGCAACACGGAGGCACGCCGACACAGCTCCCGCTCCGGGTGGCCGTGGGAGCGTCAACCTACGGTTATGCGCTGGGACCATTCGATGCCGGAGGTGCCGCCGGTGTTGCCGTTCTGCCCAACGGGAACATCTACCCGAGCTTCGCTCTCGAGATGGGCTATGTGCCGCTCGACGGATATCTCTTCCAGGCCCGTGTCGGAATGAGGCGACCTGAGCTGCAGGCGCGGCAGTCACTTTCCCTTGGTGTGACTGCATCGCTCGACCGGTTCACGGTGGACTACTCGTTCGAGGACTGGGCAGGAGGGGGAGCCCACCGACTGGCGCTGCGGCTGCGGTAGTTATCAATTTCGCCGACCTTTCAACGGCTTGCCCGTTCGGCTGTCCGTGATCCCAGGCCATTCATCAGCCCCCGAAGAGGTTAACCATGTCCCGAGGTTCCGCTGACTTCCTGATGGTGTCCTCCCGCCGCTGGCTGCCATTGCTGGCAACACTCATCGCTGGTCCACTGCTGGCACAGGGCGGTCCCCCAACGAGTGTGACCTTCACGGGCGGAGCCGCTTCTCCCATCTCCAGCACCGTCGGTATTCCCGCTGGCGCGGCTTTCGTGTGGACGTCTGGTACGGGGCCATCCATGGTGGATCGCAATGGAAAGGGAGCGCACGCCCGCTTTGGCGACACCCGGACGCAGTCGATTAGTGTGCTCACGAACATCGAGGCGCGCCTGAAGGAGCACGGTCTTTCGATGAAGGATGTGGTTTACCTGCGCGCCTACCTGGTTCCTGATCCGGAGAAGGGCGGTACGGTCGACTCACGGGGGTGGAACGAGGCGTACGCCCAGTTCTTCAATTCCGCCTCGAACCCGACCAAGCCTGCCCGCTCCACGGTGGGAGTGGCTGCCCTTGTGGTGGATGGGTGGCTCGTGGAGGTGGAAGCCTTCGCGGTCTATCCACCGCGATAGGGTCGCAGGATCACGGCTTCGCGGCGGAGACTTTGGGTTGTGGGGCCCGCTCTCCGCCGCCGGGCGTCCGGTGGGATCCGGACCTGCACCGCCAAGGGACTCCGGGGTAACTTTCTGCCGCGCCAGCCACTGCAGTCCGCTCACCGCGGACCGGGCTTCTGCGGCGCGTCCGTGCGACCGGACCTGCTGCGCGGACGACCTCTGAAACACCATCATGGATCCGAAAACACGACCGGTAATCGTCAGTGCGGTCCGCACCCCTATAGGCCGTTATCTGGGGGGGCTGGCGGCTCTGTCGGCACCGGAACTTGGCGGGATTGCCATCCGGGAAGCAGTGGGACGGGCGGGTATCGAGGCGGGCGACCTCGATGAGGTCATCATGGGACAGGTGCTGCAGGGCGGTGCAGGGCAGGCGCCCGCGCGCCAGGCCATGCTCGCAGGTGGCATCCCTGCGTCCGTGTCAGCCTTGACCGTGAACAAGGTCTGTGGATCGGGCTTGAAGGCCGTCATGCTGGCCGCTCAGGCCATCCGGGCGGGTGACGCCCGGGCGATCGTGGCTGGCGGGATGGAATCCATGTCGAATGCCCCGCACTACGTGTACGGATATCGCGGGGGGATAAGGTTCGGCGACCAGACATTGGTGGACGGCATGATTCGCGATGGGCTCTGGTGTGCTTCCTGCCACGTCCACATGGGAAGTCACGCGGAGTACACGGCGAAGAAGGCCGCGGTCACGAGAGAGCGGCAGGACGAATTCGCCGCTGCTTCGCACGCCAAGGCCGTTGCGGCACAGGAGTCGGGACGCTTCCGCGCCGAGATCGTACCGGTGGAGGTTCCGGGAAGAAAGGGCGCAACCATCGTTGCTCAGGATGAGGGCCCTCGCAAGGACACCACCGTGGAATCCCTGGCGGGTCTCAAACCGGCGTTCGGAGCCAGGGGAGAGGCTGACCTGACCGTTACCGCGGGGAATGCCTCAACGCTGAATGACGGGGCCGCCGCCCTGGTGGTGACGTCCGAGGCGTATGCCAGGGAACGTGGGCTGGACGTCATGGCAACCATTTCGTCGTACGCCACCGGCGCCGTGGAACCGCGCGAGCTCTTCTTCGCGCCGGTACGCGCCGTGGGCAACCTGCTTCATCGGGAAGGAACCCGGATCGAGGACTACGATCTCATTGAAGCCAACGAGGCCTTTGCATCGCAGGCGCTGGCCGACGGGGATGCGTTAGGCTGGTCCTGGGACAGGGTCAACGTGAACGGTGGAGCCGTCGCTCTGGGGCACCCCCTGGGCGCGAGCGGGGCCAGGATCCTCGTGACTCTCCTGCACGCCATGGCGGGCCGGGACGCGCGACGCGGGCTGGCAACACTCTGTCTGGGTGGCGGGGATGCCGTGGCGCTGAGCGTTACCCGCGACGCCTGAGGTCTGGAGGTGTCGCAGGTGGCCCAGCCGATTTCGCCACCCTGGCGGCTGGCGGTATTCCTGCTGGCCAGCACCGTGGGAGTGCTGGGATTGCAGTTGCTGCACTCCGCGGTCTCGGGGGTCATTCCGGTCGCCGCCCGCCCAGCGTCGTTGACGGCCGTGCTGGCCGGTGGCCTTCTGGTCGGACACTGGTGGACCTTTCGGCTGGTGGAACCCCGCGGTTGGAGCTATGTCGGGCTGGGGCGATCGGCGCTGTCGGCCCGGGCAATAGGCACCGGTGCGGCAGCGGGAGCCGCGGCAATTGCCGTCCCGGCGGTCATTCTCTTTGCCGTGGGGTGGTTGAGACTCTCGCCGGCGGAAACTGGATCCCGGATCGCCGCTGGTACCGCCGCACTGGGTCTGCTCCTTCCTGCTTCACTCTGGGAGGAGCTTTTCGTTCGCGGCTTTGCCTTCGCGGTCCTCCGCGAGCGCCGGGGTACGTACTGGGCGATTGGCGTAACCAGCCTGCTTTTTGGTGGTTTGCACCTGATGAACCAGGGGGCTACGGTGCTTTCAGTCGCGGTCGTGACTCTGGCGGGGGTCTTTCTGGGTCTGGTTCTGGTGAGGACCGGAAGCCTCTATGCCGCGTGGGCAGCGCACCTGGCGTGGAACGTGGTGCTGGTCATCGGTCTCCATGCTGCGGTCAGCGGCATCGAGCTTCCGATGCCGGGCTATCGGCTTATGGATTCCGGGCCTGACTGGGCCACGGGTGGTCAGTGGGGACCGGAAGGTGGTGTTTTCGCGGCCGTGGGACTGGCGGTCATGATCTGGGTCATGAGCCGGCGGCAGGTACGCCGCCTGGAGGATGGGGCATGAGCGAACGCATTGCAGTGATCGGAGCCGGCCAGATGGGGAATGGCATCACCCATGTCGCCGCTCTGAGTGGATACGGCGTAACGATGGTCGATGTATCGAACACGGCGCTGGAGAAGGCACGCGACACCATCGCCGGCAACATGGAGCGTCAGGTGAAGAAAGGCACCCTCGATGCTGCCGCACGCGAGGCGGCGATGGCTCGCATAGATGCCCGCACTGACCTGGACGCCGCCGCTTCCGCTGATGTGATCATCGAGGCCGCGTCGGAAAACGCCGAGTTGAAGTTCCGGATCTTCCAGGACCTCGACGGCGTGGCCCGGGAAGGCGCCATACTGGCGACCAACACGAGTTCGATATCCATAACGGCGATCGCTGCCCGGACGAGACGACCCGAGGCTGTGATCGGAATGCATTTCATGAACCCGGTTCCGGTAATGCAGCTGGTCGAGGTGATTCGCGGGTTGGCGACCAGCGATGAAACCGCGTCCCGTGTGACGGCACTGGCAAAGGCCATGGGGAAGATCCCCGTGGAGGTCACTGACGCCCCGGGATTCGTGGCCAACCGGGTGCTCATGCCCATGATCAACGAGGCGTTCTACTGCGTGATGGAAGGGGTGGGGTCCCCGGAGGCAGTGGATACGGTCATGAAGTTGGGGATGAATCACCCCATGGGTCCACTGGCGCTGGCGGACCTGATCGGGCTGGATACCTGCCTGGCGATACTCGGGGTGCTGCACCAGGGACTGGGAGATCCGAAGTACCGGCCCTGCCCGCTCCTGCGGAAGTACGTGGATGCGGGTTGGCTGGGGCGAAAGACGGGAAGAGGAATCTACAACTACCGGTAAGCGGGAAGCGGGAAGCGGGAAGCGGGAAGCGGGAAAAGGTATCGCGGAGACATTTCCGATCGACGTAACCAGTATTCCGATCGACGTAACCAGTATTCCGATCGACGTAACCAGTATGCCGATCGACGTAACCAGTATCCGGACCAACAATGCCCTGGGCACTGATCCCGCTGACTGAAGAGCAACGTGCCATCCAGCAGACGGCGCGTGATTTCGCCGAAACCGAGCTGGCACCGCAGGCGGCGTACCGGGACAGGAACGCGGAGTTCGATCCCACCCTGGTTCCGAAACTGGCCGGGCTCGGGTTCCTCGGCATGCTCATCCCGGAGGAGTGGGGCGGTCTGGGACTGGATACCTGCACCTATCTCGTTGCACTGGAGGAGATCGCGGCGGTCGATGCGTCGGCCGCGGTGCTCATGAGTGTGCATAACTCATTGCCCACTCAAATGATCCTCCGATACGGCAACCAGGCACAGAAGGAGAACTTCCTGCCGCGCATGGCGGGAGGTGAACTCCTGGGGGCGTTCGCGCTTTCCGAACCCGGCGCCGGTTCCGATGCGGCTGCACTGGCGACCCGCGCAGTCCGCGATGGCACCGACTGGATTCTGTCGGGAACCAAGGCCTGGGTCACCAACGGCAGCGAGGCGGGTGTGATCCTGGCTCTGGCCCGAACGGATACTGCACAGGACCACAAAGGTGCGCGCGGGATCGGCACCTTCATCATCACACCGGACCTGCCGGGGTTCCGGGTGGGACGCAAGGAGGACAAGATGGGTTTGCGCTCCTCACCCACGGTGCAGTTGCACTTCGACGAGATGCGTGTGCCGGGTGACAGACTGATCGGGGATCCGTCGCAGGGCTTCATCCAGGCCATGCAGTCGCTGGAGCACGGTCGTCTGGGGATCTCGGCTCAGGCCGTCGGAATCGCCCGAGCGGCGCTGGAAGTGGCCACGCGCTACGCGGCCGAACGACGTCAGTTCGGCAAGCCGATCAAGGAATTCCAGGCGATCCAGTTCAAGCTGGCGGACATGGTGACCAGGATAGCGGGATCCCGGGCCTTGCTCTACGCGGCCGCGGCCGCGGGAGACCGGGGGGAACCGGTCACCCAGTTTGCCTCCATGGCCAAGCTCATGGCCAGCGAGACCGCCATGTGGGTGACTACCGAGGCCATCCAGATCCTGGGCGGTTACGGATACGTCACCGACTATCCGGTGGAGCGGTTCTTCCGTGACGCCAAGGTCACGCAGATCTACGAAGGGACATCCGAGATCCAGCGTATCGTGATTGCCCGGGAACTGTATGCCCGTTAGGCAGACAATGAGACCGGACCGGCACGGAGCCCGCTCCTCTGCCGGACAGCACCGCCATGCAGCACCGGAGCCGGCTCCCGCGGCGATGTCCGCAGGACCGTCGGCTCCCGGCCTTCCACCAACGACCGTCACCTCAGGGACATGACATGACGACACTGGCGCAGATGACCGAGCAGGGCCACGAGCAACTGGTGACCTGTTACGACAGGTCCAGCGGCTACCGCGGCCTGATCGCGATTCACGACACCACGCTTGGCCCGGCCCTCGGCGGAACTCGATTCTGGAACTATCAGACGGAGGAGGAGGCTGTCTTCGATGTCCTGCGCCTGGCGCGCGGGATGACCTACAAGAACGCCGTTGCCGGCCTCAATCTCGGTGGCGGCAAGGCAGTGATCATTGGTGACAATCGCACCACCAGGAGGGAGATGATCTTCCGGGCGCACGGGCGCTTCGTGGAGTCCCTTGGTGGTCGTTATATCACGGCCGAGGATGTTGGTACCAGTACCGCGGACATGGACTTCGTGTACATGGAAACCGACTACGTGGCGGGGCTGGAGAACCGTTCCGGAGATCCCTCCCCGGTCACGGCGCGCGGTGTCTTCCGGGCGATCCAGGCATCAGCGAAGTGGCGCTGGGGAGAGCCTTCGGTCGAAGGCCGCACGGTGATAGTGCAGGGTCTGGGGAATGTGGGGCACAACCTCTGCCGCGAACTCCACGCGGCAGGAGCCAGCCTGGTGGTCACCGACATAGATGCGTCCCGCGTCAGGCAGGTGGTCGAGGAGTTTGGCGCGCGGTCGGTCGCTCCGGGCGAGATTCAGAAGCAGAAGGGAGACATCTTCTCTCCGTGCGCGCTGGGGGGTGTCCTCAATGACGAGACCATTCCACAGCTCCAGGTGGAGATCGTCGCGGGCGCCGCCAACAACCAGCTCCTGGAAGAGCGTCACGGTGATGAGCTCGAGCGACGGGGTTTACTGTACGCGCCGGACTATGTGGCCAACGCCGGTGGTGTCATCAACGTTTATGGTGAGGTCGCCGGTTGGACCACGGGGCGCGCGCTCCGCAAGGCGGATGAGATTTTCGACACCACGTTGGGAGTATTCGAGATTGCCAGGGAAAAGGGCATTCCCACATATCAGGCCGCGGACCGGCTGGCGGAGCGACGGCTGGCGGCCGTGGGCGGTTTGATGCGAACCTGGCCGGAATGGCCCCGGAAGAGCTGACCCTTGGGAAGTCTCCTGACCGAAGCGGTGCTGCATCCCGCTGACCCATTGCACTGTCAGGGCCGGTGGTCCCGATGTACGTTCGGGGTGTCGGCTTTTGTAGGGCCTGTCTCCCATGCCTGAGATCATTCCGATCGCATCCGACCACGCTGGATTCGAACTCAAGGAGCGTCTCGAGTCGCTTCTGCGTGAGCGTGGCTATGACGTGCGGGACATGGGTGCCGAATCGGCGACGTCCGCCGACTACCCGGACTATGCTCATCCGCTGGCGGACATGGTGTCCCGGGGTGAGGCGCAGCGGGGCGTACTTCTCTGTGGAACGGGTCTGGGGATGTCATATGTGGCGAACCGGTACCCGCACGTGCGAGCCGCGGTTTCCTGGTCGCGGGAGGTCGCCGAACTCGCCCGGAAGCATAACGACGCCAACATCCTCGTCCTGCCGGCGCGGTTTCTGACGGTTGAGGCGGCGGGAGAGATCCTGGATGTCTGGCTGGAAACCGAATTCGAGGGCGGCCGCCACGAGCGGCGCGTGGAAAAAATCGAACGCGAGGAATACAGGGAATGAATGGTTGGCGAGTCTGGGACCGCTGTCCCCCGGGTGTGGCGCTGCGCGAAACCGATCCTGACATTGCGCGGCTCATCGAACAGGAAGTCGAGCGTCAGACCGAAGGGCTGGAGCTCATTGCCAGTGAGAACTTCGTTTCTCCCGCGGTACTGGAGGCGATGGGGAGCCCGCTGACCAACAAGTATGCCGAAGGCCTCCCGGGAAAGAGATACTACGGCGGATGCGAGGTCGTGGACCAGGTGGAGCAGATTGCCATAGATCGGGCCAAGGAGCTTTTTGGGGCGGAACACGCCAACGTGCAGCCGCACTCCGGTGCGTCCGCCAACTTCGCGGTGTGTCTGGCATTCCTGAAGCCGGGGGATACGCTCCTGGGTCAGGATCTCTCCCAGGGTGGGCATCTGACGCACGGGTCGCCCGTGAACTTTTCCGGTCTGCTGTTCCGGGCAGTCCATTACGGAGTGAACGACGACGGCTATCTGGATTATGACATGCTGCGGGACGTGGCGCGACGGGAGCGGCCCCGCCTGATCATCGCGGGGGCGAGTGCGTATCCCCGGGTGATCGACTTCCCGGCGTTTGCCGATATCGCCCGCGAGGTGGGTGCCGTGCTCATGGTGGACATGGCCCACATAGCGGGTCTCGTGGCCACGGGTCATCACCCCTCACCCATTCCCCACGCGGATGTCGTCACGACCACGACGCACAAGACACTGCGTGGACCGCGTGGCGGCCTCATCCTGTGTCGGGCGGAGCATGCCAAGGCCATCGACAAGGCGGTGTTTCCCGGTTCCCAGGGTGGCCCGCTGGAGCACGTCATAGCGGCCAAGGCGGTTTCGTTCCGTGAAGCACTGTTGCCCTCGTTCGGAGACTACTGTGGCCGGGTGGTTGCCAACGCCAGGGCCTTGGCCGGGGCACTGGCGGACAAGGGGTTCCACCTGGTTTCGGGGGGCACGGACAACCATCTGATGCTGGTTGACCTGCGCAGCAAGAACGTCACCGGCAAGGCGGCCGAGAAGGCGCTGGATCATGCCGGCATAACTGTGAACAAGAACACTGTTCCCCGGGAAACCCAGTCGCCCTTTGTGACGAGTGGCATTCGAATCGGTACGCCCGCAGTCACGACGCGGGGGATGGGGCCCCGCGAGATGGTGGAAATCGCGCGGTTGATAGACCGCGTGATCACTGCGCCGGACGACCAGGATGTTGCGGCCGGGGTGAAGTCGGAGGTTTCCGCGTTGACGAGCGCCTTCCCGCTCTACCCCGTATCGCAGACGGCGGCGGTGGACTGACGAAGCATTCCGGGAGAGGGCAGATTCCATGGCATCCCGGGGTGCCGGCCGCACGTGAAGGAGCGTGCGGTCCGGGGACCCTGGAGCCCAACGCCGACCTGCATCACACCTGCCATCCGGAGATCCGATGACCATCCGACTGGGTGACCTGGCGCCCGATTTCATGGCCGACACCACTGAGGGCGTCCTGGGTTTCCATGAGTGGAAACGGGGGATGTGGGCCATACTCTTTTCGCATCCCCGGGACTTCACGCCGGTGTGTACCACGGAACTCGGCCGGGCGGCCGCCCTGAAACCGGAGTTCGACCGACGCAACACCCGGATCATCGGGCTGAGCGTTGATTCGGTGGAGTCACACGAAAACTGGGAGAAGGATATCGCCGAAGTCACCGGCCATGCCGTGAACTTCCCGATGATCGGTGACCCGGATCGCAGGATATCGGAGCTTTATGACATGATTCATCCCAACGCGCATGATTCCCAGACGGTGCGCGCGGTGTTCATCATCGGACCCGACAATCGTGTGAAGCTCATCCTCACCTATCCGTTGTCCACGGGCCGGAACTTCGACGAGATCCTGCGGGTGCTGGACGCCTTGCAGCTCACCAGCGATCACTCCGTCCTCACCCCGGCGGACTGGCGGCCGGGCGACGAGGTCGTGATATCCACGTCGGTTTCGGATACCGACGCGCACCGGAAGTTCCCCGCCGGGTTCGTCGCCCGGAAACCGTATCTGAGGATAACGCCGCAGCCGGACAGGTTATGACGCGCCTAACGCCGACGGAGCGGCCCCGGTGGCAGAACCGGTGAGCCGTCGACACGCCGGAACATCACCGTCGAAAGTTCACAAGGCGTACGGTCGGGAAGGTCCTGAAGCGGGACCGGGAATGTCTCCGCCGTGAGCAGGCCGGGGCGCTGCGCCTCACTCAGGTCGAAGAGGTAGAGCCCCACGGACTGGGGCGAGGCCAGTTCCGGATCGCCCACGATGAGGCTGTCCAGTCGTGTCCCCATGGCACCCAGATAGTTCAGTATCAGGCGCCGCGTTCGGGGATGGTTCACCCGGTTCAGGATGACCCACAGGCGGCGCGTCCCGCGAAAGGCGTCCAGTTGGCGAAAGTAGGAGCGTGGATAGTCTTCCGCGCAGGCGCCGATGACGACGGAGAGCGATGCGGGTATCTGGTCGCCGTAGTGCTTCAAGGTGTGCGAGGCGCCCCAGTAGGCCCAGAGTACGTCGCCGGGTCGGGAAGCCTCCTGAAGTCGCGTCATGGCCGGACGGATCTGATCGGTGGCCCAGGGCGGTGGCGTGGCAATCATGCCACCTGCGGGAGATGCCAGTACCATGGCTCCCAGCGCGGGCGACCAGTAGCGCGCCCGTCCACGGAGGCGATCGATGGCGGCGGTACATGCGGCTGCGATGAACATCGCGAGCCCCACCACCATCCAATGGGAAACACGCCCGCCAAAGGGAAAGCGATGCAGTGCCGATGCTACCAGTGCAAACACGAATGGCAGAGTCAGGAGCGCCAGAGCCGTGCGGTTCCGGAACCAGAGAGTCAGGGCACCGACCCCGGTGACCAGCGCAAAGAACGCCACGAGCCGGAGCCCGAGCGTGGACCACAACATGGCTTCCACTTCGCGGATGGGCCAAAGAACATCCGAAATCGACGCTGGCGGAAACGGGAGGAAGGTTTCCGTCCAGAAGGCCTCCATGAGGTTTGCTGACGCCGGGACAAGGAGGTGGTTCGCCAGCAGCAGTGCGGCCCCGCCTGAAAGTCCCCAGGAGGCCAGGATGACTAGTCCAGTGCTTCGCTGGTCCCGTCCCTGGAGGACGAGTTCCCGTCCCACCACCAGTCCGGCAGCGGCAACCGTGAAAACCGATCCCAAGGCGAACCAGGGCATGAGGATTCCGGCCAGCAACAACTGCGCGGTGGAATTCCTGGACCGGAGCCTGAGGTGACGCAACACCAGGAGCGCCATGATGCCGCCGGCGAGCGCGTCACCCGCGTATGGCTTCACTTGGGATCCCATGGCGACGAGAGGGCCGGACAGGGCCACGAGGCCGGTGGCGATCCAGGCGTCCCGCTTGCCCAGAATTTCGATGGCCAGTACGGCAGTGACGACAACTGCCATGATGCTGGCCAGCAGCGGAAACACCCTTAGCGCCATCTCGGACCCCGGCATCAGGCGCTGGACCAGCCACTCCACAAGGAGAAATCCTGAAGGAGCCACCTGGGCGAAATCGGATGGTCCCAGCAGTCCGGCGAACGGGCCCGCCAGGATCCCGTTGACCAGGGCCAGTTCGTCCAGCCACAGAGGCGCGTTGTAGAGGAACTCCCAGAGGCGCAGGCCGATCCCCAGAGCGATGGCTGACCCCAGAAGTATCCCTGACCCGGGTTGCTTGGTGTGTCCGGCTCCGGAGTGCGTGCTGCCGTCGGGATCGGTCACTAACGAGTCAGCGCACTGCGCACGACGAACCACGCGTTGGCGGGCCGTTCAGCCAGGCGACGCATGTACCAGGGAAACCACTGCTCGCCGTAGCTGATCAAGCAGCGAACCGCGTGGCCTTCGGCCGCGAGTGCCTGCTGGTCAAGAGCCCGTATTCCGTACAGCATGTGTATCTCGAACCTGTCCTTGGGCAGCTGAAGCGCGGCGGCCCGCCCGATCAGGTGGCGGATGATCCCCATGTCGTGTGTTCCCAGGATGGGTAATCCGACGCCCTGCTTCGCTGACTCCAGCAATCGTTCGCCGATCGATGCAAAGGCGATGTCGACGTCCTTCTTGGCCGGAAACGCAACGTGGGGTGGCTCCGCGTAGGCGCCCTTCACCAGACGGATCATGGGAGCGAGATCCATGAGCGCTTCAATGTCCGCTGGAGTGCGGCGCAGATATGCCTGGATCGCGATTCCAATGGGTGCGTACCGGGACTTCAGCTCACGATACAGAGCGAGAGTACGGTCCACATAGCTGGAGTCCTCCATGTCGATCCACAACTGGCTGCCGGTGCTGACGGCCTTCTGCGCCAGCAGATCGAGATGGTTGCGGCAACCGTCCAGGGACAGGTCAAGGCCGAGCTGCGTGGGCTTCACCGAGACCACAGCGGGAAGACCGCGCCGCTGGATTTCGTCGAATGCTCCCAGGTAGTGATCGCGAACCTGGTCTGCCTGGGATTCACCCGTGAGCGCTTCGCCGAGTCGTGTGACGATGGCACCGATTCGCTTGCCGGCCAGTTCCTGGGAGGCCGAAAGCGCGTCAGAGAGCTCTTCGCCCGGCATGAAGCGCCTGACTGCCCGACGGGCGAAGGGGCGGCGCATGAAGCGGTCAGCCAGCCAGCGATTCTTCGAGGCGGCGAGAAACACATTGCGGGCAACTGACATGGAGAAAATATGATACGGCTGACCGGGAGCCGGCGAGGCCATCCCATGGACCGGACGTGAAGCCGGCCCGCCTGACGAGCGAAGACGGGCCCGGCCGGATCAGAGGTAGCGCGCCACGGACATGGCGAGGAGGCTGGCGAGTACCAGCCAGAATACTATCCGGCCAGTCACGCCGAGCCTGTTCCGGAGCCGCTGCATCTCCCGAAGGTTGTCGTTCCTGACCGATTCGTCAGAGACAGTGGGGAGTTCACGGACAAGCTTCCAGAGGCGGATTCCGGACGGCCGCATGGCACCTGCCCCGATCGTCAGCGCGAGGATTCCGAGCGCACCACCCAAGCTCAGGGTGATTCCCTTGCGGGACGCCATCCATTCAGGCTGAAAACCTGCGGACACCGTCCAGAGCAACCAGATGCCCGCAATGCAGGTCAGGAGAGCAGCCAGGGGAACAACAGTCAGGTAGCCACGTTCGAAGAGCTTGATCGTTACTCGCCCCCCTTCCGGTCCCAGGGCGCGGATGCTGGGCTCCAGCAGTGTGATGAAGAAGAAGATCGCACCCGCCCAGTACACGCCGCAGACGATGTGGACTATTCGGACGGCGATAAGGGTATTGGGCACGAATGGCTCCGGAACGGGGATGGGAGAAAGTGCTGCGCCGGAGTGGTGGTGCAAGTGGTGGACTGCGGGAGGGGGGGGCCGGAGGACGGGAATATCACAAAAATACTTTTTCCACTGGCGGGATCCGCGAGTCCCTGCAATCTTTGCGACCCCTTCGGGCTGCCAGTCGTCTTCCCTACGTCAAACCGATTCTCTCCAAGCGTTTGCGCTCACCGTGATCTCCCTGAGTTCCCTCGGCTCTCTCCACCTCATCGGTGGCGAAGGCCCCCTCCTCCCCGGACGCCGAAAGATTCTGGCGCTGCTGGCGTGCGTACTCAGGAGAGCGCCGGAAAGGGTACCGCGCTCGGAACTCATACTGCTCTTCTGGCCTGACCGATCCGACAACCACGCCAAGCAATCCCTGCGGCAGGCCCTGGCGGAACTGCGTCCCGTGCTGGGTGAGGCTCTGGAGTCGGACGGCGAATCGGTGTTCGTCGATCCCGCGAGATGCCGGATTGACACCCTCGAGTTCGAGAACGCCGTCTGCTCCGAACGATGGGATGAAGCCGCCGCACTCTGGGGGGGTGACTTCCTCCACGGCCTGGAGTGCCTCGGCGGTGACCGGTGGGCCAGCTGGCTGGTTGATCAGCGTACGGTTCTTCGAGAGCAGGCAGCCACGGTCTTCCAGTCCCTGCTGGCAGCCGCGGAGAGTCGCGACGAACGCAAGTCGGCCGCGGAGTGGGCTCACAAGTGGGCCGACGTGGCGCCACTGGACGAGAGTGCCTGCGCCGCTCGCGTTCGCACCCTGGTTCGACTGGGGCGTCCCATCGATGCAGCGGTCTGCTATGAAAGCTTCGTCCGACGCCTTCATTCGGAGCGGCAGTGCGCGCCGTCAGCGGAATTCGAATCCTTGCGCCAGACCTTTGCCGCCGATCGCAGGAGGTCGCCCGACGATCATTTCGTGGTACGGGGGAGAATGACACTCTCCGGTCTCACCCAGTTGAGTGCCGATGCCCGGTATGTGGCTGAAGCCGCGGCGATCGCCGCCGCACCAGCGGATGCAGCCACGCTCCAGAGGCTGTCGGGAATAACGTCCTTCTCCTTCCGTGCTGCTCTCGACGAACTCGCCGAGCACGGTATCCTCACCCAGAAACCGGGGACGACGGCCTGGGATTTCACCACCGAAGAGAACCGCGAGCGGATCTCCCGTGTGATTCCATCGGACCGGCGAGCGGCTCTGCAGGCAATTCAGATCCAGATGAACGCCGGGACGTCGGCTGCGCGACCGAAACGACAGCGGACCCCTCTGGTCGACCTGAGACGCCTACGACTGCCTGTCCGGCCAATGGCGTTTGTCGGCGGTGCTGCGGCGGTACTGGCTCTGGTGGCCGGGATCAACTGGGCTGCCCGGGTGGCGACCGCCAGCGCTCTTGCGGTGGAACCCGGAAGCACCGTGCTCCTGGCTGAGACCAGGGACTCTGCCGATCCGTCACTGGCGCAGGCCATAAACACCGCGGCCCGGTTGGGCCTGGGGCAGTCGCGACACTTGGCTCTCTACCGTGGAGAACGAAGCGGGTCCCTGGCCCGAGGTTCAGCCGCCGGTGAAGCAGCTCTGGCTCGCAATGAACAGATACCCAGGATCATTGCCATCGACATCGACGCGAGTGACAGTTCCCTGAAGGTCGCCGCCCGGGTAATGGATGGTGCCACGGGCGCAGTCCTCGGAGAGGAGAAAGTGGCAACCGTGCGGCCGCGGCTGGTCGATGATCTCGACGGGCTGCTGCGCCGGCTGCGGGTCTCCCTTGGGGAATCGGAGAGTGTGGTCCGGGATTCCTCACGTCCCCTGCATGCCGTGGCCAGTTCCTCCATAGAGGCACTATCAGCCTATGCCGCGGGATCGGCTGCCTGGGAGCGTGGTCTGCTGGACAGCGCGCGAGTCTCGTGGGAGAAGGCGCTCGCGCTGGATACCGGTTTCGCCTTGGTGGAGTTGGCACTTGCCCGGGAAGCACTGGCTCGCGAGGACAGCGAACGTGGTGCGTTCTGGGCGCGCCGGGCACGGCTGCACGGGAGTCGTCTGACGGATCTGGACGCCTTGCGCGTCGACGCAATCATTGCCCGTCAGGAGGGTCGTCTGAAGGACGCTGCTGTCATCGCGGAGCAAGTGGCGGTACGTGCGCCGTCCCCGGACGCGTGGTATGACCTGGCGGAGATGCAGGTGGCAGCGGGTGATTGTAGTGATGCCAGCGGCTCGCTGGAACGGGCACTGGCAGTTGACAGCACGCACACTCGTTCCCGGCTCATGATGGCCGCCTGCGCCCTGGAGACCGGTGATTCCGAACTGGCGCTGCGAACCATCGAAACGGCACGAAGAATTTCCCCGGACGCCGTGAGCGACATGCAGTACGCCAGACTGAGGGGAATGGCTCTGGTGAAGGAGGGCCGGCTGGACGAAGCCGAATCCGCCTTCCGTGGTGGCCTCACGAGCGGAGCCGCCTCGGACTCAGCTGTGGCACTTCGCTGGCTGGCACAGCTCGCGATGATGCGTGGCAGATACTCGCAGGCTCTCCCGGCACTTCAGAATGTGACCCGGATCTACCGAAGCGCCGACCAGTCGCGCGAAGCATTTGGCAGTCTGGTGATGGAGACCGGCGCTTTCATCGCCATCGGTGGGCGTACCCGGGCATCGGAGTTGATCGATGAGGCTTGGGCCGTCGCCACGACGACGGACGTTCCGGTCTCCGGATTCTTCCGTCTGGGGCACCTGATGGCGAGGATTGGGAGGATCAACGGCGCTCGGGAGGCGCTCCGTGTCGCCACACTCAGGGCTGGGGCAGGGGATGCTTCGGACGCCGGGGCGTTGCACCTGCTGGCTGCGTCCATCGCACTGGTGGAGCGCAATGGAGCCGCGGCGCTGGCGGCGCTGGACAGCCTGTCCGACCCGTCGGATCTGGAACCGTTCCGCCTGGCCCTGAGTGCGGATGCGCTTGCCCAGTCAGGCCAGCACGCCGCCGCATTGTCTGCTGCCAAACGCCTGGCCCAGTCGTGGCAGTTCGGAACCGGAGCGCAGGATGAGTGGATTCGCGCGACCCTGCGGGTGGCGCGAATCTCGGAGGCTGCGGGCGACACCATCTCGGCCCTGGCTGCTTACCGGAAGTTCGTGGATCGCTGGAAGGATGCCGATATTTTTCTGGTCGAGCTCGCGGCCGCGCAGCGGAGCCTGGTGCGACTGGGTGGGGGGACGGTAGCCTCCCGTTGAACTCGGACCGGCGCCACATGTCCGCGCCCGTATTTCAATACATCACCGAGAGGTCAGCCAGCCAGAGAGTCTTGCCCGGCCCGGACACCTGCCTGGTGGGCCGGAAGGCGCCCACCCGGATTCCAATGGGAAGCACGGAGATCACCCACTCCAGTTCTCCGCCGAGCCAGGAACGCGCGGGATCATCCTTCCAGAACCGGAGCAAGGTGCCGCGGGCAATCAGCCCACCCTGAAAACCCCACCAGTGGGCATACATGATAGAGGCACGTCCAGCCTTGACTCCCGGCTCGATCGCGGCGAGCAGGAAGTCGGTACCGGTCTCGGGGACGTCCACCGTACCGGTGCCCACTCCAACGACCGCGGTCACGGAGAACATGACGGGACCAAAGGCATGCCATCCCGCCAGGGGGTCAGCAACGACACGCCAGGCACCGACTGCAGGTTGGTCCTGCGCCGACAACGGGGCAGAGGCGAGGAATAATGCCAGCGGCAAGGCGACCGAGAAGTGCGACGAACGAAGCCCCATTGGATATCACATGAGTATTTCGATTGCTGACACGACCGACCGACGGCGATTCACCGCTGACAGCGATGCCGGAGGACCGCGGGCCGGTTCAATCTACACGTTGAGGTCCGGGTGCGGACGGGGATTTGCCGGACCGATGCCTCGGCGGGTGCGTTCGCGCCCCGCCCGCGTCGGATCGATGGTTTGGGTCATGGGGCGGCTGAAGCGGGTTGTTCTCGTGTGGACGCTGCTTTGTGTTGCCGCCATCCTGACTCCCCAAGGGATACGGCCTGTTGCGGCACAGGCACTGCCTGATCGTCTGTCGGACCGGGAGTTCTGGGAGATCGTCAGCCGGTCCTCCGAGCCGGATGGCTTCTTCCAGTCCGACAACCTGGTATCCAATGAGCTGAGCTACCAGGAGATCCTCCCGGAACTCCTCAAGGGTTCGGCACGCGGTGGCGTGTACCTGGGAGTGGGACCCGACCAGAACTTCACCTACATCGCCGCACTGCGGCCCCGGATGGCCTTCATCGTGGACATCCGGCGCGTGGCCATGATGCAGCACCTGATGTACAAGGCGCTCTTCGAGATGGCGCCTGCTCGGGCCGATTTCCTGGCGCTGCTGCTCTCGCGACCGCGACCATCATCGGTCGGACCCACATCAACGCCGCAACAACTCGTCAGCGCGTTCAGTACAGTCGCGCCGGACACGACACTGTACTGGCAAACCCTGGATGCATTGCATGACCGACTGACCCGACGTCACGGATTTGAGCTGGATGCCGACGACCTTGCAGCCATCGATTATGTCTACACCTCGTTCCACGTCGGCGGGCTGGACGTTACCTACAACTTCGGTGGAATGGGCAGGGGCGGTCGTGGGATGCCCTCGCTCGGTGACCTGATCACGGCGACCGACGCACAGGGCATCAACCATGGATTCCTGGCGAGCGAGCGCGCGTATCTCACGGTGCGTCGTATGCAACTGCGCAATCTCATCATTCCCGTGGTTGGTGACTTCGCCGGGCCGAAGGCTCTGCGCGAGGTGGGGAGATATCTGTCCTTTCACCATGCCGGGGTGAGCACCATCTACACCTCGAATGTCGAGCAGTACCTGTTCCGCGATGCGGATCGGTGGCGCGACTACTACGACAACGTCGCCTCGTTGCCACTCGATTCCCGGGCCATGTTCGTGAGGTCCATTTTCAGTTTCAATGTGGGACAGGGACGGGCACCGTCCCGCCGGGCACGGTCGGTCACTCTGCTGCAGCCGGTCAGTGACCTCCTGCGAGCAGTCAGGGACGGCAGAGTTACGCGATATGAAGACGTGACCGCGATGTCACGGACGGTCTGGCAGGACGGCGTGAGGCCGTGACGCCTACAAGGTGTCAGGAGAATCCCTGATACCCGCGACACCACTTTCCTGGCAGAGTCGGCACCATGGACACCAGCACCACTCCAGCCAGGCCGACCGCCGGATCAGTCGCGCACGGTGCGCCCTTCCAGGTGGATCTGCGGCTGACGGAGGGATACGCCTTCGAGGTCGACCCGCTGCAGCCGGGCGCCGGGAAATTCCTTATCGACGAGCCACCGCCGGTGGGGGCGGGCCGGGGACCGGGGCCCACGCGGGTACTGGCTTCGGCGGTGGCCGGTTGCCTCGGTGCCAGCCTGCTTTTCGCGATGCGCAAGCTGCGCATTGATGTGAAAGACCTCACGGTCACAGCCCTCGGCTCGTTGCATCGCAATGAACGGGGAAGACTTCGCGTGGCGGCCATAGAAGTGGAGCTCTTCCCCGTGATCCCGGAGGTCGATGCGGAGCGTCTTCCGCGCGCCGTGGAGATTTTCGAGGACTATTGCGTGGTTACGCAGAGCGTACGAACCGCAATCGATGTCCGTGTGAAAGTCACACCGACTACCGTCTGAGTGGAATCATTCCCGGCGTTCCTCCATGAGGGCAAGGATGTTTCCCTCACTGTCCTTGAGGAACGCCAGCCAGAGGTCGTGGTCCGGCAGTCTGGCGACAAGGTGCGGCGAGCCTTCAAAGACGGCGCCTCGCGAGGCCAGCGCGTCAAAAGCCTCCCCGATATGGTTCACACGGAAGTAGATGGGTGACGCCATGTGGCCGGATCCGTCGCCCTCTGGTCTCGACAGCATGAGACGGACACCGCTGGCGTCGAAGAAGGCCAGCGCGGGTGGGGCTTCAAACAGGAAACGCAATCCCAGGACATCGCGATAGAACGTCACCGCGCGGGGGATATCCTGCACCGTGATGGCGATCTGCCCGATCGCTCCGAGGCCTGTCCACTCCGCCATATCCCGCATATGCCCCTCTGGCCCTGTGTCTTCCCACACCGCGCTGGTGGGGCAGACGATCTCATTATCCGGGGACCGGCGCAAGGCCCGGTGCCGAACGGTGCAGGACGGAAGGCAGTTCCCGCGAACGAGCCGATGCCTGAAAGGGATCGCTTCAGGAATGCACCGGAAATGCGAGGGCGTGCTGCCTGCCAGTCGCAGGATGGGCGGGTGGTGTTGTGTACTCACTGCCTGACACGCATCTTCATTGAGCGGTAAACCGGTACGCTGAATCGACATCCGTGAGGGGCAGTGGGAACCATTGTTTTTCGTGACGACCTGATCGAGCAGATCCGCCTGCGGGAGCAGCGGTTTCATGAGCATGCGTACCTGTTTCTTCTGGCGGCACTGGACGACTTGCAGGGACGGTTGCCGGAACGGCGTCATGTGGACGGCCGGGAACTCGCCCATGCGGTTCGGGAGCTGGCTCTCGACCGTTTCGGTGTTGTCTCCCGGCTGGTGCTGGAGTACTGGGGTATTCGTTCGACTGCCGACCTCGGCGACATGGTTTTCGCCTTGGTCGACGCCGGGCTTCTGATGAGCCAGCCGGGTGATTCGAGGGACGATTTCGTCGATGTTTTTGAGTTCAGTGAGGCATTCGAGGACGCCTATCCCTGGAGTGCGACGAACCTTGCTTGAGACCACCACCCAGTTTGCCGGGCGGTGCGGACGGCTGAATCCGAGGAGGGAGTGTGGTGCAGGGATTTGAACTTCCGAAGTGTCGCAAGTGCGAAAATGGTGACCTCCTTCCCCTGAGCGATTACGGCCGCGATGGCGCGCCCATCACGTTCAAGGCCTGGGTCTGCAGCAACCCCGACTGCGGGTTCAACATCCGCATCGACAACGGCGAGATCAACTACGGCCGCTCGCTCGGTCAGTCGCACAAGTAGTCGTCGGCCCGCTTCGGGGTCCCGCCGGTGAGCGTCTACGTAGTCACCGCATCACAGGCTGCCGCGCGGGACGCGGCTGCCATGGCCGCTGGCACACCGTCGCATATGCTCATGCGGCGCGCTGGAGAAGCCTCGGCCGCATTGCTGCTCCGCAAGCTCGGCCAACGCCTGAGGGAATCGGGAGCCCTGGTCTTTACCGGGGCCGGCAACAATGGCGGTGATGGATGGGTCCTCGCTGGAGAGCTGCACAAACAGGGTATCGCGGTTCGCGTGAACGAGGTGGCCATCAGCCGCACGTCGGATGCGCGGGCGGCCCGCGCCGAGACACAAGGCATTCTCCCTGTCAGCCCGGACATTGCGCGGCCCGGAGTGGTGGTGGATGCGTTGCTCGGCACCGGTTCGCGAGGTGCCTTGCGGGAGCGTGTCGGTCAGGCGGTGGAGCGAATCAATGCTGCGCGGGTCGACGGTGCCGTGACGGTTGCGCTGGATCTTCCGACCGGAGTCGACGCCACCACCGGGGACGCTCCGGAATCCGTGGTGGCCGATCTTACCATCTCCTTCGGGACGGTGAAGCGTGGCCATTTGATTGCCAGAGACCGGTGCGGTGAGATAGTCGTGGTGGACATTGGGCTGGGTGCACATGCGGATGTCCCCGATGCGGCTCCCCGGATCGTGGACCAGGCATTCGTGGCTTCCCGGATCCCGCCGATAGGTGCCGCATTCGACAAGGGTGCCCGAAAGCGCATAGTCATCGCGGGAGGGGCAAGGGGGATGGCCGGTGCGGTCTGCCTCGCCGCCCGGTCTGCATTGCGTTCCGGGGTTGGAATGGTGCGTCTTCTGGTCGCAGAGTCGAGCCTGACTGCGGTGCAGGCGAGCGTATCGGAGGCAACGGCAGACACCTGGCCCGCCAGCGAGGCTGATCTGGGAACTGCCGTCAACGGCTACGCTCACGGTGTACTTGCCGGACCGGGACTGGGTCGCTCGGATGCCGCGGCGGATTTCCTTCGCCGACTTCTTGCCACATGGCGTGGGCCCACGGTTCTGGATGCTGACGCACTCAATCTTTTTGCCGGTGATCTTCCGGAACTGCGTGCTGTGCTTGGGGGACGACCTGCGATACTCACGCCGCATGCAATGGAATGCGCGCGACTGATGGGAGTCGACGTCGTCACCGTCAACTCCAGTCGCTTCGAGATTGGTGGTGAACTGGCGCGGCAGGTGGGAGCCACAGTATTGCTCAAAGGCGTGCCTACCGTGGTTTCGTCTCCGGATGGTGCCACACTGGTCTGTGCCCGAGGATCTCCGGTGCTGGCGACCGCGGGCAGCGGTGACCTGCTTGGCGGCATCGTGACGACCCTCCTGGCTCAGACTGGTGATACGCTGGGGAGTGCTTCCTGTGCCGCATGGGTACACGGTCGGAGTGCTGAGCTGGCTGCCGCGGATGGCACGATCCGGGGGCCAACTCTCGCGGATGTACTGTCCGCAATGGGCGGGGCCTGGCAATTCGGGGACGCGACTCCTGAATCCGGAGTCCTGGCTGCGTTCCCTGCCGTTGGCGATCGGAGGTTCTGAGCGTGTCGCCTTACGGAGCCGTTTCGATGGGGCCGGGGCGCGAGTTCGACGCCATCCGGCGGCTGCTGGATAGGTGGGGGCCAGCGGCAACCGGTACCGGAGATGATGCCGCGATCGTTGGCCTTCCGGGCGGCATGCGTCTGGTGGTGAGCACCGATACTGCGCTCGAGGGTGTGCACTTCCGGCGGGACTGGCTTTCCATCGAAGAGTTCGCTTTTCGTTCGACCGTTGGCGGGCTGAGCGATCTGGCTGCTATGGGAGCCCAGCCCATGGGGTTGCTGGCCGCGATGGTGGTGCGGGCCGATGCGCTTTCGGAACTTGATGAATTGGCGGATGGGATTGGCGGCGCGGCCAGGCTGGCCGAGTGTCCGATACTGGGTGGTGACCTGGTTGCGGGGGAACGGCTGTGCCTGACGATGACGGTCCTGGGTTCGGTCGAACGGCCGGTGATGCGCAGCGGGGCGCGTCCCGGTGACCGGATCTATGTCACCGGTCGTCTGGGGGGACCACGGGCGGCGCTGGCTGCACTCGGAGCTGGTCGGGTCCCCGCACCGGAGCATCGCCAGCGCCTGGCGCGGCCAGTTCCCCGCCTGGCCGAGGGACGCTGGCTGGCCGAGCACGGGGCGACCGCGATGATAGATGTCTCCGATGGACTGGCCTCGGAGGCACGCCATCTTGCCGCCGCGAGCAGGGTGGGGTTGCAGATCGAGCTGGATGCACTGCCGGTTCTCTCCGGTGTGGACGCCTTCCAGGCAGCCGGCAGTGGCGAGGAGTATGAACTTCTGGCGTCTTCGCCTGACGAGTTGGACACCCGTGCGTTCCACGGACGGTTCGGGATTCCCCTTACCCGTGTGGGGACGGTGGGGAACGTGGCGCCGGGTGGGGTGGTTTTCCTCCGGGGCGGTGCCCGCGTTGACCTGCCGGGAGGCTACGACCACTTTTCGGCCTGATGCGTTCCTTCGTGACGGTGACTGCCATGTTGCTTGCCACTCCCGTTTTTGCGGGAGTGGTGATCATTGCGGGCCTGCTGGGCATTCCGAACCGGCCCGGTGGGCTTTACGATCGCGTTCCGCGACTCTGGTCACGACTGGCACTCCGCATGGCGGGGGCGCGGCTGGAGGTCCATGACGCCGAACGGGCCCTTCCCGGTCCACCGAGGGTCTTTGCGTCGAACCACGTGAGCTGGTACGACATCTTCGCTCTGCTCGCTGTACTGCCGCGCTGCTGCTTCGTCGCCAAGGCGGAGCTGTTTCGCATACCACTCTTCGGTCGTGCCGCGCGGATCGCGGGGACCATCCCGATCCAGCGTGACAATCGCAAGGCGGCCTTCCAGTCGTACGAAGAGGCGGCCCGCGGGATCCGGGACGGTTCCAGCGTGGTGGTCTGTCCGGAGGGAACACGGGGTGACTCATACGGGCTGCGCCCTTTCAAGAAAGGACCCTTCGTGCTGGCCATAGCGGCACAGGCCCCGGTCGTGCCGGTGGCGGTATTCGGAGCCCGGGAGATCCAGCCCAGGGGTTCCTTCCGCATCCGGTCCGGTACGATACATCTCCATTTCCTGGAGCCGATCCCCACGGAGGGGATGGACTACGAGGATCGCGACCGGCTGGCCGCAGAGTGCTGGATCAGGATCGCGGACGCATTGAGGGAACACCATGGGGTCGAGAGCGGCAGTCCGCCCCGGGAACGGGTGCGGAAGGCCGAATCGGTCACCGCGGCACGGACACTATCACATCAGGGTGACGACACGTCACTCCTTCCAATGGGGCAATAGGCATGGCAACGATACAGGAGATCACGGCGCGGGAGATCCTCGACAGTCGCGGCAATCCGACCGTCGAAGTGGATGTTCTCCTGGATAATGGTGTAGCAGGAAGGGCGGCAGTTCCCAGCGGTGCCTCGACCGGAGAGCATGAAGCCCTGGAACTGCGCGACGGCGACAAGGAGCGCTATGGGGGCAAGGGCGTCCTTCGCGCCGTCCAGAACGTGGAGGAACTCATCGCGCCGGCACTCCGGGACATGGATCCCGGCGACCAGATGGAAATCGATCAGACCATGCTTGAGCTCGATGGCACGCCTAACAAGGGAAAACTTGGCGCCAATGCCATACTTGGGGTCTCCATGGCGGTCGCGCGCTCGGCGGCCATGGACCGGGACATGCCTCTGTACCGTTACCTCGGGAACCCGTTGTCGCGCACGCTGCCGGTACCACTGATGAACATCCTCAACGGTGGTGCGCACGCCACCAATACGGTGGACTTTCAGGAGTTCATGATCGTCCCGGCGGGAGCCGGGAGCTTTTCCGAGGCATTGCGCATGGGAGCGGAAGTATTCCATTCACTGAAGAAGGTTCTGGTGAAGCGTGGACTGGCCACTGGTGTCGGCGACGAAGGTGGCTTTGCCCCCGATCTCAAGAGTGATGAAGAAGCTCTGAAGGTCATCATCGAGGCCATCGAGGCCGCGAAGTACCAGCCGGGGAGAGAGGTGGCTCTGGCACTCGACTGTGCCGCGTCCGAGCTGCACAAGGGCGGGAAGTACACGTTCCGGAAGAGCGGCGCAGGCACGCTCGATGCCGACGGGATGATCGACCTCTATTCGCGCTGGCTCGAGGAGTATCCCATCGTGAGCATCGAAGACGGGTTGGCGGAAGACGACTGGGAAGGGTGGGCCAGGTTGACCACGCGACTGGGCGACCGGGTGCAGCTCGTGGGTGACGATCTTTTCGTCACCAACACGGAACGTCTGGCGCGGGGTATCGAGTCCGGAGTGGGCAATGCCATCCTGGTCAAGGTGAACCAGATAGGCACGCTGACGGAAACTCTGGAAGCGATCGAGCTGGCGCGGTCGGCCGGCTACCTGTCGGTGATCTCACATCGATCGGGCGAGACGGAGGATACGTTCATCGCCGATCTGGCGGTGGGTACCGGCGCGGGGCAGATCAAGACGGGGAGTGCTTCGCGCACCGACCGCGTCGCCAAGTACAACCAGCTTCTCAGGATCGAGGAGGAACTGGGATCTTCCGCCGAGTATCCTGGTGGCACGATATACGGACTGAGCTGAGATCATGGGTGGCGTGCGGAAGCCTGGACGGATACTCCTCATCAGGGTGCTGGTAGCCTTGGCGGTGTGGTATGCGGTGCAGGGTGGGGAATACTCCACCACTGCGCTCATCAGACAGCACCGGCGGGAGCAGACCATCCGGGCATCGGTGGATTCCTTGCAGCGTGATGTTGACTCTCTAAGGGAGCTCAAGCGGCGCCTCCAGACCGATCCTTCCACCCAGGAGCGGATTGCGCGTGAGGAATTCGGGATGGTGCGGGGGGACCGGGAGATCCTCTTCCGTTTCGTCGATCCCGACTCGATGCGCTCGGGAGAACGCGAACGATAACGACTGCGGGTTCCGGAAAGGCTTCCCTGACAGCGGGTATGTGAGCTTGAACTGCTCACCCGCGGAGGCTACATTCCGGCCACTGACGCGGGGTGGAGCAGCCTGGTAGCTCGTCGGGCTCATAACCCGAAGGTCGCGGGTTCAAATCCCGCCCCCGCCATGAACGACGGAGGCCGGAACCCCGAACGGGTTCCGGCCTTTCTGTCTCGATCCCATGGCTCCGTCAGGATCCGCTGAATCCGGTGATGAAGAAGGTCACCTTGTTACCGGTTCGAAAGGGGCCGTAGCCCTTGCTGGCGGTGAGCACCAGCTGGTCAGCCAGACGGGAATCGTTCACGGTCACGGAAACACCGACCATGGTCGTTTGTTGGGGATCCGATGGTGTGCCGCTGGTCAGCGGCCAGAGTTCGTAATCGTAGACGTAGTCCGGATGGATGAAGGTGAAGTTTCCCGGAAGGTTATCCACGATTTCCGTGGGCACCACACCCGGTCCGGTTTCTCCGGGCCACGCCTGTGTGGTTGCGTAGCCGGTGAAAAGCGCCACGCGGATGGCGTGAACATCACCAATGATGGCGGCGGCGATCGCGCGCCGCTTCATGTCTCCGTAACGGGGGATGGCCAGACGAACGAGCAGGCCGATGAAGATCATGACTACCAGCAGTTCCACGAAGGAATAGCCCTGACGGCGTCGCTTCATTGATCCGAACCCAGAACGCTGAAGGTGTTGCCCAGGAACTCGGCGGGGCTGGTGCCCGAGGTGAAGGCCAACTGGCGGCCCGCTACACTGCTGGAGATCTCGAACAGGGTATCCGAGAGCCGGGCATAGAGCAGGCCCGACGTGTCCACACCGGCTTCGATGAGATCCCCGGGGAGGCGACCCTTGGTGCGCTGATATGCTGACACCCGTTGCGCCGCGAGAAAGATGTGCATGCGGGTGCTGGCGTCGATACGTTCCGGAGTGGGGTGGTACTGTCGTGTCCGGACGAACGAAGGAACGATCCAGACTGCCGCACAGGCGATCGCGGAGACGACCGTCAGGATGCGCCTCCCCGTCCCCGGGGGGCGCTGGACCGCCATCTCACGAGTCTCGCGTTTCTTTTCCTGAAGGAACTCACCCACGAGTTCCTGGACTTTCCCAGACTTGTCCCTGGACGGGGAGGAATTCGGGGTGGCCATTACGGATTTGGCTCCGGTTATGACACTGATTCGTGGCGACCCGGTAAAGACTGACCCGGGGGGTTCGCGGTAACTCCCGCGGGCCTATTACGGCGCCGGCAACGGGGTTAGGTTTCTTCCCCCGGTCTGGCAGGGTAGCTCAGGTGGTTAGAGCACGGCACTCATAATGCCGGGGTCGAGGGTTCGAGTCCCTCCCCTGCTATTGGGCCAGCGCTGCTCAACGCATCCTCTGGCCCTTCACCCCTCACTCCTGCCCGGACAATCCCGTCGGGGGCGCGCGCTCCAGTTACCTGAGGTTCAGCGCCGCGGTCAGGTCTCCCATGGGTGCATGCCCCGCGCGCATCAGTGCCTCATCGCGGGCCACGAGACCGGGGAGTAGCGAGAGTCCGAATCGCCGGCTGATGAGTCGCAGGATTGATCCGGTGTCATACTGCGTGTGGTCCACCGTTCCCTTTTTCGCCAGGGGGGAAACGATTATCGCCGGTATCCGCGTCCCCGGACCGAGTCGATCCGCCTGGGGTGGTGCCACGTGGTCCCACGCTCCGCCGAATTCATCATAAGTGATGATTATGACCATGTGCTCCCACTGAGGGCCGCTCTGCAGCCGGGAAACCAGGTCGGCAATCCTGGCGTCACCAGCATCGAGGTTGGTGTTCCCTTCGTGCTGATTGAACTCGCCTTCCGGCTTGTAGAAGGAGACCGCGGGCAGCGTACCGGCCGCTGCGTCTGCCAGCAGGTCATCGTAGTCCTGCAGGTGTGCTGAACGCTCCGCGGCATGCGCGATCGGATCGAAACTGGCGTAGTAGTTGAATGGCTGGTGGTGCGTCTGAAAATCCACGTGGGTCGAGTCCGATATTCCACCGGCCCCGGCAGCGTAGATCACGCTCCGCTTCACGGATGGATCCTGCATGCCGTCGCGCAGTGCTGCATTCCATGATCCCGCGTACCACTTCCAGCTTATCCCCTTGCCGGTGAGCAGGTCACCGATGGTCTTCGCATGCTGTGGCGGCAGTGTGGTGGCCCGCATGGTGTCGGCGTACATGATGGCGCTCCCCACCATCGAGGACGGAGGATTGCTGCTGGGCTGGTACGCCGGCTGCATCGTGTTCACCGCATGGAACGTCCCGTCGCCGAAGTAGTCCTTCGGTGCCAGGTTGCCGCTGCGAAGGAACGAGGGCGGGCCGTCGAGCGCTGATGCCGGCATCCTGCGTCCGGCGGCCAGTCGGGGCAGGAAACGACCATTGGAGTCGGTTTCCAGAGCGGCGATCGACGGTTGTGCCGGCGACTTGTCGGCATTGGGGTATTCCGGAGCGCAGGCGCAAATCAGATACTGATGGTTCAGGAACGAACCGCCGAAGGCACCCTGAAAAAAGTTGTCCGCCAGCACGTACTCCCGCGCCAGCTGATACAGCCGCGACCTGCTGTAGTCAAAGTGCGCCATCGTAAGGCCGCCGGAGTTGGACCAGGCCGCGAACATGTCGTTTCGACCACCGTTGATCTGCATCTGATTCTCGAAAAAGCGGTGTACGAGATCACGCGTCACTGTGCCGGTACCTACCCGCCCACCATATGCCCGTTCGACAGAGTACGGCGCGTTCGGCAGATCCGCACTCTCCGCCTCGGTGACCACTGGAGTGACTCCACGCTGGGTCACACCCCGCCAGGTGCGCGGCAGTGTCGGGAGGACCGTCACACCATCCCTGTCCTTCTGGGGCACGTACGCTGGCAACGGCCGGCCGCTGTCATCCAGCACTGCGTTCAGGCCATTGGCACCCGGAAAGTTGCCATAGAGGTTGTCGAAGGCCCTGTTCTCCGCGTAGATCACGACGATGTTGGCCACCCTGTCCTGAAGGGCGGCAGTCAATGGATCATTCGTCGGCGCATCCGCGCTTTGTTGCGACGGCACGCATCCCAGGACGGCCATGGCCGATCCGGCAACGATCCGCAGGTGACATGACTTCATCTCCATCAGCTCCAACGCAGGTGATAGTGTGGGACATCTGATACTAGGCGTCGTGCATACGGGGTTACAACGGCTCGTGACGGCGCTGTACGTGTCGGCCACCGGAGTGTTGCTATTGCTCCAGGCCTGCAATCGGTCGACGCCACCCGGAATCGGAACCCGGGTCGAAACGCCACCGAGCACGGCAACTGCGTTCTACGCTACTTCCTTCGAGCGTGACCCGGACGTGGCGACCCTGACGATGTTGGGGAGGACGCTGTTCTTCGACAGCACGCTCTCCGCCTCCGGCCGGTTGTCGTGCGCCACCTGCCACGATCCGCGTCGTGCCTACGGCCCACCTGACGACAGGGCGGTGCAGTTCGGTGGCCCCGACCTCGACATACCCGGTCTACGCGCTGTTCCCTCGTTGCGCTATCGGCAGGACACACCGCCGTTCGACGAACACTTCATCGACGATGACGGCGATGACGGGGTGGATCAGGGTCCCGCGGGCGGGAGGGACTGGGACGGCCGTGTGTTTTCGGCACATGAACAGGCCCGTGGGCCGTTGCTGTCACCATTCGAGATGGCCAATCGTGACAGCATCGACGTCGTGAACCGGCTGCGCCAATCCGCCAGCGCGAAGGCATTCCGGGAGTCCTACGGCACCCACGTTTTCGACGTACCGGGGCTGGCCTGGAAAGGACTTCTCCTGGCACTGGAAACATTCCAGCAGGACGCTGCCGCGTTCTATCCGTACAGCAGCCGGTACGACGGCTACCTGCGCGGCGAAGAGGAACTCACCGCCGCGGAGCTGCGCGGGCTGCAGGTATTCAACGACCCGGGACGGGGGAACTGCGCCGAGTGTCATCCGAGCGACCTGAGGCGCGGTGCCTTCCCCCAGTTTACCGATGATGGGTTCGCCGCCCTCGGCCTGCCGCGGAATCCTGCCATCCCGGCAAACACCGATCCGGCGTGGTTCGATCTTGGCCTGTGTGGACCGCTGCGCACGGATCTGGAGGACCGACCGGAGTACTGTGGCATGTTCAAGGCCCCGTCCCTGCGCAACGTGGCGCTGCGACCCGTGTTCTTCCACAACGGGGTATTCACCCACCTTCTGGATGCGGTGCGATTCTACCAGTATCGCGACGCCGAGCCCGCCCGGTTCTATCCCCGGACGAACGACGGTGGAGTCGCCAGGTTCAATGACCTGCCGGTGCGGTACCGGAGGAACATCTCGTTCGATGCTCCGTTCGACTCCACCCCGCACCCCCGCCCGCATTTTACCGATCTCGAGGCGCTCGACCTCGTCGCTTTTCTGCGGGCACTGACCGACAAAGACATGGAAGTGCCGTCGCGATCCCAGCGCTGAGTTTCCTACATGATTATTCTGCCACCCACGAGAACGTGTGGCAGCGTCTTGAGAAGTTCATTGAGTCGGGCAATCCTCCCGTCTACAATGCCCTGCAGAGCTGCCTGAGCCTGGGTGGTCTCCTGCACCAGTTCCCCATGACGGCGGGTCTGTGCCTCGGTGGGTTTGGTGATCGATCTGCTCACCATGCCTGAAAGAGACCCTACCTCCTCACGCAGGCGCGGATACTGCCGATAGCTCAGACCTGCCATGGGTCTCTGAAGCTTTTCGTCGCGCAGGTTTCGGAGTTCCACGAGGGCGGCCTCGGCCTGATCGAGGGCGTCCTTTTCATTGGGGGCATTCTTCTTGATGTTCTTGACCAGTGCATCGAGCTGACCTATCAGATCGTCGGCCCTGCCGACCAGTCCCGACACGCTTCCGCTGAGATCGCGAAGCTTCAGAGCCAGGTCGCGCTGCAGAACCAGGTCCGCTGTGGTCACGTTGGCGCGGGGGTCGAGATTCACCACAAGCGACTTGCTGAACTCGCGTCCGGCGAGGGACATCTTCACTGTGAATTGTCCCGGTACGACTTCCGGAGCTCCTCCGCCCCGGCCGCCGCCGCGTCCTCCGGTGCCTGCGCCGGTTGCCGGGTCATACGACAGGTCCCAGACCATCTGGTTCACACCGGCGTTGCCGGCACCACCCGACAGTTTCCGCACCACATTGCCGGCGGCGTCGGAGATGGTGACTGCGATGGGTTGAGTCGAACGCTCCTTCAGGTAGTAGCGGATCAGGGCGCCATCGGGGGGATTCTCGCCCACCCACACCTTCTGACCCAGATTCCCATCGTTTCGCCACATCACCCAGCGAGTCGCCGGACGGACATCGAACAACAGGGCATTTGCGGTGATCGCGGTCCTCAACTGCTGGAGTGGCGTGATGTCGTCGAGGATGAAGATGCCCCTGCCGTGGGTGGCGATGATGAGGTCGTTGTCCCGCGGGTGGACCTGAATGTCCCTGACCGGAGCCGCGGGGATCCCATTGCGGATGGAGTGCCAGCGTCCGCCCCTGTCCCACGAAGCGTAGACTCCGAATTCCGTACCGAGGAATAGCAGGTCAGGATTCCGGGGATCCTGGCGGACCACATGCACCCAACCCCGTTGTGGAAGGTTACTGCTGATGGACTTCCAGGTACGGCCGTAGTCCGTGGTCATGAAGGCGTAGGGTCGGTAGTCGCCCGTCTGCCAGTGACTGGCCGCCACGAACGCGGTTCCCGCATCGTACGGCGAGGCGTCGATCGTCGAGATCCACGCAAAGGGCGCGATTCCCGGGAGCCCAGCCGATACGTTGGTCCACGACTTGCCACCGTTGCGGGTGATCTGGATGTTGCCGTCGTCGGTGCCCACCCAGATGACGTTCGAGTCCCTGGGGGACGGTGCGATGGTCAGAATGGTCGTGTGATACTCGGCCGCGGTGTTGTCAGTGACGATTTCACCACCTGACGAGCGCTGCTTGCTCTTGTCATTGGTGGTCAGATCCGGGGAGATGACCGTCCAGGACTGGCCCCGATCGGTGGTCTTGAAGACCACATTGCCTCCGAAGTACACCGTGCCCGGGTCCTGGGGAGAAAGCACGATGGGCGAGTTCCAGTTGAAACGGTACCTGTGCGTGGCCAGGGAGTCTCCCGAGGATCCCACCCGGTTGGGATCCGGGTGGATGCTGCGTTGGTCTCCGGTACGCAGGTCGACCAGCGAGATGCCACCGGCCTGGGAGTTGGAGTAGACCAGCCATGGACGGGCGAGGTCGGGAACACCGAAGAATCCGTCACCACCGCCGACGTTCACCCAGGAGTTCTTCCGGTTCCCCTGCGATGAGAGTGTCCGGCTGGGTCCACACCATGTGCCGTTGTCCTGGAGACCACCACAGACGTTGTACGGCTGTTCCATGTCGAAGTTGACATGGTAGAACTGGGTGAACGCGACCGTGTTCGGGACATCCCAGTTCTTCCCGGCGTCGTAGCTGACCTGCCAGCCACCATCCGAACCATCGATGATGTAGCTCGGGTCGGTGGGATCGATCCACATCGCCTGGTGGTCGCCGTGTACATCATCGGCGATGCGATCGAAGTTGCGCCCGCCGTCCTCGCTCTTGAAGAGTCCGCCCGACAGCGCGTAGATCACATTGGGATTGACCGGGTCGACGCGAATGTCGGCGTAGTAGAAGGGACGGAAGTTGATGTTGCGGTCACGGCTGACCATTTCCCATGAGTCACCGCCGTCGTGGCTGCGCCAGAGTTCGCCCTCGTCCACGGTCTCGGTGATCATGTAGACGATGTCCGGGTTGGCGCGGTGGACCGAAATCCCGATCCGGTCCATGGCGGTCCGGGGGAGCCCGCGGGTATTGTCGGGACCGGAGAGCTTCGTCCAGGTCTCGCCACCGTCATGGGAGCGATATAGCGCCGTCTCACCCCCGCCGGAGGTGAAGTACCAGGGCCAACGCTGATGCGTGTACATGCCGGCATAGACGACGTTGGCATTGCCGGGATCGATGTCGAGATCGGAACAGCCGGTCAGGTTGTCCCGGTAGAGGATACGGTTCCACGTCCTGCCACCGTCGGTCGTCTTGAAGACGCCGCGTTCCTCGTTGGGGCCCCACGTGCGCCCCAGAGCGCACACGTAGACGACGTCCGGATTGTGGGGGTCGATGCGAATCCGGGGAATCTTCTCGGTATTCTCGAGGCCGATCTTCTTCCAGGACTTGCCGGCATCCAGTGACTTGTACATGCCGTTGCCCACCGATGCCGAGTTGCGGGGATTCCCCTCACCCGTTCCCAGATAGAGGATGCTCGGATTGGTTGGCGAAATGGCCAGATCACCGATGGACGCATTGTCCATCTCGTCGAAGAGCTGCGTAAACGTTATGCCTCCATTCACGGTCTTCATGAGCCCGCCAGCCGCGGATCCGACGTAGAAGATCGATCTATTCCCCGGAATGCCCACCACCATGGGTATGCGCCCCGCCTGGTTGGCGGGACCGATGGATCTCCAGTGCAGTTGGCTGATCGCACGAGCCTCCGGGGTTCCCGTCACCGGCGGGTTCTGGTTGGCCGCCGGCTGCTGGGCGATTACCAGACCGGGAAATGCCACGGCCGCCACGAGGTGCCAGGAGATGAGGGGTTTCGACAGGGCGCGAACAGGCATTGGGTCTCTCCGGAACGAACGGGAAACGGGGCTGTCGCAGGGGACAGCGCGTCAACGCGTCCGGCGAAGTTCGGTCCGTGTCCCGCCATCCGCCAGAGGAAGATTCCCCGCCGGCTCGAGTTCCGCTCGTGCCGTCCTCGGCTGTCTCCTGTCGATTCGAGCTCAGGACGCCCGCTTCAGCGCGTCCGGTCCCAGCCATGTGCCGGTGTCGGCGTTCACTGTCCGGTCGCGGGCCCAGGTACGGAGGGAAGCCAGCCGTTCCGACATCGTACGGGCCAGCGGCTGGGTCGACGCTGCTTCCTGCAGCAGCATTGCGGTGGAGAGGGGTTCACGCACATGGAATGCGTGGAACAGCCCCCCGATCACCACCTGCTCGATCTCCGCGCCACTGAATCCGCTGGTGGCATCGGCCAGGACATCCACGTCGAGTGATGCGCCGCCGGCTGCCCGCTTCGCCACATGAATTTCGAAGATGCGCGCCCTGGCCTGATGTGATGGGAGATCCACGAAGAAGACCTCATCAAACCGACCCTTCCGGATGAACTCCGGCGGGAGCTTTGACACGTCGTTGGACGTGGCAACCACGAATACGTCTCCCTTCCGTTCCTGCAGCCACGAGAGAAAACCACCGAATACGCGCTGCGATACACCTCCATCCTGCTCCCCCCCCGAGGCCGCGAAGGCTTTCTCGATCTCGTCGATCCACAGAACCGTTGGCGCCATCCGTTCCGCCGCGTTGAGGGCACGCCGGAAGTTCTTTTCGCTGTCCCCGATGTACTTGTCGTACAGCATCCCGGGATCGAGTCGCAGCAGGGGAAGTCCCCATTCGCTGGCAACGGCCTTGGCGCACAGGCTCTTGCCGCAGCCCGGAACACCCAGGAGCAGCATGCCTTTGGGGAAGGGCAGGCCGAACCGGGCGGCGCCATCGGGATCATCCACCACCACCCGGCGTCTGCTGAGCCAGACCTTGAGGCCATCCATTCCGGCGACGGATGCCAGCGATTCCCCGGCGGGCCAGTACTCCAGCAAACCCTCCTGTTCCACCGCCTTGCGTTTGGCCGCCGCCACCCTGGGAATATCGGCCGCGGTGATCGCGGCGTCCTCGATGACTATCCTGGTGAGGATCTTCTCCGCCTCGATGAGCGAAAGACCCTTCAGGTTGTTGAGCAGCCGGGCACGTTCTTCGGCCGAGAGTTCAATGCGGAGGGGCATGCGTGCCTGATGTTCGCGCAGGATCCGGTCAAACAACTGCCGGAATTCGTCGGCTTCAGGTGCGGGAAGGCTTACGAAGACCGCATGCGGTCTGAGGATTTCGGGGAGGTGGAAGTCCGCACCACTGATGATGAGACTTCCCCGCCGGGTGGCGAATCGGTCGACGACGTCCCGTGTGCGCCAGGCCAGCACCGGGTCCGACAACCAGCTGCCCAGTCCTGGGAAATGGTAGATACCCGCACCCTCCCGTTCGACGTGATTCAGCGCCTGCGCCGGCTCGGCAGTGTCATCCGCCCAGGGGTCGCCGAACCCAGCGCCACGTGACACGCCCCTGGTTCTACGCCATTCGTTGTACGGCAGCGACAGGCGCGATGCCACCAGTCGCAGGATCTCCGAAAGTCGCTCATCTTCCAGAGAGTCGACGATGATGAGACCGTAGCGCGAGCGAACCAGGAGTTCCACTTCCTGGACCAGGGACTCCAGGGGCATGTTCTCGTTGAAGGGTGCAGGTGACTGAGGGGTCCGGATGCGGCTTCGGCGTCCCCGTTCGAGATCCGGCTCCCGGGACTCAAACCGAAGACATGACCGGGTGGTCCTTACCTGAGACGGAGTCAGGTCCGGATCGTCACGTTTGGACAGCCTGTGGGGCTTCCCTGCGCGCGCCCATCCAGATAATCATCCTGACCTTGCAGGAATGGGTGGAGCCGGGCAGGGAAGAGGAAACCGACAACCCAGCGTTCGTATGCCACGCAAGCAGGTGACTCGCATGTCCGATGCCGACAACAGCACCAGGAAGCCCAAGGCTGTTTTCGCGGAGACCGCCCGGGGGACCGCCGACAGGATGTTCCGGGCAGCCATGGAGTGTATGCGCCAGCGTGAGCGCTACGCCAGACTGGTAGGCTCGGGAGCACATGACATCGAACAACTGGCTGCGCTGCGCGTCACTGCCGTCTGCGACGAAATCCTCTCGGATACCATGGCCGCGTACGAGAAACTGGCGGCCCAGGCGAGCCCCGGTGACGACGAATGGCGCCGCCAGGCGAACGCACTCTGGCACGCCTGCCGGGAGTACATCCGGCGTCAGAAGATCCACGAGAATACCACCCCCCGCACCAGACGAGGCGCCAAGCTGGAGAAACTCGCTCTCGAATACGACCTCGAGGCCTCGGCGCTTCTGGCCCTGAAACTCGCGCTCGGCGGCTTCCGGCAGATCTGTCCCGATTGTGAACTGGAGTCCCGACCCCAGAGCTTCGTGGCCTGATCGGCCGTCCTTCCGGCACACCGCCGGGGAACGTCGGCGATTTGTCAAGGGACGGCAGGGATTTCAGGTGCCGAGTCCGTTACTGCCTTAACACCCGCCGTTCCAGCACGTCGATTCGACTCGGCGTTCAGCAGCCTGACTCGCGGCAGGGTCGGTGGTGCGGTTTCCACCAGCGGTAGGGCGTTGCGCACCGTACGTACCTGAGGGGAACTTCGCACGAGGACGCGCGGCGTCCATCCTGAAACGTCCGGTGAAATCGCGGAGCGGCGATTGGAAGCACTGTTCCAGTTCCTGTTCAAGTACCGACCCCTCGTCTTCCAGCGTGGGGCGCTGGCCTTTGACTGGCCTCTGCCGGCGGCGGTGCTGGTACCCCTGGGGCTGGCGGCGGCGGCCGGCGGATTCTGGCTCTACCAGAGGTCGGCCGCTGGTCTCGGTCGCCGGGACCGCTGGGTGCTCGGTACCCTGCGGGCCGCTGCCTTCACCATTGTCGTCGTTTGCCTGGCGCGGCCGGTGCTGGCCGTTTCACGTGCCATCGAACAGCGCAACGTTATTGGGGTGGTTGTTGATGATTCCCGGAGCATGCGGATTCCAGACCACCACGGGCTCATGCGCGGCGCTTTCGCGAAGCAGATGTTTGGGGGGCCTGACAGCCTGCTGTTCAAGGCCCTCTCGGAGAAGTTCCAGCTACGCTTCTTCTCCACATCCGGCGCAGGCGGCAGGAGTGACTCGCTGCTGACGGGAACAATGAACGGATCGCGAACCCATCTGGCAGCGGCGCTTCTCGGCGCGGAGGAGGAGCTTACCGGAGCCCCGGTGGCGGGGATGATCCTCCTGTCCGACGGCGCTGACAACACCGCCTCGGCACCCGGTGCGACTCCGGTGCTTGAGCAGCTCCTGTCACTGAGGGCGCGGCAGATACCCATCTACACCATTGGTATCGGTGAAGAAGAGTTCGAGAAGGACGTCGAGGTGGAGCGCTCCGACGTGCCGGTCTCGATCCTCCGGGACGGATCGCTCCTGGTCGAAGTGGTGATCATGCAGCGTGGCTATGCCGGAAAGACCATCCCGCTGGTGGTCGAAGACAGTGGGCGCATCATAGGAACCCGCGACGTTACCCTGCCTCCGGCGGGAGAGGCCCTGGTGACGCGTCTCCGAGTGCCCGCAAGCGAGAGCGGTGCACGGCTGATCCGTGTGCACGTTCCGGTGCAGGATGGCGAGATGGTAAAGGAGAACAACGAACGGACTGCTGTCGTGGTGGTAAACGATCGGCGAGAGAAGATCCTTTACATCGAGGGAGAGCCTCGCTTCGAGATGAAGTTCATCCGACAGGCTCTGGACGAAGACAAGAACATCCAGCTCGTGACGATGCTGCGATCGGCGAAGGACAAGTATCTCCGACTCAGCGTGGACGACAGCCTAGAACTGGCCACGGGATTTCCGAAAACCCGGGAAGAACTCTTTGCCTACCGGGCCGTGGTGCTGGGCAGCGTGGAAGCAAGCTTCTTTACCGTTGACCAGTTGCGGATGCTGGCGGATTTCGTGTCGGTGCGTGGTGGCGGACTGCTGGCGCTGGGTGGACGGCGTTCGCTGGCCGAAGGCGGGTTTGCGGGAACACCTCTGGCGGATGCCCTGCCGATGGAGATGGGGCCGGCGGTTCCCGTCGACTCGGGTGCCACTGAACTGGTGGTCGAGCCCACTCCTGCCGGGATTCTGCATCCGGCGACACAGCTCGCGGCGACCGACTCGGCAACCGCCCGTCTCTGGAAGGACATGCCGCCGCTTACGACCGTCAACGTCGTCGGCCGGGCCAAGCCGGGAGCAACGGTACTGCTGGAAGGAAAGGTCGAAGGTGAGCGGAGTCCCCGCCCGGCACTTCTGTTCCAGCGCTATGGTCGGGGCAAGGCTGCTGCGTTCATCGTCCAGGACTCGTGGCTCTGGCAGATGCACGCCATGGTTCCGGTGGAGGACATGCGGCATGAGACGTTCTGGCGACAGTTGCTGCGCTGGCTGGTCAGCGACGTGCCGGATCGGGTCGAGGTGGCGGCTACGGGCGAGGGCGCGGTGGGCGAAGGTATTCCCCTGCGTGTGACGGTGTCCGACAGCGCCTGGGTCCGGGCGAACGGCGCGTCGGTGCGAGCCGATGTCGTTTCGCCCAAGGGTGAGCAGAGCCAACTCCCATTCGAGTGGTCCGCGGATCGGGATGGGGAATACACCGCAACGATGGTGCCGGGTGAAAACGGCGTGCATCGGGTCGAGGTGACCGCGGTGGTGGGGCGTGACACGGTGAGTTCCGTGGCGGGGTACGTGCGAGTTGCGGATCCCACGGCGGAATACTTCGACGCCGAGATGCGGCCGGCGCTGCTGCGCCAGATGGCGGAGGAGACCGGTGGGCGGTTCTATCCGGCGGATGAGGCCGCGAAGCTGCCGGAGGACATCGTCTACACCACCGCGGGGGCGACTGAGGTTCAGCGCCTGGATCTGTGGGACATGCCGGCGGTATTCATGGTGCTGGTGACGTTGTTGGGTGTGGAGTGGATGTACCGTCGGCGTCGGGGGTTGGCGTGAAACTGATACTGACTGCGCGCCGTGGGTGGTGGCCCGTTCTGCTCATGGCGCTAACGTTGTTGTCGGGGGGGGGGCCCCAGCGTGCCGGTGCGCAGCAGGTGCCGCGGTCGTTTCTCCTGGTCGTCACGGGATCCAGTGGCGAACCCCGCTTCGCCCGCCAGTTCCACTCCCTGGCGATGGACCTGCTCCAGACCGCAACCACACGATATGGCATCCCCGACTCGCAGGCCGTATGGCTGGCGGAAACCACTGAGGCCACGTCGCCTCCCGGTCGCATAGCCGGTCGCTCCACCAAGGCGGGCATCGTGGCTGCGATATCGGATCTGGCCACACGCGCGGTCCAGGGCGACGTCGTCATGGTCCTCCTGCTGGGGCACGGGTCCTCGGACGGCACCGTATCACGCTTCAACATTCCTGGTGCCGACATCACGGATATCGAACTCGCCGGCGCGCTGTCGAAACTCAAGGAACAACGGGTAGCCGTAATCAACGCCAGCAGCGCCAGTGGAGACTTCCTGAAAACGCTGTCCGCACCCGGACGGGTGGTCATCACTGCCACGAAGAGCGGATTCGAACGCAACGAGACCCTGTTCGGGGAGCATTTCGTGGCGGCCCTGACCGGTGATGGAGCCGATACGGACAAGGACGGTCGCGTGTCACTCCTGGAGGCTTTCGCATATGCCTCCCACGAGGTGGAGCGTGCCTACGAATCGAGTGGGCGGCTGCAGACCGAACATTCGATGCTGGATGACGACGGAGATGGGAAGGGCCACACTGATCCGGGTGCGGACGGACCCGACGGCCTGTTGGCTCGGCGGTATTTCTTGCAGCCGGCATCGGCCACGGTTGCTTCCGACCCCCGCGCCGGACCCCTGCTGGCAAAGCAGGCGCGACTGCAGGCACAGGTGGATTCGCTGCGGATGCTGAAGGGCACGCTCCCCGAAGACACGTACAATCGGGCACTGGAAGACCTTCTCGTCGACCTGGCGGAGACGGCGCGCCAGCTTCGGGCGCTGGGGGTGAAGAAGCCATGAGCCGTCCGGTCACCTGGGTTCTTTCGTTCCTGCTGGCGGCGGTCCTGTCGCCGGTTGCCTGCGCCCAGGACGACAGCGGTCCGACTCCGACGAACGCAGCGGATGCCATACGGATGGGCCGTTACGACGATGCCATCCGTCTGTCTCGCGACGCCATGAAGCGCGAACCGGACTCATCGAAAAACGTGCGATCTCTCGCGAATGCGCTGGCCGCCACTGGCAAGTATGCGGAAGCCGAGAGCGCGATCTCGGAGTTCCAGGCATCGCACCCGACCGACGTCTCGTTGGCGAATCGACTGGGCGAGATCCAGCGCGAGCGCGGCCGTCTTTCCGAAGCTGAAGGATCCTTCCAGCGAGCGGTGAGTGGCAGTGCGCCGGACTCCCTGACCGCCGTGGTCAACCTGGCGATTCTGCGCTTCGACAGGGGCGAAATCCGACCGGCCATGGTGGAGTTCGATCGCTTCATCGACATCTACAACCAGCGGAGGGGGCAGCTCACGCCTTCTGAACTGGAAGCAGTTGCGGTTGCCTGTCGCTACCTGGGACGTGACAACCCGCAGTTGTTCAAGGACGCACTCAGGGCTTTCGACGAAGCCATAGCTGCGGATTCACTGAACCTCGACAGGCGTGTCAGGCTCGCCGAGCTGTTTCTGGAAAAATTCAACGGAACCGACGCTCTCGAGACCCTGCAGCGGGTACTCGAGGTGAACCCGCGTCACGCCGGGGCCCTGTTGGCGATGGCCCGTGTTCGCCATTTCGATGAGAGCGGTGATCCCGGTGAGTTTCTGAAGCGCAGTCTCGAGGTGAACCCCGTTCAGCCCGGTGCGCATGCCCTGGCCGCTGAGTTGCTCATCGATGTGGAGCGTTACGCCGAGGCTGCTGCGGAGGCGCGTCGTGGTCTGATGGTCGACTCCACGGCGCCGGACGCGCTGATCGCACTGGCCGCGGCACAGTACCTCGAGAATGACACCCTGGAATTTCGTGCCACGCTCAGAAGGATTCACGAGCGCCGGCCGGCATCGGCTGACGCCGAAGTTGCTCTGGCGAATGCAGCGTCGCGGGTGCGGCTTTACGACGATGCGGTCGACTTCGCACAGGAGGGAGTGGATAGGGACCCGGGTGCGTCACGGGCGTTTTCACTCCTTGGCATCAACGCACTGCGCACCGGCGAGATCGAACGCGGGCGGAAGAGCCTGGCGCGGGCGTTCGAACTTGACCCCTACGATCCCTGGACCAAGAACACCCTCGATCTGCTGGACACGTTCAAGGACTATGACGAGGTGGCCAGCGGCCGTTTCGTCTTCATGATCGAGAAGAAGGACGTCGACCTGCTCGCGCCCTACGCCCAGCAGCTGGCGGAAGAGGCATACGACACACTGGCCTCCCGCTATGGTGTGCGACCGGAAACGCCAGTGCGCGTGGAGATCTACCGGAGTCACGCTGACTTCTCGGTGCGGACCGTTGGCCTGGCCGGGTTGGGTGCCCTGGGTGTGAGCTTCGGCAGGGTGGTGGCAATGGATTCGCCCGCGGCCCGTCCGGTGGGTGAGTTCAACTGGGCGTCCACTCTCTGGCATGAACTCGGTCACGTCTTCACCCTGGGCGCCAGCGATGGGCGCGTTCCGCGCTGGCTCTCCGAGGGACTGTCGGTATATGAGGAACATCGGGCGCGGCCTTCGTGGGGGGATGATCCGAACCCCCTGTTTTTCGCGGCATACCAGGCGGGCCAGATACCCAGGGTCAGTCGACTCAACGACGGCTTCATGCGACCGGCGTTCCCCGCACAGGTTCCCCTTTCCTATCTGCTCGCGTCGCAGGTCTGCGAGATGATCGAGACGGAGCACGGTATTGGGGCCATCCGGCAGATGCTGGACGGATATCGGCGGGGGCTTACGACGGAGGCGGTGTTCCAGCAGGTGCTGAAGGTCGACATGAAGGCATTTGACGGGCAGTTCGATGGCTGGCTGCGCAAGCGATACGAGAAGGAGTTCGCGGCGGTGCGACCGGGTCTGCCGGTCTCCCTTGGTGGAGGGCGGCGTGAACGCGAGGGAGGTGAACAGATGCCGATCACCGGACCGTTCCTGGAAGCGCTCGACAAGGGGCGCGCGGCTCTTCAGGCCGATCGTCTGGATGAGGCGATCGAACACCTCACCCGGGCCCGGGACATGTTCCCGGGGTACGCCCAGGCCGATGGGCCATATCCATTGCTGGCCGAAGCATTTTCGCGGCAGGGGCGAAAGAGGGAATCAGCCGCGGCGCTGGAAGCGATGACCCGGATCAACGAGAGCGCGTTCCAGGAGAACCTGGATGCGGCTGCGGCCCTGATGGAGCTGGGTGACCGGGAGGCTGCGACGGAAGCTCTGGACCGGGCGGTATGGATCAACCCGTTCAGCACCGAGGCGCATGCGAGGCTGGCGGAGGTGGCCAATCTCGAGGGCGATCATCCGCGGGTCATCCGGGAACGCCGGGCCATCCTGGCTCTCGGCCCGACGGATCGTGCGGAAGCACTCTACCAGCTGGCGCTTGCCTATTCGAACGCCGGTGATGGTGCGTCAGCCAGGCGTGAGGTGTTGCGCTCACTGGAACTGGCTCCCAACTACGCGAAAGCGCAGGACCTGCTACTCAAACTTCGAGGCACCCGGCCACCGGGTGACGAATGATGCAACGATCGCTTCTGTATCTGGCAATCGGAACGGCTGGCGTGGCGGCTCCCGTGGCGCTGCGCACGGCCACGCAGGATCGCTACTGCTACGTCCAGTCGGACGACCTCTCGTACATCCAGAATGGACCATATGACGGGCGGTTCACGTTCTTCCGGGTGATGTTCGATCCCAGCAGTGGTGGTGGGGGTGGTCGCGGCCGTCGTTTCCGGCGCACGGATCACAAGTGGGATCATGATACGCCACGGGCCGAGCGTCACCTGATGAAGATCCTGCAGGAGATCACGACCTTGCGCCCGCAGATGGATTGCGGGGCGATCTACCGGTTCGGCGATCCCGAGAGTTTCAAGTACCCGATGGCCTATGTATCCGAGCCCGGGTTCTGGACCATGAGTGAGGCCGAACTTCAGGGGGTCCGTGACTATGTCGCCAAGGGTGGCTTCATAGTGTTCGACGACTTCTTCGGGCAGGCCTGGTACAACTTCGAGGCGGAGTGGCGTCGCGCTTTTCCGGATCTGGACCTGGTGCGGCTGGATTCGCGGGCGCCGGTCTACGATGCGTTCTTCCACATAGATGACAAGGCGTTGGCGATGGTCTACCAGGGGCCCGGCGGGTACGGTGGCGCGCCGGCGGAGTGGTACGGCGCCTACGAGGACAACGATCCCACCAAGCGTCTGGTTGCCGTCGCCAACTACAACAACGATCTGGGCGACTACATGGAGTTCTCGGACGAGGGATTCATTCCGATAGATCTTTCCAACGAGGCGTACAAGATCATGGTGAACTACGTGATCTACGCCATGACCCATTGACCCGAGGAAAGCACGTGGCCACAACTGCACAGGACCCGGCGGTACTGGAAGCGCCTGACGACGTCGCTCTGGCCGACAGGATGCGACGGGGGCGCGACCAGATCATCAGCGAGCTTCGCAAGCTCATCATCGGCCAGGAAACGGTCATCGAGCAGTCGCTCACCGCGCTTTTCGCCGGTGGCAATTGCCTGATCGTCGGTGTTCCCGGTCTGGCGAAGACGCTCCTCATCCACACCATCGCCCAGGTCCTGGACCTGAAGTTTTCGCGTATCCAGTTCACTCCCGACCTGATGCCGTCCGACATCACCGGAACGGACATCATCCAGGAGGATCCCCAGACCGGGCGTCGCACGATGAACTTCGTGCCGGGCCCCATCTTCGCGAACATCGTGCTGGCGGACGAGATCAACCGGACCCCTCCCAAGACGCAGTCGGCGCTGCTGGAGGCGATGCAGGAGCATCGTGTAACGGTACAGGGTCGGACGTACGGCCTGGAGGAGCCGTTCTTCGTGTTCGCCACCCAGAATCCCATCGAACTGGAAGGCACCTATCCACTTCCAGAGGCCCAGCTAGACCGCTTCATGTTTCAGGTGGTGATCGACTATCTCACCGAGGACGAGGAACTGGAGGTCGTGCGGACCACCACCGCCATCCAGAACTTCAGGTTTCAGCACATGGTGACGGGCCCCGACATCGTGGCCTATCAGAAGCTCGTTCGCCGCGTACCGATTGCCGAGCCCGTCGCTCGTTATGCAGTCAACCTGGCCCGGGCAACGCGTCCGGCGTCCGCCACGGCGCCGGACTTCATCAAGAAGTGGGTGTCGTACGGTGTATCCGTCCGGGCGGCCCAGTACCTGGTCCTGGGAGGGAAGGCCCGGGCCCTGATGCAGGGACGCTATCACGTCAGCTTCGATGACATCCGGGCGCTGGCTCATCCGGTGATGCGGCACCGCATCCTTACCAACTTCCACGCCCAGTCCGAGAGGATCACCACGGACCAGATAGTCGATCAGTTGCTGGCGGCGGTCCCGACGCCACGGTCCGGTCTCTGAACGAACCCTGACCTCATCAATATCAACCGATTCCAGGATCGGGGCCGGCCTCACCCCACGACACACCGCCCGCCTATCCATGTCCACTGCTGACGATACCATTGCAATTGCCCGGGGAGACTCCGGAGGCGTTCCGGGAAGACGCTTCCTGGATCCTCGCGTGCTGGCCCGGATCGATGATCTGGAGCTGGTGGCGAGGTTCGTGGTGGAGGGCTTCATCTCGGGACTGCACCGGTCGCCTCACCTGGGGTTCTCCACGGATTTCGCGGAGCATCGACAGTACATGCCGGGTGACGATATCCGGCACATGGACTGGCGCCTCTTTGCCCGCACGGACCGATTTTATCTGAAGGAGTACGAGGCCGACACCAACGCGAATTTCCTGATCGTCCTCGACGTGTCCCGGTCGATGGGCTACGGCACGTCCGGAGTGACGAAGCTGGAGTATGCCAAGGTGGTGGCTGCCTGTCTGGCGTATTTCTCCAACCGACAGCGCGACCGCGTGGGTCTGGTCACGGTGGATTCCGATGTGGTGGACTATGTGCCGCCGTCCTCCAAGCATCTGAATCAGGTGCTGCATACCCTGGATCGGGCGCAACCACGGGGACGTGGCTCGCTGGGTGCCCCGCTGCTCAAGGTCTCGGAAAGCCAGCATCGGCGCAGTATCCTGCTGCTGCTCTCCGACCTGTACGAGCCACCCGAGAAGATCCGTGATGCCATCGGGCCGCTGAGGGACGCCGGCCACGACCTCGTTGTCATGCACCTTCTGGACAGGGCCGAACTGGATTTTCCCTTTGAGACCGCGGGTACCTTTGAAGACCTGGAAAGCGGTGAAAGGATTCCGGTGGTGCCGGGACGGTTGCGCGACCGCTACACCCAGCTCATCCGGGATCACGTTGCCGCGGTGGAGCGGTTGCTGGGTGAAGGCCGCGTCGATTATCTGATGGTGGATACCTCGCGACCGGTCGAGGAGGTGCTCTTCGAGTATCTGCTGCGACGGGAACGTCTGCAAACTGTGCGTTAGGCATCCATGTCCTTCCTCGCCCCCCTCTTTGCGCTCGGCCTGGCCGGACTGGCCGTCCCCATCCTGGTGCATCTGGTGCACAGGGAACGGAAGGAGACCACGCCGTTCCCGTCGCTGATGTTCCTGCTGCGCACCCCGTACCAGCATTCCCGGCGCCAGCGTATCCGCGACTGGCTGCTGTTTCTGCTCCGTGCCGGGGCCTTCCTCCTCCTGGTGGCGGCCTTTGCCCGGCCGGTCTTCGATCGCACCCCCGCGGCCGCGGCCGCCCCCGCGCAGGGGGGGCGGGAACTGGTGATCATGCTCGACCGCTCCTTCAGCATGCGTACCGGTGATCGCTGGTCACGCGCCCAGGAGGCTGCCCGGTCGGCCCTCGATGGACTCGACGCAGCCGGACGGGCCACCGTGGTCCTGTTCGATGACCAGGCGGCGGCGGTGGGGGAAGCCGGAGCGTCCCGCAACGTGGTGAGGGCGGCGATCGACAGTGCGGCTCCCGGTGATGCAGCCACGCGTTATGCGCCGGCGTTGCGTCTGGCCCGACGTATCATTGCCGAATCGAGTCTGCCGCAGCGTGAGGTGGTGGTCATTTCGGATTTCCAGAGGTCCGGCTGGGATCTCGACGGTGATGTCCATCTTGCGGCGGGTACTGTCGTTACCCCGGTGGACGTGGGTGCAGAGGCACCGGATGACCGGGCCGTGCGCGCGGTGGAGCTTCGTCGGATCGTGGAGGACGGCCGGGAGCGCATCACCGTCATGGCCCGCATATCGAATGCGGGACCCACGGTACGGGGCCTCGAGTCGCGCCTGGAGGTTGCCGGGCGCGTCGTGGCCACCACCACCGTGGACCTGGCTGCGAATGCCGGCGGGGTGGCGATATTCGAGTCGTTGGCCGTCCCTGAGGTTCCCCAGAGAGCCGCCGTCCGGATTGCCGCTGACCGACTCCCTGAGGATGATGTTCTGCACTTCATCCTGGAGCGGGCGCCGTCAATACCGGTGTTGATAGTTCAGCCGGCCACCCCGGACCGGGAGGGTGAAGTCTACCTTCAGCGAGCCCTGGAAATCGGAGTTCGTCCCGGCTTCGACATCACCGTACGGCGCGCGGACCAGTTGGGATCGGCTGACTTCCCGGGAAAGCGGCTCGTCATCATCAATGACGCGCCCTTTCCGGCGGGTGAAACCGGACGCCGCCTGGAGGCTTTCGTGCGAACAGGCGGCGGCCTCATCGTTGCGGAAGGCGAAAGGACGACCGCTTCGAACTGGCCGGCAAGAGGGAATGGCCTCCTTCCAGCTCCACCCGCGGAGGTCCGGGATCGCATGAATGATCGCGGAGCCGTACTGGGATTCGTGGACCGTGGGCATCCGGCGCTGGCGCTCTTCAGCGCCGCGGGGAGTGGTGACCTGTCCAGTGCGCGCTTCTATCGGTACCGCCCGATTGCGGTCGACAGTGGCGTCCTGGCGCGGTTCGATGATGGCTCGGTGGCCCTGGCTGAGACGCGGGTGGGGACGGGACGAAGCATAGCCATTGCCACGTCACTCGACGGCGTCTGGAACGATCTTCCGCGGCAACTCGTTTTTCTGCCGTTCATCCACCAACTGGCACAGTACGCTTCGGGTTATCGTGCCGGCCGGAATGTCTATGAAGTGGGTGACCCGGTGGATCTGCAGATGACTGCCTCTGCCGATTCATCGGAGGGTCTCCAGTACGTGGCCATTTCTCCGTCGGGCCGGCGCCTTCGGATCGGCGGAACCATGGGCGAACCGGCGCTGGTCCCGCGGGAAGCCGGGATCTATGCGGTGCGGCCCGCCGGCGAGCCCGGCGCCCGGCCGCGGCTGGTGGCTGTAAACATCCCCAACAGGGAGCTGGAGACGGCGCGGTTCGATCCCACGCGCCTTACGAACGCAACCATGCCGCCGGCGGATGGGCCGGTGGCGGGCGGGTCAGCCGCTGCTTCCGACCGGGTGGCCCGGGAGCGCGAACAGTCGGTCTGGTGGTATCTTCTGATACTGGTCGCGGGCCTGATGCTGGCGGAGGCGGTGCTGGCGCATCGCCTCACACGTGCCCGGGTTACCGCAGGACAGGGAGGCTGAGCATGGCGAGTCTTGTGGAGCGTACCGTTGCGACCGACCGGGTCGCGGAGATCATACGGATCGTCCGGCGGCGCTGGCGCCTTCGCCACCTGCTGGTCGGATTCGCCATAGTTGCCGCCATGGTCCTGGGAGCGCTGTGGCTGGCCGCGTTCGCCATGCAGCGGGCCGGCTTCAGCGAAGCCAGCATCACATGGGGACGGATCGCGGTGGGGCTGGTGGCATTGCTGGTGTCCGCCCGCTGGATCGCCTGGCCCATGCTGCGCAAGGTGCCTGACGAAACCGTGGCACTGTACACCGAGGAGCACATTCCGGCGCTGGATGGTGCCCTCATGAGCGCGGTGGAGGCGACGTCTCCCGGCGCGCCGGCGGAGATCCGTGGATCGGGCCTGGCAACGGGCCTGGTGAACGATGCCGTGCGGCGTTTGCGGCCCCACGGCAACGGCGTCGCGGTCGAGACCACGGGGATACGGCGGGGGGCCTTCGCCCTGGCCGCGATCGCCGCGTTGGGTACGATCGTCTTCCTGACCGGTCCGGATTATCTGCGCTACGGAGCCGCCCTCATCGGCACGCCATGGAAGAAGGCCGCGGAAGCAGCTCCCTATTCCATTTCGGTCCGGCCCGGTGATGCCACGGTTCCCAAGGGGACCGACATGGAGGTCGCCGCGGAACTCCGTGGCTTCACGAGTGACCTTGTGGAGATAGTGGTGCGTCGTGGGGTGAGTTCCGACTGGGAACGCGTGTCCATGGGCGCTGATTCTTCGCGCTATGTCGTGCGTCTTTTCGACATGGCGGCGGATGCCGAGTACTATGTCGAATCCAGTGGCGTCCGCTCGCCGGTGTTCCGGATCACGGTGCGCAACCTGCCGGCAGTGAGCAACGTGGACCTGGATCTGAAGTATCCGGACTACACCGGTCTCGCGCCCGAGCACCTGGAGGATGCGGGTGACGTGGCTGCGCTTCGGGGAACCACCGTCACGGTGAATGTCAGAACCACGATGCCGGTGCGCGATGGGCGACTGGTCCTGGATGGCGATTCCACCGTGGCCATGAAGGTCGTCGACGACACGACTCTGGTGGGTCAACTGGTGGTGCGCGAAGATGGCTTCTACCGCATCGACCTCACCGCGGTAGATGGGACCAGGGTGGCGGGCGTGGTGGAGTACGTGGTGGACGCGCTCGACGACATGGCGCCTTCCGTCACCATACGCAAGCCGGGACGGGATACGCGGCCCACCAACGTCGAGGAAGTCTTCGTCGAGGTGGAGGCGACGGATGATTTCGGCGTCGGCCGGTTGGAGTTGGTCTACTCCGTCAACGGCCAGCCCGAGCAGACCGTGGTGTTGAATGACAGCACCGCGACCCGCTCACGGGATGTCATCGCGGGACACACCTTCTTCCTGGAAGAACTGGGTCTCCAGGCGGGTGACATAGTCTCGTACTACGCCCGGTCCAGTGATGGCGGCAGCAATCGCAAGGGTCAGCAGTCGGCGACCGATATCTATTTCATGACCATCCGCCCCTTCGGTCGTGATTATCGCCAGAATCAGCAGGGAAGCGGTGGCGGAGGAGGCGGTGGAGAGCAGGATCCCGGTGCGCTGACCCAGCAGCAGCGCGACATCGTGGCCGCGACGTTCAAGGCCGAACGTGATCGGGAAAGCACGCCGGCGAATACCTTTCGTGAGAACGTGACCACGATCCATCTGGGGCAGGGTCGTCTCCGCGAGCAGGTGGAGGAACTGGCCACCCGAATGGACCGCCCCGGTGTGCAGCAGGCGGACACCGGTTTCAAGGTGATTGGTGAGGAACTCAAGAAGGCCATTGCTGCCATGAAGGAGGCCGAGGGTCTCCTCGCGACGCGTGATACGAAAGGGGCTCTTCCACCGGAGCAGCGTGCCTTGCAGGCACTGGAGCGTGCCGAAGCCGTTTATCGCGACGTCCAGGTAAGCATGGGAGGGGGCGGTGGTGGCGGAGGTGGTGGTGGGGACAGTCAGTCCGCTGAAGATCTCGCCGACCTTTTCGAACTGGAGACCGACAAGCTTCGCAACCAGTACGAACAGGTTCAGCGAGGTGAGCGGCAGCAGGTCGAGCAGCAGGTCGACGAAGCCCTGCAGAAGCTGAAGGAACTGGCCGCACGCCAGCAACAGGAGAACGAGAGGGCGCAGCAGCGGGCCCAGCAGATGGGTCGTCAGGGGGGTGGAAGTGGTGGTGGCGGAAGCCAGCGCGACCTTGCCGCCCAGACGGACAGCCTTGCCCGGCAGCTCGAGCGTCTGGCGCGGGAGCAGCAGTCCGCGCAGATGGCGGAAAGCGCCCGCCGGCTGCAGGAGGCAGCCAACCAGATGCGCCGCTCCGCCTCTCAGCAACAGGGTGCGGGTGCGTCAGCATCGGCCCAGGATCAAATGGAGAATGCCCGCCGTCTGCTCGAAGAGGCCCGTTCCAGCGCGCAGAATGGCGGAGTGGAGGATGCCGCACGAAGGGCGCAGGATCTGGCGCGTCAGCAGCGCGACCTGGCGCGGGATGTACAGGAAATGCAGTCCACGTCGGGTCAGGCCAGGGCAGAACGAACCCAGCAGATCGATGATCGCAAGGAGCAGATGGCGTCCGAGGTGCAGTCGCTGCAGGACGATCTCGACAGGATGGGCCGGGACCTGACCCGCGAACGACCGGAAACCGCTCGTGACCTGCGTGAAGCGGCGCGGGGAATGCGGGACGGCCGACTCAAGGACAAGATCCAGTTCTCCCGAGGCGTGATGCGGCAGGGTGAACCGGAGTACGTTCGAAACTTCGAGCAATCCATCAGCGAGGATCTTGACACGCTGAGCGCCCGTCTGGGTCGAGCCGTGGCATCATCCGGCAAGGATGCGCCCCGGAATGTCGATGAGGCACTGAACCAGGCTCGTGATCTCGTGCGCGGGTTGTCTTCCCTCGACAGCCGGATGCGCGATCGGGAGAACCAGACCGGCATCCAGGGCCAGCAAGGACAACAGGAGCAGCAAGGCCAGCAGGGCCAGCAAGGTCAACAAGGCCAGCAGGGCCAGCAGGGCCAGCAGGGCCAGCGGGGTCAACAAGGCCAGCAGGGTCAACAAGGCCAACAGGGCCAGCAGGGTCAACAGGGTCAGCAAGGCCAGCAAGGCCAACAGGGCCAGCAAGGTCAACAGGGCCAGGGTGGCCAACAGGGCGGTCAGGGTGGCCAGCGCGGACTCGATCCGTCCGGTGCTCAACCCAATCGTCAGGCAGGCGCCCCTGGCGGTGGTGGAGGTGGGGCCGTCAGCCGCCCGTACAGCGGCGCTGACATCCGACAGTTCAGTCGCGAACTGCGGAGTCAGCGCGAATCCGCAGAAGATCTGCGTCGCGAGTTGCAGCAGCAGGGCCGGGACGTAAAGGATCTGGACCGACTCATCGAGCAGTTGAAGGCGTTGGAGAGCAGCCGGGCATTCAATGACCCTGAGGAGCTGGCGCGACTGCGTGGCTCAGTGGTTCAGGGATTCAAGGAGTTCGAGTTCAACCTGCGCCGACAGGTGGCCGGCGTCACGAATGATCGACCGGCCAGCGGAGGCAATGAGGGAGTCCCGGCCGGGTACCGCGACATGGTGAACGAGTACTTCAAGTCTCTGTCCCGAAAATCCGTACCTCCCCAGAACCCGAAGCCACCGCAACCCTGACAGCGAGGACAACTCTGCATGAGCACCGTGTCAGTCGAGGAAGTGCGCACGATCAGACCGTCCCCCGACGAGTACGCCCCGTACTACCAGGGGTACATCGACGCGGTCGCCGATGGAGATGTCGTCCAGACGCTCAATGCCCAGATTGGCGGCGTTCTGGGGCAACTCCACGCCATCCCGGAATCCCGGGGTGGTTTTCGCTATGCGCCGGGAAAGTGGAGCGTGCGGGAAGTAATCGGACACCTCTCGGATACGGAGCGGATATTCACCTACCGGGCGCTCCGGTTTGCCCGCGGTGATCAGACTCCTCTGGCAGCGTTCGATGAAGACGCCTTCATCCGCAACTCGCGAATCGACGAACGGACGGTGGCCAGCCTGGCGGACGAACTGGAGGCCGTGAGGCGATCCACGATCGCGTTCTTCAGCAGTCTCTTCGCCGAAGAATGGACGAGATCCGGCACGTCCAGTGGCAAACACCAGACCGTCCGCTCCTATGCCTGGATCGCGGCGGGACATGTGGCTCACCATGCCCGGATCCTGCAGGAGCGATACCTGAAGCAGGGGTAGCGCCGCGAAGCGTCGCTACCCCGCCGATGTGATTCCCTGTATCGGCCCGATGGCGGACCATCCCGCATACCCGGGGGATGGTCCGGCAAGGCATCATCCCCTGCGTCGCCCCATCCATGCCGTCAGGCGCCCCCATCCGGGTGGGGCGTTCCGTGAAGATGAACGACACCCTCCCGGGACCTCAGCCGGATGTTGAGCATCTCCACCACCAGCGAGAAAAACATCGCGAAATAGGTGTAGCCCTTGGGGATGTGCTGACCCAGCCCTTCGGCGACCAGGTTCGTACCAATCAAGACCAGGAACGCCAGCGCCAGCATCTTGATCGTGGGACGACGATCGACGAAATCGCTGATGGGCGTGGCGGCCGCCAGCATGATGATCAGCGCCACCACGTTGGCGGCAATCATGATGGAGACCTGGTTCACCATCCCCACCGCGGTTATGACGGAGTCCAGCGAGAAGATGATGTCTATCATCATGATCTGGAGGACCACCGCCGGCAGGGACTGTCGCGCATTCGAGGCAGCGCTGTACTCGGCACCCTCCAGTTTGCTGTGAATCTCGAAGGTGGCCTTGCCGATCAGGAACAGTCCTCCCACGAGCAGGATGAGACTGCGACCCGAAAACTCCAGGTCCATGACGGTGAAGAGTGGACGCGTCAGCTTCACGATCCATGCTATGGAAAGCAGAAGAAGGATTCTGGTGACGAAAGCTCCGCTCAAACCCAGTCTGCGGGCTCGAGGCTGCTCACTCTTCGGTAACTGCCCCGACAGGATCGAAATGAAGATGATGTTGTCGATCCCGAGTACAATTTCCAGCGCGGTCAGCGTGAGGAGGCCCAGCCAGACGTTGGGGTCGGTCAGCCATTCCATTCTCGTTTCTCCACGTCGGGTACAGAAGCAGGGGGCGATCCGAAGCGCCGAAAATTACGCGCCATGACCGGACAGGTGAGAGGCCGCGTTATACTTCGTGGGCCTAACCCCCGCCCACAATGTCAGATCTCCGGTACCCCGTGGGTCCCTTTGCGCCGCCGGCGCGGATCACGCCTGATGACCGTGCCCGGCTCATCGAGGAAATCGCCCTCCTCCCGCCATCCTTGCGCGCTGCCGTCGTGGGACTCGACAGGGACCAGCTGGACACCCCCTATCGGCCCGGCGGCTGGACCGTGCGACAGGTGGTTCATCATGTACCCGACAGCCATGTGAACGCCTATGTGCGCTTCAAGCTGGCTCTGACGGAAGACAATCCCGTCATCAGAACTTATGAAGAAGCCGCATGGGCCACCCTGCCGGATACCCGCTCCGTTCCAGTGGAGGTGAGCCTGAGGTTGCTCGAAGCGCTCCATGAGAGATGGGTCACTCTGCTCCGCTCCGTCCCGGACGGTGACTGGTTGCGCCGGTACACGCACCCGGACTCCGGCGAGCACGGGATGGACTACCTGCTGGCGATGTACGCCTGGCACGGGCGGCATCATGTTGCGCACATCACGGCTCTGCGAAGTCGCAAGGGCTGGTAAGCCGCAGGTTTCCGGATACGCCACACCTTACACGACCCCATTACATGCTTCGACTCGCGATTCTCGCGCTCCTTGCCTTGCCGCTGTCTTCCCGTTCGCCCGATCGGAGTGAATCAACGGTTGTCCTGCTGGTGCGCCATGCGGAACGGTCGCCAGGCACTGGTGACGTCCCTCTCTCGCCAGCAGGTCGGGAGCGTGCCGACGACCTGGCGCGCATTGGACAGGAGGCCGGAGTGCAGGCCATCGTGACCACACAGTTCGCCCGGACACGCAATACCGCCCACCCCTTGGCCTCGGCCCTCGCCATAACCCCGGAGGTGGTCGCCACGAAGTCGGACCTGGCCGCCCACATTCGGGAGGTGGCTGACGCGGTGAAGCGTCACTCCGGCCAGGTGGTACTGGTCGTGGGACACAGCAACACCATTCCATCCATTGTCGCGGCGCTGGGCGGTACCAGGTACCCGGATCTTTGCGATTCGGAGTACGACGCCCTGTTCACCATGATCATCGACCCTGATGGGAAGGTCTCCACCGTCCGCTCACGGTATGGTGCGCCATCTCCAGCCGACGCCGCCTGTGAGCCCATGCGGCCGGAGGCAGGAGCCCCTGCCTTGCGAGCGGTCTTCTCCTCCGGTGCCGACCCTGAGACCGGGCCTGCCCCCGCCCCTGATGCAGGACCAGCGTAGACCCGTCACCAAGGGTTGTCACACGGGAACCCGTCTGGTTGACAGTGAGCTACCTCGCAACCTTCGGCCCCTGCCCCTGCGGTAGCCCCTGGAAGACCCGTCACTATGGCTGTCACGCGGGAACTCGCCGGATCGACAGTGAACTACTTCGCCGTCTCAGGTGTGGACGGAATGATCATCTCGATCTCATCCCCGGGTGATACGTTTACGCGCTCCGACACCGGCGAGATCTGACCGCCGATTGGATCGGCGAGGAACTGCAGTGAGGTGATGCCAAAGACGTACTGCCGCGGTATGGTGAACCGCGTGGTGCTCAGTCCTCGCGCAGTGCCCAGTCGCACGCGTTCGGCTGAATAGAGCAGGTAGATGTTGTAGTCCAGGTAGTTGTCATTCCTTACCAGAAGTGTGGTGCGTGGCCGATCAACCGGCGGAGAGCCGCGGAACAGGCAGGCTGTTGCGAAGACCAGACCGATCAGGGCTGGAATTGACCGTGTGCGCATGGCGTACTCGCGGGAAGCGGGAAGCGGGAAGCCGGGCAGCGGGAAGCGGGAAGCGGGGGGCGTGGCGTCCTGGGGAGAGGTAAGCGGGAAGGGAAGAGGCGTAAAGGGGAAGCGCAACTGAGCCATCTCGCCACTTCCCTCATCATATGTGCCCGGCTGGCTGGCGCCGAAGCAGTGCAAACCTTCATCTTGCCTTGTTGACCTGACATCCGAGGATCGCTTGTTGACCAAGGAATATCCCGACCACCACGACGCCAGCATCGTCCTGCAGCTTTATGACCTCCGGCGGGAGGCCGTAATGCGGGAATCCCGCGCCGCCATCTTTTCCCGCTTCCGGCCCACCACCGCGGATGAGGCCGTCGCCGCCCTGAAATCCGACCATCCGCTCAATGCCGCACTGCGACAGGTCGTGGGCTACTGGGAGATGGTCTACAGCATGTTCAAGTGGGGCATTCTGCACCCGGACTTCGCCATGGAAAGTTGTGGCGAAGGCCTCGTGCTCTTTGCCAAGGTGGAGCCCTTCCTGATGGAGATCCGTGCGCAAAAGTCGGGCATCGACTTTGCCAACGCCGAGTGGGTCGCCCGGGAGACCGAAGCGGGGAAACGACGGATGGAGCGCCTGAGGCCGAGATTCGCGCCTCAGGTGAGGGCCGGCTGAACAGAACAGCGCCGCTCGGACGCCTCCTTTCGGGGGCCATCGACTACGCCGGGCTCTTTCCGCCCGCCCGTCTCAGCATGGATGACGCCGCCGCGGGGTTTGCGGCGCACCGCACAGGCGCGGACGCGTGGGCGCTGGGACGGTTCGTGGTTCCGCTCTCTCGTGTGGACGAGTTGGCGGAGGCACGGCGCGCCTTCCGTGACGACGTAACCGCCTGGCCTACAAGCGTCGTTACGGATACCCAGACGCTGCGCGGAGTCGACCTGTCCCATGTCCGGCAACGCCACCGTTCGCTCCTCGACCTCGGCGCGGTGGAGATCCGCGTTGCCAGCCATGACGAGGCGGCCGCAGTGGCCACGGTGGCCGGTTCGGGGTTCGAGACCTTCGTCGAGGCGGAACCTGGGTCCGACATCGACTCAGTGCTCGAGGGCACGAGATCCGCTGGCGCCGCCGCCAAGATCCGTACCGGTGGCGTGACGGCGTCGGCGTTTCCCTCGGACGACAGGGTACTCCAGTTCATGCGCTCCTGCCACCGCATGGGTCTGCGGTTCAAGGCAACCGCCGGTCTGCATCATCCGTTGCGCGGTGAGTATCCGCTGACATACGAACCGGGCGCCGAGCGGGGTACCATGCACGGATACCTGAACATCTTCCTGGCTGCCGCTCTCGTCAGGCAGGGTGCGCCGGACGATGTCGTGCTGGCGGCGTTGAGGGAGCGGGATGGAGAGTCCCTCATTCAGGAACCCGGCGGCCTGTCCTGGCGTGACTGGCGCCTCGAAATGCCCTTCATCGATGACCTCCGGGACGGCTTTGTCGCCGGATTCGGTTCGTGCTCATTTCGAGAGCCTCTCGACGAGTTGTCCGAGGCATTACGGGTGGCGGCATGATCAACGACACCCACGATACCGCGCTCCAGAGCTGGGTGGACAGCGCCGCGGATCCCGCTACGCTCTTTCCCATTCAGAACCTACCCCTGGGCGTGTTCCGACGGCGGGAAACGGGTGAAGCCTGGCGCGTGGGTGTGGCCATCGGTGAGGAAGTCATGGATCTGGCATCGGCGAATCGGCTGGGTCTGCTGGATGGGGCACCGTCGCGGGCCGGGGCCCGCTGCGCTGCGCCGAATCTGAATCCACTCATGAGCCTGGAGCCGCTCCACTGGAGTACGCTCCGGAATCGTGTCAGTCGCATACTCCGTACCGGAACACAGGAAGGAGAGCGGGCGCGTCGTATGCGTCACGAACTGATGGCGCATGCGGAAGATGTCGAAATGACGCTGCCGTTTTCCGTGGGAGATTACACCGACTTCTACGCCTCGGTGCATCACGCCACGAACGTGGGGAGCATGTTCCGGCCGGACAATCCCTTGCTGCCCAACTACAAGTGGATTCCCATCGGTTATCATGGCCGTGCGTCATCCATAGTGGTGAGCGGCACGCCGGTCCGCCGGCCATGGGGTCAGCACGCGCCACAGGGTGGAGCTCCCCCAGGGTGGGGGCCTACCGCGCGATTGGATTACGAAGCCGAAGTGGGGTTCGTGGTGGGGCTGGGAAATGCGATCGGTGAACCGGTGGCGGTCGGTGAGGCGGAGCGAATGCTGTTCGGAATGTGCCTCCTCAATGACTGGTCCGCCCGCGACGTGCAGGCATGGGAGTACCAGCCCCTGGGACCGTTCCTCGCCAAGTCATTTGCCACGACCATCAGCCCATGGGTCGTCACCATGGAGGCACTGGCGCCGTTTCGCGTACCCATCGCCCAGAGGCCGGCAGATGACCCCGAACCGTTGCCGTACCTCTGGCACCCCGCGCTGGCCGAGACGGGAGCCATCGACGCCAGGGTGGAGGTGCTGCTGAGTACCGCTGCCATGCGGGAGGCGGGAGAACCAGCCGTCATCATTTCGCGGGCATCACTGGCGGAGCTCTACTGGTCACCGGCGCAGTTCATTGCGCACCACACCAGCAACGGCTGCAATCTTCGCCCTGGCGACCTCCTCGGCAGTGGCACGGTGTCCGGTGCTGCCCGGGAGTCCCGCAGTTGTCTCCTGGAACTTGCCTGGCGGGGTACCGAACCCCTGCGACTCCCGGATGGGGAGGAGAGGAGTTTCCTCCAGGATGGAGATGAGGTGACTCTACGGGGTACCTGCGAACGCGAAGGCTTTGCCCGTATTGGCCTTGGAGACTGCACCGGGACGGTGCTGCCAGCCTATGAACCCTCGTGATCGTGGAACCAGATCATCTTGAGGTAACCGTATGCAGTTCGTGAGTACTCCCAACGCACCAGCACCCGGCGGCCATTATTCCCAGGCGGTGGTGCACAACGGTTTCGTCTTCGTTGCCGGCCAGCTTGCATTCGTACCAGGGCGGAAGGAGCATCACCCGGGACCCATTGCACAGGAGACCGAACAGGCGCTGCGCAATGTGGCGGCCATTCTGGAGTCCGTGGGAAGCAGCCTGGACAAGGTCGTCCAGATGACCATCTACGTATCCGACATGTCGCTATGGAGCGAGGTGAACGCGACATATGCCCGGATCATGGGATCCCATCGCCCCGCCAGAGCAATCGTGCCGGTCAACGAGCTGCATTACGGATACCACATCGAAATACAGGCCATAGCCGCCACTTGAATGCCGCGGCGCAGGCCCGGGTACGGTGATTGCTCGCTGCGTCACGGAGGCGCTCCAGGAAGCTCTGCGCGACCGGTAGTCGTCGTTGCCCCGTGGTGTCCCAGTCTTTCCGGCTGACCGAGGCACCAGACCCGTTCACATGTTGTCCACCAGCGCCTGCCCAAATCCACTGCAGCTCACCAGAGTGGCGCCGGGCATGAGCCGCTCGAAATCGTAGGTCACGCGCTTCTGCGCGATGGTCGTCTGCAGTGCGGAGATGATCAGATCCGCCGCCTCGTGCCATCCCAGATAGCGGAACATCATCTCACCCGACAGAATGACGGAACCCGGGTTCACCTTGTCCAGATTGGCGTACTTGGGTGCGGTGCCGTGGGTCGCCTCAAAGATGGCGTGTCCCGTGTCGTAGTTGATGTTGGCGCCGGGTGCAATGCCGATCCCGCCAACCTGCGCCGCCAGCGCATCCGAGATGTAGTCACCGTTCAGGTTGGGCGTGGCAATCACGCCGTACTCCCGGGGCCGGGTGAGGATCTGCTGCAGGAAAGCATCCGCAATGACGTCCTTGATGACGATCCCGTTGGGGAGTCGGAGCCAGGGACCGCCGTCGATCTCCACGCCACCGAACTCCTCCTTCGCCAGGCGGTAGCCCCAGTCACGGAATCCACCCTCCGTGAACTTCATGATGTTGCCCTTGTGGACCAGGGTCACGCTGTTGAACCCCTCGGCGATGGCGTATCGGATCGCGCTCCGAACCAGGCGATTGGTTCCCTCGACCGACATGGGCTTGATTCCGATGCCGCTCGTTCCCGGGAAACGGATCTTGGCGACGCCCATCTCTTCCTGCAGGAAGGCAATCAGCTTGCGCGCCTCCGGAGAACCCTGCTGATACTCGATGCCGGCATAGGTGTCCTCGGTATTTTCCCGGAAGATGACCATGTTCACGTCCTCGGGACGCTTTACCGGTGAGGGGACGCCCTCGAAGTACCGTACCGGTCGGACACAGGCGTACAGGTCGAGCTTCTGCCTCAGGGTCACGTTGAGCGACCGGAAACCACCGCCTACTGGCGTGGTCAGCGGTCCCTTGATGGCCACCAGATGAGACGCGATGGTAGTGAGCGTCTCGTCCGGGAGCCAGGTATCCAGTTTGTTCTTGGACTTCTCGCCCGCCAGGACTTCGAGCCAGGAGATCGAGCGCCGGTTTCCATAGGCCTTCGCGACTGCCGCATCGAACACGAGCTGCGACGCCCGCCAGATGTCCGGGCCGGTCCCGTCGCCTTCGATGAATGGAATGATGGGCTGATCAGGAACCTGGAGCCTGCCTGACTTCATGGTGATGGACGGCATTCTTTGGCGGGAAGCGGGAAGCGGGAAGCGGGAAGCGGACGGGAAGCGGGAAGCGGGAAGCGGGAAGGCGGACGGGAAGCGGGACCTGCGAGGAAGTGGTACAGCGGCTGCCACCGGACTGGCTGAGCGGCCGCGGAGCGTCAATTTAGCCGGGTGCTCCACCGCTTCCCATCCCATCGCTTCCCTCACGCTTCCCGCTTCCCGCTTCCCCCTTCCCGCGCCACTAAAGCGGCAGCTCCCATGCCCCCACCAATGCACATCGTGACCAGCCCCAGCCCGCCTCCCCGGCGTCCCAGCTCGTGGAGCAACTGTGTCATCAGCTTTGCTCCCGTGGCGCCCAGTGGATGCCCCAGGGCAATCGCTCCACCGTTGACGTTCAGAATCTCGTCCCTGAATCCCAGTTCCCTCTTCACGGCCAGTGCCTGTGATGCGAACGCCTCGTTGAATTCGATCAGTTTCACGTCGGCCATCGTTGCTTTGGCGCGCTGCAAGACCTTCGGCACGGCACGCATCGGTCCCACACCCATCACGTCCGGCTCCACACCCGCGACCGCGAAGGATACAAATCGCGCCATGCTGCTCAGTCCGTGCGCCCGCACGTAGTCATTGCTCGCCAGGACCACCGCCGCGGACCCATCGGAATATGGGCTGGAGTTCCCCGCAGTCACTGTACCGTTTGACTTGAATGCGGGCCGGAGTGCCCCCAGCAGTTCCATGCTGGTGTCGGTCCGGACCAGCTCATCGCGCGCAAAGAGCCCCTGGGTGACCCTGCGTTCGGTTCCCGACCAGTTCACCTTCTCCACGGGCACGGGGACGAGTTCCGCGTCGAACCGATTCGCGGCCAGGGCCGCGGCTGCCTTGCGATGGCTCTCCAGGGCATAGGCATCCTGGTCCTGGCGGGATACCTGCCAGCGTTCCGCCACGCGCTCCGCGGTCAGGCCCATCGCAATCATGTTCTCCGTCATGTCCGGGTGGAGACGTGTGTGCCAGCCAGACATGGGCACCTGGCTCATCATCTCGACTCCACCGGCAATGACCAGGTCCGCCATCCCGGACATGATTGCCTGCGCTCCCATGGCGATGCTCTGAAGCCCGGACGAGCAGAATCGGTTGATGGTCGCGGCGGGTACCTCAACCGGGAGGCGGGCGCGCAGCGCCGCCAGCCTCCCGATGTTCAGACCCTGGGAGCCCTCCGGCATGGCACAGCCCCAGAGCACGTCGTCGACATCGTGAGGGTCGACGTTGGCCCTCTTTACCGCCTCGCGGATCACGGTAGCCGAGAGATCGATGGGATGAACGTCGGCAAGCGCACCTCCAGGCTTCCCGCGCCCCACCGGAGTACGCACCGCAGCGATGATCACCGCTTCACGCATGGTTCAGTTCCGCAGAGGTTTGCCGGTTTCCAGCATGTGCCGGATTCGCGCCTGCGTTTCCGGCGTACCGAGCAGGGAGAGAAACGCCTCCCGCTCCAGGTCGAGGATGTCCTGCTCCGTCACCATTCGGGGAGGGCCCTCACCACCCGAGAGGACATGCGCGATCTTTCCGCCAATCAGCACGTCGTGGTCACTGATGTATCCCGCCTCCCGCATGGACCACACCGCGTAGCGCAGGTTCCCCAGCGCTTCATTTCCCAGGGCCCGGATCCTTCGCGGAAGTGGGAGACTGTGGTCCGCTGCAAGTTCCAGTACACGGGCTTTGGCATCCGCCAGTACTCGACTCCGGTTCATCGTGATCCGGTCTGCGTGTCTCAGGAGCCCCAGACGACGGGCGTCGAGGGCGCTGCTGCTCATGCTGGCCATGCTGATCAACTTGAAAGCACGCTTCACGGCCTCGAACGGGTCGCACTCCTCGTACGGCTCCAGTTCCTGCGTGAAACGGAACAGGAGTTCCTTCGTGCCACCACCGGCCGGAAGCAGACCGACGCCCACCTCCACGAGCCCCAGGTACAGTTCCGCACCGGCCTGCACCCGGGTGGCGTGCAGCACGAACTCCGCGCCTCCGCCCAGCGCAATGCCGGAGGGAGCGACCACCACCGGGAAGGGGGCCTGCCGCAGGGACGCTACGGCGCGCTGGAAGCGCACCACGGTGGCGTTCAGTTCATCCCACTTGCCCCCCTCCGCCGCGGCCAGGACTTCGACCAGATTGGCACCGCCCGAGAACGTCCTGGCGTCACCGCTTCCGATCACCAGACCCGCGAATCCACTGCGGTCGACCAGTTGCATGGACTGGTCGATCAGATCCAGGGCACCCGTACCGATGGTGTTTGCCTTTCCGTGCAGCCGGAGCAGTGCCACACCGTCACCGATATCGAGCAGTGTGGCCTGGTCGTTATGCGCCAGAGTTCCCAGTCGCAACTGGATGAGGTCCAGATCCAGACTGCGGGGAATCGGCTCGATGGGCGCATACTCACCCAGGAAGGAGAGCTGACGGGGACCACTTCCCAGACGCCGGTAAAAGCCTTCTCTGACGGCATTCAGGAGGTTGGGCTCGGTGGCGCTCCGGGGAAGATTCTTGCGCAGCCACTCGACACCAAGGGCGTCGAACATCCCGAATGGCCCCAACTCCCAGGCGAACCCCCATTCCAGGGCACGATCGACCGAGGCGATGTCATTGGCGACCACCGGTGTCTTTTCCAGCGTGTAGGCGGCCATGTCCAGCAGGACCGCCCGGAGGAACGCGGCGTGCGAGCCACCAGCCTTGGCGATCCCTCGCAGACGGGCCGACAGAGGTTCCCGTGACAGGAACGACAGTTCCTTCAGTTCCGGGATCGCCTGGGGACGGTACTCGCCCGTACGCCAGTCCAGGGTGAAGATCTGCTTCCCCTCCTTCCGGTAGAAGCCAGCGCCGGTCTTCTCTCCCAGACGCCCCTGCCTGACGAGTTGATGGATCCATTCCGGCAGCGAAAAATCCTCGCCCGTGGTGGCGGACAGTCCCGCGGAGACATCAGCCAGCACATCGATTCCGGTGATATCGGCGGTGCGGAACGTGGCCGACTTCGGCCGTCCGATCAGGGTGCCGGTGAGCGCATCCACTTCATCGATGGCCAGACCGAACTCCTCCATCAGCCTGACCGTGCGGAACATGCTGTGGACACCCAGCCGATTGGCAATGAAGCCCGGTACGTCCCGAGCGATCACCACGCCCTTGCCCAGCACCCTCTCGGCGATGTCGCGGAGCGCCGTCACCACGTCGGGCAGCGTATCCGCCGTGGGAATGAGTTCCAGCAGGTGAAGGAAGCGAACCGGATTGAAGAAATGACTGCCCAGGAAGTGCTGTCGGAAAGCCTCACCGCGTCCCTCGGCCAGTGTCGAGATGGGGATCCCGGAGGTGTTCGAGGTCACGATGGTTCCCGGACGGAGGACTCCTTCGAGTCGGCCAAACAGCGCACGTTTGGGATCCGGCCGTTCGACAATGGCCTCCACCACCCAGTCGCAGGTGCTGAGCCGTTCGAGATGGTCCTCGGTGTTGCCGATCGACACCCGGGCAGCACAGTCGGCATCCATGAAGGCCGACGGTCGCGCCTTCAGCGCCCGGGCAACGGCCTTCCGGGCACGACCGTCGCGATCCGGTTCGTCAGGAACGTCGAGCAGGACCACCGGCATCCCCGCTGACGCCGCCAATGCCGCGATTCCGGTTCCCATGGCACCCGCACCCACCACGCCCACCCTGGCGATTCGCATTCGCATCCTCGTCCGATGTTCGTCCGGGGACGAAGATTGACCGCGGGCAGCGCGGCGACAAGGTGGGTGCTTCCTGATACTTTCAGAGTATCTTTCACTGCTGCGCAGGCACGATCACTTTCAACGGATGCTCCTCCAACTCCTGGTGACCGCTGGCCTGACCGGGTCGCCCATTCACGGACCGGCTCCGGACTCACTGATGACGCCGGGCGTCTCCGCCGCGCTTGCGGCCGACCGGCGCGCACGGATCTCGGACGTACGCTACGATCTCGAACTCGACGTCACTCACGGAGACACCGCCAGGGGTCGTCTGGTGACGCGTTTTCGACTTGGAGACCGTGGTGATGTCATCGTGGATTTCCGGGGACCCCGACTGCACCACGTCCGCGTCAACGGCACGACGCTCCATGACGTGGAGTTCAACGGTCATCACATCCGGATTCCCCGGAGTTCGGTCGTGCAGGGGAACAACGAACTGGAGTTCGGGTTCGACGCGCGGATAGCCGCGGCTGGCGCCAGCATCATCCGTGTCGAGGATCCCTCCGACAGCGCGACCTATCTGTACACCCTGCTGGTGCCCAGTGACGCCCAGCAACTGTTCCCGGCATTCGACCAGCCCGATCTGAAGGCCCGGGTGTCGCTCACGCTGACCACGCCCTCCGGTTGGGCGGCGCTCTCCAATACCCGTGTGGTGCAGGCAGACAGTTCGGGTGGGACGGTTACCCACCGGTTCGGCGAGACGCGTCCCATAAGTACCTATCTCATAGCCTTCGCCGCGGGGCCCTGGGCTCGCCTTACGTCCGGAGATGGGTCGATCGGTCTCTACGTCCGCAGGTCGCGCAGGCACGAAGTGGATGCTGATTCGATCATCGCCGACAATCAGCGGGGGCTTCGCTGGCTGGAACGATACTTCGACTATCCCTATCCCTTCGGTAAACTGGATGTTCTGCTGGCGCCAGCGTTCCCATTCGGTGGCATGGAACATCCCGGGGCGATCTTCTACAACGAGGACCGTTTCATTTTCCGGGAACGCCCCACCTTGCCGCAGCGGCTGGGCCGGACGTCCACCATCTATCACGAGATTGCCCATCAGTGGTTCGGCGACCTCGTCACCATGCGGTGGTTCGACGATCTGTGGCTGAAGGAAGGCTTCGCCACCTATATGGCAGCGAAGATGCAGGCGGCTCTCGATCCGGAGTCCGGGGCATGGCAGAGTTTCTATCTTCGCAACAAACCCGCAGCGTATGCCGTGGACGCCACGGAAGGAACGACACCCGTCTGGCAGGCGCTGGACAACCTGGACAAGGCCAAGAGCAACTATGGGGCAATCGTCTACAACAAGGCGCCGGCCGTCCTGAAGCAGCTCGATTTTCTGGTGGGAGACGCCGTCTTTCAGGAGGGTCTCCGTTCGTTCCTGCGCCGGTATGAGTTCGGGAATGCGACGTGGGAGGATCTCCTTGGTTCCATCGGCGCTTCCTGGGGCCAGTCGCTGGATTCATGGGGCAAGGCCTACATCCGACGGCCGGGAATGCCGGTCATCGAGCAGATGGTGCAGATTCGCGATGGCAGGATCGCCCGGCTGGCGCTGATCCAGCGTCCGGCCCGGGATGTCTCCGGACCGGATCCGTGGCCGATCAGCACGGAGCTGATGCTGTGGAGGGGGCCGGATGCTGTTACACGTCTCCCCGTTCGGCTTACGACGGACACCACATGGGTGACCAGTGCGGTTGGACTTCCGGCTCCGAACTGGATCTTCGCGAACTCGGGAGATCAGGCATACGCGCTCGTGCTGCTGGACCCGGCGAGTGTCACTGACCTGGAGAAGTCCCTCGGCGGTGTCACGGACCCCTTCCAGCGAGCCATGCTGTGGGGGGCACTCTGGGACCTGGTGCGCGAGGCGCAGTTGTCGCCCCAGCGCTTCATCCAGATGGTGCTGCGCGACCTGCCAGGCGAGAGTGATGAGCAGATCGCAGCAGGGCTGCTCTCCCGACTGGTGCGGGCAACGGGATCGTACCTGTCGGAGGCTGACCGGGAAGTGGTGCTGCGCGGAGTTGAAACCACGCTCCTTGCCGGTGCTGGGGATCGGGAGCGGTCGTATGGTATCCGGAGAGCCCACCTCGATGCCTTCGTGCGTGTGGCAGGGACCACCTCCGGGGTGGCTGAGCTCGACGCCCTGCTCGACCAGGATGACGTGGACGGCCTCCCACTGGGGGCACCAACACGATGGGCCATCGTCAACCGTCTGCTGGCCAGGGACGTCCCGGGTGCCGGGGAGCGGCTGGCGGCCGAGCGCTCGCGCGATACTGGCGCCGAGGGAGCCAGACGTACGTTCATTGCTCTTGCGGCTCCCCCGGACAGCGTGGTCAAGCGGGAGTACTTCGATCGGTATTTCTCGGACGCTTCCCTCAATGAGGATTGGGCCACGGCCAGCCTGGGCACCTTCAACGCTCCGGAGTCGCGGCAGCTCACGCTGCCCTATCTGCGGCCGGCTCTCGATTCACTTCCCTGGATTCAGCAGAACCGGCGGATCTTCTTCCTGGGCTCGTGGCTGGGGTCCTTTCTGGAGTCCCAGGTGTCGGAGGAAGCGTTGGGAATCGTGGACGCCTTCCTGGCCGGGAACGGTGGCCTTGCGGCGGACCTGCGTCAGAAGGTGCTGCAGGCTGCTGACGAGCTGCGGCGAACGGTCAACATCAGGCGTCACTTTCCCTGACCGAACCGTACGTCGAAAGACAAACCCTGTACGCGCGGCCCGACCGAAGTCCTCCGGGAGATCTGGTCGGGAAGGGACAGGTCTATGTGGCGCAACGGTTTGCGTTAAGAACTATTGCGCATTCAGGAAATGATTTTACTGTAGTGGCGCCAACGTATGGATCTTGCACGAAGTTGACGTAAGGGCCGACAAGATCGTGAACATTTGGAAGCGCCAATTGTACTTGGGCGCGACCCCACCCGAGAGCGTCAAGACATGCTTGTCCCAGAGGCACCCCTCGATGCATACCGAAGCGATCTGGCCAGAAACCGGTCGCGCGACGAATTCGGCAGTGCTGACACCGTGTGGCTCCTCACGGCCCATTGTCTTTCGCGGCTGAGTCGCGCCTCCGGTGCCGATCTCGACATGCTTGGCAGCCAATGCGCCAACGCACTCAGGGACTTCACGAACCCGACCGGCAGTGGTGCCTCTCTGGATGGCAAGGAGATCCGTGATCTCCAGATGATCGTGGACGGTCTGGGAGCGCTGCGCGACCGGCACGGAGCCAGCGCGCTGGCGCGTGGCATTCGGGGCATGAGCCTGCGCATGGCGGAGTCCGGCGCTTTTTCCATGGCCTATACCACGGTCGATTTGGCCCGGCGGGTGGCCGACGGAGCCAGCGAGCGGGAGCGAGGTCAGCTGGCCGCGCAGCAGGCCACGGTGGCCCGGCTGCTGGGTGATTTCGAGACCGCCGAGGAAATGTTGCGGACCGTGGAGTCCATCGGGGAACGCAGCGGCGATTTCGTGGTTCTGGCGCGCGCGTATATCGGTCGTGGCGTCATCGATCGCGTCCGCGGCAATTATCCAAGGTCGCGCATCTATTTCGAACGGGGACTGGAGCTGTCCGAGACCGTCCAGGAGACGGAGTTGATCCGGCAGGCACACCAGGGCCTTACGATCTGCCACGCCATTGCAAGGGACTTCGATCGCGCCCTGCAGCACGGCTGGACCACCTACCTAATGTCAGCCGGTGACACTACGGCAGAGGAGGAAGCCCTCACCAACCTGGCGCAACTCAGTCTGGATGCTGGTTACCCGGGAGTAGCCTTGCGTGGATTCGCGGCGGTTCTGGGCCGGACCCAGTCCGTACGGGTGTCGCTATGTTCCCTGGGAGGGGTCGCCCGGGCGGCAGCGCATGGGGGTGATCTCGCGGTACTGGGTCGTGCGACCGCGGAAATCGAGTATCGGGTCACGACCTCGACGCTTCCATACGAGAATGCCCAGGCCTTCTTCCATCTGGCCACCGCCTGGTCGATGGCGGGTGACCTCGATCGGAGCGAGCATTTTCGGTGTCGGGCACGTAAGCTGGCGAAGAGCCGGGGCTTCTTCGAATTGTTGCACCGGACGGAGGCTCCGGCGGCCCCGCAAACTGCGGCCTCGATCCCGTCGTCTCCCAGTCTGTCGCGGTCGTCTCAGGAAGTGCTGACGTCCATGGCAGACCTCGACGTGGGCGAGGCCGCAGCGCTCCTCGCGCTTACGCGCCAGGCGTAACGATATTTCCGAGTGGATTGACGTAGTCACCCAGAGGGTTGACATAGTCGCCCAGCGGGTTGACGTAGTCACCCAGTGGATTCACATAGTCGCCCAGCGGATTCACATAGTCCCTGTTGGGCCTTTCGCAGGAAGCAGTGGGTACCTTGCCGGTGATGCAGGCCGCCTGGAACGGAGCGGTCGGCGAGGCACAGGCCGCCAGGATGGCGACCGGGAGCGCGGTGGTGATGACCTGGATGACACGACGCATGGATGGCTCCAAGGGTGGTGGGTACACCCGAAGTTGGAGCATCGCGCTGGCGTGCACCGACACGCCACGTGACGCCATGATACACAGCGTAACCCTGGGGCTCCCCGGGGAATGATTGTTGTCGCGCTGGTCCGGGACCGGGAGGCACGTGCCCGGTTGATAGATGCCCTGCGGTTCGATGCCACGGTGAGGGTATGCCAGCGCCTGTCCGAGGTGCTGGCGCTGGTGGAGACCGGCCTGGCCAACATCGTCGTGGCGGACCACCGCGATCATGATGGTACTTCGACGCTGCCGGCCATCCGCCGAATTCGGGCGGATTTCCCTTCGATTCCGGTAGTGATGTACTTGCCGTTTTCCAACGAAACGTCTTCGATAGTTCTGGACTACGCCCGCGCCGGTGTAAGCCAGCTCGTGTTCCAGGGTGTGGACGACCTGCGCACACCACTGCGCGGTGCGGTAAATGCTGCTCTGGACCATGCGTCCGCGCTTTCAGTTGGAGCGGAACTTGAATCATTGGTTCCCGCCAACCTGCAGCCATTTCTGCGGTACTGCTTGGAGCACGCGCGCTCGGAGATGAGTGTGGAAGATGCCGCGGCCGCAATGGGAGTGCACCGCAAGACGCTGGTCGGTCGCCTGCGAGCCGCATACCTTCCCCCACCGCGCGCCATCATCGCGTGGAGCCGTCTGATTCTCGCCGCCCGGCTGCTGGACGACCCCGGCCGCACCGTGGAGCAGGTGGCCCTGATGCTCGATTTCCCGTCGGGTGCCGCCCTCCGGAACATGTTCAAGCGGTACACCGGGCTCAGAGCCAGTGAAGTGCGGCAGAATGGAGGTGTGCGTTGTGCGCTCCACGCCTTCAAGGGTGAACTGGAAAAGGCGGCGAGCAAGAGCAGAGTCTGACGGGATCTGAACCTGGAATACTTCATCCCGGACGCGTTGTTGCTGCTGCAACTGGTCGCGACGCTGCTGCTCCTGAAAAGACTGGCACGGGGGTTCCGGCGGCTCCCGCCTGTCGAGCCCAGTCTCCTCGAACGGGAAGACACCACCGTCTCCGTAATCCTCCCCACCCTGAACGAAGCCGATCGCGTGAGTGCCTGCCTGCTGGGCCTGCAGCGGCAGGGCAAACCGCTCACGGAAGTGGTGGTGGTGGACAGCGGCTCCACGGACGACACGACCGGCGTCGTGCGTCAGGCCGCGGCAGCCGACAACCGGATCCGGCTGGTTCAGGATCCCCCGCTGCCTGCAGGCTGGATCGGAAAAGTCTGGGCCCTGCAGCATGGTCTGGGCCAGGTCAGTGGTGAATGGGTGCTGGGGGTGGACGCGGACACCGAGGCCAATGCGGGGATGGTGGCCGGAGCAGTGTCTGCGGCGGAGTCGCATCACCTGGATCTGGTCTCATTTTCGCCAAGGTTCGCCGGGCAGTCCGCTCTGGAGCGATGGCTGCAACCCTCGCTTCTGGTGACCCTGGTGTACCGACACGGCCCGCCCCGCTCAGACCCGCCGGTCGACGAACTCCTGGCCAATGGGCAGTGCTTTCTCGTCAGGCGCAGTGTCCTGCTGGCTCATGGCGGGTATGCGCCGGCCCGGGAGTCATTTGCCGACGACGTGACTCTCGCCCGTTACTATGCGCGCTTGGGGGTGCGATGCGGCTTTCTGGACGGCACCTGGCTGTTTCGGGTCCGGGCATACCAAAACGCCCGGGAGATGTGGCGGGAATGGGGACGGTCGGTTGACCTTGGTGACACGGTTGGTCCCGCCAGACGCTGGACGGACTTCGCCTTCCTGCTGCTGGTGCAGGGGTTGCCTCTGCCTGTCCTTGGGGGTGGGATCCTCGCCGGACGCGGGGGGGCGAGCGGACTCGCGCTGCTCAACCTCGGCCTCGTGGGAATCCGCGTGTTGATGCTGGCGGCCCTGGCGGGATCCTACGAGCGCCGCGGGGTGTCGTACTGGCTGTCATGGCTCTCGGATCCACTGGCGGTGGTACGGATCTTCCTCTCCCTGATTCGACGACCCAGGGAATGGCGGGGACGACGGTACATTCAGCGGGAAGCGGGAAGCGGGAAGCGGGAAGCGGGAAGGGGGAAGCGGGAAGGGGGAAGCGGCGGAGAGCCTGAATGACTTGCCACGGGGCTCATCCACCGATGAGCTTCCATCACCAGAGCTTTAGTGCTTTCCCATCCTTGACATCGAGCGTCTCCTGATGGCCCGAAAATTTGCGGCTCACCCGAGCCTTCCCGCGCTTCTGCTGGTGGTGTCCGCACCGCTTCTGGCGCAGCAGACTGCCAAACCGGCCGCGCCGGACCAACCTCTCCCGCTCAAGTACGTTGGGCCACCCACCGTCGGCGATATCACCGCCGGCGATCTCATGACGCGGCTCTACAAGTTCGCGGATGACTCCATGATGGGGCGCCAGGTCGGCACGAAATACAACGACATGGGCACCGCGTGGATCGCCAGCGAGGTCCAGCGTATGGGACTTCGTCCGGCCGGTGACAGTGGCACCTTCTTCCAGAAGGTCCCCATCGTCACCCGTCAACTGGACTCGGCGTCCACCGTGACCGTGGGAGACACGGTCTTCCGGGCGGGAAAGGATTTCGTGGCGATCGTCGGCGGATTCTACGCCAACGTGAAGGACGCTCCGGTGGTATATGTCGGCGCCACACTGGACACCACCAGAATGCTGTCACCGGAAGAGGCACGTGGCAGGATCCTGGTTTCTGTCCCCGGCGGACTGCCACCCGGCACCAACGTGGGTGAGTTCGTGCAGTCTCATGGCTACAAGGCATACGTGGAGATGCGCGAAGCCGCGGCCGCCAATGTCACGGTCCTGGGCGATTCGCTGCCACCTAACGTGATCCGGCAGGCACTTGCCGGCGGACAGCCGATTTACCTCTCGGACTCCGTGGCCATCACCCTGGCCGTCACGCAACCCATGGCGGAAGCCATGCTGGGTACGCCCCCGGATCAGTGGGCGTTCGGAACCACAGGCAAGCCCACCAGTACCGACATCCGGTTCCATGAGGAATCCCTGCCGGGCCGGAACGTCGTGGCCATTCTTCCGGGTTCGGACCCGCGACTCAAGGGCGAGTACGTCGCCATCGGCGCGCATAACGACCACGTTGGATTCCGTCAGCGCGGGGTCGATCACGATTCCGTGAAGGCATTCATGGAAGTCGTCCGACCTCAGGGAGCCGACAGCCCGAACCGGCCCGCGACCCAGGAGGAACTTGCCCGCATCCAGTCCATACGGGACAGCCTGGCTGCGTCCCACCCTGCAAGGCTCGACTCCATCTACAACGGTGCCGATGATGACGGATCCGGTTCCGTCACGGTGCTGGAGATCGCCCAGAAGTTCGCCACCGCAAAGGAGAAACCCAGACGCTCCATACTGTTCGTGTGGCACACCGGTGAGGAGATGGGCCTCTGGGGGGCAAACTGGTTCACCGCTCACCCCACTGTGCCGCGGGACTCCATCGTGGCCCAGCTCAACATGGATATGGTCGGTCGAGGAGCAGCCAGCGACGTCACCGGCACCGCGAAGGATGGGACTCTGCTGCACGGCGGACCGGGTTATGTCCAGCTCATCGGATCCCGTCGCCTCTCAACCGAAATGGGTGACCTGATCGAGGCGGTAAACAAGGAAGACCCCCGGCTCGGACTCACCCTGGACTACTCGATGGACGCCAACGGCCACCCGCAGAACATCTACTGCCGCTCGGATCACTACGAATACGCCAAGTACGGCATCCCGATCACCTTCTTTACCACCGGGGGCCACGCGGACTATCACCAGATCACCGACGAGCCGCAGTACATCCAGTATCAGCACATGGCCAGGGTGGGCGAGCTGGTCTATGATTCCGCGCTGCGCATCGCCAACCTTGACCACCGGCTGGTGGTCGACAAGCCGAAGCCGGACCCGAAGGGCACTTGTGTGCAGTGAACCGCGGGAAGCGGGAAGGGGGAAGCGGGAAGCGTCAGGGAAGCGATGGGAAGCGTCAGGGAAGCGATGGGAAGCGATGGGAAGCGTCAGGGAAGCGATGGGGAACCTTCCGATATCATCTCAATCACGGGACAGGTAATGCAACGTCAGGCTTCAGCTGTCTGGAACGGGACCCTTCGGGACGGTCATGGCACCATGACTGCTCCGGGAGGCGTCCTCAAGGACGCCAGCTACACCTTCGCCAGCCGCTTTGAAGCGGGGCAGGGAACCAGTCCGGAAGAACTGATCGCGGCGGCGCACGCGGGCTGTTACTCCATGGCGCTCTCCGGCAAACTCACCGGCGCCGGCCACCCACCGGAGAAAATCCAAACCAGCGCCACGGTCACGCTGGAAAAGACTGCGGAGGGTCAGACGATCACCGCCATCCACCTGAAGACCTCCGCCCGCGTACCCGGTATCGAGCCGGACGAGTTCCAGCAACACGCGGAAGCAGCCCGGGCCACCTGCCCGATCTCCCGACTCTTCAAGGCGGAAATCACGGTGGATGCACGACTCACCTGACCCCCCATCGCCACCCCGCTTCCCATCGCTTCCCATCGCTTCCCATCGCTTCCCATCGCTTCCCGCCCCCCGCTTCCCTGACGCTTCCCGCTTCCCGCTTCCCGCTTCCCGCTTCCTGCGACTCAAAGCTGCTTGATCTCCGATATCACCTTCGTCAGGCTCTGCTTGGCATCCCCGAAGAGCATCGAGGTCCTGGGGTTGTAGAAGAGCTCGTTCTCGATCCCCGCAAAACCGGCCGCCATGGAGCGCTTGAGCACGATGATGCTCTTGGCATGATCGGCGTTGATGATCGGCATACCGTAAATGGGACTGGACTGATCTGACCGCGCCGCGGGATTCACGACGTCGTTGGCGCCGATCACCACCGCCACGTCGCAGCGCTCCATCTCCGGATTGATGTCATCCATCTCGCGCAGCTTGTCGTACGGCACATTCGCTTCGGCCAGAAGCACGTTCATGTGGCCCGGCATCCGCCCGGCCACAGGATGGATCGCGTACTTCACCTCACCACCGTGCTTCTCGATGAGTTCCTGAAGCTCACGCACCGTGTGCTGCGCCTGCGCCACGGCCATCCCATATCCGGGGATGATTACCACGTTCTGCGCATAGGCCAGTTGGATGGCGGCATCCTCGGGTGACACCGAACGCACTGACAGGCCGGCCGCGCTCTTGCCGGACGCCGACGTGGTGGTGGAACCGAACGCCCCAAAGAGAACGTTGGCGAGCGACCGGTTCATCGCCTTGCACATGATCTGTGAGAGGATGATGCCTGACGAGCCCACCAGTGCTCCCGAGATGATCAGCACCGAGTTGTCGATCACGAATCCCGTCATCGCGGCAGCGATACCGGAATAGGAGTTCAGCAGCGCGATGACCACCGGCATGTCCGCGCCACCGATGGGAATCACCAGCAGTACGCCCAGTACCAGGCTGATGACGCACACAGCGTAGAACGGCCAGAGCAGCGCGTCCACGGTCATCAGCTGGTAGACGCTGAGACCCACCACGGCCAGTCCCAGCAGCGCACTCAGCGCTTTCTGACCCGGGTAGGTGATCGGCTTGCCGGTCATGACTTCCTGGAGCTTGGCCCAGGCTACGAGGCTGCCGGTGAAGGTGACTGCGCCGATGAGCAGGCTGAGCTGAATCGTGATGCCGGTGTCCAGGGGGATCTGCTCGCCCCGCAGCTCCGACCGGAGGAACTCCGCGCCTCCCACCAGAAGCGATGCCGCGCCACCGAAACCGTTCAGCAGCGCAACCATCTGCGGCATCGCGGTCATTTTCACCGTGCGCGCCATCCAGAATCCCAGCGCCGATCCCACGACCATGCCAGCCAGGATCACCGCCGGAGTCAGGATCTCCATGGACAGCAGCGTCGCGACTATGGCGATAAGCATACCGATGCCGGAGATCGCGTTGCCCTTGCGCGCCGTCGCGGGACTCTGCAGTCGCTGCAGACCCGTTATGAAGAGAATCGAGGCGACCAGGTATACCAGACGTTCGACCGCGGGTGACATCAACGGGACTCCTCTTTCCGGAACATCAGGAGCATCCGGTCAGTGACGGCATATCCGCCGACAACGTTGATCATGGCAAAGACCACGGCCAGGAATCCGATGACGCTGGATATCCAGCCGAGTCCCGCTCCGGCCACGATCACAGCACCGACGATGGTGATGCCGGAGATGGCATTCGAGCCGGACATGAGAGGGGTGTGCAACGTCGGGGGCACCCGGCCTATGAGCGCGGCGCCGAGGTATGTGGCCAGCACGAAGATGACCAGACCGCCGATGAGTGATTCAGACATGATGTTTTTCGATTGGCGATTGTTTCAAACCGGGGTGCGGCAACCTGCACCAGCAGGCAGCGTCCCGCACCCGATCTGTCCTAGCTCCGGACCTTCCCGTCATGCACCAGGCACATGGGCCCCGTGATCTCGTCATTCAGGTCCAGCACGATGTTGCCGTCCTTGATCAGATGCTGCAGCAGCGTGTACACGTTCTTGGAGAACATCAGGCTGGCGTGATGCGGCACCGAGGCGGGTACATTCACCGCACCGATGATCGACACCCCGTTCTGAACGACCGTCTCTCCCGGTCTGGTGAGTTCACAGTTCCCACCCGTCTCGGCGGCAAGGTCCACGATCACCGCCCCCGGTCTCATGCTGGCAACCATTTCACCCGTGATGAGGCGGGGAGCCGTCCTGCCCGGTATCTGCGCCGTCGTGACCACCAGATCCTGATCCTTCAGGTGCTTGGCCATGGCCTCCATGGTCTGCTTCTGCTCCTCTTCCGTCTGCGCCCGGGCATATCCCCCAGCCGCCTCGGCGTCAGCCTGAGGCTCCGGGCCCACGAAGGTCGCTCCCAGAGACAATACCTGCTCCCGGGCCGCCGCCCGGATGTCGAATCCGGAGACCACCGCGCCCAGCCGTCGCGCGGTCGCGATGGCCATAAGGCCCGCCACGCCGGCGCCCAGAATGAAAGCCTTGGCGGGGGGAATGTTGCCCGCGGCAGTGGTGAGCATGGGCAGGATCTTCCCCATCTCGCCGGCCCCCATCAGGACCGCCTTGTAGCCGGCAATGGTGGCCTGCGATGAGAGGATGTCCATGGACTGCGCCCGGGTAATGCGGGGGACCTTCTCCAGTCCCAGCACCGACACCCCCTGCTCCGCCAGTTTGGCAAGCAGGTCACCACTGGTGGCGGTGGGTACCAGTGAAATCAGGATGGCTCCCCTGGCCAGCCCGGATGCCTCCTCGGGAGACGGTCTTTGCACCCTGACCACTACGTCGGCACCCCATGCGCCGCGTGCGTCGCTCAGCACGGCCCCGGCCCGGGCGTAGGTCTCGTCCGGGAAGTTGGCCGGGACGCCGGCGCCGGTTTCGACGCTGATCTCGATGCCGGATTTCACCAGACGCGCCACGCTCTCAGGGGCCAGCGCCACCCGGCGTTCACCCGTCACCGATTCCCGCGGGACTCCAATGCGCATTGCAGGATTTCTCCAGTCAGAAAAAGCTGGCGGATTCTGGCCCCGCGGCAGCGCTTATTCAAGGGAAACTGCCCCGACAGATTGTCGCTCGTCCACTCTATTCTCCGCGGTGGAGCTTTTTTCCCCTGCCGGGGTCTGATGCGTCCTGTTTCCGGAGGGCCGGAGACCTACAATACCAGAATCTCCCATGAAACCAGTCAGACCAGTACCGGAAGCGAAAACGCGAGCCGTTTCCCGGCTGCTTGCCGCGGCGGTGGTGTCCATCGCCCTCGCCGGCTGCAGCAGCGGTTCCGAGCCCGGGCCGGCCGTTGCCAGTGTGGAGGTCACGCCCAACGCGGTCAGCCGGCGGGTGGGTGAGAGCGTGCAATTGAGCGCCGCGGTCAAGGACGCCGATGGTCTGATCCTGAACGGCCAGACAGTCACCTGGACTTCGTCCAATACAACCGTGGCGTCGGTATCCGCCGCCGGCGTGGTGATGGCGAATGCGGTGGGTGTGGCGAGCATCTCGGCGGCTGCGGGAGGCCACTCCGGGAGCGCCGTGGTGTCAGTAGTGGGGGCGCCGGTAGCCACGGTAACCGTTTCGCCGATGGTGGACACCATATTGGTGGGCGAGACTGTGACACTCTCCGCCGTATTGCGGGACGGTGACGGGAATGTCCTCACCGATCGGAGCGCTGTCTGGACATCATCCGATCCCACCATTGCATCGGTGGGGCTCGCCACAGGATTGGTAACCGGTGTGGCGGACGGCGATGCGACCATCTCGGCCACGGCGGAAAACAAGAGCGCTTCCTCGGTGATCACGGTTTTCGGCCCCTGCTCGATCTACATCGCGCCGGCCATCGGTGTGGGCGATGTGGTTCAGGGAAGCCTCACCACAACCGACTGCCGACTGGACGACGGATCGTATGCGGATGGCTATTACCTGAAGGTGGCCACTGACACGGATGCCCAGATAGACATGACCAGCCAGGTGTTCAGCACCTACATCTGGATTCTGGAGTGGCTGGCCAATGGCGACCTGAAAGTGGTGAGTGGTGACAATCAGGCCGGCACCAATCCCAATGATTCGCGCCTGACCTTCACCTTTCTGGGAGGACGCGACTACTTCATCCTCGCCAACAGTTACGCCACGGGACAGTTGGGCGCCTATGAGTTGAGTGTGATGCAGGCATCTCCGGGCATAGCGGGTCGGGTCGTCGGCACGTCGGTTCGAACCAAGCGTGCCTCACCGGAGGATGCGCTTCGGAGCCGGGGAAAGGGGCCGCCCCGACGCACTCGCTGACGGCGGCCCGTACGGGCCGAGCGTCTTTGCCCCTGATGGAAGCGTCGCGCGGGCCGCGGTGTCCTATGTGCCGCTCTCCCGGGCGATGTCGTTCGAAGTCTTGAACGCGGCCGGCATTGTGGTTGCGACGGACGTCTTCATGGAGCGAATAGGGTTTCCGCTCCATCTGTACGCTGCAACACCAGGGTTCGTCAGAGCGTCCGGTTCAGTCGTTCCGTCCTATGCTCCGGGGAGTCCCCTTCTGTTGTATCACAGTACCGACGGCGGAGTCTGGTCTGTCAGGGCGACGGAATACTCCGGATCGGCCCTGTCGTCCAACCGGCCGGCTCCCAGTGCGCGACCGCATCACGCCCGGAGACCAGCAGGCGCGATCCACGGGGTCAGGAGGGAGGCGGACTCCCGTGATGGCCCGGAGGCAATGGCCCTGACCGGGACCCTTCCAACGGTACCGGAGTTCTGCTCCAGTCGATGTCACCCGGAACTCCGCCGCGAACTTCGATGGTTCCCACCAGGATCCGTGTCCGCTTCGTGGCACCAAAGATCTGCAGCCTCACCCGCGGAATACTGTAACCGGTGGCTGTCACCGCCAGCGGCGCACCATTCAGCGCCACGCCGCAGCGTCCGTCGGGAAACAACTGCAGCCGGATCCGGTAGGACCGCCCCAATGACTGCCATGGCGGTGCCGCCAGATGGATTGTCTCGCCGCCGCTGTCGAGCGATGACGTGGCGGTGCGGGAGTGTGTCTCGAAGCCTCCCGGGAAGGACCAGTTGCAGGAAAGCCCACCCTGTTTCAGCTCGCCGATCCGTAAAGCTTCGGGTGAGGTAGGCGCCGCCTCCTGTGAGCTCAGCGCCAGGTGAATGTCCTGGTGCTGGAAGAAGTTGATCGGTGTAGAGACGGTTGCGTCGATGGCCAGGCCGGTTTCCGTCGGAAAGGTATCGAGTGAAATGACACCGCTGACGAATCTCCCATCGCCGTTGTTCAGAAGTGACATGCCCAGCAGTGAATCAATGACGATTACCGGCTCCGGATCGCCGATCACCTGCCACTGCCCGGAGATTGCGCCGTTCCACGTTTCTCTCAGGAGCAGGGTGTCGGCCGACTCCCTCGGTTCCACCCGCAGAGTGTCCACACCGTAGACGAAGTTCGCTGTCTTCGTCACGACAACCATGGAACCAGGCGTCCTGGCCAGCAGAACGCCGGAGACACTGTCGAGCTGAGCGTTTCCGGACATGAGCGACCAGCGCACATCAGGTGACTTCACCCGCTCGCCCCTGCTGTCGTACGCGGCCGCCGTCAGGCGGTGGGGAACACCGGTCAGTGCTCTTCGAGTCTGCGGCGCTACCGTGAGCCGGGCCAGCCACGGTTGCGTGTGCTCAGCCGTCCATGCCACCCGTGCCGCCCCGGGTACTCCATCGAAGCGCAACGGCCGGGCCTGGTCCGGTGCGTCCGCCGGCATAACGAGCCAGGACCCACCGGGGAAGTCCTTGGTCTCGCAGATACATGCCAGCCAACGACTGTCGGGTGACAACGATGCTTGGGTCACATCCGACACCGAAAGCAGTTCAGGCTTCCATGAATCCATGGCAACCACCGCCAGCTCTCCCTTCACCCCTGATTGCTCGATGATCACCAGGAGATGGGAATCGTCGAGCCATCCCAGCAGCGCCGACTGCTGGGTCAGGCCCTCGGGTGTTCCGCACCGGGATCTGCCACCGCCGCGCGGCGCAATGCACACCTCGGCGCTGTCGTTCTCCAGGTTCCGCCTCAGGAATGCAAAATCGGTCCCTGCCGCATTCCAGACCGGGGAAACTTCGATATCGTGGCCGCTGGTGAAACGCAGCAGGCTGTCCCCCCGGTCGCTGAAGAGCGCAATGTCCGGCCGGTCCAGCGTATCCCAGCGCGCCGTACCTGTCAGGAAGGAGCGACCATCGGGGTGGAATGCCGGCAGTCCGTCGTCACCTCTGGCAAACGTGATCCGTTGCAGGCGACCATCCGGATCTGACTCGAATACATCCAGTATCCCACTGTCCGGAACGGCACGACTGAAATACCAGAAGTCCGTTCCCGGTCTGCTTCCGATCGAGTTTGGCATCTGGCCCGTGAGATGCCAGTCGCGATGGCCGTCGCCGCGGACATCGATTGGTTCCCCTGGTGTCCACTGTGCGCGACGTATCGGAATGCGGAAGCCATCCTGGATCGTATCGCCCGCGGGAAGGAAAACGGCCAGCTCCACATCCGCTGGTGGTTCCGAGGCCACGTGCCAGGCCAGGAGTCCCATGCTCCCCCCCAGAGCCACCATGGCTGCCATTGCCGCTGCCCGGCGAGCCCGGGAATAGAGACCCATCCTGTGGGACAACGGCAGGCCGGAAATCATTGCGTCCACCGCATCCGGCGAACCGGCCTCCCCCAGGAGGTCATGCGCCAGCTCGCGGTTGGAGCGCCGGTTGCCGTGCTTCCGTTCTCCCAGTGCGAGGCGCAGGAAGATCTGCATCGCGAGGCCACGGTCTCCGGCATCGTTGGCGTAGACGAAGGCGCGCTTCAGGGAGCCCACGTCCGCGTGCCGTGCCATCAAGGTCACTGCCAGATTCCGTCGCAACTCGGTGACCCGCTGGGGAGACGCAGCATCGATGGCTGCCGCGGCGATTTCGTCGTGGGCCACCGACCATCCGGTTCCCTGCCGGCTGATCAGCCCCTTCTGCTCCAGGCTCCCGAGGGTGGCCGCCACACCGGACGCACGCTCTGCCGGGAGGCTGAGCAGGAAGTCTTCCGGGACGGGAACACCAGCTGTCGCCAGGAGGGTGATCAGGCCTGCCTCATCACTCGCCAGATTCTGCACCCTGCGACTCAGCGCGGATCCGCCTGAGGTGAGCTCGTGGAGTCGATCCACCGAGGGACACGACCACGTGTTGCCGTCATGGACGAGGGCATTCTCGTCGCGCAGCAGCCGCAGTGTCTCCAGAACGAGGAGGGGCGATCCGCCGGTCACTTCCCGGAGGAGTGCGGGAAGGTCTGATGCCCAGCCACTGACTGGCAGGTCAGCGATGCCGTTCAGCAACTCGGCGACGTTCTCGGCCGAGATCGCACGCAGACGCAGTTCCTTCGTCGATTCGATCGACAACCTGCTGTGCGGAACGATGCGACTCGTCGTCACGATCATCACGTGGATCCCGGCAAGAGTCGTCAGCGCACCTTGCAGTGTGGCAATCGAGGCCGCGTCGGCCCAGTGGAGGTCATCGATTAGGATGGCAAGCGGCGAGTCCTGAGAGACGGAATCGACGAGTTCCCGCACTGCCAGGGAACGATGCCGCAGTGACTCCGAGCCGTAAGCTCGTGCTGGTGAAGCCTTGAACGCCCCCGAGAGCGTGGGGTTGAGGGCGACCAGCGTTGCCGCGGATCCCGGTGAGATCCCCAGGGCGCCGGGGAGCACTGCGACGCTGGCGACCAGTTCTGAAACCAGGGAATACGGCAGATCGCGCTGTCCGAACGCTGCCCGGATATGAACTATGCGTGCCCGCAGTGTCCGGAGTCGCGCATAGACGTCGGAGATGAGGCGCGTCTTGCCCAGTCCCGGTGGAGCACTCACGTGAATGTGACAACTGGTACCCGTGCGACATCGATCCCACGCGTCCACGATCGTCGAGAACTCTGCCTGACGTCCCACGAGAGGGACTGCTGGCCCGGTATCGGAGGAATCACCATTGGGTCGGGCGGTTCGTTTTCGTATGAGGCGGAGGACACTGCGGGTGGCCGGTTCCAGTTCATCGCTCTCCGATTGCCACAGGCGTTCCAGTGCGTCGGCCTCTATGGAAGCGCCCAGCAGATCGCCGTCGCTCATCATGGCTTCGAGCAGCAGGCGCCAGGCGGCCTCATTGGAGGGCTCCACATCACGCAGGCGCCGCGCCAGAGACTGGGCCACCCGTGCCCGACCGGAAGAGAGCCATCGGCGGATCAGTTCTTCCGCTGAGCGCGTGTAGAGCGAGCGAAGGTGCGCCCGTTCGATCTCGGCCCACCGTTCGAACTCCGCTCCGCCAGGGGCAGCGAACTCCGGCAGAAACGGCCCCGGGTATCCCTCCACGACTCTTTCCAGGTCCCCGGCGGCGGCAGCCGCAAGGAGCTGGTCCCGATCACTGTCCAGCGGGACGCTGATGCTGATGGAGTCGCCCTGGGTTTCCAGCAGCGGCATCGGGACCTTCTTGCGAATGTACCAAAGCGTCTGCCGGATGGCGTGGCGGCCTGCGTCGAGGTCCAGGTCCGCCCAGATGAGGTCCTGGAGCTGTTCCCGTCGCGCCGTGCGACCCGGTGCGCAGGCGACGTAGGTGATGAGCGCCAGCGGCTTGCCGACTTCAAGCAGGGTTCTGGGACCGCTGTCGAAAAGGGCAACGAGCTGCGCATCCCCCAGCACTTTCAGGCGCAGAGGGGTCGGCTGGAGCGGGTGACTTGAGCTTCCGACGGTCATGAGACGCTGATCTGACGCAGGCGCTTGATCATTGATAATGAAACGACAGGACGGACCCCGGTCGCCTCATTTCCAGTCGGACTTTCGGGTGGCACTGAAAGGTACGACAGCGGTGCCCCTTCGGGAGGGTTCTTCGGACTCCCGATCGGAGCCGTGGCATGGACGGCCGAGGGTTCGCTCTTGTCTCACACTGAGTGCCAGAGGCCCGGAGAAGAGGTGATCAAGAGCGCCGAAGAATTCGAATGGGTGCCGAGCGCCGCCATGGACCATGCGCAGTTCGCGTCAATCACCCCCGGGACGTTCACGATGGGTTCAGCCGGCGGGTCGCCTGAGGAGCGCGCGGAGCCACGGGTGACGCTTTCGCGCCCGTTCCGAATGCAGCGCACACCGGTTACACAGGGCCAGTGGCTCAGCGTGATGCGGACGTTGCCGGGGAGGGGAGCAGGGGAGGGTGAGTCATATCCAGTGCACAGCATCACCTGGGCCGAGATCCAGGAGTTCATCCAGCGCCTGAACGCGCTGTCCAGTGGTCGGGACTTCCGACTGCCGACGGAGGCGGAGTGGGAGTATGCGTGTCGGGCGGGTACGGTGGGTGACTTTGGTGGAACCGGCGTGCTGGAGGAGATGGGGTGGTATCAGGAGAATGCCGGTGGACGCTTGCACCCGGTGGCGCGTAAGGCAGCGAACGCATGGGGTTTGTATGACATGCACGGGAATGTCTGGGAGTATGTGCAGGACTGGCACTCGCCGACGTACTACAGCGAAATGCCGAAGACCGATCCCGCGGGCCCGGCGGTAGGATTGTTTCGGGTGGTGCGAGGTGGAGCGTGGATCACGAGTCGGCGGGATTCCCGGAGTTCCAGCCGGGGGATCGCTGATCCAGTCGGTCGGAGCGCGATCATCGGGTTCAGGCTGGTGTGTTCCGCGTAGGTATCCGCGGGGACGGAACGAGAGCCTGTGCCGGAACGGACCGTCTGGGACGGATGGAGCCCAGAACTCTCGCTTCACCCGACCCTGCAGCACGAAGGTTGACCATTCAGGGTGAATAGATCACACTGGCATACGCCCGCGTGCGGTACTGATAAGGCGCATCGAACGAATACCCGGCACCCACCCGGATCCGTACCGCCGGCATCCGTACCCACCCCATCGACCGGAACACGAACTCGTTCTCCAGGCCGGCGATCCGTTTGACGCTGTTCAATGAATCCCCCGCAGCCACCCAGACGAAATACGGTTCCCAGGTAAAGCCGCGGACCGACGCGCGGTACATCTCGAAGCGGGGTCCGTACACGAAACCGCTGGGAACTGAGGGCAGCGAAATCCGCTGTGACATGAAGGCCGGGTCGAAGTACGGTGGAGTCGGCCCACCCACGAGGAACTGCTCAAACGCTCTTCCGAACTCTCCCGGACCCACCTCACCCAAGGAACCGTTACGCCATTCGCCACGCAACGAGCGCTGGGGTGTCCCGATGGTCACCTCGGCGCTCTTCACTATCCTGGTGAATGACTCCCCGTCGGTATTGCCGGCATTGACCGTCACGCCACCAACCAGGTTCACGCTGTTGCGGCCCATCCCCAGCGTCAGGCGGGCGCGCGCCTCTCCCAGCGCCATCAAGCGCCCGGCATTTTCCAGTTGCTGTCCACTCACCGTCCCCACGGTCATGCCGCCCCGGAGGACCATCCCGGCCATGCCACCCTCGCGCGCATAACGCGCGATTGCTCCCAGGCCGCGCGTGCGGACATCGGCTGTGAGTGGCGCAAAGAGACCGGCCTGCTGTTCTGAAGGGAAATGATCCGCGTACCAGCCGGATGCGTCCACCCACACCGCGGTGCGCCGCATACCCAACGACAACGACACACCCCGCCAGGTTCCCTTCCGCCCGTAGCCGCCCTGAGCCACCACGCTCATGCGACTGATGGGGTCGATATTGGCTACCATCAGGGTCGCTGATGAACCGTCGGGTCCGTACTGGCCACCGGGCATGACGCGCCAGTTGCGGGGACCGAGCCCGTACTCCCGGAACTGCGGTACATAGGCGCTCACAGGCAGTCGGGGGAGGGCAGGGGCAACCGGGCCCGCAGGGGGTACGGCCGGCGTCAGTCGTGCTGGCAGCGCCACGACATCCACATCACGCTGTGCGGCACCGGGAGGGAGATGACGCAGATCCAGCCCCCCGCTCCGAAGTGAAAGGAAGTACACTGAACCATCCGCCGGATTCACCTCGGGAGCCGTTAGCGCCCCGATCACCCGTGTCACCGCACAAGGCGACGTGTCGTCCAGGGGCAGGAGTTCCAGGTTGGCCACGCCTCCTCGCTCGCTCACCACCACGAGCTCGGTGCCGGAGGGGAGCCACGCGGGCGAGTGGCGGGCAACGCCACGATCCGGGGCCAGGATTCTGACGGCGCCGCTTCGGGTGTCCACCAGCGCTACCTGCCACTCCCGTCCGGCATGAACGCTGGCTGCGATCGCGCTGCCGTCGGGACTGAAGCGGGGCCGGGCCCACACCGTGTCGGGTGAACCGCCGGCGAGGACGCGCCAGGATCCATTGCGCAGGTTCACCAGCACCAGGCTGCAGATGCCGGCATCACAGCGCACGCCGGCAGCCTGAAGGCCGTCGGGAGCAGGATCCGCCTGACGAATCCCCGCTCCGTGCGTGACGCGCTTCACTCCACCGCCTTCGCTGTTCCAGAGGAAGAGATCGGGTCGATACACACCATCGGCCGTGGGCTCATCGCGGGAGACCAGCAAACGCTCGCCGTCGGGCATCCAGCGCGGGTTCTCATGGGAACGCCCTCCGGCCGGATGCAGCGTGGCGATGGCCTTGCGGGGACGGGGAAAGGAATCGATGGCGGGCACATCCATGGGGTCGCGCTTCAACAGTCGCTGGCGTTCCCGCGCCAGCGCTGAGCTGTCGTCAGGCGGGTGAACCGGCCAGACCACCAGGCGCGACGGACCCTTCAGCGAACGCACAACGATGGCTATGCGCTTTCCGTCTGGCGATACCGCGGGGTCTCCGGTGGAACCGGTCAGGCGCTGTACCAGGGTACCCTCGACAAGGCCGGATCCGCTGAGTATTCGCCGTGCTTCCAGCGACTTCGCCATCAGGTCCACGGTGAACGCCCCATACATATCCTGCGGTGAGGCACCGAAGACGCCGGCGAAGGCATCGTCGAACGATCGTTGCTGACGCGCGCTCATGCGCCGCCACAGGTGGACCAGGCTGGAGTCACCCTTGCGCTCCTGGAGCCAACCCAGAAACGCCGAACCCACCAGGTACCGCATGCTTCCACCCAGGAAACTTCCAGTGGAGTTGAGCTGTGAGTAGGTGGGGAGCTTCCCTTCCAGGGACCATTGCCTCAGAACCGCGGCCCGCCCGACGGAGGCCGGCCGGCCGCTACCGGTGAGTTCGCCTTCGATCAGAGTGGCGTACCCTTCGGTCACCCATGCAGGCGCCGCCTGGGCAATGGGACCGAACCGGACCGGTGACAGTTTCCAGAGGAGCCGCAGCCCGGAGTTGCGGGAGGGATATGAAAGGTGCGCGATGTGAGCGTATTCGTGTACCGCCAGCAGCTCGCCCCATCCCCGGTTGTCGCCAAAGGAAGGGGAAGGCGTTGGTGGAGTGGGCCAGAGGAACACCACCGGTGCGCCGAGGAATGGAATGGCGAAGCCGTTGGAAACGGCACTGGGGTCTTCGACCATGACGGTCACCCGGGCACGGGGCTGATTGCCGACGGCGGCGTTCACCGCGGTAGCCACCGACTCGATCCGCCGGGCGACTGCTTCGGTCCACTCCTGCATCTCCGCGGGATAGTGGATGTCGAAGTGGGCGGTGCTGATGGTGCGCCAGGGGATGTTGGGACGCGTGAGGTACTGCGCGGGGATGGCTGTGGTTGGCAGCGCGACCAGGAGCAGCATCAGCAGGGGGCCGCGCATAACGCGAGCCACGATGGCCGCAGCGGTTCTCGATTCGCTGGCTATTGTACCTGAGGATCGCAAGGCAGTCTCCCTGGTGCTGTCTGATGCGGTTAGCGGCTGGCGCAGTCGGTGCTCAGTCAAGACGCCTGCCGGGGAGCGGGCGTTGCATGCATATCCGGTGAGGAGTCGCAGCGAAAGCCGTGCGTGACCTGGTATCCCCTGGCACCGGGGGTTTTGTCACCATGGCTCTGGTGGACCGGACACAGTCAGGCTGATTTGTCCGGTTGTCCTTCCTGCTGCTGGTAGGCCATGGCCTTGAGGCGGGCCACCCTGATTGCCATGGGAGGATGGGTGGCGAGCAAGTCCGCAGCGAAGCCCTGGCGCTGGCTCAGCCGTCGGCCCAGAGGGTCGGCGATGCACAGGTGGGCGGAGCCGCGCTTGATGGCCCGCGTGGGAGCCCCGGCACGGTCGATCTTCTTCAATGCCCGGGCGAGCGCACCGGGGTTGCGCGTGAACTGCGCACCCATGGCATCGGCCAGATACTCCCGTTTCCGGGACACGCCTAACGCCAGCAGTCGGGTGATCAGCGGAGCCAGAAACCAGCTCAGGACCCAGAGGACCAGGACGACGAGCACGATGGGGTTGCCACCCTTCCCGCCGCTGCTCCTGAAGGAACGCCTGCGGGACCGACTGCTGCCGCGAAGCATCCGGGCCATGCCGTCACCGACCAGGACCACCGCGCCCGTAAGCGCTGCCAGCACCGTCATCAGACGCACGTCCAGGTTCTTCACGTGACCCATCTCGTGGGCAATCACGGCCTGCAGTTCCTCACGGTTCAGCATCTCCAGGAGACCGCGCGTCACCGCGACGTGCGCGGTCTCCGGATCACGACCGGTGGCAAAGGCATTGGGGTCGTCGTCAGGCACGATCCAGATCCGTGGTCGCGGCAGCCCGCTGGCTATCGCCATCTCCTCCACCACGTTGACCAGCTGCTGTTCTTCGGGGGTGGAAGGGGTGATCACTTCGCTGGCATCGGTGGACCAGAGCACACGTTCGGCTCCCCGCCGCCACGCAACCATGGCGCCGACTCCAGCGACGCCGGTCAGCGCGATGCCAAGGAAGGGAAAGACGTGGTGATACGCTTCCGGATCGGCACCCGCGGTGTACCTGGCCATGAGCCAGTCACCGCCAAATCCCAGCCATGCGAAGAAGATGACGAACCCGACGATCAGGACCACCGAGCGACGTCGGTTGGCAGCCTGCTGGCTGAAGATGTCAACGGGCTCGTCAGTCACCCTTTCCCTGTTCTACGCTCTGCGCTTCCCCTGTTCTACGCTCTGCGCTTCCCCTGTTCTACGCTCTGCGCTTCCCCTGTTCTACGCTCTGCGCTTCCCCCTGTTCTACGCCCTGCGCTTCCCCCTGTTCTACGCCCTGCGCTTCCCCGTGTTCTACGCTCTGCGCTTCCCCTGTTCTACGCTCTGCGCTTCCCTTTCGCTTCCCGCTTCCCGCTTCCCGCTTCCCGGTTTCTCAGATTTCCACCTTCGGCACTGCCCTCTCACTCTCGTCCGTGATCTCCCAGAGATCCGCTGGGCTGGCGCCTGCGAGCCCAGCCACGAAGACCGTGGGTATCTGCTTCTGCTTGATGTTGTACCGAGTGGCGGTGTCGTTGTAAAGCTGGCGGGCGAAGGCAATCTTGTTTTCCGTGGAGGTCAGCTCTTCCTGGAGCTGCGATATGTTGCCGGTGGCCTTGAGATCCGGGTACGCTTCCACCACGGCCAGGAGTCGGTGCAGTGCGCCCGTGAGCTGTCCTTCGACCGCTGCAACCTTGGGGACGTTGCCGCTGATGCCGGCGTCGATGGCCTGATTGCGGGCCTTCACGACCGCTTCGAGGGTTTCCCGCTCGAAGTTCATCGCCCCCTTCACCGCGTTCAGCAGGTTGGGGATCAGGTCGTGCCGCCGCTTGAGCTGCACATCGATCTGTTTCCAGGCATTGGCCGTCTGATTCTTGAGGGCTATGAGGCCGTTGTACGCGGAGACGCCCAGTACGACCACCACGAGCGCCACGATCAGGAGTGCTATCAGCATGGTCGGCTGCGGTTGGGGAGACCCGGCATCGTGGCGCAATCAGGTGCGTCGAATCGCCACGATCTCCCGGGAACGTCACAAAGCAAAAACGGGAATCGGGCAAGGCAGAACCGCCTCACTGATTCCCGCATTGCAGACTCCGTCAGGGTGAAAGCTACTGACCTCTCCTTCTTGCCATCGCATCCTGGAGCCAGGTCAGCGGAAGAATGAACAGAGGCGTGAGCATGTGCCCGAGCAGAAGGTTGATCCAGATCAGCGCGGTGTAAAATGCGCCCAATCCAAGACCTGCCCACAGCGTGCCGAAGGGTCCGTGCGTCTCCACCGTACGATCTCCGTAAGCAATTGGTCTGGAAGGTAGCAGAGCCGACGGCTCGCGGGTAGTCCGTGAGAGTCCGGGCCTCGGCGGCTAGTTTCCAGCATGCCGGTCAACCTCCTTCGCGAGATAGAAGTGCCGGTTCGCGACCTGCTTTCCAGGCGCGAGCGGCTCGTGCTTGCGGTCTCGGGCGGCAGGGACTCAGCGGTGCTCCTCGAGGCGGTGGCGCGACTCCGCTCTCCGGGTCATCACATCGTGGTGGCCACGCTCGATCACGGGACCGGGGAACACGCCACCCGGGCAGCGGAACTCACCGTCGCCACCGCTACGGGACACGGAATAGGCGTGGTAACCGAACGGCTTCGGGATACCAAAGCAACGGAGGCAGACTGGCGTCGCCTGCGTTGGCGGTTCCTGAAGCGCGTTGCCCAGGAGGAGGACGCCGTGGTCGTTACTGCCCATACCCGCGATGACCAGGTGGAGACTGTGGTCATGCGGCTTCTGCGCGGCACCGGTCCCAGGGGACTGGCGGGGCTGTACGCTCCTTCGTCCGTGGAACGTCCCCTCCTGAGCGCGTCCCGGCACGACGTTCAGTACTACGCCCGCGCGCGCCATGTGACCTTCGTGGACGATCCCAGCAACCTCTCCGTTCGATTCCTGAGAAATCGAGTGCGGCTGAACCTCCTCCCAGCCATCCGGGCCGTACGTCCGGGATTCGATGACGAGCTGCTGGATCTGGCCCATCGGGCAGCCCAGCTCCGCGTCGCGGTCGACCGGATCGCCGATGACTTCGTGCTGGATTCCCAACCCAGCCGACGAGTCAGCGTCGACGCCGAACTACTGCGTTCACTCGACGAGGCCGGTCGCCGTCTGGTGTGGCCCTCCCTCGCCGCCGTTGCCGGGATCACCCTGGACAGAAGGGGTGTGGAGCGACTGTCACGTCTTCCGGATCAGGGTCCCGGCACTACGGCGCAGATTTCCGGGGGACATCAGGCGGTCAGGGTCCGCGGGGAAATCCGGTTGCATCGCCGTCGCGCGGCTGGTCCCACGTTGGCACAGGTCCTGAAGGACGTGACGGTGTTCGGTGGGTTCCGGTTTCAGCTAGTTCCGGTGCATACTTATAGTAGTGGAAACCGGGTCTCCCAAGAACCTGATGACCCTTGGAGATTCTGGTTGGACCAATCGTCGGAAGTTGTTGTTCGGAAGTGGTTTCCGGGCGATCGTCTGATAGTTGACTCGAAGGGAGCGCGGCGGCGGGTGAAGCGCTTCCTGGCGGAGGCGGAGATCCCGGTGCTCTTCCGGCGGGACTGGCCTGTCGTGGTCGTTGGAGGTGAGGTCGTCTGGATACCGGGCATCCGCCGGGGATATTTCCAACCGGGTCGTGGACCCGTCGTGGAGTGTCGCTGTGAGCGTCTCGAAGACTGATCCCAGGCTACGCGGCAGGAAGTTGCGTCGGATAGCGTTCTCGGCGGCCCAGATCCATTCCCGGGTCCGAGAGCTGGGTGATGAAATCACGGCGGCCTATCCCACGGGCGAACTCGTCATACTGGGTGTGCTGAAGGGAAGCTTCATCTTCCTGGGCGACCTTGTGAGGGAGATTCACCGGCCTGTCCAGGTCGATTTCCTGGTTGCTTCCAGCTACGGGAGCGACATGGTTTCCAGCGGTGAGGTCCGCCTCGTCTATGATCCACACGCGATTCTCTCGGGCAAACACGTACTGCTGGTGGAAGACATCGTGGATTCCGGACGGACCCTGAACCGCATCGTTGGCGTACTACGTGAGCGCGAACCTTCGAGCATTGAGGTCTGTACCCTTCTTCATAAGCACGTGGCCGAGAGCCTGGAACACCCCCTGCGCTTTGTGGGATTCGACGCCCCCGACGAGTTTCTGGTCGGATATGGGCTGGATCATGCAGAGAACTTCAGGCACCTCCCCTATATTGCCAGTCTGCAGTAAGACGAGAATTTCCTGATGCCTCCAACGCCTCCGAACGCCCCCATGAACTGGCGGAAGCTCTCCAAGACCCTTTCGTTCTGGGTCCTGGTTCTGCTGATCCCCGTCGCCATCCTCCAGATGGCGGGGGCCAAGTCGGACCAGAGCGTGGAGATGGACTACTCCGAGTATCGGGAGCAACTCGCCGCCAACAATATCGAGCGCGCCGTCATCCAGGACGGCAGCGTGGTGACCGGCACCCTGAAGCGACCGGTGCAGTCCGGAACTCGTGAGGTGCGCAGCTTCACCACTCGCCTGCCCATGAAGGACAGCCCGGAAGAGGTCGATGCCCTGATCCAGCACGGAGTCCGGATCAAGGGGCAGCAGGCGCGGCCGTCCTTCGGGTCATTTCTCCTCAACTATCTCCCGATTCTCCTGCTCATCGGGTTCTGGATCTTCCTGTTCCGGCAGATGCAGGCCGGGGGAGCGAAGGCGTTTTCCTTTGGGAAGTCGAAGGCCAAGCTTCTGACGGGCGACACGCCCAAGGTCACGTTCGCGGACGTCGCCGGGTGCGACGAGGCCAAGGCTGAGCTGCAGGAGATCATCGAGTTTCTGAAGGATCCTCAGAAGTTCACGCGCCTGGGTGGGCGTCTGCCGAAGGGTGCACTGCTCGTAGGGCCGCCGGGGACGGGCAAGACGCTGCTGGCTCGGGCGGTTGCCGGCGAGGCCGGCCGTCCGTTCTTTTCCATGTCGGGGTCCGATTTCGTGGAGATGTTCGTGGGCGTTGGCGCCAGCCGCGTCCGCGACCTGTTCGAACAGGGCAAGGCGCAGGCGCCGTGCATCATCTTCATCGACGAGATCGATGCCGTGGGTCGTCATCGCGGCGCTGGCCTGGGTGGCGGTCATGACGAGCGGGAGCAGACGCTCAACCAGCTGCTGGTCGAGATGGACGGCTTCGAGTCCAACGATGGCGTCATCCTGATCGCGGCCACCAACCGGCCCGATGTGCTCGATCCTGCCTTGCTCCGTCCGGGTCGCTTCGACCGGCAGATAGTGGTGGATGCGCCGGACCTGCGGGGACGCGAAGGGATCCTGCGCGTGCACCTGCGTAACAAGCCGATAGCCGAGGATGTCAACATCACGGCGCTGGCCCGGGGCACTCCGGGCATGGCGGGTGCGGATCTGGCGAACCTGGTGAACGAGGGCGCGCTCCTGGCGGCGCGTCGCAACCATGACCGCATCTACATGGCGGACCTGGAGGAGGCCAAGGACAAGGTTCTGCTGGGCGCGGAACGGAAGTCACTGGTGATGAAGGAGGACGAGCGGCGTCTCACGGCCTACCATGAGGCGGGGCATGCCGTCTGCGCCATGATGGTCAAGGGGAACGATCCGCTTCACAAGGTGACCATCGTGCCCCGCGGTCGCGCGTTAGGCGTGGCGTTCACCCTTCCGGAGGACGATCGGGTCTCGGTGACGCGCGAGCAACTGGAGGCGCGTCTGGTGATGGCTTATGGTGGTAGGGTGGCGGAAGAGATCATCTTCGGTCGGGATCGCGTCACCACGGGCGCTGCAAGTGACATCCAGCAGGCGACGCAGATCGCCCGGCGCTACGTCACACAGTGGGGTCTCTCCGACGCGGTCGGGCCGGTGCTGGTGGGGGACAACGAGCAGGAGGTTTTCCTCGGTCAGCAGATCGTCAGCCGGCGGGAGGTTTCGGAGCAGACGCACCAGCTCGTGGACGCCGAGGTGAAGCGAGTGATCGATTCGGCCTATAACCTGGCCACCCGGGTGCTCACCGAGAACATCGAGCTGCTGCATGCGGTGGCAGGTGCCCTCCTGGAGCGCGAGACGCTGAGTCGCGAGGAGATCGAGGTACTGAAGCGCGGCGAGACTCTGCCGCCCCGCCCAGCACCACCGCCCATTGCGCCACAGCCGCCCACGGTGGTTCCGCTGCCGCACCAGCCCAAGCCGGCCACACCGCCGATTCTTCCGGGACCGGAGCCGAGCCCCGCGTAGGGCGCAGGAAGCGGGAAGCGGGAAGCGGGAAGCGGGAAGAGTTCGTTTACTTCGGGGGGACCTTCAGGCTGTCCGACAGTTTCTTCAGGCACCTGCATGTGTGGTCCAGATGCTCATCCAGTTCGGGTTTCATCTCCGCAGGGACCCAGCCGAGGCGGTGCGAAAGCTCCACGAGGGTTGCGACCTCGTGCGCGGATCCGCGGGCGATACTGAGGTGATGCAGGTACTCTCGCCTGTGCATCCGTCCGTTGCCCTCGGCGACATTGGCGGGAATTGATATGGCTGCACGCCGGAGCTGGGATGCCATTCCAAAGCGCTCGGAATCGGGAAGGCCGTCCGTGAGCCGGTACACGAGTTCGGCGAGCTGCATGGCCACCTGCCATGTCCTGAGGGACCGATAGTCGTTCGGCAGGGAGGGGTCAGGTTTCGTCCAGCGCGGCTGGCCGTGGTGCAGGTTGGAGGTCACTGGTTCAAGGGCTGGTGCAGTTCTGCCCCTTTCTCGGGGGACGGCACGGGAAGGGACGCCTCGCCGGGGATGCCGGTGAAGGAGGACGGTTTCGAGTCATGAGGAGACACGGACCGGTGTGGGTGGATCGGCTTTCCCCTCGCTCTGCCAATCGCCAGATAGAGGGCGAAGCAACGCGGAAGTCGTCAGGGGCAATTCCTGGGTGGCCTGGCGCACGACCAGCTTTTTCCCGCAAACGAGTGGGTGTTGGTATGGTCATGTAGCCGAGTGTAGTATCACGCACAGAGGGATACGAGATCGTTTGATTGCTGCCAGTAGCATCGGTACGCACGCAGTCAGAGGTTGGTCTTCATCGCTTCCCATCGCTTCCCATCGCTTCCCTACCGCCTTCCCGCTTCCCGCTTCCCGCTTCCCGCCGCAGTATGACTCTGTCTCCCGATGTCCTCCGGGAAATCCGCCAGAGGATTGCCAGTGCCATCGCACGCGGAAACCACGCTCAGACCGTCACGATCGTTGCCGTCACCAAGACCCATGGACCCGACGCCGTCGCCGCTGCCTGGGAGGCCGGCATTGCTGACGTTGGCGAGAACAAGGTTCAGGAGGCGCTCGACAAGATGGGCCATGTATCCGCTCCGGTATCGTGGCACCTGATCGGTCACCTCCAGCGCAACAAGGTCAGGCACCTGGACAGATTCGCCCTCTTTCATGCACTGGACAGCGAGCGACTGGCGGAGTCGATCGCCAGTCGCGCACAGGCCACCGGCCATGCCATGCCCGTGCTGCTTCAGGTCAATACTTCCGGGGAGGATACCAAGGGCGGATTCACCCTCGCGGAACTCCCCGCCGTTGCCCGGCGGTTGCGGACTGCGTCCGGATTGGAGGTGAAGGGGGTCATGACCATGGCGCCCTTCGAGGCGCCGGAGCCGGTGCTGCGGTCCACTTTTTCAGGATGCCGGATGGCACGGGAAGTCCTCCGTGATGCCGGATTCGATGCCCAGGAACTCTCCATGGGCATGTCGGGAGACTTCGAGACAGCCGTCGAGGAAGGCGCTACTATGGTACGTTTGGGTACGATCCTGTTCGGAGCGAGGGAGCCATGAAGGACGAAGCCTTTCATTTGACGCCGCTGGACATCCGCCGATTCGACTTCGGCTCCGCCTTGCGCGGCTATGACAAGGCGCGCGTCGACGAGTTTCGCGAGCAGGTGGCCAACGAAATCGAGTACCTTCTGAAGCAGTGTCAGGACATGGAGGGGAAGGCCAAGGGTTTCCATGAGCAGCTCCGGGCGTTCCGGGAACGGGACAAGGCGCTCAACGATGCTCTGGTTTCGGCGCAGCAGCTTCGAGCCGAGATCCGCGAGCAGGCAGACCGGGAGGCTCAGCTCGTGATCCGGGAGGCACAGGCGGAGGGAGAACGCCTCCTGGACGCCGCCCGGTCAGACCTCCGCAGGCTGGAGTCGGAGCGCGAGGCGCTGCTGAAGCAGCGACAGGCCTATCTCACGCAGTTGCGTCTGGTTGTTGAACGTCAGCTTGCCGAGATCCAGGCAGCGGAACAGGCGCTGCAGGTGCGGAGAGGTTCACCCTCGAGCGGCGGGGAGCAGGCCGACGATGCGCCCTGGATCACGGATCTGGTGAAGGAATGACGTTCCGGCCGGATCGACGTCGAACTCGCAGGCAGGTCGCGTCAGGCACGTACCTGGTTCACATCGTCGTGCCGGCTACCGTTCGGGACTGCTGCAAGGAGCATTGCTCCAGATGACCAGAGAACCCGGATTGGATGGCACGCTGGCGCGTTTCGAGCGGGTGCATGCGTCTGCTGACTCGGTTCGGCGGAGAATCGATCTCCAACCCGAGGTTGCGGTCATACTCGGAACCGGTCTGGGGGCACTCGCAAGACAGATAGAATCACCGGTGGCGGTGCCTTACGAGGAGATTCCCGGTTTTCCGCTCTCCACCGTGGAGTCTCATGCCGGCCGTCTGATTGCCGGCACCCTGTCCGGGCGGAGGGTGATCGCCATGCAGGGTCGATTTCACCGGTACGAGGGCTACACGTTGCGCCAGGTCACCTTCCCGGTGCGGGTCATGCATGCGCTGGGTGCGCACACACTGATCGTTTCGAATGCGTGCGGAGGGATGAACCCCGAGTGGTCACCGGGTGACCTGATGATGCTGAGGGACCACATCAACCTGCTGGGTGACAATCCCCTCATCGGGCCCAATGACGATCGCCTGGGTCCCCGATTCCCCGACATGTCGGAGCCATACGATACGGGGCTTGCGGCGCTGGCCCGTGCGGTCGCCGCCGAGCAGGGGATCGTGCTGCGCGAAGGTGTTTACGTGGCCGTGACGGGTCCCAACCTGGAGACCCGCGCCGAGTACCGGATGCTGCGGCGGATGGGTGCCGACGTTGTGGGCATGTCCACCGTGCCGGAGGTGATCGTGGCCCGGCACGAAGGGATGCGGGTCCTGGGGATATCCATCATTACGGACCAATGCATCCCGGAAACGCTGGAGCCCGCCAGCCTGGAGAAGATCCTCGCGGTGGCCGCGGTGGCAGAACCCCGGCTGACCGCACTGATTGCCGGTGTTCTGGGGCGGCTCCCGGAAGGCGACTGACCGGTAACGCAGCGGTCGCTCCCGAAGCAGGGCCGGGAGCGGTCAGGCCGGTTCTGCGGCCGGGCCCGTCGATGTCCGGGTGATTCCCACGTTCACTTCGCCGGTGTCACCGACTTTGCAGTGGAAGCCCGAGGCAACGGCACCGTAGCGTACGGCGAGTGCCAGAGTCTCCGACTTCAGCAAGGCCTCGTGAGCCCGTACCGCGGCGACGACGTCCTCCGACGTATGAAGCGTGACCTCTATCCGATCGGACACGTCGAGACCGGCCTCCCGTCTTGCCTGCTGCACGGCGCGGATCACATCCCGGGCGACGCCCTCGGCGGCCAGCTCCGCGGTGACTGTCGTGTCCAGGAGCACGAAGCCGGTGCTGCCCGGGAGTTCCGCGGCCGCGCCCGGGTCACGGGATACCACCCGACGTTCGAACTCGCCCGGTCGTAGCTCCGCGCCCGCGGCGTGAACCGTGCCATCCGGCATCAGCTTCCAGTCGCCCGATTTCGCGGCTTGGATCACCGCCTGTACCTGTTTACCCAGTCGGGGTCCGGCTGCCCGGGCATTGACCACGATCTCGGTACGTCCGTGAGCGGCTACGTCGCGGGTGAAGGCCACCTCCCTGACATTGACTTCGTCCCGGATGATACCGGCAAAGGGCTTCAGTCGATCGACGTCGTCAGCCGCCACGAGCAGCTTCTGAAGGGGGAGCCTGACACGAAGCCTGTGGTTCATTCGCAGGCCCAGTGCGGTGGAACAGACCTGGCGCACCCGGTCCATCACATCCACCAGGGCTGCATCACCTGGAAGCGTATCGACCAGGGGCCAGTCCGTCAGGTGTACCGAACGTTCTCCGGTAAGACCGCGCCAGATCACCTCGGTGGTGAGCGGCAGGAGCGGCGCCGCGACACGGCAGGTCACTTCCAGTACGGTGTGGAGCGTGTCGATGGCATCCCTGTCACCCGCCCAGAAGCGATCCCGTGAGCGACGCACGTACCAGTTGGTGAGAGCGTCCAGAAAATCCCGGATCGAAGCGCATGCCCCCGCAATGTCATAGGCGTCCAGCCGGAATCCGACGTCGGTCACCAGTGACTGCGTCTTGGCCAGGATATAGCGGTCCAGCAGGTGAGTGGAGTCCGTGCGGAATCGTCCTTCGATACTCTCCGCATTGGCGTAGAGTGCCAGGAAGTAGTACGGATTCCAGAGCGGCAGCAGTGCCTGACGAACGCCTTCCTGGATGCCCTTTTCGGTGACGACGAGATCGCCACCCCGCAGAATCGGGCTGTCCATCAGGAACCAGCGCATGGCATCGGAACCGTCGCGCTCGAAGACGGTGCGCACGTCCGGGTAGTTCCGGCGCGACTTGGACATTTTCTGACCGTCGTCACCCAGGACGATTCCATGTGCCAGGCAGGTGTGGAAGGCCGGGCGGTCGAAGAGCGCGGTGGCGAGGACATGCAGCGTGTAGAACCAGCCGCGCGTCTGTCCGTTGTATTCCACGATGAAGTCGCCCGGGTAGTGGTGTTCGAACCAGTCGGCGTTTTCGAAGGGATAGTGAACCTGGGCGAACGGCATGGCTCCCGATTCAAACCAGCAATCCAGTACTTCGGGCACCCGGCGCATGGTGGACTTCCCGGTTGGATCGTCCGGGTTCGGGCGGGTGAGCTGGTCGATGGCGGGGCGGTGCAGGTCCGTGGGTCGCACACCGAAGTCACGCTCCAGTTCGGCCAGCGATCCGTAGACGTCGACGCGCGGATGACGCGGATCGTCGGACACCCACACCGGAATGGGTGAACCCCAGTATCTGTTGCGGGAAACTGACCAGTCGCGGGCGTTTTCCAGCCACTTGCCGAACTGCCCGTCGCGGATGTGTCCCGGAACCCACTCGATCTGTTGATTGAGTTCCACCATCCGGTCGCGGAAGCGGGGCACAGCCACGAACCACGAACTCACCGCCCGCTGGATGAGCGGATTGTCACAGCGCCAGCAGTGTGGGTAGGCGTGATGGTACGTGTCGTGACGCAGCAGTACTCCCGCGGATTTCAGGTCGCGGATGATCTGCCGGTTGGAATCGAAGATGTGCATGCCCTCGTAAGGCGGGACCTGGCTGTCGAACTCACCCCGGGCATTGACGGGAGTGACCGGTTCGATCCCGGCGGCATCGGTGACGACCTTGTCGTCCTCGCCGTACGCGGGTGCAATGTGGACGATTCCCGTACCATCGGTCGTGGTGACGTAATCGGCCGCGAGCACACGATGCGCTCCCGGTCTGCCGCGGAAGAACGGAAAGGGCGGCTCATACGAGATCCCCAGCAACTGTGCGCCGGTGAACCGCGCCAGTTCCTGGGGCGCATCCCCCAGTTCGCGGGCATAGGCGTTCAGCCGTTCCCCGGCAATCAGGAATCGCTTGTCCTGGGCATCGACCACCACGTATTCCACCTCGGGATGCACTGCCAGCGCCAGGTTGGATGGCAGGGTCCATGGTGTGGTGGTCCAGATCAGTGCCCAGACTCCGTCCAGCAGCGGATCCGAGGATTGCAGCCTGACGCCGACCGTGACCGCCGGATCCTCCCGGTCGCGGTAGACGTCATCCATCTTGGTTTCGGTATTCGAGAGCGGCGTCTCACAGCGCCAGCAGTACCAGAGCACGCGAAACCCTTCGTAAACCAGCCCCTTGTCATGGAGTGACTTGAACGCCCACATGACGCTTTCCATGTAGGGCAGGTCGAGCGTCTTGTAGTCGTTGGCGAAGTCCACCCAGCGGGCCTGGCGGGTGACGTAGTCCTCCCACTCCTTCGTGTAGCGCAGTACCGAGACGCGGCAGGCATCGTTGAACCGCGCCACGCCCATCGCTTCGATCTCATTCTTGTGGGTGATGCCCAGTTGCTTCTCGGCTTCGATCTCGGCAGGAAGGCCATGGCAGTCCCAGCCGAATCGTCGTTCCACGCGCCGGCCGCGCATGGTCTGATACCGCGGTACCACATCCTTCACATAGCCGGTCAGGAGGTGGCCGTAGTGCGGCAATCCGTTGGCGAATGGCGGACCGTCATAGAAGACGAATTCATTGCTGCCGTTGTCGCCGGCGGGGTGTCGCGCCACGCTGGCGGCGAAGGTGCCATCCTTCTCCCAGTATTCCAGGACGCCACGTTCGAGAGCAGGGAAGCGCGGGTGTGAAGGGATGGTCCCGGGCTCGGCTGTTCCCCCAAAGTCAGCTTTCGGATATGGCACTGTGCGTTCCTCGTGGTTCATGCTGTGGAGCCATCGGTCCCGCGCCGAAGGTCCAACCACGGGGACGAGGCGCACGGTCAATGTGCGTCCGCGGTACCACCCCGCTTGCCTGAGTCCCTGAAGACACAGGCCGCTCGATTCGACCCGACAGATGTCGGGCCACTCTGCCGGGTCTACCGGGGCAGTGCGCCCTTTCTTCCGGCCGGCTCCCCGGTGATTGCCGGATCGATGCCGTCGTTACGGACCGTCCGGTCAGGAGGACGACCCGCGCGAAACCTAGTCATGCCCCCGGAACGTTACAAGAAGGGTTGCGAGTCGTGATCCGGGGGCGTTGAATCCGGCCGGCCAGGAGTCAAGATTGCTTGGTTACGGTTTTCAAACAGACTGTCGGGGTGGAGATAATGGCTTCATCGAGTGGCGCAAAAAAGCCCAAGCCGATGTCCCGGAAGAACCTCCAGCATTTCGAGAAGCGCCTGCTGGAGGAGCGCCGCCGCGCCCTGCGGGAACTCGGCCAGTACGAGGACGTGTTCGGGGCGACCCCTCAGTCGGCAGATGGTGCCCTGAGTTCCTATTCGTTCCACATGGCTGATCAGGGCACCGATGCCATGGAGAGGGAGAAGGCCTTCCTGTTCGCCAGTCACGGCGGCCGCTTCCTGTGGCACATCGACCAGGCTCTGCGCAGGCTCTACAAGCAACCCGAGACCTTCGGCAAGTGTCACAATTGCGGCGAAGAGATTGCCTTCGATCGCCTTGACGCGCTCCCTCACGCCCGGTTCTGCATCCGGTGCAAGCAGAATGAGGAAGATGGAAAGAAATGAACATGGCAACGGGCGACTGTTCTGGCCCGTTATCGCGATCGTCATTCTTTCTGATCTGCTGACGAAGTGGATTGCGGTGGCGGATCTGTATCCTCGCGGTGTCCCGCGCGAGGTATTCGGGGATGTCGTGCGTCTGACGCTGGTCTACAACCGCGGAGCCGCATTCGGCCTGCATCTGGGCGAACATTCGCGCTGGATCTTCCTGGCCCTGTCCCTTGGGGCCCTGGTGATCCTGTGGCAGCTATACCGCACCACACCGGCGCGCGACATCGTGCGTATCCTGGCGATTGCACTGGTGTCCGGGGGTGCCATCGGAAACCTCATCGACAGAATCCGCGGTCCGCAGGGCGTGGTCGATTTTCTGGATATTGGTCTTCGTGATCTCCGCTGGCCCACATTCAACGTTGCGGACATGGCGGTGAGCACCGGGGCGGTCCTGCTGGCCTGGGTGCTCTGGGGTGAGGATCGCGCCAATGCCAGGAATGGACCTGCAGATGCGCCGGATCCGTCATGAGCGAACCACGCGCGGGAACACGCCATGAGTTCACCAGCGAGGCGGACAGTGATGTCCGCCTCGATTTGCTGGTGGCCTCGCGCCTCGATATTTCCCGCACCCGGGCTGCCACCCTCATTGCTGAGGGATATGCTCTCGTACGTGGTGGGGCTGGTGGCGAGCGCCGGGAGAAGGCGAGTTACCGTCCTCTTCGCGGCGAGATCATCACCGTGGATGTGCCCGCGCCGGAATCCCGTGAGATTCTGGCAGAGGCGATTCCCTTGAATGTGGTGCACGAAGATCCCGACCTGCTGGTCGTGGACAAGCCAGCTGGCATGGTGGTGCATCCCGCGCCGGGAAACTGGAGTGGCACACTGGTGAACGCACTCCTGGGTCGAGGAGGGGATCTGTCGAAGGCCGGCGGAGTGGAACGTGCCGGAATCGTCCACCGGCTGGACAAGGAAACGTCGGGTCTGCTCATCGTGGCACGAACCGAACGGGCGCACAGGATCCTGAACGCGGCTCTGGCCGCGCGAAGGGTGGTGCGTCGTTATGCAGCCATGATCTGGGGACATCTGGACACCGATGAACGTGCCATCGATGCCCCTCTGGCGCGCGACCGCAACGACCGGCGACGGATGGCCGTGGCCAGGGATGGCAAGTCCGCCCGCACCACCGTACACCGGCTGGCCCGCTTCGACGCCGTGGACCTGTTGCGTTGTCACCTGCACACCGGTCGGACGCATCAGATCAGGGTGCACCTCGCGTCCATCGGACATCCCGTGATCGGCGATGACACCTACGGTGGTGGGGGTGGTCGGAAAGTGGTGGCGCTGCCGCAGCATCGTCATTTTCTGCACGCGGCATGGCTTCGGTTCCGGCACCCAACCACCGGGAAGGAACTGGACTTCAGGTCACCCCTGCCAGCGGACCTTCGCGGCGCCCTTGCCACGGTGGCCAGAGATCCCACTCTTGCAGAGCAACCGGACCCATTGGATGCCTTCGGATTCTACGACGCCCGCGCCTGACCCTGGTGGCAACCGGTCACCCGGCGATGGAGGAACGCGGCTTCTCGTCGTGGAACTGGGCAGCACTCTGTGTGGACTCGCGGCGGGGCTGATCCGGGAGATCGTCCCGCTTCAGCCATTCACCCGGCTCCCCGGGGCGCCCGCCTGGGTCCGTGGGATGGTCAACCTGCGGGGACAGATAGTCACCGTCATGGACCTGAAGCATCGCCTGAGGGGGGAACCCGCTGCCGGCCCCGATCCGTCCATCGTTGTCGTGCAGGCGGATGAGCGGACGCTGGGAATGGTCGTGGACGACGTCCGGGAGGTGACGTTCCTGTCCGTGATGCCCACCGAAGAAGCCGCTCTGGGCGAGCATGCCGGCCTCGTGGTGGGACTGGGACGTTTGGAGGACGAAGTCGTCCTTGTTATCGACGTGCCCGAGCTGGTCCGGCAGACCCTGGCCTGACGGGGGCACGATTCCGTTCAGGAGAGGAGACGGTGAGCCAAACGGTTCTGATCTGTGATGACGCCATCTTCATGCGCACCATGCTGGGCGACATCCTCCGGCAGGCTGGCTTCGACGTGGTTGGGGAGGCGGAGACGGGGTCGCAGGCGGTGGAAAAGTACCGGAATCTCCACCCTGACCTCGTTACCATGGACATCGTGATGCCGGACATGGGCGGCATCGATGCTGTGCGCGAGATCACCAGTCTGGATCCAACGGCGCGGATCCTGATGTGCAGTGCCATGGGTCAGCAGGCCCTCGTGGTGGAAGCCATCCAGGCTGGCGCCAAGGATTTCGTCGTCAAGCCGTTCCAGCCGAGCCGGGTGCTCGAGGCGGTGCAACGGGTTCTTGGGTAGGCACGCCGCGGTCAGGCGCCAGGCGGGTGCCCGGGGTCGCGGATCCTTCAGCCAGGCTGGCGGATGAACGAGCGTTACGTCGAGCTGTTCCTCACCGAGAGCCGCGATAATCTCCTGGTTGTCAATGAGGGGCTCCTGAAGCTCGAACGGGATCCCCGCGACCGGGATGCAATCGACGCGGTCTTCCGGGCGGTACACACCCTCAAGGGCATGGCCGGGGTCATGGGCTATGTCGGCGTGGCCGATCTGGCCCACGAGATGGAAGCGCTTCTGGATCGCGCCCGTGGAGCCGACCGCGGACTCCGGTCGACCGATCCCGCACTCCTGCTCGAGGCCACCGATGTACTGGAGTCCGCGGTGGAGTCGGCCGTGTCGGGGGAGGACACTCCCGCTGTGGTTTCCGCGATGTGCCGCACGCTGCAGCGTGCCAACAGTGGCGCCAGTCCGTCACAGGAAATCACCGCCATCGAGTCCGGCCACCCGGCGGATGGTGAGGGGCGTCTCATTGTGGTCCGCCTGTCACCTGACACGCCTTTGCCCGGTGCCCGCGCCGCCCTGCTTCTGCGGAAGGCCCGGGAACTGGGTGAGGTGACCGGGGTGCTGCCTGACGAGAACTCCCTCCTGAGCGGGAGTTTCGACGGTACCCTGAGTCTCCGGCTCGTTTCCCCGCTTCCGTCGGATGCCCTGGCCGCCGGGCTGAACGCGGTCGGGTATGTCGCCGAAGTTCAGGTCCAGGCCGAAAGCGGTGGCGGACCGGAAGCATCTGCCACGGAGCGAGCCGACGCAGCGTGGCAGTCCGGAGCGGCGAAGACCACCCGCCAGCGGTTCGTCCGCATGGATCTTCGCCGACTGGACGCGCTGATGAACCTCATGGGCGAGCTGGTCATCGCCCGCGGGCGTCTGGAACAGGCGGTGAGCGGAAGCGGCGACCCGGTACTGGCTGAGGCATCCGGGTCTGTGGGGCAGCTCATCGGAGAACTGCAGGAGGCAATCCTCGCCAGTCGGATGGTCCCTGTCTGGCAGGTCTTCGATCGCTTTCCCCGGGTGGTGCGGGACGCCGCCCGGGCACTCGGCAAGGAGATCGACTTCGTCCTGGAAGGACGGCAGATAGAGCTCGATCGTTCCCTGCTGGAGCAGATCGGGGATCCACTGGTGCACCTGCTGCGGAACGCCGTGGACCATGGGATCGAGACACCGGAAACCCGGGTTGCGGCCGCCAAGCCGCGTTCCGGCCGGCTGACGCTCTCGGCGACACGGGAACGGTCCACCGTAGTGATCCGCGTCACCGATGACGGGAAGGGTATCGATCGCGCTGCACTGCTGGCGCGGGCCCGTGCCGAAGGCATGGTCGATCCCGAAAAGGAGGAACTGACCGACGAGGAGATGCTCCGCATCATCGCTCGTCCCGGCTTCACCACCGCTGAGCGTGTCTCCGACCTGTCCGGGCGGGGAGTCGGGGTGGATGCCGTCGTGAGTCAGGTCCGTTCCGTGGGTGGCTCCCTGGAGCTTCGGACCGTCCTGGGTCAGGGGACCGCCTTCACGATCCGCCTGCCGGTGACGCTGGCGATAATTCAGGCCCTTCTGGCCAGGGTGGGTGAGGAGACCTATGCGCTGCCTCTGACACATGTCAGGGAGACCCTGCAGCTCGGCGGGCACAGTCGCCGGACGGTGCGGGGGAGTGACGTTTTGGTGCTTCGGGACGAGGTCATTCCCCTTCTCAGCCTGCGTCGGATCGTGGATCTGCCGGTCCGCGACGTAGAGGGGAGCCAAGTCGTCGTACTGGAGGTGGCAGACCGGCGCGCGGGCCTGGTCGTCGATCAGCTTCGCGGGCAACAGGAGATCGTCGTCAAGGCGATCGATGGAGCCCGCGGGGCGGCGTCGTGCTTCAGCGGCGCGACGATCCTGGGAGACGGCATCCCCGCGCTGATCCTCGAGGCCACCAGTCTCCTGTGAGGAACGCTCCCATGAACGACCTCTTGAGTCTGAAGCCGATGCAGTTGGACGCCCTCCGCGAGGTGGCCAACATCGGCGCGGGCCATGCAGCCACGGCGTTGTCGCAGATGACGTCGCAGCGGATCATGATCAGCGTTCCCCGGCTGAGTGTCACCCCGATCGAAGACGTCCCGCCGCACCTTGGTCCGCCGGAAGAACCCGTGGCTGCCGTGCTGATGAACATGCTGGGTGATCTGACGGGACGGACGCTGCTGGTCTTCCCCAAGCCTACCGCGATGCGGCTGGCGGAGTTGATGCTTCACCGACCGGCGGGAAGCTGCACCGATCTGGGTGATCTGGAGCAATCAGCCATCAAGGAGGCGGGCAACATACTCAGCGGCGCGCACATGAACGCCCTCAGTGATTTCATGGGAATCATGCTGCTGCCGTCACCGCCCAGTCTGGTCATCGACATGTCGCGAGCCGTCCTTACCACGGCGTACCTGCAGTTTTCGGATGATCCCAACTACGTCTTCTGCGTGGAGACGGAGTTCTATCTTCGCGACGACGATCAGCGGGTGCGCGGCTTCTTCCTGCTGTTGCCCGATGGTCCATCACTCAAGGCCATTCTGAGGGCGGTGAGGCTCGCCTGAGGCGCGCCTTCTGTCAGGAGACAAGGGGCTGACATGCTCCCGCGCCCTCGAACACCGCAGCCGTCGGACCGCGACCTTGCCGTCCTGCGCGGCTTTGCTGCGCGCATAGATCCCGCGGATGCGGGTGGCCACAACAACCTAGGTGTCCTCTACTTCAACAAGGGGATGCTGGATGAGGCGGTGGCAGAGTTCCGAAGGGCGCTGTCGATCGACCCCCGCATGGCCACGGCGGAACGCAACCTTCTGGTCGCGTGGCGCGACACCGGGCTGTTCGACCGGGACGTATCAGCTCTGTCCGAGCGGCTGGAAACGTCGCCGGGTAACCAGTCTGTCCGGCGGGAACTGGCAGACGCCTTCCTTCTGGTTGGGGATGTCGATCGGGCCATCCCCGAGTTCGAGCGTCTCGTGGCCGCCGCGCCTGACGACGGACACGCGGCAGCGCAGCTCGCCCGCGCCTTCCAGCGACGCGGGGACATGGAACAGGCTCACGACTGGTTGCGTCGTGCACTCCTGATCCAGCCTGAGGACCCGTCGCTCCGATTCCTGCTGGCGGAGATCAGCTACCAGAGGGGGCTGTCAGAGGAGGCTCTCGTTGCGCTTCGGGGCGTCGTGGAAAGACAGGCAGACAACGCGGATGCCTGGTATCTCATGGGATTCGTTCTGGGCGATCTGGGCCGGCATGATCAAGCGGCCGAAGCGACCCAGGAGGCTCTGCGCCTCAACCCATCGTTAGGGCGGGCTGAACCCAACCTCTCTCTCGAGAGGCGGACCGGAACCGCGCCGGGGAGTGATGAGAGGCACCCCGTCCCGGTCCCCGGAGGCGTGCTGGCCCACTTCAACCTGGGCCTGGCATTCCGCCAGAAGGGATACTACCCGCAGGCCTTGCGGGAGTACGACCTTGCGCTGGAACGCGGCGAGGATCGCGCGCTCGTCCTCCAGGCCATGGCCGAGGTCCGGCTGCTGCAGCAGGACGGCAGCGCCGCCGTGACGCTCTATGAGCAGCTCCTTCAGGACGTGAAGGGCAGTCCGAAGGTCTGGAACGAGTACGGGGTGGCGCTCCATCAACTGGGCAAGGTGGAGGAAGCCCTGCGCAGCTACCAGCGCGCGGTCGCCCTGGATGGGCGATATGCCCTGGCTCTGAACAACCTGGGTGTCGCCTGCTTCCACGCCGGTCAACAGGATCGTGCCGTGGATGGTTTCCGGTCCGCGCTGGCCACACAGCCGGGCTTCGTGAAGGCCCGGCTCAATCTGGCCCTCCTGCTCCTGCGGAGAAAGGAACTCCCGCTCTGCCTCGAAGCCTATCGACAGGTATTGCAGATCGAATCCGATCACCCCGTTGCCTGGAACGGAGTGGGACTGGTCCTCGCGGAGATGCGGCGCTTCGAGGACGCCCGCAACGCGTTCAGCCGGGCAATCGATTCGAAGCCTGATTACGCGGAGGCGCACTACAATCTGAGCTTCACACTCTCCAACCTGGGCGACTTCAACGGCGCCCTGCGCGAGACGCGCCGCGCCCTGGAGCTGGATCCGTACTATGTGGCGCAGAAGTTCGAACTGGCCATCGATCTCGAGTACGAGAATCCGAGGGTGGCCATATCGCCGGACCTTGGCGCGGACCAGAGGGAAAACGCCGGCGTTTCCGACTTCACCCTCGATGTGAGTCAGTTGGAGTCGCTCTTCGACCAACTGGCGCCGTCGCCGCAGTCGCCGATACCGGCCACCGCAGAACCGGCATATTCCGTCGCAACGGCACTCCTCGCTGCCGGCAACACCGAACAGGCAATCGGCGAGATCCAGAGGGCCATGGACGCCGGCGCTGACGGAGTGGAGGGGCTCTGCCTGCTGGGTGACGCGTTCCTGCAGAAGGGTGCGCACGGCGAAGCGCTGGAGCGTTATCGTCAGGCGCGCCTGCTGGAACCCACCCGCCGCAATGCCCTTGCCGGTGAGGTGCGCTCCTTCGTACTCCTGGGTCGGGGTGGCCAGGCCAGCGAACTCGCCGAGGCGCTTGCGCTGGTGGCGCCCGAGGACGTCGATGCTCTCCTTCTCGTCGCGCGAGCGCGGGCAGACGCCGGTTCGCCGGAACGCGCTCTGGATGCCCTCGATTCAGCGCGGCGGCTCTCGCCTGCCCGCGCCGACATTCTCAAGCACATCGGAGACGTGGCCCGGATCATGGGTGATCAGGCGCGCGCGGTGGACGCTTACCGGCATGCCATCGCACTGGATGGTGGTTTTGCATCCGCCCGACTGGAACTGGCAACCGTGTACCTCGCCGCCGGCGCAGTGGCCGAGGCGGAACAGGAACTGGTCGCAGCCCTGGCGGCGCTGCCCACATACGTCGATGCCGCTCTCCTGCTGGCGTCCCTGCGGCGGGGACAGAAGCGACCGGCGGAGACCATAGATCTTCTGGTCGGGGTGCTGAAGCGGGATCCCTGGAACCTCGACGCTCTTGCCTCGCTGGGTGAGTCACTGTTCCTGTGTGGTCGCCGCGAAGATGCCAGGGTTGCGTTTGCCCGTGTGCTCCGCTTTGACCATGAGAACGTGGCCGCGCTGTACTTCGACGGCGTCATGCTGGCCGAGCAGCGCCAGTATGAGAGGGCCCTTGACCGGTGGGCCGAAGTGACAGCCCTCGAGCCTGCCGGTGACTTCGCCAGACGGGCGCGGCGCGACAGTCGTACGGCGCTGGATCTGCAGCGAATTTTCCGGGTCAAGGGGGCTCCCGAGGAGTACCTTGCGACGCGAGGGGTGGCCTGATGGCGATCGAGGGTCCTCTCCGCGAACTGGGAGTTCACGATCTCTTCCAGCTCCTCGACCTGGGTCGTAAGTCGGGGCGGCTGCGCATTACCTCCACGCTGCGCGGCAATGAGGGATACGTCGACTTCCAGGCTGGTCGCGTGGTCGATGCCGCCATACGCGACAATCCCCACAAGCTGGGTCAGATGCTCCTGCGATCCGGGCGGATCAGCGAAGCCGATCTCCGTCGCGCCACGGCTATCCAGCGTCGGGCCGAACCTCCCCGCAGACTGGGCGACGTGCTTGTGGCTGTCGGCGCGGTGTCCGCCAGGGAGGTGGAGCGACAGCTCCACCGGCAGATCGAGGCAGTGGTATTCGAACTCATGTCATGGAGTGAGGGATTCTTCACATTCGAGGAAGGCAGGGGAGGGGAGAGCGCGGACCTGGAATCGTTTCGTGGCCTGTCGCCCGAATCGCTTCTCATGGAAGCAGCCCGGCGGATCGACGAATGGACCAGGATCGCCGACCTGATACCCGGGCCTCATGTGGTACCGGCCCTGGCCGATCCGGAGAGTGATCACCCCTCGATGCTGGACCTGCGACCCAACGAATGGCTTGTCCTGTCTGCCATCGATGGAAATTCGGACCTGAGTGCCATCGCCATCACTGCCGGTGTGAGCGAATTCGATGCGGCCCGCATCGTATACGGATTCATGTCGACCGGCTTGGCCTGTCTGACGGAACCCGATCGCAAGGATGCGGTTCCCGCGGATGATGTACTGCTGCAGCTGGGTGAGGCGCGTGACGCCCTCCGTGATCGGCGGTACGAAGACGCGCTGGCGGCGGCAGAGCGCGCCGTGGCCCGCGCACCGGGCATGGCCGAGGCGCATTCCCTCGCGGCGGAGGCCTTGGCGGCGCTCAACCGGGTTGCTGAGGCTGACAGTGCCTGGCGCCGGGCCCTGGATCTCGACGGTACGAACGCGCGCTGGCTCATGTCTGCCGCGCGTGTGGCCATCCGTCGTGGCGACCTGGCCCGGGCCGGCGATTGCTGGCGCAGCGTCATCCGCCTGGAGCCTCAGTCACCCGATGCACGGTTGGCGCAGGAAGGTCTGCGCCATGCCGACCACCTCACTGCCTTTGCCGGAGCAGGCCATGACCAGTGATCACATCCGGCTCTGGACGGAGGAACTGGCGCGCGATCCGGCGAGTCTCGTGTTTCTGCGTCTGGCCGACACATTGCGCAAGCGTGGGCACCTTGGTGAAGCGCGCAGCGTGGTGCTTGGTGGCCTCGAACGGCATCCCTGGTTGCCCGATGCCCACGACGTCCTTGCCCGGATCATGATCGACGCCGGCGAAGAAGCCCAGGCCCGGGATGAGTGGGAGATGGCGCTCCGCCTGGACCCGGGTCATGCGGGGGCACTCAAGGGTCTCGGCTTCCTGGCCTGCCGCAACGGTGATCTGTCCACCGCGGAAAGCCTCATGAACCGAGCGCTGGAAACGGACCCCGGAGACGAAGGCCTGGCGCAGGTGCGGGACCAGGTTCGTGATCAGCGACTGCAGATCGCTGCCTCAGTCATGGCTCGGTCGCCGGCGTCGGATCCAGCATCCCGGCCGGATAGCGATTCGCGACCCCCAGCCGGCAACGATCCGGCGCGATTGTTCGGATCGCTGCTGGGTGACGGTGAGCGCTCCGCGCTTCTTTTCGACAGGGACGGTTTCGTCATGGCCGGCAGCTTCGTGGGTTCCGACGGTGGCGATGTGGCCGAGGAAGTCGGGGCTCAACTGGCGGGTCTGGGGGAAGACGCCTCGCGTGCGCTGGAAGTGCTGAAACTGGGTCGCTGGGAATCGATGCTTGTGGAGACTGAACGCTCAACGGTGGCGATGGCTCCCGCGCCTGACGACACCGTGGTACTGGTCGCCGTCGACCGGGACCGCCATGTGGGTCTCGTAAGGCGTCTGCTGGAGAGGGCGACGCGCACGGCCCGGGCATGGCTGGAGTCGGCGGCATGAATACGACCCTGCGATCCGCCCTGAACGAGGTGGCGGCCATTCCGGGAGTTCGAGCGGCGCTGCTGGCCATCGAGGTCGATGGACTGGCCGTGGATTCGGTGGCCTCCTGCGAAATCGATACAGACGCGCTCTCGGCGTTTGCCACCGCGCTTTTCCGGCGAACCCGACAGGCCAACGCGGCGGCCGGCCTGGGAGATACTCATCGTCTTTCCCTCGATGCCACGAATGGACGGATGTTCGTAGTCGCCTGCGGTGAACTTTCGCTGGTGGTGCTCGCCGAATCTGACGCTTCCGTTGGAGTCATCCGACTGGCGATGCAGCGGGCGGCGCGGGAGGTATCGTGACGGTATCCGTGGCACCCTGGCTGGCGGACCCGCTTGCCCGGTTCGTGCGGGCATCCCGCGCCAGCCTGGCGGTCGTGCTGGAACCCAGCGGACGGGTACTGGCGCAGCACGGATTCACCCGCTCGCTGGACGTGATGGCGATCTGCTCGCTGGTTGCTGCCATTCATGCCTCCGCCGGGGAACTGGGTCGCCTGCTCGATGGGGTACCGTTCGGCCCACTCCATCATGGGGGGTCGGACCGTCAGGTGTTCCTTGCGCCGGCACGTACCCGAAAGGGCACGGTGCTCCTCCTCGTGGTCTTCGACGGGAATACGTCGCTGGGCATCGTCCGCCACTTCCATGGAGACTTCGTCCGCGCCCTGGCTGATGTGACGGATCATGATCCGGGGATTCACCTTGTGACCGGGGACTTCGAACGCGATCTCGGCCGCAACCTTGCGGTTCTCTTCGGGAGGGCCTGACGCGATGTCGGTGGTGAACTACCAGGCCCGCGAAATCACCTGCAAGATCGTCTACTACGGACCCGGCCGGAGCGGCAAGACGTCCAACCTGCAGTACATCCACCGCCGCGTACCTGCCGCGCGCCGGGGAGACATGATGTCTCTGGCAACCCAGGGTGACCGGACCCTCTTTTTCGATTTTCTGCCGATCGACCTGGGATCCATCTCGGGCTTCACCACCCGGTTCCAGCTCTACACCGTCCCGGGTCAGGTCTACTATCGTTCCACGCGCCGCCTCGTCCTACAGGGTGCGGATGGAGTCGTTTTCGTGGCCGACAGCCAGCGTCGCCAGATGCCGGAGAATATCGAGAGCCTGCGGGATCTCCATGAAGCGCTGGCCGGGCAGGGAGTGGATGCCCGGTCGGTGCCGCTCGTGATGCAGTACAACAAGCAGGACCTTCCCGCGGACATGATCCTTTCCGCCCACGCGATGGACGAACACCTGAATTTCCGCGGCGTTCCCGGATTTCCTTCGGATGCCTTGCGAGGTGAGGGTGTTTTCGAAGCCTTGCGACGGGTGTCGGAGATGGTGTTGCGACGCCTGGCCGCCCCTGTTCCGGCGGGACGTTAGGCATGCCGGATACGCGTCTCCGCTTCGACACCTTCGTCGTCGGGCCGTCCAACCGCCTCGCGGTTTCCGCCGCCCGTGCCGTCGCGGAGTCGCCGGGCAAGGCCTACAACCCGCTGTTCGTCTACGGTGAATCGGGACTGGGCAAGACGCACCTCCTGCACGCCGTGGGCGCTCTCGCGCAGGTGATCGACCCGTCGCTCGTGGTCCAGTATCGTCCCGCCGATGCCTACGTGGAGCAGTGGCAGGAGGCCATCGATGCCGGTGCGACCGCGGCGTTCCGCCGGCAGTGGGACGCTGCCCGGCTCCTGCTCCTGGATGACGTCCAGTTCCTGGCTGATCGACTCGATATCCAGGCTGAACTCCTCCGGTTGCTGGACACGCTGCAAGGGCAGGGGAAACAGGTCGTGCTGGCTTCGGACCGGCCCCCGGCGGAACTCGACGGCCTTGACCAGCGTCTCCTCACCCGGATGTCCGGAGGGTTGATCGTCGACATCGCTCCACCGGAGTTCGAGACCCGGGCGGGAATACTGCGCGGACTGGAACTGGAACGCGGTGTGGAAGTGGGAGACGACGCTCTGGAGGAACTGGCACGGGCACCCACGACCAACGTCCGGGAACTGCAAGGCCTGTTCAATCGCCTGGTGGCGCAGAAGACGTTCACCCGTGCCACGGCCCCGGAAGGAGCCCGCGCGGTGGTGGCGCAGGTGCGGGAAGAGCGCGCCGGCCCGGCCGATGAGTTCGAGGAGTTCCTCAGCGAAGTGGCTGCCGTGGTTTCCTCGTCGATGGAACAGTGGCGCGTGAGGCTGGCAGCCACCGTGGCGCGGTGGGCTGGCGAAGGCTTCCGCACGGGGATGCTGGAGCAGTACCTGGATGTCGAAGAGCCACCCGACCTGGACGCCCTCGAGGCGACGTTCGACGCCACGGTGAATCGGCTTCGTGATCTGGAGCGCGAAGCCGCGCGCCTGGACCCGCGAGTTGCCGGGGTGTCAGCCTTCCGTGATCCGGAACGTGTGGAAGAGGCCGAGTCCATCCTGCAGCGGGCGCTGATAGCCTACGACCCTCCGCCCGCCGCGAATCCACATTTCACTGTCGGCAATCTCGCGGTCGGGGCGCGGAATCAGCTCGCACTTCGGGCAGCCGGGGAAGTCAGCGCGCTGCCGGGATCGCGATACAACCCGCTGTATCTCCATGGTCCCACGGGTTCCGGCAAGACACACCTGGCGCACGCCATTGCCAACGCCCTCGCAGCCCGTGACGGCGGTTCCTGGACCGTGGCCTGCCTGGATTGTCTGGTCCTGCACGAGGAACTTTCGCAGTCGATCCGGAACGGGACACTGGCCCGCTGGCGACTGCGGTTCCGGGGGGTCGACGCACTGGTGCTCGACAATGTCCAGCGCCTCACTGGAAACGATCGGACCCAGGACGAGCTGTTCCACCTGTTCGATGCCCTGCGGGAAGCCGGCCGACAGATCGTGCTCACGTCCAACGTGCCACCGGGACGCCTCAACGCCATAGCGCCGCGACTGGTATCACGATTCGAGTCCGGCCTGGTGGTTGAGATCGGCCTGGTCACCGACGCTGAAGCCGTGGCCCGGCATACACCGGTTCCAGATGGGGCAGAAGCAGCCGCGCCAACGATCGATGCCTGGTTCGATGACGCCGTCGCGGAAGCGCCCGAGTCGATTCCCAGCCTGGAACCGACGTCCGACGTCGATACCTTCTTCCTGGATCCCGAGAAAGTGGTCACCGAGTGGTCCTCGGTCGAAGGACGACTGGTGGAGGAACCCCGCTGATGGCCATCCGCGGCAGCCTGCGGGAGGCCAGTCTCCCGGACGTCCTGCAGCTGCTTTCCATGGGGAAGAAGACCGGCTGCCTCTCGGTGTCCGGCCGACAGCAGTTCGGCACCATCTACTTCGACCGTGGCCGCATCTGCCACGCTTCCATAGTGAATCGCCGGGATCGCCTGGGCGACATCCTGGTGAAGCACGGCCTGGTTTCGCCAGCGGCGCTGGACGCCGCCATCGCGGAACAGACGAAGCGACCTGCCCAGCGGGTGGGTGACCTGCTCGTGGCGGCCGGTCACCTGCGCCGGGAGCAGCTGTACGAATACCTCCGTCATCAGGTCGAGGAGTCAGTCTACTTCCTCTTCACCTGGTCCCAGGGGACATTCACGTTCGAACCGGATGTGCGTCCCGAACACCAGGAGCACCTGGTCTCCATCAGTCCCGAATCACTCCTCCTGGAAGGCGCGCGCCGCGTGGACGAATGGGGACTCATCGAGAAGAAGATCCCCAGCTTCGATTTGATCTTCGCGCTGGATCGCGAGCATCTCGCCGAGAGCAGCGTGGATGTCACGCCCGAGCAGGAGTCCGTGATCGCGCTGATAGACGGTCGCCGTGATGTGGCTGACATCGTGGAGGATTCGGGACTCGACGAGTTCGAAGTCGGCAAGGCGATGTTCGGTCTGGCATCCGCCGGCTTCCTTCACCGAATCGGCCGGAGTCAGCCACGCGATGCCGGCGTTGACCTGCGCTCGGCGGAACACATGAACCTGGGTGTGGCCTTTTATCGGACGGGAATGCTCGAAGAAGGCCTGCGGGAATTCAAACGCGTGCTCGACCTCCGGCCGGGCGACCTCAACGCCGAGTTCTACCTGGGTCTGATCGCGGTGCGACAGGGACGCCTGGAGGATGGGATCCGGACGTTTCGCCTGTGCGCCACCCGTCAGGGTGGTCTTTCCGCGGCATACATCAACCTGGCATACGCGCTGGAGCGTGTCGGCCGAATGGACGAGGCGCGGACTGCTCTGCTGGAAGGGGAGCGGAAGCGACCCGGTGATCCTGCAGTGAGGATGGCGCACGCGGTTCTCGCGCTGCGTGCCGGGGACATCCCCGGGGCCGCGGCTCATCTCGACGCCAGCGCCTCGCTTTGGCAGTCTGATGGGCGCCCGGCCGTGTGGTATCACTATGCGGGTCTGATCGCGGCGCTGCAGGGAGACCTGGACCGCGCCGTGATGATACTGGAGGATGGCATCGAGGCTTTCCCCCACGCTGCGGTGCTGCACAACAACCTGGCGGTCGTGCTCGAACGTCGCGGACGCTATCCGGAAGCGGCGGCCGCGGCGGAACGGGCGGCGGTGGAGGACGCCAGCATACCGCAGGTTCACAAGAACCTGGGGGATCTGCTGTACCGTGCGGGTCGATACGATGAAGCGCTGGAGGCCTATGCCCGGGCGATCCGTTCCGATCCCGACCTGGGCGGCGACGTCTATCTGAAGCTGGGGAACATCCGGTACCGCCGCCACGAGCGTGATGCCGCGGTTGGCGCCTGGGAGCAGTCCCTGTCACTGGCGCCCGACAACCCCATGGCCCGGAACAACCTCGACATGGCGAGGCGGATCGCATGACCGCCCGCCTCCTCACGCCACCTGCGGCGCTGGAACCCATGGACGTGATCGTCGATGTCGCGGATCTGGCCATCGGGTCCGGCGGTGGTGCTCTCCTCACCTCCGGCCTGGGCTCCTGTGTGGCTCTGGTGTTGCATGCCCCTCACTCCAGGGTGACGGGCCTGGCGCATTTTCTCCTGCCCGAGGCCGGCCCCGGAGCGACGTTCTCCCGTCCTGCGAAATTCGCCGCCACGGGTGTACCGGTACTGGTGTCGGAGATGCGGCTGCACGGTGCCGCGGGGCCGCTCACCGCCAAGCTCGTGGGCGGCGCCCGCATGTTCGCCTCCCTGCTTTCCGCTGGTGTCAATGTCGGGGAACGGAACCTCGAGGCAACCCGCGCGGCACTCCGGAATCTGCGCATTCCGGTGGTGGCGGAAGAGGTCGGTGGGGAGTGCGGTCGCAGCGTGCGCGTGGAGGTCGCCACTGGCGTGGTCCAGGTGCGATCGCTGACGGGTCGCAATGTCGATATCTGAGCGCCCCTCGGTGCTGGTCGTGGACGACAGCGCCCTCGTCAGGCGGGTGATCGTCGACTGCCTCGGGGAATCGGGGGAGTTCCGTGTCGCGGGAGAGGCCGGGGACGGCCTCGAGGCCCTCCGGAAGATTCGCCTTCTGGCACCCGACCTCGTGACGCTGGATGTACAGATGCCGGTACTGGACGGACTCCAGACGTTAGGCAGGATCATGGCGGAGATGCCTCGCCCGGTGGTGATGCTGTCCGCGCTGGAAACACCCGGTGGTGGGGAGCTCACCTTGCGTGCCCTGGAGACCGGCGCGGTGGACTTCGTCCGGAAACCAGGGCGCGATGGCGCCCTGGATCCCGGGTCCCTCCGGGAGAGTCTCCTGACCGCCCTGCGCGGTGCCGCCGCCGCCAACCTGGCCGTGCCCACGGCTCCCGCGCAACCACGTCAGACGGGAGACCGGACGTACGCCACCACCGGACCCGCCGAAGTGGTCGTGGCGATAGCGGCATCCACGGGAGGTCCCCGTGCGCTCGCCGGTCTGATACCGGCGCTTCCCGCGGGACTCGGCGCTGCCGTGATCATCGTGCAACACATGCCCGCGGGTTTTACCGAAAGCCTGGCGCAACGGCTGGATCGCGTGGCGGCGCTCCCGGTCGCCGAAGCGCGAGCCAATGAACCTCTTCTGGCGAATCGTGTCTACGTGGCACGCGGAGGTCGTCACCTGACCGTGGGTATGGCTGGCGGGGCGCCGTACCTTCTCCTGGGTGGTCAGCCCCCGATCCACGGCGTCCGCCCCTGTGCCGACCTCCTCTTCAGAAGTCTCGCCCGGGCGCTCGGACCGCGCGTCATCGGTGTGGTGTTGACCGGCATGGGCAGAGACGGCGCTGAGGGGCTCCGTCGTATCCGGGAAGGAGGTGGATTCGCGATCGTGCAGGACCAGGCGACCTCCGCGGTGTATGGCATGCCCCGCGCGGCCCTGCAGACAGCCGGCGCCGACGAAGTGGCTGGTCTGGGTGACATCGGTGAGGCCATTGCCCGCGGCGTCTCCCTTCGCGGCCGACGCGATGTGACCCATCTACCTCTCCCACTGTCCTGAGCAAGGGTCCCCTTAGCGAGCGTCAGCCGCGATCGACTTCCGGGAGGAACCGATGTCCGATACAGGACAACCCACGCCAGACCTGCAACCGGAATCCGGCCACGGTGCGACACCGTCCGGACCCATTCTGCGTTTCCGGGAACGCGTGCGTGCCCGCGTGGGGGTCCAGGATCTCCTCGTGGTCCGGGTCGGGAATGAGCGCTTCGCCCTGCCCGTGGAAGCCGTCGAGGAACTGGTGGAGACGCCCCGCTGCAACGTCATTCCGGGAGCCCCGCGTGCGCTGCGGGGGATCTTCCCCCTGGGTGACCGTCTCCTGTCACTGTATGACCCGGAGGAACTCCTGGGCGCCCGCCTGACCGGAGAGCCGGTCGCTCTCGTCATGCGGAGTGGCGCGCGGGTGCTGGCCCTCGCCGTGGATGACGCCGAAGACGTGATCCGGGTGGAGCTCGCCCAGATCCGCAATCCGCCACGAAGCGACCGCGAGGACGAACTGGTGCTGGGTATCCTCTGGCGGGATCCACAGTTGATTGCCCTGCTGGATGCCCGTGCCTTGTCGGCGGCCTGCGCCGCGATGGGTGCCGCGCTGTCATGAGCGGGATGCCGGACGTACCCAGATTCGTCACCTTCCGTCTGGGTGCGCAGTTGTTCGCCGCGGACATTGAAGTCGTGGAGCGGATTCTGCGATGCGAGGCAGTGCGGGCGATACCGGAGATGCCCCCCTGGATGGAAGGAGTGATCGACCATTCCGGTGCGGTGGTTCCCGTCATCGACCTGCGCCGGCGATTCAACATGGACGCTCCGCCACCCGGCCCCCAAACCCGGCTGATGATCTGCACGACGGGTGCGGCCCAGGCCGCGCTGGTCGTGGATGCGGTGCTGGACGTTCGCGCCGTTCCCCGCGACGAGATCGTCACGGCACCACCCATCTTTCGCGGTCTCGGTGGCGAGTACCTGAAGGGACTCACGCGCAGAATGGGCGAGCTGGTGGTGATATTGGACTTCGACCGGGTCCTTTCCTTTGCCGGAGATCTCCACCTGGAGGAACCCGGTTCCGTCCGGGAACCCGCATGACGGCCCGCGCCACGGTGAGCACAGCGTCCCGCTCGGCGGAGTTGAATGCCTCCACCCATGTGGATCGTGGATGGAGTCTCATCAGTCGCGGCGAATATGCCCGCGCCGAGGCGGAATTGCACAAGGCGCTGCTGCTGGTGCCCGAGGACACCGAGGCCCTGGTGCTCATGGGCTGGGCACTCATGCTGGAGGGGCGTCACGACGATGCCCTGATCTGTTTCCATCACGTTCTCCAGATCGATCCCGGGAACGCCATTGCGCGTGTCAATATCGGTTACGTGTGCCTGCAGAAGGGCATCTACGGTGAGGCCGTGGAACACCTGACCCGCGTCCTGCAGGACAGCCGGGATCGGAAGGCATTGCTGTACGCAACTTTCTACCTCGGTTTGCTGTACAGCGCGCGCGAGATGTACACCGATGCTGAGGTCTTTCTGGGGAGGGCACTGGCCCTGGGTCCGAACCTGGTCGAAGCATATCTTGAACTCGGGAGGGCACGCTGGTTCTCCGGGAACCGGGAGGGTGCCATTCAGGCGTGGCGGGACGGAGCCACCGCCAGCAAGTTCAGTCCATGGGGTTCGCGATGTGCCGCGATGCTGGCGGAGGCAGAGGCAGGAAGGTCACCCTCGCGCTGATCTTGCTTGTTGCAGGACCGGTTCCGACTCCGGCGCAACAACCGTTTGGGATGGATGAGTTTCGCGCGGGGCGTTTTGTCATCGCGGCCGCCCCCCATGATGCCACCCTGGCCCGGTCTCTTCTGACGTCCGCGCTGGCCAGTGACACGTTCCCCTGGCTGCCGCGTCCCGCGGACACGGTCCTCGTGCAGATCGCGCCCAACCGCCGGGCGTTCGAACAGCTTGTCGGCGCGACTGCTCCGGAATATGGCTCCGCGATTGCGTTTCCCCTGGAGCGACGAATCGTGATGCAGGGCCGTTCCGCCGGATCCGACGCCGGCGATCCGCGCCAGGTCCTGCGTCATGAACTTGCCCATCTGGCCCTCACCGAGGCGCTTGGCGCGCTTCCTCAGCGCTGGTTTCAGGAAGGCTACGCATCCCTGGCCGCGGGCGAGTGGGGCCGGGAGCAGCTCCTGGCCACGAGCGTGGCCCTGGTCTGGCGCGGCGTTCCCTCCCTGGACGAACTGGAGGCATCCTTTGGTGGTGGTGCGGCGCGTGCGGCGTCAGCCTATGCGCTGGCTTGGCGTGCCGTTGCCGAGCTGGCAGCCCTGGATCCGGAGCGGGGCCTGACGCTTTTCTTTGGATACTGGAAGTCCCAGGGGTCGTTTGGCATAGCCGTGCGGGATGCCTTCGGGATGACCGAGGGACAGTTTGAGCAACAGTGGCAGCATCGTACCCGAAGGAGATACGGTGCGCTGGCGCTGTTTGCCGACTTTTCAGTCGCGGTCGTTGCTCTCCTGGTAATGCTTCTCCCGCTCTATCTGGCCCGTCGCCGCAGAAACCGACTGCGTCTCCGGAGCATGGCTCAGGCCGAGGCGCAGGCAGAACAGAGAGAACGGGAGAGTGCGGTCGAGGCCTTGCTTGCCAGCCTCGGCCCGCGGCGTGGTCCGGCCGACTGAACGGCGACCTGGCGGAAGTCGTAAGAGCATGCCTTGTCGGTGCTTGACACCTATTTCCACGGCCGACATTTTTTCTCCCTATGGATACTGACCGCATGTCAGCCAGAATGCGGCCACTTTTGTTTTGGGGCCTTGCGCTCCTCGCAATCGTGGCGGGCTTTGCGGATCTGACCCGGGGCGGAATCACGATCGGACCGATACTGCTCGTTCTCGGGTACTGCGTGTTGGTGCCGGTAGCGATTCTGAGGTGAAAAGCGTTTCAGGAGGCGCACGGGGCACCGGCAGGAGGCTGTCGGACGTCAGGGCGAATAGCTCAGTCGGTCAGAGCGCCTGCCTTACACGCAGGATGTCGGGGGTTCGAGTCCCTCTTCGCCCATGGGGAGGCTCGACCAAAGCCAGTTCTCAGGAAATGGACCCGGCCACGACGGTCAGGGTACGCAGGTTTCAACCGCCGCGAGGAGAGAAAGTGATGGCATGGCAGCGCATGGCACGCGTGACGGGCGTGCTACTGGTGTTCGCGAGCGCCGGCACGCTGGGCGCCCAGAACATGTCCAATACGCAGCGTCCGTTACGGCCCGGCCAGACCAGAGGACCCAGCTTCATGGTGCCGGTGGTCATTCGCAGTGCCGACAGGGTGTTGGGACAGCAGGTCGCTGATGCAATCCGCGACCGGTTGATGAGCGACAACCTGATGACGACCATCTATGTGATGCCCAAGAAGGACGTCGTCACGAACCTGGAACAGTCGGGCTATTCCGCTACGGACGCCCTTTCGGACAACGACCTTCGCCAGCTCGCCGCCTTCATCCGCGCGGATGAGTACGTGACGGGTGTGGTGACCAAGGCACCTGATGGCACGCTTTCCCTGAAGCCCATGCTTCTCCTCCCCCGCGGAGACGGGATGGAGCAGCCGCTGCCGGAAGTCACCGGCAACAAGCCCGGTGATCTCGCGGGGAAGGTGTCACGGGAAATCGGTGATGCGCGGAAGCAGATCGAGTACGCCAACAACTGCATGCAGGCCAACCGCCAGCGCAACTATGCCGAGGCCAAGGAACAGGCTGCGAAAGGCATTGCGGAGTATGCCGACGCGGTGATGCCACGTATGTGCCTCATCGAGGTCGCACTGGCCCAGAAGGCCGGCCCCGACACGCTGATCCGTATCGCTGAAGAGGTCCTGAAGGTTCATCCCACGAACGACCGTGCCCTGAAGGTCGTCGTCGACCAGTACGCCACCAAGTCCGCCACGGACAAGGCGTATTTCGACAAGTATATCGGCGCCCTGGAGCAGCTCCTCAAGGCCGATCCCAGCAATACGACCCTGCAGAGGCAGATTGCCGAAGCACTGGCATCCGCCAATCAGATGGACAAGGCGAAGGCCGTGATCGACAGTGCCGTGAAGAGGAACCCCGGTGATCCCGATCTGGTTCGCCTGCAGTGGCGCATCTATCGCTCACTGGGTGACTGGAAGGAGGTGACCCGGATCGGCGAGGAGATGGCCCGCCAGGATACTTCCGTTGCGGACACGCTCTTCTTCCAGCAGCTGGTGGCGGCGTATCTCTCCGACAGCCAGCCACAGAAGGCGCAGGAGGTGGCTTCCCGTGGTGCAGCCAAGTTCAGCCGCAACGCCACGTTGTGGTTGACGGTGGCCCAGTTGGCCCGCCAGAACGGCCAACTGCCCCAGGCGCTGGATGCCATCAATCGGTTGCTGTCCATCAATCCCCAGGCGCAGGGTGCGTACATGCAGAAGGCGGCAATCTTCAATGAGCAGGGTAACCTCGACAGCCTCATCGTCGCCGTTCGTGCTTCGGCAGCGGCCGGCGATGACAAGACCGTCGGTGGCACGATGCTCCTGCAGAAGGGGAACGAGTTGCTGAAGGCGTATCAGGCTGACAGCGTCAAGACGGTGGAGGGCGGTGAGCACGTGCTGTCGGTGCTCGCCATCGCGGACAGCATCAACCCCACCCCGACCTCCGGATTCCTTATGGGTGCCACTCAGGTTCTGCTCGGTCAGGCGCTGTATACCCGCGCTTCCGAGACCAAGAGCTGTGACGATGCCCGACGGATGAACGACATGCTGATCAGCGCCCAGGATCTGGTGCGCAAGAACGGACGGGAGTTCGGTGCCGCGGCCGGGAGCGTGATGCAGGGCGCGATCACCCTGCAGGAATACGCCAACAAGGCGGTTCAGGCGTTCTGCAAGGGCTGACCTACTCGGCGCAATCTTCCCATGGACGGGCCCGTTGGAAGCAATTCCGGCGGGCCCGTCGGCTTTGAGGTCGCATTTGTTGGCCCGGGCATGACTTTCCACATTGCTTGAAGCGAGCTGCACAACTCGCAATTTTTCAAGCACTTGACGCATAGGTACCGGGCGCGCTAGGTTGACCCCTGTTTCGGTGACCCAACCAGCCCACGCAGCCGCGTTTCACGCGCCGGTTCTTGTTCGCGAGGTTGCCCAGCTGCTCAGCAACGCTCGGCACGTTCTGGATGGCACGCTCGGAGGAGGCGGGCACTCCCTGGCCCTCCTCGATCAAGGCGCGCACGTCACCGGTCTGGATCAGGACCCCGAGGCCATTGCCGCTGCCTCGCGGAATCTGAACAGGTTCATCCGAAGCGGAAGCATGCGAGTGGTGCAGTCCAATTTCGCCGGTCTGGATGACCGACCGGAACTGGATGGCGAGATGTGGGATGGGATCCTGCTGGACCTGGGAGTTTCCTCGCATCAGATCGATGCTGACGAACGGGGTTTTACGTTCCGGCCCGGTGCCCCGCTCGACATGCGCATGAATACCGGAGCGGAACCCGATGCAGCCGGCATCCTGAATCAGAGCAGTGAACACGAACTGATCCGGATCTTCCGGGAACACGCCGACTTTCCGCGGGCCGGTCGCCTCGCCAGGGAGATCGTCAGGCGCCGGACAACCAGGCCGTTCACCACCAGTGACGACCTGGTGGACGCCATACGTGCGGTCCTCGGTCCCCGGAGTGGCCCCGCTGATTTCGCCCCACTCTTTCAGGCCGTGCGTATTGCCGTGAACGACGAACTGTCCGTTCTTCAGCGGGCCCTGCCGGTGCTGCGCGACCGACTGGTACCGTCGGGAATGCTGGCGGTCATCTCCTATCACTCGGGAGAGGACAGGCTGGTGAAACACGCCTTCGCGGAGTGGAGCGCCAGGTGTGTCTGCCCGCCCCGGCAACCGGTATGCACCTGTCGGGGCAGGGCGCTGGGCGAGACGGTCACCCGCAGGCCCATCCGGCCGGAGGAGAGTGAAGCCGCGGTCAACCCCCGCGCGAGAAGCGCGCTCCTTCGCGCCTGGCGCAAGGCAGCCGATCCCATGGCCGCCTGACGATGCGGGGACGCACGGTCGTGGCCCTTGGAGTCGCCGGTTTCCTGGCGGTGACCACCAGCGTTACCTGGCGTCGCGCCCGCGGGAATCAGGTTGCCGCCCGGCTCCACGACCTCGGCTCACGATTCGACCAGTTGCAGGCGCAGCGTACTCGCCTGGAGGGAGAAGTCCGGCGAGCCGCCAGCAGGGTGGAGCTGGTTCCCCGCGTGGAGCGCCTGGGTATGCGGTTCCCCAGCGACAGTCAGGTCATCCATCTCCCGCTTCCGGGGAAACGTTAGGCATGCTTCGGTCCGGTCGCCTTCGCGTGGTGTCAGCCGGCCTGCTGGCCTTCGGCCTGGTCCTGGTCGCCAAGGCGGCATGGCTGCAGCTCTGGCAGGGAGAGGTATGGGATCGGATGGCCGAGCGGCTGCACTATGCGCGCGACGCGGCTCCGGCGCCCCGCGGCGAGATCATGGACATCGATGGTGTGCCGCTGGCGCGCAGTGAGGCCAGCGTACGCCTGAATATCGTTCCTGCCAACGTCAGGGCCCCGCGCCGCCTGACGAGGGATCTGGAGCGTCTGGGCGTCGACCGGGAAACCCGGCGCCGCGTTCTCGACCGTTCCCGCAAGTGGGTGCCCATCCGAAAGAGCTGGCTGCCGTCGGAGGTCGCCCAGCTGAGTGCCCTGCCCGGCGTGGTGACCCAGACGACACAGCATCGGGAGTACCTCCCGGTCGAAGGGCTCCGGTCCATCGTCGGGCGTACCTCCCTGGAAGGCAAAGGACTGGACGGAATGGAACTGATGCTGGACTCCCTGCTGCGGGGAGAACGCGGCACCGTACCGGACCTGCGGGGGGCACGCGGGCAACGCTACGAATCACTCGAAGCGATGTCCGAACCACCCCGCCCGGGACACACCGTTACACTCACCATAAGCAACGTCCTTCAGGACATCTGCGACCGGGCTCTCGATGACGCGCGTGATCGCCTGGGGATTTCGGGTGGCGACATAGTGGTGCTGGATCCCCGACAGGGTGAAATCCGCTGCCTGGCCAGTTTGCGGAAGGGACGCACCCAGTCCGGCATCCCGGCGCTGGTGGACCCGTTCGAGCCGGGATCGACGCTCAAGCCGTTCATAGCCGGACGCATGGTCGATGACGGGCGCGCCACGCTCGATGAAGTGATCGATACCTACAACGGCAAGTACGAATCCTGCGGCCGAACCATCACGGATGTACACAAGGCCGAACAGCTCACCCTCGCCCAGGTGATACAGTTCTCCAGCAACGTGGGGATCGCCCGCTTCGCCGAGCGACTGGCACCGGAAGATCTGTACGTCCTCCTGAGGGACTGGGGGTTTGGGGTGCCCACCGGGATCGCGTTCCCCTCGGAGTCACCCGGGATCCTGGCCGAACCGTCGCGTTGGACCTGCTCCAGTCGCGCTTCCATGGCATATGGCTATGAGATTGCGGTTACGGCAGTCCAGCTGGCCGCCGCATACGGCGCCATAGCCAACGACGGTCTTCTCCTGGTTCCATCGCTCATCCATTCTATTGCAGATGCGGATGGGAAAGTGCTCTACGAGCACCGCCCCCAGGTTGTCCGGCGCGTGATCAGCAAGGGGACCGCCCGGTCGCTTCGCGGCGTGCTGGCAACCGTGGTGGACAGTGGGACCGCGACGGACGCGAGTCTGGCGACGTTCGACCTGGGAGGAAAGAGCGGAACCGCGCGACGCTTCTTCGATGGACACTACCAGAAGGGTCACTACACCGCGACGTTCGTGGGGCTCTTCCCGGCGCGCGAACCACAGTACGTGGTCCTGGTCAAACTCGATGATCCCCGCGGTTCGTATTATGGTGGCAAGGCATCGGCACCGGTGGCCCGAGCCATCATCGAAGCCGCCCTGGCCGCGCGGGATGCGTCGCTCGACAGGGGTGACCTGGCGGCGCAGCGAGTCACCTATGTTCCCCCTCCCGATGCTGCCCCCGGCACCCAGAGGGTCAGCGCCGCGGGGCGGCTTCCGGCTGACACACCCGGGACCACGGCGGAGCCACATTATGCGCTCGTGGACTCGGCGCCATTGCCGCCGGCTCTCCGGATCAGAATGGATCTCACCGAGCCACTGCGCCCATTCCGACGGCCGGTCGGTGCGGTGGAGGTGCCGGACGTGCGCGGACTGCCGGAAAGGGTCGCAGCCCGGGTGCTGCATCGCGCCGGTCTGCGGGTGACCTTCGTGACGGGAGTGGATTATGAGGTCGCACCTCCACCAGGAGCACGGGTCCCGATGGGCAGCCTCGTGAAGGTGGCGCGTCGATAATGGAACCGTGGGCCACCAGTCTCGTGCTCGATGCGTTGCAGGACGCCGGCGAACTGATCGCCGTTCGAGGAGTGCTGCCGGCACAATTTGCGGACATTACCGATGACAGCCGACGGGTGGCCAGATTGGGGCCGGGCACACTCTTCCTGGCGGTGCGGGGAACCGCGTTGGATGGCCACGCATTCATTCCCGCCGCCCGGGCTGCCGGAGCAGCCGCGGTGGTTGTCGAAGAGGACCACGCAACGGATGCTGTCCCGTCCCTCGTGGTTCGGAACAGCAGACGCACGGCAGCATTGGCTGCTGCCGCGGTCTTCGGGCATCCCCAGTCAGGATTGTGGTCCGCCGGTGTCACCGGTACCAACGGGAAGACCACCACGGTCGCCATCCTGCGCCACCTGCTGGACATGCCCGGGCGACGCGCCGCCTCGATCGGTACCCTGGGAGTGGTACTCCCGCCGGGAACGACGGACGAGACCGGCGGAAAATGCAGTCCCCTCCCCGATGCTGGTGGACTCACGACACCGGGTGTGGTGGAACTATTCCGCACCTTGCGGGCGCTACGTGACCGGGGCATCACCGCACTCGCGATGGAGGTGTCCTCGCACAGTCTGGACCAGGACAGGATCGAGGGAATGCAGTTCGATGCCGCGGTCTACACCAACCTGACTCGGGACCACCTCGACTATCATGGCACCATGTCCGCATACGCAGCCGCCAAGGCCAGATTGCTCGACCATGTTGCCCCGGAAGGAACCGCGGTGATCAACGCCGATGTCACGGAATGGTCGAACCTGCCCCGGCTCGGACGACGGGTCACGTTCGGCCTGTCATCGGTCGCGGACGTCCGCGCCGAGGATGTCCGCTGTCATGCATTGGGCAGTGATTGGTTTCTGATGGCCGGCGGTGAGCGGACCGCGGTTAGCCTGCCGCTCATTGGAGACTACAATGTGTCCAATGCCCTGGCCGCCGCCGCGGCCGCGTGGTCATCGGGCCTAACAATCAGCCAGGTCGCTGAAGGACTGTCCTGCGTCCCGCAGGTTCCGGGGCGGATGGAACGCATCCTCGATCGTCCCCTGGTGCTGCGCGACTACGCTCACACGCCCGATGCACTGGAACGCGCACTCCTTGCACTGCGGCCCCTTGTCTCCGGCAGGCTCCTGGTTGTCTTCGGCTGTGGGGGAGACCGGGATCGGGGAAAGAGACCCCTCATGGGTGCGGTCGCAGCGAGGCATGCGGATATCGCCATCATCACCAGCGACAATCCCCGCACCGAGGATCCCGAACGGATTCTCGATGAGATCGAGGCCGGTATGGGCGCGTGTGCCCACGAACGAATCGAGAGCCGGCGCGCGGCCATCGCGAGGGCCCTGAGGCTCGCCGTTGAGGGGGACATCGTGCTCCTCGCCGGAAAAGGCCACGAGACCTATCAGATCCGGGGTGAGGTGCGCCATCCCTTCGACGAACGTATCGTGGCGGCGGAACTGTCCGGCAGTACCGATCCGGGGGCGAAATGAGCGTCTGGAACCTGGATCGGGTGGCGCGGGCGCTACGGGCCTGGGGCATCGGGGCGCGGGACTGGCCCACGGGGTCGCAACCTCTGACGCGGGTGTGGACGGACACCCGTACGGCAGCGGCCGGTGATGTCTTCGTGGCCCTCCGGGGAGAACGTTTTGACGCGCACGATTTCCTGGCTGACGCGGTCGCCCGGGGTGTGGGTGCGCTGGTGGTATCCAACCCGGTCCGGGCCCACGGACTGGGTGTACCGTACTTCACCGTCCCTGATACCCTGGCCGCACTTGGCGCGTTAGGCGCGTGGTGGCGTACGAAATGGGGCGGGACCATGATCGCCATCGCCGGCTCCAACGGAAAGACGACCACACGGGAGATGGTGCGCGCGGCGCTGGCCCCGCGATTCGTGGTCCACGCGACCACGGGAAACCTGAATAACCAGGTGGGTGTGCCACTGACGCTCCTCTCGATTCCGATGTCGGCGTCGGTGGCGGTGGTCGAACTGGGGACCAGCCGGCGTGGCGAGGTGAAGCTCCTTCAAAGGATGGTCGCACCTGACGTGGGAGTGGTCACTTCGATCGGCGAAGAGCACCTGGAGGGCCTGAGGGATCTGGAAGGTGTACTCCGGGAGGAGACCGCGGTCTTCCAGGATGTGGCTCTGGCGGTCACCCCGGCGCTGCAGCCGGAGGTGGCATTCGTGGCGAGAAGGCTGGCCGGGCGTGTGGTGGAGGCGGGACTGGATAGCGGTGATTTCCGCCCGGACACGTGGGGGATCGGCAGCGACGGACGGGGGTGGCTCACACTGGGCAGCACCCGTCTGACACTTCGTCTCGCCGGTGTGCACAATCTCAGGAACGCCATGCTGGCGCTGGCGGTTTCCCGCGCCTTTGACGTGCCTGACGAGGACGCGGTGGCCGGACTGGCGGCCGTGGAGCCGGTTTCCATGCGAGGGCAGTGGCTGGACCGCGGGTCGCTCACCATCATCAATGATGCGTACAACGCCAACCCGGCGTCGATGCGGGAAGCGATTTCCCTGATGAATGCTCTGGCAACGGACCGACCGAAGGTGATTGTGCTGGGAAGCATGCGGGAGCTAGGACCGGCGGCGGCCACGCTCCACGACGAAATTGCCGCCCGGGCGCTGGCATCCCCGGCGGTGATCGTTGCCGGAGTCGAGGATTTTGTCCGACCCCTCCGATTACAGGAAGATCGGACCGGTCGCGTAGTGACCGCACCCGACGTTCCGGCACTGTGGAAAGCACTCGCCCCCGTCCTGCCCCGGAATGCCGTGGTGCTCCTCAAGGGCTCGCGCGGCATGCGCCTGGAGCAACTGGTACCCATGATGGAAGCCTGGGCCGACGAAAGGATCCAGGACGACTAGACAACCCATCCCTGCACACTCTTGCTCTACTGGCTCCTGTCTCCGCACATGGACCGGATTCCCACCCTCCGGCTCATTACCTATCTGTCGTTCCGCGGGGCGGGCGCGGCGGTGACCGCGCTCCTTCTGGCATTCCTGGTGGGACCTCCCATCATCCGTCGCCTGCGCGCCATGCGAATGCGTCAGGGCATTCGACAGGGCACTCCGGATTCCCACATCGGCAAGGCTGACACTCCCACGATGGGTGGTCTCATCCTGCTCGCCGCTGGAATCATTCCGACCTTGCTGTGGGCCCGTTTCGACCTGGACAACCAGTACGTTCTGCTGGTACTGGTCGTCACCGTATGGATGGGCGGCATCGGATTCCTCGATGACTACCTGAAGTTTCGCCAGAAGAGGGAAGGGAAGGAGCATGTCGGACTGGTGGAGCGATACAAGCTGGCCGGACAGGTGACCATTGGTGTCCTTGTAGGCCTGTATCTCTGGAAGAATCCCCTGTCGCCGCTCCCCGGCGCCTCGACGACCGTTCCGTTCTTCAAGGGTATTCTCGTGGTTCCACTGAGTGCCGGTCTGGCGTGGCTGTACGTGCCCTGGGTCACCTTCATTCTTTCCGGATCCAGCAATTCGGTGAACCTCACCGACGGGCTCGACGGTCTGGCGGCCGGCCTCTCGGCGATTGCCCTGGTGACATTCGGGCTCTTCGCCTACGTCATGGGACGCACCGATGCCAGCGCCTATCTGCAACTCTTCTACCTGCCGAATGCCGGTGAGCTGGTCATTTTCTGTCTGGCATTCGCGGGTGCGTGCATGGGCTTTCTATGGTTCAACACCCATCCTGCCCAGGTTTTCATGGGTGACACCGGTTCACTCGCGCTGGGGGGATCGCTCGGCGCCATCGCGGTCGTACTGAAGAGCGAGTTCCTCCTGCTGTTCATTGGCGGGGTCTTCGCGGCCGAGACTCTCTCGGTGATCCTGCAGCGCAGCGTCTTCAAGTACCGACGGCGACGACACGGGCTGGAATACGCCCGGACGCACCGGGTTTTCCGGCGAGCTCCGATACACCATCATTTCGAATTGAAGGGTTGGACCGAAACGCAGGTCGTGGTGCGTTTCTGGATTCTGGGTATCCTCTGTGCCTTCGTGGCGCTCACTACCCTCAAACTCCGATGAGCATTCTATCGTGGCGCGATGGAGAGGTCGCGGTCCTGGGGCTGGGACGCAGCGGCGAAGCGGCATCCCGGCTGTTGCGGGCGCGGGACGCGATGGTGTACGCCTCCGACAATCGTACTTCGCCTGCGCTGGCGCAGGTGGCCGAGAAACTCACGCGGATCGGAGCGGTGACGGGTACTGGAGGTCACGACCTGGCACGCATCGCCCGCGCGTCCCTGGTCGTCACCAGCCCCGGGATTGCACCAGGTGCCGCACCGCTGGCAGCGGCCCGGAATGCGGGAGTTCCCATCATCAGCGAGGTCGAGCTGGCGTTGAGTGCAATGCCGGGAGTCCGCCTGATTGCCGTCACCGGGACCAATGGGAAGACCACCGTGACGGGACTGGTGGGTCATCTGCTTCGTGGTCTGGGCCATGACGTGGAGGTTGCCGGCAATATCGGTCGCCCGCTCAGCGACGTGGCGCTCCGTGAAAAGCCGCCGGAGTGGATTGCACTGGAGATCTCCTCCTATCAGCTCCACGACACTCCTTCCATCAACCCGCTCGTTGGGGTCCTCACCAACCTCTCACCCGATCACCTCGATCGATATGCGGACGTGGACGCCTACTACGGCGACAAGGCCCTTCTGTTCCGGAATGCTTCCGCGGCAAGCTGCTGGGTCGTGAGTGCCGACTGCGACGACGCGGCTGCCATGGTACACGGTGTGGAGGGAACGGTGCTGCGATTCAGCGGCGAAGGCCGTTTCTGCGATGCATTCCTCGACCGACAGCACGGCCAGCTCATTCTGCTGGACGAGCCTCTCATCCGGCGTGCCGATCTGCATCTCCTGGGTGACCACAACGTAGCGAATGCACTGGCTGCCGCGCTGGCCGTCGTCAGCGCCGATGACGGTCACAATTCCCTGGTCTCCCGGCGCACTGTCGCGAATGCGCTGCGCTCCGCGGTGCCGCTGCCCCACCGCCTGGAACAGATCGGCGAGTTTGACAAGGTGCTCTGGGTGAACGACTCCAAGGCCACGAACGTGACCGCCGCGCGGGTGGGGATTGCCAGCATGACTCGTCCCACGGTTCTCCTGCTGGGCGGGAGACACAAGGGTGAACCATATGCGGACCTGCTTGAACCGATCCGCCAGCACTGCAAGGCGGTCCTGGCGTTTGGAGAGGCAGCGGTCCTGATCCAGGAAGACCTGGCCGGCACCATTCCCGTCCAGCGTATCGATGGATCCTTCAGCGACGTGGTGAAACGGGCGCGGGAACTGGCTGTTGCGGGTGACTGCATTCTGCTTTCTCCGGCCTGCTCCAGCTTCGACATGTTCCAGGATTACGAGGATAGAGGTCAGACGTTCGCCCGCCTGGCCCGTGCCGGGGGGAACACGTGACCGTTGCAGCCGGGACAAGGGAACGATGGGTCATGAGTGTCGAGGGTCGCGGCCTGGTCGTGCTGACCGCGGTCCTCGTGGCGTTTGGTCTGGCCTTCCTCTACAGCGCCAGTGCCATCGTGGCGCTGCAGTCCGATAGGGTGAGCTGGTATTTCGCCGGGCGGCAGGCGCTTGGCGTGGTCGTGGGAATGGTGTGCTTCGCGGTGGCGGCCAAGTTCGATGCCGGGAAGCTGCAGGGCTGGGCCTGGCCACTGATGATCATCACCATCGTGCTGATGCTCATCACCGTGCTGCCGTTCACCAAGTCCATTGCCCCGCCCATCAACGGCTCGCGCCGCTTCGTGCTGGGAGCCTCCATCCAGCCATCGGAGCTGGGGAAACTGGCCGTGGTCGTCTGGACGGCCATGCTGGTGGTGAAGAAGGGAGACCGGATAAGGCGCCTGACGAAGGGACTCCTGCCATTTCTGGTGGTGGTGGGCTTTCTGGATGTCCTGGCCATCCTGGAGCCGGATCTCTCGGTGGCGATCATGTTCACCTTCACCATGGGCGTCATTCTCTTTGCCGCTGGTGCCCGGATCGGTCATTTCGTGCTCCTCGGGATCGTCGCGGTTCCTCTGCTCTGGGGGCAGCTTGTCAAGCTGCAGTATGCACTGTTGCGCGTGCTTTCCTTCTTCAGCGCGGACTCTGGTTCGTCGGAGATCCAGTACCAGTTGAAGCAGTCGCTCATCGCCGTCGGTTCGGGCGGACTCTTCGGCCGTGGCTTTGGGCAGGGTCGGCAGCAGTTCGGTTTCGTGCCGCTGGGCTACAATGATTTCATCGCCAGCACCGTCGGCGAGGAGTGGGGATTTCTGGGCATGGTGCTGGTGATCGGGCTCTTTGCGGTCTACGCCTGGCTCGGACTGCGGATTGCCCAACAGGCGAGGAGTGCATTTCTGCAGCTCGTTGCTGTGGGCCTGACGATAACCACCGTAATCACGGCATTTCTCCATATCGGCGTCGTCCTCGGCGTGCTGCCCACCACCGGGCTCACCCTGCCGTTCGTCTCGTACGGGCGAACCAACCTGTTGCTCTCCTTCTTCATGACCGGGATCCTGGTCAACATCAGCAGCCACCGGGAACGTGTGCCGGGTACTGCTGCTACGAACCCCTTTCCGGCCGCCTCCTGAGTGCAGGTGATATTCACCGGTGGCGGGACGGGCGGGCACCTTTATCCGGCGCTGGCCGTCGCGCGCTCTCTCGTCAGGCAGATGCCTGAAGCGGAACCATTCTTCGTGGGCGCCCGCCGCGGTCTGGAAAGCCGGATCCTGCCGGATTCGGGATTTCCACACCTCCTGCTGGACCTGCATCCGCTCTACCGGTCTCGGCCCTGGAACAACTGGCGTACAGCACTGGGCCTGGTGCGCGCCCTGAGAACCATCGAACGCAAGGTTGCACCAATGCAGCCCCGCCTCATCGTTTCCACCGGTGGTTACGCGTCTTCCGCCATGCTTGGCTGGGGCGTGCTCCGCGGGGTCCCGTATGTACTCCAGGAACAAAACAGCATCGCGGGAATGACCGTCCGTACCTTCAGCCGCTGGGCCCGCGCCGTCTATCTCGCCTGGCCCGAGGCCGCTGTCAGTCTGCGCGGCAAAGGGCGGAGGAACGCCGCGGTGACCGGCAACCCCATCGAACCACCTCCGAGCCAGCGACCGGACCCTATCCTGACGCGGCGCGCGTTCGGCCTCCCCGCCGACGGCCCGGTGCTCCTGGTTTTTGGAGGCAGCCAGGGTTCGGCGGCGCTCAACGAGCGAGTCGATGCCTGGGTGACGGCAGGCCTTCCCGATGGCCTCAACCTGCTCTGGGCTACCGGTCCATTGCACTACGAGGTTCACCGCGGAAAGGCTTCCGGGCGCGTCGTGGTGCGCGACTATCTCTCCCCCATCAGCGACGCATATGCAGTGACGGATGTCGCGTTGACCAGGGCCGGCGCCATGACCACCGCGGAACTCTGCGCGTGGGGAATTCCGATGCTGCTGGTACCGCTCCCTACGGCGGCGGCCGATCATCAGACCGCCAATGCGCGTGCTCTGGAGGCGGCCGGCGCGGCGCGCTGGCTGCCGGAGGCAGACGCCACTCCGTTGCGCATTGCCGCGGAAATCTCGCGACTGACCTCTGACCCCGGCATCTTTCAGGCGCTTGCGGCGGGCGCCCGTGCCCGCGGAAGGCCCGAGGCTGCCAGCGACATTGCCAGGCGAATCGTTGCACTGCTGGAGGGACTGCCATGAACGAGCGATCCGTCCCCGGCCCCGTTCATTTCGTGGGAGCAGGTGGAGCCGGGATGTCCGCGCTGGCCCTCCTGCTGAAACTGCGGGGACTGGACGTGTCCGGCTGCGACGCTTCACCCGATGGGCTCGGTGACCTGACGCGTCACGGAATCCCGGTGAATGCGGGGCACGACCCACTCCATGCCGAAGGAGCCACCGCGCTCATCGTCTCATCCGCCATCCCCTCGGATCATCCTGAACTCGTCCACGCGAGGGAACTGGGAATCCCCGTGGTCCGCCGGGCTGAAGCGTTAGGCGAGGCCGTGAAGGGAGCCACTGTCGTCGGCATCGCGGGAACGCACGGCAAGACGACGACGACGGTCATGACGACCGAGGCACTGGCTGCCGCGGGACGGAACCCCACCGGACTGGCCGGCGGCCGTGTGGCGGCGTGGCAGGGAAACCTCCGACCCGGTGGGTCGCGTACCGTGGTGGTGGAAGCCGACGAATTCGACCGCTCCTTTCTGGCGCTGGCACCCACGGTGGCCGTGGTGACTAACGTCGAAGCCGACCACCTCGATGTGTACCGGGATCTCGCGGACATCTCGGCGGCTTTCGAAGAGTTTCTGGCTCCCGCGCGCAGCGTCATACTCTGCGCCGATGACCATGGCGCCGCGCGTCTTTCGATGCCCCATTCCGCCGAGTGTCTGACGTACGGAATCGGCGACGGTCCCAGGCTTTCGGCACACGAGATACTGGGGATCGAAGGCCGATTGCGCTTCCTGGTGCGGCTGGACGGCGCTGAACTCGGTGAAGTGGCCCTGCAGGTGCCCGGCGTGCACAACGTGCGCAACGCGCTGGCGGCGATCGGGAGCGGGATCGCACTGGGACATGCCCTGGATGAAGTGCGACCCGGACTGGAGCGATTCGAGGGTGTGGATCGCCGCTTCCAGCGACTGGGAACCGTGGGTGGGGTTCAGGTGGTCGATGACTATGCCCACCACCCTACTGAGATCACCGCGACGATCGATGCTGCGCGTGCGGCATATCCCGGCCGGCGGCTGGTGGTGGCGTTTCAACCGCACCTGTTTACGCGCACACGTGATTTCGCGATCGGGTTCGGCAACTCGCTGGCCGCAGCGGATGTCGTCTTCCTGACTGACATATATCCATCGCGCGAGAAACCCATCGAGGGAGTATCGGCCGGCCTCGTGGCCGACGCACTCCGTGCCGCCGGGCACGAGGCCGCCTGGCAGGGATCCCGGGCCGACCTCGCCCAGGCACTGGCGCGAGCGACGAAGGACGGTGACGTCGTGATCACCCTGGGTGCCGGTGACATCACACGCACCGGACCGGAACTCCTGCATCTGCTGGCCGGCAGATGATGCCCATCGATGCGCCCCCGGAGGAACGTCGCCGCCCCCGCTGGGGCCGTCGGCTGGCGGCCGTCGGTGTCCTTCTGCTGCTGTTGAGTCCCTGGTGGGCACGCCCGATCCTGAAACGGATGGCTTATTTCAGGGTCCGGCACGTGGAGGTGAGAAATGCGCGCTTCACACCGGCAGGTGAGGTCCGCTCCCGTCTGGGAATAGACACCACGTTCTCCATATGGAATGATCTGGATTCTCTCCGACTGCGCGTGGAGAGTCATCCCGAAGTCCGCGAGGCCAGCATCTCGCGACGCTTCCCGGCAACACTGGTAGTCCGGTTGGAGGAATACCTGCCCGTGGCGCTGGTGCCCGGCCGTGAGGGCATGAAAGCCTACGACGGAAGCGGCCGTCTCCTACCCATCGACCCGAGTCGCACGCCGGTGGATGTTCCGCTGGCCAGCCGTCCGGATTCCGCAACCTTCCGTTTCCTCGAGGAACTCCGCGAGGGTGCCCGCGACATCTACGATCGGTTGAACGAGGTGCAGTGGGTGAGCCGCAATGAATTGCGGCTGGATCTGGTGAAATACGTCGTCCGTATTCCACCCGACATCGGCGTGGATCGCCTCGCACTGATATCTTCCGTCGAGGCTGAACTTGCTGCCCGACACGCACAGATTCGTGAACTCGACTTCCGCTTCCGAGATCAGGTCATCGCCCGTCTCCCATGAACTCCGAAAGACTCGTAGCCGGCCTCGATATCGGGACTTCCCGAACGACGGTCATCATCGCTGAAGTGGTGGGAGAACTGCCCCGCCATCCCGGAATCAAGGTGATCGGGATCGGCCAGGCACGCACCACCGGACTCCGACGCGGTGTCGTGACCGACATCGAAGAGGCGACACATTCCATTCGCAAGGCACTGACGGATGCGGAGCGGATGTCGGGAGTGCGCGTGGAGCATCTCTACACCGGGATCGCCGGAGAGCACATGGAGGCCATGATCTCGAAGGGGATCGTGGTGGTGAGCGGTTCCGAGATCTCCCGCGCCGATATCGACCGGGTCAACGCGGTGGCCCGGACCAGGGACATCCCCCAGGACAGGGAGCTGCTGCACGCCATTCCGCAGGAGTACACGGTCGACCGTCAGGAAGGAATCCGTGAGCCGGTGGGGATGGCCGGTACCCGGCTGGAAACGGAGATGTACCTGGTTACCATCGGGAGCGCTCCGGCCACCAACCTCCGTCGGGCCGTGGAGCGAGCCGGCTACAAGGTGCAGGAACTGGTGCTCGAACCTCTGGCAGGAGCGCTGGCCGTCCTCACCGAGGAAGAGAAGGAACTGGGCGTGGCCCTCATCGAACTGGGGGGTGGTTCCACCGATGTCGCCGTCTTCCACGAAGGGAAGATCCGTCATCTATCGGCCATCACCTTCGGGGGCGCCAACGTCACCAATGACATCGTGCATGGGCTGGGGCTGACCCAGGCGGACGCGGAACGACTCAAGGAACGTTACGGCTGCGCTTACGAGCCCATGGTGGACAGGTCGGACACGATTGCGTTGCCAAGCATGGCCATGCAGGGTGACCGGCAGATATCCCGGGACCTGCTGGCGCACATCATTCACCAGCGCATGGATGAGATTTTCGATCTGGTGCAGCGCGATATTCGGGCTTCCGGTTATCTGGGGAAACTGGCCGCCGGGATCGTCCTGACCGGTGGCGCATCAGTCATGCCCGGAATGCTGGAACTGGCGGCGGACATCTTCGGTGCCGGAGTCAGACTGGGGGTTCCGAAGGAGAACATCACGGGGCTTGCCGATGCCGTCGAGGCACCGCGCTTCGCCACCGCTGTCGGGCTGACACAGTACGCAGCCAACCGTTTTGCCATTGGCGCGGGGGCGCCGGCGTCAAAGAAGGTGGTCGCCATCAATGCTCCCGGAATGGAAAAGCTGGTACAGAGAGTCAGGATCTGGCTGCAGGACTTCTTCTGACGGGCGTGATGGCAGCGGTGCGTGCCGCTGCCGGGTGACATTCTGAGAGGGGTCCTGACCTTGCCAGACTGGAAGACAGGGAATGGGTCGCGACCATCGTCGGTCGTCGTGGGAGTCATGGACCGGGACAACTGGTCTGCCGGCACCGACAACATCGTGGTGGTCGAAATCCATCGACGGCGACTGCTGTGGATCCCACGCGACCTCTGGTCGCCCGAGGTCGGAGATCGTGTCAACCAGGCGTTCAGCAAGGGTGGGCATGAACTGTTTCAGGCCGCTGTGACCGGACTGGGCCCGCGGATCACGGCCAGCATTGTTGTGCTCCGGGGTGCGGTCGAGCGGGCCCTGAGGGACGTCAGTATCAACGTTCCGGTTTCCCACGCCGCCCGTTACTGGTATCCGTTGACCCCCACCAGCCGGCTGCAGGATGGCGCCAGGATTGTGGAGTTCAATCCAACACACGAGGTCCTCGAAGGCGAACGCATACACCAGTGGCTGGGCGCACGACGCCGTGCCGACGGAGTTACGACCAAACTTCCGGACCTCGATCGCATCGGCCGACAGCAGATCTTCGTGCGCCGCCTCCTCGAGGACGAATTCGACTTCAGACGATTGCTTCTGGATCCAGCCGCGGTATCCGTTTCGCACTCCTGTGCCATCGACGCCGTCGCGAGGGTTCGGGCCAACTGGAAGATGGATGTGCTGGCCCGTGTCGAACCCAGGACCATCGACGGGAAGCAGGTACTAGTCCTCCGCGCGGGACTGCTGGAGAGAATCCGTGACTTGCTGAGGACGCGGTGAGAGAGATCTTCGAGATCACGATGATCACCGCCGTTGTGGCATTCTCGCTGCGAAGGGCGGTCTTCCTGGTGGCGGCGATGCTGCGGCCGCGAGTCTGGCCTGACCCGAATCACCTGCCCTCGGTCGCCATTCTTGTACCTGCCAGAAACGAAGGGCGGGTGGTGGGCCGCCTGCTGGGAGCGCTGGACCGGCTGCGGTATCCGGTCAACCGCCTCTCCTTCATTTTCGTTTGCGATGGTTGTGTCGACACCACGCCCAAGTGGTTTTCCGGGTTCGCCAGCGGTCGGGAGAATGCCCGCGTCCTGGAACTGCCGGCAAGGGCAGGCAAGGCCGCCGCCTTGAATGCCGGCCTGGCCGTGGCGCAGTCGGACATCGTGGTGGTTCTGGATGCCGACCTGGCGCCTTCCCCGGATGCCATCCGGGAACTGGTTCGGCCCTTCAAGGACCCGGGCGTCGGCGCCACCGCGGCGTTCCTGCGACCGGCCAACGCCGATTCCAACGTGGTGACCCGTTATGCGGCGGTGACGACCTGGGTGCACCAGCTCATTACTTCTGCCGCACTCGACCGGCTGGGTCTGAATCCTCCCACGCTGGGAGCATCGGCATACCGTCGGAGTGCGTTGGGTCAGATCGGTGGCTTCCCGGTCGTGCCTGCGGGAGAAGACGTGGCCACCAGCACCGCGTTGACCCGGGATGGCTGGCGAACCAGCTTCATCGTGGATGCGGTGGTGGACAACATCGTTGTTGCGACCGTTGGAGATTATCTCCGACAACACGTCCGCTGGTCGCGCAGTGTGATGCAGCGGTCCTTCGGGCGTCCAGGCCGCTCGACGGGTTCCGGGCTGCAACGAGTCGAGTCCCTGATTGCTGCCATTGGATACGGTGACCGCGTCGTGTTCCTCATTGCCGCGGTGGGTGCCGTGGCGGGTATCCTTCCGATCTGGCTGCCACTCCTTTACGTGGCGTTGCCTGGGGTCGAGATCCTGGCGGCGCTGCGGAAGGCAGCCTCCAGCTCGCCGATACGGCGACTCCGGTTCCTGGTTGCCGCGCTGCTGTTCTTCGTGGTGGACGTTGCGTCGTCACTGATCGGAGTGCTGCAGCAGGTCACCCGGCGTCCGGTCACCTGGCATGCCTCGCGGCCGCACGCTGCCGATCGAGCGCCCGAGTGATGGCCGACGGCATTGCCTGTGCGGTTCTGTCGTACCGCGACGAGCCTTTCCTGGTTGAAGCAGTTCAGTCTCTGCTGGTGCAATCCACCCCGGTGGAGGTGGTGGTCATCAACTCCGGAGGTGGTGACCCTGCGCGGCGCCTGGCGGACCACGGGCTGGATGTACCGGTACACACATCTGAGCAGCGGCTTTTCCCCGGTGCGGTCCGCAACCTGGGGCTCGACCTTACGAAAGCACCAGTAGTGTCGTACCTGGCGGCTGACTGCCTGGCGATGCCGGGATGGGCCGAGGCCCGCCTCAGAGCGCATGCTGCCGGCGCGGCCGCGGTGGCCAGTGCCATGACCAATGCCTACCCCGGGTCGCTGGTTGCCTGGTCCGCGCTCCTGCTGCTGCATAACCGCAGGATGACGGCCACCAGTCCCAGCCAGCGATTGTTCTACAGCCTTTCGTACCGCCGCGACCTTTTTTCCAGGTTCGGCAGGTTTCGGGAAGACCTGCGGGCCGGTGAGGACACCGAGTTCAATGCCCGTCTCTCGGGGAAAGTCAGCACGGTCTTCGACAGGGGCGTCCTGACGGCGCACCGATATCCGACCAGCCTGCGTCCCATGTTGCGTGACGCATTTCGTCGCGGTGGGTTGCAGGCACGCATGCAGGGTGCCATCGAGGGCCGCGCGCCACGGAGACTGTCTGTTGCAGTTGGAGGCCCCTACGGGATTCTGAGATCGCTCGACGTCATCCGCAGGGTAGCCGGCCCGGAGCGAGGTCGAATGATGGCGGCCCTGCCACTGGTGATGGCCGGGAGTTTGGCCTACACGGCGGGTGCTCTGACGGCGATGGACGGGACGTCGCCAGACTGACGCGATGGCAACATGGACATCTGTTCGGGGACGCTGGGTACCGGGGCGGCCTGACGACTCTATCGACAGGCAGTCCGGCGGCCTCCGCTGGGATACGCGTCGGTCTTCCCGGATCAGTCCACGAAACCGCGCGAGCCTGGTACCGGTTTCCGCACGAGGCCGGTGACGTCGGTCAGGTATTCATACCCGAAGGCCTGAAAGCGACGGTCGGGGTCGGCCGCCAGGTAACGATCCCTGCGTGCCACACGGTCCGCCTCGTGGATCATGGCGAGATGATAGATGATGAGATCCGCCGAGGGGAAGCGCCCCTTCCGCTGGGCCTGAAGAGGCGCCTTGACGCCGTGGAGAACTCGCTCGTCGAACTCGTGATCCTGCCGGGCCCGAAAGAGGCGGGCCACCCTCTTGCGACCCCAGATTCCGTCGCTGCGGTAGTGGCCGGTGTCGTCCCAGAGTTCCCGCAACCGGACGGCGTAGGCTTCCAGGCCGAGCAGCGCGCCCCGCGCCATCACGCGTTCCGCTCGGATCCGGAAATCACGCTCCAGTCTTTCATCGGCATCGACGCACACCAGCCAGTCCGCGTTCCGCCTGAGGGCGGCGGCAACCAGCGAACGGTGATTCCCAACCTCGTCCCATACCGGCCGGTTGGTCGGGTTACGGAGGATCTCGATCACACTCCGATGCCCGGCCAGCAGGTCGAAGGTGGCGTCGGTGGAACCGTCGTCGAGCGCAATGATACCGTCGACCTGCGGCCCTACGTTGCGGAGAAAGCCTTCGAGGTATCGCTCGCCGTTCCTCACGGCCAGGAGAGCGAGCAGCCGGGTACGTCCGGTTCGGGGGCTGCCGATGCCCCAGGAGGGGATAATCAAGGGTGTCGGGGCTCGCTGTCGCCGCGATTCATGGTGTGTCGTGTCAGGTCACAGTTCTGGTTGGAAGGTTTCCATGTGGAAAACCTGTTTGGTTCGCAACCACTTGTGGCTCAGTAACTAAGCTTGCACATCAACATGGCCTTTGTGAAGAAAGTGCATATATTGGGGCCGTTGCACGGGTGGCAGGTTTGGGCGCCGGGCAGGATCTCCCGGAGACGGGAAGCCGGCGGTGGATCTGACATCCGGGTCGGGTTCCCCCCATCTGAAGTGGAGTCACGCGCGCATGATCTTCGAGTTCGAAGAAGCCCCCTCCCAGAATGCCCGCATGAAGGTAGTGGGTGTCGGGGGTGGCGGCGGAAACGCGGTCAACCGCATGATCGACGAGCACCTGGAGAGCGTGGAGTTCATCTCCATCAACACCGATGCCCAGGCCCTCCTTGCGTCGAAGTCGGACGTGAAGATCCAGATCGGAAAGAAGCTGACCCGCGGTCTGGGTGCGGGTGCCCGCCCGGAAATCGGTCGTCAGGCCATCGAGGAGAACCGCGAGGACGTGGGCAGGGCACTGGCTGGTTCGGACCTGATCTTCGTCACGTGCGGCATGGGAGGCGGCACCGGCACCGGGGCCGCGCCGGTGATCGCCCAGGTGGGCAAGGAAGCCGGGGCTCTTACCGTGGGAATCGTGACCAAGCCGTTCCTTTTCGAGGGACGCAAGCGCATGCGCCAGGCGGAGCAGGGCATAGTGGACCTCCGGGAGCATGTGGACACGATGATCGTCGTGCCTAACGAGCGACTCCTGGCCGTCGTCGGCAAGGGGATTCCGTTCCAGGAGGCGCTCAAGAAGGCCGACGAAGTCCTCCTGCATGCCACCCAGGGTATCTCCACGCTCATCTCGCGCACCGGTCTGGTCAACGTCGATTTCGCCGACGTGCGGACCGTCATGGAGAACGGGGGCTCCGCGCTCATGGGCACCGGGATCGGGAGGGGCGAGAACCGGGCCATGGAGGCCGCCCAGCAGGCCATATCCAGTCCCCTGCTGGACAACATTTCGGTCGCCGGCTCCACTGGGGTCCTCCTCAACATCACCGGTGGTGAGGATCTCACCCTGGGGGAGGTGACCCAGATCTCGGAAATCGTACATGATGCCGTGGGAGATGAAGCCGAGATCATCTTCGGAGCCGCGAGCGAACCGGCAATGCATGGGGAGATCCGCGTGACGGTGATCGCGACCGGTTTCGATCGTCTGGTGGAGGGTGGACTTTCAGCTTCCTCTGCAAGGACGGTGAAACAGCAGCCGGTCACGGCAGTCCCCCGCAGCGTGATCCCCATAACCCAGCGGGCACCGACAAGGCCCGCCGCCGCACCCCGCGTCGCCGCCCCACTTGCGGATGGCGCGCCCCGGCGCGTCATTCCTCCCGCTGCTCAGGTCACCCGAACCGAATCGGAGCTGACCGACATGGATATCCCGACTTTCATTCGGAGACAGATGGATTGAACCGGTGGGCGCCGCGACTCATTACCTATGCCATCGCCACAGGACTCGCCGTCCTGGCGGTGATGTTCGTACGGCCCCTGCCGGAGCCGCCGACCTTCGCCCAACTCACGGGTGAGGCCAATCCCTGGGCGGAACGTGTCGACTCGGTCGGAAGCGGGGAAACACTGGGCGATGTCTTCAGCCGCGGCGGAGTCTCCAGCGCCGCGCTGACCGAAATCATCCAGGCCGCCAACGAACTGGATTCCCGTCGTATCCTCGACCCGAGGCGAATTCCGGTCGGGCTGCGGGTTTCCTTCGGTGCTCTCCCGGATGACTCCCTGCCGCGCCAGATCACCATCCAACTGGACGTGGATCGGGTTTTGAGAGTCCTGCGCTCTGATTCCGGCTGGACGGCCCGCGTCGACTCCATCCCGTGGGCGGTGGACACGATGGTCGTCAGCGGGGAGATCCGTACCAACCTCTATGACGCCATTGACGGCGCCAGTGGCGAACTCCCCAATCGCAACCGGCAGGAGATTGCCTGGATGGTCGGTGACATTTTCGAGTTTCGGATCGACATGTCGCGGGACCTCCAGGTCGGTGACCGGTTCTCCGTCCTGGTCGAACGCCGACGTCTCCCCAGCGGGACCACGCGGATCGGCAACGTCCTGGCCACCACATTCACGAATGGGGGCAAAACCATAGAGGCATTCCGCCTGGAGAGCGGAGGCGACGTGCGCTACTACGATCGGGAAGGGAAGTCCATGGCGGCCAACTTCCTGCGTGCACCGCTCTCGTTCCGCCGTATCTCCAGCACCTTCGGGGGCCGCCGTCATCCCATCCTGGGGACCTTCCGGAGACACACCGGGCTGGATTACGCCGCGAGTTCGGGAACTCCGGTCCGTTCGGTTGGTGACGGGGTCGTCATCACCGCGGGTGTCAGGGGCGGTTATGGCAACATGATAGACGTGCGTCACGCCAATGGCATGGTGACGCGGTACGGGCACCTGCGCGGGTTCGCCAAGGGTATTCGTTCCGGGGTCCGCGTTTCCATGGGCCAGACCATCGGCTATGTCGGCATGACCGGGCTGGCAACCGGACCCCACCTGCACTTCGAAGTGCGCGTCAATGGAGTGGCGAAGAACCCGCGGACGGCTCTGGAGTTGAAGGCTGGTCCCCCACTCCCCGCATCACAGCGAGCCGGATTCGAACAACTGAAGGGGCGTTTCCTCGCGCTCCTCGAGCGGGGGAGCGGATCGCGCCTCGCGCTGAACGTGAACTGATCCTCACGCGCGGCAGCGCCGCGACTGGCGTGCGCCATGGTACTTTACCCCCATGCTGATCTGGATCGTCGCGCTCCTTGCTGGCGCGGCCGCTACCGTTTTTGTCTACGGAACTCATCCGACGTCGCGTGCCCTGCTGCCCGCGGGGCTGCGGTTTGTGGGGGTATCCGGTCTCCTGGCCCTCCTGCTCAACGCCACCTTCGGGGGACAGAGAGCGGCACGCCCACTCATTGCACTGGACGTTTCCCGTAGTTGGGTCCGCACCGACTCGACTCTTTTTCACGATGCCGTCCGGCGAGCGGAGTCCGAGTCCGATGGCAGTATCCTGATCTTCGGCGACTCCGCACGACTCGTGAGGGGCGCGATTGGTGCCACTGATCAGACCTCCAGGATAAAGCCGGCAGTGGATCGTGCCGTGGCAACCGGCCGACCACTGCACGTATTCACCGACGGCGAGATCGACGACCCGCAGGCTCTGGCCGCGGCTCCCGGCGGTTCGAGCGTTACGGTCATCCGGAGCGATTCCGTCGTCGATGTCGCCGTTGCCGAACTGCGCACCTCTCGCTCCGTCGCGGAAGGTGACACCTTGGATGTTGACGTGGTGATCACCACGGCTGGACGCCCGGCACCCAGGGGTTCGCTAAGCCTCGCCATCGGCGATGCTTCGGCCGTGAGTTTTCCGCTGGACTCCATCCCGGCGTGGAGCGAGCGCATATCGCGCCAGCGCATGATCGTTCCGCGCGGCAAGGGTTCGCTGGTACTGCGAGGAGCCGTCGCCGTGAGCGGCGACGCAGTTTCCGCGAACGACTCACTCTCAGCCGTCGTAGAGGTCCTGGCTGGTGCCGCCGCCGTGCTGGTCTCGACCTCGCCCGACTATGATGCACGCAGCCTGGCAGCGGTTCTACGCGGAACCGTCATGCTGCCAACCCGGGTCTACTACCGCGTGACGCCAGGGCGTTGGCTGCAGGATGGATCGTCGGACGTGGTGTCGGAGGAAGAAGTACGCCGGGCAGCGCGGGACGCGCCGCTGCTGATTCTGCATGCCGACACCGCAGTCTTCGGTGACCCACGATCCCTGAGCAGCGGTGCTCTTCTGCTGGTCGCGCCGCCGACTGTATCCACCGGAGAGTGGTACGCTACCGGAGCACCGCCCTCACCAATGTCCACGGCTCTCGCTGGTTCTCCGTGGGACAGCCTGCCGCCCCTGGAGGTGGCCGCGGTGACGGGGTCCGCGAGCTTCGAAATCCTGGAAACACGTCGTCTCCGCAGATTGGAGCGGAGGCCGGCGGCCCTGGGATGGGATGGGTCCAGACGCACGGTTCTCGTGCCATCCGCGGGATTCTGGCGTTGGCGATTCCGCGGAGGAGCAGCCGCCTCGCTGCACTCGGCGTTCTGGGGGAGTATCATCGACTGGCTGGCCGCGGAACAGATGAGGACCCGCAGCATCAGCTCGACGGCAGCTTCGGTCCGAGAGGGAGAACCCATTCGATGGCGGCGCGGAGGCGGGACTCCGGACGACAGTCTGGTTCCGGTTGTATTGATGCGACGGGGAAGCATGGTCGCCGACACCATCTCACTGCGATTCCCCAAGGGCATGTTGTATGCCGAATCCCGTTCTCCAGTCCTGGGAGCAGGTGTCTACGACGTTTCCGTGCCGGATGACAGCGGGCGGTCGCTGCTGGTGGTGAACCCGTCCGCGGAGCTCCTGCCCCGCAGGCCTGTCGTCCAGGACGGGAACATCGGTGCAGGCGTGGCACTCACCGAGGCCCCGCGGCTGAGGGTGCTGGGTTGGTTCTTTGCGATGGTGATTCTGGCTTTTTGTGGGGAGTGGATTCTGAGGCGAAGGATCGGGTTGAGATAGCTGCGTCCGGGTTGGGTTTCACCGTTGGGACGCCGGGTCCGTGGCCGCGAGAGGGCCGGGTGATTCAGGGGACCCGGTGAGCGGCCGGAAACGCCCTGACTTACTTCGAACACGGTCGACGTGATGCTTATTCGAAAAGCGGGGGATGGTCCGCGACGAACGCTCTGGCAGCGCATCAAGGATATCGCCCTGGCCGATGTCAATGTTCTGGCGCGCGGTGGTGTCAAAGCGGGATCGCTGGAGCAGCTGGAGGAACTGCTGCTCGAGGCCGACTTTGGTGTTCCGGTAACGCTGCGACTGGTGGATCAGGTGAAGCGTCTGGCGGAACGCGGAACGGTCAGAACGGAGGCGGAGTTCCTGTCCGCGCTCCGTGCCGGTATTGTCGCGGCCCTGCAGGGTGGTTCGTCGGATCCCGCATTGCACCTCGCCTCGCACGCACCCACGGTCATTGTCGTCATAGGAGTGAACGGTGCCGGCAAGACCACCTTCATCGGCAAGCTTTCGGCCCGCTTCCGGAAGGAAGGGAAGAAGGTACTCGTGGCGGCGGCGGATACCTTCCGCGCCGGCGCCATAGATCAGTTGCGCGTCTGGGCGGAGCGGTCGGGCGTGGACTTCGTGGCGGGGAAGCCAGGAGGTGATCCTGCAGCCGTGGCCTACGATGCCATCGACGCGGCCACGACACGTGGTTTGGACGTGGTCATGATCGACACCGCCGGCCGTCTTCACACCAGCGACAGCTTGATGGATGAACTGCGTAAGGTGGTTCGGGTCATTCAGCGTCGTCGTCCGGATGCTCCTCACGAAACGCTGCTGGTCCTCGATGGCACCATTGGCCAGAATGCCGTGGCGCAGGCCCGGACGTTCGCGGCTGCGGTCCCCATCACCGGGCTGGTGGTCACCAAGGTCGACGGTACCGCCCGTGGCGGGATCGTCGTGGCGGTCCACGAGGCCATTGACGCACCCGTCAAGTTTCTTGGAACCGGCGAAAAGATAGGGGACCTGGCCCCCTTCGCGGCGGAGGAGTTCGCGCGCGAGGTGCTGGAGGAGTAGGTGGCGTCCGCACCGCGCTCACGCCTGTATCCCGGGATGCCCGTGCAGTTCCTCAAGGGTGTCGGTGAGCGTCGCGCCCAGTTGTTCCATCGCCTGAATATCCACACGGCTGACGACCTCCTGTATCACGTGCCGCACCGTTACGAGGACGCCAGTACGATCACACCGATTGCGTCGGTCGATGTGGGGCAGGAAGCCACCATCATGGGCCGCGTCATTTCCAAGGGCGTCCTGCCCACACGAAAAGGGCTCCGGATCTTTCATGCGGTACTCCAGGACGCATCCGGGATGATAGAGGCTACATGGCCGGGTCAGCCGTTCCTGGATCGTTCGATCCACAAGGACGATGTACTCCTGGCGAATGGCCCATGTCGCTTCTTCCACGGCCGGCAGTTTCAGCCCCGCGAGTGGGTCAATCTTGGCGCCGAGGATCCCGGCAGTGCATCGGGAAGGGTGCTCGCGGTTTATCCTGCCACCGAGGGTCTTACCGTCCGCCAGTTGAGGGGAATCATCGACGAGCATCTCGATGCGCTCATTGACCTGGTCGAGGAGCACCTTCCTGATGGCATCCTTTCGCGTACTCGTCTTCCCGGCATCCGCGAAGCGCTGCGTGCGGTTCACCGCCCTTCGTCAGTGGCCGAGGCGGAGAAGGGGAGGGAGAGGCTGGCATTCGACGAACTGTTCTTCGTTCACCTGCTGCATCGGAGGGCCAACTCCGTACTGCGCGAACCTCGCCGGGGGATCACGTTCATCTCGCGCCGTACCCTGACCACGGAACTCCGCAAGTCTCTCCCCTATCGGCTCACGGGAGCGCAGATGAGGGCACTGCGGGAGATTTTCGCGGACATGTCATCTCCCCGGCGGATGCATCGGCTCCTGCAGGGCGATGTAGGCAGTGGCAAGACCGTCGTAGCGCTTTTTGCGGCGCTGCTGGCGATGGAGAATGACTGTCAGGCCGCCATCATGGCTCCCACGGAGCTGTTGGCCGAGCAGCACGCGCATTCGATCGGTGCCCTCCTGGCACCGCTGGGGATCCGGCCCGTCCTTCTGACCGGATCGCAATCCGTGGGTGAACGTCGTGACGCCGAAGCGCGCATTGCATCCGACGAGCCACTTCTTGCAGTGGGTACGGTGGCCTTGATTCAGGAGGCGATCCGCTTTGGCAGACTCGGTCTGGCGGTGGTGGATGAGCAGCACCGGTTCGGCGTGGAGCATCGCGCCGCGCTGGGTTCCAAGGGGGAAAGCCCTGACATGTTGCTCATGAGCGCGACGCCGATTCCGCGGTCGCTGGCGCTCACTCTCTACGGTGACCTGGATGTATCGGTGCTGGACGAGCGTCCTCCCGGGCGTCTGCCGGTGACCACGCTGCTTCGGAAGATGTCCCAGCACGACCGTGTAATGGCGTTCCTGAACCGGGAAGTCGGGAAGGGCCGACAGGGCTACGTGGTCTATCCCATCATCGAAGTTTCCGAGAAGCTGGCGCTCAAGGCGGCGACGACCATGTATGAGGAGCTTTCGTCGGGCACGCTGAAGGGTCGTCGGCTGGCTCTGCTGCACGGAAAGGTGGCGGCCGATGAGAGGGAGTCGATCATGCGACGCTTCCGGGATGGGGGGATCGACGTCCTCGTCGCCACCACGGTCATCGAGGTCGGGATCGACGTACCCAATGCCACGGTCATGATCATCGAGCACCCTGAGCGGTTCGGGCTGTCGCAGCTTCACCAGTTGCGGGGGCGGGTCGGCAGGGGAGCGGAGGAGTCCTTCTGTATCCTTGTCGGGGGTGGCGGCCCTGACACCGCGGCCCGGCTCCGGGTGTTCAGCGAAACCGAGGATGGCTTCGAGATTGCCAGAGCTGACCTGAAACTTCGCGGGATGGGCGACCTTTTCGGTGAGCGTCAGAGCGGACAGCCGATGTTCCGGGTTGCGGATCCCCTTCGTGACGAAGCGCTCAATCTCCAGGCGCAGCACCTGGCGGATGAACTGATTGCTTCCGATCCGGAACTGAAGGACCCCGGTCATCGCACCCTGAGACGTGTCCTGGGTCAGCGCTATTCGCGGGCGATGGAGCTTTTCCGGGTAGGCTGAACCGCGCCGCTGGCGGTGTTCAGCTGGCGGGAAGTGACTGGGGTTGAGGCAGGGGACGTCGCAGTACTCTGATCGGCAGTCGGATCGCGAATGTGGTGCCGACACTGACCTTGCTCTCCACCTGGATCGAACCGCCGTGGGCAGTGACGATGCTCTTGGCAATGGCCAGCCCGAGCCCGGCGCCTCTCAGTGCCAGGGGTGCCTGAGTGTCGGCCTGGTAGAACTTCTCGAAGATATGAGGGAGCTCGTCCCTTGGGATCCCCGAGCCGGTGTCGCTCACCTCCATGCGCACCTGGTCTCCCTCCCGACCGACGTGGAGCGAGACCTTCCCACTCTTGTCGGTGAACTTGAAAGCGTTGGACAGGATATTGCCGAGCACCTCGTTCATGCGGACTGGATCCCAGAGGACCTCGTGCGGGATGTCTCTTTCGATCCGGACCTCGAAGGCAATCTCCCGCTGAAGCGCCAGGACCCGGAACGCCCGATCGAGATCGTTGAGGAACTCGTAGAGTACGACGGGTCTGACTTCCAGCTTCCCGCCTCCGGCGTCGAAGCGGCTCACATCCAGCAGTTGTCGAATGAGACGGGAGAGCTGCTGGGTCTGGGCGACGAGGGTTTCCGATACCTCCCGCTGGCGGGGCGTGAGCTCGCCATAGACGTTCTCCTGGAGGAGCTGCAGATACCCGAGCATGACATTGACCGGTGTTTTCAGTTCGTGGGTGGCCACCGACACGAACTCGGCCTTCAGTCGGTCCAGTTCTTCCAGTTGGGCTGCCATGGAACGGAATGAGTCCGCCAGGCCGCCGAATTCGTCGGACCTCTCGGAGCTGATCGCCAGTGGCCTTCGGAAGTGACCTGCCGCGACGGCACGCATTCCGGCATCCAGCTCGTGAAGTGGTGAGCTGATGGATCGCGTGAGCCAGAGGGTGATGCCCACGGCCAGGCAGAAGGCAATAAGAAGCGCCACCACGGCGTACAAGGTGGCTTCGCGGCTGCTCACGGAAAACTCGGCGACCCGTTCCGCGGTCCGTTGCTCCATGGCGTTGGCAGTGCTTCCCATGACGCGGTCGATGGTCGTGAGCGCGGGCCGCATGACCAGGGTCACGACTGAATCGGCAGCCTGTCGGCGTCCAGCCCGGGCGTGGGTGAAGGCGGACGGGGCCATCTCCTGGAGCCGGGCCAGGGAGGACCGGATCTGGGAAATGATGGGCGATGCGGTCAGGCGGTCGAGAGTGTCGGCCTGCCGGGAGAGCCGCTGGAGATGCGCGACATAGAGTGCCCGGCTGGTGTCACTGGGGAATGCGGCTATGAGTCCGGTCTCCTGTACCAGGTCGTCGTGCAGCGAGCGCATCCTGCCCAGCAACAGGGTGGCGGCAAATTCACGATCGCGGAGCGAGGTGGTAGCCTGCTGGAGGCGCTGCAGCGCCCGGAGAGAGATCACCAGCGGTGCCACCAGCACGATGGCGATACCCAGGATGGCGAGGTTGAGACGGAATCTGAGGGACACAGTGCGGGGTTGTGGGTTGCTGCTTGCTTGTTGCGCTGGCGCTGGTTGGTGGCGCGGATTGGGTGATACCTCAGCACCCGAAAGCCCTCTACCTTTCCACCTTCCCCAGAAACGATCCTCTTACCGTGTCGAATACTTCCAACATAGCCCGCCTGTCCAGCCACGTTGGCGAAACCGTCACCGTCCGCGGCTGGGTTTCGCACCTTCGTTCATCAGGAAAGATCGCCTTCATCGTCATGCGCGATGGAACGGGGGTTTTGCAGTGCGTAATGGTGAAATCCCAGGTTTCACCGGAAGTCTGGGACTCGTTCGCCCAATTGACGCTGGAGACCTCGGTTTCGGTAACAGGAGAAGTTCGTCCGGAGGCGCGGGCTCCCGGGGGGCATGAGCTGGGAGTGTCGGGCCTCACGGTTCTGGGTAGCAGCCCGCTGGACTATCCCATCCAGCCCAAGGAGCATGGCGTGGACTTCCTGCTCGACCATCGCCACCTCTGGCTCCGCAGCCCCCGTCAGACGGCCATCATGCGAATCCGCCACGAGGTGGAACAGGCGATCCACGACTTTTTCTACCACCGAGGCTTCGTCCATGTGGACACGCCGATCCTCACGGCAGCAATCGGGGAACGCAGCGGTCTCTTCCAGACAGAGTACTTCGATGAAGGATTTGCCTACCTGGCGCAGACCGGTCAGCTCTACGGCGAGGCGGCTGCTGCTGCCCTGGGGTGCATCTACACGTTCGGTCCGACGTTCCGGGCGGAAAAATCCAAGACGAGACGTCACCTCACCGAGTTCTGGATGATGGAACCGGAGATGGCGTTCCACGACACCAATGACAACATGCGGGTTCAGGAAGAGATGCTGGTGTACGTCGTCGGGCGCGTACTGGAGCGTTGTCGTACGGAACTGGCCACGGTCGAGCGGGACGTACCGGCACTGGAAAAGGTCAAGGGGCCCTTTCCAAGGATCGAGTACGGCGATGCCGTCGCCGAGCTGCGGAGGAGAGGGAGCGCCATAACCTGGGGAGACGACCTTGGGGCGGAAGACGAGAGCCTGCTCGTCGAGGGTCACTCCACCCCGATCTTTGTCTGCAACTACCCGAAGGAGGCCAAGGCGTTCTACATGAAGGAGAACCCTGCGGATCCACGCACCGTTCTCTGCGACGACTGTCTGGCGCCCGAAGGTTATGGCGAGATCATCGGCGGTTCCCAACGCGAAGATGACTACGACCGTCTCGCGGCACGCATCCGGGAGGAAGGTCTGCCCATGGACGCCTATGGCTGGTACCTGGATCTCCGGAAGTACGGCACCTTCGTGCACTCCGGCTTCGGCCTGGGACTGGAGCGAACCGTTGCATGGATTGCCGGAACGCCGCATATACGTGAATGCATCGCGTTTCCCCGGATGATGCACCGACTGCGGCCCTGATTCCGCACAGGATCCGGGTTCGCGTCGGTGGCAGTCCGGCAGGCATCCTACAGATCCAACCTCCACGAATTGCTGCAATGTCCATAGCCGCCTCCTTCCTGGAACGTTCGCGCTACTATCTCTTCCGCGAGTACCCCATCAAGATCCGTCGTTCGGTCGAGGTGATGCCACCGGATCGCATCTGGTGGCGACCGAATGAGAGCGCCAACAGTGTCGGGAACCTCCTGCTGCACCTCTCCGGCAATGTCCGACAGTGGATCGTGAGCGGGGTCGGCGGGCAGGTCGACGTCCGCAGGCGGAACATGGAGTTTGCCGCGCGCGGCGGCGCGGCCGCTCCGGCGTTGCTGGACGGACTCGACACTACGTTGCGGGAGGCAGATGCGGTCATTCGCGGCCTGCTGCCCAGCGAGCTGCTGGAACGGCGGAAGATCCAGGGCCGGGACACCACGGTGATGGAGGCCGTCTACCACGTGGTGGAGCATTTCGCCGGGCATACCGGGCAGATCATCTGGATTGCCAAGATGAGCGCCCCCGGGAATGTGCGCTTCTATGAGGACGGCGACGGGACGGCGCACCCGTTGTTCCTGACTGAAGGCGAGTTCGAGATGAGCCGCAGGAACGCGGAGAGCGGGAATGGGGAAGAGGGAAGCGGGGCGGAATGACTCTGCGGATCTGCTGGACCTCCGGTGTCGTCAGGCAGACTCTGGTTCACCGGGTCCGGCAGCGCCAGGACTGATGACGGATTCCGCACGCTTCACCTCATCCCACATGCCATCCAGTATCTTCAGCCCGGCCCCCCTCACATCGATCCCCCGGTCCACCGCCAGCCGCTCCACTGCGGTCCACCGCCTGACGAACTTCGCGTTTGCCTTGTCCAATGCCAGCGACGCGTGAACCCCGCACTTCCGGCAGAGATTGACCACCGCAAACAGCAGATCACCCAGTTCCGACTCCAGTTCCGGCCGGACGGCGCGGGTGGAGTCCGCGGACCGTCCGGATGGATCAGTCACGGGATCCTGCGCCAGCTGATCCAGTACTTCCTGCAGTTCCTCGCGCACTTTCTCCGCCGGTCCTGCCACGTCGTCCCAGTCAAATCCCACACCGGCGGCACGATCCTGAAGCCGGTGCGCCCGGTGCAGGGCAGGGAGTCCGACCGGCAGCCCCTCCTCCAATGACGAGCGCGTCCTGGCCTTCATCTTCTCCCACGGCTCGCGGTCCTTCCCGGCATACAGGTGTGGGTGCCGCTCGCGCATCTTCGTGATCAACCCACCTGCCACGTCACCTATGTCGAATGCAGTCCGCTCCTCGGCCAGCACCGAATGGAAGAGGACCTGGAGCAGGACATCGCCCAGCTCTTCCCGGATGGACGCGTCGTTTCCTTCCCGGAGGGCATCATCCAGTTCGGCGGCCTCCTCCACCAGATAAGGACGCAGGGTATCGTGAGTCTGTGCCGCGTCCCACTCGCATCGGGCGCGGAGGTCGCGCATGAGCGCGACCGTATCTTCAAGTGTGGCCTTGGGTTGCATAGGTTCCGGGGGTCAAGGTATACTACGCGCCCACGAATTCGGACGTCAATTGCAACATGGCATGATGCGCGCCTGGCTCGAGGTCGATCTCGGCGCGCTTTCTCGTAACGCGAAGGAACTGGCCCGACGCGCCAGAGCCCCACTGCTTCCCATGGTGAAGTCCGACGCCTATGGCCTGGGTGCCGCTGCTGTGGTAAGCGTGCTGGAAGGCGTCTCGCCCTGGGGTTACGGTGTTTCCACGCCGGAGGAAGGTGCTTCGTTGCGCGCCCAGGGCGTCACCCGTCCTGTCCTGGTCTTCACTCCGGCCTTGCCGGAGCAGTTCCCGGCGATGCGGGAACATGCCCTTGTTCCATCATTGGGAGACGTCGTTCGCATCGATCAATGGCACCGCTCCGGTGGCGGGGCCTGGCACCTGTCCATTGACACCGGAATGAGCCGGGAGGGCGTTCGCTGGAATCGCACGGCGGAGCTGGCTGATGTCATATCCCGGCACCCACCCGACGGTGCCTATACGCATTTCCATTCGGCGGAGCACGACGACGGGTCCAGCGATGAACAGCAGCGCCGGTTTCGCACGGCGGTGGCGGCACTGCCCGTCCGCCCCCGCTGGCTGCATGTGGAGAACAGCCCGGCAATAGAGCGCCAGAGCCCGTCGCCCTGGGACCTGATTCGACCCGGAGTCTTCCTCTACGGCGTGGGCAGCAGGAGTGATGTCCGGCCGGCGGACGTGGTCGCGTTTCACGCCCGTATCGTTGAGTTGAGGGACCTGCTGCCGGGTGACAGTGTCAGCTATGGCGCCACATGGCACGCCACCCGACCCAGTCGCATTGCCACGGTGGCGGCAGGCTACGCCGACGGGATTCGCCGTTCGTTGTCGGGTCACGGTCAGGCGCTGGTCGGGGGGAGACGGGTCCCGATGACTGGAATCGTGACCATGGACATGACCATGCTGGACGTCACCGACGTCCCCTGCGAGCTGGGTGACGTTGCCACGTTCCTCGGCAGCCAGGGGTCGGAACGAATCGGACTGGAGGAAATGGCTCAAGCGAGCGGTCTGTCACCGTATGAGTTGCTCGTTGGCCTGAAGCTGCGAGCACCCCGGGTGTATCGCGGCCGGTGAGCAGCGGTCGAAGGGCGGTATTGATCGTTCTCGATGGCGTGGGTGCCGGCGCTGCGCACGACGCGGCTGAATACGGTGATGCCGGGAGCAACACACTGGGACATGTGGCCGAAGCTTCCGGCGGTGCATCACTGCCGGCTCTGGAGAGCCTGGGCCTGGGCAAGGCGCTTCCTCTGGCAGGGGTCCGGGCGGATCTCACCGCATCCGGTGCGTGGGGCACCATGCAACCCGCGTCCGCCGGCAAGGACTCGACCACTGGGCACTGGGAGATCCTCGGGGTTCATCTGGATCGCCCTTTCCCCACTTACCCGGACGGATTTCCGCGGGAAATACTGGCGGAGTTCAGCCGGCGTACCGGACGGCCGGTCATAGGTAACCTTGCCGGCAGCGGGACCAGGATGATCGAGCGCTTTGCCGCCGAACAGGAGAAGACCGGAGCGTGGATCGTATACACGTCTGCGGATTCGGTCTTCCAGGTGGCGGCACACGAAGGGCTGATCCCGCTGGATGAGCTGTATGCCGCCTGCGATGTCGCCCGGCAGATGCTCGTCGCACCCAACGATGTATCCCGGGTGATTGCGCGACCATTCAGGGGGAGCCCTGGATCGTACCGGCGCACTGCCGCCCGGGGGGATTTTGCCATTCCGCCACCAGGTCAGACTCTGTTGGATGCCATGGCTGAGGCAGGTATCCCCCGCGATGGAGTGGGCAAGGTGGACGATCTCGTGGCGGGGAGGGGGATCACGTCCCGCCACGTCCCGGACAACGCGGCGGGGATCCATTTGATCACTTCCTGGCTGAAGGGGGAGGGAAACCCCCATGTGTCTCACAGTGGGTTACTCTTTGCCAACCTGATAGATTTTGACCAGCTGTACGGCCACAGGAATGACGTCGCGGGGTTCTACGGGGCACTTCGGCAGTTTGATGCAGCGTTGCCGGAGATCCTCGCCGGGCTCCGCGATGGTGATTTACTGGCCATTACCGCCGACCATGGCAATGATCCGACCACGCCTTCGACCGATCACGCGCGGGAACGTGTCCCGGTTCTGGTGGCTGGGCCTGCCATCCGGCCTGTGGGCCTGCGCGAACGCGCGACATTTTCGGATCTCGGCGCGACCATCGCTGAATGGTTCGGCCTGGGTTTTCGGGGAGAGGGGACTTCGTTTCTGGGAGAAATACTGAGGTGAGCAGAATGGTTCGTCTCGTGGTTGATGGCGAGGTGGGGTCGGGGGATCATGCTGCTCCTGCCAACTCCACCCTGTGGTGCCCAGCTACTTCAGCCGGCTGCGGTTCGTGAACCAGCCGATGCGGGGTACTGACGGACGCCGTCGCGTCCGCATTCTGCTTGCGGGACTGGCGGCGGTTGCCATGGTCGCCGCATGCAGCGAGGACTTCGAGGGTGGTGCAGCCTGTCCGCTGCTTTGCCCCGAACAGAACGTCGTCGTTCATGATACCGTCTTCGATCCGGTTGTCATGGATACCACCATCGTTGGTTTCCCGACGATAGGGACCGAGACCGAGATGCTGCTGGCGTATCGCGGAGATACGGTGGACACACGTCCGGTGATCCGGTTCGACTCCATCCCGGTGTACTACAACTCCGGCGGAACGGACACCGTCATCCGCCATGTGGACAGCGCGTATCTGAAGTTGACGGTAAACCGGTCGCGCTCGCTTTTCACGCGACCAGTGACGTTCGAGATATTCAATGTCGACACGATCATGGGCGACTCGATCGCGGCGGCGAATGATACCAGCACCGCCATCGAGACGACTCTCTTTCGCCCCGATCGGCGGATCGGAATGATCACGCTCGATACCGCTGACATCACCGACTCGTTGCGGCTCCCGGTGGACAGCGCCGCCCTTATCGCCACGATCCTGAGCCAGGGCCGCCTGCGCATCGGGATACGGGCAACCAGTGAGGGGCCCGTTCAGATCCGACTTTACTCCAACGAGGGCGGTCTCCCGCCGGTGCTGCGGTTCCTCGCCAGTCAGTCGGACACCGCCTTCCAGAAAGTCGAGGTTCTGCCACGTTCCCGTACGCCACGGAACCAGATCACCATCGCCAGTGATCTCACCGACTACGTGCATGTAATCCGGTTTCCGGCGGTTCCGGATCCATCGTTTCTCACTGTGGGAGGCCTTCCAGGTCGGCGTGTCCTGATACGATTCAACGTACCGGCGCGCATCATCGATTCTTCCAACGTCCTCCGGGCTACACTGGAGCTGACCCAGCGTCCCGTTGGGAGCGTCGATGGGACATCCCCGCTAACCTTGTTTCCCCTTGTGGTTACCGCCGGCAAGGAGATCACCGATCCGGGCCGCAGTGCCTTCCTGACCAACGCGCCGCTTGCAGGGTTCGACTCCGTACAGTTCGCGCCGGCGGACAGCGGCCTGGTCGAGATCGAGGTGGTGAATGCACTCCGCGCCTGGAGCCTTCCCATCTCCGCCAATGCCCAGCGGGGAATCGTCCTGCGTGCCGGGCCGGAATCGATGGATCCAAGGTTTGTCTCGTTCTTCTCTTCCAGTGCACCGGCAGGGCTCCGCCCGCGACTTCGGGTGAGTTACTCGCCGGTTCGCAGTTTCGGGATTCCATGATGCGCCGAGCCATTGGTGTTCTGGCGGTGTTCTTCTCACCTGGTGTGCTGGTTGCCCAGGGGACGCTCAGCACCCAGGGGTTTGGTTATCCCACGGGTGGCCTCAGCACCCGGGCCGCGGCGGCTGGTGGCGCATTCGGTGAGTTCGATTTCGCCACGCCGCGGAACCCGACGTCGGCGCTGGCGTGGGGCCGCGGCGGACTCTATTTCCAGTACGATCCGGAGTTCCGCCGACTCAGCGGGCCGTCCGGTTCCGAAAATGCAATGGTGGCCCGGTTCCCGGTATGGATGGCAGCCCAGCAGCTGGGAACCAGGGCGGTAGCCACGCTTTCCTCCGCGACCCTGCTCGACCGGACCTGGCGTACCAACGTCAGGGGCGGGCAGATACTGGGCCCTGATTCCGTGGGATATACAGAGACGGTGGAATCGAAGGGCGCTATCAACGATGTGCGACTGGCCCTGGGCTATTCCCTGAACCGCGGCTTCGCGTTAGGTGCGGGTCTGCATGCTTTCGTGGGAGAGAACCGCATGACATTGTCCCGGGTCTTTGATGACAGCCTGCGCTTCGGTACGCTGGAGCGGGACCTGACCATCGGTTACCTGGGCACGGGCTTTTCCGCCGGGATGACCTGGCGATTGAACAGCAGTCTGGCGGTTGCGGTATCGGCGCGCACCGGAGGAAACCTGGAGGTGCGGATCGCGGATACGGTTGTCGCCTCCGGCTCCATTCCGGATCGGATCGGGGGGGCTGTGCGTTTCGACGGCCTGCCTGGTGCTTCACTGGCGGTTTCCGTGGAACGAACCGGATGGTCATCGCTCGGGGACCTGGCCCAGTCGGGGCTGAGGGCGCACGACACGTGGGAGATGGGGGTGGGCCTGGAGATGACCGGACCACGCATCAGTGTGGCTCCTTCCCAGCTTTATGTCGGATACCGCCGTCGGGACCTGCCCTTCGAAGTGGCGGGACAGGTGGTACCAGAGTCGTTCCTTTCCGTCGGTGCCGGTCTGCCCATCACGAGCTCCCGCGTGATACTGGACGTTTCTTTGCAGCATGCGCGAAGAGGGCCGGTGGCCGGGGTTTCGGAACGCGCGTGGATCATGAGCATGGGGTTCACCGTCCGTCCCTGACGCCATGAGGGAAGTCGCGCCCCGGGACGTCGAGATGACGCTGGTTCACAACCTGAAAACGCCGCTCACCGGCATTCTGGCCACGCTGGAAATGCTGGGCGATGGAGACTTTGGTCCGCTGAACGGCACGCAGCAGGAGGCCATTCTGGCCATTCGTCAACACACTGATGCCATGCTGGGTCTGGTGGGCGAGATCCTGGATGTCCAGCGCCTGGAAGCCAGTGGTGACGTTCCGTTGACGCTGGCTGCCGTTGATCTGGCCGCGATGATGCAACACATCGACCGGGAGTGGCGTGACCGGTTCCGTGGCCGACTGAGCGTCGAAGTTCCACCGGGCACCAGCGTGACTACCCATTCCGAGGTGCTGCAGCGGGTGCTCGGGAACCTGCTGCACAATGCCCTGACTCATGGAGGGCAGGGCGTGTCCGTCACGATCATCGTTCAGGTGACGGACGACATCGTCAATATTGACATACGGGATGACGGACCGGGGATCCCGGAGTCAGAGCACGAACGAGTCTTCGGGAAGTTCGTGAGGCTGGACGACTCCGGGTCGCGGGGCACGGGCCTCGGACTCAGCTATTGTCGTGCCGCAATGGCGGCCCTCGAGGGAGATATCCGGATCATCGCCACGAATGGAAGCGGCGTGACATTCCGGGTGTCGCTGCCGCGTCAGGCAGGTGAATCATGAAGGTCTACCTGCGCACCTTCGGCTGCCGCGCCAACCAGTACGACAGTGAACAGGTCCGGGCGCGGATAGAGACTTCCGGCGGTGTCGTGGTGGCAGACCCGGCCGAAGCGGATGTGGCGGTATTCAATAGTTGCGCCGTCACCGCGGAAGCCGAAGCCGATCTTCGGAAGAGTATCCGGAGCGTGGCCCGTCGCCATGCCGGACTCCGGACCATCGTCATGGGATGCGCGGCCGCCCTCGACACAGGTTCCCTGAAGACACTGCCCGGCGTCACGGACGTGATTCCGGGTGGGGATGCGGACGGCGTGGCTGTCTCGCTGGGGCTGACCGCGGGAGCCGGCCGGGCGAGGTCGCAGAGCGGCAGCCGGGCACTCCTGCGTATCCAGGAGGGATGCGACGAGCACTGTACCTTCTGTGCCACCACTCAGGCACGGGGAGAAAACCGTTCACGTCCCGTCGGCGAAGTAGTCCAGGAGGCCCGGATTCTTGCCGCACACCACGCGGAAATCGTCCTTACGGGTATCCACATCGGAACGTGGGGGAGGGAGATCGGCCTGACGTTGGGCACGCTGGTTGCCCGTCTGATACGGGAAGTGCCTGGTGTCCGCTTCCGCCTCACTTCGATCGAGGCCACGGAAGTGGACGATGAACTGGCGGAGCTCTTTGGGGATCCTGCCCGTCTGGCGCCCCATCTGCACGCACCGCTCCAGAGTGGATCGGATCGGCTGCTCCGACGCATGGGACGGCATTGGTATACCGCCGAGTCCTATGCCGCCGCCGTTGAGCGACTCATGGCCACGAAGAGTGTATTCGCCCTGGGCGCGGATCTGATCGCCGGTTTCCCGGGTGAAACGAACGCGGATCACACCGCCACGCTCGAGCTGATAAACAACCTCCCATTCACGTACCTCCACGTGTTCCCCTATTCGGGTCGACCCGGAACCGCCGCGACACGTCTGCCGGACCAGGTCCCCGGACCCCTGGCCCGACAGCGCGCCGCTGAACTTCGTGAGGCCGGCGCCGCGGCTGCGGCCCGGTATCGGGTCTCCCGCAACGGCGGGATCGCGGATGTCATCGTCGTTCGGGGAGAGCGCGGTGAAGGCCTCACGGGAGACTACCTCGAAGTGCACCTGGATGGATTCCGGCGCCCGCGTGGTTCCCGCTTCCTGGGAACCCTGCGCCGGGACCCGGATGGCCGCATGAGGGTTCGGGTGCTGAGCCAATCCTGGCCGGACGACGACTCTCGGCAGGACGCCAGCCGGAGGTTTTCGTGAGCATTGCTGACCTTGCGCCCGGCGTCCCGAATCCATCCTCTGATGGCGATGGTGTCGCGTCAGCGTCTCGCCCGGCATCAGTCGGTACCGTCTTCATCGAGACCTATGGCTGCCAGATGAACGTCAGCGATTCCGAACTGATGCTCGGCAGGCTGGAGGCAGAGGGATATCGCGAAGTGCAGGATCCGGAGTCGGCGGATGTGATTCTCCTCAATACCTGTGCCGTGCGGGATCATGCGGAGCAGCGCGTACTCGGCCGACTCGGTGAACTGAAGGGCGTCATGAAACCCGATGCTGTCGTGGGAGTCACGGGTTGCATGGCCCAGCGGATGGGGACGGCTCTGCTGGAACGGGCGCGTCACGTCAGCCTGGTTATCGGACCCGATGGCTATCGCGCGCTGCCGGAACTTCTGGAGCGGGCGCGCTCGGGGGTACGGTCCATCCACACTTCCTTCGACATGGAGGAACACTACGAAGACTTTGCTCCGCGAAGAACGGACAGGGTGAAGGCGTGGATCCCGGTACAGCGAGGGTGCGACTACCGTTGCACCTACTGCATCGTTCCCACGACCCGAGGGCCGGAAAGGAGCAGAAGGCTGGAGGATGTGGTTCGCGAGGCGACTGCCGTTGTTGCCGAGGGAATGAGTGAAGTGGTGTTGCTTGGCCAGACGGTAAATTCCTGGCATGACGGCGAGAGCAGCTTTGCCACTCTGCTCCGGGCCGTCGGCGCAGTGCCGGGTATCCGGCGTATCCGCTTCACCAGCCCGCACCCCAACGATTTCACCCCGGAAGTGGTCGCGGCGATGGCCGAAACGGAGGCCGTTTGCGAGCATGTGCATCTCCCCATGCAGTCCGGCTCCACGCGGACACTGCGTCGCATGCTGCGGCGGTATACTCGCGAGGGGTATATGGACACTGTCCACCGGCTTCGCGAAGCCATTCCGGGGCTGAGCCTGACGACGGACATCATTGTCGGATTCCCCGGGGAGACCGAAGCAGACTTTCAGGAGACGCTTTCTGCGGTCGAAGCCATCGGGTTCGACGACGCCTTCACCTTCCGATTCTCGCCGCGTGACGGCACCCCGGCCACCAGGATGCCGGCCAGTGATGCGGTTCCGGAGGATGTTGCCACCGCCCGTCTGGAGCAGTTGATCGGGACAGTGCGGCGTCGTGCCCGGGAACGGAACCTGGCCCTGCTGGGTCAGCGTCGGGAAGTCCTCGTGGAACGCGTCGCGCGACGAGGGGGCCTCCTCCAGTCCCGGACCCGTGACTTCAAGACGGTATTGATTCCCGGGCCTGAGTCACTGATCGGGTCCTACGTAGACGTCGAACTGAGCGGAACCACGGGATCGACATTCACCGGAGTGTTGGTGACCCGGCGCACAATGCTGCCCCTCGCCGCACCGGTTACGGCGCCACTGAAGGTGGCGGACGGGTGACGTACCCAGGCTGAACGGCCCTAGGGGACGTTGGCCCGGTCCCCCCCCGCGCCGGTGCGAGACATCACCGCCGGCTGCTGGGGAGCCGGTCATCTTACTTCGGCTCGGGTTCCTGCGTCATTCCAGTGCGCCGGATTCGTGCCTGAATCGGCCGGCATCCCGAGAGGCCATGCAGAACGTCCTGGAAGAATCCGTTTTCGAGACCTTTGTCCGACTGCGCGACATGGAGGCGGGGTATTGCCACTGCGCGAAGTGCCAGGATGATGTGATCACGCACGCGCTGAACAATGCTAGACCCCGGTACATCTCCGGAGCGGGCATCGGATCGGCAGTGACACGCGTCAGGCTGAGCCGTGACCAGGCCCAGGCGGAGGTGGCGGTGATCGTCCTCGAAGCGATGCGCCGCGTTCAACGGAATCCGCGGCACGGCCCTGAGGGCTTCGTGAGGATGGGAGGTGCCGTGCGCTGACGGAGGTGCACCCGTGTGCCCCTGGTAGCAATGGCATACCTGGCCTTCGCCGCCGGACTCCTTCTGGGATCCGGCGGCGAAGTCTTTGCGGCCGGACTCGCCGTGGTTATCGCCATCCTGATTTCCCTCACGGCCCGAAGCTCGGCCGCGCTTTCGCTGGGAATGCTGCTGGCGGCGGGCGCGACGCTGGCGCGCCTGACGACGCTGCGCGACTCCCGATGCAGCGACCGCATCCGGAGAGATGGCATTGCCACCGTGGTGCTGCAGGAGCCGATCCGGAACGGCTGGGGAGCCAGGGGCGACGCGATCTCTCCCGGTTGCCGGATACCAGTGCGCCTCAGGACTCCCAGGGGCGTTGCCGCTCCGGCGGGTGCCACGGTACTGGTCGCCGGGGAGGGGGGATCGTCCCATGGCCGGATGGAACTCGATGTCACGCGACTGACGCTGCGAGAACCACCGGGTCTCCTGGCCCGCTGGCGAACCCGCGCCGGTCAAACAATCGACAGTCTTTACGGACCGCACGCGCCGCTGGCGCGAGCGCTGTTGATCGCCGATGAACGGGACATAGACCCCGAGGTGCGGCGAGCCTTTGCCGACTCGGGGATAATACACATGCTTTCGGTATCGGGCCTGCATGTCGCCGTTCTGGCCGAGGCACTGGTGATGGTGGCGTTGTTCCTTCGCATTCCGCTCCGGCATGCCGAGGCCGGAGCGACGGTGTCCATCACCATTTTCGTGATTTTCGTGGGTGCGCCGTCGCCTGCGGTTCGGGCGGCAGCCATGTATGCCGCGCTGGTGCTTTCGCGGCGGTTGCAGCGACCCACATCTCCGTGGGCACTGCTGGCTCTTGGTGCAGCCGTCCCGCTGGTGGATCCCAGAGTGGCCGGCGAGGTTGGGTACCACCTGAGTGTTGTGGGCATGGCGGCGCTGATTGCCGCCGGGCGACTGGTGCGCCGGTTCTCTGTCAAACGCCTTCCTCCGTGGGGGCAGCGGATGAGCGGGGAAGCCATTGCGACGGTCGTTGCCAGTCTGGCCACCGCGCCAATAGTGGCGTGGCATTTCGGAAGGATCAGCCTGGTCTCTCCCCTGACTAATCTTGCTGCGGCACCGCTGTTCGGACTGGCTCAGCCGGCACTTTTTCTCTCCCTGCTTCTCGCGCCACTGCGTCCAGTCGCCGGTTTTGTGGCGCAAGGGACCGGGTTGCTTCTGGGGGCCATCGAGCGAACCGGTGCAGCGGGAGCGGCCATTCCATTTTCCTCCCTCGATGTCATGCCCGAGAAGGCGACGGCGATTCTGACTGCCGTGGCAGTTGCCGGGTTCCTGACCGCCTGTACGGCGCACTTCTGGGTGCGCCCTATCCTCGTTGCGGTTGGTGGGGTCGGCTTGGGAATCTGGTGGCCCCTGGTGCGACCTGGTGGTTCCGCGTTCGAGATCCACATGATGGATGTCGGTCAGGGTGATGCCATTGCGCTCAGGACGCCACGCGGGCGCTGGATTCTCTTTGATGCCGGTGGGACCTGGAGCAAGGGCAATTCCGGCGAACGGACAGTTGCCCCCTACCTGCGTCGGCGGGGTGGAGAGGTCGCGCTTCTGGTGCTTTCCCATGCCCACGCAGACCATATCGGTGGTGCAGCTTCGGTGATCGAAAGGCTTCCCGTTCGCCGCATCTGGGACGGTGCATACGTGCAGGCAAGCACGGCGTACGCGGAACTCCTCCAGGCGGGCAGGTCGAGCCACGTGCCCTGGCACCGCGTCCACCCCGGCGATCGACTCGACGTGGACGGTGTCATTCTCTCGGTTCTGGCCCCGGACTCGCTGACCGTGGCGCGGGCGGAAGACGCCAACGCCGCGTCAGTGGTGGTGATGGCGAAGTATCAGGGAGTTCGCGTGCTCCTGACCGGAGATATGGAGTTCGCTCAGGAGGCCGCCCTTGTGAAATCACTGGGACCTGAGCTGCGTACCGATATCCTGAAGGTGGGCCACCACGGCAGCGCCACCAGCAGCAGCGCGGCCTTCCTCGACGCGGTATCCCCACGCCTGGCGTTGGTCTCGGTTGGAGCGGGGAACTCCTATGGACACCCGGACCGCGAGGTTCTGGATCGTTTCCGGAAGCACGGAACGCGGGTCCTGCGAACCGATGATGAGGGTACGATCGTCATCAGGGTCGGCGGCGGATGGATCCGCCTTCTCACGGATGACGGAAGGTGGCGGGTGAGGGAATTGCATCCCGGTGCCGGGGAATCCACCCTTGCCACACCCTTGCCGTCAGGTCCACTTTCAGGCGCACGATAACCCGTTTCTTTCAGCGAGGCCGACCCGTGGTCAAGCACACTGCGACCTCCGTCGTAACGATCGAACGGTACATCATCGAGCAGGAAAGGCTCTTCCCTGAGGCCACGGGGGATCTGTCCGCCATCCTGTACGATATTGCACTGGCGGCCAAGCTGATATCCAGCAAGGTACGCAGTGCCGGACTCATCGACATCCTGGGAGCCCTGGATACCGAGAACGTTCAGGGTGAGATCCAGCAGAAGCTGGACGTCTTTGCCAACGAGATCATCGTGAAGGCGATGGACCACACGGGCCGCCTCGCTGCCATGGCGTCCGAGGAAGAGCCCGATATCATCGCCATTCCCGACCAGTTCCGCTGCGGGAAATACGTGCTGCTCTTCGATCCCCTGGACGGATCTTCCAACATCGATGTGAACGTTCCGGTCGGCACGATCTTCTCGGTGCTCAAGAAGATCACCCGGGGCGCCCACGGTGACCTGGAGGACATGCTGCAACCCGGTAGGCGACAGGTGGCTGCTGGCTACGTCATATATGGTTCCAGTACGATGCTGGTCTATACGACAGGTCGGGGAGTACATGGTTTCACGCTGGATCCTTCCATAGGAGAGTTCCTCCTTTCCCACCCGGACATCCGGATTCCAGCCCGCGGGCGCTATCTCTCCGTCAACAACGCCTACGAGCAGGTCTGGGACGGTGAAGTAACCGCGCTCATGCGCCGATACCGGGGCCTGGACGGCCAGCAGAAGCCAATGAACGAGCGGTATGTCGGATCGCTGGTCGCGGATTTCCATCGAAATCTCCTGGGTGGAGGGCTTTTCGCCTATCCCGCCAACCGGCAAAGCCCCCGTGGAAAGCTCCGTCTGCTGTATGAAGCGAATCCGCTGGCCTTCGTCTGTGAGGCCGCCGGTGGCGCTGCCATCGATGGTACCATCGACATCCTCAATGTCATGCCCACGGAACTCCACCAGAGAACACCTCTCTTCATTGGGAGCAAGGACGACGTGGAGACTGCCCGGGAGATGCTGAAGACCTGATGGGCGGGTCGGCGGGTGCGTCGCCCACCGGATGAGGACGCCCGCGGGCCGGCCACCGCGCTCCTCCGCCGCTGTGGTGGTACCTTTCCGCCATGTCTGAACGCTTCACTCCTTCGGGCCTGCCTGTCGCCACGGTTTACCGTCCAGAGGACTGGACTGGCGACTATGCGCTGTCGTCCGGTGATCCGGGCGCCTTTCCGTTCACCCGCGGAATCCAGGCCGACATGTATCGCGGACGTCTATGGACCATGCGACAGTACGCCGGCTTCGGCACCGCGGCCGAGACGAACCGACGGTTCCGTGATCTGCTGGAAGCGGGTCAGACCGGGCTCTCCGTGGCGTTTGACCTCCCCACGCAGATGGGCATAGACTCGGATTCGCCCCGGGCAGAGGGTGAGGTGGGACGCGTGGGTGTGGCGATCGACACCGTGGATGACATGCACACGCTCTTCGAGGGAATCCCCCTCGATTCCGTGTCCACGTCCATGACCATAAACGCCACCGCGGCAACATTGCTGGCGATGTACATCGTTGTGGCGGAGGAGCGCGGAATCGACCGATCCCGGCTGAGCGGAACCATCCAGAATGACATCCTCAAGGAGTATGTCGCCCGGGGGACCTGGATCTATCCGCCCGTTCCCAGCCTGCGCCTGATCAGCGATACCTTCCGCTTCTGTGCCGCGGAGGTGCCGGCCTGGAATCCCATCTCCATTTCGGGCTACCATATCCGCGAGGCTGGAGCGACGGCGGTGCAGGAACTGGCGTTCACCCTGGCCAACACAATCGAGTATGTACGGGGTGCGATCGAGGCAGGCCTGGCCGTCGACGATTTCGCGCCCCGTATGTCTTTCTTCTTCGCGGCTCATACTGACCTCTTCGAGGAAGCTGCGAAGTTCCGGGCAGCCCGTCGGCTCTACGCCAGGATCATGCGGGACCGGTTCGGGGCCAACGATGCGAGCGCACGGTTGCGTTTCCATACGCAGACGGGCGGGGTGACTCTTACCGCACAGTCACCGCTCAACAACGTGGCTCGCGTCACCATTCAGGCGTTGGCCGCGGCCCTGGGTGGAACGCAGTCGCTCCATACCAATGGTTACGACGAGGCGCTGGCCCTCCCCACGCGCGAGTCTGCCACGCTGGCACTCCGGACACAGCAGATCGTTGCCTGGGAGTCCGGTGTTGCCAACACTGTGGATCCCCTGGCGGGTTCCTACTATGTGGAACGACTGACGGACGAACTGGAGGCAGCCGCGCTCGCGCTGATCCAGCAGATCGAGGAAAGGGGTGGTGCGGCCCGCGCGATCGAGCAGGGGTTTCTGAGTGAGGAAATCGGACGCAGTGCCTATGCCTACCAGCTTCGGGTGGAGTCCGGTGAGACCACCGTCGTGGGCGTCAATCGCTTCCAGACCGACGGAGAGGTACCCATCATGGCACGCCCGGACTACACCAGGCTGGAAGAGGAACAGCGGGAGCGGCTGAGTCGGCGCCGGAGGCATCGAAATCAGTCGGCGTGCGACCGGGCCCTGCGCGAAGTCGAACGAGTTGCCGGCTTCTATACAGGCGGTGCTGGCTCTTCGAACTGGCCATCACTCGTTCCCGCCATAATCGACGCAGTCCGGACGCGGGCCTCCGTTGGAGAGATCTCGGGTGCTCTCAGCGCGTCCTGGGGTGAGTACCAGCCGTGATATCACCGGGCCGCCCGAACTCTGATAGCACTCTAGAGAAAATCCTTCAAGTCGTTCCCTTGTAATGACTTGGCTGGCTAGCTAGCTTCCGTTGTCCGGCTCTTTCATCGTCCGCCCGCCCCATGCCTACGTACGAGTACCGCTGTCCCAACGGACACGAGTTCGAGGAGTTCTTTCGCACCATCAGTCGGGCCCAGAGCGAGCTCAAGTGCCCGGTCTGCAATGAGATGGCCCAACGCAAGGTTTCCGGGGGATCGGGCCTGGTATTCAAGGGCTCGGGGTTCTACATCACGGACTACGGCAAGGACGGCAAGAAGGACCAGAAGAAACAGTCTCCCAAGTCGACGGAGAGCAGTTCCGGTTCCAGCGATGCACCCAAGGCCTCCGGTACCGACTCAGCCTCAACTCCCGGGAAGACCGGATCGGGCGAATGACGCCAGAGACCGCCATCCGTGGTGAACTCCTGGGCGCGGCGCGCAAGTTGGGAGCCCCGGCGCAGATTGAACCACTGGTGGAGCGACCCCGGGATCCCTCTTTTGGTGATTGGACCACCAATCTGGCTATGTCACTGGCACGCAGTCTGCGCCGCCGTCCACACGACATCGCCCGCGATCTGATAGACCTCATGGACCTGCGCGCCGCCGGGGTGGCGGAGGCATCCGTCGCAGGCGCTGGATTCATCAACTTCTGGCTGCAGGCGGGTACCGAGGCCGCCGGTCTCGCCACGGTACTGACCGCCGACCGTGACTATGGACGGCAGGACCAGGGGCACGGTGAGGCGTTCAATGTCGAGTTTGTATCGGCCAATCCCACGGGTCCGCTGCACGTCGGTCACGGACGTCAGGCAGCGTTAGGCGATGCCATCGCATCCCTCCTGGAATGGAACGGCTGGAAAGTCACCCGGGAGTACTACTATAACGACGCCGGGGTGCAGATCCAGAACCTGGCGGTGTCGGTGCGGGCGCGGCTGATCGAGCAGGCCACCGGCCGTCTCGAGATACCGGAAGGGGGATACCACGGCGAGTACATCGGTGAAATCGCCGCGGCATATGCGTCGGCCAACCCCGATGACCCACGGGGCGATCGTCTCGATGCCGTCCGCGGCTTCGCAGTACACGCACTCCGCGAGGAACAGGACCGCGACCTCAAGGCACTCGGTGTACACTTCGACGTATTCTGGCTGGAGTCGTCCCTGTATTCCGAGGGGAACGTGGACGAGACCGTGCGGATGCTGGAGAAGGCCGGCCATGTGTTCGAAGAGGGTGGAGCCCTCTGGCTTCGCACCACCGATTTCGGCGACGACAAGGACCGCGTCATGCGGAAGTCCGACGGGACGTACACGTACTTCGTTCCGGACGTCGCCTATCACGTGACCAAATGGCGCCGGGGCTTCCGGCATGCCATCAACGTTCAGGGTGCCGACCACCACAGCACCGTGGTCCGGGTGCGCGCCGGACTGCAGGCCCTGAACGTCGGCATTCCCACCGGCTACCCCGAGTATCAGCTCCACCAGATGGTGACCGTGATGCGCGGCGGGGAAGAGGTGAAGATCTCCAAACGCGCCGGGAGTTATGTCACCGTGCGGGACCTGGTGGACGAGGTCGGTCGTGATGCCGTGCGCTACTTCTTCCTGATGCGCAAGGCTGACACCCCCCTGACCTTCGACGTGGATCTGGCTCGCACGCAGTCCGAAGAGAACCCCGTCTACTACATCCAGATGGCGCACGCCCGGATGAGTGGAATCTTCCGCGTGGGAGATATCGATCCGGAATCCATCACGGGCGCCGATATCGACTTCGCGCTCCTCACCGAGGATATCGAACGCAACCTGGTGGCTGCGCTCCTGGATTTCCCTCGCACCGTGGCCGCTGCCGCCACGGAAAGGGAACCGCAGCGGCTGGCAAGCTATCTGCTCGACACCGCCCGGCTGGTTCACAACTGGTATCACAAGGTCAGGGTGCTCGAAGCACCCGAGGGCGTGCGCGAAGCACGCCTTGCCCTGACCCGAGCCTGCGGAATCGTGCTCCGGAACGGGCTCAGCATCCTCGGACTCGCCGCTCCGGATCGGATGTGATGCGTACTCATTCCCATGTCGGCGCCTGCGTCGAGTCACCAGTGCGTTGTCCGCCGCGACGTCCCGCCACGCCCGGACATGCCAGTCTGCGCGACGCCCGCCGGGTTCAGCCGCAGGGCGGTGGTGGCAAACCTTCAGTTCCCTCACGATGAACCCGGTGCTGGCAGTTGGATCCGTGGCGCTCGATTCCGTGGAGACCCCCTTCGGCCGCGTGGAAGACGCGGTCGGTGGTTCGGCCACCTTCTTTTCCGCCTCCGCATCACACCTGACCAAGGTGCGTCTGGTGGGGGTCGTGGGAAGCGACTATCCACTGGATCGCCTGGCGCCCCTGCGCGAGAGGGGAGTCGACCTCGACGGCCTGGAAAGGCGTGATGGTGAATCGTTCCGCTGGCGGGGGCGTTATGGCCACGACCTCAATTCAGCGGAGACCATCGAGACCCGCCTGGGCGTTTTTTCCCAGTTCCACCCCCGGATCCCGGAGCAGTTCCGGGACACTCCATTCGTATTCCTGGGGAACATAGATCCTCGCCTCCAGCACGATGTGCTGAACCAGGTGGCGGCCCCCCGCCTGGTGGCCTGCGACACGATGAACTTCTGGATCGAAAGCAGGCGCCAGGAACTGATCGATCTGCTGGGACGGGTGGATATCCTGCTGCTCAACGACGGCGAGGCCCGGCAACTTACCGAAGAATACAACCTGGTGCGTGCCGCCCGGTGGATACTCTCGCACGGACCCAGACACGTGATCATCAAGAAAGGAGAGCACGGCGCCTACATGTTCTCCCCGCGATCGGTATTTTTTGCACCCGCATTCCCGCTGGAAGAGGTCTTCGATCCGACCGGTGCTGGTGATTCCTTCGCCGGCGGTTTCATGGGTTATCTTGCCCGTACCGGGCGGACCGATGAAGCTGCCATGCGTCGTGCAGTCGTGTACGGGAGCACCCTGGGCTCCTTCGCCGTCGAACGCTTCTCCGTCGACCGCCTCCTCGAGCTCCATCGCGTGGACATTGCCCACCGTCTGGAGGAGTTTCGCACATTGGTGGCTTTCGAAGAGGAACTCGACGCGTGACGAGCCCCCTGGATTACCGCTCGGCGGGTGTCGATATCGCTGCCGGCGAGGACGCCAAGGAACGCTATCGTCGCCTGGTGGAGAGTACTCGCACGTCGGGAGTGGTGGGTGCGTTCGGCTCCTTCGGCGGACTGTTTCGGGCCCCATCGGGCAGGAATGCCATCCTGGTCGCCAGTGCTGATGGTGTAGGCACCAAGATCAAGGTCGCCATCGACGCGGGTCGTCACGACACCATCGGTCAGTGCCTGGTCAATCACTGCGTGAACGATATCCTCGCCCAGGGTGCAATCCCGCTCTTCTTCCTGGACTACCTCGCGTTCGGCGTCCTGGATCCGTCCGTTGCCGAGGCCGTGGTGACCGGCGTGGCCACTGGCTGCCGTCTGAACGAGTGTGCGCTGATTGGTGGTGAGACCGCCGAGATGCCGGGCCTGTACACACCACCGGACTATGATCTGGCCGGCTTTATCGTTGGCGTCGTGGAAGAGGATGCTGCTCTGGGACCGGGACGGGTCATCGGAGGTGACGTGGTCGTCGCCCTGGCGAGTACGGGGCTGCACACCAATGGTTACTCCCTGGCGCGCCGGATCATCGCGGAACGAATGAAGCTGAGCGTGGGTGATCCATTCCCGCACGAACCTGACGCGACGGTGGCCGACGTCCTGCTTCGGGTGCACCGATCCTATCTGCCTGTCCTTCGTGAGCATCTGGCCGGTGTCCATGCGCTGGCGCATGTCACCGGCGGCGGAATCCCCGGAAACCTGAACCGGGTTCTCCCACCGACACTGGATGCCATTGTGGATGCAGGAACCTGGAGCGTGCCGAACCCGTTCGTGCAGCTTGCCTGTGCTGGGGGCGTTCCCATGGAGGAATGCTTCAGGGCTTTCAACATGGGAGTCGGCATGATGGCAGTTCTGCCGGCGGACCGTGCAGCCCGAGTGATCGATACGGCAGCATCCATGGGCGTGGGAGCCTGGGTCGCCGGCGAGATCGTGTCCGGATCGGGGAGCGTCAGGCTGCGAGGGCTCCCGGCGTGAATCGCAGGCCGAAGTCCGAATCCGGTTCCCTGAGCACATCCGCACGCGCCGACGATCGGTTCATGGCGCGCGCCCTGGAACTGGCGCTTTCCGGTTGGGGCCAGGTTTCCCCGAATCCCATGGTTGGTGCGGTCCTGGTCAGGGATGGTACCATCGTTGGGGAAGGTGCCCATCGTCGATTCGGATCCGGACATGCGGAGGTGGAAGCCATTGCCCAGGCCGGTCGCAAATCAGAGGGTGCCACGCTTTACGTGACGCTGGAACCGTGTGGGCATCAGGGGAAGACTCCCCCGTGTGTGGATGCCATCATCGCAGCCCGCGTCAGGCGTGTCGTGATTGCGCTCCGGGACCCGAATCCTGAGGCAGCCGGTGGGGCGCGGCGACTTGTCGACGCGGGGATCGAAGTGGAGTTCGGTCCTGGTGCAGATGCTGCAGCGGAACAGAATGCCGCCTGGCTGCATTCCTTTTCGGGGATCCGTCCCTGGGTCACGCTCAAGCTGGCCGTATCACTCGATGCCGCCATCGCAGATGCCTCCCGTCAGCCCGGTTGGATCACGGGGGCCGAAGCTCGATCCTACGCCCACCACCTCCGCGCCGGACACGACGCGATCGGGGTTGGCATGGGGACCGTATTGGCGGACGATCCGCTGCTTACCGTGCGGGAGGCACCTGCCCCCCGCGTACCGCCCCTGCGGGTGGTTTTTTCGCGAAGTGGTCGACTGCCGCTCACCGCACGCATGGCGCAGCATGCGCAGGAAGCACCCGTAGTCACCTTTGCGTCGTCATCGGATCCCAGTTACGACCACGCTTTGCGTGAACTCGGTGTCGAGGTCGTGATGGCCACGTCTCTGGTTGACGCACTTCAGACACTCCGGGAACGCGGTGTTCGTTCCATCTTGTTGGAAGGCGGAGCCACGATTGCGGGGGAGTTCCTGAGTGCCGGCCTCGTGGATCGCCTGGCATTGATTCAGGCGCCCATCATTCTGGGACGGGAATCGCTCGGCGCCTTCAGTGGGGCACCGGCGACATCGCCGGGGTCGGCACGACGGTGGCGCGTGATTTCCGAGCGAAAACTCGGCAAGGACCGCCTGACGATACTGGCGCCGGAGTCGAGCTGATGTTCACCGGCCTGATCGAGGCGGTGGGGACGATTGAAGGGGTGACGGAGAGCGGCGCCGGCAGGGAACTCCGGGTTGCTTGCCCCTGGGACGACCTCGTCACGGGTGAGAGTGTGGCGGTCAATGGAGCCTGCCTGACCGTGCTGCAGTCGGGACCGGAGTGGTTCACTGTGGGTGCCATCTCCACGACACTGGAGCGGACGACCATAGGTTCCTGGCGGGCAGGGACCCAGGTCAACCTGGAACGCGCACTTCGCCTGGGAGATCGGTTGGGAGGGCACCTGGTGCAGGGACATGTGGATGGCGTCGGACACGTCCGGTCAGTGACCCCCAGGGAAACATCCCACCTGGTGGACATAGTGGCGCCTCCGGATCTGATCCGTTGCATGGTTCCGCTGGGGTCGCTCACCGTGGATGGTGTTTCCCTGACCATCAATGCAGTGCTGCCGGACCATGTCGTCCAGATATCACTCATACCCCATACAATGAGCCAAACCACGTTAGGTAGCGTCCGCTCCGGTGACCGGGTGAATCTGGAGGTGGACCTGATCGGGAAGTACGTCGCGGCCCGGACGGGGCCGTACTCGTCGCATCTGGCGCGTACCTGACGCATCTTTCCTGCAACCCCATCGGGTATCGGTCAGGACAGGATACACACATGCCATTTGGAACCGTTGAGCAGGCAATAGAGGACATCCGGGAGGGCAGATTCGTCGTGGTCGCTGACGACGAGGCCCGGGAGAACGAGGGTGACCTGATCTGCGCCGCCGAGATGGTCACCACGGAAATGGTGAATACCATGCTGCGTGCCAAGGGAATGATCTGTGTCGCCCTGGAACCACGTCGTGTGGCGCAACTGGGTCTGTCGCTCCAGTCCAGCGAGAATACGGAGGCCATGCGGACAGCGTTCACGGTGACGATGGACGCCGGGCCACAGTTCGGTGTTACGACGGGAATAAGCGCGGCTGATCGCGCCGCGACCATTCGGTTGGCTGCGGATTACAACCGGGGACCGGGTGACATCAGCAAGCCGGGCCACGTGCAGCCTCTGCGCGCCCGTAACGGCGGAGTGTTGCAGCGCGTGGGCCATACCGAGGCGGCCGTGGATCTTTGCCGACTGGCGGGTCTTACCCCGGCTGGCGTGATCTGTGAAATCCTGGCCGAAGACGGACACACCATGCGGCGTGATGAGCTGGACCGGTACGCCGAGGCCCATGGGTTCACGTTCATCACCGTGGCCGACCTGGTCGCCTATCGTCTGCAGACGGAACGCCTGGTCCACCGGGTGGCATCGGCGCGACTGCCCACGGAGATAGGGGCCAGTGACTGGCGGGTCTACGGATACCGGAATGACGTGGATGAGCACGAGCACGTTGCCCTGGTGTACGGCGACCTGACCGACGCGGACTCCGTACTGGTGCGCATGCACTCGAAATGCCTGACCGGCGATGTCTTCGGATCCCGGCGCTGTGACTGCGGTTGGCAGCTCCAGACAGCAATGGAGAAGATCGTCGAAGATGGTCGCGGGGTGATCGTATACCTCGATCAGGAAGGGCGGGGCATTGGGTTGCTCAACAAGCTGAAGGCCTATGAACTTCAGGACGCTGGCTCCGATACCGTGGAAGCCAACGCCCAGCTGGGATTCGCTCCCGACCTGCGCAACTACGGAATCGGGGCCCAGATTCTGCTCGACCTGGGACTGCGACGGATCCGGGTGCTGACCAACAACCCCATGAAGCTCGTGGGTCTCCACGGCTACGGTCTCGAAATCGTCGATCGCGTTCACCTGTCTGCACCCACGACCACCGAGAACGCCGGGTACCTGGATACCAAGCGAACCAAGCTCGGCCACCTGTTCTCTCACTGAATGGCGGAATTCAGCGCGACCCCGGACGGAACGGGGCGGACTGTGGCGGTCGTCGTCAGCCGGTTCAACGAAACCGTCACGCGAAAGCTGGTCGACGGAGCCCTGGATGCATTGACACGGCACGGTACCGCCCTCGACCGGATCGACGTGGTCTGGGTGCCGGGTGCCTGGGAGCTGCCGGTAGCCGTGCGGCGGCTCCTCTCGATGGACCGCTATGATGCCATCGTGGCGCTGGGAGCGGTCATCCGGGGCGAGACTCCCCACTTCGACGTCGTGGCGGGCGAGTCGGCCCGGGGTCTGCAGCGCGCGGCCGACGAGTTCGAGACTCCGGTGGCCCTGGGTTTGCTGACCTGTGATACAATGGAACAGGCCACGGCCCGCGCGGGAGGCACTCACGGCAACAAGGGCTGGGACGCTGCCTTGGCCGCGCTGGAGATGGTAACCCTGCTGGACGGGCTGGATGCGGCTGACGGCGCGTGAACGCCGGGTACGCCGGCGGGCCAGAGCAAGGGCCCTCCAGGCGGTATATGCATGGGATCTGGTGCCCGATGGAGGGTTGCCGGCCGTCAGCGAGCGCCTCTGGCACGACCTGGGTGTTGTACCGGACGAGAGGGAGATTGCGCTCCCGCTGATCACGAGCCTGGCAAACGGGATCGATGAAGTGGACGCTGACCTTGCAGCGGTCACGACGAACTGGCGACTGGCCCGGTTGTCGGTGATAGATCGTTCGGTTCTGCGGTTGGGAACGGCGGAGCTGCGTGCCGGGCTGACTCCACCGCGTGTGGTGATTCAGGAAGCCATTCGACTCGCGGAGCGATACGGTACCGCCGAGAGCGTTCGTTTCGTCAACGGGGTGCTCGACGCTGTAGCGCGCCGTCTGGGGAAGTTCTGAAGTTGCGCATCCTCCTGGTGAACTGGCAGGATCGGGAAAATCCCCAGGCTGGCGGAGCCGAAATCCATCTGCATGAGATCTTTGGACGTCTGGCTGGACGCGGGCACGAGGTGAGTCTGCTTTGCGGCGGCTGGCCAGGCTGTACATCCCATACGAACCTGGATGGCATCGATGTCACCCGGATTGGCACCCGCGCGACATTCCGGTTCCTTGCCCGTCGGGGGTATCGCAGGTTCTTCGAGGACCGGCCCTTTGACGTCCTGGTGGAGGACATCAACAAGATTCCCCTCCTGACGCCCGGATGGGGAAGTGTCCCGGTGGTTGGTCTGGTGCCGCACCTCTTCGGTGCGACTGCGTTTCAGGAACTCCCCTTCCCGGTGGCCGCCGCGGTCTGGCTCGCGGAGCGACCCATCCCCCGGATCTACCGGGGAGTGCCATTCCAGGCCATCAGCGAGAGCACGGCGGACGATCTGGCGAGTCGTGGCATTCCACGGGAGAACGTCAAGGTAATCTACTGTGGAATCGACTCCGGGCACTTTACGCCGGATCCAGCCAGACGTTCACCTGCGCCGGTTTTTGCCTACCTCGGACGCCTCAAGCGCTACAAGGCGGTGGATCTGGTATTGCGTGGCTTCGCCCGCGCGGATATCCCGGGAGCAAGGCTGGAAATCGCCGGTGCGGGAGATCATCGTCCGGTTCTGGAGCGCCTGGCGGGCTCGCTTGACCTCTCGGATCGCGTGACGTTTCTTGGGCGAATCAGCGAGTCGGAGAAGCTGGACCTGCTGCGGCGCGCCTGGGCAATGGTCTTCACGTCACCCAAGGAAGGGTGGGGTATCACGAACCTGGAAGCAGCGGCATGTGGCACGCCAGTCGTAGCGTCGGACTCGCCCGGAATCCGCGAGTCTGTCCGCCATGGTATCACGGGGTACCTTTCCAGGCATGGCGATGTGGAAGCCCTGGCATCATCCATGAAACGACTGGCTGCTGATCCGTCATTGGTCCGACAGCTCGGGGTGCAGGCCAGAAAGTTCGCTGAGGACTTCACATGGGAGCGCGCAGCAGTCGAGACTGAGACTCACCTGCGCACGGTCACCGGAGGGTAGCGTTGTGGAGATCGTCATTCAGTCGCATCACGCCACAGTGACAGAGGGAATGCAGCGATCGGTCCGGCGGGGGCTGGCAAGGTTGAGGTCGCGGCTCTGGAAACCGGTATCAGCCGTCGTTCGCTTCGAGGAGGATGGCCCCATCCGTAGAGTGGAGCTGGTTCTGCAGGGGCGCGGTCGACAACTGGTGGCTCAGGGTACCGGACGATTCTTCGGGCCGGCGCTCTCGTCGGCGTTGTCCCGCCTGGGAACCCAGCTCCGTCGCGCCAGTCGTCCTGCGGCGCAAAGGGTACGTCGCGCCACGAAGGGACGATCCTGAACCGGGGAGGGCCTCGTGAGCGTAACCGTCGGAAAGCTGATCGACCGGCTGCGGGGTTCGCTCCAGCTGGAGCAACTGGGCGCGGACGGAGGGCTCGATCGCGAGATCGACAGTCCAGATGTATCCAGTCCAGGGCTGGCCCTGGCCGGCTATGTTGGCCGCTTCAGTGCGCAGCGGGTGCAGGTTCTGGGCGAAACCGAGATCACCTATCTGAGCAGTCTCAGTGAGGCGGATCGGACCCGTGTTCTGACCCAGTTCTTCAATTTTCAGATTCCCTGCGTTCTGGTAACCAAGGGGCTGGAGGCGGTGAAGCCACTGCTCGACCTGGCTGCGACGGCGCATATCCCGGTCTTCCGGTCACCCCTCAAGACGGCCGACGTATACCGCCGGGTAAAGCCTGTCCTGGAAGAACTCTTCGCACCCAGCAGCACCCTGCATGGCTCGCTGGCGGACGTCTTTGGGGTCGGCCTTCTGTTCACCGGTCGCAGCGGTATCGGCAAGTCGGAAATCGTGCTCGATCTGGTGGAACGCGGACACCGGCTGGTCGCGGACGATCTGGTCATCTGTCACCGCCGGGGCAACGATCTGCTCATCGGCCGGGGTCACGAGTTGCAGCGCCACTTCATGGAAATCCGGGGGATCGGTATCATCGATGTGCGGGGCATTTTCGGCATCCGGTCGGTACGCCAGCAAAAGCGTATCGAGGTTGTCGTGCAGCTCGAGGAATGGTCGGAAGATGCCCCGGTGGAACGGACGGGCCTTGACCCCCGGACCATTACCATCCTGGGTGTTGAGCTGCCGCGCATCACGGTCTACCTGAACCCCGGCAAGAACATCACCGTCATCTCCGAAGTGATCGCCATGAGTCACCTGCAGCGATACTACGGCGAGAATCCGGCGGAGCAGTTCAACCAGCGCCTGATGAGCCGCATGCGCAATGCGCGGGATCCGCGCCAGTACCTGGTGGAGGACGATGAGTAAGATACTCGCGATCGTCGCCGGACACGGTTCCTTCGCCGAGGGCATCCTCTCGGCGGTCGAACAGATCACCGGCCGGTCAGAACTCTTCGTGGCTCTGTCCAACCGCAACCTGTCGGCTCAGGACGTGGAGCGTGTAATGCGCGAACGACTGGGTTCATCCGGGGCCCGTGTGGTCTTCACGGACCTGCCGGCCGGCAGTTGCACCATGGCGGCCCGGCGCATCCAGCGCGAAGAGCCGGACCTTCGGCTGGTGACGGGCGTCAACCTCGCGACGCTGCTGGACTTCCTGTTTGGCAGCGATGCCGGAGACCAGATGATGCTGCAGCATGCGGCTGAGAAGGGCAGAGCCTCACTGGTGGTCACGGAGACACCACGTGGCGCTTGAGCTGTTCCGCATCGATGATCGGTTGATTCACGGTCAGGTTGTCGTTGGCTGGGGACAACCGCTGGACCTGCGCTTCATCGTACTGGTGGATGATGAAGTCGCCGCCTCTGACTGGGAACAGGAACTCTACCGGATGGGAGTACCGCCGGAGATGGAAGTCTGTTTCGAACGTGTGGACGACGCAGTGGAAAAACTGCCGCAGTACGCGCAGGATCAGCGACGCGGCCTCCTCCTGACCGGTGACATCGAGACCATGACCCGGCTCGTGGACGGCAGCGGTGCGATCCCGCGTGTCAACCTTGGCGGCATTCACCACCGGGAGGGCCGCTCCCAGAAGCTGCGGTATGTATTCCTCTCGGACGAAGAGGAGCAGCAATTGCGTGATCTGCAGGCACGGGGTGTCGACGTGACCGCTCAGGATGTGCCGGCAGCCCGACCCATTCCGTTGGCGGAACTGCTCGACGGGGAGGGGAACAGGTGAACCCGGCAGACCTGAGCATCCTTGCGCTCCTGGGCGGTCTCCTTGGTCTGGACACCGTGAGCTTTCCCCAGGCCATGCTTTCAAGGCCCGTCGTCGCGGGCAGTCTGGCCGGGACATTGATGGGCCAGCCCCTCGCCGGATTGCTCACCGGAGCAACCCTGGAATTGTTTGCGGTCGAAACGCTCCCGTTCGGTGCCAGTCGCTACCCCGAGTGGGGCTCCGCATCCGTGGTCGGCGGTGTCCTCGCTGCATCGGGCAGCACCGCTGACGCTGGCCGACTGTGCACTGCTGTACTGGCATCCCTGATCATGGCGTGGCTGGGCGGGTGGTCAATGGTTCAGGTGCGCCGATTCAACGCCCATTGGGCAAGAAGGAGCCACGCCGCGGTGGGACGGGGTGATCGTCGTGCGGTCACCGGGTTGCAGGTGTCCGGTCTCAGCGCCGATCTCGTGCGTGGGGTGCTGCTCACGGCCGCGGGACTGGTCGTGTTCGTACCCGCTCAGAGCCTCACGCTGCGGGCCTGGACCGGGGGGAGTGATCTCTCGCGTGCCGTGGTGGTGGCCGTGGCCGGAGCGGTATCGCTAGGTGCGGCATACAAGCTGTTTCATGCCGTCCCCGGCTTTGCATGGCTGTTTCTGGGGGGATTGCTGCTGGGGCTCGTCACGGTGGTGACCCTGTGACAAACGCCTCCGTTCCCTCGCTCCCGCTCCTGACGCGGCTGTCGATGTTTGTCCGCCTGCTGGCCGTGCAGGGTGCCTTCAACTACGAGACCATGGTTGGCAATGGCATCGGCTTCTGCGTCGAGCCGGCCTTGCGACGACTGCCCGGCGGCGTCGACGGCGAGAGGTACCACGCGGCACTCGCGCGACAGAGCCAGTACTTCAATGCCCATCCCTATCTGGCCAGTGTCGCCGTTGGCGCCCTGGCGCGGGCGGAACTCGACGGTGAACCGGCGGAGCGAATAGTTCGCTTCCGCACCGCACTCTGTGGCCCCCTCGGTGCCCTGGGTGACCGCCTGGTCTGGGCGACTTTCTTGCCGCTTTGCTCGTTTGCCGCGTTGGTGGTGTTTGGAGCCGGTGGTTCGACGCTGGCAGTCGTGCTGACCTTCCTCGTCCTCTACAACGTCGGACACGTGGGACTCCGGGTCTGGGGGCTCCAGGCAGGCTGGACGCACGGACTGGCCGTGGCCCAGTCCCTGGGCAATCCCGTGCTGCAACGGGCTGCCCCGCTGCTGGGGCGAATGGCGGTGATTCTGGCGGGCGCCGCACTCCCCCTGGCGCTGGAACGTGTGATCGGTCCCGGCCGCGCGTTGCTGGGTGGCGCTCTCCTCGGCGTTGTTGCCGGCGCCATCCTCCTGGTCAGGCTCCACGGCCGCACCGAGGGCTGGAAGCTTTCCCTGATCATCCTGGCTGCCTTCACCCTGTTCTCGATACTGCGATGACGGTTGAACGCGAGGTCCAGATCGTGAACCGCAACGGTTTGCATGCCCGCCCTGCTGCCGAGATCGTCAAGGCGGCGTCGCGGTTCAAGTCGGAGATCACGATCAGGCGTGAGGACATGGAAGTGAATGGCAAGAGCATCATGGGAGTCATGATGCTGGCCGCTGAATGCGGTTCCCGACTGTCGGTCAGGGCCACCGGTCCGGATGCCGATGAAGCGGTAACCGCCCTCGCGGCTCTGGTCGCCTCCCGGTTCGGAGAACGGGATTCATGAATCGGGTCATCCACGGTCTCTCGGCGTCTCCCGGCATCGTGATCGGCCCGGTGCGTCTGCTCGTCTGGGAAGTTCCCGAGGTGCCGCACCGGGTCATCGACGATGAACAGATCCCCGGCGAGATCGATCGATTTCGCTCCGCTGTCGGGCGGGCGATCGACCGGATCCGTCAGGTACGGGCCCGGACCGAGGACCGCGCCGGCGCGGAGGAAGCCGGGATCTTCGAGGTGCAGGTCGGAATTCTCCAGGATCCGTCGCTGCTGAACGAAGTTGAATCGTACATCCGGCAGAATCTGGACGCGGAAAAGGCTTTTGACGTGGTGATGCACGAATGGCGTCAGAAGTTCGCCCGCAGCGGCACTCCGATGGTCAGGGAGCGGACCAATGACCTGACCGATGTGCACATCAGGGTGCTTTCGGTCCTGATGAATCTCCCGGGCCACGATCCGGTGGATGTCCCCCGGGGGACTCACGCCATTCTGGTAACGCACGACCTGACGCCCAGCCTTACGATTCAGTTGGACCGTGAGGCCATCGCCGGAATAGCCACCGATTCGGGCACGCAGACATCCCACGTCGCCATCCTCGCCCGGTCGTTGGGACTCCCGGCGGTGGTTGGCCTGCGAGACGCCACCTCGCGTCTCCGTGGGGGAGAAAACGTGGTGCTGGACGGGACCAGCGGGATGCTGGTGATCGAGCCCAGTCCGAATGAGGTAGAGGCGTTTCGGGCGCGTGCTGCGCGGCAGAAACGCACGGAAGAGGAACTCGCCCGCCTGACGGACGTCGAGCCGGTGACCACCGACGGTGTGCCACTGATACTCCGCGCCAACGTCGATCTTCCGGAGGAGGCAGAGGCGGCAGCCCGCAGTGGGGCCCGTGGCGTGGGGCTGATGCGTACCGAGTTCCTGGTGATCGGCCGCACCACCATGCCTGACGAAGAGGAACAGTATCGGGCCTATCGCCGGGTGGTGGAGGCCTTTGCGGGTCATCCGGTGATAGTGCGCACCTTCGACGTGGGTGGCGACAAACTGCCGGTAGGGGGCTACCCGGTGGAACCCAACCCCTTCCTGGGCTGGCGGGCCATCCGGATGTGCCTCGATTCTCCGGACATATTCCGCGTGCAGCTCAGGGCGCTGATGCGGGCCGCGATGCATGGCGATGTCCGGATCATGCTTCCGCTGGTGGTGACGGTGGAGGAAGTGCGCGCCGCGCGTCGCCTCCTGGACGACGCGGCGGAGGAACTGGCGGCCATGGGCGTTCCCTTCAAGCGGCATGTGCCGCTGGGTGTCATGATGGAAACACCCAGTGCAGCGGTTGCCGCGGATACCTTTGCCGGCGAGGTCGATTTTTTCAGCATTGGAACGAACGATCTGGTGCAGTACACCCTGGCCGTCGATCGTGGAAATGCCAACCTCGCGCACCGGTTCACACCGCTGCACCCCGCCGTACTGCGCCTCATCAAGCGTATTGTCGATGTGGCGGATGGTCAGGGCATCGAGGTCGGTGTCTGTGGCGAGATGGCCTCACGGCCACTGATGGCCTTTGCCCTGATCGGTCTGGGCGTGCGCGAACTCAGCATCAATCCCAGATCAGTGGGTGCGGTGAAACAGCTCGTGCGCGGCATCAGTACCGCCCTGGCCGCCGAAGCAGCGAGTGCCGCGATCGCTTCCCGCACGGCCGTGGACGCCGAGCGCGAACTGCGCTTCCGTCTCGTCGCGCTGCTGGGCAACGGACCACTCCCCGGCGAGGACATTGCGTAGCTCGTCCGGCAGGCCGGATGCAGTCACGCGATCATGATCCCGCTACTGCCGGTGCACCCGGCATACCTCTTACGTTTCCTCGTTCCCGTTGTACTACCCGCAATTCGACTACCGTGCCTGAACGCCACCTCTTCACGTCCGAATCGGTCACCGAAGGCCATCCTGACAAGGTTGCTGACGCCATTTCCGATTCCGTGCTCGATGCCATCATCCGGGAGGATCCCCGGGCGCGGGTTGCCTGCGAGACATTGGTTACCACCGGCCTCGCCGTGATTGCGGGAGAAATCACCACGCACACATGGGTGGATCTGCCCAAGGTGGTCCGTGAAACCATAAGGCGGATCGGTTACACCGATGCGACCTTTGGATTCGACAGCCAGACGTGCGCGGTCATGAGCACCATCGACAAGCAGTCGGGCGACATCGCCATGGGTGTCGATACCGGTGGGGCAGGTGACCAGGGCATGATGTTCGGTTACGCCACCGACGAGACCAGGGAACTCATGCCGGCCCCCATCATGATGGCGCATCGCCTCACCCGCCGGCTGGCGGACTTGCGGCATTCCGGAGCGCTTCCCTGGCTGCGACCCGATGGAAAGGCACAGGTCACGGTGGCGTACGAAGGTGACCGCCCGGTCGCAGTGGACACCGTCGTGGTCTCCACGCAGCATGATGAAAAGGTGAGTGCCTCACGGATCAGGCGCGCGGTGATCGCGGAGGTCATCGAACCAGTGATTCCGGACGAATGGCGGAAAAGGAAGCCGACTTTCCACATAAACCCCACGGGACGTTTCGTGACCGGCGGGCCCCAGGGGGATGCCGGCCTCACGGGCAGGAAGATCATCGTGGATACCTACGGTGGCGTAGGACGTCATGGCGGCGGCGCCTTCAGCGGGAAGGACCCGACCAAGGTTGACCGATCCGCGTGCTATGCGGCCCGCTGGGTCGCCAAGAATATCGTCGCCGCCGGTCTGGCACGTCGCTGTGAGGTCCAACTGGCGTATGCCATTGGTGTCCGTGAACCGGTCTCCATTGCGGTGGACACGTTCGGTACCGGCGTGTGTGATCCGTCAGCCATAACCCGGGCGGTACGGGACTGTTTTGATCTGACGCCGGCAGGGATCATCGAGGCCCTGGATCTGAGAAAGCCGATTTTTGCCGCCACGGCGTCGTACGGTCACTTCGGACGCACTCCCGAGCGAGCAGGCTCCGGTCGCAAGGCCATGACCTTCTTTTCGTGGGAACGCACCGACAAGGTTGGCGAACTGCGGCGCGCGGTGCGATAGTTCGGGAGTCCGCTGGCGGGTGAGCAGAATGAGTGAAATGGTGGAAGTACGCGTGGTACGCCTCGCTATCGATGGGGTATCCAACGCACACGTAGTGATTCTCCAGGAAAAGGGAGGCGAGCGCATGCTCCCCATCTGGATTGGATCGGCCGAGGCCGACTCCATCCTGATGGAGATCAACAACGTCAAGAAGGAACGACCGCTCACCCACGATCTCTGCAAGAATCTGATAGCCGGACTCGGCGGCGCCCTGCGTCGGGTGCAGATCACGCGTGTGGCGAACCGGACCTACTATGCGGAAATGCATATCGTCCGCGGCGATGAAGTCGTGCGTGTCGATGCCCGGCCTTCAGACTCGATAGCCGTGGCCCTGCGTTTCCCGGCACCCATTTTCGCCGACGAATCGCTGCTGGTTGGTCTCGGCGACGACCAATCGGAAGAGGGCATCGCGCCGGATGCCGGTTCTCCGCTCAGCACGGAAGACATGACGGTCGAACAACTGCAGCGTTACCTGTCGGGGCTGCGTCCCGAGGATTTCGGCAAGTTCAGCCTGTGAGCGACCATCGGAAGTTCAGCCGCGGCAGAGGTGTAGTGGCGCCGCGTCTGGTGCTGGCGTTGGCGATCACCGCCGTGTCGGTATCCGCCCAGGGATCGTTCCCGCCGGCAGCGGGGACACCGGGTGTCGATGGTGAGGTCCGCACCGTCGAAGGTCACCTGCTGCACGGCGGATCCGGAACGCCGAAACCGGTGGCTGGCCAGTACGTGGTGCTGCACCGCATTTCCGCCGACTCGGCGGGTCCCCTGGACTCGATGCGCACCGCTGCCGATGGAAGCTACCGGTTCCGGTATCGGCTGGAAGGTACGAATTCGATGTATATCATCTCGTCCCGTTATGCAGGTGTGGCCTATTTCACCGCGCCGCTTCGCGAGCGGGACGTCAGAGCGCCCGACGGTGACGTGCTGGTCTATGACACAACCTCCCGCCGGTTTCCACTTACGTTGAAGGGACGACATTTCGTGGTCTCGCCCCCTGATGAATCGGGATTCCGGCGTGTCGTGGATGTCTTCGAACTCTCCAATGACTCCGCCAGAACCCTGGTGGCTGCCGGTGGCAGCGATGCCACGTGGAGTGTCCGGATCCCTGACGGAGTGCGCGACCCCCAACCCGGTGGCGGAGACCTGCCGCCCGATGCGTTCCGATTCGTGGGTAACGTCGCATCGATCGATGTCCCCTTTCCGCCGGGTCCCCGCCAGTTGGTGCTCACCTATGCCGTCCCCGTAGGACAGGCACTTACCGTTCCTGTCGATGCCGCTACCGCTACGCTGGAAGTCCTGGTCGAAGGTGCTGGCGTGGAAGCATCCGGTGCGTCGCTGGCATCGGCAGACCCGGTCAGTCTCCAGGGGCGTACCTTCCAGAGGTATCTGGGCGGGCCGGTGCCGGCAGGCGCGTCATTCACACTGCAGGTGGGTGATGATGGCACCGGCGGCGTGGGTGACAAGGTCGTTCTGCTGATACTGGCCGCTGCCGCACTCGGCGCGGGGATCTTCTTTGGCAGACGGGTAGCGTCGGGAGGTGAGCCCACGGCTGCAGCGCCGGCCACCGCGGTGGGCGAGGCAGAGGCGATTGCGCGGGCCATCGTTGCGCTCGACGTAACCTACCGGCATCCGTCCCGGCAGGATGACCTGTCCCAGGCTGCCTACCACCAGAGACGCACTGCGCTGCGGGATCGCCTGGTTGCGTCATTGGCAGTTGAATCGGAGGACGACGCGCAATAGGTTGCCTACTACAATCGAGATGACGTGCAGGGGCCACGGAAACCGGTGTGATGCCGGTGCGGCCCCGCCACTGTAACGGGAGCAGTTCTCCCGGGCTGCACATGCCACTGACCAGGAGGTCGGGAAGGCTGGCCCGGAGATCCCGGAGCCAGGAGACGACCCTTGCACGGGCCACAAACGACGGTGCCTCGGGGGAGGGTCGGTGGCGACGCAGGCGGTGAGTGCTGCGTGACGCACGGGTGTTCCCCCAGGTCAGGGGTGCATATCCGTGTTTTTCTTTTCTCACTGGTCGACGAAGGGGCGACTCAGGGTGGCATTTTCCGCCGCTCTGTTCGCCTTGCATGCCTGCGGTGGCGGCGATGGCTCCGGTGCGGCACTCCGGGACGACGCCGGCGATCCGCTGCCGGTTGGCCAGGTCTATTCGCGCATCGTCTCCCTCAGTCCGGCCACCACCGAGATACTGTTCGCGTTAGGCGCGGGTCACCGCCTGGTGGGCCGTACCCACTGGGATTCGTGGCCACCAGCCGCACTGTCGGTGCCCGACCTGGGTGATGGCATCCGTCCCTCCGTGGAGGTGATCCTTTCGGCTCGGCCGGACCTCGTGGTCCTCTATGCCACCGCTGACAACACGGGAGCCGCCCGATCCCTGCGAAACGCCGGAGTGGATGTGATCTCGCTCAGGCTGGATCGTATCGAGGACTTCGAGCGTGTAACCCGCATTCTGGGCGGAGTCACCGGTGAGGCCGATCACGCCACCGCGGTTGTCGATTCGGTTCGCGCCACCCTGGACCGGGTCCGACGGGCGACCGATTCGCTCCCCCGGCCCACCGTCTTCGTGCATTCGTGGGAACAACCCCTGATAGCCATCGGTGGTGGGAGCTATCTGTCCCAGCTGCTCGACATCGCCGGGGCCCGGAATGTGTTTGCGGACCTGCCCGACCCCTCGCCCCAGGTGTCGTTCGAGGAAGTGCTGCGCCGGGATCCACAGTATGTGATGGGAGGCCCGCAGACGGCTGCCGACCTCCGCACATCTTCCCGATGGCAGGCGCTGAAGGCGGTGCGTGAAGGACACGTCCTGGTCATGGATACCGCACTCGTCGGACGTCCGGGTGTCCGCCTGGGTGAAGCCGCGGTTTTCCTTGCCCGTCTCTTTCATCCGGACGTGATGCCGTGAGAATCCGGTTCATCACCCTCGCTCTCCTGCTGCTGGTCGCTGCGCTGGCCGCCGTGGCAGCAGGGCCGGTAACCCTCTCACCGTCGGAAATCGGCGACGTTCTCGCCGGTCGCGGAGATCCTGTCGCGCGGGCCATCATCCTGGATGTGCGCCTCCCTCGCGTGGTGCTGGGTCTCCTCGTCGGAGCATCGTTAGGTCTGAGCGGCGGTGTCCTGCAGGGGACGTTGCGTAACCCCCTGGCGGAGCCCTACCTCCTCGGCGTCTCCGGCGGTGCCGCGGTGGGTGCCGTGGCGGTGGTGTCCCTGGGACTTTCCACACCGGCTGTGGTGTCCCTGGCTGCATTCGCCGGTGCACTGCTGTCCGTTGCCCTGGTAATGGGCGTGGCGCGCGCGGCCCGGTGGCGCGCTGACCCAAGAGTACTGCTGATGGCCGGCGTCGTGGTGGGCGCCTTTGCCAATGCCGCCATTCTCATTCTGCTGGCAGGCGCTCCCGCGGAGAGGGCCCGGGGCGCGCTCTGGTGGATGATGGGGTCGCTGGGTTCCGCAACCTGGATCGACAGCGCAAGACTGGGAGTCATACTGATTGTCTGTGGCGCACTCCTGCTCCACTGGGCGCGGGATCTCGATGTCCTGGCTCTGGGACACGATGCCGCCTCCGCACTCGGAGTCAGACCCGAGGGCGCCAGCAAGCGCCTCTTTCTGACCGCTTCGCTCCTGGCGGCCGGCACCGTGGCTGCGGCGGGACTGGTGGGATTCGTGGGACTGGTGGTGCCACACCTGGCCCGGGGATTGGTTGGAGCCCGACATCGACCGGCGCTGGGCGTGGCGGCCCTCGCCGGAGCCGGGCTCGTGGTTGTCGCCGACATAGCCGCGCGCACTGTACGCGCACCCAGCGAACTCCCACTCGGCGCCGTCACCGCCGTGATCGGAGTCCCGTTTTTCCTCGTTCTGCTGCGACGCATACGATGATCCAATACCAGGCGGTTTCGGTACGGTATCCGGGAGCTCCGTCAGATGCCCTGCGGAATGTCACGTTGGCCGTTCCAGCCGGGCACCTCACCGCGGTCGTGGGACCCAACGGCAGCGGCAAGAGCACCCTGGTCCGTGCGCTGCTGGGTCGGGCTCCGGTGACCAGCGGATCCATCAGCGTGGATGGCAAGGAAGTCGGAATGCCAGGAATGACCCACCGCGATCTCGCCCGCCACGTCGCCGTGGTCGTACAGCGTGAGGAACCAGCCTTTCCCATGGAAGGCCGCGCCTATCTGTCCCTGGGACGGACACCCCACCTGGCCGCCTGGGGCAAGGATCCCGGAGAGGATTCAGCCATCGATCGTGCTGCCAGACTGGCCGGTGTGGCGGAGCTGCTCGAACGGCGTACCGACGAGTTGTCCGGTGGCGAATGGCAGCGACTTCGCCTGGCCCGCGCCATCGTGCAGGACACCCGCGCCGTCGTGCTCGATGAGCCCACCACGTTTCTGGATGTGGCGCACGAGATGTCCGCCTTCGAACTCCTCGCCCTGCTGGCGCGTCGGGGAAACGCGGTGATGGCGGTGAGTCACCAGTTGAACCTGGTCTCCCGCTTTGCCGACCAGGTGATCCTGTTGCATCGCGGGCGGGTCGTTGCCACTGGATCACCTGAAGAAGTCATGCAGGCCACGGTTCTGGAATCGGTTTACGAGTGGCCCCTGGTCGTATCCCGCGATCCCGCGGTTGGCGCACCGACGCTGGTCCCGCTGCGTCGGACAATCGCGCCTGACGAGTGACAGCAACTGCAATCCATCTTTCACCCTTTACCCAATTTTCGGATGCTTGCCATTCTCCTCGTGATTCCATCGGTTCTCGCAGTCCAGGAACCTGACTCCACCAGGCTGAGGCCCGTTGTCATCACCGCGACGCGGGTGGACTCTCCCACCGGTGGCGGCATCGCTGCCTCCACCGTGATCGACCAACTGACCCTGCGGCAGAGAGGAGTGCGAGATGTCGTTGACGCGCTCCGACTGGTTCCGGGCGTGGCCGTCGTCCAGAACGAGGGTCCCGGATCCCAGACGTCGGTTTTCATGCGAGGTGGCGAGAACGACTACGTGCGTGTGCTCATCGATGGTGTGGCGGTGAACGAACCGGGCGGCGCCGTGGACTTCAGCTGGCTTTCGGTACAGGACGTCGACAGGATCGAGGTCGTGCGGGGACCTGCGTCGGTTCTGTATGGAACCGACGCCGTAAGTGGTGTCATCCAGATATTCACCCGGCGTGGTACGGGCACTGGCGCGTCCGCCGACGTGACGACTGGCAGCTATGGCACGCTGACCTCACACGGATCGATCACATTCGGTGGAGAGAGGGGAGGGGTGCTGCTGGGAGCATCGCGGGAGAAGTCCGACGGTCTCCTGGCCTTCAACAATCAGTACTACCGCACGGTGCTTACTGTCACGGGACACTTCCTCCCGGACGTACTTACGAGAGCATCGGCTTCACTCCGAGCGGTGGACGACGAGTTCCATTATCCGACGGACGGTTCCGGTGCCGTTCTGGATCGCAATGCCTTCCGCAGCGGGCGCCGCTTCATCGCCTCGCTGGCCGCCGAACGACAGCTCACGTCTCGACTCCGGGGCTCGGTGAGTGCAACCGCCCTGCAAACGCGGGTGCTCGACGACGACCGACCCGATTCTCCGGCGGACTCAATCGGCTTCTTCTACTATGATGCCCGCACTTCAGTGCGGCGACAGGGTCTGGACGCGCACCTGGATTGGCGGCCGGTTGAGCAGGCGATTCTGACAGTGGGGACGGAAGTGCTTCGCGAATCGCAGCATGGAAACGACAGCTCCAACTACAGCTTTGCGCGGAACGATTTCGCAGCCGATCGCCAGACCCGCGCCCTTTATCTGCAGTGGCTGGCGGACATGGGGCCGTTGTCGTATACCGCGGGAGCCCGTTACGACGACAACGACGTGTACGGCGCTTTCCGGACCTGGCGCTCCGGACTGGCATGGCATGCGTGGCCCGGCGGCACCGTCCGGGCAGCATTCAGTACTGCCTTCAAGGCTCCCTCCTTTCTGGAGACCTTCAACACCGCCTTCACGACTGGCAATCCGGAACTCGTCCCGGAAAGATCGCGCAGCTGGGAGGCCGGCGTCCGACAGTCGCTGGCAGGAGAGCGCGTCAACCTGGTTGCCACATGGTTCTCGCAGCGGTTCCGGGACATGATTCAGTACGCGTTCGTGGACCCCCAGCAGCCCAACTACTTCAATGTGGCGGAGGCGACAGCCAGGGGACTCGAACTCGAAGCGTCGGTATGGGCGACTGACGTGGTGAGTGCCAGCGCATCCGCGACACTGCTGCGCACCAGGGTTGAGGATGAAGGCCTGGACAATGGAACGGGAGCGACCTTTGTGCGCGGCGAACGCCTGCTGCGCCGTCCCTCCATCCTGGCCAGCGGAACCCTCCTGTTTCGACTGCCTGGTTCCGCGACCCTGGATGTCACGGCGCGTTACTCCGGGAGTCGCGACGATCGCGATTTCTCCGGCTTCCCGGCCAGCCCTGTGGTGCTGCCGGCATACACCCGGTTGGATGCAGGTGTCAGCGGAGTGGTGCTTCCGCGGCTTGCCGATGGTTCTCTTCGCGCCACGCTGCGTGTGGATAACGTTCTGGGAGCTGAATACCAGGAGATCTTTGGCTTCCCGACACCTGGCCGGGGGTTCACCCTTGGGCTGAGGTGGAATTGAGGTAGTTGTCATGGCCGGCGGGTTCGGGATCGGGTCTCCGGTCCCGAACCCCGGTGCCGCCGACCGAACCCGGAGTAGCCGGGCCTGCTCTGGCTGCGCACCGCCAGAGAGTGTGCGTTCCAGCCTCATGCCGCCCACCCATATTGGCCGCTACTCCATCGTCGGCATACTCGGCGAAGGCGGCATGGGTACCGTATACGAGGCGGTACAGGACCAGCCACGACGCACCGTGGCGCTCAAGATCATCCGACCGGACTACGTCACTCCGGAACTTCGACGTCGCTTCGAGCGCGAATCGGAAGTTCTCGGTCGTCTGCAGCATCCGGGCATTGCGCAGGTATACGAAGCCGGAACCGAGGAGGGACCGGACGGAGCACAATCGTACTTCGCGATGGAGTTGGTTCGTGGCGCGTCTCTCGTGGACATGCCAACGCCCACCATCTCTCACTCGCGCAACGTCTCGATCTGTTCGCCCGCATCTGTGACGCTGTTCACTATGCACACCAGCAGGGCGTGGTTCACCGGGACCTGAAGCCCGCCAATATCCTGGTGGACAACTCCGGACAGCCCAGGATCCTTGACTTCGGTGTAGCGCTCCTCACCAACGCGGACGCGCAGGCCACGCGCCAGACCAGCGTCGGGCAGGTGGTCGGCACGCTTCAGTATATGAGCCCCGAACAGGTCAGCGCCGATCCGGCTCTCATAGACGGTCGCACGGACGTTTACTCCCTGGGCGTAATCCTCTACGAGCTGATCTCGGGTCAGTTCCCGTATGATCTCTCCAATCGCATGATCCTCGAGGCAGTCCGGGTTATCGTCATGGACGAACCCGCTCCTATCGGTTCGGTCGATCGGGGCCTGAAGGGCGACGTCGAGGTCATCGTGGCCCGGGCACTCGAGAAGGAGAAGCAGCGACGTTACTCCACAGCCGACGAACTGGCGAGCGATATCCGTCGGTTCCTGCGGGATGAGCCGATCATTGCACGACCGGCAAGCGCAGTCTATCAGTTTCGGAAATTTGCGCGCCGTAACCGTGCTCTGGTGACGGGGCTCGGATTTGCCGCGGCCTTCCTCGTGGTCGGAAGCGCTGTCAGTCTGTACCTCGCCGTGCGTGCAAGAGCGGCTGAGCGTCTGGCCGAGAGCCGGCGATCAGAGGCCCTTGCGGCCAGCGACCTTGCCGAGCGTCGTCGGGCCATCGCCGATTCCGCGCTTCTGGTGGCTGACTCCTCCCGTCGCACGGCTGAGGAGCAGCAGGGCATCGCCGTCGTAAATGCCCAGCGCGCCGCCCGAGAGGCAGCCAAGCAGACTGCCGTCAGTGCCTTCCTTCTGGACATGCTTGCCGCATCCAATCCGGCGACCGCGCGCGGGCAGGAACTTAGTGTCCGCGAACTGCTCGACCAGGCCGCGGATCGTACCGGCAGCACCACCCTCGCCAGGGAACCGGACGTACGATCAGCGGTGGAGGCGGTAATCGGCCGGACGTACTTTGCGCTGGGGCTGAATGAGAAAGCCCGGGCGCATCTGGACACGGCAATAGCGTTGCGCCGCCGCATTTCGGGGACGCGTGACCTCACCGGCGCCATGACCACTGCGGACCTCGGTCGGGTATCCTTCGCGACGGGACAATACGCGGTGGCCGAACAGCAACTGACGCAGGCACTGGCAATCATGCGTTCAGCGCTCCCGGCCAACGACGACCGGGTCACCAGTGCGATCGGGACTCTCGCCAGCGTGCGCCAGCAGCAGGGCAGGTTCCCTGAGGCGGAGCGGCTCTACCGTGACGCTCTAGCACGTTCGCGCGCGGCCCACGGCAATGAGGCCGTGGAAGTGGTCGATCAGCTCGTGCCGTTGGGTACGTTTCTGGGCTTTACCGGGCGTGCCCGAGAAGGGCTCCCCTTCATGGAGGAGGCGGCGAAGATCGTCAGGCGGCACTACGGCACCAACCACCCGGCGATACTGAGTGCACTGCTGAGTCTCAGTGATGTGCAGTACTACCTGCCTGATGCACCGGCTGCCGAGCGTACGCTTCGGGAAGCGCTCCCCATGGCACGTCTGCTGTACGGCGAACGCCATCCATTGGTGGCCGACGCTCTCAACCGGCTGGGATCGTCTCTGACGGCCCAGCGCAAGTACGCTGAAGCGGAGCCACTATTCCGGGAAGCTCTCTCTCTGCGGCTTGCCCTGCTGGACGCCGACCATCCCGACGTGCAACTGGTGCGATCGGAGCTGGCCCGACTTCTCGCTTCCACAAACCGGCTGGCGGAGGCGGAAACGCTCTACACGCAGGCGTTGGCGTCGCGTCGCAGATCGCTGGGAAATGCCTCGCCTGCCGTGGCGTCTTCCTTGCTCGACATTGGGCGACTCCGGGCAGCGCGCTCAGATTGGGTGGGAGCCGAGGGGTACTTCCGGGAAGCCATTCCCATCTGGCACGCGGCAGGGATCAACGACCAGGAACTCTTTACCTCAGGCCAGCTCGGTCAGGCGCTCTTGCGACAGGATCGCATCGAGGAGGCTGGTTCCATCGCGGACGATCTGGTGCTGCGGGGAAGCGCCTATCTTGGACCCAAGCACTGGATGGTGGGAGATTTCCACGAGCTTCAGTCACGCGTGGCCATCGGACGGCACCGCTACGTCGAAGCGGAGTCCCTGATGACGCTGAATCTGGATATCATCCGCACCACGTACGGAGCGCGCAGCCCTAACGCTGCCCAGGAGATCGGCAACATCGCATCGGTACGGGAGATGCGGGGTGACACCGCAGGGAGCGTGGTGCTCTTTCGCGAAGCGGTCGGGATGCTGAGTTCACGACCGGTGACGGATCCCCTGGTTGCCGGTCTGCGAGGAGGTTTGGCAGCCGGGCTTTGTGCGACAGGCCGGGTTGCCGAGGGCGATTCTCTGGCACGCAACACCATGGCGGTGGTGCCTGTTGACAGCACTGTGTCCCTTCCGTGGCGCCTGCGTGGTGTGGTCGGTCTGTGTGCTGCGCGGAACGGGCGCTATGCTGAATCCGAATCCTTTCTGCTGGCTGCCGAGGCGCGGCTGGGAGCGCTCGACCAGGGCTCCAGCATTCAGCGGGAAAAGGCTCCGGAGGGGGCGGTTGCCTCTTTTGCCGGCGTAGGCAACCCGCATCTGCGAAGCAATGTTCAGGCCGGCGAAACGGTGGTCGATCTGGGCAGCGGCGCCGGGCTGGATGCGATCATCGCCTCCTGGTTTGCCGGCCCAACCGGAAGGGTCATTGGTGTCGACCTCAATCCCACCATGTGCCTGAAGGCGCAGGAGCATGCGGCGTCCTCGGGAACGCACATGGAGTGTCGTGAAGGGCGCATGGAAGCCATCCCGCTACCGGATGCGACCGCCGACGTGGTGATTTCGAATGGCGTGATCAATCTGTCATTCCGAAAGCGTAAGGTGATCGAGGAGCTCTTCCGGATAATCAAGCCGGAGGGCAGGTTGGCCTTCACGGATATCGTCAGTGCAAGGCAACTGTCCCAGTCGATCGTCAATGATCCCAAGCTCTGGGCCAGTTGAATTGGCGGTGCTCTCCTGGAAGGAGAGATGTTCAGGTTGCTGGAAGAGTCGGGTTTCACGCGTATCAGATCGGTTGTTGTGCCCGGCTTCCGGTTCCGCAAGCAGTCGACCCAGAACTCGGCGGAGGCCTATGGTGTAAAAGCAGTACTCTTCACCGCGAACCGACCGCCACTGGACGCGAATGGGGCTGGTGCAAGTCATGGCTGAGCGTCGGGATCAGATCGGACGGAGTGTCTACGCCATCAAGGCTGCGGGCATCAACTCCCGGCAAGTGGAACAATGCTTCCTGCACCAGAAAACGATGTATGGTGGGAAGAAGATCGCCGCCGGTGACGAGATCTTTGTGTTCGCGAGCGAGAACAACGGTCGTTCAGGACTGGTGGCCAAGGGAACGGTGGTCTCCGCGGAGCCAGTACCGGAGAGGGTCGATACTGAGCGGGTGACGCCCCGGGTAAGCATTGTAGTAAGGATCACTCACTGGGCTGAGCGACCAGCCGGGCGCAGGGAACTCAGGGATTTCCGGGATTGGCGGGATGGACGTCCGGAAACGGAGTTGAACTTCAAGTGCTATCGCCAGGCAACCAACAAGATCGCTGGTATCTCGGCGAGCGCAGCGGCCTTCCTGGATACCTGCTTTCCATCTGCTGGACGAACAGTGGATGAGTGACACCGTGTCGGCGTCCGGTCAGCCAGAGGCCGGAGTGTCAGCCATCTAGAAGGATCGCTTCAGAAGAAGGGTGGAGTCCCTGGGGCTGCATCGCCATCCAGGGCATAATCCATCAGCGGGTGAGAGGCCGTGTCCAGCCGCGGCATTCCAGGACGCGTACCTGCCCAGGTAGTACGCGCGTAACGGAACCGCGCTCCCTTTCCCGCGCTTCGGTCATCGCTCTTCTGTTACATTTCCTCCGAGCCACCGCACCACTTTCCCCTGTCGGCAACGGTATCCGTGCTGGTTACTACCGAAGCAGTCGTCCTTCACCTGCAGGACTATCTGGAATCGTCGAGAATCGTCCGGCTGGTGACCCGCTCACATGGGGTGCAGTCGGTCGTAGCGCGTGGGGCGCGACGGTCGCGGAATCAGTTCGGTCATTCACTGGACCTGTTCGCCAGCGGCTCGGTCCGCTTTACGGTTCGCCCCGGTCGCGACCTGTCCAACCTCTCGGGCTTCGATCCAGTCAGCAGCCGTATGGGAATTGCCGCCAGTCTCGATCGGTTCTCGGCCGCGTCGGCGCTGGCCGAACTGGTGCTGAAGTTCACGCCGGCCGGCCAGTACGACGAAACCTTTGATGTGCTTACAGCCGCGCTCGACGCCCTGGCCGAGGCAGATCATGGAACTGCGAGTGAAATCGGCCTTTCTTCCGGGTGGCGCTACGTGGCGATGCTGGGGCTGGCACCGACCATGGAACAATGCTGTTCCTGCGAGACGGTCGTCCCGCCGGGAGATGACGCTCCGTTCAGCCACTCCGCCGGCGGCGTTACCTGCCGGATGTGTGAGCGGAAGGTATCGACTGCCCGGATCCTTCCAGCGCGGGCGCGACATTCAATAGCCGGCTGGGTCCGTGGAGAAGGAGGGAGCGGAGGAGAGGCAGCGACAACGACCGGAGATGCGGACCGAAGGGCTCATCTCCGTCTCTTCGGTGAGTATGTCCGGTACCACCTTTCCGAAGGGGGAGCGCTCCCGGCACTGGATGCGTGGGAAGCGCAACTTCGTCGACCGGCATGATCATCGGTACCGCGGGCCACATTGACCACGGCAAGACCGCACTGGTGCGAGCGCTGAGCGGTGTGGATACGGACCGTCTGCCGGAAGAGAAGCGGCGCGGTATCACCATCGACCTCGGTTTCGCACCGTTGGAACTCCCCGGGGTCGGTACCGTGGGCCTGGTGGATGTGCCCGGTCACGAGGCGTTTGTCCGCACCATGGTCGCCGGTGCAACGGGTATCGACGTGGCTCTTCTGGTCATTGCCGCTGACGAAGGCGTCATGCCTCAGACGCGGGAGCACATCTCCATTCTGGAACTGCTGGGAATCCGCGCCGCCGTTGTGGCCATCACCAAGTGTGACCTGGTAGACGCCGATTGGCTGGATCTGGTCCGCGCGGATCTGGCAACTTCACTGGCGGGCACCGTCCTCGAGACGGCTCCGGTGATTGCGACCTCGGCCCGGACCGGGCAGGGCATCGAAGAACTGCGGGAAACGTTAGGCGTGCTTGCCGCAGCCGTCCCGCCAGGGCGGACCGATGACGTGTTCCGGATGCCGGTTGATCGGGTCTTCACGGTACGGGGTACCGGCACCGTGGTCACCGGCACGGTCTGGAGTGGTTCGGTTGCCCCCGGAATGGACCTGGTGGTGCAGCCGGGAGGTCGGGCGACGAAGGTACGCTCAGTCCAGAGTCATGGCCGTGCAGTCTCATCCTCGGGAGCCTCGACGCGAACGGCGCTCGCGCTCAGCGGGGTGGAAGCCACCGCGGTAGCCCGTGGCAGCTGGCTTACCTCCGATGCGGACTGGCGGGTCACGAAACTCTTGCGAGCGGAGGTGACCCTCCTGCCGGACGCGGAGCACACCGTCGGGCCGCGGGAATGGCTTCGCTTTCACCTGGGGACCGCTGACGCTGCCGCCCGGTTCGTGGCCCCCGGTGGACCGCTTCGACCCGGCGAAAGACGCCCAGCGAGGGTCGTCCTGCAGGAGCCGGTACTGGCACGCGCAGGAGATCGATTCGTCGTGCGTCTGGCGTCGCCTCCCCTCACGATCGGCGGCGGCGTGGTGGTCGATCCTCTCCCCCCCCGGCGGCGGGTCAGACCCTGGCCCCTGGAACCAGATCCTGCACATCAACTGGAGCGGCTGGTCAGGGAGGCCGGACCCTTGGGTCTGGCCAAGGCCGACCTGGTGCCGAGAGCCGCCTTCACCCCGGCGCACGCACGCGGCCCCGCGGGGCCATGGATGGAGATCTCCGGACGCCTCTACGATGATCAGGTTCTGGTGGAGGTTGAAGGACGTATTCTATTGTTGATAAACGACTTTCACGAACGGTTACCGCTGTCCGATGGGTTCCCCCTCGCCGAGGCCGCCAGCGCGGCCGGAGTCCCAAGCGACCTCCTGGAACGGGTCCTCGCGGGCCTGGTGTCCAGGGGCGCAGTCGAGCGGCGGGGGGCGCACCTCGTTCGACCGGGTTGGAAGCCTAGGCTGAGCGGCGCCCAGCAGAGCCTGCGGGACAATCTCCTGGAGGAGATCCGACAGGCGGGCATGGAACCCCCTGATGTGGCCGCCCTCACTGCCCGACATCACAGCGACCCGGTTCCCGTGCTCCGTATACTGGAGCGCGAAGGATTTCTCATAGCGGTGGAAAGCCAGCGGTACTTCAGCGTGGAGGCTGTCGGGGCGCTGGTGCAACTCCTCCGTTCGGGAATGGAACGTGGGAGGGAGTACACCCCGTCAGAGCTACGCGAAGTGGTGGGTCTGTCCCGGAAGTACCTGATCCCGTTCCTGGAGTACTGTGACAGGACGAGGATTACGGAACGTCGGGCGACGGGGCGGGTACTGGTCGCTTCCGAATGACGTAACTGCTTTCTTGACAGGGTACTACGGCGACACCTATACTCGCGGGAACCAAGGCAAGATCCAACCCGTTTCAGGAGAACCAGGCACCAACCTATTCTGTCAGCATTGGAGTAGTCACATGATGCAGCGTTGGGCGGCACGATTTCTCGTGTCGGCTCTCTGCTTGTTTGCGGCAGCAGCAACGGCGGCAGCGCAGGGACGGCAGTCCAGCCGGGATGCGCGGACCGGATCAGAATTGCGACAGAACTATCCGAATCCGTTCAATCCGGAGACGCATATCGCCTTTACCATAGGTGGGTATCCGGAGTGCCTCGACCCGGGACGCCAGTACCGGGTCAGTCTCAAGATCTTCAACGTGCTGACCCAACTGGTTGCGGTGCCGGTACTGCAGGGGAGCGTCTCTGGTGTTCAGGGCGGCCAGCAACTGGACAATGTCTTCCTCACGTGCGGGGAGTACACCGCGTACTGGAACGGCAAGGTACGCGATACCGACGTCGAGGCGGCTTCCGGTATCTATGCCTATCGTCTGGAAGTGAACGGCACGCCCATCACCCGGAAGATGACCATCCGGAAGTAGTGCATGCCGGACCTCATCCGACGATAGCGGCACCCCACCTGTGGGTGCCGCTGGCTTTTTGTCCCCGGACAGCGGAAGGCCACCCCGTCGTATCCCGTCTCAGGGTGGAACGAACATGTTGGACTCGATTACTCGCCATATCTCGGAAGCGCGCTGGGGATCTCCGGCGAGCCGCACCGCCGTTGACTCCAGGTCGGGTCCCGTGATGTTGTACTTCCGCAGGATGGCATCACGTTGGGGAGTCCGGCTGAGTGGATCCACGCGCCCGACCGGCAGACGTCGCAACTCGATCATGGCGTGCACGAAGGTCGAGTCGGACATGGTGGTAAAAACCGTGTCACGCCGGCAGGCGACCAGGAACGGAACCAAGGCCAGGCCCGAGATCAGGAGCCGGGACACCGGAAATCGCTGTTCCATGGATCGCAGGGGTTTGCTCCAGTGCTCCGTGAACGGTTTGGTCCGGTGCGACGCTCCAGTTGCCGTACGCTGGGACGGGTTCAGGCTACCCGGCTGGACATGGCAGAGTCAACTGGCAGTCTGACCGGCGGAGAGTGCCCCTTGTCCGCCATATCGGCGGTCGCACGCGGCATTGCGATTGCCCTTCATGGCGGGCCAATTATGCGTCACTGGTTGACGCGAACACCCGCTGACTCCACCACCATTTCGCGAGCATGATCAATCCCGATCGCCTGACCGTCAAGTCCACTGAGGCGTTGAATGACGCGCTCGGTCTCGCGCGCCGGAACGGCAACCCCCTCGTGTATGACCTGCATCTCCTCCACGGCATGCTGGGTCAGGACGAGAGTATCGTCGTTCCCATTCTGCAGAAGCTGGGCGTGAACGTAAGTCAGCTCCGGGAAGGAATCGAACGCGAGATCGCCCGATACCCGAAGCAGTCGGGTGCCCAGCCCACACTGTCACGCGAGCTGAACCAGGTCATTGATCGCGCCGAAGAGGACGCGCGCACCCTGGGGGATGAGTACGTCTCCACCGAACACCTCCTGTTGGCGCTGACCGATACCAAGGGCACCGAGAGCAAGACACTTCTCGGAGCGGTGGGCGTCGATCGCGCCGCCCTGCTGGACGCGCTGAAGGCGGTTCGCGGAACACACAAGGTGACGGACCAGACACCGGAGGACGCCTATCGCGCGCTGCAGCGTTTCACGCGTGATCTCACCGAGATCGCCCGGAAGGGCAAGCTCGATCCGGTGATTGGACGGGATGAGGAAATCCGCCGGGTGATGCAGGTTCTTTCCCGCCGCACCAAGAACAATCCCGTCGTGATCGGTGAACCCGGCGTCGGCAAGACCGCCATCGCCGAGGGTTTGGCGCAGAGAATCGTGAACGGCGACGTCCCGGAGGGGCTCAGGAACAAGCGCCTGATCCAGCTCGACCTGGGCGCCCTCATTGCCGGAGCCAAGTTCCGGGGCGAGTTCGAGGAGCGTCTGAAGGCGGTACTCAAGGAAATCACCGAATCCGAGGGCACCTTCATCGTCTTCATAGACGAGCTGCATACCCTGGTGGGTGCCGGCAAGGCAGAGGGTGCCATGGATGCCGGCAACATGCTCAAACCCATGCTGGCCCGGGGTGAATTGCGCGTCATTGGCGCCACCACGCTCGACGAGTATCGCAAGTACATCGAGAAGGATGCCGCGTTGGAGCGCCGTTTCCAGCCGGTCTATGTGAACGAGCCCGACGTCGAAAACACGATCGCAATCCTGCGGGGACTCAAGGAACGCTACGAAGCGCATCATGGGGTTCGCATCACGGATGGAGCGATCGTGGCTGCCGCCACTCTGTCCAACCGTTACATCGGCGATCGCTTCCTCCCCGACAAGGCCATCGACCTGGTGGATGAAGCAGCCTCCCGGCTCCGCATCGAAATCGATTCGATGCCGCAGGAGATCGATGAGGTCGAGCGGCACATAGTCAGGTTGGAGATCGAGCGCCAGGCTCTCGCCAAGGAAAAGGACCGCGAGGCAGTGGAGCGGCGCGAAACGCTGGAGCGGGAACTGGCGGAGCAGAAGGAGAAGTCCGCCGCCATGAAGGCTCAATGGCAGCGCGAAAAGGAGGCTCTCGGAGCCGTGGGCCAGGTCAAGGCGGATCTGGACGCCGCCCGCATCGAGGCGGATCAGGCCACGCGCGCTGGTGACCTTGGCAAGGCCGCCGAGATCACCTATGGCAGGATCCCGCAACTGGAACAGCAGCTCAAGGAGGCGGAAAAGTCCATCTCCACCCGTGATTCAGGGCAGGCTCGCTTCCTGAAGGATGAGGTTACCGCCGACGACATCGCCGAAATCGTCTCCCGATGGACCGGAATCCCGGTGACCCGGATGATGGAGAGCGAGAAGGAACGCCTGGCCAAGCTGGAAGACGAACTCGGACGCAGGGTCGTGGGACAACGGGAAGCGGTGGAGGCGGTATCGAACGCGGTCCGACGCTCCCGTGCAGGCCTGCAGGATCCCAACCGCCCCATAGGCTCGTTCATCTTTCTCGGACCCACCGGGGTCGGCAAGACCGAGACCGCGCGTGCCCTGGCCCAGTTCCTGTTCGACGACGAGCAGGCCATGGTGCGCATCGACATGTCGGAGTACATGGAGAAGCACGCCGTGGCGCGACTCATCGGCGCGCCCCCGGGCTACGTTGGTTACGAAGAGGGTGGACAGCTCACGGAAGCAGTCCGGCGCCGGCCGTATCAGGTGGTGCTCTTCGACGAGATCGAGAAGGCGCATCCGGATGTGTTCAACATCCTGCTCCAGATTCTGGACGACGGCAGGCTGACGGATTCCCAGGGTCGCACGGTGGACTTCCGCAACGTGGTCATCATCATGACGTCGAATGTGGGGTCCTCATGGATCCTGGAACATGGACAGGATGACTGGCAGCAGACGGAAGGGAAGGTTACGGCGGCGCTCCGCCAGACTTTCAAGCCCGAGTTCCTGAACCGGGTGGATGACATCATCGTCTTCCATCCGCTGGGGATGGAACAGATCGGGTCCATCGTGGAACTGCAGCTCGCCCGCATGCGGAAGCTTCTTGAGGAAAAGGGTCTTACCATGGAGGTGTCCGAGGCCGCCCGGAAGCTGCTGGCGGAAGCGGGTTTCGATCCTGCCTTCGGTGCCCGGCCACTCAAGCGTGCCATTCAGCGAATGATTCAGAACCCGCTGGCGCTCGCGGTGCTCGAGGGCCGCTTCGAGGAGGGCGACCACATCCTGGCGGATGCCAGCAATGGCGAAATCGTTTTCGTGAAGGCACCCCGGCAGGCCAACAAGAATGGATGAGCGCGGGAAGCGGGAAGAGGGAAGCGGGAAGCGGGATGCAATGCCTCTTCCCGCTTCCCTCTTCCCGCTTCCCGCGCTCCACAGGGCACTGGCCCTGGCGGACGACGCGGCCGGGCATGGCGATGTCCCCGTTGGCGCCATCATCGTACGCGATGATCAGGTGATCGGCGAAGGTGCCAATCGAACGGTCCGCGATCAGGACCCCACCGCGCACGCGGAGATTCTGGCCATTCGAGAGGCGGCTGCCGCGCTGGGAACCTGGCGTCTCGAGGGCTGCTCCCTTTTCGTGACGCTCGAACCCTGCGCCATGTGTGCCGGCGCGATTGTCCTGGCCAGGCTGGATGCCGTCGTGTTCGGTGCCTGGGATGAAAAGGCCGGAATGGCAGGAAGCGTCGGTGACCTCCTTCGGCACCCGCGACTCAACCATCGGCCTCAGGTCACGGGCGGAGTCCTCGCTGAAGAATGTGGAGCCCTCATCAGGAAGTTCTTCAGCAGCCGTCGACCCCCGCGAAAGTGATTCCGGAAGCGGTGTCCAGGTCGGCAGAGTCGGGGATTGCCCTGCGGAACAAGACTATCGACAGTGGCCTGTAACGCACCTAGTTTCATGATTCGTTCATGATTCCCCACCCCTGACCCGGGAGTGTTTCGTGCGTCGCTTGCTGTCCGCTCTTCTGATCCTGCCCGCTGCCGATCTCGCTGCCCAGGACCCGGATTCCACCAGACGTGATTCCGTTGCCCAGAGCCTCAGGGCGGTCCGTATCACAGAGACGCGTTCGGTGGGCCTGGCCGGAGGCGCCTCGGCTGTCGTCATCGACATCCCTGACCTCCGCTCCTCTCCCGCGCCATCGCTCGCCGAAGCGCTCCGGGAGTCACCCTTCGTTCACGTGCGCCAGAACTCGCGCGGCGAGATGGAAATCTCCATTCGCGGCTCGGATTCGCGTCAGGCAGCCGTGCTGATCGATGGTGTGCCGATGACCATTGGCTGGGACCATCGTACCGACCCGTCCCTGGTCCCCATCACTGGAACACAACGCCTCGTCATCGTACCCGGCCTCGGATCACTCCTGAATGGCCCCAATACCCTGGGCGGCACCATCGAGGTGAACCACGACGATGGTCTCGCACGACAGGCCCAGACCTGGGGAGGCTTTGGTATCGACGAATTCGGATCCACGGTTACCACGCTGGGGGCCGCCCGACGACTGGGTTCGGATGGCCCGGGAGGTCTCTATGTCCGCGGTGGTCTGGCTCACCGGCAGCGGGATGGTGTTGCCATACCGTCAGACGCTCTGGACCCCACGGAGAAGGATGGCCTGAGGACCAACAGCGATCTCAGGCAGCTCGATGGATTTGCATCACTCCGCTGGACCAATGGGATGGGGCGCTCCGTCGGGGCCACGTTTTCCGCTTTCAGTGCCGAAAAGGGTGTACCGCCGGAGGAGAACGTTGGGGAACCCCGGCTCTGGCGCTATCCCTACAACCGCCGCTCCGTCGTGGCACTATCAGCCAACTCCGGTCTCTTCACCACACCGTTCGGGCACGGCAGCCTCGAGCTGGGCTACGGTCTGAACAATGGTTCCGTGAAGATCGAGACGTTCGCCGACCGGACCTACTCATCGGTCACCGGTCAGGAGCTGGGAGATGAGAACACCTCCACGCTGCGAGCCAAGCTGACGCATTCGGTGGGCGATCGTGCCACGTTGCGGGCCGCGTGGACGAGTGCGGACGTCCGCTATACCGAGACCGTCGAAGCTGATCCATCGGCGAAGTACGAGCAGAGACTCACCAGTGTCGGTGCTGAGCTGGAAACCGCCCTCACGGACCGAACCTCCTTTTCCGGTGGGCTGGTTTTCGATCGCTCCGAGACGCCACTGTCGGGTGGTCGCGAACCCAGGCAGGAACCCTTCTCCAGCACCGGCTGGCGGGGCGGGCTGACCCACACCCTCTCCGACATCTGGTCGCTGCACGCATCGGTCAGTCGCCGGTCGCGCTTCCCGGCGCTCCGGGAACTCTACTCCGGTGCTCTCAACCGTTTCCAGCCCAACCCCGAGCTCAAGCCCGAGACATTGCTGGGGTATGAAGCGGGAGTGACCTTCCAGCAGGCGGCGCCGAATGGAGTGGAGACTTCGTTGAGCCTCAACGCCTTCAATCACAGGCTCTCCGATGCGGTCGTTCGCACCAAGGTGACCAATCCGACACCGCCCCCCGGTTCCTTCTACAAGCGGATCAACCGCGATCGAATCGAGAGTCGTGGTATCGAGGCCCTCCTGGGCCTGCAGTTCGGGCCGGTTGCGGACAAGGCCGTCACCCTTGCGGGTGATGCACTGCTCCAAAGCATTTCAGTATTCGATCAGACGGACAACGACACAGAGCACCACGCCGAGAACAATCCGGAGACTCGCGCCTCGATCGAGCTCGGAGTGCCGATGCCGTTCCAGTTGCGGGGGATCGCCACCGCGCGATACACCGGAACCCAGTACTGCATCAACGGCGATACCGGCGAAGACATGACCATGGCGGGAGCCACGGTAACCGGAATCGCCTTCGAGCGACGGATGTCCGTCAGAAGTGGGCTGTTCAGTTCGGTGCGGGCACTCTTTGCACTGGACAACATCGGGGACAGCACCGTCTATGATCAGTGCGGTCTGCCGCAGGCAGGCCGCACACTGCGCCTGATGTTTTCCTTCCGATAGGGTTGTCAGCCGTTTCCGGCCTGTTGGCAGGGGGAATCCCTATCGACAGGAACCCCATGTTCGGTGTTGTTGAAGGGAGTCACTGCCACCACTCTCGGAGTGGCTGGCGATGACTCCCTTCTTCACCGGGAGGTGGCATGAGGAAGATCCTGGTCCCCCTCGACGGGTCTGCCTTCGCCGAACAGGCGATCGAGACCGCACGAAACCTGGCAGCCCGAGATCAAGCCGTCCTGGAGTTCGTTTCTGTCGCTCGGCCCGTGCCGTCATCATCTCGTGTCGGGGCGGCCCCCCCGATTGATCGCACGATGGACCTGGAGCAGCGGGAGGCAGCGAGGTCGTATCTCGCCCGCATGGAGGAAGCCGCGCGCGCTCGTGACGGTATCGAGGTACGGTCCCGACTCCGCGAAGGTGCCCCTGCCAGGGAAATCGTCGCGCAGGCCGCCGAAGGTGGCGCCGACCTCATAGTGATGACATCGCACGGCCGCGGAGGTGTCGACCGACTCTGGCTCGGTAGTGTCGCCGACGCCGTCATTCGCTCGTCATCCGGTCCGGTAATGATCATCCGCGTGGATCCGGTCGGAACTGCCATGGCTGGATCCATACGTCGCGTGGTCGTGGGTGTTGCGGGAGAGGAGGCCGATGACAGGGTACTCGCTTCAGCGGTTGCCGTCGCTGGCCTGTCCGGAGTGGACTACATGCTGGTGCATGCGCTGTCGGCGTCGCCAATGCTCGGTACCTGGAATCCCACGGTGAGCCCTTCACCTGAAGATCTGTCCGCGAGTCGGCCTGACGACGGCGTCCGGGTGGAGGCGGCGATGCGCTACCTCGCGAAAATGGCGGAGACGCTGAGGGAACAGGGTGCCTTGGTGGAAACCAGGGTTCCATTGTCGCAGTCTCCGCCACGCGCCATAGTCGATGCTGCCAGGGACTCAGGGGCCGATCTGATTGCCGTTGGTACCGTTGCCCGACCACCGCTGGCACGCATGCTCCTGGGAAGCACGGCTGACAAGGTGATCCGGACCGCACCGTGTCATGTCCTTGTCTGTCCTCCTGTCCAGTGACAGGTTCGACAATCCCGAGTCAGGCCGACGACAGGCGATGAGCCCAAGCCCCCTGATCCTGCACGGGGCTGTGGCGCGTTCCCGGTCACCGGACCGGACGCGGAAAATGCCTACCCTTTATATCCCGCTGCGGCTACGTTACTTGGCTCTATTGGACAGGTGTCCGAGTGGCTGAAGGAGCCGGTCTCGAAAACCGGTATACCGGCAACGGTATCGTGGGTTCGAATCCCACCCTGTCCGTGTTCTGGGTGGGAGCGGGGGAGTGGAATGGGCACCGTCACGGTCGGCGTCCGCTCGACTGTGTTGTCGGCTCGCATCGGGGACAGGTGGCCGAGTGGCTTAAGGCGCACGCCTGGAAAGCGTGTGGTGGGGCAACTCACTCGCGGGTTCGAATCCCGCCCTGTCCGTTCCGCAGGTTCGTGGCACCCGGCTCTGGAAGGAAGCCCGCGTGTCAGGAGGTAGCGACGAATCACCCGGAAGGTCGCCGTGTCCCTTCGATCCTGGTCACGGGAGGTACTCCCTGATGAAGCGACGCGAGATGTAGATGCCTGCTCCGGTACCTACGGTGCTCACCATGAACGCAGTCACCACGCCGACCAGCGCGCCCAACCACCAGCCGAGCGACCCACCGATCATCGCACCAAGGAACACGAGCAGCCGTCCCATGCCCGACCTCCGTGAAGGGCTACAGCTTCAGCGCGGGTCCGGAAGGCAGGACCGCGGGATCTGTACTGCCTGACGAGTCACGGGCGGCCCGAGAAACCGTGCGTGATCCCGATCACCGGCGGAATCTGCGGTGACGGCTCAGCGTCTGACCCGGACCAGCGTTTCTGACAGGGTGGGGTCCCAGGTGCCCCGGAAGGGTTCGGCCGCCGAAGCCCGGGTGAGGTCGAAATGGCGGGCCCGCATGAGTGTATCAGCGACTTCGGCATACATCTCCACGGCGGTGAGCGAGTCGAGATTGAGGCGCCAGAACACCCGCTTCCCTTGCTGCTGCCAGCTCCCTCTCAGGCCGTCACAGTCGTCGCTTGTTAGCGCCCTCGTAAGGCGTTGGGTTCGCGATGCCGCGGCCAGAACACTCGACGAAAAGGTGATGATGCAGCCGTTGCCCATCTGCCACCGCGTTCCCCCAACACTGGGGGCGCGACCGGCTCCGGGTCGTACGGCCCAATCGGGCTCGCCAACGGCATTCAGCTTGGCGGTCACCTCGTACGTGGACCGGGTCACCCGCCGCGCCGCAACCCGGGTGGCTCGCCCCGTTGCCATGGCATCGGCGTCAGCCCGCCAGCTGCGATTGCCGGCATGCTTCAGCGGATACCGACGGAGGAGCATCGTGGAGTCATCCAGGAAGTCCCCGTAGTACTCTACGCTCCACCCCCCGGCCAGCGACATCCACCAGAACACCCTGCCAGCGGATACCTGCCAGAAGCCGGTATGCCCGTGACACCCGTCGGCTGCGAGCTTCCTGGTCGGCAGGGGCGGTGACTCACTTGCGGCAAGCACGTCCGTTTCCGGGCTGAAGCGGACGTCACAGGATTCATCCAGGCGCCAGACCGTGCCCTCTACATCAGGTCCCGCCAGCGTCCCGGTTCTGGCGGCGTCGATCCAGTCGTTTTCGGCGACTGCCCGGTATCCCTGCTGGGGCTCGAAATTGGCCGAATCAGCCGCCAGTGCCGCGGGAAAGGTGAATACGCCGGGTTCGGGATTCTCTACCGGTGTGGCAGCACCGCCTGCAACGGTGCGGGAACTGGCACAGGACGCACCCACCGCCAATCCTGTAGCGAGTGAGAGCGCCGCCAGCCAGTCATGCAGACGTTGGGCTCCCAATGCTTCTCCTGGTGGTAGTCACACAGCAGCGGCGCCAGCCTGCCAGCCGTCCTGAGGAGGTACATACTCGGCAACCGGACACTCCCGGGCAAGCCCCGGCAGACCCGCGGAATTGAGTGTTTCGCAAAAGCGGACAGGGGGAACTGTGGCACGGAACCGACTCCGACCGCCCAACTCCATGTTGCACACGTGCCACGGCACCATGCGGCACGAAGACAAGTGCGGTGCTGACAACGAGGTACGAAGATTCCGGTTTGGCACGCCGAGTGCTTGGGTTGGACTTCGCAGGCGAGTGTGTTCTCCCGGAACAGCCCCGGTTGGAGCCATCCGGTATGGCGGATTCCCAGCTTGGGCATTCAGTTTCCGGTCCACCCTGAACCGTGCCGCGAGTGAGCGATCGCAACAAACCACTGGTGGTCATGTCCCGCCTTGCGCTCCTGGTGGCAGTTGGAGACTGGGTGACCAAGGCACTTGCCGCGCGGATGGTTGCCGAGGATGTAGTGCTCAGTGAACGGCTGAGGATTGCCGTGGTGCATAACGATGCAGCGGCGTTCGGTCTCAGCATCGGGGCCTACACCTGGCAGTTGAACCTGGCGCTCACCCTGGCGGCGATTGTCTTCATGATTCCGGTCAGCCGTGATCTGGCGCGCATCGACCCTTCGTCTCCCCGGGCGCTGGGACTGATCATGGGCGGTGCGATTGGTAACCTGGCGAGCCTGATCCTCTCTCCCCGCGGGGTGGTGGATTTCATTTCCGTTGGAATCGGAAACAATACCGAGCTGGTGCTGAATGTCGCCGATCTCGCCGCCTACCTGGGACTGGCCCTGGTGGTGCGGACGGCGTTTCTGATCGTGGCCGAAATGAGGCGTGCTGCCCGACCGCTGCCGGTAGCCCTGGTCGATGTTCCTGGTGTACGGAGCTGGCGTACGGCGACGAAGGAGGCTGGCGTCGTTCTCCTGAAGGAGCGTGAGGTTCCGGTTCCCGTCTTTGCCGCCGACAGGGGGTCGGGAAGGCAGCATCAGCTCGATCACCCCAGGCCGGAGTCCGTCAGGCAGGCGGAACTAGCGGACATCACCCCTGCCGAAGTGCGGGTCATCGACATCCGGTCCCGGCAGCTCCGTAACCTGCCCATCGAACCGCAGCCCAGGCTGGACGAAGGACGAGCGGATTGACCGCATAGCCCGGAACTGACCGGGTCACGGCGCCGGACAGGCTGTCGACCGCTTCTTTTTCGATGCGCCGCTGACGATATTGGGCGCCAGAATGCCCGAGAAGCCGACCGTCGTGCTGGATGCCCGGGCCATGGCGCGCACCCTGCGTCGCATGGCCGACGAGGTCGTTGAACTTCTGGGTGGACCGGAAAGTGTTGTCCTGGTGGGGATTCAGCGGCGCGGGGTCCAGTTGGCTGAACGCATCGCCGGATTTATCGAAGAGCGCGAGGGCGTTGCGGTTCCCCGTGGGGCACTGGACATCACGCTCTATCGTGATGACCTGCAGACCATCGGACCGCGACCGGTGGTTGGCAAGACCGACCTGCCATGGCAGCTCGACGACCGCCACGTGGTGATCGTCGACGACGTCCTCTACACCGGACGAACCATTCGTGCGGCGCTCGACGAACTGGCCGATTTCGGCCGACCGGCCCGGATTGCTCTGGCTGTTCTGGTGGACAGGGGTGGGAGAGAGCTGCCGATTCAGCCTGATATCGTGGGGAAGCGGGTGCAGGCTGCCTCGCACCTGCGCGTCGACGTGTCGGTCTCGGAACTCGACGGATTGGATGCCGTGACCATCGTCCGTCGGGAGGTTCAGGGATGAGTTCCGACCAGCGCTCGGTTTCCGCGGAACAGCACCGACCGCTGGGGAAAGATCTGCTGGGCCTGGAGGAGCTGACTGCCGACCAGATCCGCCTGATCCTGGATACGGCGGAACCGCTGAAGGAAATCAGCGAGCGGGCAGTCAAGAAGGTCCCGGCGCTCCGGGGAATGACGATCGTGAATCTCTTTTTCGAACCTTCCACTCGTACCAGGGTGTCCTTCGAGTTCGCCGAGAAGCGGATGTCGGCGGACACGGTGAACGTCGCCGCGGCTGGATCCAGCGTGTCCAAGGGAGAGACATTGGTGGATACGGCACGGAACCTGGAAGCGATGCGGATAAACATGGTGGTGATCCGCCATGGCGCGTCGGGGGCGGCCCGTTTCCTGGCCGATCGTATCGAGTCGAATGTCATCAATGCCGGCGACGGCACCCACGAGCACCCCACGCAGGGACTGCTGGACCTGCTCACGCTGCGGGACCGCTTTGGGGACCTGAAGGGACGGCGGGTGTGCATCGTGGGTGACGTGCTGCACTCCCGGGTGGCACGCTCCAACATCTGGGGGCTTCGCAAGCTGGGGGCGGAGGTGGGCATCTGTGGTCCGCGCTCACTGCTCCCCAACGCCATCGATTCCTTCGGTGTGCAGGTCTTCGACAGGATCGAGGCTGCCATTGAATGGGCCGAGGCAATCAATGTGCTCCGGCTGCAGCTTGAGCGCATGCAGGCGGGTTACATACCCTCGCTGCGGGAGTACAACAGGGTTTTTGGTGTCACCCGCGAGCGCCTGGAACGGGCGCCGCGTGACATCGTGATAATGCATCCCGGCCCCATGAACCGGGGAGTGGAAATCGACTCTGACGTGGCGGACGGTCCGCACAGCGTGATTCTGGACCAGGTGAGCAATGGCGTCGCGGTCCGGATGGCGGTTCTGTACCTGCTGGCGGGTGGCCGGATGGTGGAAGGCAGAGGTCCGCGAACCGAGTGAGCCGATCCAGTTTCCGAAATGGCGGAGAAGCAATCCCCGAATGATGACTGAAGAATCTCCCACACGGGCCCTCCTGCTTCGTGGAGGTCGCATTGTTGATCCATCACAGGGAATGGATGATGTTGGTGACGTCCTCCTCGAACGAGGAACCATCGTGCACTGCGGCCCGCCGCTTGGCGATGTCCGGCGGGATGGGGATGCAGTCGAAGTGATCGACTGCGCCGGGCAGATCGTATCACCCGGGTTCATCGATGTGCATTGTCATCTGCGGGAGCCCGGCCGCGAGGAGGTCGAAACCATCGCCAGCGGGGCCAGGGCTGCCGCGGCCGGTGGTTTCACCGCGGTTTGCGCGATGCCCAACACCGATCCCGTGACCGACAATCAGGCCGCGGTGGGATTCATCGTGCGGCAGGCACTCCGTGCCAATGCAGCCAGGGTCTATCCCATCGGCGCCATTTCACTGGGCCAGAGGGGCGAGGCGCTGGCTGAATTCGGAGAGATGGTCGGCGCCGGGGCGGTTGCGGTGAGTGATGATGGCAGGCCGGTTGCCTCTGCCCAGTTGATGCGTGCTGCGCTGGAATACGCGAGAACGTTTGGTATCCCGGTGGCGGATCATTGCGAGGAACCCACGCTGGCCCGTGGTGGTGCGATGAACGAAGGAGTCGTGTCAGCGCGATTGGGGCTCAGAGGGATCCCCTCGGAGGCCGAGGAGATCATGGCCATCCGGGACATCCTGCTGGCTCGACGTACCGGTGGGCACGTGCACCTCTGTCATATGTCGACGCGCGGTTCGGTGGAGCTGATCCGGTGGGGCAAGGAGCGCAACATCCGTGTAACGGCAGAGGTCTGTCCTCATCATGTTTCGTTGACCGAGGATGCCGTCGGCGCTTATGACACCAACGCCAAGATGAACCCGCCACTGCGGACGGCGGATGATGTGGCAGCTCTGCAGGAAGCGGTAAGGGACGGGACCATCGATCTGATCGCGACCGACCATGCGCCCCATCATTACGATGAGAAGGAGCGCGAATTCGCGGATGCACCTAACGGTATCGTGGGCCTGGAGACGGCGCTGGCGGTGGTGGTCACCCACCTTGTCGTACCGGGAACGCTGACGTTCGGGACCCTGGTGGAACGGATGTCGGTTTCACCGGCGCGAATCTTCGGTCTGGCGGGAGGCACCCTTCGGCGTGGAAGTGTGGCCGACGTCACCGTTTTCGATCCTGGGTACCGCTGGACCGTGGATCCGGCAAGGTTCCTTTCCAAGGGAAGGAACTCGCCCTGGAAGGGCATGTCACTGACCGGGCGGGCAAGCTGTACCATTGTCGGAGGACGAGTCGTCTTCCGGATTGGCAGGGAGTCGTTGGAACGACAGGGATGACGGCTGCCCGTGGGATTTTCGTCCGGGTCCGGCCGAAGTGTTGCGACTGCTGACGCTCTGAGGCGCTGCCTCATGGATTCACGTGTTGTGCGCCAGAAAGTGGTGGCGGTGTGTCACCGGTTGTACGAGCTTGGCCTTGTTGCCGGAGTGGACGGGAACGTATCCGTGCGACTGGGCAGCGATCGTCTGCTGATCACTCCGACAGGACTGCCAAAGGAGAATGTCCAGGAGGACGATCTGGTGGAAATTGACCTGGCCGGAGGACAACTGCTGGGAGAACGGCTTCCCTCATCCGAGGCAGCAATGCACCTGGAACTTTATCGTGCGCGTGTCGGGGTGAACGCGGTGGTTCACGCCCACCCGCCGGTGGCCACGGGATTCGCGGTGGCCGGCGAGGGGCTGCCAGCGGACGTACTGCCGGAGGCGATGGTACAGTTGGGCCCGGTTCCGCTGGTGCCGTTCGCCATGCCGGGTACTCCAGCTCTGGCGGAGTCCCTCGGCCCCTGGGTAGCCGATCATGATGCATTTCTGTTGGCCAACCACGGTGCGGTGACGGTCGGCGCCACTCTGCAGGAGGCGAGTCGGAGGATGGAGGTGATGGAACATGTAGCCAGGATCCTCTTGACGGCACGCCTCCTGGGTCGCGTAAATCCCCTGGGTTCGTCTCAGGTCGCGGAACTGACGGCCGTCCGCAAGCGAACCCGGCAGGAGGTTCTCCGCGATGGTGACGACACGGGCTCCCGCGTGATCAGTATCCCAGACCACCCGACCGATGGATAATCCCTTTGAGGCCCTGAACGCTCTGCTGGAAGAGCGGGCGCGCTACGAACGCTGGCTGGAGCAACTGGAGGAGCGGAGGGCTCAGACACCCGCTCATGTCTTCGAACGCGTCCGCAAGGACTACTCCGGCCGGCTGGATGGAGTCATGGTTCAGCTCCGCAGCCGGGAAGCCGAGCTGGAAGGATCGGTGGCCGCCCTCGAGGAACGGCTGGCGGGTCTGCTGTCCGAGGAAACGAACCGGCGTGACTCGCGGGCGGAGATCGAACTTCGCGCCCTCGTGGGCGAGTACAGCGAGGAGAGGGCCCAGGGTGAGCTGGCGACATGCGACGGTGAAATCGCCAGGCTGGAGGGTGAGCGTACTTCGGTGGAATCGGAACTTTCCCGCATACAGGAAATCCTGGGCCTCGTCAGGCAGCCGGCTCAGCAGACGAGTCCGTCCCCACCGGCACTTGAATCCCGACCGACCACCGACCCCGGTGCCTTCGACGAACTGGCCTTCCTGCAGTCGGTGGTGGACGAACCCTCTGCGCCATTGGCTGCGGCGGCCCCGCTGGCTGACGCGCCTTCACCGGTTGCCGGTGTCTCACCATCGGGGGCGAGGTCCGGATCCCAACCGGCGATTCGTCAGGCGGTACCCCGTGCGACTCCGGCCACTCCGTCTTCCACGCCAGCGTTCCTGAAGGATATGCCGACGGAGCAGGTCAAGACGCTCAAGTGTCAGGAATGCGGCACCATGAACTACCCGACCGAGTGGTACTGCGAACGCTGCGGTGGTGAACTGGCTGCCATGTAGGACCGAGGAGGGCCCGTCCTGGCGGAACGCGGGCGGGATTTGGGGTCCAGTCTGGCGGTCGGGGGAGGGCAGGAGGCCAAGAGGGGACCGGTATTCCGGTCCCCTCCCTGTTTCAATGGTCTCGCCTGGATTTGCCGGCGACGGACGTCAGGCCTTGGTGTGGATTCGGCTCTTGTGACGACCCGCCGTGTTGCGGTGGATGAGGCCCTTTCTGGCGGCCCGGTCGAGAAGCTGCACGGCGCGGGACTTGTCGGCGGGCGTGGCAGCGGGACTGTTGGCCTTCTTGAGGGCGGTTCGCAGGCTGGAGCGCTGTGCGCGGTTCCGAACGGTGGCCGCACGTGACTTACGCAGATGCTTGGCCGCCGATGCAATTCTTGGCAAGGTCGTACTCCAAAGGGGCGTAGGTATGTCGACGATAACTGGAAAAGATAGATCGTGAGACTAGTGGATGTCAAGTAATGACATACACTTTGGATCTTTTTGACTCCGGTCCTGTCGCTCTTTACCTTGCGCCGCAACCCGGTGGGAGGTGACGCCGCACCGTCCCCGCCGCTATGTCGCCTCCCCCGCATCTCACCAGGCTTGGACCCTCGCGACCTGCTGCTCGCCGCACCTGTTCTGTTGTTTTCGATGGTCGCGCACGAATACGCCCATGGGTACGCCGCGTTCCGGCAGGGAGATCCCACGGCCTACCAACTGGGACGTCTGACCTGGAATCCGATCAAGCATATCGACCCGTTCCTCACGATCCTGATGCCGGTCGTGTTGTTCTGGGCCAGCAACGGACAGTTCATCTTCGGCGGCGCCAAGCCTGTCCCCGTGGTTCCCCGCAATTACCGCAACTACAAGAGGGGCGACATCATAGTATCGCTGGCTGGCGTCGCCACGAACCTGCTGCTATTCCCGGTCTGTGCCGTCCTGATAGTGCTCCTGGGGTTGCTGGGACGAGCTCTCCCTGCGGCGGTGGACACCCTCTCGCTGCTGCAGATGATGATGGTGCAGGGCATCCTGTTCAATCTGGTGCTGGCGATCTTCAACCTGCTGCCGATTCCGCCGTTGGACGGCTCCCACGTGATGAAGTACCTGCTGCCCCCGGCATGGGCGCTGCGGTACCAGCAGGTGGGACGATACGGCATCTTTCTCCTGCTCATCCTTTTCTGGACGGGTGCCGGACAGCAGATATTCGCCAAATGGATGTCTCCCGTCGAGCACCTGGCCAACGGCGCCATCCAGATCGTGCTTCCGTTCTTCCTCAAGTCACCCTATGCAATGGGACCCGGATGACTGCCGCGAACATCGCAGGTGATCCCTTTGTCGTGGAACTGCGGGAGTTCAATGGTCCGTTGGATCTGCTCCTTTCGCTCATTCGTGACGAGCAGGTGGACATCTATGACATACCCATTGCACGCATAGCAGAGCAGTTCCTGCAGCGCATCCAGACCTTCGATATCGATCAGGCATCGGAATACCTCGAAATGGCCGCGCGCCTGCTGCGTATCAAGGCCCAGATGCTGCTTCCGCGCAGTTCCGGGGATGAGACCTGGGAGGATCCCCGCGCGGAGCTGGTTCGACGACTTCTGGAGTATCAGCAGGTGCGCGAGATTTCGGACGTGCTCGCCGGGCTTGCGGAGGAACGCCGTTCGCGCTTTGCCCGTGCGTGGCTGCCGGCCCAGAGCATGGAGCCACCACCGGCACCGCTGGCCTTGTCACTGGGTGAGCTCCTGACTGCCGTCGACCGCGTGCTGCGGATCGTGCGGATGCCCGACATTCATGATGTGGTTCCCCGCCCCCTGGATGTCGATGGGGCCATTGCCACCGTCCGGGCCATTCTGCATTCCCGTGCCAAGGCCCGCTGGTATGATGTGATCCGACCATCGGCCGAGTCATGGGAGATCCTGTCCGCCCTCCTGGCGCTGCTCGAGCTTGCCCGCAGTGGCGAACTCCGTTTGAGGCAGGCCTCCCCCTTTGCGTCCCTGGTGATCACCCGTGAATCAGCTGGCCAGGCTGCTTGAAGCCGCGCTCTTCGCGAGCAACCGTCCCGTTCCAGTCGACGAGCTGGCGGCGCTGGATCCCGATGCCACCCCGGCTGACGTCCGGACGGCGTTGGGAGAGATCCAGGATGTCTACCAGTCCGGGGAACACGGGGTGGAACTGGTGGAGCTGGGCGACGGCTGGCAGATACTGACCCGCCCGGAATTCACTGATGCCATCGAACGGGCCCAGTTGGCTGCCCGTCCCCATCGACTCTCCGGAGCCGCGTTGGAGACCCTGGCGGTCATTGCCTATCGCCAGCCCATCGGACGTGCCGAGATCGAGGCGATTCGTGGCGTCAATTGCGGGGCCATACTTCGCTCTCTGCAGGAACGCTCACTCATCGATGTCATGGGACGTGGGGAAGGAATCGGTCGGCCGCTGCTCTATGGCACGACGCCTCTCTTCCTGGAGCAGTTCGCGTTGCGGCACCTGGAGGAGCTGCCCCGCGCCGACGAACTGGCGGTGATGCTGCGGTCGGAGCCGCGCGCCATCTGATGGCGGCGACCATGCGGCTCCACCGCGCTCTGGCGCGGGCAGGATTGGCGTCGCGCCGACGGGCAGAAGTCCTGATCGGAGAAGGGAGGGTGAAGGTGAATGGTCAGCCGGCTCACGTGGGGCAGGGGATCGACCCGGCGGTGGATGTGGTGGAGGTCGATGGACGGAGGGTAAACCTGGCCGTCGGCGAACCCTTCTGGCTGGTCCTCCACAAACCGGTCGGCTATGTGACGACCCGGTCCGATCCCCAGGGACGACCCACCGTCTTTGACCTGGTCCGTGACGTCCCGGGGCTGGTTTATGTGGGTCGGCTGGATCTGGAGACGGAGGGTGTCCTGCTCCTTACCACCGACGGCGACGCCGCCAATCGTCTGACGCACCCCAGCGCGGGAGTGGAGAGGGTGTATCAGGCAACGGTCACCGGAGATGCGGAATCCGCGGCACGCGTGGCAAGGGACGGTGTGGACCTGCATGACGGGCCGGTCCGACCGCTACGCGTATCGGTTCACCGCCTGGGCAGCGGCAGGTGGATATTTGAAGTGGTGCTTGCCGAAGGGCGGAAGCGCGAAGTGCGCCGCTTGTGCCGGGAACTGGGACTTGGCGTCGAACGACTGGTCCGCACCTCGTTCGGTCCGGTGTCCCTGGGTGATCTGCCCTCCGGTGCTACACGCTCCCTGACCGCCCGGGAAGAGAGGGAACTGGGACTGGCGGGAGTCGGGAAGGGTGAAGAGGGAAGGGACCGAGGGTAACCACAGCAACCCACACAGTGACGAATCCGGGATCCGCGGACACATCCGGCACGGTTGGTGCCGAATATTCCAACCTTGTTCATGGCGTGCTGCATCAGGTGGCCCGTCGTGTCGTGGGTCAGGAGTACATGGTCGAGCGGCTGCTCATAGGCCTGCTGACGGGTGGCCACGTGCTGCTCGAAGGTGTACCGGGTCTGGCCAAGACGCTCACGGTCCGTACTCTGGCGGAGACCATCCGCACGACGTTCCAGCGTATCCAGTTCACCCCCGACCTGCTGCCGGCTGACGTTCTGGGAACCCAGGTGTTCGACCAGTCGCGCGGTACGTTCAGCATCAAGCGGGGCCCCATCTTCGCCAACGTGATCCTGGCGGATGAGATCAATCGGGCTCCGGCGAAGGTTCAGGCGGCTCTCCTCGAGGCCATGCAGGAGAAGCAGGTCACCCTGGGAGGCGAGACGTTCCAGCTCGATGAGCCCTTCCTGGTTCTGGCCACGCAGAACCCCATCGAGCAGGAGGGTACCTACCCGCTTCCCGAAGCCCAGGTGGACCGCTTCATGTTGAAGCTCAAGGTGGATTATCCCACCCGCGAGGAAGAGAAGGAGATCATGCGACGGATGGCTGGCGGGGAGCCGATCCCTGTCCAGGCGGTTGCCACTCCGGAGGCCATACTCGATGCCCGCCACTTCATCACCGGTCTGTACATGGATGAGCGCATCGTGGATTACATCGTGGAGATCGTACTAGCTACCCGCAAGCCGGGCGAGGCTGGGATGAAGGAACTGGTACCGCTGGTGGAGTTCGGCGCCAGCCCCCGCGCCACCATCGCGCTGGCCCAGGCTTCGCGTGCCCATGCCTTCCTGCGCGGCAGGACCTACGTGACGCCGGACGATGTCAAGGCCATTACACCGGATGTCCTGCGACATCGCGTCCTGACCACATACGAGGCGGAAGCGGAAGAGGTGTCGAGCGATGAGATCGTCCGGAAGATCCTGGCAACCGTGGACGCGCCGTAGTCCGCTTCCCGCTTCCCTCTGCCCGCGTGGTAAGCTCCGAGGTCCTCCGCCAGGTACGACTCATTGAACTCCGGACACGACGTCTGGTGAACTCCCTCTTCGCCGGGGAGTACCAGTCCATTTTCAAGGGTCAGGGAATGGAGTTCGCGGAAGTGAGGGAGTACACGCCCGGCGACGAAGTCCGTACGATTGACTGGAATGTGACGGCCCGCATGCACCGGCCGTTCGTGAAACGCTACGTTGAAGAGCGTGAGCTGACGGTCATGCTGGCGGTGGACGTGTCCGGTTCGTCGCGATTCGGGACCGTCAGCCGATTCAAGTCGGAAATGGCGACGGAACTGGCGGCGGTGCTCACCATGTCAGCGGTGCGCAACAACGATCGTGTCGGTGTTCTGTTGTTCAGTGACCGGGTGGAACACGTGGTGCGTCCCGGCAAGGGCAGGCGGCACGCTCTCCGCATCATTCGCGACGTTCTGGTGCATGAACCACTTGGTCGGGGCACCGACGTGGCGGGCGCGCTGGAGTACCTCGCGCACCTTCTGCCCCACAGATCAGTGGTCTTCCTCATGTCTGATCTGCTGGACCAGAATGTGGAACGACCGCTGAAGTTCCTTGCTCAACGCCACGATCTGGTCGTTGCGCCTCTGGAGGATCCCAGCGAGTGGGTGCTGCCTGATGTCGGCGTGGCCCGGTTCGTCGACCCGGAAAGCGGACGTGTGGTCACTGTGGACACGTCATCGGCCCGGGTGCGCGAAGAGTTCAGTCGGGCTTCGGCAAACGAGCGGGCTGCCCGGCGCCAACTGCTGCGACGACTGTCGATCGATGAGATTCCGGTGAACACGAGAGACGGCTACCTCCAGGCACTACTCCGTTTCTTCAGGGCACGTGGACGCCGGGTACGGAGGCGGTGGTGAGCATGTCGATACTCCTTGTTCTTGCTCAGGCGGTGGTACTCAACGGGAGCATTCAACAGGGTATCCTGGTGCGCCCCGACACCGTCCGGGTGGGTGAGCCGTTTACGGTCACGATCCGCCTTCGCGCTCCCCTGGGGTCCACCATACGATTCCCCACACGACCGGATTCCAGCCTCGCCATCGAACCACTGGATCCTGTGCAGACCGTCTCCAGTGTGGACAGCATGGCACAGGATCAGACCGCAACGTACAGACTGGCAGCCTGGCGCACCGGTGGCTTTTCCATCCGTTTCCCGGACGTGGAGGTATCCCAGGAGATCGGGACGCGTCGCGTACCGGTGACCGGGGCCTCGGTCATGGTCGTGAGCGTGCTTCCCTCGGCACCGGAGGAGCGCCTTCCGCGTCCTGCCCGACCGATCTTCGCCATGGGTATGCCACTATGGATGCGGGTCCTGGGTCTGCTCGTGCCGGCACTGCTGGCTCTCCTTCTATGGCGGCTCGTCCGGCGTCGCCGCGCCCGACCGGCGCCGCGCCCGGCGCCGTACGTCATCGCCGAGAGGGAGTTCACGCGGATCGAGTCACTGGGACTGATGGCTGCCGGAGAGCAAACCCGTTACGCTGACCTGATGACCGAAGTGCTGCGCGACTACCTGGCAGCCGTGATTCCGGGAGCATCTCGTGCTCAGACGACAGCGGAGTTCTCGGTTTTCCTGCGCCGCTCCGCGAGCGGGGTTCACGGGCGCTGCCTGGCCTTGTTGAAGGAAGTGGACCTGGCCAAGTTCGCGGGTAAGTCAATCCCCGCCGAGCGTGCCGGGGCGATAGGTCGTGAGGCCAGGGCGATTGCGCTGGTGGTGAGGGATAACGAGCCCGAATCGGCCCAGGGACGGGCCGCATGAGAGAGATCTTTGAATGGCCCTGGATGGTCGGCGTGGCGGCGGTCGCCGCCGTGCTGGTGTTGTTTCTGATAAGGGCCGCCCATCACCGGCGCATGGGCCGCCTGACGAGAATGGGGACCTGGGACATGGTCATGCGTCTGGTTCCCGCCCCGGCGCTCCGTCGTCCGGGAGCCCGGGCACTCCGCCTGGCCGGCGTCGTGCTGCTGGTGTTCCTTGGCATGGCGGGTCCCCGATGGGGTGAGGAGGAGCGTGTCATGCGTGGCGAGGGAATCGACGTGGTGCTCGCCATGGATGCCTCTCTCTCCATGCTGGCGACGGACGAATCACCATCCCGGCTGGAGCGTCTCAGGCAGGAGGTACGTCGCATAAGGGCCGCCTCGCGTGGTGACCGTTTTGCGCTCCTCGCGTTTGCCGGCAGGAGTTACATCCTGTCACCGCTGACAACGGACGAGGGCGCCCTGGATCTCTTCCTCGACAACCTTGATCCATCGGTCGTCGGACAGGCAGGCAGTGCCATCTCGACCACGATCACTCAGGGAACGGAACTGCTGGAGGCCAGCCGGTCGGCAGGAGATCGCGCCCTGATCATCCTGAGCGACGGTGAGTCGTTCGACGAACCCGGTGCTGTCATGGAGGCGGCTCTGCGTGCCGGCAAGGCGGGAATAGCGGTCATAACCGTTGGCTTTGGAACCACGAAAGGATCCACCATCCCGATCCGGGATGGGAACACCGTCACGGAAAAGCTCGACGACAATGGTGACGTCGTCGTTACCCGGTATCATCCCGAGACACTGCGCGCGATCGCCACCAATGCCGGAGGGACCTTCATCGATGCCGCGACACCGGACAAGGCCGGTGCGGTCAGGAATGCGCTGCGCAACCTGCAGACCACGGAACGGATCGGAGGAACGCGCCGGTCGGGGACACCACGGTTCCAGCTTTTCGTTCTGCCGGCACTGATCCTGATCGTGTTCGACTCCTGGGGAAGGAGGCGACGGGAGAGGCGCGACACGGCGTCGAGAACACTGGCCCTTGGCACCGCGTCGCTGGTTCTCCTGGCAGGTGGGTGTGTACTTCCCGCTGCACTGGCCCGGCGCGGGGAGGACCAGTTCCTCGGCCGGAAGTACGCCGCGGCGGCGGCATCGTTTCGTGCCGCCGTGGACGCCGGCGATCAGAGCCCCAGGTTGATGTACAATCTTGGTACCGCACTGGTATCAGCGGACTCCAACCTGGCTGCCATCGAACCGTTGGAAAGGGCGCTATCCGATGAAGATCCCGAGGTACGATATCGGGCGCTCTTCAACATCGGGCTCGCCCACCTGAAAACCGGCATGGCCAGCGCAGATGGCGCAGACTCGACCCGTCGCGAGCTCGCCGCCGCGGTGGATGTCTACAAGCAGGTGCTGCTCATGCGACCCGGCGACCGCGATGCCCGGTGGAACTACGAACTGGCGCTGCGCGATCTGCTGGAACGTGGCGGCAGCGCCAGCCAGAAGCCCGATCCGTCAGGCCAGGACCGACGGGAACCGGAGCCATCCTCCGGTGATCTGGGCCGTGATCGGGCCGAACAGCTTCTGAACAGTGCGGCTCGCGATGAGCAGGAGGTTCAGGGCCGCAAGCAGAAGGCATCCCGCCCGAAGACGCAGCGTCGAGGGAAGGACTGGTGAAACGACTGATCCTGAGTCTGCTGGTATCGTCTTCAGTCCTTCCCCTGCTCACCGTATGGGGGCAGGCCGGAGGCATAGCGGCGCGGGCATCGCTGGATCCCAACGAGGATATCGCCTTCCATGCTCTGGCGATTCCCGACACGGTCTGGGTCGGCCAGCAGGTGACGTATCAGGTCGGTGTCTTCCTCAGCGCCGAGATTCGCGCCCGTTTACGCCGGAACCCGGTCTTCATTCCACCGGAGCTGCGTTCGATGCTGTCCTACGACATGGCATCCCGATCCGGGGCCACGCGGATGGCGGGGAACCGGCAATATGAGGTGCATGTGTTCCAGCGTGCCCTGTTCCCTCTCACTTCCGGGGCACATGTGATCCCGCCATCGCACCTCGAGTATGCCCTTCCTTTGAGCAACTCATTCTTCGCGCGGGAAGAGGGTCACTCCTCGTTGACCGAGGAGCTGGTGGTTATCGCGCGTGACCCACCGCTCGACGGTCGACCTCCCGGGTTCAAGGGGGCGGTCGGTCGCCTCTCGATACAGGACCGTTCCGACCAGCGTTCGTTGGAGACAGGCCATCCATTCGTCTACACGGTCACGGTACTGGGAACCGGCAACGTCTCGCTGCTTCCACGGCCGGAGATTTCCTTCGCCTGGGCCGATGTGGTTCCGGGTGCGGTCAGGGTACGCATGGATTCGACTGCCACCCTGGTCCGCGGCCGGAAGGAGTTCGACTGGATAGTCACTCCCCTCAAGCCGGGCAGGCAGGAAATCCCGGCAATGCGCTATCCATACTTCGATCCATACAGCGGACAATACGAGGTCGCGGTCAGCCGGGCGCGCTCGTTTTCGGTGACGGGATCTCCGGTGGTGGTAGACCGTTCGGAATCGTCCACATCAGTGGCCCTGCCCATTCGCCGTTCCTGGGGAGGCGAGATTCCGGATCCAGTCACGTCGTGGAGGGCCTTCTGGATAGTTGCGGGTCTGGCTCCCCTCCCGTTCGTTCTCCTGCTCTTCAGTGCGGTTCGGACGCGTCGGACCGGCGCGCCATCAGCGGAGGGGGTACTCCTGGATGCGGCGAAGGCGGGAGCGGTGGACGTCGCACTCGTGAGACGGATCCTGGCCACGGAGTTGGGATCGCGGATCTGCCTGACGGCAGATGACATGGCGGATCGTGCGAGGATGGAGAGGTCCCTTCGAAGGGCGGGAGTCTCCCCGGCCACCAGCGAGGAAGTGATCCAACTGGTAGGTGCCCTTCAGGATGCTGTATTTTCCAGGGAGGGCCTTCCGGTTCCGGATGGTGCGAGACGGGCCGCTCGCCTCCTGCGCGCCGTGGATCAGGAAGCTCGCTCACGGGAGACACTGAACGCGCGTCGCGCGGTCGCGGCCCTGGGCCTGGTGACGATGATTTCGCTGGTTTCCACGGGGGCAGTTTCGGGTGCGCCCGCGTCCCAGCAGGACATCGTGGCACTGAAGCTGTTCGGCAGCGGACTCGCCGCGTGGGACGCCCGCGAATACGGGTTGGCGCGTCAGGCATTCCAGGAACTGGCACAGGCGCGGCCCAGGTCAGTCGACGCCTGGTTCAACTTCGGCAATGCATCCTGGCAGTTGCAGGACACGGCAGCCGCGGTAGTGGGCTGGCAGAAGGCGCTGAGATTGCAGCCCGCCGCTCGGGACATTCGCGACCGTGTACGCATGTCCCCGGGGCCGAAGCAGGTTCTCTTGGGTGTACCCCCGGTGACCGTCAGTCAGATAGGTGTGGTCGGCCTCATCCTCTGGCTGTCTGCGTGGTCGCTTCTGGCTCTCTGGCGCCGGAACGGACGATCATCGCTGCGCACTGGAGGCATCCTGCTGTTGATGGGGGTGGTCGTGGCTTTGATCGCCGGACTGCGGCAGCAGGAGATTGTGGACGGTCGCGGAACTGCAGTGGTGCTCGCGGTGACAAACCTTCGCGATCTTCCGGCCCTTTCGGCGGACCCCGGCGTGCAGGCACAGCCAGGCGAGGTGGTACGGGTCCTGACGCATCAGGGAGTCTGGACTCGAATCAGGCTGCTGGATGACAGGATTGGCTGGGTGGGAAGTCAACGCATCACGGAACTGGGATCGAGATCGTCGAAGTCCGCGGGGGCGGATTGAGACTGGTCCCGAAGCGTGGACCGGGAGGCCCGGCGTGACGCGAATAGCGATACTGGCTCCCGACGTCGCCGACCAGATCGCCGCCGGTGAGGTGGTAGAGCGACCGGCGTCGGTGGTCAAGGAACTGATCGAGAACGCCCTGGATGCGGGGGCTTCCACGATCGAGGTTCAGGTGGAAGATGCCGGTCGTAGAATGATCCGGGTGAGTGACGATGGATCCGGAATGGAAAGGGAGGATGCGCTGCTTTCGATTGCCCGGCATGCCACCTCCAAGATCCGTTCGGCATCCGACCTGTCCGGAATCCGGAGCTTCGGCTTCCGGGGAGAGGCATTGTCCGCGATCGCATCGGTCTCGCGGTTCACTCTGACGACGTCGACCGCGGACGGCCTGGGAACGGAGGTTCGCATCTCCGGTGGCGCTGTCACTGCGGTCAGCGAAACCGCGCGACGACGGGGGACCACGGTCGAAGTGGCGGATCTCTTCTTCAACACCCCCGCGCGTGCGAGATTCCTGCGCGGGCAGCGATCGGAGTGGCGCGCTATAGCCGATGTGCTGACGGCCGCGGCCTTGACGCGACGGGAGCTCCGCATCCGAGTGGCTCATGATGGCCGTGAGGTCATGTCGCTTCCGCCGGTTGCTTCACTCCGGGAACGCGTGGCCGCTCTGTGGGGCGATTCCATCGCTTCGAGGTACGTCGACGTGGATGCGGTTACCGGCCCGATCCATGTGACTGGCCTGGCCGAGAGGCCCGCTGAGGTTGGTACGGCGTCGCGGCGCCTGACGCTGATCGTGAATGGCCGGTCGGTTCGGGATGCCGGTGTCGCAAGGGCCGCCGAGAGCGCGTATCGAACAGCAGTGGCTCCCGGTCTGCGTCCCTCGCTTCTGCTGGAGCTGCGACTGCCGGGTGATGGCGTCGACGTGAACGTTCACCCAGCCAAGGCTGAAGTGCGATTTCATGATCGCTGGTCAGTGGAGCGCGCCGTGGAAAGGTCCGTGAGGCGCGCTCTGGGCCTGTTCGACAGTGCTGTTCCTCTTGGGTCCGTGCGGAACTGGAGTCCCTCCTCCGGTCCTGGAGAACCGTTGCCCATGCCGCTGGCTTCGCTGCCGCTGCCCGGTCCGGTTGAATTCTTTGGCGCTGAGGACGATGGGAGAGGCGATTCGTCGCCCGCCGAGACAATCCCTGTTCCGAACCTTGTCCAGTTGCGGAGGACGTATCTGCTCTATGAGCACGAGGAGGGGATGGTTCTCATAGATCAGCACTCGGCGCACGAAAGAGTACTGTACGAGCAGTTCATGCGCGATCTGATGGACGGACGGGCTCCGTCTCAGCGCCTGCTGTTGCCGGAAACCGTTCATCTGTCTCCGCAGGACGCGGAGTCCCTGGAATCGCACCGGGATGACCTGGTGAAGCTGGGCTTCGAACTGGAGCCGTTCGGTGGTCATTCCGTGATAGTGCATGCTGTGCCGACCCCTCACCGCCATTTCGATGCCTTGCGTTGCCTCCGCGAGTCGCTGGCGGCGTTGAGCGGCGATCGCGATACGACCGTGCATTCCGGACACGAACGACTGATTGCCACGATTGCCTGCAAGGCCGCCGTCAAGGCAGGCGACGTACTCCAGCCTAACGAGATGGCAGCCCTCTTTCGGGCACTTTCCAGAACCACGTTGCCCGCGCACGACGTTCACGGTCGTTCCGGTATCATGAGGCTTGCCTGGGATGAGCTCGACAGACGATTCGGCAGACGCTGAGCTGTGCGTGATCTGCGGTCCGACGGCCTCCGGGAAGTCGGCTCTGGCGCTGTCACTGGCGGAGCGCGTTCCGTTGGCGATCATTTCGGCGGATTCACGCCAGATATTCCGAGGCTTTGACATCGGAACAGCGAAGCCTTCACTTGCCGTCCGATCGTCCGTTCCGCACTACGGAATCGATATAGCCGAACCGGGCGAGCGTTACTCGGCTGCCCATTGGGCCATGGAGGCCGAGGGGTGGTTGGGTGAAGTGACCGCATCCGGGCGGCGCGCCGTGATCGTGGGTGGCACGGGACTCTATATCCGGGCACTGGTCAGGCCGCTGTTCGAGGAACCGGAGATCGACCCTTTGCGTCGAACGGCGCTAAGGACTTTCCTGGCGCATCTGGCGCCGGTCGAGGTGGAGCGATGGTGCCGGGTACTCGATCCAGAGAGGGTTGATCTGGGTCGATCACAGTGGGAACGTGCCATAGAGATGGCGCTTCTCACCGGTTACCGCATCAGTTCCCTGCATGGCCACCCTCGGCGGGCGGCTGCCCGAAAGGCACGCTATCTTGTCCTCGATCCCGGACCGGAGCTGGCGGGGATGATAAGAGGGCGGGTGGACGAGATGCTGGAGGCGGGATGGCTCGATGAAGTCAGAAGGCTTGTTGCCACGGTGCCGGCCGGGAAAGGTGCCTGGACAGCGACTGGTTACGGAGCGATGCGGGATGTCGTCACGGGCAGGCGGTCGCTCGATGCAGCGCGCGACGACGTGATCGTGCGTACCCGGCAGTATGCCAAGCGGCAGCGGACCTGGTTCCGGAACCAGTTGAAGGATGAGTGCGTGACCCGACTTGACCCACTGTCGCCTGGTGCCCGGGACGTGGCTGAGAGGTGGCTTCTTGGAGAGGAGGCGTAGCGGTGCGAATTGGAATCACGTGCTACCCGACGTACGGAGGATCCGGGGCAGTGGCGACGGAGCTCGGGATTTCCCTGGCGCGCCGGGGTCATGAAGTCCACTTCATCACCTATCAGCAACCCTTTCGACTGCCCTCGTTCCTGCCGGGCATCTTCTTCCACGAAGTGGACGTCGGTCGCTACCCGCTCTTCGAATACCCGCCGTATGACCTGGCTCTGGCGGTCCGGATGCACGAGGTGGTACGGGAGCATGAACTCGACCTTCTCCATGTGCACTACGCCATCCCGCACGCCACAAGTGCCTGGATCGCGCGGGAGATGCTCCAGGAGTCGGGTGACGACATTGCGGTGGTGACGACGCTGCACGGCACCGATATCACGATCGTGGGACAGGATCACTCCTTCCACGAAATCACCAAGTTCTCCATTTTCAGGTCGGATCGCCTCTCGGCGGTGTCCCGGTTTCTGCGGGACGAGACCATCTACACTTTCGGTTGCGCTGGCTGCGATGTGGAGGTGATCCACAACTTCATCGATCCCGCCGCATATGACAGGTCCACCCTGCGTCCGGTACTCCGGCCCCAGTATCCGGACCGCAAGGTCGTTATGCATATTTCGAATTTTAGGGCGGTGAAGCGCGTGGTGGACGTGGTGCGGATCTTTGCGCGTGTGCACCAGCAGGTCCCCAGCGTGCTGGTCATGGTGGGCGATGGTCCGGACCGCAACGACGCGGAGGAGGAAGCGGAGTCACTCGGTCTGGGTGATGATGTGCACTTCCTGGGCCGCATCGATGACGTGGCGCCGCTGCTGGCGTCGGCGGACGTCTTTCTCCTTCCCAGCGATCGGGAATCCTTTGGCCTCAGCGCACTGGAGGCCCTCGCCTGTGGCGTGCCCGTAGTCGGATGCAACGTTGGTGGTCTGCCGGAGGTCGTGAGGGATGGCGAGACAGGCGTTCTGCGACCACCCGGTGACATTGGCGGGATGGCCGCTGCCGCTGCGGGAATCCTGCTGGATCAGGCCCGCTGGGCATCCATGAGTCAGGCCGCAGCCAGGGACGCGCGCACCCGCTTTGCCGAAGACATCATTGTGCCGCAGTACGAGAGTCTGTACGAGAAGGCGGTGCTGGACCGCCCCCGCCCCCACCGACAGAACTGATCAGACGGATGACCGACCTCCAGGCCCTGGTACTTGGACTCGTTCAGGGACTCTCCGAGTTCCTGCCTGTCAGCAGTTCGGCGCACCTCACCCTCGTTCCCTGGTTGCTGGGTTGGGAGGATCCCGGTCTCGCGTTCGATGTCGCTCTCCACATCGGAACCCTGGTGGCACTCGCGTGGTACTTTCGTCGGGAATGGCTGACCCTGATCCGGTCCGGACTCGGAATCCTTTCGAAGAGGTCGATCCGGACTCCGGATGAGTGGCGTGTCGCTTTCCTGGTTGTAGCCACGATACCGGCGGCAATCGTGGGATTCACCGTCGAGGACCTGGCGGAATCCGCTTTTCGTTCGCCCCGGCTGATCGCGACAATGCTGGTCATCATGGGATTGCTGCTCTGGTTGTCGGATCGACTTGCCCGCCGGGAGAGGACTCTCGAACGAATGAGGATGCGGGACGCCGTGCTCGTCGGCATCGCCCAGTCGTTTGCCCTCATTCCAGGCGTATCGCGCTCCGGGGCCACCATTACCGGAGCGCGACTCCTGGGCTTTGACCGTCAGGGAGCCGCCATCTTCAGCTTTCTGATGAGTTTCCCGGTGACCGCTGCCGCCGCCGTTCTCAAGGCGCCTGAAGCGTTCACTTCCGGGGTGCCCTGGACCCGTGTGGTGATCGGCATCGTGGCCGCCACCGCGAGCAGTTGGTTTGCGATTGCGATACTTCTTCGCTTCGTCCAGCGTCACAGCTATGGCGTTTTTGCGCTGTACCGGATCGTACTGGGAGTGCTGGTCCTCGCGACTCTGGTTGCCAGAGGTTAGGTAATGGCGCGGATTTCGGGATGGGAAGGTCTGGACATCGGAACGCTGGCGCGACGCCTGGCACTGCCCAGGGTCGTTGCGTTCGATTCCGTGCCATCCACGATGGATGTCGCCAGTGAACTGGCGGCCGATGGCACACCCGCGGGTACCCTGGTGATTTGCGATTCGCAGCTGCGTGGTCGCGGCCGTGGTGGACGCTCCTGGCTGTCACCGTCGGGGTCGGGCGTGTGGACCACCCTGATCGAGCGCATCACCGACGCAGCCGCGCTGGAGGTTCTGTCCCTGCGTGTCGGACTGCGGGTGGCCAGGGTGCTCGATGCCATGGCTCCCGCGCCAGTAGGACTGAAGTGGCCTAACGATCTGTTTCTGCAGGGTGGCAAGCTGGGTGGTATCCTGGTGGAAACCCGCTGGCGGGGGAGTCATCCAGAGTGGACCGCCATCGGTATCGGGATCAATGTGCGACAGGCCGCGCACCCCGGCGCTGCGGCGTTGGGTTCCGGCAGATCGAGGTTGTCCGTCCTGGAGGCCGTTATCCCCGCGATCCGTGCCGCTGCCGCCGCAACCGGAAGACTGTCCGGGCGGGAACTGGCTGAATTCGCCTCCCGTGACGTGGCGGCCGGCCACACGTGCATTGAACCGGTACGGGGAACGGTCCGCGGAGTGGATGATGATGGGGCCCTGCTGATCGATACTCCGGATGGTGTGCAGCGGCGCTTCCTGGACGGCTCACTCGTGGTGACAGGGGACTGGGTATGATCCTGGTGATCGACATCGGAAACACGGAAACGACCGTCGGAGTGTTTGCCGGCAGTCGACTGGCGGCGCACTGGCGGCTGGTCACCGAGGTCGCCCGGACTCCGGACGAGATCGAAATGCAGTTGCGGGCCCTTCTGGCTTCCCGGGAAATCTCCGCCGCCGGTGTGCGCGGTTCGGCCATCGCATCGGTTGTACCTGCATTGACGGGACCGGCAACGGAAGCGGCGACGCGACTGTTCCATGCCAGCCCCGTCGTGGTGGACGCCCGCACCGAGCTACCCATCAAGCTGGATGTCCTGGAGCCGCTCACCGTGGGCGCGGATCGCATCGTCAACACGCTGGCTGCCAGCCGACTCTACCGGCGTGACACCATCGTGGTGGATCTTGGAACGGCCACGACCTACGACTGCATCACCGCCGAAGCGGTTTTCCTCGGTGGTGTAATAGCACCCGGGTTCCAGACCTCGGCCGAAACCCTGTTTCGACGTACCTCGAAATTGCCGGCCACGGAGCTCGTCGTGCCTGAGAGAGTAATTGGACGAAGAACGGAGGAATGCATCCGCTCCGGTGTATTCTTCGGGACTGCGGACGCCGTGGATGGCATCGTCAGGCGGATCAAGGCGGAATGGCCCGGCGGGCGCACCCCCCTGGTGGTTGCCACCGGGGGCCTGGCTGCCATGATCCAGCCACTGTGCACTGAAGTGGACCGCGTGGAGCCTGACCTGACGCTTGCAGGCCTGAGGTACGCCTGGGAGATAGTGACCGGCCTGACGGATTCCTGAACGCACTCCGCCGGAGCAGGTTGTCAGCGACCACCAGCCGCCTGCCGGACCAGAGTGACACCGTCCAATTCCAGCCTGTCGGCCCTGCCATTCGCGCCGATGACGAACGTTACCGTAGAGATGCCGCGCCACCAGTCGTCCCAGTGGACCGAAAAGGAATCGTGGCGCCGCGGAGCGAGGGTGGCAGCCTGATGCGAACTCACCCGAAGCCGCAGACGGCCTTCGTCGTATGTCACGCTGACGGTGCCCACGAGTGAGTCGGCGAACGTGCCGGCGTATTCACCGAGCGGCAGCGTCGGCGGCAGAGCCGGGCCTGCGGTGGTTTCCCGTCGGGTGCGCAGGGAATCCGCACGCGCGTCATCCGCGCGTGTCATGGCCAGCATTTCCGCACTCCAGTCACGCGTGGGTAGACCCAGGTAGAGGTCGAAGACCTTGAACATCAGCGCATGCCGCAGCTCGGCATGGTCGGTATTGCCGATCATGTATACGCCCAGGTTGTTCTCACGGATCAGTCCGTTGATGGCAATCATCCCGTTCAGACTGCCGGTGTGAAAATCCACCTGACGTCCGTTGTAGTCCTGCTGAAACCAACCCATCGCATAAGTCCGGAAGTGAGGCTGCGAGAGCCGTAGCTGGGGAGCGGAGTTGGGTCCCCAGCGGCCGAGGATGGTGTTGGGTTCAAAGAGTTCCGCCCATGTGGACGGACGGAGCAGGGCGCGGCCGTTCACACGACCGGAATCGAGCAGGAACATGTCCCACCGGGCCATGTCTCCGGCCGTCGACCAGATCGAGCCGGCTGGCCCGATCCCATCTGCCAGGGAGTTGGTAATGGGAATGATGGAATCGTTGCGGATCCAGTGAGGAGTGGCCACGTTGGTCTGCTTCAGCGCCTCACCCAGTGTCGTGACGGAGCGTGTCATCCCAAGAGGCTGGAAGATGCGCGTGCGGATGAACTCATCCCACGTCTTTCCGCTCACGGCTTCAAGAAGTTCGCCAGCGACGAGGTACATCACGTTCTGGTAGATATATCCCGAGCGGAACGAATACGCCGGCTCGACATGGCGTACCCGCCGCACGATCTCCTCGCGGGAATTGTCCCCGCCCGTCCAGAGGAAGTCGGTGCTGGGCAGTCCGGCGCGGTGGCTGAGCAGATCCCGGATGGTCAGTTCCCGGGTTACCCACGGGTCGAACATGCGGAAACCAGGAAGATGGTCGATCACCTTGTCATCCCAGCGGATCCTTCCCTCGTCGACCAGCATGCCCAGCGCTGCGGCCGTAATCGCCTTCGTGGTGGACGCGATCGCGAACAGAGTGGAAGTGTCCACCGGCTCCGGCCGGCCCATTTCCCTCACGCCATACGCCCTGGAGAAGACGATTCTGCCGTCCTTGACCACGGAAATGGCGAATCCCGCAACTCGCCAGTCCCTCACGGCCTGCTCCACATACGCGTCGAGGGTGGCTGCGACCGAGGCGGGCGCCGGCGCCTGCTGCGCTGACACGACACTTGCCGCTACGAGGGACGCAGACGCGGCCCGGGTGACGTGAAACATGGGGCAGACCTCCGTTCGGAATCGCGGTTGCGGTGCGACAGGAAACTGGCTTGCTATTCGGTGGAGGAAGTTACTTCGCAAGCCCCTTGCTGGTGGCTCCCACGGTGCTGGACCGCCGCCACTCAGCGGGTCCTGAGAAAGTCGCTTATCAGTTCGGCCACTTCCGATGGCGCCTCTTCGTGCGGCCAGTGTCCGGCATCCGCCAGCTCCGTCACCTGCGCCTGAGGCAGCAACGCACGCCAGCGTGCCAGGCAGGCGGGGCCAAAGGCGCCGTCCTTCATTCCCCAGATGATCCGGACCGGAAGGTGCCGTAGCGACTCGGCCCTCTCGAGGAGGCCGGCGTAATACGCACTCGATCCCAGGAGGGCCCGGGCGAGGGGCCACAGGACCAGTAACCGGTCGGCCGGGTTGGAGAATGGCTTGAGGTAGTGAGCATGAATCCGCGGCGTGAGGCGGGACCGCCTGGCGTAAACCGACGGCATCAGAAGGCGGAGTGATGCATTCGCGTTCCGGTAGAGCCAGCGACCGATCACACCGGATACCATGCGCGCCCTCCGGGCCATCGTGCGGTCGTCGTCGAGCGGCCACATCCATGAGTTGAGAATGACGAGTCGGGTGACCCGCCCTTCCAGGGCCAGTGGCAGTGCGATGGGGCCGCCGAAGTCGTGAACCACGAGAGCAAATCCGTCCAGGCCGGTTGCGTCCACGAACTCCCGCAGCCGTTCCGCGTGTGCCTCGGGTGTGTAGGCGGCATGCGGTGGTCGATCCGACAATCCGAATCCCAGGTGATCGGGCGCGACGCAGTGAAAATGGTCCGACAGCGCCCGGATCACGTGCCGGTACTCGAATGACCACGTTGGCGTGCCGTGGGACAGAAGAACCGCTGCTCCGGTGCCGGTCACGGCGTAATGCACGCGTCCGTCCCGGAGCTTTGCCAGACGCTGCGGGAATGGGTATTCAGTACGGTTCACCCAGGCCGGCGGCTCAAACCCGCCGGTGGTGATTTCCTCCTGATGTTGATTCACTCTGCCCCCCGGACCGCCTCTCCGTCGCGCTCACTTCTCAGCGTTCTTCCGTCCCGCATTCAGGTTGTCGAAATGGAGTATCGTGTTGAACACGAGTCCATAGGAGCCCAACGTCGATCCCCGCCAGACGGGGTTGTTCGCGAACATGACGACGTGTCCCTGATCCATGGGCACGTCCACAACGACCGGACGTTGTGCTATGGAGCCGCTGCCCCCCAGCAATCCGGAAACCAGCAGATCGCGCTGGTCCGAGAAGCGCAGGATCACCCGCGGCCGAAGCTCCGGCGGGATGACGTTCGTCGGGTTGCGGAGCTGCTCGTCGGTCACCGGGGGCAATTCCCAGGGCCGCACGGTTGGACGTTCCGGGGCCTCGAAGCGCTCATCCAGAGCGGGGCGCCCCTGTACTACATCGCCATCGTCGGGAGTGCCACGACCGGTCGCACGCACCGGGGCTCCGCCACCGCGTCCACCGAACCCTCCTCCCCGGGTGGACGAAACGCCGAAGCTTTCACCACCACCGCTGTACACGGCCAGACTGTCGCGGATGCCGTACGCAATGGGGCTGGTTTCATCCACGGTGCGTGTCCTGAGCAGACTGCCCACGACGACGTTGCCGCCCGGGCTCGTCATGGATACGCCGCTTGCCAGGCCATAGTTGATCGCGAACTGCGCGGTGTTGTCCACCACCACGAGCACCCCACCCTGCCTGACGAATCTCTCGAGGTTGCCGATTCCTTCCCAGCCAAGGCCCGGACGCATGTCATCGGTCTCGTCATTCCTTCCCAGGTTCGGTGTCAGTTCCGTCTTCTTCCAGGGCATCGGATTGCGCCACATCGGCTGCCCCTGAACGATGGACTGCGCGCTTCCACCACCCGGGGGGAAGAGAATCACGTCGTACTTCGCACGGAGGTCCGCATCGGCTGAGGCATCCTGCGTGCTGATGTAGTCGAAGGGAATGCCGTACTTGTCGAAAGCCATCCGCCACCAGCCTTCGGTCTGCGTCGACTGCCAGGTGTGCATGATGGCCACCCTGGCGGCCCGGACCGGGTGCATCCTCACGGAAGGTACCGAGGCCGCGGTGATGACCAGCCCCAGTTCCCTGCCGGCTCGGTCCAGATCCTCGGTCGAAACTCCCCGGATGATCCATGACCCACGGGCAAACGATCTCCCGCCGGATGTGAATGCTTCCTCGGCAGCCTGAATGTCCGCGGTCCGGAAGCGATAGCGCAGGGTCGTCAGGGCGTTGTCCGCATTGGCGTTGATCAGGAAGGCATCGCCGCTGCCGGAAACACCGCCAACCGGAACTACCGGCCCTTCCACCCGTTCCACCGGCACGTGGAGCACGGTGGTATCGGTGACGCGCAGTGCGGTGACGTCAAATCCTTCAGGGAAGGTCCAACCCGTGTCGTCATAGGGATTCTTCTGGGGATCATCGGGACTCCAGTACTGGTAGTCGAGGAGCGCGTCCGCGATGCGGGAGTACGGCTGGTCCATCCGTATGAGATAGCTCCCCGCGGGGAAGGTCCTGGCCTCAGTCTTCTGTCGATCCTCTTCCGGATCCCGGGCGCCTCCGCTTCGACCGTTTCCGGTGGTGCGCGCTCTATGGACGGGTACTTCAACCGTGAAAGGTGCGGTCGCCCGGCTGATCTCCACCTTTTGCTTCCGCATCACCTGGAGGAGTTCCGCCTGGGCACCTGGTCGCGGATCATCGGCGGGCAGCACATAGGCAGCCGGTCCTTCCGTCCGTGCCTTCAGGATCGACCGCTTGCTCTTTTCATAGAAGTTCTGCAGGAGCTGCCTCTTGTTTCGCGCCACATAGTTGAGCGATACCAGCAGACCGGTCTGTTCATAATTGTTGTTGTTCCTGAGCGACCACATGACGCGCGGCAGGGGAGGGTTCTGCTTGAACCATGTGCGAGCCGTCTCGCCGGGGCTGACGGTGCGCTCCAGGGTTTCCGCCGTACCGCCATTCCCGAAAGTCTCGTACAGACGGCTGATGCCATTGTGCGTGGCCGCGATGAACATGAGGTAACCGGGAGACCAGGTGTCGAAGCTGCCGAAGGCAAATACCCCGGGCATTCCGTAGCGGGTCATTTCCTGCACGTTGTTCCACCCGATCATCTGCCACTCATTGGTCAACAAGGGGTCCAGCCAGGCGTTGTAGGGTCCGTCGCCTATGGTATTGTCGTACAGATAGGCCACCGATTCGTGAAGGTCGTGAAGGACCTGCGCCTTCCATTCGGTGAAGGTGTTGAGGACGTTCTCGGTTAGCTTCAGGGTCACCCCCATCGCATCCCGGTTGTTGTCGTGGGCGACGTACTTCCCCCAGTAGACCAGATTCGGCCATGTGCGATCGGGATACTTCATGTGCCAGTTGAAGAGGTCAACCTGGCGGTCCCGTCCATCGACTTCCACGATGGGTGTGATCAGCGTAATGACGTTGTCACGGATGTATTTCACGTAGGGAGCTTCATCGACCGCCAGGCGATAAGCCAGCTCCATCACTGCCGTCGGCGCTCCGGCCTCCGGTGAATGAATGGTGCCGGTGATGTAGTAGACCGGCGCGGCGGCAGCCGCTATCCGGGCCGCTTCGGCATCGTTCATCCCGATGGACCGGGGGTCCGCCAGTTTCGCCAGATCCGCCTTGTTCCGTTCCAGGCGGCCCATGAGCGCCTCGCTGGCGACGGCGACCGCAATCATCTCCCGACCCTCTTCGGTGTGCCCTATGCTGTATACCGTCACCCGTGGGGATGCCGCATCGAGCCTCCGCATGTAGTCGTAGACCTCGTGCGAATACGGAAGCTTCCCGGGTGCACCGGCAATGTCACCCAGAACGACCGCAGGTGTCGGCACGTTTCGGGAGGCCGGGAGATAGTCGACGAGCGGCGAAAGAAAGAATGTCTCCGTGGTATACTCCCGGATCTTCGCGGTGTACAACGAGTCGATGGGTTGCCGCGGATTCCGACCTGGCTGACTGATGGAAGGCGGCGGAGACGATTGGGCGCCCATGGGTCCGGCGCTGCTGGCCACTGCCAGGCCGGCGAGAGCGATCTTGACTGTCCGGGTGAGATTCATTGTCCTGACGATTGAAAGGCTGGAAGTCGGGCAGCCGAAAACTGGTCCGGGGAAAGGGCGGACGCCATGAGCCGGCTCTGAAACCGGGCCTGCCACTGGCGTGCTGTTGGGAGTGGAGAGAGAGCGGTGCGCCTACCGAGGTGATGCCGACGCCGGTTCCTTGTCCCGGACGAATCGCCCGAGAAAAGTTCCGATCCGTTCCCAGGTATCGATCCAGTTGGCGTGTATCATGGATTCGTGCACGTCATCCGGAATCACCATCAGTTCGAAGTAGATATTCCGGGCGCGCAGCAGTTGCACCAGGCCGACGGTCTGCGCGAAGTCGACGTTGCGATCGTCGTCACCGTGAACCAGGAAAACGGGTGACTTCCAGCCATCGATTGCCGAGATCGTCGATGAGCGATAGGAGACGGAGGCGGTGTCGAGCGAACTCCCCCAGAGGTGTACGCCGGCCAGGTCAGCACCGGCCCGGAAAATGTCCGAGTTGCGCGCCAGGGCCTGCGAGGTCAGTACCCCACCATAGGAAAGCCCCCAGATACCAACCCGTGTGGGGTCTACGTCATCCCGCGACTGGAGATACCTGCCAGCGGCAAGGACGTCCTGGTATTCGGAATTCCCCCGGGCACCGGTATTGGCGGCCTGGCGGAAGGAGCGCCCGTATCCGATACCGCTTCGATAGTTGACCGACAGTACGATGTAACCCTGGCTGGCAAGCCACTGGTTGAAGGCATACGCCCAGTGGTAGAACTGCATGTAGTGATAGCCGGGGAGCATCTGCCGGACCGGTCCCCCGTGCACGAAGATGATTGCCGGACGTCGTTCACCGGGTGCGAGGTCCTTGGGCAGAAAGAGCTGATCGTGAATCTCGAGGCCATCCGGGGATCTTACGATGACAACCTCGGGAGTCACGTGTTCGCTCCTGGGAAAGTCCGTTCCCAGCGTCGGGAACAAGATTCTGGCCCTGCCACCGGATACGGGCACGAGTCCCACCGAAGCCGGTGTACTGGCGTCGAAGTAGAGGACGGCAATCTGCTTCCCGGACGCCAGCGGCTGCGGGTACGTCTCGATGCCCCCTGATGAGACCTGAACCGGAGTCCCGCCCGACACCGGGACCGCCCAGATGTGGCGGGACTCGATGTCGTTTGCGTTGGTGCAGTAGTAAAGCGTGTTCCCATCCGGCGAGAGCGCCACCGAGGTGGCATCCTCGATGAGGCCATCAGTGGTGGTCAGCAGCACGGGCGTCGTGGTCGAACCGTCGAGATTCACCGACCAGTAGCGGTCCCACTCGTCCTCAGCCGGGTCGAGTGGAAACACGATATGTCCGTTCCCCCAGTAAAGCCGGTTGATGAAGGTGAAGACCGTGTCGTTGGGCTGGTTGTGCCAGATTTCCGTGGCGGCTCCGCTCGCGATGTCAGCCACCATCAGTGAGAGGGTATATCCACCCCGGAACGTGGCCCGACACAGGCCCGGGAATGCGCTGTCTGTTGCCGTGGCCACATCCGGAGGTCCACCGAAGCGCGCGAATCCGCGTCCGCCCTGCGGTCCGCTTCCGGCACATGGTCCGGCCGAGGCGCCTCTTCCCGATGCGGGGCCATTGGGATTGCCGAGGCTGCCGGTTCCGGTCTGCGCCTGCCGCCCGAAGGGGAGTCCCGGTCGGCGTGTGAACGCGATCCGCCGGCCGTCGTTCGACCACGTTGGTGTTGCATCGAAGTCCACACTGGGTGCCAGGTACTTCAGCGACCGGCTGGGGACATCGTAGAGTGCGATGAAGGAGTGGCTGCCCCGGGAACTGACGAAGGCGATCTTCGAGCCATCCGGAGACCAGGTCGGCTGACTGTTGGTGCCCCACGCCGTTATGAAGGGTCGGTCGCCCTTGTCGATGTCGCTGGCGGGTGGAGTGCGTGACACGCGCGCCCGGTATATCTGCCCATCGCGCACGTAGAGGACGAACCGGCCATCCGGCGACAGTGCGGGTCGCGCTCCTTCCGCCAGCTTCCAGGCGGTCCCCCCGCTGGTACGGACGGCCCAGATTTCCCGCCTGGCACCATCGGGGTCGTGCGATGGATTGGCAACCCACCCCGAGCGATTGGGCGCGGAGCCGCGGACAAAGACAGCCACGCTCCCGTCATCCGAGAGGGACACCTCGGTCAGGTCGGTGCCGTCATCCTTCAGAAAGGACGTTAGGCGGACAGGGCGGAAGGAGGGCGCGGCCGCCGTGTACACATTCCGCATGCCACGTTCGTAGGCCATCCATGCGACCCGGTCCGCCTTTTTCGCCGCGGTGATCTCCAGGGGGGACGCCGGGCTCATGAACTGAGCGATGGTCGGCTTCTGCTGACCGGGCAGTGAGACAGGAAGCGCCACTGCCAGCAGGGTCAGAAGGATGTTGGGGAAGCGTCGGATCATTGGGGCTCTCCAGCGGACACGGAACAGGGGTCCACGCTAACGCTGGGCGCTGAAGGTCACCAGAGGGAATGCCGGTCTCCGGTCGTCCAGCGGGGGTACTTGAGCCGATCCCTGTTGGTATTCACAAGATTTTGCGATGTAATGATTTACGAAGGTCTGCCAAGCCCGCCGAGTGACTTGACGGAAGGGCATTTGGGGCCTACTTTGCATGCTGCTAGCACTCGCGACAGGTGAGTGCCAGCGTGCCAGTCCAACCACCAATTCCCCAGCAGGAGGGTTGCACGTTATGGCCACCAAGAGCGCCGCGGCGACGAAGATTGCGCCGCTCGCCGATCGAGTCGTCGTGAAGGCCCTGGAAGAGACCGAGACGATGCGCGGCGGTCTCTACATCCCGGACACCGCCAAGGAAAAGCCACAGCAGGGCGAGATCGTCGCCGTCGGGCCGGGCCGTACCGAGGACGGCAAGCGCGTCGCCATGGAAGTCAAGGTCGGCGACAAGGTCCTCTACGGAAAGTACAGCGGCACCGAGGTCACCATAGAGGGTGACCAGTACCTGATCCTCCGCGAGAGCGACGTACTCGCCGTGATCAACTGAGCCACGGGAGGGTGCCGGACCCGTCGATTCATTCTCCTGACGGTTCGCCTGACCCCTCTCCTCGTCACATCCCAACTCTTCAACCTTGAATCTCAGCCATGGCTGCCAAGGAACTCCATTTCAATACTGACGCTCGCGCGGCCCTGAAGCGCGGTGTCGACAAGCTTGCCGAGGCGGTGAAAGTCACCCTCGGCCCCAAGGGTCGTAATGTCGTGCTCGACAAGAAGTTCGGCGCCCCGACCGTTACCAAGGACGGCGTGACGGTCGCGAAGGAAGTCGAACTCGCTGACCCGCTCGAGAACATGGGCGCGCAGATGGTCAAGGAAGTCGCCACCAAGACGTCCGACGTTGCCGGCGACGGTACCACCACCGCTACCGTCCTAGCCCAGGCGATCTACCGCGAAGGTCTCAAGAACGTCACCGCCGGCGCCAATCCCATGGCGATCAAGCGCGGTGTCGAGAAGGCCGTGGCCGCGGTGGTAGAGGACCTCAAGAAGATGTCCATCACCACCACCGGCCGGAAGGAAATCGCTCAGGTCGGATCCATCTCCGCGAACAATGACAAGGAGATCGGTGATCTGATCGCGGAAGCCATGGAAAAGGTCGGCAAGGACGGCGTCATCACCGTCGAGGAAGCCCGCGGTATCGAGACCACGCTGGAGACCGTGGATGGCATGCAGTTCGATCGCGGATACATCTCGCCCTACTTCGTCACCGATCCGGACAAGATGGAAGCGGTGCTCGAAGACGCACTGATCCTCATTCACGACAAGAAGATCTCCGCGATGAAGGACCTGCTTCCGATCCTGGAGAAGACGGCCCAGGCCGGTCGTCCCCTCCTCATCATCGCTGAAGATGTCGAAGGCGAAGCACTGGCCACCCTGGTGGTCAACAAGCTGCGCGGTACCCTCAAGGTCTGCGCCGTCAAGGCTCCGGGCTTCGGCGATCGCCGGAAGGCCATGCTGCAGGACATCGCGGTTCTCACCAAGGGACAGGTCATCTCCGACGAGGTCGGCTTCAAGCTCGAGAACGCTGTGACGACGGACCTGGGTCGCGCCAAGCGCATCGTTATCGACAAGGACAACACCACGGTCATTGATGGCGCGGGCGACGAAGACGCCATCAAGGGCCGCATCAAGGAGATCGAAGTCGCCATAGAGAAAACGACCTCCGATTACGACAAGGAGAAGCTCCAGGAACGCAAGGCCAAGCTGGCGGGAGGCGTTGCCGTCATCAACGTTGGCGCGGCCACCGAGAGCGAGATGAAGGAAAAGAAGGCTCGCGTCGAGGATGCGCTGCACGCCACCCGTGCGGCGGTCGAGGAAGGCATCGTTCCGGGCGGTGGCGTTGCGCTCATCCGGGCCCAGCGGTCGCTCAAGTCACTCAAGCTGGAAGATCACGACGAGCAGATCGGTGTGGACATCATCCGTCGCTCTCTCGAAGAGCCGATGCGCATGATTGCCTACAACGCAGGCGCGGAAGGCTCCATCGTCGTCGAGAAGGTCCGCTCGTCGAAGGACGATCAGTTCGGATACAACGCCCTGACCGACACCTATGAGAACCTGGTGCAGGCCGGCGTCATCGATCCGACCAAGGTCTCCCGTACCGCGTTGCAGAACGCGGCTTCGATCGCCAGCCTCCTGCTGACGACCGAGGCGCTGATCGTCGAGAAGAAGGAAGAGAAGCCCGCACCAGCCGGCCCGCCGGGTGGCGGCATGGGTGGCATGTACTGAGCGGGAAGCGGGAAGAGGGAAGAGGGAAGCGAGGGGGTCGCGGAAGCGGCCCCCTCGCCGCTTTTTTTTGGGCGGGGCCTGATCCGGCACCGTCCTCCCGCGCAACCCGGGCGGAGGCGCGAGCGCCGCCACCAAGGAGCGGTCCCCCCGCGGGCCCGGGCGATGAAATGTCGATGAGCCGGGTGACCGGCGACTGATCCGGACGGTGGCGAACGGTTTCCGCGACGCCTGCTGGGCCGGAAACGCCACGCGGAGCTACGGCCCGCCCGGCCCGCCCGGGCCAACACTGGACCGGAGGCCGGCGTATCTGCCCCAAGGCCGACCCAGTGTTCCACCGCATGCCCCCACTGGGGCACAGGGCCTCCAGAGACGCATATTCCTGCGTTCCCATCCCACCGTCATGACAACCGTCGCAGCACCCTCGCCAGCACAACCTGTCCGGGCACCGTTCCTCCCGGCACTCATCCTCCTCTTCATCGGCAGCGGCTGTGCCGCGCTCGTCTATGAGATTGTCTGGTTCCAGATGCTTTCACTCAGTCTGGGATCCAGTTCAATTTCGTTAGGTGTGCTGCTGGGCGTATTCATGGGCGGTATGTGTCTCGGCAGCCTGCTGCTGCCCCGGTTCGTCGGCCCCAACCAGCATCCGGTCCGCGTCTATGCCGTCCTGGAGGGTGCCATCGGCGTCCTGGGTCTGGTGATACTGTTCGTACTTCCGTACGCCGGCGGCCTGTACACCACGATCGGCGGCCCGGGAATCGCCGGACTCACCGTGCGTGCCCTGATTGCCGCCCTGGTGCTCCTGCCTCCAACTCTGCTGATGGGCGCCACACTCCCGGCAATTGCACGCTACGTCACGGCCACTCCGACCGGTGTCTCCTGGCTGGGATTCTTCTACGGTGGCAACATCGTGGGCGCGGTCTTCGGTACCACGCTGGCCGGGTTCTATCTGTTGCGGGAACATGATGTCACTTTCGCCACGTTCGTCGCGGTTGCCATCAACGCTGCCGTGGCGCTGCTCGCGTGGATCTACGCGGGAGCCACCACACACACGCCGCCAGTGAAGGAATCCAGGTCCACCGGGCCTCTCTTTCCCCCGGGTGCGTGGCCGGTCTATGTGACCATCGCCCTGTCCGGCATGACGGCGCTGGGCGCGGAGGTGGTCTGGACTCGTCTCCTCACGCTTCTGCTGGGTGGGACCGTCTACACTTTCTCGTTGATCCTCGCCGCATTCCTGCTGGGCCTGGGAGGTGGCAGTTCGCTCGGCGCCGCGGTCGCGCGCAATGTGAAGCATCCGCGAACCGCTCTCGGTGCCTGTCAGTTGCTTCTGGTTGCCGCGATTGGCTGGGCCGCCTGGTCACAGACCACGGCGCTCCCGAACTGGCCGGTCAATCCGGCGCTGGCCCCGAACCCATCGGCGACCTTCGAGATCGACTTCATCCGGGCGCTGTGGGTGGTCCTCCCCGGAGCGGTCCTTTGGGGCATGAGCTTCCCCCTGGCGCTGGCCGCCATTGCGGAAAGGGATCAGGACCCCGGAAGGCTGGTGGGATCGGTTTACGCCGCCAACACCGTGGGCGCCATTTTCGGCGCGCTTCTGGCCAGCCTCGTGGGAATTGCCACGCTGGGCACCCAGGGCAGCCAGCGTGCACTCATGGTACTGGCAGCAGTCAGCGCCCTCTTGATGTTCATGCTGGAGGTCTCCCGCGATGACCACAGGCTCAGCATCTCGTCACGGGGCGGCGTGTTTGGAGTCCTCACCGTCGGTCTCACGGCGTGGCTCGTTTCCTCGGTGGCCCCGGTGCCGCCCATACTGGTTGCCTACGGCCGCTATGCAGTCACATGGCTGGGAAGTCACGGCGAGTTCATCTATGTGGGGGAAGGCATGAACTCGTCGATGGCGGTTTCGCGTGAGGCCAGCGGCGCGCTCAACTATCACAATGCCGGAAAGGTGCAGGCCTCCAGCCTGCCGCAGGACATGCGACTGCAGCGGATGCTGGGACACCTCACGACCCTGGTGCCGGAGAATCCCCGCAGTGTACTGGTCATTGGATGTGGAGCTGGCGTCACCGCCGGTGCCGTAAGCATCAGCCCCATCGTGGACAGTGTCACCATCGCCGAGATCGAGCCCCTCGTACCGCGCGTGGTCTCGACCTACTTCTCGGAGTTCAACTACGACGTAGTGCGTAACCCCAAGGTCCACGTCCAGATCGACGACGCGCGGCACTACCTCCTGACGTCTCATCGGAAGTTCGACGCCATTACCTCGGACCCGTTCGATCCCTGGGTGAAGGGAGCTGCCACGCTGTACACGAAGGAGTTCTTCGAGACGATGCGCGATCACCTCAATGACGGCGGCGTCGTCACTGTATTCGTTCAGTTGTACGAGAGCGGAATGCAGGCGGTGAAAAGCGAGGTTGCCACCTTCCTGGAGGTCTTTCCCAACGGCATGATCTTCGGGAACACCTACCAGGGCGGTGGCTACGACGTCGTGCTGCTGGGTCAGAAGGGTGACGCCAGGATCGATGTGGATCGGATACAGCAGCGTCTGGCGGATCCGAAGTTCGCCCAGGTTGCGCAGTCGCTCTCGGAGATCGGTTTCTACAACGGGATCGATCTGCTGTCGACCTTCGCAGCTCAGGGGCCCATGCTTCGCCCGTGGCTCACCGACGCGCAGATCAATCGGGACCGCAACCTGCGGCTGCAGTATCTGGCTGGACTGGGTGTCAACAAGTACGAGCAGGCGCAGATCTACTCGGACATCCTTCAGTACCGTCAGATTCCGCAGGATCTCTTCACCGGAACGCCGGAAAACCTGCAGACTCTCTATTCCGCCATCATGAACCGGTACTGAAACCGGTACTGATCTCTCAGGGTCTCAGGGCGAGTTCCATCTGTACCGCGCGTCCCAGGGTGACCGGTTCGTCCTGGGACGCCGCACGAAGCGTCCCACGGTAGCCGGTGCCGCGCAACGCTCCGCGAACCGCCGCAAGGGCCCTCTCCGGTGTGTTGTTGGTCCGGCTGATGTGGCACAGCAGCAGGTGGCGCAGCCGGGCGTGGGCACAGGAGCGCGCGATACTGGCCGCTTCCACGTTGCTCAGGTGACCGAGCGGACCGGCTATGCGTTGCTTGACCGGCCAGGGGTAGGGACCCGAACGGAGCATTGCGTCGTCGTGATTGGACTCCAGCAGCAGGATATCCAGTCCGGACAGGTGCCTGACGAGACTCTCGGTGACGTGCCCGATGTCGTAAGCGATCCCCACGCGCTCTCCCGTGGAACGGGAGGTGGCGACGAGTGCGACCGGCTCGCTGGCATCGTGGGGAGTCCGGAAGAATCGAACCGTCAGATCATCCAGCGACAACTCCCTCCGGATATCGATGACGTGTCGTTTCAGGCTGCGGCGTGCCGGTGTCGTATGGCCAACAGTACTTTCCGTGGCTCGGGCGCTATCGGTGCTTCCGCCTCTGCAGGTTCTGTCGTCGAGACTGCCGCTTCTCCGTTCCCGCCGGCTGTCCCTCAGGCGGCTCAACGTTCCGGCCGTCCCGTATATTGGCCAACCCCAGCGCCTCGCCGCGGCGATGGCGCCACGATCATGGTCTCCATGCTCGTGTGTCACCACCAGCGCGGATACCGACGCGGGGTGAACATCCAGGGCTTTCATCCTGGTGGCCAGCTCCCTTACCCCGAAGCCGGCATCGACGAGTATCCGCTGTCGCCCGGTTTCCAGGATGATGGCATTGCCCGCGCTTCCAGAACCAAGAGCGTGGACCTTCATGCCACGGGTTCACTGCTCAGGTGAAATGCCGCGGTGAGCTGCCTGCGCGCCTTGTCGCTGAGTGATTCGCCGCGGCGCTGCATGACTCGCTCCACTGTGGCGAGGAAACGATCCAGCTCCCAGCGGGTCTCACCGTCGCTGCCCCAGGTGAACGGAGGTATTGCTTTCGGCGTAATGCCGGTGGCCAGAACGTTCGCCCCGGCGCCGACCACGCAGCCCGTCGTCAGTCGTGTTCCGATGGCCGTCCTGGCATGGTCGCCCAGCATGGCGCCCAGGAACTGCAGACCCGTCCTTGCCGGGCCGTCGGGCGTGGCCATCGAGACCTGGCCGTAGGTGTTCTTCAGGTTGCTGCATACCGTGGACGCCCCGAGGTTGACCCAGCGGCCCAGTATCGAATGCCCCAGAAAGCCATCGTGCGCCTTGTTGGCATGTCCCGTGAAGATGGACGTGCTGACTTCGCCCGATACCCGGCAATGGTCGCCTATTGAGCTGGTGGCGATCCTCCCACCATGCACCGTGGTCCGTTCCCCGATCATGCAGGGACCTTCGAGGCGGGAAAAGCTCCGGACGGTGGCGTGACGTCTCACGAGAATCGGGCCGGATGTCGTGTCGAATACCACGAACGGTTCGATGGTTGCTCCCTGCTCGATGAATACGTCGCCCGTACCGATTCTTGTGCCGGTCAGTCTGTCGGCAGGTACTGGCTTTCCCAGTTCCGGAACATCGGCGGAGAGCATGGCGGAAAGCACGCCGATGGCGTCCCATACATGGTCGATCCACCAGCCCCTGACATCGGCGGCGTCTTCACCCCCGTTTTCGCTCTGTTTGCGCCAGATGCTCCTTGCATCAGCGGCGTCCGCCGGTGAGCGGAGACGGACCGCGGCCAGGCGCCCATCGCAACGCCACTCGAATGCATCGGTTGGTGCCGCCGCCAGGGAAATCGCACATCGGGAATTGACCAGGATGGCGCCCGCGGGGATTACGCCGGTGAAGCGGGATACCGCGCCTCTCTCATCGAAGTCGTCCAGGTGCGGTGCCCCCACGAATCCACTGGTCGGCAGTCCCAGAGCAACCTCCCAGCGCCGCCTGACGAGCTCCGCGCCTGCACGCAGTTCGCAGGCCGGACGCGTCAGTGAGAAGGGCGCCAGGTCCGTCGCCGTGGAATCTTCGATGAAAACCAGTGTCATTCCCGGTTTCGCACTCCTTCCGGCAGCCGGGCCAGCAACCCTTTGAGGTCTGCGGCGAGTTCCGTCGTCGTCACCAGCGTGAGCCCCGGTTGCGTCACCACCACCAGATCGGTGACACCGTAGAGAACGACCTCATTACCCTCGGCGTAGGCCACGTTGCCGCTCGCACCTACAGCATGCACCTTTCCTGACGTCACGTTCCCGGATTCATCGGCGCGACGCACCCGCCGCAGCGCGGCCCAGGTGCCCACGTCGTCCCATCCGAAGTCTCCCGGGAGCACGATGACGCGGCTGCTGCGTTCCAATACCCCGACGTCCACCGCGACAGGCACCGCAACGGAAGCGAAGAATTCCGCCAGGTCATCCGGATGCGCTGCCAGGGATGGCGCCACCTCATGGCAGTGGAGCCGGACTTCGTCCAGGAAATCGCCGGTGCGCCACACGAACATGCCCGAGTTCCACAGATACCCTTCGCGCAGCATCATCGCCGCCCGGTCCGCGTCCGGCTTTTCCACGAACTCGGCGACGTTCCGGGCACCACCCGTCACCACGTCGCCGGGACGAATGTACCCGTAGCCGGTGTCCGGCCGATCCGGAACGATACCCACCGTCACCAGTGAGTGAGTGGTTCGCGCCGCATCCACAGCCCTCATCAGCGTGGCGCGATAGCCAATGGCATCGGCCACGGCCCAGTCTGCGTGGACAGCGATCATCACGGCATCCGGTGAATCGAGCCGGGCGATGGTTGAGGCCGCCCATGTCAATGCCGCGGCGGTGCCCGCCGGCTGTGGTTCCGCGATGATGTTCTCTTCGGGGAGCTCCGGCGCCAGGGCCCGGATGGGCGGGACCAGCGATGCGTTCGTCAGCACCAGTGTGTGCCCCGGATCCGCAATCGGCTGCATCCGATCGAGGGTGTCTCTCAGAAGCGGACGATCGCTGGCCAGCGGCAGCAGTTGTTTCGGTCGGTGAGAGGTGCTCATGGGCCAGAACCGGGATCCGATTCCACCCGCGAGGATGACGTTCCAGGTACTCACCCTGAGTCGGCCTCCGAACGATTCATGTCTATGCCCACCAGTTCCGCGGTTCTCTGCAGCAGTCGCTTGGGGCTGAACGGCTTCGTCATGAATCCAGTGGCACCCAGCGTCATGGCGCGCTCTCTCTGCGTCTCGTTCCCTGCCGCGGTGAGGATGACACAGGGGAGTTCCCGGGTCTTTACGTCTGCTCTCATTCGCGCGAGGACCTCGAGACCGGAAATGTGCGGCATCATCAGGTCCAGCAGAACCATGCGCAGGTCACCCTCGCGATCCAGCACTTCCAGCGCTTCCACACCGTCACGCGCCAGGGTCACACGGAAAGGCCCCTGCTCCAGCTTCATCTGGATGATCCGTCCCACGTGTGGCTCATCATCCACCACCAGGACGTGAACCGGCGTGCGGGGTTGCGTCGCGGTACTCACAACAGGGAGGCGATGTTCGCCCGGTGACGGCGAAGGTCGTACAGCAATGGACCCACGCTTGTCGATGAGTGAACCAGCACCAGGAGCAGGGCCTGTGTCGATGCCGTGGTCAGGACGGCCACTCCGCGTTCGTATTCCAGGAGCGACGTGACCAGCCCACCGCGGCCACCGGCCCGCCCCAGGTCCTCTGCGGCCCTGGCAATTGCCGGAGTCAGAGCAGCGAGGTGCTCGCCATCGAGTCCGTTGCCGGTATGAGATTCGATCGGCAGTCCGTCGCGTCCCAGAATCACCACCGCCTCGACCCCTTCACGCTGCGCGATGGCCCGGACGAGGTCGTGGATGGTGGGCATGTCACTCCGGCGTAAGTCGGCCGAACGATAATTTGGGACAGGCCGAAGTCAAGCAGGCAATCGCTTGAAAGACCACAGGTTAGAAGGTTAAAGTTCGCCGTGATGATGACCCTCTCAAACTGTCGCTTCGGGCGGCTCGCAGGGCTGCGGCTGGCACCCTTTCTGATCCTGTCAGCCACCTTGGCAACCACGGCCTGCGACGATCCGTTCGCCCCCACCGCAACTACGTCCGTCCGGACCGACAGCTTCGTGGTGTATGCGGTTTCTCAGACACCGATCAACGTGCCGTCCGCATTCAACATCGTCTTCTTCACCCCACTCCGCATTGAGCCGTCATACGGATTCGATCTCGCATTCGACATCGATGGGGCCGGCAATGTGGTGTTGATACCCGTTCGACTGGTGGGGGGCGCACTGACCGCCTCGCGCGTGGTCGGACTGCAGCGGGCGAATGGCGACTATGACCAGGTCACGCTGGCCCCCAGCTCCGGATACGTTTACGACTCCACGCTGACGTTGGGGCTGGGTGGTGCCGCAATCGTCCAGATAGAATCCAGCGTCTGTCAGTACCAGGTCTCCCAGACCGTCTACGCCAAGATGCGCATCCTGGCCATAGACGTCCCGAAGCGATTGATCGGCTTCGAGATCACCTATGACCCAAACTGCGGCTTCCGTTCCTTCAAACCCGGCGTACCCACGGAGTGACAAATGCACGACCGGAGGGTGTTCCGGGAGCAGGAAGCGGAACTGCGCGATGCCCTGAGGCGCCGTGGCAAGCTGGATGAGCTCGGACCGCTGGTGGATCGTGGCGTCACGCTCGACCAGCAGCGCCGCGCCACGATTCAGGAAGTGGAAGAGCGCAAGGCCGCCCGGAACTCCAATTCGCAGGAGGTTTCCCGGCGTCGGAAATCCGGAGAGGATGCCGACGCGCTCATAGCCCAGGGTCGCAGAATTGGTGAAGAGATCCAGCGATACGAAGCTGAGCTGACACGCATCGAGAGCGAACTGGACGGTATCCTTCTCGCTCTTCCCAACATGACCCTTCCTGACGTGCCCCAGGGCGGTGAGGAGTCCAATCGGGTCATGTCGCAATGGGGTACCCCCCGCGAACCCGGCGGCGTACTCCCGCATTGGGAAATCGGCGAACGCCTTGGCATCCTCGACCTTGGCCGGGGATCCAAGATCAGCGGATCCGGCTTCGTCGTGCTGCGCGGTGCCGGTGCGCGCCTGACACGCGCCATGATGAATTTCTTCATCGAGGTCCACGTCCGGGAGCACGGCTACGAGGAGGTTTGGGTCCCGGTGGTGGTGAACCGGGCATCCATGGTAGGTACGTCCCAGCTGCCCAAGTTCGAGGACGACATGTATGCTCTGCGGGATGAGGGGTTGTTCCTCGTGCCCACCGCGGAGGTTCCCGTCACCAACCTGTACCGGGACGAGATAGTCGATGGCAGCTCTCTGCCACGCGGATTCGTGGCTTACACCCCGTGCTTCCGCCGCGAAGCGGGTGCCGCCGGCAAGGACACTCGGGGACTTCTCCGGGTGCATGAGTTCGACAAGGTCGAGATCGTCCGCTATTGCGCTCCGGAAGAAAGCGATGCCGAGCACGAACGTCTGACGCGTCACGCCGAGACCCTGCTGGAACGCCTGGGTCTGCCTTATCGACGGGTGCTGCTCGCGGCAGGTGACACGGGTTTCGCCAGCGCCCGGACTTTCGACCTGGAATGCTGGGCGCCTGGCGTTGGAAAGTGGCTGGAGGTCTCTTCCTGCAGTACGTTCACCGACTTCCAGGCCAGGCGCGCCAACATCCGCTATCGACCAGCGTCCGGCGAGAAGCCGCGGTTCCTGCACACCCTGAATGGATCGGGTCTCGCTTTTCCGCGTGTGATCGCCTGCATTCTCGAACACTATCAGCGTCCCGACGGGCAGGTCACGGTTCCGGATGTGCTGCGACCCTGGCTGGGGACCGACACGCTGTGACCGACCACTTCTGTGCCGCGATCCGCCGGTCACGGCTCTGACCCATGCGTCGCAGTGTCATCGTCCTGGTCATGGTGGCGGTGGCGCTCCTGCTGGGTTCCTACGTCCTGTTCACTCAGCGTGTGGTCGGAGAACTGCGCCAGGAGGCGCAAAGAACTTCACGGATGTTCGCCGAGGTCCTTGCAGCCACGGACCCGAGCGTAGATCCGGCGTCGGTGCTGTTCGAACTCGCGGAGAACATCCGGGAGTCGGGTGTCCCGATGATCGTCACGGACGCCAACGGTAATCCGACAGCCATTGCCAACCTGCCACTGGCCCTGAACGATGCGCGGGTGCGGGACTGGATTCCGCGGCTCGACGCCCAGAACCCTCCCATAAGCGCCCAGAGTCTCGGAACCCGTCAAACCATCCATTTCGGCCATACCCGGCTGGTAACCGGGTTGCAGATCATCCCGTTGCTGCAGGTGCTGACGCTGGCCCTTCTCCTCGCCGCGGGAGCCTGGGTGGTCCGTGCGTCGGCTCGTGCTGAACGGGAGAGGGTCTGGGCAGGAATGGCTCGGGAGTCCGCGCACCAGCTCGGTACACCCCTCTCCAGCCTCGCGGGATGGATTCAGCTCCTCGGTGAACAGGCTGGTGATCCGCTCAGCGCGCGCGCGGTGGAACACATGGAGGGTGATCTCGAGCGCCTGGAAAGGGTCGCCCATCGGTTCGAGCGAATCGGTCGTCTCCCTCGCCGGGAGCCGCTGGACGTGGATAAGGTTCTGGCACGGGTCACGGGCTATTTCCAGTCCCGGGCACCGACGCTGGCCCATCCTGTCCGCATCGAACTGGAGACGACGGGCCCTCTGGTGATGCAGGGGGATCCGGTATTGATCGAATGGGCCGTGGAGGCTCTGGTGAAGAACTCGATGGATGCGCTGGCTGGTCGCGGCGGTCTGATCCGCGTGCACGGCGAGCGTCTGCCGGAAGGAGACATCCGTATCCGCGTGTCTGATGACGGGCCGGGAGTGCCGCGGGAGATTCGCCGGCGCATCTTCGATGCCGGCTTTACGACCAAGGAGAGAGGGTGGGGCATCGGCTTGGCGCTGGCGAGTCGAATCGTATCGGAGTGGCATCGGGGTTCCCTCACGCTGCTCCCCTCCGGACAGGGCGCGACCTTCGAGATTATCTTGCCCGGATGACTTCTGTCGATGCAAGTGATGCACTGCTGTCCGCCCTCAACCCGGCGCAGCGCGAGGCGGTTATTCATGCGGACGGCCCCCTCTTGATCCTGGCCGGTGCCGGGTCCGGCAAGACCCGGGTGCTGACGCGAAGAGTGGCGCGGCTCATCGAACGCGATGGCATCGACCCCCGCTCCATTCTCGCGGTCACGTTCACCAACAAGGCGGCTGCGGAGATGAAGTCCCGCATCTCCGATCTCCTGGGGCAGGAACCAGGGGGGCTCTGGTGCGGCACCTTCCACTCCATTGGCGCGCGAATGCTCCGAATGCACGCCGACCGGGTGGGACGCACGGCCTCGTTCACGATTTACGACGAGGATGACTCGCTGGCGGCGGTGAAGCAGGTGATGGAGCGTCTCCGCCTGGCAGCGAGGGATCGCCCGCCCATGGCACTTCTGGCGTCCATCTCCGACGCCAGGAATGCCCTGGTCGGACCGGCCGCGTTCGAGCAGCTCGCCCGCGACCCTTTCTCCCGGGATGCAGCGCGTGTCTATCACGAACTCGATGCCTCACTGCGTCAGTCCAACGCCGTGACGTTCGACGACCTGCTGTTCCTGCCAGTGCTGATACTGGAGCAGAACCCCGATATCCTGGAACGCTATCGAAAGCGCTTCCGCCACATTCTTGTGGATGAGTATCAGGACACCAATCGCGCACAGTATCGTTTCGTTTCCCTGCTGGGGCAGGCCCACGGGAACGTCACCGTGGTCGGGGATGACGATCAGTCGATCTACGGTTGGCGCGGGGCGGATATCCGGAACATCCTGGATTTCGAGCATGATTTTCCGGGAACCCGTGTGGTGCGACTCGAGGAGAACTATCGCTCCACGCCGCAGATACTCGCGGTCGCCAACGCAGCCATTCAGCCTAACGTCAGTCGCAAGGGAAAGACCCTTCGCCCGACTCGGCCGGCTGGAGACATGGTCCAGATCGTGGCGGCACTGGACGAGAGGGATGAAGCGGATCACATCGTCACTGAAATACAGGCCCAGCGCTATTCGGCGTCGCGCCGCCCGCTGCGGGACTTCGCCATTCTTTACCGCACCAATTCGCAGAGTCGCGCCATGGAAGAGGCGCTCCGCCGCCAGGGAGTACCCTACCGCCTGGTGGGTGCCACGCGATTCTACGACCGTCGCGAGATCCGTGATGTCCTGGCCTGGTTGAAGTTGGTGGCCAATCCATCCGATGATCAGGCTTTCCGTCGTGCTGTTGCCGTTCCGCGACGCGGCGTGGGCGACACGACTCTGCAGTCCCTGACGACCTTCGCCGGAGAGCTGGGGATACCTCTGCTGACGGCCGCCACCCATGTTTCATTCCTGCGGCGGGTGCGTCCGGCGACACGTACAGCGCTGGAATCGTTCGTGATGCTGGTGACCGGCTTCCGCGAGCGGGCTGCGGAAGCACCGGTGGACGAGCTGATCCACGAAATCGTCAGCGCCATCGGCTATGAAGAGCATCTCCGGGCTGAGGGACCGGGTGCCGGCGAGCGTCTGGATAATGTGCGGGAACTGATGACCGGTGCTGTCGAAACGGTCCAGGACGATCTGGGCGAGATCGGCCTCTCACCGCTGGATCACTTCCTGCAGAGGGTGACTCTGGTCACCAGCCTCGACACACTCGCCCCGGATGTCGATGGGGTCACCCTGATGACCCTCCACAACGCCAAGGGATTGGAGTTCCCGTCGGTTTACCTGGCGGGGATGGAGGAGGGGCTTTTTCCGCTCTCCCGATCGCGTGATGATCCCGACATGCTCGAAGAGGAGCGGCGCCTGTTCTACGTCGGGATCACCCGCGCGGGCGAGCAGCTCGTCATGACGTATGCCCGGAGTCGGCGCCGAAACGGCGAGACCATGCCGGGCATGCGGTCCTCGTTTCTGTCTGACATACCCGGGGCACTCGTCAGAGACCACGCCACAGTCCGCCTGAGGGGAAGTGGTCTGGGGCCGGATCGCCCGTCCGCGGCTCAGCGTCGGCCGGGAACTCCTTTCGGATTCCAGCGTCCCACGCACTGGCCTGACGAGGAGGACGCCTCACAGGATGCTCCGCGCTTCGTCAAGGGGGAGCGCGTCACTCACGGTCGTTTCGGCGACGGTACGATCGTGGAACTGAGCGGCGTTGGAAGGGACACCAAGGTGACTGTCGACTTCGACGACGAAGAGATCGGTCGGAAGCGGCTCGTCGTGGCGTTTGCCAACCTCGCACGGGGAGATGCGTGATGGCGGTCAGCAACGACGACGTAAGGCATATCGCGAACCTGGCCAGACTGGGAATCGCACCAGGCCGCATCCAGCAGATCGTGGAGGAACTGAACGGCATCCTCGATCACATCGATGAACTGCGCCGGGCCACCGTGGCTGATCATCTCCTCGATGACGACGGACTCGAATCGGCCCCCGGCAGCGCCCTGCGGAATGACGAGGGCCCGCAACTGATGCTCTCGCATCCCCGGGAATCGTTCGCACCGGCAATGAAGGACGGATTTTTCCTTGTCCCTCGACTCGAGACACACGAAGGGGAAGGAGAGAGCGTGTCATGAGCGATCCGGACCCTTCGGCATCCGCGGCGCACATTGCGCGTGAGGTCTCCCATGGCCGGTGGTCCGCCCGGGATGTCGTGGCGGAGTATCACTCCCGCTCCGATACCGTTGGGGCTGGTCGCGAAGGTCTCAATATCACTGTCCATGAAGATCGCGGCGCCTCTCTGAGGGACGCCGGTGCAATCGATGCTGACCAGCGGAGCAGGGGACGCCGGGAGTACGCTGGAGCTGCCCGCCTCGCGGGCGTCCCGGTTGCAGTGAAGGACAACCTCGCCACGTTCGACCTCCCGACGACATGCGGCTCACGCATTCTCCAGGGTTACGTGAGTCCGTTCGAGGCCACGGCGGTTGCCCGACTCCGCTCCTCCGGAGCCATCGTGGCCTGCAAGACCAACATGGATGAGTTCGCCATGGGCTCCTCCACCGAATACAGTGCCTTCGGTCCCACCCGTAACCCGGTCGACCCAACCAGGGTCCCCGGGGGATCGTCAGGCGGTTCGGCGGCCGCGGTGGCGGCCGGTATGGTGCGCATCGCGCTCGGATCCGAGACTGGTGGATCGGTGCGACAGCCGGCCGCGTTCTGTGGCGTTGTCGGCGTGAAGCCAACCTACGGACGTGTGAGCCGCTACGGTCTCGTTGCCTTTGCTTCCTCGCTCGACCACGTGGGAGTGTTCGGGCGTACCGTCGACGACGCTGCTCTCGGTCTGGAGGTGATCTCCGGCCATGACCCGCGCGATGCCACCTCGGCGGATCTGCCGGTGCCTGACTACCGCGCCGCATCGACCGCGTCTCTTGATGGCCTGGTCGTCGGTCGGCCGCGGGAATACTTCCCCGATTCCCTGGATCCGCGTATCCGGCAGCGATGCGATGCGGTTGCGGCTTTCCTCGTCTCCAGGGGTGCCGTGCTGCGTGATGTTTCCCTGCCGCACACATCCCTCGCCATTCCGGCGTACTACATCATCGCACCTGCGGAGGCATCTTCGAACCTCGCCCGATTCGACGGGGTCAGATATGGCGCTCGACGGACTGGTGATGGACTGCGGGGGATGTACGAAGCCACACGATCAGAGGGCTTTGGACCGGAGGTCACCCGGCGCATCCTCCTGGGCACGTATGTGCTCTCCGCCGGCTACTACGACGCCTATTACCGCCGAGCCATGGCTGTGCGACAGTTGATCCGGAAGGACTTCGCCGCGGTCTTTTCGTCCGGCGTTCAGGTGCTGCTGACACCCACCACACCTTCACCGGCGTTCCGGCTGGGTGAAGTCAGGGATCCGTACTCGATGTACATGAGCGATATCTTCACGGTCACCGCCAACCTGGCCGGTATCCCGGCGATTTCGGTACCTGCCGGATCGATCGACGGTCTGCCCATCGGGATACAGTTTCTGGCGAACCATTTCGATGAGCATCGCCTGTTCGCCGCTGCCTACGCGCTCGAAAGGGAGGCATGGTGAGCGCCGCGTGGGAGCTGGTGATCGGACTGGAGGTACATGTACAGCTCCTCACCCGGACCAAGCTGTTCTGTCCGTGTCCGACGGACTTCGGTGCCCCACCCAACGCCAACACCTGTCCTGTCTGCCTGGCGCTGCCGGGTGCACTCCCCGTCCTGAATACCGAAGCCGTCCGTCTGGCAGTCCGGGCCGCCACCGCGCTCCGCTGCACGGTGCACGGAGAATCAGTGTTTGCCCGGAAGAACTACTTCTATCCCGATCTCCCCAAGGGCTTTCAGATTTCCCAGTTCGATCGACCGCTGGCCACCGACGGACACCTCGATATCGAAGGTGCCCGAGTCCGCATCCACCGTATTCACCTGGAGGAGGACGCCGGGAAATCCATCCACGATCGCTTTCCGGGCGCCACCGCCATCGATCTCAATCGCAGCGGGGTGCCGCTCATCGAGATCGTGAGCGAGCCGGACATCGGATCGTCGCGGGCCGCCGGTGAATACCTGCGCCAGCTCAAGCAGATCCTGGAGTATGCGGAGGTAAGCGATGCCAACATGGAGGAGGGGAGCCTCCGCGTGGATGCCAATGTAAGTATTCGTCGGGCTGGAGACGCCTCCCTGGGGACCCGGACGGAGATCAAGAACATGAACTCCTTCAGCGGTGTGGAACGGGCCATTGACGCGGAGTTCCGGCGGCAGTGCGAACTGCGGGAGCGCAATGAATCCGTCATCCAGCAGACCCTGCTCTGGGATGGAAACCGGGGGGAGGTGCGTCCCGCGCGTGGCAAGGAAGACAGTCATGACTATCGCTACTTTCCCGAACCCGACCTCAACCCACTGCGTCTGACGACGGAATGGCTTGCCGCGGTTCGGCGGGAAGTGCCGGAACTGCCTTCCGAGCGACGCTCCCGCCTTGGCGCTCAGTACGGACTTCGCGGCACTGATGCGGAGGTCCTTACCACGACCCGTGCAATCGCGGACTACTTCGAGGATGTCGCCGGTCGGCACCGCGACGCCCGTACCGCGGCGAACTGGGTCATGGGCGTGGTGCTGGCGTTTCTGAACGATTCGGGTACTACGCTGCCGGACCTGACCGTGAGCCCGGCGCGCCTGGCCGCTCTGCTCGACCTGGTCGCGTCGGGGGAAATCAGCAACAACGCTGCCAAGGTGATTTTCCTGCGGATGACCACGTCATCGGATGATGCGGCGACCATCGCGGAACGTGAAGGCCTCCGCCAGGTTCGGGACGATGACCGGCTGACGGAGTGGATAGACGAGGTGTTTGGGGAAAACCCGTCTGAGGCCGCTCGCTTCCTGGCCGGCGATCGCAAGTTGCAGGGGGTGCTGGTTGGGCTCGTGATGAAGAAATCCGGTGGTCGTGCTGACCCAAAACGAACGCATGCCCTTCTCGGTGCGCGTGTCCGCTGAAGCTCTGTTGATCGCGACCGGCTGATCCGGAACGTACCACGGCGTAGCCGGCGATCCGCCCCGGAAGCGCATCCCCCATCCGCGCGCGCGACTTCAGACCCGGGGAGCCACCGCAGGAGGCAACAGAGGTCGGTCGAGTCGCGAAGCAAATGCATCCGCCACGGGCGGGATCGCGAACGCCTGTACCGCCTCATCCATCACGGCGTCTTCTCCACCGCCGGAACGAAGGGTCTGACGACGGATCCGCTTCGCCATCCGAAGTCGCTCCTGTCCCGATGGGTCAAAGTGCAGGGGACTGGAATGATCCAGACGGATGAGGAAATCCATGACATAGTCGTAGGACTGCGTCAGGTTCACCCCCACCTGGTCACGCGTCAGATCCCAGCGGCTCCTCTCCAGCACCAGATGAAACACCCGTTGCCAGGAATCCATGTCTGCCGCCACCACCATGCCGCGAAAGATCCGCCTGTTGGTCGGCGTGCTGAATATCGTCGGACTCAGTATGCGATCCAGGTGCCCGTCGCTCCGGCTGTGATCCAGCAGTATGAGTTCCCGGGCACGACGCGGCGCCCATTCACCGAGATGAGTCTCGAACCTGGCCTCCCAGTAGCTGTGCCCCAGCCCGGTCGTGCTCATGGTGGTCGCCAGCTGAAGCGGCACGAAGGCATTGTGCGCCACCACATCCGCGGCGAGATGCGCCAGGTACCCGTAGGCAAATGCCTCCAGTGGCTCGTCGCGCGCCCGGTTCAGAACGTCGAAGCCCACCGTCCAGGAGTGTGAATGACGGCCGGCCGCGGCGTACTTCTTGGCAATGCTGGTGTCCGCCGCAATGGAACCATAGAGGAAATCGTAGGGGAACGCACCCAGAAGTGCGGCAATCCGTTCCGGGAGCATGCTCAGTGAGCGCAGAACGGAATCGCCGAGGTACACGTGGGTCCCTGGACTCCACGCCCAGGCATCGGACGGAAAGAGCGCCAGTACCGCGATCACCACCGCGACGCCAACAAGGATTCCCGACAGGTGTCTCACGTATCGTCGGCGACCCGTGCCCTGATCGTGGGGCGCTCCCTGCCGGCGTATCCGCGACGCTCAGTCCTCACTGGTGGACGTTTGCGCTTCCGCCTGGCACCGTTTCCACGGCTGAACAGGAAAGTGCGACGAAGGGCCGCCGCTCCCGCCTGGAAACCTCGCAAGGCTGACGACGTGGAAGCCACCAGGTTTTCCGCTTCCTCCTGCGCCACGCTGGCCAGCGCGTCCATCTCCTCCAGACGTTGGCGCGTGCGGCGCACCGCCCGCCTCACTCCCTTGTTCACGTAACGCACCGTGTCGCTGACGGCAGCGACGTCTGTCTTGACGGACTGAGTGATCACCCGAACGTCTTCCGCCGTCCTGCGCACCGCCAGCGCGGCTTCCGAAATGTCCTTGTACGAAGACTTGAGGAGGGAAGTCAGTTCCTCCGTGCTCTTCCGCAACGCGAGCAGAACAACCAGGATGGCTCCCAGAAGGACCAGCGCGGCAAGCAGTACCGCGAACTGACCAGCCAGAGTGACGCTCTCCAGCGTCCCGCGTTCCAGCGGTGCCTGAATCATGACCACCGTATCTCGGCTCCCGGCCTGCGCCAGGTGTACCACGCCAGTTGAGAGCAGGCTCATTGCGGCTCCAGCACCCCGGGGCAGGTCCGCCTGACGCCGGCCTCCGTGGCCAGCGTGAACGGAAAACCTTGTGAGTCCTACGGGGCGGAGACCCCGGTACGACCGGCTCCCCGCCGCTTCGGGATCGTAACGTCAGGAGAAAAGCGAAGTCAAGCGGCGACTTGAAGATACGCTTCGCCAACGCCCATACTTACGCGCCCCCAGCAATTCCTGCCAGCAAATTAAATGTCCGCCATCAAGTACGTCGTGGAGGGTCGCCACTCCCTCTCGGGTTCCATCGAGCCCGCAGGCAACAAGAATGCCGCCCTTCCGATCATCGCCGCCGCTCTGCTCACCCCGGAGCGGGTGGTCCTGCAGAATGTCCCCCGGATCCGGGACACTGAAACTCTGGTCGAACTGGTGCGATCGGTTGGCGCCCACGCCGACTGGTTCGGCGCCAATACCCTGGAAATCCAGGCGACGGAACTGCAGGCCGGTGATCTGGACCCCGCGCTTTGTGCCGCGATCCGAGCCTCGATCCTGCTTGCCGGCCCCCTCCTCGCTCGGTGTGGCCGGGTGACACTACCCCCGCCTGGTGGTGACGTCATTGGACGACGGCGTGTGGACACCCACTTTCTGGCACTGGAGCAGTTGGGCGCCACGGTGTCCGCCACGGATCGCTACGAGTTCCAGGCCAGTCGGTTGCAGGGAGCTGATGTCTTCCTGGATGAACCCAGTGTTACCGGCACGGAAAACGCCCTCATGGTCGCTGCCGCCGCACGTGGCAAGACCATTCTCAGGAACGCGGCCAGTGAGCCGCACGTCCAGGATCTCGCCCGGTTCCTGGTGTCGATGGGAACGCCCATCGAGGGGATTGGAACGAATACCATCACCGTGCACGGTGGTGCCAGGATGGCGTCCACGACGCACCGGATTGGCCCGGACCACATCGAGGTCGGATCGTTCATTGGGATGGCGGCGGTCACCCGCTCCACACTTCGTATCGTGAGGGCCGGTGTGGAACATCTGCGATCCATTCGCATGGGCTTCGAACGTCTCGGAATAGGATGCGAGGTAGACGGTGAGGATCTGATCGTACCAGAGACGCAGTCGAGAAAGGTCCGCGCCGATCTGGGCGGGCACGTTCCCAAGCTCGAAGATCAGCCATGGCCGGCATTCCCGGCTGATCTCATGTCGATTGCCATTGTGGCCGCGACCCAGTGCGACGGTCTGATACTGATGCACGAGAAGATGTTCGAATCCCGCCTCTTCTTCGTGGACAAACTCATTGGCATGGGGGCCAGGATCGTACAGTGCGATCCTCACCGGGTGCTCGTCGCGGGACCTTCACCGCTGAGGGGCGCTCACGTGGAATCCCCGGACATACGAGCTGGAATGGCCATGCTCCTGGCAGCCATGTGTGCCGAGGGAACGAGCACCATACACAATGCCCGTCAGATCGAGCGGGGCTACGAACGGATCGACCAGAGACTCAACTCCCTGGGTGCCCGGATTACCCGCGTCGTCGAAGGGTAGCCGGGGTGCAGCCTCTCCTGCTGCCGCACAACGCCGTTCCGGACCTTGCGGCGCCCGGCGTGCTGGGCTTCGTGACCACACGGGAGTTCGGAAGCTGCGGCTTCAACTCGTCGGAACCAGCCTCCGTCGTATCCGAAAGGTGGACGCGTTTGATGTCAACGCTTTCTCCGGGGGTCACCCGGCTGGCGGTCGCAAATCAGATCCACGGCGATCGCATCGTCGAACACGGGAACGGGTGGCAGGGTGTACTGCGCGATACCGAAGGCGCGGATGGACACTTCACCGAATCCACTGGTACTGCCCTGGCTGTGACCCTGGCGGACTGCGTACCGATCTTCATGGTTCATCCCCATGGCGCCATAGCACTCCTTCACAGTGGCTGGAGGGGAACAGTGGCCGGTATTCTGGCGAAGGGAATCGAGCGTTTCCGGGAGCGGGGATTCGATCCTGGACAGCTCAGGGTTCACCTCGGCCCGGCCATCTGTGGCCACTGCTACGAGGTGGGCCCCGACGTGTACCAGGCCCTGACAGGCCAGCGGGTGCGTTGGTCCACATCCGTTGACTTGCGTGCCGTGCTGGCCCGACAGGCGCGGAGCGCCGGTGCCAGTGTCACGGTGAGCGAGTTCTGCACCCGCTGCCACAACGACCGGTTCTTCTCTCATCGCTGCGGCGATGAGGGACGGCACCTGGCGGTCCTGACCCGGCTCGAGCGGTCCTGACCCGGCTCGACAGGTTTTGACCGCCGCAGCACTCAATCTGGCTCACCCTCGGTTGGAGTACCGGAGTCGTTCCTTGACTGCCTCTGCTGCGTGAGGTAAGTTCTTGTGTCGCGACAGAATTACGGGTGGTGCTTCGGAAATGTGGGGAAGGTCCCCACATTTTTTTGTCTTCGGGAACTACCCTCGATTCAACATGAATGAAGCGTTGGAAGACGTTATAAGAGAAGCAGTTGATCGGCTCGGCTTCGACCTGGTGGAGGTGCGGAAGGGCGGTACCGGAAAACGACCTCTGGTGGAGGTCCGCATCGACCGACGGGACGGGTCCGGTGTTTCCGTGGATGATTGTGCTGTGGCGTCCAGGGCCATCGAGCCTCTGATGGATGAGTCGGGATTGGTGGGCCGGAACTACGTGTTGGAAGTCTCGTCACCGGGGGTGGAACGACCGCTCCGGAATGCGGCAGACTGGCGCCGCTTCGCAGGTCGCTGGGCCAGGGTGCTGGCGCCTTCGTGGGGCGGTCGACGGGAGGTCGAAGTGCTTGGGATCGACGATTCGGCGGGCGTGGATCTGGCCGTGGTTCGTGAGAGAGGTGGTGCGGAGCACCGGCTTCCACTCTCCGACGTGAAGGAGGCGCGACTGGTTTTCCGATGGGAGCGTCAGGGGAAAGGCAATGATCGGATCGGGTGAAATTCTCAGCGCATTTCGTGAGTTGGCCAACTCCAAGCAGATCGATCGCGCGGAGCTGCTTGGCCTGCTCAAGGACGGCATTCATGCTGCCCTTGCGAAGAAGCATGGCCCGGCAGTCCAGGCCGAGGTGGATATTGACGAGAGAACCGGCAAGATCGGGATCGTTCTCCTGAAGACCGTCGTGGCCGAGGTGGTGGATCCGGGTGCCGAGGTTTCCCTGGAAGAGGCCCGATTCGAGGATCCGGAGTTCCAGCCCGGTGATGTGATGGAAATCCCGGTGGATTTCAATGAGTTCGGTCGCGCCGCGGTCCAGGCTGCCAAGCAGCGCATCATCCAGCGCGTTCGCGAAGGCGAACGCAGCAAGATCCGCGACGAGTTCGCCACTCGCGTCGGCGAGCTGCTTTCCGGCGAGGTCCAGCAGATCGAGCGTGGCAAGCTCGTGGTGATGCTCAACAAGTTCCGCGAGGCGGAGGCTATCATCCCCTATCGCGAACAGAATCACCGGGAGCACTTCCACCAGGGTGACCCGATCCGCGCCGTTCTGAAGCGGGTGGAGGAAACTCCCAAGGGGCCCCGTCTGGTTCTCAGCCGGGGCGACCCGGCCTTCGTGCAGGCGCTTTTCCGGCTGGAGGTTCCGGAGATGCAGCAGGGCATCGTCGAGATCAAGGCCGCCGCCCGCGAGGTGGGCAGTCGCACCAAGATCGCGGTTTTTTCGCGCGATGACTCGATCGACCCCGTGGGCGCCTGTGTCGGTCTCAAGGGATCCCGGGTTCAGGCAGTCGTCAACGAACTCAACGGCGAGCGCATCGACATCGTCCCGTTCTCGCAGGACCCCGAACGGTTTGCCAAGCTGGCGCTGGCACCCGCCCGTGTGGCCCGCGTCCAGTCCGACCCCGATACGCGTACCATACGCGCCATCGTCGATGAGGATCAACTCTCCCTCGCGATAGGCCGGAATGGGCAGAACGTGCGCCTGGCATCGGAGCTGACCGGATGGAAGATCGATCTCTACTCCAGTCGGGAGTGGATGGAACGAAGCGACGCTCAGGTCTTTGCACCGCTGCCGGATGAAGGTGACGTAGCCGACGTGAGGCTGGCTGAAATCGAAGGCATGCCACTCGCCACCGTGGCTGTGCTGGAAGAGGCGGGTTTCCGGACACTGAACGACATCATTGATCTGGAGCGGGAGGATTTCCTCAAGTTGCCGGGAATCGCACCGGAGGAAGCTGACCGGCTCATGTCCATTCTTGACGAGCTTACGGAAGAAGGGGACGATGAAAATCGGTCCGAGACGCAGTCGGCTGGCGGCGGGGAGGACACCACTCACGAATGAGTGACCGTCCTGCTGACCGTCGGCTCCTTGGCCTGGTTGGTCTGGGTGTCCGTGCCCGGAATGCCGTAGTGGGTGTAGAACAGGTTCGCGTCGCAGCAAGAAAGGGCAGGCTCGTTCTGGCGGTCATTGCCGGGGACGCGTCTGAAAACAGCCGAAAAAAGGTGGAGCCGTTGCTGAAGGCGCTCAGGGTCCGGACCGTGACGTTTCCGGAATCCGCTGCGCTCGGCGCGGCAGTCGGACGACAGTCGGCCGCGGTCGTCGGAATCACGGACGCCGCATTGGCCCGGGGAATGAGGCAGGTGCTGGAAGAAAGGGAGGAACCGCCACGACACGGTGCCGTGGCGAAGGTTGCGAGGAGGAAGGTTTGAGCAAGCTGCGCGTCAACGATCTGGCGGGGGAGTTCGGCATCACGGCGGAAGAGGTCATGGACCTCCTCCGAAAGATGGACGTTCCCGTTCGCAGTCATCTGAGTCCCCTCACCGACGACGCCGTGGCACGTGTCCGGGTGCGCTGGGAACGGGAAAAGCGTACCCGGCTGGAAAAGCCGGCTGCCCCACCTACCCGTCGTCGCCGATCGACCGCGAAGGACGCCAGCACTGAAGCAGCCGCGAAACCAGCGACCCCTCCCGCGGAGAAGCCCGCCTCAGGCATCCGCCGTCGCCGCAAGGCCGACCTCCCGCCGCCGCCGGAACCCGTTGCGGCTGTCGTGGAGCCGGTACCTCAGACACTTGAGGACCATTCCATCGGTGCCGACGAAATCGAGACGGCTGGGGGCGCTGACGTTCAGTCCTCGCCGGAGATCGAGATCGTTCCCGAAGTCTCCCCGACGAATGTCCCTGGCGCCTCCGAAGAACTCCGAACGGCCGAGCCCCCCGAGGAACCAGCTCCGGTCGAAGATTCGGAACCGGCTGCCGCTGCGCCTCAGCCCATGGAGGAGGCGGCGCCATCGGCCGAGCCTCTGGTGCCGGTCAGTACCCATCCGGCCCCCCGGAACCAGGCGCCGCCAGCATCCGGCCGCGTCAGGCCGCGGCCCGTCGTTCCGGGAGCACCTCGCCCGCGACAGGTCCCCGGCGCGTCTCCGTTCGGACCACCCCGACCGGTAGCGTCGGCCACACCGTCCGGGGGAGTAGGTATCCCGACGCGGCGCGAAGATCGGCGCGCCGGCACCACTGGCACGGCCACACCCCAGGGGCGCAGAAAGAAGGGCAAGCGTGGATCCGTGGACCAGGGTGAGGTGAGCGCGAATATCCGGCGCACCATGTCCAGCATGGGAACCACCACGACCCGGCGAAGCAGCCGTCGTTCTGAAGAATCCCGCGAAGAAAACGAGGCGCTCCGCCGCGAAGCTCAGGAGCGGGAACGGCGAACCGTTCGGGTCAATGAGTTCATCACGGTCGCGGAGCTGGCGGGAATCCTGAAAATCCCGGCCACCCAGATTGTCGCGTTTGCGTTCAAGACCCTCGGGCTCATGGTGACCATCAACCAGCGGCTCGATTTCGATCAGATCGAACTCATCGCAGGTGAGTTCGGCTTCCAGGCCGTGCGCGAAGAAGAGTACGCCGCGGACATGGGGGCGCAGCAGCAGGAGGACCGTCCTGAGGATCTGGTGCCCCGGCCCCCCGTGGTAACCATCATGGGTCACGTCGATCACGGCAAGACGTCTCTCCTCGACCTGATCCGACGCGCCAACGTCGTGGCTGGTGAGTCCGGTGGCATTACGCAGCACATCGGTGCCTATCACGTCACCCTCCCCAACGGGAAGGAAATCACCTTTCTGGACACGCCGGGACATGAAGCCTTTACGGCCATGCGGGCGCGCGGCGCCCAGGTGACTGATATCGTGGTCCTTGTAGTCGCCGCCAATGACTCGGTGATGCCCCAGACCATCGAGGCCATCTCTCACGCGAAAAACGCCGGCGTTCCTCTGGTCGTCGCCATCAACAAGATCGATCTCCCCGATGCCAACCCCGCGCGCGTCAGCCAGGATCTCCTGAGCCACGGTGTCGTGCTGGAAGCGTTCGGTGGTCAGGTCCTCTCCACACCGATTTCCGCGCGCAAGGGAACCAACGTTCCGGAACTCCTGGACCAGATACTCCTTCAGGCGGAACTCCTGGACCTCAAGGCCAATCCCGGTCGCGAAGCAGTTGGAACCGTCATCGAGGCCCAGCTTGATCCGGGCAAGGGGCCCGTCGCCAGTGTGCTCGTCCAGAATGGAACTCTGCATGTTGGCGACGACTTCATTTCCGGCCTGTACAGTGGACGCGTGCGTGCCATGCTGGACGAGCGCAACAAACCCATCAAGGAGGCCGGGCCGGCCACTCCGGTACAGGTGCTCGGGCTCGCCGGCGTCCCGATGGCAGGCGACCAGTTCCTGGTGGTGCACGATGCCACCGAGGCGCGCGACATTGCTCAGCGTCGCGAAAGGCTCGATCGCGAGGCCCGGAGCCGACGGACCAGCAAGTCCTCGGTCACCCTCGAAGATTTCATGGCGCAGGCGGCTGCGGGTGAAAAGCGGACCCTTCCCATTCTCATCAAGGCGGATCAGGGCGGACCCGCCGAGGCTCTGGCGGACGCACTCTCACAGCTCTCCAACCCGGAAGTGGAAGTGCAGGTGATCCACCGCGGTGTGGGCGCCATTTCGGAGAGCGATATCCTTCTGGCCCGCACCGCCGGCGCCATCATCATCGGATTCCATGTCCGTCCGGACAACAACGCCCGCTCCGCCGCAGAGAGAGAAGGCGTCGAAATCAAGCTCTACCGGGTCATCTATGATGCCGTCAACGACATCAAGTCCGCCCTGGAGGGCCTGCTCCGGCCGGAAGAACGCGAAGTCGTCCTCGGCGAAGCCGTCGTGCGGGAAACCTTCAGGGTCTCGCGCGTCGGTACGGTCGCCGGCTGTGCGGTTCGGAATGGGGTCATGTACCGTCAGGCACGGGCTCGCGTCATTCGCGATGGAGTCGAGATCTACGCCGGCGCCATCTCGTCCCTCAAGCGTTTCAAGGATGATGTGCGCGAGGTCAAGGAGGGTTATGAGTGCGGCATCGGCATCGAGAACTTCAACGACATAAAGGTGGGCGATGTCATCGAGTGCTTCCGCAAGGAGGAAGTCGCGCGGACGCTTGAGTCGGCCGGTGCCTGAGACGGCGAGCAGCCTTGGCGATGCCCGCGCATCGCTGACTCGTGCCGGTGTCCTGAGCCTCCATGACCGCTAAACCCCGCCGACCGGATCGGGTCGCCGAATCCATCAGGGAATCCGTCGCGACTTTCCTGATGGAAGGCGTGAAAGACCCCCGGATCTCCGGTCTGGTTACCGTGACCGGTGTGGAAGTCACCCGGGACCTGCGCCACGCCCGCATCTTCGTAAGCATCATGGGTTCCGACGACGAGAAGCGGGAGACGATGGAAGGGCTCGGCTCCGTTGCCGGCCATCTCCGGGCGAGGCTGAGCCGCAGCATGCGTTTGCGCGTCGCACCGGAACTCGAGTTCCGATATGATCGCTCAGTGGAGCGAGCCGCACGTATCGAGGCACTCCTCGAGCAGGTGCGTAGCGACCAGCCGGATGTGACGCCTGATGCCGGAACCGGCGACTGACGGTCTGCTGCTCGTCGACAAGCCGGCGGGCATGACTTCACACGACGCCGTAGCCATCGTCCGACGGGAGCGCGGTCGTGTGCGTACCGGCCACACCGGCACGCTCGATCCCTTTGCGACAGGCTTGCTGCTGGTCACCTGTGGCAACGCCACCAGGCTCGCCCGCTACATTGCCGGGGATCCCAAGGTCTATCGCGCCACCATTGCCTTTGGGGTTGCCACGGATACGGATGATGTCTCCGGCCAGGTGATCCGGGAAGCCGCGGTGCCGGAACAGCAGGAAGTGATCGACGCCATAGGGAAACTGACTGGGAGGATCCTGCAGGTCCCACCCTCGCACTCCGCCAAGCAGAAAGCCGGGCGCAGGGCCTACGACCTGGCCAGACGCGGGATAGACCCGGAACTCGATCCGGTACCGGTCCAGGTGCACCGGTGGAATGTCCTGGAGTGGCGTCCTCCCAGCCTGCTGGCGGAAATTTCCTGCGGGTCCGGAACCTACATTCGCGCACTGGCCCGGGACCTGGGCGAACTCTGTTCTTCGGCGGCTCATCTGACCGTTCTGCGCCGCACCCGCATTGGACCGTTCAGTGTCACCGAGGCCTGTGATCCCGCGGCTGCGGCATCCGCACCGCTGATCTCGCCGGCTGACGCTGTTGGCGGCCTCCCGAAGCAGATGCTCTCGCCGATCGAAGCGGCCGGCCTCCGACATGGCCGGAGCGTCCCGGCGAATGTGGATGGCAGCATGGCCGCGCTCGTGGACGCCGAAGGTGCCCTCGTTGCCGTGGCCGAGCGAAGGGACCATGTGTGGCAACCGAAAGTGGTGCTCCATGCCGCCTGATTCATGGGGAGGAGCGGAATCCGGGCTCCCACCGGACGTGCGCCACACCGTGGTCACCGTCGGCACGTTCGACGGCGTTCATCGGGGACACCAGGTGGTCCTGCGACGTCTCGTGGAGCGCGCCCGCAGTCTGGGAGGTCACAGCCTGCTCCTCACCTTCGATCCCCATCCCCTGCAGGTCGTGAATCCTCAGGCAGCGCCGCGACTTCTGACCGTGGGTGACGAACGACTGGAGGTGCTCGCCGAAAGTGGAGTGGACTACGTGGCGGTTATGCCGTTCACACCCGCGCTGGCCGCGCACGGCGCCGCGGAGTTCGTGGATGCGGTCCTCATCCGACGCTTCCGGATGCAACACCTCATGATGGGCCACGACCACCGATTCGGAAAGAACCGTTCGGGCGATGTGGCCACCCTCCAGCAGTTGGGTGAGTCAAGGGGCTTTGAGGTGACGGTGATTCCACCAGTCAGCATGGATGGTGGACAGGCTGTTTCGTCGACCGCCATACGCCGCGCGGTTGCCGGCGGTGACCTGGCTGAGGCCGCTCAGGGGCTGGGCCGGCCGTATTCCGTGGGTGGACGTGTCGTTCGCGGCGCCAGTCGGGGCGGATCCATCGGTTTCCCGACGGTCAACCTTCCCGTACCCTCTTCCCACAAACTTCTCCCTCCCGAAGGGGTCTACGCTGTCTGGGTGCAGACTCCGCTGGGCCCCTGGGGAGGCATGTTGAACCTTGGTGGCCGACCCACCTTCGATGATCCGGAGGTCGTTCTCGAGGCTCACCTGTTCGACGCCGACGTCGATCTCTACGATGCCCGCATCCGGATCGACTTCGTGGCCAGACTGAGGGACACACGACGATTCGGCGATGTCGGCGAACTGGTCCGGCAGTTGGGACGGGACGCCACGATGGCGCGGTCGATTCTGGGTGCAAGCGCTTGACTCAGGCGAATTTGCGGTTGACGGAAGGGCCTCTAGGGTCTAACCTTTTGTGCTTTGCCAGTTGTGCAGGATCGGGCGCGGACAGGTAGTCCGCCCTTGGCTGATTTGGACCTCTTGTCCCGGCTGTTTCGATGACAACCTTGAAGTACCGGATCGCCTTGATCGTCGGCTTGGCGCTCGCTTCGGTGTGGGCGCTCTGGCCTCGCACCGTCATCGAGCGAGTCAAACGGGATGGTGTGTATGTCTATGACACCATCAGTCGCGTTCCCCTGAAGCGCGGGCTCGACCTCCAGGGTGGTATGTACCTGCAACTCGAGATCGATGAGTCGAAGCAGGCAGTCGCCAACAAGGCCGATGCCCTGGATCGTGCCCTCAAGGTGGTTCGTACGCGGATCGATGAGTTCGGCGTAGCCGAGCCCGTCGTTCAGAAGGTCGGAGACGATCGTATCGTCGTCGAGCTGCCGGGTATCGACGATCCCGAACGGGCCGCCAGCGTGGTGGAGAAGACTGCCTTCCTCCAGTTCATGATTACCGATGAAACGGGGGCTCTTGAAAAGGTCTTGCCGCGCCTCGATCAGATAGCCCGGGACGTTGGCGCCGATGCGAACTCCGTCGCTGCCGCTGGCGACTCCTCGGCAGGTCAGGGAGCCGGGCTGAAGGGTCTCTTCACGAGTCCCGACTCGGCCAGGAGCGGCAGTGATTCGACGGGTGTCAAGCCGGCCGCATCTCCGTCAACTGGTGGCGCCATTTCCAGTCTTCTCATGCCGGGACAGATGCCGGGCGAATACCTGGTGCCCCAGGCGTCCGTCTCGCGGGCTGAGTACTTCTTCTCCCTGCCGCAGATTCAGGCGGCGTTTCCCCCCGGAAAGACCGTGAAGTGGGGCACGGACACGCTTGTCGTGGGCGGCGAGGTTTATCGCACCATCTACGTGCTCGATTCCCGCTCCATCATGGATGGGCACCATATCCAGGACGCGCAGCCGAACGACACCCCACTCGAAGGGACCGTCGTGGAGTTCACTCTCGACAATGAGGGCGGGCGCAAGTTCCGCACGGAAACCGGCAAGCACGTGCAGGACTACATGGCCATCGTGCTCGATGACAAGGTCATGGGGAGACCACCGATCATACAGAGCGCCATCGGCACCCGCGGCCAGATAACCCTCGGGCGCCGTAATCTCCAGGCGGCGCAGGATCTGGCCCTGGTGCTGCGTGCCGGATCGCTGCCGGTGCCCCTGAAGATCGCCGAGACACGAAACATCGGCGCCAGCCTTGGCGAGGACTCCATCCGACGCGGAGCCACAGCGATGATCATCGCCGTTGCCTTGGTGATCGTCATCATGCTGGTCTACTACCGCTTTTCGGGCCTGCTCGCGGTGGTCGGCCTCGTCCTGTTCATGCTCTACACCATGGCGGTCCTCGCCGGCTTCAACGCGGTGCTCACCTTGCCGGGGCTGGCAGGGCTGGTGCTATCGGTGGGTATGGCAGTCGATGCGAACGTTCTGGTGTTCGAACGTATTCGCGAGGAACTGGATCGGGGCAAGACCGTGCGCACCGCCATCGACGAAGGTTTCCATCATGCCATGAGCGCCATCGTCGATACCAGCGCTACCACCATTCTTACCGCCACCGTGCTCTATCAGTACGGTACCGGACCGGTGAAGGGCTTCGCGGTCACGCTCATCGCGGGTATCGCGGCCTCGCTCTTCGCCGCGCTCTTCGTGGTGCGTACCTTCTATCTGATGTGGCTCACGCGCACTCGTGGCGCACAGACACTGAGCATCTGATGTTCCGGATCCTTCATAACACCACGTTCGATTTCATCAAATGGTGGCGTCATGCCGCCATCCTTACCGTTGCTTTCATCGCCGTTGGACTGGCCTCTTTTGCCATCACCGGCGGAGTCAACTACAGCATCGAGTTCACCGGCGGTACGCTGCTCCAGGTCAGGTTCGACACTCCACCCGATGTCGCCGAACTCCGCTCTGCCGTTGGTGAAGCCGAAATCACCCAGTTCGGTGAACCCACCGATTACACCATCCGGGTGCAGGGTGGCAGCGCCGAGGACTCCGCTTCCGTGGAGGCTGTATCGCAGCGCGTAGCCAGTGCCCTCACCGCCCGGTATGGCGACGGCTACCGCATCGAGCGCCGGGAGGTCGTGGGCCCCAAGGTGGGTCAGGAACTCGCCCGCGGAGCCGTGATTGCCATGTTCTTCGCGGCCTTGATCACCCTGGCTTATCTCGCCATCCGTTTCGAGTGGCGGTTCGGTCTTGCCGCGGTTCTGTCCACGGCGCACGACATCCTCGTGACGCTGGCGTTCATAAAGATGTTCCATATCGAGGTGTCGCTGACAGTCGTGGCGGCGATCCTCACGCTGCTGGGTTACTCCGGCAACGATACCATCATCATCTTCGACCGCGTTCGCGAGAATCTCAAGAAAGCGCGCAAGGAAGCGCTGTACGATACGCTCAATCGCTCCATTAACGAGACGTTGCCTCGGTCGGTAATGACGCACGTCACCACCCTGGCAGCGACACTGGCGCTCCTGATCTTCGCTGGAGAAGTACTGCGGCCATTCGCCTGGGTGATGACATTCGGCATTTTCGTGGCGACCTTCAGCTCGATCTACGTTGCGTCGCCGATACTCCTCTATGTGGAACGGAAGTTCCCCAGAAAGGAGGGGGACAAGGCGCACGTTTCGGCCAGGGCTGCTCGTCAGGCACCCGGATCCGACTCTCCGTCATCAGCGCGTGACAGTCGGACTCCTGCGGTACCGGAGGAGACATCCGGCAGGGCGGGGAAGAAGGCTGCCAGAAGCCCGGCACCCGCGCCCGTAAAGCGCTGACGGACACCACGGCCGTGGCGCCGCGGATGTCCCCTGTATTCTCGGACAGCCATTCCCATCTCGCGGATCCGGCATTTGATCCGGACCGCGAGGCCGTGATTCAGGCGGCCCGCGAGGCAGGAGCCCGTGCAATAGTCTGCATCGGTGAATCGCCGGACATGGCTGACCGCGCCCGGTCCGTCGCCCAGGGGCACGCCGGATTCATCTGGTACACCGCTGGCCGTCACCCGCATGAAGCATCCCTGTTCCATGGGGCCGACGATCAGTCCAGAATCCACCAGCACCTCGTCGATGGTGCCGTGGCCGTCGGTGAGTGCGGACTCGATTACCACTATGACAACTCCCCCAGGGACGTGCAGCGTCGGGTATTCGCCGCCCAGCTCTCGCTGGCATCCTCCCTGCAACGGCCAGTGGTCGTGCACACACGTGATGCGGCGGAGGACACCGCGGCCGCCATCCACGATGCGGAATCCGCCGGCGTAACCGGCGTACTCCACTGCTTCACCGGACCACCATTCCTTATGGAAACCGCGCTCGCCGCCGGTTGGTATGTGTCGTTCAGTGGTGTGGTGACGTTCCGGAAGTGGACCGACGATGATCTCGTTCGCGCCGTTCCAGCGGAGAGACTGCTCGTGGAGTCCGATGCACCCTGGCTGGCTCCGGTGCCCTTCCGCGGGGAACGCAACCAGCCCGCCCATGTTGCACTCACGGTGAATCGTGTGGCGCAAGTCCGGGGTGTCCCTCCAGAAGCGCTCGGAGAACAGTTGGTTGCGAACACTGCGCGCCTGTTCCGGCTGGCGACGCCCGGCCCCGAGGCCTAGGTTGCCGATCGGAGATTGCCCGCACACAACACTCAACCTCAAATGGTTCGGTAAATGTCTGCCCTCACGAGTATCGAAATCGCCCAGAAAGCCAGAATGCGGCCGATTGCCGACGTGGCCGCGGAACTCGATCTGACGCCTGACGACCTTGACCTTTACGGCAAGTACAAGGCAAAGATCCCCCTGGAGATCTCGCAGCGCCCACCGCGTGGTCGACTCGTGCTGGTTACAGCCATCAATCCCACCGTCGCCGGGGAAGGGAAAACCACGACTTCGGTCGGGCTGGCTCAGGCATTGCGAAAGATCGGGAAGCGCGTCGCCCTCTGTGTCAGGGAACCATCCCTGGGCCCGGTCTTCGGCATGAAGGGTGGTGCCGCTGGAGGTGGCTATGCGCAGGTGCTTCCCATGGAGGACATCAACCTCCATTTCACCGGAGATTTCCATGCAATCTCCAGTGCCCATGCGCTGCTCTCCGCCTTGCTCGACAATCACCTGCAGCAGGGGAATGCCCTGGGAATCGATCCCCGGCGCATAACCTGGCCGCGGACGATCGACATGAACGACCGGGCGCTGCGAAAAATCATCATCGGATTGGGCGGACCAGCCGAGGGTGTCCCCCGGGAAGAACGCTTCGTGATCATCCCAGCCAGCGAGGTGATGGCCATTCTGGCGCTCGCCTCCAGTGCCAGTGATCTCGAGGAACGTCTCTCCCGTATCATCATCGGCGCCACGTACGGTACCGCACGCAAACCGGTTCGCGCCGGTGACCTGAACGCCGCCGGTGCCATGGGCCTCCTTCTCAAGGACGCCATCCGCCCGAATCTCGTGCAGACTCTCGAAGGCGGACCAGCTTTTGTCCACGCCGGTCCCTTCGGCAACATCGCCCATGGTTGCAACTCGGTGGTGGCCACCAGATCGGCACTCGCCCTCGCGGACATCGTCGTTACCGAGGCGGGCTTCGGCTCGGACCTGGGCGCCGAGAAGTTCCTCGACATCAAGTGCCGCATGGCCGGCCTGAAGCCCGAAGCCGCCGTGGTGGTCGCCACGGTTCGCGCGCTCAAGCTCAATGGAGGAGCACACAAGGCTCAACTGGCAACCGAAGATCTGGGAGCGCTCGAACGGGGTATCCCGAACCTCGAGCACCACATCAGCAACATGAAGCAGTTCGGCCTCCCGGTGGTCGTGGCGGTCAATCGTTTCACATCCGACACCGACGCCGAACTCAAGGCCGTAATGGATGCCGCCCGCAAACTCGGTGTCCGCGTCGCTCTGGCCGACGTATGGAACAAGGGCGGAGCCGGCGGAGTGGACCTGGCCAACGAAGTCCTGGGCCTGCTCGACGAAGGTGGGTCGAATTACGCCCCCATCTACGACGCTTCCCGTCCGATCCGTGAAAAGATCGGCACCATCGCCAGCAAGGTATATGGCGCGGATGGCGTTGACTTCTCCGCCAAGGCAGAACGCACCATCGACTACCTGGAATCCATCGGTATGGGCCAGACGCCGATCTGCATGGCAAAGACCCAGTACTCGCTCACCGACGACCCCACCAGGTTCGGCAGACCGAAGGGATTCCGCATCACGGTGAACGAGATACACCCCTCGGCGGGAGCCGGGTTCGTCGTCGCCCAGTGCGGCGACATCATGATCATGCCAGGCCTTCCCAAGCAGCCCGCCGCCGAGCGCATGGCTGTCAAACCCGATGGAAGCATCGTGGGACTCTTTTAGGAGAATGACGTGATCTCAGCAACCATCCAGACTACCGGTGCCCCGGCTGCCATTGGCCCCTACTCTCAGGCTGTTGTGGCCGGTGGCGTGCTGTATACCGCAGGCCAGATCCCCATGGACCCGACCACCGGCCAGATGGTCGATGGTGATGTCGTGGCCCAGACTACGCAGGTCATGGCCAATCTCACCGCGGTCCTGAAGGCCGCCGGCGCCCAATGGACCGATGTGGTCAAGACCACCGTGTACCTCAAGGACATGGGTGACTTCCCGCGCATGAACGAGGTGTATTCCGCGGCGCTCGGCGAGGCACGACCCGCACGCTCCACGGTGCAGGCAGCGGCGCTGCCGCGGGGAGTTCTCGTGGAAATCGATCTCATCGCACACCTCGGCTGAGACGGCGCTCGAAGGCGCATGACACCGGCGCGGCCTTCCGCGCCGGTGCGCGCTGGCGCGCCCGTCCCCACCACGCCGTCGGACGGATGGACCTGACATGCGGTGCGGGCGCAGTTCTATTTCAGTGAAACCAGACGCCGGCTCCACGGTAGGGCAACGAAGGCAGTGTTCCCCCAACGTATTCAGCCATGACAGACCTCCGGGAAAACACGTTCCGTCTGACCCAGTTCGCCCGCTGCGCCGGTTGAGCCTCCAAGATGGGTCCGGGTGACCTGTCACAGGCGCTCGCGCCGCTCCCCGCGCGAACCGATTCCCGTATCCTCGTAGGAAGGGAAACCTTCGACGATGCCGGGGTGTTTCGCCTGTCCCACGACATCGCGTTGGTGCAGACCGTCGATTTTTTCCCGCCAATAGTTGACGATCCCTACCAATTCGGGCAGATCGCAGCGGCAAATGCCCTCTCGGATGTTTACGCCATGGGGGGCGAGCCACTCACCGCACTGGGAATCGTGGCGTTCCCGGTTGGGGCTCTGCCAATCTCTGTCCTGACCGAGATCCTGCGGGGAGGTCAGGACAAGATGCATGAGGCGGGCGCCGGAGTGGTTGGCGGTCATACCGTGGTGGATGACGAACTGAAGTTTGGTTTCGCCGTTACCGGACGGGTTGATCCCGACCGCATACTCTCCAATGCTGGGGCCCAACCCGGCGATCTCCTCATACTCACCAAGGCGCTGGGCACTGGCCTGGTCACTACCGCGCTGAAGCGAGGCCTGCTCGACCCATCCCTTGCCGGCGGGACCATCACTTCGATGCAGTCCCTCAACAGGGATGCTTCCCTGGCCGCCATCCAGCTCGGCGCCCGTGCCGGAACAGACGTGACCGGCTTTGGCCTGTTGGGACACGCAAAGCACATTGCCAGAGCTGGCAGTGTGAGCCTTCGAATCAACACTGATTTGCTTCCCATCCTTCCGTCCGCGCGGGAAGCCTGGGTTGCGGGTGCCGAGCCCGCTGGTGCAGCCCGAAACCTCGAATGGGTCAAGGATGAGGTTTCATGGGGCGCGATCGATCCTTTCGCCAGATCGCTCCTGGTAGACCCCCAGACTTCCGGAGGCCTGCTCCTGTCGCTGCCCGAAGATCGCGCTGACGACTATCTTCAGCGCGTGCCCGGAGCGGTCGTCATCGGAGAAGTGAGCCCGCTGGATGATCAGTTGCTGATCGTGCAGCCGGCGGCGAATCAGGGGGGTGTCTGAGGCCTGGTGGCCTTCGTCGTCTTCAAAACGACTGTGACCCGACATCGTCGGGTCGGGTGGGTTCGATTCCCATACGCTCCCGCCACTGCCAGTCGGGCAGCCAACCGCGAATGAAACACCGGTGGATATCCGCTTCACGATAGGCGCAATCGTCCTCCTGACCCTCCACACCGCCAGGAACCAGCCAGCGGCGGCTCAGAACCCACCGGACTCCGCCTCGGTGACCAGCAGCGCGCCCCTCCGCACAGCGCCACTGCGGAATCCGCCGGATTCTCTCCTCGCTCCACTCTCGCCGGGGCGAGCGTTCCTGAGATCCATGCTCCTGCCGGGCCTGGGACAGGCGCGTTTGCGCCGTCAGCTCCCCGGTGCCGTCTACTTCACCGTCGACGCCCTGGCCTTCACCATGCTTTTCAGGATCAGCGCCGAACTTCGCATCGCGAAGGCCAGAGCCAGAGACCACATCGTCAACCACTACCGAACAGACCCGGTAACCGGCGCTCCCGTCCTGGATGGGTCTGGTATGTTCGTGCCGGTCGACTCCGTACAGACCCATTTCGATGAAGGAGTCGTGGACGCACGTCGGGGCCAGTTCGAAGACTGGGTGGCGATCATCGTTTTCAATCACCTGTTCGCCGGGGCCGATGCCTTCGTTTCTTCACTCCTGTGGGACCTGCCTGCGCGTGTCGGGTTCCGGCCGGCCCCGGCAGGTATCGGCGCGGGAATCAGTATTCGCTGGTAGATCCAGATACCGCCTCTCCCCGGATCTCCGTGGCAAGTATTCGGTTGGGATCCTCCGGAGACCAACGATGCAGACGCACCGCATCCTTCCTCACGCTCAGATAGGTGGTGTCATCCAGCCAGTTCCCCGGATTGGCATAAACGCCTCCCGGAAACCGCTCCAGGTGCGCCACATGGGAGTGGCCGTGGATGAGGAGATCAGTCCGCCCATCGGCCAGCACACCGGCCGCGACCTTGCGCAGACCCTCGCCTCCGTCCCGCGCACGATATGTCCGACTGGCGTGCGACGACCCGGACGCGATACGAGTCCCCAGGTCCGGGTGGATGAGACGGAACGCTCCTATGGACCACCGGTTCCGCAGGATCGTGCGCAGCATCCGGTAGCGGCGGTCCTCCGCATCACGCAGGCCGTCGCCATGATCGATCCTCGTCCTCCATCCGGCGATGTCGCCTGCCCATGTCCCTACATGATAGGTCGCACCCACGTCTTTCCGGATGACGTCTCCACCCCAGCAATCATGGTTCCCGGCGATCCACAGTACCGGAACGCCGCCGTCATGAAGTGCCGCGAGCGCGGCCAGTGTCCGGAAGCCCGCTCTCGGAATGACTCTCCGCCATTCGAACCAGAAGTCAAAGAGATCTCCATTGATCACGAGTGAGCCCCCATCGGCCCGGACCTGTTCCAGGAAGCGAAGGAGGTTTGCCTCGGCCGTGGGTGGTGCCGCGCCGAGGTGCGCGTCAGAGAAGATGTAGCAGGGTTCGGGTAGCACGCGCTGAGTCTACGTGGCCGGACGTGGCTTTACAAACCCGGCCTGCCTCAGCGATAATGCGACCGTGCCTGACCTCCCCTCGCACGACATCGAATTCCGCGTGCGGTACGGCGAAACGGACCGCATGGGTGTCGTGTACCACGCGGAGTATCTGGTGTGGTGTGAGATGGGGCGAACCGAGTTCATCAGATCGCGGGGTCTGGCCTATGCCGAGATGGAGCGGCGGGGGGTACCCCTGGCCGTGGCGGAGGCCACGGTCCGATACCATGCTCCCGCCCGCTACGATGACCTGATCCGGGTGACGACGACCCTCTCCCGGCTGGGTTCGCGGGGCATGACGTTCCATTACCTCATTGCCGATGCACTCTCCGGCCGCCGGCTGGCCACGGCGTCCACGAGCCTTGTCGCCCTCGATGAAGCGGGACGGGCAGCCTCGATCCCGGCGGACATACGTGACCTTCTCGATCGTTAGGGGAGCGCTGGTCGGCGTAGTGCTCGTGGCAGCCTGTGCTTCCGCTCCCCGCGCCGGTCCGTTGACCGGCGTACCGACGGCGCAACGCCTCCCGGCAACGGTGCTTCCGGAGGGCCATAACCGTATCCTCTTCCGCTGGGAATACCGGGAGCGCCTTGGTGGCGCCCGGGGCGAGGGCGTTGCCCGCCTGGCACCACCCGACAGTCTGCGCATCGACCTTTTTCTCGATAATGGGGCCTATGCTGGTTTTGTGATCCTTATCGCGGACACCATCGTGGCAACCGCCCAGGATGAGGCCCGGCGCTACCTGCCGCCTGCGCCACTCCTCTGGTCTGCCCTGGGAGCGGTTCGCGTGCAGGCGTCGGATACCACCGTAACCCTCGACGGGGACACACTTCGGGCCCAGATTGGCAAGGAGCCCGGATGGCGCGTTGCCTTCGGACGTGATGGGCTTGTCAGAATGGAACGCATAACGCGAGACCGGATCGACCAGTTGGTGGAGCGCAGGGATACCGCACACGTAGTCTATCGCCAGCCGGGGGCGGGACGGTCCCTGCTGCTTACCATCAGGAACACCATCCGGGAACAAGGGTTCGATGCGTCGATTTGGCGTCCTTAGCACCATTCTCCTGCTGGGCTGCCTCTACAGCCTGTCAGGTGGCGGAGGTTTGCCACGACACATCCGGACCGTTGCCGTGATCCCCTTCGAGAACGAGACCGCCAATCCGGAGGTATCGACCGAGCTGCACCTCGCTCTAAGAAAGGAGATGACATCCCGGCTCGGCGTCCGGGATGCACCGGAAGCGCGGGCCAACGCTGTCGTCACCGGTACCGTGAAGAAGTACGAAGCCGATGTTCCGGTCGGGTTCAGCGCTGATCCGGCACGAGCCACCAGCGCCCGGAGACGGGTTCAAATCGTGGTAGACGTGAAGGTTGTCGACCAGACCACCGGGAAGGTCCTGTTCGAACGTGCCGGCATCACCGCCGAGGGAGAGTACGCCGAACGCGCCGAACCGGAGGGACGCAAGCAGGCAATCGAGAGGATCGTCAACGACATCATCGAAGGAGCGCAGTCCCAATGGTGACGCGTACCGGTGCCAGCCGCCTCGGGTGTCTCGTGTTTCTGCTCATCCTGGTCGCGGTGGGCTACTTCGGATTCAACGTCGGTGAAGTCTACTTCCGTTACTATCGGTTCCGTGACGCCATGGAGCAGGAGGTTCATTTCGCCGACACCCGGGAAGATTCCGCGATCGTGCGAAGGCTGGCCGCCTTGGCGGATTCCCTAGGACTGCCGGACGAGGCCGGTCGGATAGGCATTCAGCGACGGAACAACCGGGTCACGATCTCGGCACGCTACAGTGAAACCGTCGAATTGCCCTTGTTCGTGCGCGAACTCCATTTCGAACCTCAGGTCACCCGCAGTTTCTGATGCTGGACCCCCGACGGAAGGTCCTCTCCCGTGATGCTGTCATACGCTGGCGGCGCTCGCTTTCGGGTTCTCTCGTCTTCACCAATGGCGTCTTTGATCTGCTGCATCCGGGACACGTGGATCTCCTGGTTCGGGCCCGCGATCTGGGATCGTACCTGGCAGTGGGTTTGAATACCGACGATTCAGCGCGTCGACTGGGTAAGTCACGGCCCGGCGAACCCACCCGACCGATACGAACGGAAAGCGACCGCGCCTTCGTCCTCGCAGCTCTCGAAGCGGTCGATGCCGTGGTGGCTTTTGGCGAAGACACACCACTGGAACTCATCCGGGAGCTCGAGCCGGATGTACTGGTCAAGGGGGGAGACTACGAGGTGGATTCCGTGGTTGGTGCGGCTGAGGTTCTCGGCAGAGGTGGATCGGTGCACATCATTCCACTCGTTCCCGGGCATTCGACAACGGCGCTGGTCAGGTCGCTGAGCCAGGTTCCAGGAGGCGTGAACGGTGCCTGATTCGAGAGCGGCCGATCAGATGCGGCCCGTGTCGCTGCGAATGGGTGTGGTGCGGAACGCCGAAGGATCCTGCCTGAGTGTTTTTGGCCATACCCGCGTCCTGTGTGCCGTGACGGTCGAGGACGGAGTCCCCGGTTGGCGAAAGGGAAGTGGGGAAGGCTGGCTTACGTCGGAGTACGCCATGCTGCCGCGATCCACGACCAGACGCACTCCCCGAGAGCGGACCCAGCTGGGTGGCCGGACACAGGAAATTCAGCGGCTGATCGGCCGGAGCATCCGTGCCATGCTGGATGATTTTCGCTTTGGTGAACTCACCGTGCGCGTGGATTGTGATGTCCTTGACGCCGACGGTGGCACCCGGACCGCCGCCATCACGGGTGCCTGCGTGGCAGTGGTGGAGGCCTTCGACTGGTTGGTGGCGCAGGGGCGACTCGCACAATCGCCGGTCCGGCGCAGAGTGGCTGCGGTAAGCGTGGGGATTGTGGATGGCGTCCCGGTGCTGGACCTCGACTATTCCCAGGACGTGCGGGCGGCCGTGGACATGAATGTGGTCATGAGCAGTGAAGGGCGTTTCGTGGAAGTCCAGGGGACGGGCGAACACGGCACCTTTGACCGCCAGGAACTGGACGCTTTGCTGAGGCTTGCCGAGGGTGGCCTGACCAGGCTGGATCGGTTGCAACAGCAGGCATTGGGTGCCAAGTGAAGTCTGACGTCATCGTGCTGGCGACACGCAGTGCGGGCAAGCTGAGGGAGCTGCGGCCCCTGTTTGCTGCGGCCGGACTTCCCGTGATGGATCTGGTGGAGGCCGGAGTGGAAGCGGATGCCGCGGAGGATGCGGTGGAGGCGTTCGATTCGTTCGAGGAGAATGCCCTGGCGAAGGCGCGTTACTTTCATGCAGCAACCGGGCTGCCGGTGGTGGCGGATGATTCAGGTCTGATGGTGGATGCCCTTCAGGGCGCGCCAGGTGTGCGGAGCAGGCGCTGGTGCAACCGGCCGGATCTGAGTGGTCAGGAGCTGGACGACGCAAACAACCGGAAGTTGATGGAAGTGCTGCGCGGGGAGCTGCATCGCTCGGCGCGGTATGTGTGTGTTGCGGCGTACTGCGACGGATCGCGGGAGTACGCGGCCCGTGGAGAGGTTACTGGTGAGATCTTGAATGAGCCGGTCGGGGAGGGAGGCTTCGGGTATGATCCGTACTTCCTGTCGACCGAGCTGGGGCGCACTTTTGGTGCGAGTTTGGCGTCGGAGAAGGAAGTCGTGAGCCATCGGGGTCGTGCGTTTCGCGCCTTGATTGCTGGTCTGGTGGCGCAGCGTTGACAAACAGCGAGGTCGGAGTACAATTCCGGGTTCCTCAGCGGGGCGTAGCGTAGCCCGGTATCGCGCCTGCTTTGGGAGCAGGAGGTCGCCGGTTCAAATCCGGCCGCCCCGACTCGCACGGCGAAAGCCGTGCGATCCGGCCCGCCGACGAGGCGCCAGTAGCTCAGTTGGATAGAGCATCAGCCTTCTAAGCTGAGGGTCGGGGGTTCGAATCCCTCCTGGCGCACCATTCCTGAAGGCGTTGGTGTGGGATGCGCTCCGTTAGCTCAATTGGTAGAGCAAGCGACTCTTAATCGCTAGGTTGAAGGTTCGAGTCCTTCACGGAGCACTTGCTGGGGTCGGGTAGTGAACTCCGGATTGGTGCGCGTGAGGAGCGTTGCGAGCGGTTGCGTAGGGGTGGTGTGAGGGAAACTTCTCTTGCGTAGCGGACGCGTGGTGCTAGGATTCGGATCCCCTCAGTTGGGGGTAGGGTGGTGGTGGGTGGGTTGAGCCTGTACTCCCTTGACTGGCTTGGAACCACGGGGTATAATTACAGGCTGCCCTGAAAACTGGGGCATGGTTGACTGCTGATTGAAAACTGGAATGAGCGTTGATGGATGTGCGAGGCGGACTCGTCGAACCGGAACACGATCAGGTTCCGGGGAGAGAATTTGACTGACGTACACAACGTGATTCGGACAGGACGCCACGCTTGAGCGTGGTGAGCCAGTTCGGCAGAGCCATATTGAACTCTTGGAGAGTTTGATCCTGGCTCAGGACGAACGCTGGCGGCGTGCTTAACACATGCAAGTCGAGGGGGGTGAGCAATCACCCACCGGCGAACGGGTGCGTAACACGTGAGCGACCTGCCCACCTGTGGGGTATAGCCGGCCCAACGGCCGGGTAATCCCGCATACGCTTTCCGGGCTTCATGGTCTGGGAAGGAAAGCCGCAAGGCGCAGGTGGAGGGGCTCGCGGCCTATCAGCTTGTTGGCGGGGTAACGGCCCACCAAGGCGATGACGGGTAGCTGGTCTGAGAGGATGGCCAGCCACATTGGGACT